>NZ_CP094460.1:0-1200000 GCF_022809715.1 Burkholderia pyrrocinia
TTGAGAATCGCGATCGTCACGCATGTCGTGCGACATAACGACGGGCAGGGCCGCGTCAATTACGAAATCGCGCGCGCGGCGCTGGCCGAGAACTACGAAGTCACGCTGGTCGCGTCGCACGTCGCGCCCGAGCTGCTGGCCGACCCGCGCGTGCGCTGGGTGCCGGTGAAGGTCGGGCGCTTCTGGCCGTCCAATCTCGTCAAGCAGCAGGTGTTCGCGCTGAAGAGCGCGTGGTGGCTGCGCGCGCATCGCAGCGAGTACGACGTGCTGCACGTGAACGGCTTCATCTCGTGGATCAAGGCCGACGTGAATACCGCGCACTTCGTGCACGGCGGCTGGTTCAGGAGCCCGTACTATCCGTTCGGGCTCACGAAGGGAGTCTGGTCGGCTTACCAGTATGTCTATACGCGCGTAAACACCGCGCTCGAGCGCTGGGCATACCGGCGTTCGCGTGCGATCACCGCGGTGTCGCAGAAGGTGGCCGACGAGATCGCCGCGCTCGGCATCGACAGCCGCAAGATCAGCGTGATCTACAACGGCGTCGACGGCAGTGCGTTCGCGGGCGCGCAGGCCGACCGCGCGGCGTTCAAGCTGCCGGACGACGCGTTCCTGCTGCTGTTCGTCGGCGACCTGCGCACGCCGCGCAAGAATCTCGGCACCGTACTGAAGGCGCTGACGAAGCTGCCGGCGAACGTCCATCTGGCGGTGGCCGGCTATCTGCCCGGCAGCCCGTACCCGGAAGAAGCGCGCGCGCTCGGCATCGATTCGCGCGTGCATTTCCTCGGTCTCGTGAAAAACATGCCGACGCTGATGGGCTCGGTCGACGCGTATGTGTTTCCGTCGCGCTACGAAGCGATGAGCCTGTCGCTGCTCGAGGCGATGGCGGCCGGACTGCCGGTCGTCACCGCGCGCACCGCGGGCGGCGCGGAAATCATCACGCGCGAATGCGGGATCGTGCTGGAGGATCCGGACGATCCGGCCGCGCTCGCGCAGGCGATCGGTTCGCTCGCGGCGTCGCGCGACACCTGCCGCGCGATGGGCGACGCGGCCCGCGAACTGATGACCCGTTTCGGCTGGGCGCACATGGGTGCCCAGTACGTCGCGCTCTACCGGCGCATCGGCCAACCCACGCAGCCGTCCGCGTTCGAGCGGGTCGAGCATGCAGTCACGCAGGAGCAATCGTGATGTCCCAATCTTCCCGGCCGATCAAATCGTTGCAGATCGGCATGCACTGGTTCCCCGAACGTGCGGGCGGCCTCGACCGGATGTACTACTCGCTCGTCGGCGCGCTGCCGGGCGCGGGCGTGGAGGTGCGCGGGCTCGTCGCGGGCTCGCCGAAGGTCGCCGACGACACGGGCGGCGCGATCCAGGGCTTCGGTCCCGCGTCGCAGACGCTCGCGCGCCGGATGCTCGCCGCGCGGCGCGCGCTGCGCGAGGAGATCCGCAGCGAGCGGCCGGACGTGATTTCGTCGCACTTCGCGCTGTACACGTTCCCGGGCCTCGACGTGACGCGCGGGATTCCGCAGGTGTCGCATTTCCAGGGGCCGTGGGCCGACGAAAGCCAGGTCGAGGGTGCCGCGACGCTCGGGCAGCGCGCGAAGCGCTATCTCGAGCAGGCCGTCTATACGCGGTCGTCGCGGCTGATCGTGCTGTCGCAAGCGTTCGGCCAGATCCTGACGAATCGCTACGGGATCGAGCCGTCGCGTGTGCGCGTGATTCCCGGCTGCGTCGATACCGCGCAGTTCGACACGCCGCTCACACCCGCCGAGGCGCGGCACAAGCTGCAACTGCCGCAGGACCGGCCGATCGCGCTGGCCGTGCGCCGGCTCGTGCGGCGCATGGGGCTGGAGGACCTGATCGACGCGATCGGCCTCGTCAAGCACCGTCATCCGGACGTGCTGCTGCTGATCGCCGGCAAGGGCAAGATCGGCGAGGAACTGCAGCAGCGCATCGACGCGGCGGGTCTGCAGGACAACGTGAAGCTGCTCGGCTTCGTGCCCGACCATCATCTCGCGGCGCTGTACCGCGCGGCGACGGTCAGCGTCGTGCCGACGGTCGCGCTCGAAGGCTTCGGGCTGATCACCGTCGAATCGCTCGCGTCCGGCACGCCCGTGCTGGTCACGCCGGTCGGCGGGCTGCCGGAGGCGGTGGCCGGGCTGTCCAACGATCTCGTGCTGCCGTCGACCGGCGCGGACGCGATCGCGGAAGGGCTCGGCGGCGCGCTGTCGGGTGCGATCGCGCTGCCCGACGAGGCCGCGTGCAAGCGCTATGCACGCGATCATTTCGACAACGCGGTGATCGCGCGGCGCGTCGCCGGCGTGTACGAAGAGGCGATCCGGGCGGCAGGCTGAGCGCCCGCGGCGCACACCGTGCGTGCCGAACCGAAGGTCGAACCGGCGCGCGTGCGCGGCCGGTTCGCGCACCGGCCGCCCGCTACGGGCGCGCCGGCTTTCCCCCCCCGATCCACATCGCCGGCACGTGTCACGCGCGTCTGAGCGTCGCGGCCCACACACCGAGCGCGGCCACGCTGACGACCGCGCCGAGCGCGCAGACGCCCGTCCATCCGGCGCGCGCATACGTCATCGTCGACGCAATCGCGCCGAGCCCGCTGCCGGCCGAGTAGAACAGCATGTAGCAGCCGACGAGCCGTGCATGCGCGTCGGGCCGCGTGCCGAGAATCATGCTCTGGTTGACGACGTGGACGGCCTGCCCGCCGACGTCGAGCAGCACGATGCCGACGATCAGCAGCGCAATCGACGTATTGCCGAACGCGAGCGGCAGCCACGAGCACGCGAGCAGCGCGAGCGCGGCGCCGGTCGTCGCTTCGCCGCGCCCGCGATCGGCAAGCCGGCCCGCGCGCGTGGCGGCCGCCGCACCCAGTGCGCCGACGAGGCCGCACGCGCCGATCTGCGTATGCGACATCGAATGCGGCGGTGCGCTCAGCGGCAGCACCAGCGCGCTCCAGAAGATGCTGAACGCCGCGAACATCAGCAGCGCGATCGCGCCGCGCACGCGCAGCACGCGTTCGTCGCGAAGCAGCGACACCATCGATCGCAGCAGCGCCGCGTAACCGATGCGTTCGCGCGGCCCGTTCGTGTCGGGCAACAGCCGCCACAGCACAGCGAGCATCGCGATCGCGAGCGCACCCGAGACGAGATAGACCGCGCGCCAGCCGGCGACATCGGTGACGACGCCGGCCACCGAGCGTGCGGCCAGCAGCCCGATCACGACGCCGCCCTGCGCGGCGCCCACCACGCGCCCGCGTTCGCCGGCGCCCGCGAGCGCGGCCGAGCACGCGATCAGCCCTTGCGTCATCGCGGTGCCGAGCAGTCCGACCGCGACCATCCCCGCCAGCAGCGCGACGCGCGTCGATGCTGCCGCCACGCCGATGCAGGCCGCCGTCAGCAGCAGAAGCTGCGCGGCGATCAGCCGCTTGCGGTTCAGCAGATCGCCGAGCGGCACGACGAACAGCAGCGCGAGCGCGCAGCCGAGCTGCGTGGCGGTGATGACGCCGCCGACCGCGGCTTGCGACACGCCGAAATCCCGCGCGATCGAATCGAGCAGCGGCTGCGCGTAGTAGACGTTCGCGACGCTCGCCGCGCAGCAGACGGCCAGCAGCGAGACGCGGGCCGCGGACAGGCGGCCGTCGCCGGCCGGATGCGCCGTGTTCGATGCATTCGCAGCATTCGACGCAACGGTGCTTGAATGACAGGAAGACGCCATCGGTTTCCTCACGCAAAGTAGTTGCAATTTGAAACTGGTGTGAGTGTAGGAAAAGTAGTTTTAAAATGCAACCTGTTGTGCGGTGGGCGACGGGCCCGCGCACGGATGGCCGGCGCTGCCGTGAAGGCGGCCGGCACGACTGCGGAGAGGAACATGGCCAGGCAGAAAAGTCTTGCGGATTCGCCGTGCCCGGTGGCGCGGGCGACCGATATCGTCGGCGATCGCTGGGCGTTGCTGATCGTGCGCGATGCGTTCGACGGCGTGCGCCGCTTCGGCGATTTCCGCGCGAGCCTCGGTGTCGCGAGCAACATCCTGTCCGACCGGCTCAGGATGCTGGTGGACGCCGGCGTGTTCGACGTCGTGCCGGCGTCGGACGGCACCGCGTATCAGGAATACGCGCTGACCAAAAAGGGCGAGGGGCTGTTTCCGGTCATCGTGATGCTGCGGCAGTGGGGCGAGGCGAACCTGTTCGTGCGCGGCGAGCCGCATTCGGTGCTGGTCGACCGCAATACGGGGCGCGCGATCCGCAAGCTCGCGCTGCGGCACGACGACGGCCGGCCCGTGAAGGCGGCCGAGACGGTCGTGAGGAAGGTCGGCGACGAAGCGGGCGCGACGCGGCGGTGAGCGCGCCGTGCTATAGCGCAGTTGCGAGCGGAAACGAAGCGGGGGCGATGAAGGTTGCGGCCGGACCGGCTCGAACGCGGTTTGCCGAACCGTGCGGCTACGTGGATCGACGCGTGCTCAGCTCAGGGAGACGGATTCGCTCAATGCCGCTCGCCGCGCCAGCGTCCCGGCGCAACGCCGAAGCGCTTCGTGAACGCATGCGTGAACGTGCTTTGATCCGCGAAGCCGACCATGCCCGCGATGTCGACGAGCGGATGCCGGCCGTCGGCGAGCAGCACGACCGCCGCGTCGAGCCGCAGCCGCTGCAAATAGCGATGCGGCGTTTCGCCGAACGCGTCGACGAACAGTTGATGAAACCGGCGCATCCCGTAGCCGCAATGCGCGGCGAGATCGGCGATGCGCAGCGGCTCGGCGAGCCGCGCGCGCAGCCAGCGGTCGATGCGCGCGAAATCGAGGCCCGACGCGGGCGCGGCGATGCCGGCATCGTCGATGAGCGCGCCGCACAGGCGCGCGGCGGCCTGCCACTGGAAACGGTGCGCGGCTGCCTGCCGTGCGTCGCCGGCCGGCGCATCGAGTTGCGCGGCGGCCGCCGCGACCTGCGCGACGAGCGACGTCAGGGCCGGATCGATCGACACGGCGCGTGCGCGGTCGAACAACCGCTGCGGCACCGCGAGCGATGCCGCGGGCAGGTCGATCACGAGCTGGCGATTGTCGCCGAGGCCCGCATAATCGTGGCGCGCGCCGGCAGGAATCAGCCACGCCGCGTGCCGGTCGATGCGTTGGCCGATCCCGTCCACCGCCATCACCATCGCGCCATCGACGCCGAGCACGACCTGGTGGAAGTCGTGCACGTCCGACGCTTCGCACGTGTCGTAGCGGCGCAGCGCGATGGCGGGGGAGGCGATGCGTTCCATCGGAAGGAAGCGGCCGGGTGCGTCGTCAGACGTCGAGCAGTTCGACTTCGAACACGAGCGTCGCATTCGGCGGAATCACGCCGCCTGCACCGCGCGGGCCGTAGCCGAGTTGCGGCGGGATCGTCAGGCGACGCACGCCGCCGACCTTCATGCCCTGCACGCCTTCGTCCCAGCCCTTGATGACCATGCCGCCGCCGAGCACGAACGCGAACGGGTCGTTGCGGTCCTTGCTCGAATCGAATTTCTGACCGTCGGTCAGCCAGCCCGTGTAGTGGACGCTGACGGTCTTGCCGGCTTGCGCTTCCGCGCCGGTGCCTTCGGTCAGGTCTTCGTATTTGAGGCCCGATTCGGTCGTGATGACAGACATGATTACTCCTGAAAGAGGGTTGCGTAAGACCGCTATTGTAGGCGAGCCCGCAGCGGGCCGTCGCACGTGGCTTTCACCCGCCGGCACGCGTGTCGCGGACGGCTGCGGGGCGCCGCGCCCGCGATCGCCGAAAATGCGAATGGAACGCGCGTTTGAATTTTTCGCGGGCCGCGCGACCGAGGTTGCACCGTGCGAGTGCGCCGCGCGTATGAATCGGTGCTACCGGGGCGGTATTCCATATGCTGCACGCCGCCGCCGGATACGTCGAAACGTCCGTCGCGCGGGGCGTTCGGGCAGATGGGGAGTCGCAGCACCGACCGCCTCGTCTCGTTCGCAGGACAGCGTGCGCGTTCGAATCGCGGCCCGCCCGAGCGCTGTTCGAACGTCGTTTTTCCCGCCTTTCCGACCGTGCGCTGTTTGGAAGCGGGCATCTACCGCGCGGCTTGCGTGCGTCGGCGCGGGCGGCCTATCTTTACATCTGTCGATGTCAAGATTTTGGCGGTGCGCGATGTGCCGCCGGGGCCTGCGCCGGCCGCGTCGGACGACGCGCCGGGCCGCTCCGGAACAGGAGAACGATGAACATGAAGTCAGCCGCTTCCGCTACCGCAGCCGGGATCATGCCGGTGCGCCGCGACCTGCGCTTCGATCTGCCGGTCGAACGCGCGAAGGACTGGCATGGCCTCGGGTCGCACGTGACCCATTTCTTCAACGCGCTGTCGCTGCTGTTTCCGGCCGGCGAGCGCTTTTTCATGGACTCGGTGCGCAATTACCGCGACCGGATCGACGATCCGGTACTGAAGCAGCAGGTGCTCGGCTTCATTGGCCAGGAAGCGATGCATACGCGCGAGCACGTCGAATACAACGAACTGATGCAGGCGAACCGCTTGCCCGCGCGCAAGCTCGACAAGCGCGTGTGGGCGGTGCTCGGCTACATGAAGCGCAAGCTGCCGCATTCGGTGCAGCTCGCGCATACGGTCGCGGCGGAGCACTACACGGCGATGCTCGCCGAATGGCTGCTGCGCGACCCGACGCGCCTCGAAGGCTCGGTCGAGGGCTACCGGCAGATGTGGATATGGCACGCGCTCGAGGAAACCGAGCACAAGGCCGTGTCGTTCGACGTGTGGAATGCCGTGATGAAGCCGGGTCTGCGGCGTTACCTGATCCGCATCGGCGTATATCTGCTGACGACGCTGACGTTCTGGCCGGCCGTGTTCCTGATGCACGCGACGCTGCTGTGGCGCGATCGCGGCGCCGGACATCACGTGCGCGGGATGCTGCGGACGATCGCGTTCCTGTACGGGCCGCGCCGCGGGCTGTTCCCGCGCATCGCGGGCGAGTGGCTGAGCTTTTTCCGGCCGGGCTTCCATCCGTGGGATCACGACAACCATCACCATCTCGCGCGGGTCGACGCGCTCGTCGCCACCTACGGCGAACACGGCGGCACGCCGGCCGGCCGCGGCCGCGCGAACGCGCTGGCGCCGGTCGCATCGGGCCGCTGACACCATCCGTTTCTGACACAAGCCGTTGCGCTGCCATGAACGGCGTCGGGCCGCGCATGTTGCGTTCCTGCATCATGCCGGCTTCCTCCGACGATTAACCGAAATCAACCGGAACCGGTTGCGCGGGCATCCGGCTGTCCGGTCGACCGGCCGCGCACACCCCCGACGGCGTGCCGATTCTGCGTGCGCCGCATCGTACGCGAACGCCGCGCGCCAGCACCGGCGCGGCTTTGCGCACAGCGCGCCCGCCCGTTCCGGGTTTGCGCGGCGCCCGCCACCGGGATAACACCCATCTAGCCGCAGGCCGGCCGCGTCGATATACCGTTCATGACAACCTCAACCTCATGCACGATTCATGCGCAGGGGGATTTTATTCGGACGGAAATGCGGCCAATATGTCAGTTCGATCGTGGTCCGTCGTATGCGTCGGCGAGCCGGCGCACGATACCAACGCCAAGCGGGGAACAACGATGGTTGCAAGGTCACCCGACGCAAACGGGAATGCGGCGCCCGAGACGACGCCCGTGTCCGTCACCGCTCCCGAGGCCGGCCGCAAGCTGTTCGTGATCATGCGTACGCCCGACGAGCCGCTGCTTGCGCAACTGCGCGGGCTCGGCTGGGAGATCGCGGTCGCGAAGACAGCCGGCGCCGCGCAGAACATGACGTCCGGCGTAAACGTCGCCGCCGGGCTGGTCGATTTCACGGGGTTCACGTCGCGCGACTATCCGGCGCTGAAAGCGTGCCTGAGCCAGCCTGCGATCGGCTGGATTTCGATCGCGCAGGCCGGCATCACGATCGGTCCCGCCGTGCGCGAACTGATCCGCAGCTATTGTTTCGATTACGTGACGCTGCCGCTGCCCTACGAATGGATTTCGCATGTGCTCGGCCATGCGCGCGGGATGGCCGCGCTCGACCGCGTCGACGGCGCAGCTTATGCGGCGTCGATCGGCGAGCACGGGATGATCGGCAACTGCGAGGCGATGCAGCAGCTGTTCAGCACGATCCGCAAGGTCGCGAAGACCGACGCGAGCGTATTCATCTCCGGCGAGTCGGGCACCGGCAAGGAACTGACGGCGCTCGCGATTCACGAGCGTTCCGGCCGCGGCAAGGGGCCGTTCGTCGCGATCAACTGCGGGGCGATTCCGCATCACCTGCTGCAGTCGGAGCTGTTCGGCTATGAGCGCGGCGCGTTCACCGGTGCGAACCAGCGGCGCGCGGGCCGGATCGAATCGGCGAACGGCGGCACGCTGTTTCTCGATGAGATCGGCGACATGCCGGTCGAGAGCCAGGCGAGCCTGCTGCGCTTCCTGCAGGAAGGGAAGATCGAACGGCTCGGCGGACAGGAGTCGATCACAGTCGACGTGCGGATCATCTCGGCGACGCACGTGGATCTCGACGGCGCGGTCGAGGCCGGGCGCTTCCGCGCGGATCTCTATCACCGCCTGTGCGTGCTGCGCATCCACGAGCCGCCGCTGCGCGCGCGCGGCAAGGACATCGACATCCTCGCGCATTACGTGCTGCAGAAGTTCAAGTCCGACAGCGGCCGCAAGATCAGCGGCTTCACGTCGGCCGCGCTCGACGCGATGCGCCGCTACGAGTGGCCCGGCAATGTGCGCGAGTTGATCAATCGCGTGCGGCGCGCGATCGTGATGGCCGAGAGCCGGCTGCTGACGCCGCACGATCTCGGGCTCGAGACGCCGGGCGAAACCGAACCCGTGACGCTCGAACAGGCGAGGGCGCTCGCCGAGCGCGCCGCGATCGAGAATGCGCTGCTGCGCAACGATCACCGGATCAACAAGGCTGCCGCCGAACTCGGCATCTCGCGCGTGACGCTCTACCGGATGATGATCGAGCACGGGCTGAACGATCACGACAACAACGGCGGGCACGACGGCGCGCCGTCCGGCGACGCGGGGCATCAGCGCGTCGGCTGAGCGGCGCGTCAAGCGCGTGACCCGGTTCGGTGTCGGCGTTCGGCGATACGTCCAGGGCCGATGCAGCACGAACGTGACGGGCGGCATGCACGGCACGACCGCGACGACGCTCCATGCGCGCGCAAGCCCGGGCATCGCGGTGCCGTGCGCGAGCAGCATCGTGACGACGAGGCCGGCCCGCGCACGACCGGCGGCGCCGATGCCGCCGACCGCATGTAAAGCGCATGAAACATTTCGCGTCGGCAACCGGGCGAATTTCCGCGGCGAATCGGGCCGATCGGAACGGTGCCGGCCGGTAAAAATTCCATGTCGATTGTTCAGCCTTATCCCGCAAGGCTAGGCCGCCACGCGGCCGGCGCATGCCGCGCGCCGCATGTTTCAGATTCGCAACTTCCGGTATTCCGCACCCGTTCCGGCCGTCGTCCCGCGCGCCGAACCCCTTGTGCGGATGGGCTCGCGCGAAGCTGGCCCGCTCCTTGCGAATATGAACGTACGAAAGTCGACGACGCGAGGTCCGGCCGGTTCTGCAGCGAATCCTGTCAGTACCGGCCAGGACGCAGTCCGCGGGGATGCGGCGGCGGAGCGCGGCGCAGCAGTCGCGTTCCGGCGAGCATGGAACGTCGTCGCCTGATCGTCGGGGCACCGGCATCGTCCGGTTGCCGGAACAAGCATCAGACTGAAAACGGGGTAGAAAAATGATCGATCGCCACACGCCGCGGCTCGCAGGCCGCGATCGCAGTGATGCGGGGCATCGCCGGTCGAACGTCGCTCTCGCAGCCGGCCGGCATGCATCGACAGGCCATCTCTCCGCGCCCGGTGCGAGGCGGATCCGGCTGATTGCCGGTCATCCGCGCCGGGTCGGCACTTTCCTGCACGCAGACCCGATTCGGAAGGGCATGTGCACACGGGCGCCGGTATCGCGACGCCCGATCTTCGGCTACTGAATTCGCACGATATCCGGTCGCGTTATCCATCGTTCGCGCGAGCCGGTGCAATTGATCTGCAATCCGAATCAGACTCGACACGTTGCGCAGTGCACGCGACGGAGGATGAACTCGATGCGGCGGTGAACGGCGCAATGCCGTCGCCGCCCGGGTGGTGAGGGGAGGGGCGGTCGGACGCGCGCGACGGGAGTGTCGCCCGTACGCGCGCGACGCCGTTTCAGCCGCCGTAGATGTCGAAGTCGAAGTACTTCGACGCGAGCCGCTTGTAGGTGCCGTCCTTGACCATGTCGACGATCGCGCGGTCGATCTTCGCCTTCAGGTCGGTGTCTTCCTTGCGCAGCCCGATGCCGGCGCCGATGCCGAGCACCTTTTCGTCGACGAGTTCGGGCCCGACGAACTGGTAGTTCGCGCCGCGCGGCGATTTCAGGAACCCGATCGCGGCCTGCACCTCATCCTGGAGTGCCGCGTCGAGGCGGCCCGAGGTCAGGTCCGCATATACGCCGTCCTGGTTCTGGTACGACACGACGTTCGCGCCTTGCTTGCCCCAGTACGCCTTCGCATAGCTTTCCTGCGTCGTGCCCTGCTCGACGCCGATCGACTTGCCCTTCAGCGATTCGGCCGTCGGCAGCAGCGGCGAGCCCTTCTTCACGACGAGCCGCGTCGGCTGGTTGTAGATCTTCGTCGTGAAGCCGATCTGCTCCGCGCGCTGCGGCGTGATCGACATCGACGACAGCACCGCGTCGAACTTCTTCGCCTTCAGCGCCGGAATCATCCCGTCGAAATCGTTCTCGAGCCACACGCACTTCGCCTTCAGGCGCGCGCAGATCTCGTTGCCGAGGTCGATGTCGAAGCCGACGAGCTTGCCGTCGGGCGCCTTCGACTCGAACGGCGCGTAGCTGGCGTCGGTGCCGAAGCGGATCGTGGTCCAGTCCTTCGCAGCGGCGGGGCCTGCGGATACCGCGAGCAGGGCGATCGAAACAGCGGCAATCAGTCTCTTCATGGTGCGTTTCCTTGGCGTGGTGCTTCCGGTTCTGTGCGACACGGTTCCGCGGACAGGACCGCGTCTGCACGCGCTGTCCGTATGGCCATTAACGCAGAAAATAAAATAAGAGTCCAGAATGGACAAAAAATATCGTTTTGCCGGAAGAAATGGCCGATCGTCGGGTGTCGACCCTTGCAAAAATACGAAAATGGACTAGTCTTGTTAGTGAATTCATTTCGAGACTAACGATCATGTCACAGCCTGCCTACGATTCGCATTCCGCCCCGCCGCAGGCTTCGTTTGCGCAGATGTCGGCGGCCGGCCTGCGTGCATTTTTCAACATCGCGCGCGACTGGGAACTGACGATCGACGAGCAGATCGTGCTGCTCGGGTCGCCCGGCCGTTCGACGTTCTTCAAGTGGAAGGCGGCGCCGGAATCGGCGCGGCTGCCGCGCGATACGCTCGAGCGGCTGTCGCTGCTGCTCGGCATCTACAAGGCGCTGCAGATCCTGCTGCCGCAGCCGGCCGCGGCCGACGCATGGGTCAAGCGGCCCAACGATGCGGCTCCGTTCGGCGGCAAGCGCGCACTCGACCGGATGCTGGCCGGCAACGTCGGCGATCTGGTCGCCGTCCGGCAATATCTCGACGCGATGCGAGGTGGCTGGGCGTGACGATGCCGATCGAAGCAAAACAATGGCCCACGACCGCCGTCGACTGGGCGCCTGCCTATCGTGTGATCCCCACCCGTTTCCCTGCCATCAACCTGTTCGACCGCGTCGCGTCGGCGGACGATTTCGACGCGCTGTACGCGCTCGAATCGCTGACCAACGACCGCATCCGCAACGAAGTCGGCACGCTCGACCTCGTGCCGCCCGCCGAGCGTCGCTACGGGCTGGGCTGGGGGCCGATCATGGCCGCGTTCACGCACCTGAATCCGCAGGGCAGCCGTTTTTCCGACGGCAGCTACGGCGTGTTCTACTGCGCCCGCTCGCGCGACACCGCGATCGCCGAAACGCGCTATCACGGCGCGCTGTTCCTGGCCGCGACGAAGGAGCCGCCGATGCGCCAGCAGATGCGGCTCTACACGGTGTTCGCGCAGGGCGACGTGGCCGACGTGCGCACGTGGCCGCAGCGCGATCCCGCATTGCTGCATCCACTCGATTACAGCGCGGGGCAGGCGCTCGGCCGCGCGGTGCGCAACGCGGGCGGCGCGGGGATCGTCTATCCGTCGGTGCGCGACCCGGGTGGCGAGTGTCTGGCTGCATTCCGCACCGCGCTGCTGCGCGACTGCCATCACGCGGCCTACCTCGAATACAACTGGAACGGCTCGGCCGTCGACGCGGTGTTCGAACTGAACCAGGTCGGCTAGCGTTCGCTCGCGGGCTGTTGCGGGAGTGAAGGCGCGAGGGGACTAAGGCAGCGGCCAGTCGCCCGCGTGGCGTTCGCGCGCCTCGGCCTGCGTCATCGACCACGTGCTGCCGGTGCGCGGCTCGGCGAGCGTGAGCCGCCCGGAAGGCGCGAACGCGCCGGTGTCGATGAACCACTGCGCGCCGATCCGCTGCGGCGCGCGCACGGGCGTGTGCCCGGTGCAGGTCAGCGACAGTCCGGCCTGCCGCGCCGGATCGGCGAGCCCCTGGACCAGATCGCGGCCCCAGATCAGCCGTTCGCGCACGTCGTGCGAATAGCTGCCCGTATCGAGGTCGGCGTCCGACCCGAAAAATTCCGCATGCAGTACGTTGAAGCGCTCGGGGCCGTCGCCGATCACGCGCACCAGCGGCAGCGCGTCGACGCGTGCCGCATGCGCGTGCAGCCGTTCCGGCGGCAGGTCGGCGCCCCAGTCGCCGCCGATCCCGCGCCACGCGTCGGGCGGCAGCTTGCCGTGCGACACGAGGCTCAGCACTTCCTCGTGATTGCCGCGCACGACGTGGCACCACGGGCGGTCGAGCAGGTCGAGCGCGGTTTCGGACGCGGGGCCGCGGTCGACGAGATCGCCGACCGAGAACAGGCGGTCGCGGGCCGGATCGAAGCGGATGTCGTGCAGCAGCGCGCGCAGCACGTCCACGCAGCCGTGCAGGTCGCCGACGACGAAGTCGCGGCCGGCCGTGTTCGCGGGGTGGCGGCAGAGGGAGGCGGTGGCAGTCATCCCAGTATCTTAGGCGCTCGTGCCCGTCGCCACGTCGCGATGGAATGGCGATAATCGGGGCGCGGTAGCCGTCGGCGCGACGCAGCGGGCCGCCCCGCGTACCGTTCGAACCCTTTCCATCCGCTTTCGGAATTTCACGATGACGTTTTATCCGCAGGTATTACGCAACCGGCCGCGCATGGTCGCGGCGTTCGTCGCGGGCTTGCTGTGCGCGGTGCTGCTGCCGTTTCCGCTGCGTCTGACCGCACGTACGCTGATCGGCTGGGATTGCGCGGTCTGGCTGTATCTCGTGCTGATGTGGGTGCGCATGGTCACCGCGCATCATCACAAGGTGCGCGAAGTCGCGATCCGCGAGGACGAAAACGCGACGACCGTGCTGACCGTCGTGTGCCTCGCGACCGTCGCGAGCGTGGCCGCGATCGCGATCGAGCTCGCGACCGCCAAGAGCGTCGGCTTCCGCGCGGGGCTCAGCCATTACGCGATCACGGGCGCGACGCTGTTCGGCGCGTGGTTCCTGATTCCGACGATCTTCACGCTGCACTATGCGCGGCTCTATTACGGCTCGCCGAGCAGCGACCGCGCGCTGCGCTTCCCGGACCGGAACCCCGAACCCGATTACTGGGATTTCCTGTATTTCGCGTTCACGCTCGCGGTCGCGTCGCAGACCGCCGACATATCGCTGGCGAACCGCTCCGCGCGGCGCGCGGTGCTCGCGCAGTCGATCCTGTCGTTCTACTTCAACATGGCCGTGCTCGGGCTGTCGATCAACGTCGCGGCGGGGTTGCTGAGTTGACGCCGGTTACTTGAGCAGGTCGTACGGACCGCCGCGTTCCAGTGCCCGCCGGTACGCCGGCCGCGCGTGGATCGTGTCGAGAAAGCGCGCGATCGCGGGATACCGGCTGCCGCCGCCGCGCGCGGTCGCGGCTTCGAGCGGAAAGCTCATCTGGATGTCGGCCGCGCTGAAGCCGTCGCCGACGAACCAGCCGGTGCGATTCAGCGCGCCGTCGATATGGCCGAGATGCAGCGCGATCTGCGGATCGACGAAGCCCGACTGCAGCGTGGCGGCGATCTTGCGCGCGATCGGCCGTGCGAAGAACGGCATCGGCGCATGCGCGATCCGCAGCGCGACGAGCTTGAGCAACAGCGGCGGCATCGCCGACCCTTCCGCGTAGTGGAGCCAGTACGTGAAGTCGTGCCGCTCGGGCGTGCCGGGCGGCGGCGCGAGGCGTCCGCTACCGTAGCGTTCGACCAGGTACTCGATGATCGCGCCCGATTCGGCGAACGTGCGGCCGTCGTCGGTGACGACGGGCGACTTGCCGAGCGGATGGATCGCGCGCAGCGCGGGCGGCGCGAGCATCGTTTTCGGATCGCGCTCGTAGCGCAGGATCTCGTACGGCACATCCAGTTCTTCGAGCAGCCAGAGCACGCGCTGCGAGCGCGAGTTGTTCAGGTGATGGACGGTGAGCATGTCGAGGCCGGAAGGGGGCGGGAACGACATCATACCCAGCGCGCGCGGCGAGTACGCGCCGCGTCGCCCGTCGTTTCGAACCGCTTCAAGCCGTTATGCGCGCCGCACCGCGATCCACGCACCCCAGAACAGGCTCGCGAAAAAACGCAGCGGCGCATCGAAGCCCGCGTCGCGCAGCAGGCCGAACACGGCTTCCTCGGATGCGGGCGGATCGGCGCCCTGCAGGATCTTCGCGAGTTGCGCGCGCACGGCGTCGGGCGTGGCGCCCTTCATGCGCCAGCGTTGCTGCCACGCGTCGAGCAGGCGAGGGTGGTCCGCGTAGCGGCGATGATTGCCGGCGAGCACGAGCGGCGCGCCTGGCTTCAGGCGTCGCGCGATTGCGTGCAGCAGCGCCGCCTTCGCAGCGTCGCCCGGGACATGATGCAGCACGCCGATCAGCGTTGCGCCGTCGAACGCGGGGGCGCCGGGCAGCGCATCGACGTTGTCCTCGACGAATGTCGTGCGCGCACCGCAGCCGGCGGTTTCGACGTTCGTGCGCGCGAGCGCGAGCATCGGCGCGGACGGGTCGACGGCCGTGAATTGCCAGCCCTGCTCGAGCGCGGCCGCCACGCAGATTTCCTGCCCCGTGCCGCCCGCGCCCGCGACGAGTATCCGCGCATCGGGCACGCCGATCGCCGACGCGAGCATGCATGCGGTCAGTTCGTGGCAGGCATCGTAGCCGGCGAGCGCGATGCGCGATTGTTCGGCGTATTCGTGTGCGCGTGCCGGATCGAATTTCGCGGCGCTGGCGGGAAGCGACATGGCGGGGTCCTCGGGTCGGGCGCGGACGACGTGTCCGCGAGCATCGCGCAGAGCGTAAGCGTGCGTGGTCGACGCAACAAGGCGAGCGGTCATTCCGGTATGCCGACTACCCGATTCGGCAAGCGTGGACTGCCGATTTTCCAGGGGTCGATTCGCATTTAAAAATGTCTGAACATGATGCATCGCGGTGGCGAATCCGGCGCATACTCGATTCTCTCCCCCCGCTTGGCCGTCGCATGCCGGGCCCCGATGCGCCGCGCCAGTGGCGCGGCCATGCCGCTCGGCACGCACGAGGAGCGCATGATGTCCGATTGTCCGCACGATCCGTACGCGCAGCACTACATTCATTGTTTGCCGTTTGGCGCGCAGCCCTGTGGCGCGCTCGGCACGACACAGCGCACGCATTTTCGCGTGTGGGCGCCGGGCAGCACGCAGGTCCAGCTCGAACTCGATACCGGCTACGGCCCGACGCTCGTCCCGATGACGGCCGCCGGCACGAACTGGTTCGAAGTGTTCGCCGATTGCGGCGCGGGTGCGCGTTACCGCTATCGCCTCGACGATGCCGTGTCGATTCCCGATCCCGCGTCGCGCTCGCAACCCGAAGGGCTCAACGGCCCGAGCGAGGTCGTCGATCCGCGCGCGTTCACGTGGCGCAACACGTTCTGGCGCGGGCGCGCGTGGGAAGACATGGCGCTCTACGCGATTCGCCCGCATGCGGTGGGCGGCTTCGCCGGCGTGCGCCGCCGCCTGCCGCAGCTCGCGCGCCTCGGCGTGACCGCGCTGGAACTGCTCGCATCGCCGCACGACAGCCTGCCGTTCGCGCCGCTTGCCGTCGAAGGCGGCCCCGATGCGCTGAAGGCGCTGATCGACGACGCTCACGGCTTCGGCCTCGCGGTGCTGCTGGAACTCGACTACGCGCGCTTCGGCAGCGGCACCGACGCGCTGCGCCACTTCACGGAGCCGTTCTTCCATACCCGCGACGATCCGCTGCAGGCGCCGCCGCTGGCGCTCGATCATCCGGACGTCTGCGATTTCTTCTGCGACAACGCGCTGTACTGGATCGACGAATACCGTTGCGACGGGCTGCGCCTGCGCGAGGCCGACCGGATCGGCGTGTCGTGGCTGCGCGAGATCGCGGACCGCGTGCGCGCGGCCGTGCCGGCCGACCGGTTCATCCATCTCGTGCTCGGCAGCGAGCGGCATCCGGCGCATCTCGCCGATACCCATTTCGATGCGCAGTGGAACGGTTGCGGCGAACGCGCGCTGCACCGGCTGACGGGGCGCGACACATCGGCCCACGAAGGCATTTCCACGCACCAGTCGATCCATACGCTCGCCCGCGCGCTGACCGCGGCCGGCGCGGCGTTTCAGCCGGCCGCGCCGGCAGAAGGCATGGCCGCCGAAACCGGGCTGTCGTTGACGTCGCTGGTGCTGTCCGATGGCGCGTGGCGCGACTGCGGCCAGGGCGAGCGAGGGCAGGAGGCCGGCCTGGCCGGGCTCGCGCTGTCGCTGCTCACGCCGCAAATCCCGCTGATCTTCGACGAAACCGCGTGCGACGCCGATCGCGCGCATTTCGTGCAGTCGGCGCTCGCGGTGCGCGCGAAGCTGATCGCGCCGCGGCTGTCCGATTGCCGGCCGCAGGACGCGCATGCGCTGAAGGCGGACGGCGACGGCGATGCCGACGCGCTGCTCGCGTCATGGCGCCTTGCTGACGACGAGACGCTGACGATCGCATTGAATCTGTCGCCCGACGCGGTGCCGTTCGATGCGCCGAGAGGGCAGGTCGTGTTCGAGACGCCGGCGCGTGCGCGCGACCGGGTCGATGAAGGGGAATTGCCGCCGTACTCGCTCGTTGCGTGGCTGACGGGTGACGTCAACCGGTACGCACTCACGCACGACGTGCGTCGCATCGACGACGGCTCGTGGCGCGGGGCGCGTCCGAACCTGAACGCCTGACGAGCGCCTGGGCGTGTGAACGCATAACTCTGTCCGAACGTCCGGGCGCATCCGCGCCCGGCGGCTGCACTGCCGGAACTCCCCGAGTTACCAGAACCCGCGAATGCCCGCGATGCCGTACGCGCCGTGACGGCGCGCGTCGTCGAGATGCGCGCGCGTCATCCCGCCGAGCGCGTAGACGGGCATCGCGGCCTGCGCGGCCAGCGCGTCGAATCGGTTCCAGCCGAGCGCCGGCGCACCGGGGTGGCTGAGCGTCGGCAACACTGGCGACAGCGTGACGAAGTCCGCGCCGGCGCGTGCGGCCAGCAGCAGGTCGTCACGCGTGTGGCAGGCGGCGGACACCCATCGTCCGGCCGGCAACGGCCGCTGCGCGGCGGCGCGCAGCGCGGTGCCGTCGAGATGCCAGCCGGCGCCGTCGAGCCGCATCACGCCGGCTGCATCGATCGGGCCGTTCAGCATCAGGTGCGCGCCGGCTGCATCGCAGCGCGCGAGCGCCGCTGCGGCGAGCCGCGCGAACGCGGCCGCATCGAGCGATTTCACGCGCAGTTGCACGAGCGTCTCGCCGCGCGCGAGCACGGCCGACAGCCGGTCGAGGAACGCATCGCAATCGGCCGCCGACGCGGACGCCGGTTCCGGCGTGATCACGCAGCAGCGCGGCAGCGTTGCGTTCATCGCGCGCGGCGACGACAACGAGGGGCCGTCATTCGTCGGCCTCCTTCGCGATCTTCGGATAGACGCGCACGAGCACGATGCGCGGCCCGTTCATCTTCTTCACGACGACGTCGAAGCGGTCGAACGACACGCGCTGCCCTTCGGTCGGCAGGTCGCTGAGCGCCTGGATCACGAGGCCGCCGACCGATTCCGCACGGCCTTCGTCGATGTCGATGCCGAGCGCCTGCTCGAGCGACACGACGGGCAGGCTGCCCTTGCCCATCAGCGTGCCGTCGTCGAGGCGGCTCCAGTCGGCATCGCCCTGGCGGAACTCGTCGTGGATCTGGCCGACCAGCGCGCCGAGCAGGTTGTCGAGCGTCAGGAAGCCGATCGGCTTCTCGCCCTTGTTGCCGACCAGCGCGAAGTGCGGCGCGCCCTTGCGGAAGCGGCGGAACAGTTCGAGTGCCGGGGTGTCGGGCTTCACGTACTGCACGGGGCGCACGTAGTCGGACAGGTCTTCGAGCGCCGCGCCCGCGTGACGCGCGAGCAGCAGGTCCTTCAGGTGGATCAGCCCGCTCACCTGTTCGCGCGACGCATCCTCGAACAGCGGATAGCGGCTGAAGCGGTGCCGCGCGACGATCTCCATGTTGTCGGGCAGCGGCAGGTCGCGCCGCAGGCCGATCATTTCATGGGCCGGCCGCATCAGGTCCGACACGGTCATCGACGAAAAATCGAGCGAATGCGCGAGCGTGTTCCACTCGTCGTTGCTGTACGTGCCGCGCGCCGGCTGTGCCGCGTTGCCGGCCGTGCTGCGGCGGCTGCGCAGGATCAGCTTCAGCTCGTCGGTCGAGTAGTGCGCGTCACCGCCGTGGTCGGTCGACAGCCCCGCGAGCCGCAGCACCGCGTTGGCGCTGTTGTTGAGCACCCAGATCGCCGGATACATCGCCCAGTAGAACGCATAGAGCGGCAGCGCGACCCACAGGCCGATCTTCTCGGGCTGGCGGATCGCCATCGATTTCGGCGCAAGCTCGCCGACGACGATGTGCAGGAACGAGATCAGCGAGAACGCGAACACGAGCGAGATCAGGTGCACGACGCGTTCGGACTGCACGCCGATCAGGTCGAGCAGCGGGCCGATCAGTTCCGCGAAGGCCGGTTCGCCGACCCAGCCGAGGCCGAGCGACGCGAGCGTGATGCCGAGCTGGCACGCGGAAAGATACGCATCGAGCCGGCCATGCACGATGCCGAGGATGCGCCCGCGCAGGCCGTGCTTGCGGGCAAGGGTCTTGACGCGCGTCGCGCGCAGTTTGACGAGGCCGAATTCGGCCGCAACGAAGAACCCGTTCAGGGCCACCAGGAACAACGCGCCGATGAGCGCGAAGATCTGTAACAAAGAATCGCTCCGGTTATGACAGGCCCATCAGTATAGGGCCGGCAAGGAATTTGTAATGTTCTGGACGACCGATTGCTTACACCGGCGCCTCGCGGGGGATGGCGAGCGTGATGGTGGCGGTCGCGCCGTCGGCGAACGCGGTATGCGCGAACGTGCCGCCGTGCGCGAGCGCGACGCGCTGGCACAGCGCGAGTGCCCATGCGATTCGCTTCGCGTCGCGCTCGCGCAGCATTTCGCGTCGCGCGAACGATTCGAACGCATGCGGCTGTGCAGGATCGGCGAGTGCGCCGGCGCTCACGGTGCAGGTGGCGCGCGCGACGAACTGCGCGCCGTCGCGCGTGCATGCGAATGTCACGCGGCTGCCGGCGGCGCTGGCCTCGACGGCCGCCGTCAGCATCGTCCAGAGCGCCTGCGCGATGCGTTCGCGGTCGGCCGACAGCGACGGTTCGTCGTCCGGCAGCGTCGCGTCGAGCGCGACCTGCCGTGCGTCGGCGAGCGCAAAACGGACGAGCGCGAGCGTGTCGTCGAGCAGCGCACGCAGCGCGAACGGCCGCGGCGCGATCGCGAGCGTGCGCGTTTCCGCGCGCGGCGCATCGAGCACGTCGTCGATCAGCGTCACCTGTTGGTCGATGCCCGTGCGGATGCCCGCAAGCGCGCGCTGCAGGTTCGGATCGGCATTGGCGAGCTGGCGCTCGAGCACGTACGCCCAGCTATGCATCGCGTTCAGCGGGCTGCGCAGGTCGTGCGATGCGGTGGAGAGCGCCTGGTCGCGCAGGAACAGCGCCGCCTGGGTGGCGTAGTGCGCTGCGCGTTCGCGCAGCAGGTCGGCGGCGGGATCGACGGAAGTGGACGTCACGGAGCAGGCCTGTCGGAAGCGGTTGGCGTGGAAGTCACGCGAACCGTCATTATAGGGACGGTGCGTGTCACGCCGGCAGCGCGTCTTCGTCCTTTTTCCGTGCGTCGCCGTTCGGCAGCAACTGGCACGCGAGCAGGCCGGCCAGCATCAGCGCGCAGCCGACGAGCGCGCGCAGCGTCAGCGTTTCGTTGAGCGCGGCCCAGCCGGCGACCGCCGCGAACACGCCTTCCATGCTGAAGATCACGGCCGCGTGCGCGGGCGCGGCGTCGCGCTGCGCGACGACCTGCAGCGTATAGCCGACGCCGACCGACAGCAGCCCGCCGTACAGCAGCGTCGGCAGCGCGCCGCGCAGCATCGCGACGCTGACCGGCTCGACGGCCAGGCCGACCGCGAGGCACGCCACGCCGCAGACGACGAACTGCATGAACGCGAGCACGAGCGGATCGTGACGCTTCGCGAGATGGCCGACCGCCATCACGTGCGCGGCGATGATGACGGCGCCCGCGAGCTGGAACCAGTCGCCATAGAGCACCGAAAAGTGCTCGTCGATGCTGAGGAAATACAGGCCGATCGCCGCGAGCAGCGCGCCGAACCACGTGCCTGCGCCGATCCGGTGGCGTGCGAACACGCCCATCAGCGGCACGATCACGACGTACAGCGAGCTGATGAAGCCCGCGTTCGCGACCCGCGTGTACTGCAGGCCGACCTGCTGCAGCGAGATCGACACGGCGAGCAGCCCGCCGAGCGCGAGGCCCGGCAGCAGCAGCGCCGGCTCGCGGCGGATCGCCGCGAGTTGCGCGCGCGATGCCGCGTTCAGCATCAGCAGCGGAACCAGCACGAGCGCGCCGAGCAGGAAGCGCAGCCCCGTGAACAGGAACGGCCCGATCACGTCGAGGCTCAGTCGCTGCGCGACGAACGCAGAGCCCCAGATCGCGGCGGCGGCGAGCATCAGCAGGTTGGCGCGGAGGTGCTTGCGGGCTTCGGACTTCATCGGATTCTTCTGAAGATTGCTGGCGGCGAAACCCCACAGCTTACGCCGAGATTGCAAGGCTGTCGGCAAACCTGCGCAGCGCGGCGGCCGCACGTGCGTCGCGCACGCGCGAATACAGCACGACCTGCGACTGCGGCAGCGGCGGCAGCCCGAATTTCGCGCCGACGTCGACCAGCGTACGCGGCGCGACACGCCGCGCGAGCGGGCAGACGGCGAGCCCTGCCGCCGCGGCCGCCGTGACCGCCGCGACACCGCCACCCGTGAAGCGCTCGCGCCACGGCCGCCCCGCATGGTCGAGCGCACGCAGTGCGGCGGCCCGCACACCGCACGGGCCGGCCAGCACCGCGAGCGGCAGCGGCTCGCCAGCACGGGGCGCCCAGTCCGGCGCGGCGAGCCAGGCCAGCGGTTCGGCAAACAGCAGCGTGCCGTCGTCGCGCGGTGGGTCCTCGCCGGGTTCGTGCCGCACGATCGCCGCGTCGAGCCGGCGTTCGTCGTATTGCGCGAGCAGGCCTGCCGACATCCCGAGATGCATTTCCAGCGACAGTCCCGGATCCTGCCGATGCAGGCTCGTGAGCACGGCCGGTAGGTCGGGCACCGCGACGTGCTCGCTGACGCCGAGCGACAGGCGGTGCGTGCCGGCCGAGATCGCACCGAGCGCGTGGTCGTGCGCGTCGAGCAGCGCACGGGCGGCCGGCAGGAAGTTCTCGCCGTTGGCGGCCAGCTTGACGACGCGCGGCGTGCGCGCGAGCAGCGGCTTGCCGAGGTGCGCCTCCAGCCGCTTCAGCTTCAGGCTGACGGCCGATTGCGTGGTGCCGAGCGCATCGGCGGCGCGCGTGAAGCTGGCGAGATCGGCGACCAGCACGAACGCGCGTACGGCATCGAGATCGAGTACTTTCATTTCAAATGAAAATGAATGAAATATTCATTGATGACTGTTCATTATAGTTCGGCGAGCCTAACCTGACGCTGTGTTTCCATTCTTCAACGTCACCGACAGGAGCAGGACCATGCCATTCACCCGTATCGCAGTGCGCGAAGGCAAACCGGCCGCATACCGCGCGGCGCTCGTCGACGGCGTGCATCGCGCGCTGATGCACACGTTCAACGTGCCCGAGGACGACATCTTCATGGTCGTCACCGAGCATGCGGCCGAGAACTTCGTGTTCGGCCGCCACTATCTCGACATCGAACGCAGCGACGATCTGGTGATGATCCAGATCACCGCGAACAACACGCGCACGCTCGAGCAGAAGCGGGCGCTGTACCGGACGATCGCGGAGAACCTCGCGGAGCAGCCCGGCGTGCGGCAACAGGACGTATTCATCAGTCTTGTCGAGGTGCTGAAGGAGGACTGGTCGTTCGGCAACGGCATCGCGCAATACGCCGTTTGATTTGCGACAGCGCGACGGGGCCGGATCGTCGCCTGCGCGTTTTGACGGCGTGTACTATGGAAGAAGCTTCACGGGCGACGCCGGCGCGGTCGATGCGCCGGCGATTCTTCATGTGCAGGAGCTTCCATGTCGCGTGTGCTGGAAATCGTGTTGTCGTTGTCGCTGGAAGGCTGGCCGGTCAAGGCTGCGAGTCGTGCCCGCGGCACGCAGCGCGATTTCGGCGCCGAGCTCGTGCGCGCATGGCGGATCTGTCCGCAGGTCCGGATGCGGCGCGGCCATGAACGCGTGACGATCGAGCCGTGCCAGGTCGAGGAGGCCGAGCCGAGCCCCGGCGCGAGCTGGTGGACCTGGGTCGAGTCGAACGCGCATGGCAGGCGGGTCGTCGCGTCCCGCACGAAAGCGTTCGCGCCCGGCGTCACGCAGCGCGAACTGTTCGACGCGGAGCATGAGGGCATCGTCGTCGCGATGCCGCTGCCCGTACCCGCAACGGGCGACGCAGTTGATGCCGATGCGCCGGCGGGCGAAGTCGACGAAGTCAACGGCGTCGCGCCGGACGCCACCGAGCGCTCCGCCGCCGGCGCGCCGCCCGAAGCGCCGGGGCTGCGCCTCGTCAGCGAACGGCGGCACGGGCGGTGGGCCGACGACAGCGGCGTCGTGGTCGAGATGACGCTCGACGATGTCACGCTGCATGGCGGTGGCGAGCCGCCGCGCCGCTACGTCGAGCTGCGTCTCGCCGCGCCCGACTGGGAAACCTTCGCCGCACGCACGGCCGCGCTGCACGCGCTGTTTGCCGCGGCGCGCGAACTGAGCGGCGCGTGGCCCGCATTCGTGCAACTGACGAGCGTGATCGACCGTGCCTGTGCGGGCGAGCCGGTTGCCGCCTGGCTGGTCAAGGCGCGGCTCGTCGACCTGACCGGCATCCGCACGCAGCGCGCCGCGCTGTTCGCGCTGTCCGGCGACATCGCCGCGCAATGGCTCGGTAACGAGGGTGGCGTGCTCGATCGCGACGATCCCGAATTCGTGCATCAGATGCGCGTCGCGCTGCGCCGCCTGCGCACGCTGATGCGCTTCTTTCCGCGCTTTGCCGACCGCCAGTGGAAGGACACTTTCGGCACCGACCTGCGTTGGCTCGCCGCTCTGCTCGGCACGGTGCGCGACTGGGACGTGTTCTCGACCGAAACCCTGCCCGCGCTGATCGCGGCCGACGGCGGCGGCGCCGACTGGAACGGCACGCTCGACGCCGCGCGTGCGCAGTCCACGGCCGCGCGCGTCGAACTGCGGCAGGCGCTGCATTCGGCCCGCTATGCGCGGCTGACGCTCGGCTGGCTCGAATGGCTGAGCGCGCTCGCGCTGCCACCCGCCGCCGACGACGACGCGCCGTCGCTGCGGCGTCATGCGACGAAGCGCGTGCGGCGGCTGTTCGGCCATCTTTACGCATCGCCGTCGCTCACGTCGCTCGATACGACTGCGCGCCACCGGGTGCGGATCGACGCGAAGCGGCTGCGCTATGCACTCGAATTCTTCGCGTCGCTGGCGTCGCGCCGCACGCGCAACGAGACGGTGAAGACGCTCGCGCGCGTGCAGACCGTGCTCGGCGAATCGAACGACACAATGGTTGCGCTGCAACATCTCGAGCAACTGACGGCGCCGCCGTACCAGCTCGGTTTCGTGCGCGGCTACGGCGCGGCGCTCGAACAGCGCGCGGCGCGCGACGCCGAGACGCTGCTGGCCAGCCTGCGTCCGCCGAAGCTCGACGGCAAGCCGGGCTGAGCGGCGCGCGCTGAATATAATGGCCGGCCGTTTCCCGCACCCATGCCGATGACCGACGCACCGCATTCTTCCCCGTCTTCCGAGCCGCTCGAACTGGGCGGCGAGCTGTGGCTGCGCGCAGGCGAGCAGACGCTCGGCGGCGCCACGCGCATCGCGCTGCTCGCGGCGATCGGCGACACCGGTTCGATCACGCGCGCGGCGAAGGCCGTCGGCCTCAGCTACAAGGCCGCGTGGGATGCGGTCGACACGATGAACAATCTCGCCGGCGAACCGCTCGTCGCGCGGTCGACGGGCGGCAAGGGCGGCGGCGGCACGACGCTGACGCCGCGCGCGACGTCGCTGATCGCCGCGTTCCGCACGATCGAGCGCGAGCATCGCCGTTTCATCGACGCCGCGAGCGCGGCCGTTGCCGGGTTCGACGTCGACTGGGCGCTGATCGGCCGGATCGGCATGAAGACCAGCGCGCGCAACCAGTTGTTCGGCAAGGTCGCATCGATCGTGCGCGGCACGGTCAACGACGAAGTGACGCTCACGCTGCCGGGCGGGCAGCCGATCGTCGCCGTGCTGACGCACGAAAGCGTCGATGCGCTCGGCCTGCGGGAAGGTGCGGACGCCTGCGCGCTGGTAAAGGCGTCGTGGGTCGTGCTGGCGGTCGACGACGGCGGGCCCGAGCTGAAGGTGTCCGCGCGGAACCGGCTGCGCGGCAGCGTCGAATCCGTCGCGGCGGGCGCGGTGAACAGCGAAGTGACGCTCGCGCTCGACGGCGGCGGCACGCTGACGGCCGTCGTCACCAACGAAAGCGTCGATGCGCTGCAGCTCGACGCCGGCCGGCCGGCGATCGCGCTGTTCAAGGCATCGAGCGTGATTCTCGCGGTGACGGGCTGACGGTGCAGGCACGGCAGCGCGTGCGTGCTGCGGCGATCGTGTGACGGACGGGGGCGAAGCCGGCGCCGGACGTCGTCTGCATGGCGCCGGCTTCGTTTCCGTTTCCAGCTTATGCCGCAGCGCGCGGCTTCTCTCAGGCTCCAGCGTGGCTGCCAGCGCCACGGTCCCGGCCTCGCGCGTTCACGCGACGCGCGTCGGCCACTCGGCGTGCGGCGGTGCCGCCTGCACGCGTCCTTCGCTCAATTGCACGACCTGGTCGCCGAACGCGGCGACGTCGTCGGGGTCGTGCGAGATCAGCACCATCGGGATGTCGAGCCGCGCCTGCAACTCGGCGAGCTCGTGGCGCATGCGCTGGCGCATCGCGGCGTCCAGCGCCGCGAACGGTTCGTCGAGCAGCAGGATCCGCGGTTGCGCGACCAGTGCGCGCGCAAGCGCGACGCGCTGCTTCTGCCCGCCCGACAGTTGCGACGGATACTGCCCCGCGAGCGCTTCGAGGTCGAACGCGTGCAGCCAGTACGCGACTTCGGGCGGCACCGTCTTCGCGCGCGGGTTGCGCAGCCCCGACGTGAGCCCGAACGCGATGTTCTGGCGCACGTTCAGATGCGGAAACAGCGCGTAATCCTGGAACAGGTACGCGACGCGCCGTTCCCGGGTCGGCACGTCGATGCGTCGCGCGGCGTCGAACAGCGGCTCGCCGTTCAGCGTGATCGTGCCTGCGTCGGGCGACAGCAGGCCGGCGATCGCCTGCAGCGTCATGCTCTTGCCCGCGCCGGACGGCCCGAACAGCACGACGCGCTGCGTCGCCGCCGTGAACGACACGTCGAGCGTGAAACGGCGCTCGGCGTTCGCGTAGGTCTTGCGGATATCGACGACGAGGCTCATGCGGGCCTCCGCCGAAGCAAGCCGGCCGCCGCACGAGACAGGCGATACGAATGAGGCAGGCGCTTCATGTCAACTGGCTCCGCCGGGCGCGCGACGGCACGAGCCAGCCGGTCGCGAGCAGCACCAGCACGCAGGTGATCGACGTCACCAGCACGAGGAAGTTGGCCGTGTTGTCGTCGCCGGCCTGCACGGCCGCGTAGATCGCAACCGACAGCGTCTGCGTGCGGCCGGGCAGGTTGCCCGCGATCATCAGCGTCGCGCCGAATTCGCCGAGCGCGCGCGCGAACGCGAGCAGCGCACCCGCGAGGATCCCGCGCGTGGCGAGCGGCAGCGTCACGCGGAAGAACACCGCGGCTTCGCCGAGCCCGAGCGTGCGCGCGGCGCGCTCGAGATGCGGATCGACGCCCTCGAACGCGGCACGCGCCGACTTCAGGATCAGCGGAAACGCGACCACCATCGATGCGATCACCGCGCCTTGCCACGTGAAGACGAGCTCGATGCCGAGCTTGTCGAGCCACGCGCCGAACACGCCGCGCCGGCCGAGCAGCACGAGCAGGTAATAGCCGAGCACCGTCGGCGGCAGCACGAGCGGCAGCGTCAGCAGCGAATCGACGACGTCGCGCAGCGGCGAGCGCCAGCGCGCGAGCACGAACGCGGCCGCGACGCCGAGCACGATGTCGAGCGCGGTCGCCCAGCCGGCGACCTTCAGCGACAGCAGCAGCGGTACCCAGGCGTCTTGCATCGCGATACGCTCACTTGCCCGCGGGCTTGAAGCCGAACGTCGACAGCACGGCCTGGCCCTGCGGCGACGAGACGAAGTCGACGAACGACTGCGCCTGCGCGGCGTGGCGGCTGTCCTTGACCACGGCGATCGGATAGGTGATGGCCGTCTTCGTCGGCACCGTCAGCGCGACCTTCACGCGGCCGGGCATGATCGCGGCGTCGGTGCCGAACACGAAGCCCGCGTCGACCTCGCCGCGCGCGACGTAGTCGAGGCTCTGGCGCACGTTGGCGGCCAGCACGCCCTTCGCGCTGACGGCATCCCACACGCCGGCCGCGCGCAGCGCGCCTTCGGTGTAGCGGCCGACCGGCACCGATGCCGGGTCGCCGTACGCGATGCGCTTCACGCCGGGCGCCGTCAGGTCGTTCAGCGACGTCGGCGCGGCCGCGTGGCTGTCCGCCGGAACGATCATCACGAGCGAGTTCGCGGCGAAATCGCGGCGCGTGCCGGGCACGATCACCTTTTCGTCGGCCGCGCGATCCATCGCCTTCTGGTCGGCCGACGCGAACACGTCGGCCGGCGCACCCTTGGCGATCTGCTGCATCAGCACGTCCGACGCGCCGAAGTTGAACAGCACCTTGGTATCGGGATGTTGCTTCTGGTACGCGTCGCCGACGGCCTTGAACGCGTTCGTCAGGCTGGCGGCTGCCGACACGACCAGTTCGTCGGCGGAAGCGGGCGCGCTGAACGCGACACCGGCGGCGGCAAGTGCGGCGATCGGCAGCAGGCGGAGCAGGGTGCGGCGAAGCGGACGGACGGTTGAGCGCATGGCGGATTCGTTGGAATGGGTGGAAACCGTAATCGTAATATAGGGCGGGTTATAACGCTTGGCATACCGCTCATGCGACGGTGCGCATGAAATGGTCAGGTCTGAAGAATGGCGGGCGTGACGGCCGGGCGGCCCGTCACGCGTGCAGCGTGTGCGTCGACGATTCGGTGCGCTGCAGCGACGACGGTTGCGACGCGGGGCGGTAGTTCGGGTTGGCCTTCCAGCGCGCGCGGACGAACGGGCGCTCGTGGCCCGACAGCTCCAGCGCAACCTTCGTGACCCAGCGATGCGAAGGCACCGTGATGCCATGCAGCGCGACGGTGACGAGAGCGAGGCTCACGATGACCGCGGGCGCCGACCAGCGGTGCGGCACCGCGCGCCACGAGCCGGCGATGAACGCGAGCGCGGCGATCGCGCCGACGATGCAGCCGGTGATCGATTCGGACGGCGAATGCGCGTCGAGCGCGACGCGCGACACGCCGACCGCGATGCCGGCCGCGAGCCCGAGCGCGATGCCGGCGATCCGCACCGGCGTGCGCATGCGGATCAACATCAGGAAGATCGCGACCGGATAGACCGACGTCGACAGCATCGCGTGGCCGCTGAAACCCGTGAAATCCCACGCACGGATGCCGATGCCCCAGCCTAGGAACGCGATCTTCGTGAGTGCGACCACGCCGATCGCGGCTGCGAGCACGCCGAGCCACGCGGCCGCACGCTGCCACGAGTAGCCGAGCGCGAGCCAGACGGCGATCGTGATCGCGAGCGGCAAGGTCAGGCCGGCGCCGCCGAACGCGGTGATCATGATCCACAGGTGAGACGGCAGGTCGAACATCGGGAAAGGACGAACGGAGGCGGGGAGGATGCTTAAATCAACGCGCGAGCCGGGAAGAACGACTACAACGGATACAAGCGGCGAAGCCCCAGTATAGCGCCGCGTGCGCACGAGCCCCGTTTTTTGCGCCATCGGGAACTAACCTCGCGCAGGAAAAATCCCAGAAACAATGTTATGGTGCGTTGCACAAAGTCGAACGATGCATCCGTTGCGGCGTCCTCATGGCGCCCCTATTTTTCCTGACTGCGAGCCCGATCGATGACCAAAAGTCTGACCAAGGTATGGCTGGGCGGCATGAAACGCATGCTGTCTCCGGCCGCCAAACGCGCGGCGCGCGATGCGCAGCGCATCACTCGCGACGCACTCGAGGCCGCCGCCTCTCCCGCCGTATCCGAACTGTCCCCGCCGCGCGAATCGCGCGTGCGGCCGCGCGCGGCCGCGTGGGCTGCGGGCGAGTGGACGCGCGGCGAACATCCGATGGCGCCCGCGCTCGGGCGTCTCGTCCAGAATCTCGCGTATGGCCTCTACGTGCCGCCCGGCCGCCGGCGCGGCGCGATGCCGCTCGTCGTGATGCTGCACGGCTGCCAGCAGTCCGTCGACGAATTCGTGCAGGGCACGCGGATGAACCTGCTGGCCGACAAGCACGGTTTCGCGGTGCTGTATCCGGAACAGTCGCCGCGCGCGCACGCGCACGGCTGCTGGCACTGGTATGAAGACACCGACCGCGCGGGCCGCGGCGAGGCGAACGCGGTTGCGTCGCTGGTCGACGCGCTCGTCGACGAACGCGGTTTCGACGCGTCGCGCGTTTACGTCGCGGGGCTGTCGGCCGGCGCGGGCCTCGCGTCGCTTCTTGCACTGCACCATCCTGACCGCTTCGCGGCGGTCGCGATGCACTCGGGCCCCGCGCTCGGCGAGGCGAACTCCGGCATCACCGCGATGGACGTGATGCGGCGCGGCGTGCGGCAGAACCCGGCCGCAGCCGTCGATGCGCTGGTCGACGCCAGCGGGTATCCGGGCATGCCGGCGCTGATCGTCCAGGGCGACGGCGACCACGTCGTCGCGCCGAAGAACGCCGACCAGCTGACGGTGCAGTTCATGCGGCTGAACGGGCTCGCCGACAGCCGCGGCGCGCTGCGCGGCGGCGAACGTGTCGAGACGCGCGGCGCGGGCGCACAGATCACCGATGTCTGCCGCGACGGCGAACCGGTCGTGCGGCTCTGCCATGTGAAAGGGCTCGATCACGCGTGGGCCGGCGGCGACGAAGCCGTGCCGTTTCATGCGGCCGTCGGCCCCGATGCGAGCGCGATGATCTGGTCCTTTTTTGAAGCACATCGGCGCACTGTGGCGACCGAACGACGCATCGTCTGATCGACGCTGGCCAAAGACTAGGGTTTTCCCTATAATTCGGGAAAACCCTAGTCAAAGAACCTTTGGATTGCGAGATCGAACATGTACCTGCTGAGCCACCTCTTCCTGATGCTGACCAAGAACGCTGAAACGGCCCGTAAAGAGCGCGCCGAGGCGTACCTGTCCGAAGCGACCGACATCTACGATCTCGAATTCCGTATGCGCAAGATCGATCGCGAAGCGTCGATGAACCGCCCGTATTCGTTCGGCGCGCGCTAAGCAGCGCAAGGCGGGCCAGCCGGCCCGCCGTTCCGGCGAGTCACGCAAAAGGGCGCGTGCGGCTTGATGCCGCACGCGCCCTTTTTGCATTCGTCGTCCTGCGTCGCGTCAGACGACCGTCAGGCGCACCGGCACGTTGTTGCGCGTTGCGTTCGAATACGGGCACACGTGATGCGCCTTTTCGACCAGCGCCTGCGCGTCGGCCTTGTCGAGCCCCGGCAGCGACACGCGCAGCTCGATGTCGAGCCCGAAGCCGCCTGCGTCGTTCGGGCCGATGCCCACTTCCGCCGTCACCTGCGTATCGGCCGGCAGCGCCTGCTTGTTCTGGCCGGCGACGAATTTCATCGCGCTCAGGAAGCACGCCGAGTAACCTGCGGCAAACAGCTGTTCCGGATTCGTGCCTTCCGCACCCGTGCCGCCGAGTTCGCGCGGCGCGGCCAGCTTCACTTCCAGCTTGTTGTCGGCGGATACCGCGCGGCCGTCGCGGCCGCCCGTGCTCGTGGCGCTCGTCTTGTACAGAATGTTCATCGTGCAGCTCCTGTCGGGAAAGGGGGGGGAGGCGGCCCGGTCGAATGGAATGTCGCCGGCCACGGAGAAAATATAGAACACAAATCATTAGTGTGCAAATGAAATTTTGAAGAAAAACCCGGCAGTACCGGGTCGGTAGGCCGGCGCTCGGTTCGTCAGCGTTCGTTGGCGGCCGACAGCGCGTCGCGCAACTGCTGGAGATCGGCGCGCAGCCTGATCAGGAACTCGGGCGTTTGTTGCATCGCGCAGAAGAGGTCGGCGGGCACGGAGCGCGCGCGGTTCTTCAGCGCCCGGCCTTCCGGCGTCACGCGCACGTTCACGACGCGTTCGTCGGCCGCGCTGCGCACGCGCTCGACGTAGCCGAGCGCTTCCAGCCGCTTGAGCAGCGGCGTGACCGTGGCCGGGTCGAGGTCGAGCCGCGCGGCGATGTCCTTTACCGCGATGTCGTCGCGCTCCCACAGCACGAGCATCGCGAGATATTGGGGATAGGTCAGCGACAGCTTGTCGAGCAGCGGCTTGTACGCTTTCGTCATCGCGTGCGAAGTCGAGTAGAGCGCAAAGCACAGTTGCTCGTCGAGCGTCTGGGGCAGCGGGGGTGGGCGGTCCATGATTCGGGAGGCGCGGCGCACGCGCGAACAATTTGTACGCAAATTATTTTGCGCGCAAAAGATCGGGTTGAACAGGGGCGCCCGGCCAGGGGCTCCCGGCGAAGGATGCGCGGAGGGGCGCAAGACAGGGAGGGCGCGCCGGAAGGCAACCCGGCGCGGGGAACAGCGTGGCGGCCGGCGACGCGCACCGGCCGGGGGGGGCTTCAGCGGCCCGACGTGGTCGTCGGCGCGCCCGGCTCCTGCACGCCGAAGCAGCCGCGATAGGTTGCGTAGAACGAGCAGTACAGCATCGTGACGATGATGATCGTCACCGGCATCATGATCGTCAGCGCATAACCACCGGCGCCGAGCGCCTGCAGCAGCAGCGACAGCACGAGCGACGTGCCGAGCGCGACGCCGAACCACAGCACGCCGTACACGACGAACGCGCCGCGATTGCGCCAGCAGCTGACGATGCTGAAGAACAGCGCCTTCGCGGGCGGGACGTCATGCCATGCGACGAGCACCGGCGCGAACCAGAACAGCATCGCGATCGGCAGATACAGCAGCGTCGCGAACATCAGCGCGCCGAACGTGCCTTGCGCGGCGAGCGTTTCCGGCGTCGTGCTCGCTTCGTCGGCCGCGCCCATCATCACGTGGAACAGCGCGCCGCCGTCCACGAATGACGAAGCGGCGAACACGAGCACCATCGACGCGACGTAGATCACGCCGAGCACGAGCAGCCGCTGGGTCGTGACGGTGCCGTACGAGCGGAAGCCGTCGATCAGGATCGTCGGCATCACCGGCTTGCCGGCTACCGTGTCGCGGCACGCGGCCATGAAGCCGACCGCGATGCCGGGAATCAGCACCAGCGGCAGCGCCGAGCCGATCACGGGCACCATCGACACCAGCGTGATCGCCAGCAGGTACGTGAAGAACAGCGTGATGAATGCGAGCGGGTTCCGGCGGAACAGCCAGACGCCTTGTCGGAACCAGACATAGCCCGTTTTCGCGGGCACTTCGATCAGTTGCATGCGGTTTGGATCTCGGGAAGCGCGGGCGTATGCGCGATACGCTCACGCAGGATGCGTTCGAAATGACCGGGGTCGTGCGGCTTGAGCATCTCGGCCGCGCGCGGCAGGTAGAAGTCGTACAGGCGCGACACCCAGAAGCGGTACGCGCCCGCGCGCAGCATGTCGCTCCAGTGGCGGCGTTCCTCGGCCGTGAACGGCCGCACGGTCTGGTACGCGCGCAGCAGCGCATCGGCGCGCGCGACGTCGAGCACGCCGGTCGCGAGGTCGACGCACCAGTCGTTGACGGTCACCGCGACGTCGAACAGCCACTTGTCGCAGCCGGCGAAATAGAAGTCGAAGAAGCCGCCGAGCCGCACGTCGTGGCCGGTGCCGGGCGCCGCGTGCGCGAACAGCACGTTGTCGCGGAACAGGTCGCAATGGCACGGCCCGGCCGGCAGCGCCGCGTAGTCGTCCGACGCGAAGAAGGCCGCCTGGTGCGCGAGCTCGCCTTCGAGCAGCGTGCGTTGCGCGTCCGTGATGAACGGCACGATCGCCGGCACGTTCTCCTGCCACCACGGCAGGCTGCGCAGGTTCGGCTGGTTGCGCGGGTAATCGCGCCCCGCGAGGTGCAGGCGCGCGAGCATCTGCCCGACCTCGATGCAGTGTTCGACCCCCGGCGCGAGTTCGGCCGCGCCGTCGAGCTTCGTGACGATCGCGGCCGGCTTGCCGTGCAGCTCGCCGAACAGCGCGCCGTCGTCGCGCGGAATCGGATCCGGCACCGGTACGCCGTGGCCGGCCAGGTGGCGCATCAGGTCGAGGTAGAACGGCAGTTGTTGCGCCGTCAGCTTTTCGAAGATCGTGAGGACGTATTCGCCGCGCGTCGTCGTCAGGAAGAAATTGCTGTTTTCGATACCGGACGGAATGCCGCGAAACGCAAGCACGTCGCCCAGTTCGTAGTGGCGCATCCATTGCGCGAGATCGGAGTCGGAAACAGCAGTGAAAACGGCCATGCGGGATGCGTCAGGTCAGGGTGTCGGCACGCGAGCGGCATGCGTCGCGACAGCAGGTGAAGGGAGGCGGTGCGCCGCGATCGACGCGGCGCGTCGGAATCAGTAGCGCAGGTTCAGCGACGGCAGGCGCGTGATCGGGATGCCTGCGTCGTGCGGCTTCGGCGACGTGTCGGGCGTCGAGCTCATCTGGTAGCGCGTGCCGAAGTTCGACTTCACGTCGATCTCGACCGGCTTGCCGCGGTCGCGGTACTCGGTGACCTCGGTGCCGTTCTTGCTCTTTTCATGGAAGCTCGGCGTGCGTCGAATGTCGGCGAAGTCGACTTTCGACGTGACTTCGGCGCCAGGCCGGTTGATCTTGCGGAGATCGGGCAGGCCGGCGGCTTCGTTGGCCTCGGCCCGCGCCTGCGCGTCGGCGTCAGGCGTGGCGCCGGCGGCGTAAGCGACGCTGGCGGCGGCAAACGCGGCGGCAGCGGCGACGAGAATGAGCGGCTTCATGATGAGTCTCCAGTGAACTCAATGATTTTAGCAAATACTGCGCATCATCCGGCCCTGGCGTGCGTATGGGCGGCCATGAGGATGACCGGGTTCCGTGGTAATGTCGTTCGATCAGACGAGGTGATACAAATGAAGAACGACCTGAGCCGCCGGCACCGTGTGCTGACGCCCGAAAGCCCGCCGGTCGAGGCTTTCGACGATCCGATCGCCGCCGTCGGGCGGCTGTCCGCCATTTACGACACGAATACGGGCTTCCTGCGCGACGCATTCGCGCGCTATCGCCGCCACGAACCGATTATCGAGCATGTGCGCGCGTGCTACCCGTTCGTGCGGATCCGCACCGACGTCAACACGCACGTCGATTCGCGCCGCTCGTACGGTTTCGTCGCCGGCCCCGGCGTGTTCGAGACGACGGTCACGCGCCCCGATCTCTTCGCGAACTACTATCGCGAGCAACTGCGCCTGCTGTCGAAGAACCACCATGTCAAGATCGAGATCGGCGTGTCGTCGCAGCCGATTCCGGTCCATTTCGCGTTTCCGGAAGGCATCCATCTCGAAGGCGAGCTCGACCGCGACCGCCTGCTCGCGATGCGCGACATCTTCGACACGCCCGACCTGTCGTATCTCGACGACCGCATCGTCAACGGCACGTTCGAGCCGGCGCCGGGCGAGCCGCATCCGCTTGCGCTGTTCACGGCCGCGCGCGTCGACTTCTCGCTGCACCGGCTGCGTCACTACACGGCGACGTCGCCCACGCATTTCCAGAACTACGTGCTCTACACGAACTACCAGTTCTACATCGACGAGTTCGTGAAGCTCGGCCGCACGGTGATGACGGAGAGCGACGATCCCGAGGTGCGCGCGTACCGCAGCCAGTACAGCTCGTTCGTCGAGCCGGGCGATGTCGTCACGTACAACGCGAACCTCGGCAGCGAGCCGGCCGAGGGCGTCGCGCCGCCGCGCCTGCCGCAGATGCCCGCGTATCACCTGAAGCGCGCGGACGGCAGCGGGATCACGATGGTCAACATCGGCGTCGGTCCGTCGAACGCGAAGACGATCACCGATCACATCGCGGTGCTGCGTCCGCACGCATGGGTGATGCTCGGTCACTGCGCGGGGCTGCGCAACACGCAGCGTCTCGGCGACTACGTGCTCGCGCACGGTTACGTGCGCGAGGATCACGTGCTCGACGCCGACCTGCCGCTGTGGGTGCCGATCCCGGCGCTCGCCGAAGTGCAGCTCGCGCTCGAGCGCGCGGTGGCCGACGTCACGCGGCTCGAGGGCGTCGAACTGAAGCGCGTGATGCGCACGGGCACCGTCGCGAGCGTCGACAACCGCAACTGGGAGCTGCGCGATCATCGCGAGCCCGTGCAGCGGCTGTCGCAAAGCCGCGCGATCGCGCTCGACATGGAAAGCGCGACGATCGCCGCGAACGGCTTCCGCTTCCGTGTGCCGTACGGCACGCTGCTGTGCGTATCGGACAAGCCGCTGCACGGCGAGCTGAAGCTGCCGGGCATGGCCGACACGTTTTATCGCGGGCAGGTCGATCAGCATCTGCAGATCGGCGTGAAGGCGATGGAGATCCTGCGCACGAACGGGCTCGACAAGCTGCATAGCCGGAAGCTGCGGAGCTTTGCGGAAGTGGCGTTCCAGTGATGTGAACGCCGGCCCCGGCGGCGGTGCGCATCGCCATGTGCGACGCGCCTTCTGACGGAGCACATCTGCCTTTGTCGCAAGCGTCCGATGCACCGGCGAATCTGCCGGCAGGTGGAATGCGCGACGATCGAGCCTGCCGTTCGCGTTGCCGTTCGAAGGCAGCGATCGCGTGGAATGCGCCGCCGAAAACGACAAGGCCGCCCGGCGCCGAAGCGCGCGGGCGGCCTTGCGTATCGAGCGGGCCGTGCGGTGTTGCTCAGCACTCACCCTTCTTCGCGTGTCCCGGCGGGCAGTGGTAGCCGCGGCGATCGTCGTAACCATGATGACGTTCCCACTCGCGGCGTTCCCAGTAACGGCGGCCGTCCCAGTAGCGGTCGCCATGCCAGCCGATGATGACCGCGGGCGCCGGAGCGACCACGACGGGCGCAGGCGCGACGATGACCGGCGCGGGCGTGCCGATGTTGACGTCGACGTTGACGGCATGAGCGAGGCCGGACAGCGAAAGGCCGAGGCCGGCAAAGGCGAGGGCGATCAGCGAGCGTTGCATGTTGTGTTCCGTGAGGTCGTTATGAATAGGCCGGCGCGACGCGATGGAAGCGAGGGGGGATCGTTCCACCGGGGGAACGCCGCGCCGACACAATGCAGTGTGCTGGCACGCGACGGAAAAGGCGAGGCCTGTTTGTTACCGCGGGTTGGCGGCTCGCAGGCGCGGGATGCGGGCATTGGGCCGCACATTTGACAATGGCGGGCCGCGGGTGCGGGCGATCACGCCGCATCGCGCAGCACCGACCGCGCGAATTTGACATTCGACGGCGCGCGGCCGCGAAGCGGGATTAACAGCGCGTTACAAAGTAGCGCGCGGCAGGTGGCCTGATCGCCATGCCTGCCGCGCGGGAAGCGGTACGCCGGCCGTCGGGCCGGCGGTCGTCACGGACTGGTTACAGATAGAACATGCGGTCTTCTTCGGGCCGCGGTGGTTGCCCTTCCGAACCTTCGCCTTCTTCCTCGCCGCTATCCTCGTAGAACGCGAGCACTGCGTCGAGCACCTGGTCGGGATCGTCGATCACCTGCATCAGATCCATGTCTTCCGGATTGATGAGGCCCATCGGAATCAGCTGGTCGCGGAACCACTGCAGCAAGCCCTGCCAGAACGTGCTGCCGACGAGGATGATCGGCACGAGGCGCGACTTCTTCGTCTGGATCAGCGTGAGCACTTCGGACAGTTCATCGAGCGTGCCGAAACCGCCCGGCATCACGATCACCGCATCCGAATTCTTCACGAACGTGACCTTGCGCGTGAAGAAGTGGCGGAAGCGCAGCGAGATGTCCTGGTAGTGGTTGCCGGCTTGCTCGTGCGGCAGCTCGATGTTCAGGCCGACTGACGGCGCCTTGCCGGCGTGCGCGCCCTTGTTCGCGGCTTCCATGATGCCGGGGCCGCCGCCGGAGATCACGGCGAAGCCGGCGTCGGACAGCTTGCGCGCGATCTGCGCGGCCAGCTTGTAGTGCGGCGTGTCGGGTTTGAGACGGGCAGAACCGTAGATGCTGACAGCCGGGCGGATCTCCGACAGGTACTCGGTCGCCTCGATAAACTCTGCCATAATCGTGAACATCTGCCACGATGCGCGGGCCTTCTTGGCCGTCGCGCGTTCTTGATCTGCGAGCGAACGCAGACTCGGAATCACTTTTCTCTTGTTCATAATGCCTGAAGAACGAAATCTGGAAGGTAAGACCCTGCTATTGGTTGACGGTTCGAGCTATCTGTATCGGGCTTACCATGCGATGCCTGATTTGCGTGGCCCTGGCGGGGAGCCGACCGGAGCGCTCTACGGAATCATCAACATGCTGCGCCGTATGCGCAAGGAAGTCAGTGCAGAGTATAGCGCTTGCGTGTTCGATGCAAAGGGCAAGACGTTTCGCGACGACCTTTATGCCGACTATAAGGCAAACCGCCCGTCGATGCCGCCCGACCTCGCATTGCAGGTCGAACCGATCCACGGCGCGGTGCGTGCGCTCGGCTGGCCGCTGCTGATGGTCGAAGGCGTCGAGGCCGACGACGTGATCGGCACGCTCGCGCGCGAAGCCGAACGGCACGGGATGAACGTGATCGTGTCGACGGGCGACAAGGATCTCGCGCAGCTCGTGACCGACCACGTCACGCTCGTCAACACGATGACCAACGAGACGCTCGACCGCGACGGCGTGATCGCGAAGTTCGGCGTGCCGCCCGAGCGGATCATCGACTACCTGGCATTGATCGGCGACACCGTCGACAACGTGCCGGGCGTCGAGAAGTGCGGGCCGAAGACGGCCGTGAAATGGCTGTCGCAATACGACAGCCTCGACGGCGTCATCGCGCATGCGGGCGACATCAAGGGCGTGGTCGGCGACAACCTGCGCCGCGCGCTCGACTTCCTGCCGCTCGGCCGGACGCTCGTGACGGTCGACACGGCCTGCGATCTCGCACCGCATCTCGAATCGATCGAAGCGTCGCTGAAGACCGACGGCGAGGCGCGCGATCTGCTGCGCGACATCTTCGCGCGCTACGGCTTCAAGACGTGGCTGCGCGAAGTCGACAGCGCACCCGCGGAAGGCGGCGACGCCGATGCGCCGGACGGCGAGCCGGCACCGGTGGTGGCGGCCGACATCGTTCGCGAATACGACACGATCCAGACCTGGGAGCAGTTCGACGCGTGGTTCGCGAAGATCGACGCGGCCGCGCTGACCGCGTTCGACACCGAGACGACCGCGCTCGACCCGATGCTCGCGCGGCTCGTCGGCCTGTCGTTCTCGGTGGAGCCGGGCAAGGCCGCGTACCTGCCGGTCGCGCACCGCGGCCCCGACATGCCCGAACAGCTTCCGATCGACGAAGTGCTCGCACGCCTGAAGCCGTGGCTCGAATCGGCCGATCGCAAGAAGGTCGGCCAGCACCTGAAGTACGACGCGCAGGTGCTCGCGAACTACGACATCGCGCTGAACGGCATCGAGCACGACACGCTGCTCGAATCGTACGTGGTCGAATCGCATCGCACGCACGACATGGACAGCCTCGCGCTGCGTCATCTGGGCGTCAAGACGATCAAGTACGAAGACGTGGCCGGCAAGGGCACGAAGCAGATTGGTTTCGACGAAGTAGCGCTCGCGCAGGCCGCCGAATACGCGGCCGAGGATGCCGACATCACGCTGCAGCTTCATCACGCGCTGTATCCGCAGGTCGCGCGCGAACCGGGCCTCGAGCGCGTGTACCGCGAGATCGAGATGCCCGTATCGCTCGTGCTGCGCAAGATGGAACGCACGGGCGTGCTGATCGACGACGCGCTCCTGCACGCGCAGAGCACCGAAATCGCAACGCGCCTGATCGAGCTCGAAGCGCAGGCGTACGAACTGGCGGGCGGCGAATTCAATCTTGGCTCACCTAAGCAGATCGGGCAGATCTTCTTCGAGAAGCTGCAGTTGCCGGTCGTGAAGAAGACGCCGAGCGGCGCGCCGTCGACCGACGAAGAGGTGCTGCAGAAGCTCGCCGAGGATTACCCGCTGCCGAAGCTGCTGCTCGAGCATCGCGGGCTGTCGAAGCTGAAGTCGACCTATACCGACAAGCTGCCGCGCATGGTGAACCCCGCAACGGGCCGCGTGCACACGAACTATGCGCAGGCCGTCGCGGTAACGGGCCGTCTCGCATCGAACGATCCGAATCTTCAGAACATTCCGGTGCGCACGGCCGAAGGCCGGCGGATCCGCGAGGCGTTCATCGCATCGCCGGGCCACCGGATCGTGTCGGCCGACTATTCGCAGATCGAACTGCGGATCATGGCGCACATCTCGGGCGACGCGTCGCTGCTGCGCGCGTTCTCGCAGGGCGAGGACATCCACCGCGCGACGGCCGCCGAGGTGTTCGGCGTGACGCCGCTGGAGGTCAATTCCGACCAGCGCCGGATCGCGAAGGTGATCAACTTCGGGCTGATCTACGGGATGAGCGCGTTCGGGCTCGCGTCGAACCTCGGCATCACGCGCGACGCGGCGAAGCTCTATATCGACCGTTATTTCGCCCGCTATCCGGGTGTTGCGCAGTACATGGAAGAGACGCGCGCGACCGCGAAGGAGAAGGGTTACGTCGAAACCGTTTTCGGTCGCCGCCTGTGGTTGCCGGAAATCAACGGCGGCAACGGCCCGCGCCGCCAGGCGGCCGAGCGCGCGGCAATCAATGCGCCGATGCAGGGCACCGCGGCCGACCTGATCAAGCTGTCGATGATCGCGGTGGACGACTGGCTCACGCGTGACAAGCTTGCATCGCGGATGATCATGCAGGTGCACGATGAACTGGTGCTCGAGGTGCCCGACGACGAACTGTCGCTCGTGCGCGAGAAACTGCCGGAAATGATGTGCGGCGTCGCGAAGCTGAAGGTGCCGCTCGTCGCCGAAGTGGGCGCCGGCGCGAACTGGGAAGAGGCACACTGACGCACCGCTGCGCGGTTCCCGATTCCTGCGGCATATTGTTGCAGGGATGCTGAATATCGAGATGGTTTGCTTGTGGTCAACGCGCAAGCTCCCGGACAATGCATGTCAGTCATGCCATTGACGCGGGGCGGCGCGCCCCGCGTTCCGGGCCGGCGTATCGAAGTGCTTCGAACTGCACATCGATGATGTCCGAACCGGTTAATCCACCGGGCGGCGCGAATGCATCGCGTTCGCTTCGTCCGGCGGCAGCAGTTTCGAATCGCAAAGGGGGAATCGGATGCATCGGATCATCATCGTAGGCGGAGGCGCGGGCGGCCTGGAACTGGCGACGCGGCTCGGCGACCGTTACGGCGCGCGCGGCAATCGTCCCGCGCGTGCGCTCGTCACGCTCGTCGACCGCAATCCGACGCACATCTGGAAACCGTTGCTGCACGAGGTTGCGGCCGGCAGCATGGACCCGTTCACGCAGGAGCTCGAATATGCGGCGCAGGCGCGCTGGCACGGCTTCGAGTTCCAGCAGGGCGGACTGACCGGGCTTGACCGCGCGGCGAAGCGCATCACGCTGTCGCCCATCAACGACAGCGACGGCGCGGAACTGCTGCCGGAGCGCGAGCTGGAATACGACACGCTGGTGATCGCGATCGGCAGCACGACCCACTTCTTCGGCGTGCAGGGCGCGCCGGAAAACGCGATCGCGCTCGATACGGTTGGCGAGGCCGAGCGCTTCCGCAAGCGGCTGATCGCCGCGTGCATGCGTGCCGAGCACCAGGCACCGGCGCCGACCGCGCCCGGCGATGCGGCCGAACCGCGCATCCAGGTCGTGATCGTCGGCGGCGGCGCGACGGGCGTCGAGTTGTCCGCGGAGCTGCGCAACACGGCGCAGGTGCTGTCCGCGTATGGGCTGCACAAGCTCGACCCGCGCCACGACGTCGGCATCGTGCTGATCGAATCGGGGCCGCGGATTCTGCCGGCGCTGCAGGAGCGCGTGTCGACGGCGACGGCCGAACTGCTCGAAAAGCTCGGCGTGCGGCTGATGCTCAGCGAGCGCGTGACCGAGGTCGCGCCGGGGCTCGTGCATACCGCGAGCGGCAAGGCGGTGCGCGCGGACCTGACGGTCTGGGCGGCCGGCATCAAGGCGCCGTCCGTGCTCTCGCATCTCGACGGCCTCCAGGTCAACAAGCTCGGCCAGCTCGACGTGCGTCGCACGCTGCAGACCTTCACCGACGACAACGTGTTCGCGCTCGGCGATTGTGCGGCATGCGCGTGGCCCGGCAACGAACGCAACGTGCCGCCGCGCGCGCAGGCCGCGCACCAGCAGGCGAGCTTCCTGCTGAAGGCGATCGGCTGCCGGCTCGAAGGGCGTCCGCTGCCCGAATTCACGTATCGCGATTTCGGTTCGCTCGTGTCGCTCGGTCATTTCAGCGCGGTCGGCAACCTGATGGGCGGGCTGATCGGCGGCAACATGCTGATCGAAGGGCTGTTTGCGCGCTTCATGTACATGTCGCTGTACCGGCTGCACATCGCGGCGCTGCACGGTTATCCGCGGATGATGCTCGACACGGTCGCGCACTGGCTGCGGCGCACGACGTTGCCGCGCGTCAAGCTGCACTGACGCCGCGCGTTCGCGCGGGGAGCGGGCGGGGAGTGCGTACGTCGTGCGTGTTCTCCGCCCGTCGTGTTTGCGGGCAGCGAGGCGGCTGCGGGTGTTCTGCCGGGCGATGTCGTCCACGTTTTTTTTCAATCCGCAAGCATCCGGTCGCGCAACGGCGATCGATAGATGCGGGCCGCACCGCGATTCGGCGGGGCCGTCAGCGGGCTTCGACGCCACGACTGATGCGCTCGAATCGATGGGTCGTAATCGAGTCTTACACATCTGACAGTTGACGCGACAACGGATTATTGGGCATCTTGTCCGGGTTTCCGTTTGCGGCGGGGTGCCAACCGCCGCGACATCCGCGCCGTGCGCCGGCGCGATGCCCCGTCATGCCGCATCCACGATTGTGACGGCGGCGCCCTATCGAGGAGTGCATTCATGTTGAAACCCGAAGTCGACAGCCTGGTCCCCCACGTCCCGTTTTCGCGCCGCAAGTTCATGCAGGCCGCGCTGGGCGGCACCTTCGCGGCGGCCGTGCTGCCCGTTTCGGCGCAGACGGTCACGACCGACAGCGCCGGGCTGGACGTCGACACCGTCGAGATCCGCTCCGGCGACGCGAGCGTGCCGGCCTATCGCGCGCAGCCGGCCGGCAAGACGAACCTGCCGGTCATCATTGTGATCCACGAGATCTTCGGTGTGCACGCGCATATCGCCGACGTCTGCCGCCGCTTCGCGAAGCTCGGCTACCTCGCGATCGCGCCCGACCTGTTCGCGCGACAGGGCAACGCGGCGAAGTATCCGACGATGAAGGATCTTTTCGACAACATCATCAGCAAGGTGCCGGACCGGCAGGTCACCGAAGATCTCGATGCGACGGCCGCATGGGCCGGCAAGAACGGCGGCGACCCGGCGCGTCTCGGCGTGACGGGGTTCTGCTGGGGCGGCCGCCAGGCGTGGCTGTATGCCGAGCACAATCCGCACGTGCGTGCGGCCGTTGCGTGGTACGGGTTCGTCGAAGGCAAGACCGACGAGATGACGCCGTTCAATCCGGTCGATCATGCGGCGTCGCTGAAGGTGCCCGTGCTCGGGCTGTATGGCGAAAAGGATGCGAACATCACGCAGGCCTCGCTCGCGGACATGCGCAAGGCGATCCAGACGAGCGACTCGAAGCTCGCGCGCGAATCGGAGATCGTCGTGTATCCGGATGCCGGCCACGCGTTCTTCGCCGACTACCGGCCAAGCTATGTAAAGGGTGATGCCGAAGACGGCTGGACGCGCGCGATCGCGTGGTTCCACAAGTACGGCGTGATGTAAACGAAACGCGGCGGCCGAATGGCCGCCGCTTCGCTTCACCGGTGCGCCGCGCGCCGGATTACGGGTTCGGGCCGGTCGCGATCGGCCGCGACGGATCGGCGCTCCATTCGCTCCACGAACCCGGATACAGCGATGCGCCGTGCAGCCCTGCGATCTCCAGCGCAAGCGCGTTGTGGCAGGCGGTGACGCCGGAGCCGCACTGCAGGATCACGAGATTCGGTTCGGTGCCCGCCAGCAGCGTGGAAAACGTCTCGCGCAGTTCGTGACCAGTCTTGAAGCGGCCGTCGGCGGCCAGGTTGTCCTTGAAGAACCGGTTGCGTGCGCCGGGGATGTGGCCGCCCACAGGATCGATCGTCTCGTTTTCGCCGCGATAGCGGTCCGGTGCGCGTGCGTCGATCACGACGCGCGTGTGCGACGTCACGTTCGCAAGCACGGCTGCTGCGTCGACCGTCGATTCAAGAGGCGCTCCCGCACGGAAATCGCCGGCGGCCGGTTGCGGCACGTCGGCCGTCAGCGGCTGGCCGGCCGCTTCCCATGCCTGCAGGCCGCCGTCGAGCACGGCGACCGAATCGTGGCCGAGCCAGCGCAGCAGCCACCACAGGCGCGCCGCGTAGGCGCCGCCTTGCGCGTCGTATGCGACGACCTGCTGGCCCTGCTTGAGGCCGCGGCTCGCGAGCAGCGTGGCGAATGCATCGCGGGTCGGCAGTGGATGGCGGCCGTTGGTGCCCGTCTTGCGGCCCGACAGGTCGCGGTCGAGATGAAGATACTGCGCGCCGGGGATGTGGCCGGTTGCATACGCGGCTTCGCCCGCGCCCGGATCGGCGAGGTCGAAGCGGCAGTCGAACAGCACGACGCTGCCGGGCGCCGCGGCCAGGCGCTCGGCGAGGTTGGCGGCGGAGATGAGCGTGGTGTAATGAGTGTGTGGCATGACAGCTCCCTGGAGTGCGAATGGCCTGACACTCCAAGTCTAAACAAAAAAAGACGGGCCGAAGCCCGTCTTTTCGTCTGCCGGATGCGGTGCGGCGTCAAAGCGCCGCACCGGTCATCAGATGTCGCCGAGGTGGCGGCGCAGGAACTCGTGGAAGTGCTGCATGCCGTCTTCCATCGGGCTCTGGTACGGGCCGACCTGCGACTCGCCGCGTGCCATCAGCGCATGGCGGCCTGCGTCCATCCGCATCGCGATTTCGTCGTCCTCGACGGCCGTTTCCATGTAGGCGGCGCGCTCGGCCTCGACGAATTCGCGTTCGAACAGCGCGATTTCCTCGGGGTAATAGAACTCGACGATGTTGGTCGTCTTCTGCGGGCCGCGCGGGATCAGCCACGACACGACGAGCACGTGCGGATACCACTCGATCATCAGGCCCGGGTAGTAGACCATCCAGATCGCGCCGAACTCCGGCGGCACGCCGTTGCGGAACTTCAGCACCTGCTCGTGCCATTTCTGGTAAGTCGCGCTGCCCGGTTTCGCGAGTGCGTTGTGCACGCCGACCGTCTGCACGCTGTACCAGTCGCCGAATTCCCACTTGAGATCGTCGCACGACACGAAGCTGCCGAGGCCCGGGTGGAACGGGACGACGTGGTAATCCTCGAGGTAGACCTCGATGAAGGTCTTCCAGTTGTAATCGCACTCGTGCACTTCGACATGATCGAAGTGGTACTCGGAGAAGTCGAAGTGATGTTTCGTGCCGAGATTGGCGAGGTCGCGCGCGACGTTCCGGCCTTCGGCCTCGAACAGCAGCCCCTGCCAGTTCTGCAGCGGGCTCTTGCCGAGGTTCAGGCACGGCTTGTCGGGGAAGTGCGGCGCGCCGAGCAGTTCGCCTTCCAGGTCGTACGTCCAGCGGTGCAGCGGGCACACGATGTTCTGCGCGTGGCCGCGCCCGTTGAGCATGATCGCCTGCCGGTGGCGGCAGACGTTCGACAGCAGTTCGATCTGGTTCGTCTGGTTGCGGACCAGCACGCGGCCTTCCTTCTCGGACGGCAGCGCAAAATAATCCCCCGCCTCGGGCACCATCAACTCGTGCCCGACGTAACGAGGTCCTTTCTTGAAGAGGGTTTCGATCTCGCGCTCGAGCAGCGCCTCATCGAAATATGCAGTGACTGGAAGCTGGCTGTGGGCCGACTTCAACTGAAGCGCATCGCTCAGATTGGACATTCCCACTCCCGGTGTTAGCGTGAAAGCAGTGAACAACCCAACCATCGAAAAATCGATTTAGGGAAACGGGGAATTATACCCGGTTCGCCTCGCAAGGCCAGGATTAAGTGCCTGATTTGTGTCAATTTTTTGTCGGGAGACAATCGGGAGGCGCACACTGTGTGCCGGAGATGGGGCCGGAATATGTGCGAGGCTGCCCAAGTCGGCAGATCGGAGAATTCTCTTTTGCCGTAGAATGTCCGACTTGTTTTGAAATTTGACACCTCGTCCATGGCGAAAACCGCATCCCCAGGCGCCACGCCGCCCGGCAATGGCACCGAACCGTTGCCGGACAATTATGAGATGGCGCTCGCGGAACTCGAGACGCTGGTTGCCCGGATGGAAGGCGGCGCGTTGAGCCTCGAGGATTCACTGGCGGCGTATCGCCGCGGTGCGACCCTCGTTGCATTTTGCCAACAGCAGCTCGAGAAAGTGGAGCAGCAGGTTCGCGTGCTCGACGGCGCGACGCTGAAGCCGCTTTCGTCCGGAACGGCCGCCACGGACGGCGAAGACGACGATCTATGACATTCGAACAATGGATGCGGTCCGTGCTTGACCGTGTCGAGGACGCACTCGGTCACTATCTGCCCGCTGAAACCGCGATGCCCGCGCAACTCCACGAGGCGATGCGCTATGCGGTCCTCGGCGGCGGCAAGCGCGTTCGCCCGCTGCTGTGCCATGCAGCCGGCGAGCTGACCGGCGCGACGGAAGCGGCGCGCAATGCGGCGGCGGCGGCGCTGGAGATGATCCACGTGTACTCGCTCGTGCACGACGACATGCCGTGCATGGACGACGACGCGCTGCGACGCGGCAAGCCGACCGTGCACGTGCAGTACGACGAGCCGACGGCACTGCTCGTCGGCGATGCGCTGCAGTCGCAGGCGTTTGTCGCGCTGACCGACGCCGCTGCGCTGTCGCCGGTGCAGCAGGCCGCGCTCGTGCGCGAGCTTGCGCTTGCGAGCGGCTCGCTCGGCATGGCCGGCGGGCAGGCGATCGACCTGGCGAGCGTCGGCCTCAAGCTGACGCGCGAGCAGCTCGAGACGATGCACCGGATGAAGACTGGCGCACTGCTGCGCGCGGCCGTGCGGATGGGCGCGCTGGCCGGCGAGACGCCGTCGGCGGAAACGATGGCCGCGCTCGATGTCTACGCGGGAGCCGTGGGTCTGGCCTTCCAGGTCGTCGACGATATTCTCGACGTCACGACCGATTCGGCGACGCTCGGCAAGACGGCCGGCAAGGACGCGGCGAACGACAAGCCGACCTATGTATCGATTCTCGGCCTCGAGGCGTCGCGCGAGCTTGCCGCGCAACTGCGTGCCGAAGCGCACGACGCGCTGAAACCGTTCGGCGCACGCGCACAGCGTCTCGCCGAACTTGCCGACCTGGTAGTGAACCGGGTCAGCTGACGCGAAAGCCCGCCGCCGCGCACACGCTACGGTGCGTGCAATAGAATGCGGGCGCGTTTGATTTCCTACAATGGAACGACGATGTACGACTTGCTGAAAACCATCGACGACCCGGCGGATCTGCGCCGCCTCGATCGTCGCCAACTGCAACCGCTCGCGGATGAACTGCGCGCGTTCGTGCTCGACAGCGTGTCGAAGACGGGCGGCCATTTGTCGTCCAACCTCGGGACGGTCGAGCTGACGATCGCGCTGCACTACGTGTTCAACACGCCGAACGATCGCATCGTCTGGGACGTGGGCCACCAGACCTACCCGCACAAGATCCTCACGGGCCGCCGCGACCAGATGCATTCGCTGCGCCAGTACGACGGCATCTCGGGCTTCCCGCGCCGCAGCGAATCCGAATACGACACGTTCGGCACCGCGCACTCGAGCACGTCGATCTCGGCCGCGCTCGGCATGGCGATCGGCAGCCAGCTGAACGGCGACGACCGCTTCTCGATTGCCGTGATCGGCGACGGCGCGATGACGGCCGGCATGGCGTTCGAGGCGATGAACAACGCGGGCGTGTCGGAAGATGCGAAGCTGCTCGTGATCCTGAACGACAACGACATGTCGATTTCGCCGCCGGTCGGCGCGCTGAATCGCCATCTCGCGCGTCTGATGTCGGGCCGCTTCTACGCGGCTGCGCGCGCGGGCGTCGAGCGCGTGCTGAGCGTTGCGCCGCCGGTGCTCGAACTCGCGCGCAAGCTCGAGGAGCACGCGAAGGGCATGGTCGTGCCGGCTACGCTGTTCGAGGAGTTCGGCTTCAACTACATCGGCCCGATCGACGGTCACGATCTCGATTCGCTGATCCCGACGCTGCAGAACATCCGCGAACTGCGCGGCCCGCAGTTCCTGCACGTGGTGACGAAGAAAGGCCAGGGCTACAAGCTCGCCGAAGCCGATCCCGTGCTCTATCACGGCCCCGGCAAGTTCAACCCGGCCGAAGGCATCAAGCCGTCGACCACGCCCGCGAAGAAGACGTACACGCAGGTGTTCGGCGAGTGGCTGTGCGATGAAGCCGAGCGCGATACGCGCGTCGTCGGCATCACGCCCGCGATGCGCGAAGGCTCGGGCATGGTCGAGTTCGAGAAGCGTTTCAAGGATCGCTACTACGACGTCGGCATCGCCGAGCAGCATGCGGTGACGTTCGCGGGCGGCCTCGCTACCGAAGGGCTGAAGCCGGTCGTCGCGATCTACTCGACGTTCCTGCAGCGTGCTTACGACCAGCTGATCCACGACGTCGCGCTGCAGAACCTGCCGGTCGTGTTCGCGATCGACCGCGCGGGTCTCGTCGGCGCGGACGGCGCGACGCATGCGGGCGCGTACGATCTCGCGTTCATGCGCTGCATCCCGAACATGACGATCATGGCCGCATCCGACGAGAACGAATGCCGCCAGATGCTGCACACCGCGCTGCAGCAGCCGAACCCGACCGCAGTGCGCTATCCGCGCGGCGCGGGCACGGGCGTGCCGACGGTGAAGGAATTCACCGAGATCCCGCTCGGCAAGGGTGAAGTGCGTCGCCACACGGCGCAGCCGGAAGGCAAGCGTGTCGCGATCCTCGCATTCGGCACGATGGTCGCACCGTCGCTCGCAGCGGCCGAGGAACTCGACGCAACCGTCGCGAACATGCGCTTCGTGAAGCCGGTCGACGCCGCGCTCGTGCGCGAACTCGCCGAGACGCACGACTACCTCGTCACGATCGAGGAAGGCTGCGTGATGGGCGGCGCGGGCTCGGCCTGCGTGGAAGCCCTGATGGAGAGTGGGGTTATCCGACCCGTACTACAATTGGGCCTCCCTGACCAGTTCGTCGATCACGGCGACCACGCAAAGCTGTTGTCGCTATGCGGCCTCGACGGCGCGGGCATCGCGAAATCGATTCGCGAACGCTTCCTGAACCCGGCGGCCGATGTCGCCGGTCAGGCGAAGCGCGTCGCATAAGCTGGCGCCGCCTCCGGGCGGCGCTGGTGCGACTGGCGCAACCGGTCTTCATTGATGCGGAAAACATGGGCCTGCGGGCCCATGTTGCTTTTCCGGCTGCCGCATGACGCGGCGTGCGCGTCGTCGAACGCGCGGCTTACAAGGATTGAACAAGATGAACCAGATGAATCCCGCCTTCGTGATGCCCGACGTGCAGAGCACGGTGGATACCCGTCAGATCCCGATTCAGCGCGTGGGCGTGAAGGCGGTCCGGCATCCGTTGACGGTATGTACCGAAAGCGGCGACGTGCAGCCGAGCGTCGGTGTCTGGAATCTCGACGTGCGCCTGCCGGCCGACCAGAAGGGCACGCACATGTCGCGCTTCGTCGCGCTGCTCGAAGAGAATCGCGCGCCGCTGACGGTCGAGCGCTTCCGCGCGATGCTCGCGTCGATGCTGGAGAAGCTCGAGGCCGAGGCCGGCCGCATCGAGGTCACTTTCCCGTACTTCGTGAACAAGACGGCGCCGGTGTCCGGCGTGCAGAGCCTGCTCGACTACGAAGTGACGCTCGCGGGCGAAAGCCGCAACGGCGACACGCGCCTGTTCCTGAAGGTGCTCGTGCCCGTGACGAGCCTGTGCCCGTGCTCGAAGAAGATCTCGCAGTACGGCGCGCACAACCAGCGCTCGCACGTGACGATCGATGCCGAGCTCGCGGCCGATCTGCCGGTCGAGGCGCTGATCCGCATCGCCGAGGAAGAGGCGTCGTGCGAACTGTGGGGCCTGCTGAAGCGTCCGGACGAGAAGTTCGTCACCGAGCGTGCATACGAGAACCCGAAGTTCGTCGAGGATCTCGTGCGCGACGTCGCGCAGCGTCTCGATGCGGACGAGCGCGTGGTCGCGTATGTGCTCGAAGCCGAGAACTTCGAGTCGATCCACAATCACAGCGCGTATGCGCTGATCGAGCGCGACAAGCGGCAGGCGGCATAACGCTGCGTCGTTTTGCCGCGCCGATGAAAAAGGCCGCTCGTTTTGAATTGACCCCCAAGAGTTGGACATCACTCCAACCCTTGGGGGTTTTTTCATGACGAAGTATGACCCGTCGTTCAAGCAACAATTGGTCAAGGCATATCTGAGCGGCGAAGGCAGTTGCGAGTCGCTCGGCCGGAAGTACGGAGTTGGGTATTCAACACTGCGGCGTTGGGTGAGCGCTTTCCGGGTACATGGCAAAGCAGGGCTGCGCAAGAAGCACGAGACGTATAGCACTGACTTCAAGATGTCGGTGCTGCAACACATGTGGCGCCATGAGCTGTCATACCAGCGCACATGCGCGGTATTCGATTTGCGCGAAGCCAACTGCGTGAGTCGCTGGGAGCGCCAGTATCATGAGGGTGGTTTCGAAGCTCTCATGCCGCGCCGCAAAGGCCGGCCACCCAAGATGTCAAAGCCCAAACAGCCTGCCCAGCCTACTGCCGTGCCCGCAGACGAGCGCTCACGCGAAGACCTTCTTAAAGAGAATGAGTATCTGCGCGCGGAGGTGGCGTACCTAAAAAAGTTGGACGAACTGCTCCGAGCCAAGGAGCAAGCAAAGCCAAAGAAACCGCGCAAATCGTGAACGCCTTGCGTGAGCATCATTCGTTAAGCGTCTTGCTCAAGGTTTCAGGCCTGGCTCGTAGTACGTTCTATTACCAAGTGGCAGCGACCAAGGCGGGAGATCGTCACGCCGAGCTCAAGGCGAAGATCGCCGATGTCTTCGCCCAGCATAAGGGCGTTACGGCTATCGCCGGATCACGCTTGCATTGCGTCGAGCGGGCACTTGGGTCAACCGCAAGACGGTGCAGCGACTGATGTCAGTGCTGCGTCTGAAGTCGCTCGTTCGGCCCAAGAAATATCGGTCCTATCGGGGAGAGCGTGGGCGCATAGCGCCGAATCTACTCAACCGCCAATTCGAAGCCAGCAGGCCCAATGAGAAGTGGGTGACGGATGTGACCGAATTCAATGTCGGCGGCAAGAAGCTATATCTGTCGCCGGTTCTGGATTTGTACAACGGCGAGATCATTGCCTGGCAAATGAGCGAGCGCCCCGACTTCGCCATGATCAAAGCCATGCTGGACAAGGCACTCAAGCGACTGGCAGCTGATGAGACACCGATGCTGCATTCGGATCAAGGCTGGGCTTATCAAATGCGAGAATACTGCGAACAGCTTGCTGAGCGAGGCATGCCGCAGAGCATGTCACGCAAGGGCAACTGCCTGGATAATGCCGCGATGGAAAGCTTCTTCGGCACACTCAAATCCGAGTGCTTCCGGTTGACACACTTCGCAGACGTCCAGCAATTGCGTCGCGCCATTGCCGACTACATCCGCTATTACAATCACGACCGCATCAAGCTCAAGCTAAAAGGGCTGAGTCCCGTGCAGTACAGAACTCAGCCCTTGGCGGCCTAATTTACCCGTCCAACTTTACGGGGTCAGCTCAGTTTTGAGCGGCCTTTTGATTTTCTTGTATTGACGTCGCGGTTCAGCGTGCGAGCGACGCGAGATCCCAGCGCGGCTTCACCGTGAACGCGTAGTCGGCGTTCGCCTGCTCGGGCCAGCGGCCGAGCCGCAGCGCGCCCGCGAGCGCGATCATCGCGCCGTTGTCGGTGCAGAGCGCGAGATCGGGGTAGTGCACGTCGAAGCCGCGCTTGGCCGCGGCGGCCGACAGCGCCTCGCGCAACTGGCGGTTCGCGCCGACGCCGCCCGCGACCACGAGGCGCTTGAGCTTCGTCTTCTTCAGCGCGGCGAGCGACTTCGCGACGAGCACGTCGACGGCCGCGTCGACGAATCCGCGCGCGAGGTCGGCTTTCGCGCGTTCGAGCGCGTCGCCCGTCAGCTTCGCTGCCTCGAACTTCTTCATCTGCGTGAGCACGGCAGTCTTCAGGCCGCTGAAGCTGAAGTCGAGGTCGCCCGAATGCAGCATCGGACGCGGCAGCACGACCGCACCCGGCGTGCCCGTTTCGGCGAGCTTCGAGACTTCCGGGCCGCCCGGGTAGCCGAGGCCGATCAGTTTCGCCGTCTTGTCGAACGCTTCGCCGGCCGCGTCGTCGAGCGTTTCGCCGAGCGTCTCGTACACGCCGACGTCGGTCACGCGCATCAGTTGCGTGTGGCCGCCGGAAACCAGCAGCGCGACGAACGGGAACGGCGGCGGTTCGGCGACGAGCAGCGGCGACAGCAGGTGGCCTTCGAGGTGATGGATGCCGACGGTCGGTTTGTTCCATGCGAGTGCGAGCGCATTCGCGATGCTCGCGCCGACCAGCAGCGCGCCGGCGAGGCCGGGGCCTTGCGTGAACGCGATCGCGTCGATGTCGTCGCGGTGCGTGCCGCTTTGCGCCATCACTTCCTCGAGCAGCGGCAGTGCGCGGCGGATGTGGTCGCGCGACGCGAGCTCGGGCACGACGCCGCCGTATTCGCGGTGCATCGCGATCTGCGAATGGAGCGCGTGCGCGAGCAGGCCGCGCTGCGTGTCGTAGAGCGCGAGGCCGGTTTCGTCACAGGAGCTTTCGATGCCGAGAACGAGCATGGGTACGGGCAGGGCGCGCCATATCGGGCGCGCCGCGGGAAGGTCGACGTAACCAGAAAGTATAGCAGGCGAGGGCAGGCCGCCGCTGGCGGTGGCCCGGGCCCGATGCCGGGCAGGTACAATCCGCGCCATGGAAACTTATGACATCGCCGTGATCGGCGCGGGCGCTGCCGGGATGATGAGCGCCGCGGTCGCCGGGCAACTCGGCCGCCGCGTCGTGCTGATCGATCACGCACCGCGGCTCGCCGAGAAAATTCGCATCTCGGGCGGCGGCCGCTGCAACTTCACGAACCTGTACGCAGGCCCCGACAACTACCTGTCGGCGAATCCGCATTTCGCGCGTTCGGCGCTGGCGCGCTATACGCCGCGCGATTTCCTCGGGCTGCTCAAGCGCCATCATGTGACCTGGCACGAAAAGCACAAAGGTCAGCTCTTTTGCGACCACGGCAGCGACGCGGTCATCGACGTGCTGAAGCACGAATGCGACGCGGGCGGCATCGCGTGGCGCCGGCCCGTCGTCGTCGACGCGGTGCGCCACGCACCGGCCGACGGCTTCACGCTCGACACGCAGCAGGCCGGGCCGATCGGTGCGCGCGCACTGATCGTCGCGACGGGCGGCCTGTCGATCCCGAAGATCGGCGCGACCGACTTCGGCTACCGGCTCGCGAAGCAGTTCGGCCACAAGCTCATCGATACACGGCCCGCGCTCGTGCCGCTCACGTTCGCGCCGCACGACTGGGAGCCGTTCGCGGCGCTGTCCGGCGTGTCGCTCGAAGTGCGCGTGTCGACCGGCGACAAGAAGCGCGGCGGCGAATTCGTCGAGGATCTGCTGCTGACCCATCGCGGCCTGTCGGGACCCGGCATCCTGCAGATCTCGAGCTACTGGCAGCCCGGCGACCCGATTCGCGTCGACCTGCTGCCGCAGCGCGACACGGTGGCCGACCTGCTCGATGCGAAGCGCACGTCGAAGCGCCAGATCGGTTCGTTGCTGGCGGACTGGGTGCCGTCGCGCCTCGCGCACGCATGGCTCGACACGCACAGTGTCGCGGCCGACGCGCGGCTCGCGGACCTGCCCGACAAGACGCTGCGCCAGATCGGCGACGCGCTCGCCGGCTGGACGCTGACGCCGAACGGCACCGAAGGCTACAAGAAGGCCGAGGTGACGAAGGGCGGGATCGATACGCGGGAGCTGTCGTCGGCGACGATGATGAGCGCGCGCGTGCCGGGGCTGTTCTTCGTCGGCGAGGCCGTGGACGTGACGGGCTGGCTCGGCGGCTACAACTTCCAGTGGGCGTGGGCGTCCGGCACGGCGGCCGGGCAGGCCGCGGCGGAGTATGCGCGCGGCGCCTGACGGGCTAGGGCCTGTTCACGCTAATAACGGGCCCTTCTGGTGGCCAGCCCCACGAATGATTTTTCCAAACAGGGGAACGTGCGTTGCCGGCCGCATTGCGGCGTCGCGCGTCGCTTGTTTGGCTCGGCCAAACGGCGCTCCTTGCTTTCTTGCACTGCAGCCGGCAAGGCACGTTCGCAAGCCCGTTATTAGCGTGAACAGGCCCTACGCAAGCCCCGTTTTAGCGGGACCAGGCCCCGTGCCTTTGAACAATCGCTCTGCTATACTCGGTAGTCTTTCCCTGCAAACCTTTATTCGTGTCGGATCATGACGATCATTCGCGTTAAAGAGAACGAGCCGTTCGAAGTTGCAATGCGTCGCTTCAAGCGCACGATCGAGAAGAACGGTCTGTTGACCGAACTTCGTGCGCGCGAGTTTTACGAGAAGCCGACCGCGGAGCGCAAGCGCAAGAAGGCTGCTGCGGTGAAGCGTCATTACAAGCGTATTCGCAGCCAGACGCTGCCGAAGAAGCTGTACTGAACGATTGGGCGCCGCGCGGTTCGCTGAGCGGCGCACCGGTGACTCCGTGCGATCGAGTGCGATCGCGCAGCCGATCAGGCGGCGAGTCGCCGATGCCGGATTCGAGCAACCCGCTTGAGACACTGTCCCAAGCGGGTTTTTGTGTTGACGCCCGTTAGCGGGCGTCGGATTCACGTTTCCATCCCGGGTGAAAGATGAGTTTGAAAGAGCAGATCAGCGAAGACATGAAGGCCGCGATGCGCGCGAAGGAAAGCGAGCGCCTGGCGACGATTCGCCTGCTGATGGCCGCGATCAAGCAGCGCGAGGTCGATGATCGGGTCACGCTCGACGACGCGGGCATCACGGCCGTGATCGACAAGATGATCAAGCAGCGCAAGGATTCGATCAGCCAGTTCCAGGCTGCCGGCCGTGACGACCTCGTCGCGAAGGAGCAGGCCGAATTGACCGTGCTGGGCGGCTACATGCCCGCGCAACTGTCGGATGCCGAAGTGGCGGCCGAAGTCCAGGCGGCGGTCGCGCAAACCGGCGCAGCCGGCCCGCAGGACATGGGCAAGGTAATGGGCGTGCTGAAGGGCAAGCTCGCCGGCCGTGCCGACATGACGGCCGTTTCCGCGCAGGTCAAGGCCGCGCTCACGAAGTAAAACCCGTTCCCGGCGCGCGCGGCGTTGCGTGTGCCGGGCGTCGTATTGCCTTTTTTCGCTCGATCCCACGGTGATTCCGCATTCGTTCCTGCAGGACTTGCTGAACCGCGTCGATATCGTCGACGTGGTGGGTCGGTACGTGCAGCTCAAGAAGGGCGGCGCCAACTTCATGGGGCTGTGCCCGTTCCATAACGAGAAGAGCCCGTCGTTTACCGTCAGCCCGACCAAGCAGTTCTATCACTGCTTCGGCTGCGGCGCGCACGGCACGGCGATCGGCTTCCTGATGGAGCATGCGGGGCTCACGTTCCCGGAAGCCGTGCAGGAGCTCGCGCAGTCGGTCGGGCTGACCGTGCCGCACGAGCCGTCGATGCGCGGCGGTGGTGGAGGCCCGGGCGGTGGCGGCGATTATCCGGCGCCGGTGTCGAAATCCGTCGCGACCGCGCTGTCCGATGCGATGACTGCCGCGTGCGATTACTACCGCAAGCAGTTGCGCGGCGCGACCGTCGCGATCCAGTACCTGAAGAACCGGGGCCTGACCGGCGAGATCGCCGCGCGCTTCGGGCTCGGTTATGCGCCGGACGGCTGGCAGAACCTCGAAACCGCGTTCCCCGACTATCGCGACGAGTCGCTCGTCGAGTCGGGGCTCGTGATCGTCAGCGAGAAAACCGATGCGCAGGGTGTCGCGCGCCGCTACGACCGGTTCCGTGAGCGGATCATGTTCCCGATCCGCAACGTGAAGGGGCAGGTGATCGGCTTCGGCGGCCGCGTGCTCGGCAGCGGCGAGCCGAAATACCTGAACTCGCCCGAAACGCCGCTGTTCAACAAGGGCAGCGAGCTGTACGGGCTGTTCGAGGCGCGGCTGGCGATTCGCGAGCGCAAGTACGTGCTGGTCGTCGAAGGCTACATGGACGTCGTCGCGCTCGCGCAGCTCGGTTTCCCGAACGCGGTCGCGACGCTCGGCACCGCGTGCACGCCGATTCACGTGCAGAAGCTGCTGCGCCAGACCGACACGGTCATTTTCAGTTTCGACGGCGACTCGGCCGGGCGGCGTGCGGCCCGGCGCGCGCTCGAGGCGTGCCTGCCGCACGCGGCGGACAACCGCACGATCCGGTTCCTTTTTCTGCCGGCCGAGCACGATCCGGACAGCTATGTGCGCGAGTTCGGCGCGGATGCGTTCTCCGAGCAGGTCGAACGCGCGATGCCGCTGTCGCAATTTCTGTTGAACGAAGCAATTGCCGGCAAGGCGCTCGATCAGCCGGAAGGCCGCGCGAAGGCGCTGTTCGACGCGAAGCCGCTGCTGCAGGCGCTGCCTGCGAACGCGTTGCGCGCGCAGATCATGCACATGTTCGCGGACCGCCTCGATATCCCGTTCGAAGAGGTCGCGGGGTTGTCCGACGTCGACACGCGGATCGCGGCGCCGCCGCGCCAGGCGCCCGCGCGCAGCGAGCGGCGCCGAGTGACGGACAGCGAAAAGCGTGCGTTGCGCACGCTGGTGATGCATCCGCGTATCGCGTCGCAGCTCGACGACGAACAGATTGCGACCCTGCGCGCGTTGCCGCGCATCGGCGAGCTGTTCGCCGAAGTCGTCGACCATGCGCGCGCGCTGGGCGACGGCGCGGAGTTCCGGCTGCTGTCGGATGTCCTGAGGACGTCCTCGAACGGGGCGACTTACGAGGAAATCTTCCGCGAAATTCTGGACTATGATGAAAACGTCCGCGATTTGCTGTTACAGAATCCGGAAGACGAGACGGTGCCCGAGCGGCAGCGTGAACAGGAGCGGATCGCGGGGGAGGAGCTGCAGGCGGCGGTGCTCAAGATGCGCTATGACGCCTGCTGCGACCGGCTCGATCGGCTGGCGCGGCAATCCACCTTCACACCCGAGGAATTGGCCGAATTGACGGAATTGAACCAGCAGCGAACCGACATGAAGCGTCGGCTCGGGCTGTAGGCGGCCGGGGCGCTTAGAGAGGGCTCCCCAGCGTGCTATAATATAAGGTTTCCAGCGGTTTGTTTTCCAAGTAGAGGCGAAAATCGCGATGGCAAAGACGACAGGCGGAAAGAAAGCAACAGGCAAGGGCTCGACGGAGCCGACCAAGAAGGTCACAGCGGCCAAGTCTGCTTCTTCCACCAGGACAACGTCTTCAGCATCGTCAGCCCCTGCGGGAAAGAAAACCGCGGCCGGCACTGCTCAGGCTGCGCCGGCGCCGGCAGCCAGAACACGGGCTGCCGCCAGACCCGACTCCGGGCCGGCCAAGCCGGCGGCGAAGCGGGCAAGTGCGAAAAGCGCAAGGGACACGACTGCCGCCGCGGACGAAACGGCAGTACGTACTACTCATGCACCCACGGTTCAACCGGCTGTCGTCCAGCAGCCGCGAGTCGATATAGCCGGTACGGCGAACTCCATGACCAAAAAGCTGAACGAAGTATCCGTCGACGACGACGCAAATCAGAGCGACGAGCAGCCCGCAGCCGCGGCTGCACCGGGCAAATCCAAGGTGCGCGATCGTCGCGCCAAGGAAAAGGCGCTGCTGAAGGAAGCGTTCGCGACGAGCACGCCGGGCACGGCCGAGGAGCTCGAAGAGCGCCGCGTGAAGCTGCGCGCGCTGATCAAGCTCGGCAAGGAGCGCGGCTTCCTTACGTACGCCGAAATCAACGATCACCTGCCGGACAACTTCACCGAGACCGAAGCCCTTGAAGGCATCATCGGCACGTTCAACGACATGGGCGTGGCGGTCTACGAGCAGGCGCCGGACGCGGAAACGCTGCTCCTGAACGACAACGCGCCGGCCGCGTCGTCGGACGACGAAGTCGAAGAGGAAGCGGAAGTCGCGCTGTCCACCGTCGATTCGGAATTCGGCCGCACGACCGATCCGGTCCGGATGTACATGCGCGAAATGGGCACGGTCGAGCTGCTCACGCGCGAAGGCGAAATCGAGATCGCGAAGCGGATCGAGGACGGCCTGCGCCACATGGTGATGGCGATTTCCGCGTGCCCGACGACGATCGCCGACATCCTCGCGATGGCCGAGCGCGTCGCGAACGAAGAGATCCGCGTCGACGAACTCGTCGACGGCCTGCTCGATCCGAATGCTTCGGACTCCGCCGATACGGACGGCTTCTCCGCGAAGGAAGCGGAAGCCATCGAGAACGAGGACGAGGAAGCCGAGGAGGAAGAGGAAGAAGAGGAAGAGGAGGAGGATGACGGTGCCGCACAGGCATCGGCCAACGCCGCCCAGCTCGAAGCCCTCAAGCGTGCCTCGCTCGAGAAGTTCTCGCAGATCAGCGAGTGGTTCGACAAGATGCGCCGCGCGTTCGAAAAGGAAGGCTACAAGTCGAAGGCCTACCTGAAGGCGCAGGAAACGATCCAGACCGAACTGATGACGATCCGCTTCACCGCGCGTACCGTCGAACGCCTGTGCGACACGCTGCGTGCGCAGGTGGACGAAGTGCGTCAGGTCGAGCGCCAGATCCTGCACATCGTCGTCGACAAGTGCGGCATGCCGCGCTCGGAATTCATCGCGCGCTTCCCGGGCAGCGAGACGGATCTCGACTGGGCCGAGAAGATTACGGCCGAGGGCCATTCGTACAGCGCGGTGCTGTCGCGTAACGTTCCGGCGATCCGCGAACAGCAGCAGCGCCTGCTCGACCTGCAGGCGCGCGTCGTGCTGCCGCTGAAGGACCTGAAGGAAACCAACCGCCAGATGGCGGCCGGCGAACTGAAGGCACGCCAGGCGAAGCGCGAAATGACCGAGGCCAACCTGCGTCTCGTGATCTCGATCGCGAAGAAGTACACGAACCGCGGCCTGCAGTTCCTCGACCTGATCCAGGAAGGCAACATCGGCCTGATGAAGGCGGTGGACAAGTTCGAATACCGTCGCGGCTACAAGTTCTCGACCTATGCGACGTGGTGGATTCGTCAGGCCATCACGCGTTCGATCGCGGACCAGGCGCGCACGATCCGTATTCCGGTTCACATGATCGAGACGATCAACAAGATGAACCGCATCTCGCGGCAGATCCTGCAGGAAACCGGTCTCGAGCCGGATCCGGCAACGCTTGCCGAGAAGATGGAAATGCCGGAAGACAAGATCCGCAAGATCATGAAGATCGCGAAGGAGCCGATCTCGATGGAAACGCCGATCGGTGACGACGACGATTCCCATCTCGGCGACTTCATCGAGGACACCAACACGGTCGCGCCGGCGGATGCCGCGCTGCATGCAAGCATGCGCGACGTCGTGAAGGATGTGCTCGATTCGCTGACGCCGCGCGAGGCGAAGGTGCTGCGGATGCGCTTCGGCATCGAGATGAGCACGGACCACACGCTCGAGGAAGTCGGCAAGCAATTCGACGTCACGCGCGAGCGGATCCGTCAGATCGAGGCCAAGGCGCTGCGCAAGCTGCGTCACCCGAGCCGTTCCGACAAGCTGAAGTCGTTCCTCGAAGGGAACTGATTTCCAGCGTTTCTCCTGCGAACGCCGCCGGCATCTGCGTGATGCCGGTGGCGTTTGTCTCCTTTGTTGTTACAATGCCGGCCCGGCTTCTTTGCCGGGGCTGCGTGTAGCACGCGTCAAATCTCATCAGGGCTTGTAGCTCAGCGGTTAGAGCAGTCGACTCATAATCGATTGGTCGCGGGTTCGAACCCCGCCGGGCCCACCAGATTCGCTTCCAGGGTGTTCCATGGAATGCTGTGCCGTTAAGCATAAGTTGTCCACCTGGACTCGTTATGCCTTATTTCCCGATTGGCCACGTTTTGCTTTATCGGGAATCGGCTGTATGTTCGAAAGTTTGTTTCGCGGTGCAACCGACCGGGATTGGACGCAAAAAAGCCGGCCCAGTGGGCCGGCTTTTTCGTTTCTGAGTCTGAGGTCACCTAGTTTAGTCCGAGCGCCTTCTGAGGCCCTTGGCGTACGTCTATGGCACCGTGGATGCCCGTCATGACCTCATTGAGTATGCGCGCGAAACGCCTGCGCTTGAGAGAGGTCACTCTGCGCCCGGCATGCGCTCGGAGGCGCGAGGGTGGCAAGTCAATCTTCATCGTCGCTTGCATCCGTGTCCTCTGATATGCACCCGTTCATGATGTCGTCGCGATATCCGTGGCTATGGTAGCCCCGAGTCTCTCTACTGTGCGTACGGCAACTGCTTCCTCAAGGCAATGCAGAACGATGAGTGCATGCTCGCCGCAGGCATCGCCATCGCGCCTCGCGAACTCGAGTTTTGACTTCAATCCCTTTCTGGCGAATTGAGCGCATAGCCAATCGAACGCTGAGGTAGCATCTGACGGTCGCTCGTGAGCCGGCAGCGCCAGCATCATTTCGGCGTTGGCTTCATCCAATGCGTTGCAATGCAAAAATCCCTCGATGTCCTGTAGCAATACGTCCACACTCCTGTTGTCGCTTTCGACAGCTACGCGCCAATTTGGGACGCAGCGGGTCGTCGCATTCACGAAATATGTCAAGTCGAAGTCTTGCTAGAACCGTGGGCGTGGCTGATACACGTATTCCGCAGCAAGGAAAAACGGGGGCGAGGTCAGATTGCCTACGGTGAACCTGCAGTCGGTCATTCCGGCGTGAAGGTCTGCGGCTTTATTTGCATATTTGCTTTCTTCATGTGAATCATTCTCACTTGGGCGAGCACGGTGATTTCATAGTGGGGTAGCCGTCGCGTAGACGGAGCGTCGACTCCCCATGTGCCTTTCCCCGCTCTAGGGTGTGCAGAACTACTCACCACGGAAAGGGACTTCGAAGGGAAGGCGCCGCATGATTTCGAGCGCAATTTCCGAGGACGAATATTCCAACGTAATATAATCGTCCAAACGAACCGCTCGACCGGACGGGAGCTGAGTTCGAAGAAGCGAGAGACCAAAACTATGAGCCGCCAGGCAAAAGAATCGGGTGCTGGGGTAGTCACGCTCGCCGTGGCTCTATTGATTGCAATCGGTCTGGCCCCGAAAGGTGGGTGGACGATCTTCTTTGTGTTCGCCCTGCTTTGCGTAGCCTTTTCCGCCCTAACGAAAAAGAAGCCGCCGCCAACAATAACGAAATCCATGAGTCCAAGCTCGACGGAGCCGCAGCATACAACCTCAGTGGAGGCCGTGCCGAAATCTAGACCGGGGACCCGATCGGAGCAGGATGAAGAATTTTTGACAGTAACACTGTCGTCCGATTCAACCAAATCGTCCTATCGGATCGCGCCCCCGAACTTCGAGACGTCGCCGAAAGTCCGCTGGGTCAATCAAGGTGAGGCGGTGGATATCGCTGGGACGACTATTATCGGCGGCATGTTCTTTTTCGGCACACCACGACGGGGTGAGGCGTGCCAGGGCCTCGATGCGTGCGCCGTTGTTCCGAATTCGAACGTGGCAGCGAAAGGGAGCGAAAGCTCAGTTGGTTCCGAAGACTACTGGCTGAGCTACAACTCGTTTTCTGCAGCACATCGACGAACATATATTCAGTGGCTGGCATCCGACCGGTCAGATCCGCAGTTGCATCGAAGCTTCGTACAGTTCTACCTCTACGGGCTCGAACGTCGTGTTCTCGTGGACGGAATGCAGGGGCACGTCGAAAAGGAGGAGTTCGACGCTATCGCGACTGAGTTGCAGCGTCTGAAAACTGTATATTCGAACACGCTTTCCACGAGCGCTATCGACAATCTGCTTGAGTTCATCTCGGTACATTCGGTGCATCCTCGGCGGCAATATGAGCAGAAGCCAGGCCCGATCAGCAACACATTCGAAGTGCCACTTAGCATACGCGTAGCTTTCGGCCAAGCATCGATGGACAAGGTACCCGTTCCCATCGAATGGGCGCTCGCGTGGGTGTTGGGTGACGGTGCGGTCAATAAGCGTACGCCGGTGACCCGTTGTGCCCGTGAATTTCGTCAGTTGTTCGAGCGGAAGTATGCCGAAAAGTATCGCGACGGGATGAGACTTCCCATAAACAAAACGAAGCTTCGTGCACCTGGGTACACGTCGTTCTACGCGCTCCGCGAAATTGTGTATCCGGACTACATTACCTCGTTGCCCGATCTTACAGCCGTGACCGGCCCGAGAAACAAGCTACAGGAGCTGGTGTACGAGTGCACCGATGCCCTGGACGCTTACAGCAGATTTTTGGGACGGAATCCTGATGCCGGAGGCGCGTTGGAAAGCGCGCTTTTGCTCCCGGTTGAGCTTTGGCAGGATAGCGCGCGGCGCGAACTCGATACGCTCGTCACGACAGTCGCTAGTGGTATCGTCGTGACAACTTTCGGAAGCCTGTTTGAGCGATTCAAGGCAACAGGAAATCTCACGCGAGACAAACTATCTGTCCTTGCCCGTGTGCTTGGAGAAGCTGGTGTTGCAATGGAGCCGGACGTGAGAATTTCGGGGCGCACCCCGAAGAAGACGGATTCTGTCGCGCTGTACGCGACGCCACCCAGCAATTCAACAAATCTAGCGGATGAGACATATCTCACGCTGGCACTGATGGTGGACATGGCTGCCTCGATCGCGATGGCTGATGGAGCGGCAACAGAACCTGAAATTGCGCTCATCTATCGACAGATTGATTCGTGGTCGCAGATGGCACCACGTCAGCAGGATCGGCTCAAGGCACGTGTGCAGGTGCAGATCGCACAACCATCGACCTTGGCAAGCCTCAAAAAGCGGCTAGAACCATTGTCGGTGGATGAGAAGCATTCCCTTGCAGTGCTGCTGGTCCAGACGGCAAACTCGGACGGTGTCGTGTCACCGGCAGAGGTCAAGCTGCTTGAAAAGGTTTACCAGGCGCTCGGACTTGACCCGCAGCAGTTATATGGGGATCTCCACGGTAATGCCGTTGTTGGTTCTCCGATCTCGCCGCAAGCGCATACCAACGCATCCCCGTTGAAGCTTGTGCCGTCGCAGCCGGGCTTCGCACTTGATCCGGCTCGAATCGAAGCGCTTCAAAAGGAAACCGCAAGGGTTTCCGCAATGTTGGCCGACGTGTTTGCCGACGAGGAGTCAGGCATCCAGCCAGTTTCAGAGCCAGCTGCCACCCTGGCAACGAAGCCAGAATCCTTTAGCTTGCTCGGGATGGATGATGCTCACTCAGCGCTCCTCCGGCTGCTGCTGACGAGGCCGAAATGGACGCGCGCGGAGTTGGTCGATGCTGCTTCTGACCTTGACATGATGCTAGATGGCGCCATTGAACAGGTCAATGAGGCTGCGCTTGATCACTGGGACGAACCGCTCATTGACGGGGAGGACCCAATCGAAATCAATCAGGAACTTGCACAACGGTTAGCAGCATGACAACAATTCGTCCCAAGGACCGCGATGCGGTTCTTCAGTCACTCCGCGCGGGCGTTGTTCCGCGAATCGGACAACATCTTATCCAGGTGGGGCGCCACAAAGAACTCGACGCGCTGATCCAGGATATTGCGCGAGTCGCCGACGGTGGGTCGAGTTTCCGCGTGGTGATCGGTGAGTACGGCGCGGGCAAGACGTTTTTCCTGAATCTCGTGCGAGCTATTGCCCTGGAGAAGAAACTTGTCACGGTCCACGCCGACCTGAATCCCGACCGCCGCTTACACGCGTCGGGCGGACAGGCGCGCTCGTTGTACGCTGAACTGGCGAAGAATATCTCGACACGTACGAAAGCTGATGGCGGTGCCATGGCGGCCATCGTCGAGAAATTCATCGGCCAGGCCAAAACTGAAGCGAAGGCTGCGGGTCGAGCGAGCGAAGAGGTTATTCGGGCCCAACTCAACCAGTTGACCGAGATGGTCAACGGATATGATTTCGCCGACGTCATCGCCGCATATTGCCGTGGGTTTGAAGAGGGCAATGAGCAGCTCAAGGGTGATGCCGTTCGTTGGTTGAGGGGTGAGTTCACTACGAAGACGGATGCACGCGCGGCGCTGGGTGTACGCACTATCATTGATGATGCGTCGATCTATGACCAGCTTAAGCTAATGGCACGTTTCGTAAGACTTGCAGGGTACAGCGGACTACTGGTGTGCCTCGATGAATTGGTCAATCTTTACAAGCTCGCGAACGTCCAGGCTCGTAACGCGAACTACGAACAAATCCTGCGGATCCTGAACGACTCTCTTCAGGGTTCTGCTGAAGGGCTCGGATTCGTCCTCGGCGGAACGCCTGAATTTTTATTAGACACGAAACGCGGGCTTTACAGCTATACGGCACTCCAGTCGCGACTCGCCGAAAACACGTTCGCAACGAGTGGGTTCGTTGATTACACGGGTCCGGTCATCCGGCTTGCCAGCCTTACGCCGGAAGATTTTTATGTTCTGCTGGACAAGATTCGTCTCGTGCATGCCTTCGGCGACGAGGCGAAGGCGCAACTGCCGGCGGAAGCAATTCCCGCTTTCATGGCTCATTGCGCGATGCGCCTTGGCGACCAATACTTTCGCACGCCACGAACTACGATTACCGCATTTATCAATCTCTTGGCCGTACTCGAACAGAACCAGACTGCTGAATGGCAGCAACTGATCGGAGCGCTCGAAGTAGAGAAAGACACTGGGGGTATGAGTGACGTAGCGACCGAGGGTGACGATGAATTCGCAAGCTTCCGCCTCGGCTGATTCGAGGAGCTTTGACCTTCTCGACGAAAGGATTCGCCGGTGGATCTGGAGAGAAGGGTGGACTGAGTTGCGCGACGCGCAGGAACGTGCGGTGCCTGCGCTAATCAATGCCGACCGAGACATCATCATTGCGGCTCAAACAGCGGCTGGGAAGACTGAAGCGGCATTTCTTCCGATCTTGTCAAACCTGCTCCGCGAGTCGCCGTGCAGTGGGTCAGTTCTTTACGTCAGTCCTCTCAAGGCTCTCATCAATGACCAGTGGTCTCGACTGGATAGCCTTTGCGAGGAACTGGAGATTTCTGTTGTCGGGTGGCACGGCGATGTTTCAAGCAGTAGAAAGCAGCGATTTTTCAAGAATCCGACGGGTGTTCTTCTGATAACACCTGAGTCCCTAGAAGCGATGTTCGTCAACCGCGGGTCGTCCATGGCGGCGACATTCGCTTCTCTGCGCTACATCGTTGTCGATGAATTGCACGCTTTTATCGGCTCCGAGCGAGGAAAGCAGCTTCAGTCCTTGATGTACCGCGTCGAGCGAGCATGTGGTCATACTGTGCCACGTGTCGGACTATCGGCGACCCTAGGTGACATGCAGCTCGCTGCACGATTCTTGCGTCCGGGTGGCGAGTCGGCGATTGGTATCATCGAGTCAAAAAGTACCACTCAGGAGCTGAAGGTCTTGATCAAGGGTTTCGTGCACCGACCGCCACGAGTGGAGCGCGAACCTGATCTTGAAAGTCCGAATCTCGAGGACGCAGTCCCAGGAAGTACCGTTGATGTTGCGAATCAGCTATATGCGTCGCTGCGCGGTTCTAACAATCTCATATTTCCGAACAGCCGCAGACAGGTGGAAACGTACGCGGATCTTTTGCGTCGCGCGTGCGAGCGGGACGGGTATCCCAACGAATTCTGGCCTCACCACGGAAGCCTTTCGAAGGAACTGCGGGAGGATACCGAGAGAGTCCTGAAGGAGGGGGCAAGACCGGCTAGCGCCATTTGCACAACTACACTCGAGCTCGGAATCGATATCGGCTCGGTGAAGAGCATTGCGCAGATTGGAGCTCCTCCCTCGGTGGCGAGTCTGCGTCAGCGTCTCGGTCGATCCGGCCGGCGCAAAGGAGAACCGTCCATCCTGCGTGGCTACTGTATCGAATCCGATCTGGCGCCACAGTCCGATTTTTCGGACAGGATACGCGAAAGTCTGGTTCAGTCAGTCGCTATGGTGCATCTGCTGATGCGGAAATGGTTCGAGCCACCACGAATCGGCGGCCTCCATGCATCGTCTCTTGTACAACAAATTCTTTCAATCATCGCTGAACGCGGAGGATGCACTGCGGGATATCTATGGAGCAGTCTGATTGCGAGCGGTACGTTCGACGCGATCGACAAGTCGACATTCACGGAAATTCTGCTTCATCTTGGCAAGCTTGACCTCATTGTGCAGTCGTCAAATGGCCTGCTGCTGCACGGCGAGGCAGGCGAGAAGTTGGTCAACCACTATGAGTTCTATTCCGCGTTTGCGACTGACGAGGAGTTCCGACTGATTGCTAAAGGGCGCCAGCTCGGGAGCCTGCCAGTTGCCCATCCACTGACCATCGGACAGGGTTTGATTTTTGCTGGGCGGCGCTGGCGCGTCCAGGAAGTAGATCAGGAAAACAAGACCATCTATGTGTTGCCGGACCACGGCGGCGCCCCGCCGCAGTTTGACGGGAACGGTGCTATGGTTCACGACGAAGTTCGGCGTGAAATGCGACGTGTTCTTGCAAGTGACGCAGCGGAACCGACCCTGGACGCACGAGGTCGTGAACTGCTGCAAGAAGCGCGTCGCTTCTATGCCGATGCCTCGTTGGCCTCCGCCGTGTTCGTACAGGAAGGTGCAGCTGTGCACATCGCTACTTGGCGAGGTGACTGGATTAACGACACACTCGCCTTACTGCTCAAGGCGCACAAAATCGATGCCTTCAACGGTGGTGTTGTGGTCAGCGTTACCAACGCACACGTGGACCGCCTAGTCGACGTTTTTAGGGGGATCGGTGAATGGGATGCAACGACGGCCCTGGATTCGCTCGGGAAAATTGAAAATCTCGAGCAAGAGAAATGGGATTGGGCTCTACCTGAAAAAGTGAGACGACGTGCGTTCGCGTCGACACATCTCGATATCGGTGGAGCGCTGGCTTTTGCTAGAGAGCTCGGAAGTGCCGGTAGCAATGCCGAGTAAGCGATGGTGGGTTTCGGAAGTCACGTTTGAGTGAACAGGTGTAGCCAACCGTCAGAGAATCAACCCGCGAAGGCCGAGCTGAAGACGAGCGTGACATGAAAACCGCACTGGTGCTGCATGAACTCAAGGCAATTCGAGAGAAACCGATGTGGATGCTGCTCGGCTCCCATCAGGCGCCTTTGACCATAGCGCTATTGCAATCGCTGTTTTCCGAAAGCTCGACGCAGTTGGGTTCGGCGAGTCTAATGGAGAAGCTCTCGGTCGAACTGGACGGATTACGTGCCCGCGGAGAGGATATTGAAAAGACGCCGCAGATTCTGGTTGCCGAGTGGGTGCAGGCCAAATGGCTAGCTCGCAGTTTTCCGGAGGGGGCCAGCGAAGAGCTATATGAGCTCTCGGCAGACGTAGTGCCAGCGCTGCAACTGGTCAGAGGACAGCTTGAGCCGAGGCAGACGGCTACTGAAAGCGGCCTGGCGGTCGTTATCGATTCTGTGCTCCGCTTGGCTTCCGACACCGACCCAGATCCGGCATCTCGACTGACGACTCTCCATGAGGAGTCCAGGCGCATTACTGAGGAAATCCGGCATGTCATGAAGCATGGTGTGTCGCCTCTGGATCCCGCTCGTGCCAGCGAACGGGGGCGTCATATCGTTGCGATGACGGAGGCGATTGCAGTCGATTTCAGGCGGGTGCGTGAAGCATTTGAACGCCTCAATCGCGACTTGCGCCGACAACTGGTCGAGCACGATGGATCTCGCGGAGAGGTATTGGAGAAGGTATTCCTTGGGAGCGACGTCATTGCGGAAAGTGACGAGGGTAAGTCTTTTCTCGCATTTTGGCGGTTGTTGACTGACCCTTCGCAATCTGAAGGATTAAAAGCTGCGCTGGAAGCGCTGGAGTCTCGACCATTTATCCGTTCACTGGGCCTCGAGGAGCGCCGACGGCTTTTTCGTGTGACGGAGACATTGCTCGTCGAAGGCGGGATGGTTCAGGACGTTATGGCAACGCTGAGCCGTAGTCTGAAAACCTTTGTGCAAAGTCGGGAGTTCCAGGAGCAGCGCAAGATTCAGCGTTTGATCCGCTCTGCGATCGCGGAGTCACTGGCGCTGAAGGACCAACTGACCAATGGCCGAACTTTGGATTTCACCCTGACGTTGTCGACCAGCAGCTTGCGTTCGGTGGCGCAACTGGTACTCGCTGATCCACAGGAGCGCCCCGGAGAAACTTCAGTCGACGAGGCCGAGGCGCCGGAAATCGACCTTGAGGCCATGCGTGAGATGATCGACAACGCGGATATCGACATTCCGCTACTTAAGCAGAACGTCCGGTCCGCACTAGCCGAGCGCAATCAGGTGAGTGTTGGAGAATTGACCCGTATGTTCGAGGTCACCCAGGGGCTTGCGTCAATAGTTGGCTATATGTCCCTTGGTCAGAGATACGGTATCGTTCTCCAGAACAGCGAGCGTGAATTCCATCCATGGGAACGGGTGTCGTGGGCCGGACAAGATGGTGTCGTGCGCCACGCACGGATTGCACAGATACTATTTACGAGGGACTGCCTGAATGACCTCGATTAGCAAACGCCATAACCGTCAACCCGTCTTCCGGCGGATGGGCGGTGGGACCGAATTTCGGACGGGTATAGCGGACGCGATAGGCGATGCGCCCGAGGCGGGTGACCTGGACAGGCACGCAGAGTTGCCTGATGAAGCAGACGACGAATTCCATCGTCCAGTCGACGGCGGCCAGGAGAAGGCGCTCTTCGAAGGTGACTCGTCGACGCTACCGTATGACGTGCGCCGGGCGTACGCGTTGCTGCTTCGCGGTCCCTCAATCGACGAACGTCACAGCAGACTCTGGCCAGTCCTGATAGACCACGAGCCGCGATTGCGACAATTGCTGCATGCGGCCTTCCTCGATCTCGTCATTGACCGAGAGCAAAAAATCGCATTTGCACGCCCGGCCTATGCTCCGGAGCTCGACGTGCCGCAACTTCTGCGGGAAGTCCGGCTTACCTTCGTTGATTCCGCTCTGGTGCTTTTCTTGAGGATGGAGTTGACTCTGGCTGAAGCCGAAGGTCGCCGTGCAACGATTTCCCGGTCGGAAATGGTCGATCATCTGAAAGCGTACGAAGCCAGTGATATCGTTGACCGGGTGCGTTTTAGCAGGCAGGTCGAAGCAGCGATTGAAAAGGCCAAGAAGTACAACTTCCTTCGCCTGATTCGCAATAGCGGAGACCGCTTCGAGGTGTCGCCAGCGCTCAAGCTGGTGTTCTCACATGAACAGATAAGCGAACTGTCGCTAACCTATCGGCGTATCAGGGAACAGGCAGACGGGAGACCAGCAGTAGAGGATGATGCAGGGAGCTTGCCGAGCGTCGATGAGCCGGACGAATTTGATGAAGACAGTGTGATGGACGGGGAGTGATCGAACGTGGAGACAGCCCAGCTATTCGAGGATCCGGAATTGTCGCCGGCAGCGGCGGACGGGGCAGCGCGTAGGGAAGAGGGTTCTCGCCCGACATGGAGCGATCGTGATCTCGAAGAAGCAGAGCAGCAGCAGTTCAGGCTGCGGCAAATGCAGGTCATGAACTGGGGGACGTTTAGCAAGCTCCACGTATTCGATATTTCGCCGCGCGGTCACTTGCTCGTTGGGCCGTCCGGATCGGGAAAATCGACCATTCTCGATGCACATTCGGCGTTGATGGCGCCGCCGAATTCAGAGTTCAATGCTGCGGCCCGGGGTAACGATAAAGTCACCCGTGATCGGACGATGGTCACTTATGTACGTGGAGCCTGGGCTACGCAGGAATCGGAGGAAGGGATCATCGCGGCGCAGTATCTGCGACCCGACACCACCCTCAGTGCAGTCGCCGAGGTGTATGCAAACGCACAGGGGCAGATGCTGACGCTGGTCGGCATGTGGTGGATCAAGGGTAAGTCGACACTCGCAAAGGACGTGCGACACTGTTTCTTCGTGATCGAACGGGAATTCAGTCTCAAGGAACTGTCGTTCTTCATGCAGGCCGACTACAACCTGCGCTCGTTTGCAAAGCATCTTCCTGAAGTCAAACCTTTTGAAACGCACGCGTCCTTCCGTGAACGCTTCAAGGCGCGCCTAGGTATAGACCACGACCTAGCGTTGCGATTGCTTCACAGGACACAGTCGTCGAAGAATCTGGGCGATATCAACGCGTTCATGCGTGACAATATGCTGGACGAGCCCCAAACGTTCGGCCTTGCCAAAGCGCTCTGCGAGGACTTCAACACGCTGGCAGCGGCCCACCAGGACGTCGTGGAGGCTCGTAAGCAGCGCGATCTGCTTAATCTCGCACGTTCGCATCATAAGTTGTATCAGGAGCATCACGCGGAGGTCGCCCGGGTTGACGAACTGCTGGCGCAACTTGACCACCACCGCGAATATCTGCAATACACGTTGCGTGGCCGGCGTGTGGACGAGTTGAAGATCGCGCTCGAAGGGCTGCGTCAGAGCGTCGATGCATTGGCTCGTAAGGCGGACGACCAGCAGACCGAACTCCAGCGATTGATGGCGCTGCGTGCCGGCATGAACGACGGCAATGTCGCAGGGCTACAGTCGCAGCTGGCCACCAAGGAAACGCAATTGAAGCAGGTTCGCCGTGCGCGTGCCCGGGTGTCAGTCTGGCTCCAGACGCTCGGGTGGCCTGAGCCGCAAGATGCTGGCCATTTTGGCGAATGTATCGGTCGCGCCGGAGTGCTGCGGGGTCGCGGTCCGGGTGAAGAAGGCGAGGCGAAGGCCGAGGAACTGCGCCAGAAGAGATTTGAGGCGGAACGGCAGCTCAAGGAACTGCTTGCTGATGCGACCTCGCTTGAACAGAGAAAATCGAACTTGCCGCGTGAACTGGTCAATGTCCGCGACCAGATTGCACTCACCCTGAATTTGGATCCCGCTTCGCTTCCATTCGGCGGTGAACTGCTCGACGTACCCGAGAAATTCAGGCGGTGGCAAGGTGCTCTGGAGCGTTTGCTGGCTCCTCTTACCCGCTCGTTTCTCGTGCCGGAGGAACACTATCCGGGAGTTGTGAACTGGCTCGAGTCGAATCATACGGGACAGCATGTGCTTTACCTGCGTATGCGCCCGCATCAGAAGCGTTTCGATAATGGTCCGAAGGCTCCCGGCAGGATGCTGGATTCATCGGCGGATGAATACGGCGGCTGGCTGCGCGACGAGATAGCCGCACATTACGGCGAGTTCGTGTGCGCAGAAACGGCTGAGGAGTTTCGTAATTCACCGCGGGCCATCAGCCTGCACGGTCAGGTCAAGCGAGGAGGTGCACGGCATGAGAAAAATGACCGTACCCGCCTTGATGAACGTCGGGGTTGGGCGATCGGTTTTTCCAACGAGCAAAAAAAACTTGAGCTTCTCGATGAAATCCACGCTCAGCAGAAGGTGGAAAGCGAAGCCAGTCGGGAGCTAGCCGAACTTCAGGCGACGCAGAACAAGGAACGGGAGAAGCTGAACGCAGCAGCGGAATTGACGCAGGTGGTCTGGGAGGACATCGACGACGTCTCGGTGGCCGACGAGGTGCAGCGTTTGCTGAACCAGATAGAAGAGGCGCAACGTTCACACCCGGAGATCCAGGAACTCGATGAGCGAATCAAGGCGCAGGGGGCAAAGGCCGCCCAGGCGGGCAGCGCGCATGAAACAGAAAGGAATAAATATGCTGACACCGAACAGCAGATCAACGGGTTGATCCGGGATCTGGAAAATACGCGCGACGATGCGCGTATGCCGTCGGTAGACGGGGATGAGCTTCAGTCATTATTTGGGAACTTGGACGACCTGACGCTGGAGAACCTGGAGCAGCGACGCCTATCTGCGCGCAGTGAACTGAAGGACAGAAGGAACGACGCCGATAAGGCTCAAGCAAATGAGCGGAACTTGCTTGAGGAAGTTCTCCGTATGTTTCAGCGTGAACACAAGATGGCAGCTGCGGATATGGGGGCGACGCTGGACGATTGGCCCGACTATGCCCGGCTGTTAGCCAAAATCGAGGAGGACGATCTACCCCGATTCGAGGAGCGTTTTTTCAAGCTGCTCAACGAACAGAGCGATCGCCATCTGGCCCGACTAAGGCAGCGTCTCATTACCGAGAAGGATGAGATACGGGGGCGCATGAATATTGTCAACGACGCACTGTCGCAGTCGGAGTTCAACGCTGGTACCTATCTGGTTTTGGAGAACCGGCCTCGAACGCTGCCGGATGTGACCGCGTTCCTGGCCGAGCTCAAGAGCTGCCTCGAGCGCAATATCAAGCCAGATGTGACCCGCGAGGAGCGAGAGGAGCAGTTTAAGGCCCTCAATACAATCGTCCAACGGTTGCACAGTGACAAGCCGGAGGACGAGCGCTGGAAAGCACTTGTGCTAGACGTACGGCAGCACGTCGAATTTGTGGCAAAAGAATTTGATGCTGATGGCCGAGTGCGCGACATTTTTCAGTCCGGCGCCGGTAAGTCTGGCGGACAGCGACAAAAGCTGGCTGCGACATGCCTGGCGGCGGCATTGCGCTATCAACTCGCCGGGACGCAGAGACCGCTGCCGCAGTTTTGCACGGTATTGATGGATGAGGCGTTCGACAAAGCTGATAGCGAGTTCACCGCAATGACGCTGAACATCTTCAATACATTCGGATTCCAGATGCTGATGGCTACACCGATGAAGGCAGTAAGAACACTCGAGCCATTCATCGGTGGGGCCCACGTCTTTAGCAACAAGTTGCGCAACAGTTCTGGCGCGGTTGCGATCGAGTACGACATGGCGCATCGGCGACTGGTTGGTCTCAGCAATCAGCGGCCCGAAGAGAAAGGTAACGTCGATGATGAAATACCTCAGAGCGACAACTAATGCCACTGAATGAACTCGGCGGCGCATTGCTGCCTGATGATCTCGCAGTTGCGTGCCGGCGTCAGCTGGAGCGTTATCAGGCCGACTGGCTGGCGCAGCCATTGGAGGGCTCGTGGCCGTTATCGGTTGCACTGCGAGGCCCGTCGGACAGGCTTGCGGCCAGCGCGCCGGGGGCGATGCGGGCTTGGCTTGGCGCGTGGAATGATTTCGACAGGGTTTCCAAGGATAAGGGGCGAAGGTCCGCTGCCGTGTGGCGCTCGGTGAACTGGCGGACCATGGGCAGCGTCACTGTACCGGAAAAGGTATTGTTCGAAGATGCGCAGGCTGTGGCGGATTGTGCAGGACTGCGCCGGCATTGGGATACCCTTCATGCGCGGTGGCGGAAGATAGGAGAGCGGTATCCGGTCTTGGCCGGCCAGCGCGATTGCACCAATGCTGTCATAAGAACCGCCGACTGGTCTGACGATGATTTCCGACGACTGATGGAATTGCTGGCCTGGTGCAGGCAGAACCCGGCGAGCGGACTCTACCTGCGCCAATTGCCACTGGTAGACATAGACACGAAATGGGTTGAGGGGCGGCGTGGCGTCGTGGAACCGCTGCTTCGAATCCTTATCGGCAAGGAGGGGGATGTTCGTGAAGTCATGGGGCTGCGGCGTTCACCCGATACGGTACGGATGAGACTGCTCGATGTCGGGCTTCGCGAGCAACTGCTGGGCATGGAGGATCTTCAGATCCCCGTAGGCCAGTGGAACCATGTGTTTCGGTATCCACCAAAGCGACTACTGATTGTCGAGAACCTCGAGAGCGGGCTGGCGCTTCCGGATATCGAAGGAGTGGCAGTCGTGATGGCGCTCGGGAACAATGTGACTGCTCTACGGGGAATAGAATGGGCGCCGGCTGCGGATGTTCTCTACTGGGGCGACATCGATACTTGGGGCTTGCATATACTGTCCCGGGCTCGCGAAATCTTCCCAGATCTGAGGTCGGTTCTGATGACGGAGGAGGTCGTTGAGTCGCATCGACATCTCCTGACCGACGAGCCGACTCAGGACAAGCGGCCTGCCGTGAATCTCACGAAGGACGAAGCGCAACTACTGTCCGATCTTCAAACCGGACGATGGGGCGAACGCCGTCGTCTGGAGCAGGAGCGAATACACTGGCCAAACGCAACTGAGGAAGTTCGCCGTCAATGGACTTATTCTTGACGAAAGCGCGCGCATTCACTACTTTGGCGAAGCCAATCGTCTCTCTAGCCGTTCTGCGGATGTGGGTATGCTTAAGCGACTGTTCTATTGAGTTCGTGCAGCGTCAATCAATTTCACTGGGTGCATTCATCATTCCCTGACTTTCTACGACTGCCCTTAGCCACTGGAGCAGCCCCCTGAAACGCCGGACACAGTCACCCACTTACAATAACGGGTAGGCATAAGACTGTGTTTTTGACTAACACCAGGCAGGAAGTGATGGAAGTGTTGACGGGCCCGGAGCGTCGGCGGCGCTGGACGGCGGAGCAGAAGCTGGCGATGGTTCGCGAGAGTTTCGAGCCGGGGAAATCGGTTTCGATGGTCGCGCGCCAGCACGGCGTGAATCCGAACCAACTGTTCCACTGGCGCAAGCTGTACCAGGACGGGAGCCTGTCAGCGGTCAAGGCTGGCGAGGAAGTGGTTCCCGCCTCAGAGCTGGCCGACGCGCTCAAGCAGATTCGTGAGCTGCAACGTATGCTCGGCAAAAAGACCATGGAGAACGAGATTCTCCGCGAAGCAGTCGAGTACGGCCGGGCAAAAAAATGGATAGCGCACTCGCCCTCGCTGCCGGAGGACGACCAGTGAAACTGGTTTGTGAAGTTCTCGGCGTGTCGCGCTCGAACGTATCGGCACGACTGTCGCGTCCGGCGACGTGGCGCGATGGCCGTCAATCGAGGCAGACTGACGACGCGGTCGCAGTCGAGGAAATCCGCCGGGTCATCGGCGATTTGCCCAGCTATGGCTATCGCCGGGTTTGGGGCATATTGCGCAACGAGCGCGTCGCGGTTGGGCTGGGGCCGTTCAATGCCAAGCGCATCTATCGCGTCATGCGCACACATGGGTTGCTGATGCAGCGTCGGCCGATTCCGCTTCGCCCCCAACGTCGACACGACGGCAAGGTGGCCGTAGCGCGCAGCAATCAGCGATGGTGCTCGGACGGCTTCGAGTTCCGCTGCGACAATGGCGAGCCGCTGCGTGTAACGTTCGCGCTGGATTGCTGTGATCGTGAGGCGATAAGCTGGGCCGCCACGACGGCAGGCCACAGCGGCGACATCGTGCGAGACGTGATGCTGGCTGCAGTGGAAAATCGGTTTGGCAACGAACTGCATACACGTCCGAAATCGAGTGGCTGAGCGATAATGGTTCGGGCTACACGGCCGACGACACGCGCCGGTTCGCAGTGGCCATCGGCCTGAAGCCATTGACCACACCGGTGTGCAGCCCACAAAGTAATGGGATGGCCGAGAGCTTCGTAAAGACGATGAAACGCGACTACGTCGCCTTCATGCCGAAGCCGGACGCAGCGACTGCTGCACGCAACTTGGCCATCGCGTTCGAGCATTACAACGAGAAGCATCCCCATAGCGCGCTGAAATTCCGCTCGCCTCGCGAGTTCCGGCGCTCGATGGATTCAGCAACCTTAGTGTGATGCTGTGTCCGGTATTACAGGGGCAACTCCAGTTTCCATGATTCTCCAGCGCGATAACGTTACCCCAGGTTCCTCACTCACTGGGGCGATTCTCCAAATAGTCATGAGCATCTCCTGTTCACCAATGAGGGCCCGGCGGGAAAATGTCGACTCTCTCCTTGGCGGCCCATCGATACTGCGCTGTCATTCATGGTATTCGAGTTTGCGTCGCATTAAAGAGAAAAACTAGACTATTTTATCGGTGATTTTCACGGACGGTATATGCTTTATATTTGCGCGAGTGGTCAACTAATGGTTTTTTGTGGATAATGTGGCTGGCGGCAACGCCATAACGCGAGGGCCGTTTATGCTTTATATGGCGGACGACTTATGCTTAACGGCACAAATGCTGCAAACCCGCGATAGCCGCAAGGCTTCGCGGGTTTTTTGTTTTTCGGGGCGTCAAGGGGATGCGGTACTACACGACCGTCGCCGTCGCGTAGGCAGCGGCGCCGGCTGCTCCGCTGTCGGTATTGAACGCGCAGGCCGAGAGGATGATCGAGGCCGTGGATTCGATCGAAGCGCTCGGGGGCGGTTGATCGACGGACGAGATGGAATCCAGGTTGGAATCCGAGCCGGCTTCGACCGGCGGCCGCATCGAACGGCGCTATCCGGAGCCGGCCAACCGCAGGTCCGGCTCGACCAGGAATTGGGATTTCACATGATCGACGACGTAGAGGACCACGCCGCTCGCCCGGCGCGTCCTCGGTGAATAGTCGAACTCGGTCGCATCGGCATCGGCGGATGCCGGCCTCACGAGAAACACGCGCATCCCGGCCTTGAATACGTGATGCGAGGGCAGGCGTTGATTGACCAGTTCGATGAATTGCCTGGCCGAGATGACGGGCATGAAAGCGGACATGGAACTTCTCCGGCGCGTACTGATAAAGCGTTCAGGACGGACGAGCGGGAAGGTTGCGGGATCTCGCGCGGTCCGAGGCCGCGGCGTCAAAGCGCACCGCGGGCCGTCGACGATTCGGCATTCAACCAGTAGCCGTGCTTGCCGTAGAACTGATGCAGCGCAATCTCGTCGCTTCGATAGACGGGCTGCGAATCGTCGTATTCGGGGCTGTGGCGAATCGAGTCGCGGTTGAGCGTGGTCGATACCGTTTCCGTGGCCCAGTCCACCCGGTCGAGCCAGTGCGTCGCGATCAGGACTTCCCTGTTGGTCAACCACCAGTTCCGCGCGCTGATCGCGAGATAGCGGATCACCCAGGCTTCATCGTCGTAGATGAAGTCAGACACGCGGCCGATGCGTCCGGCCGTGGTTTCGAGCCGATAACCCTTGACCTTGCCGGTGCCGCGCAGATGCGTATCCGTCGGCGCATCTGCTGGCGCATCGCCCGGCGTTGCGCAGGCGGGCAGCGGATTTCCCGCCTCGAGATCTTGCGACAGGGCGGCAGAATGGAACGCTGGGGATGCGGCCATGCCCCACAGGTTCGGGCCACCCCAGTAGGGCGGGTAATGGTAGTAACGCAGGTATTCGATTTCGTGTTGGCGGGATACCGGCTTGTGTGCGTCCAGGTCCGGGCTGTCTCCTACCTGTTGGCGCGTAAGGTCGACATGCAGCGTGCTGGACCGGGAGTCGGTGTGCTTGACGGAATAGGGCGAGATGAGCACCAGCCTCTCGTGCAGCCAGTCGCCCGTCTCGACGACGAGGTAGCGGATGCACCAGTTGTCGTCGTCGAAATAGGCTTGATTGACGTGTCCGATGTCGCCGTCCTTCGCGCGCACCGCACTTCCGTGCAATTCCTTGATGCTTCGTAGCATGATGTTCTCGTCAGATCGATGCGCGGCATGTCGATGATCCGGCTGAACCGCATGCCGTGCGGTGGCGTCCAGTCGCTCGCTCGTGGATCCGGAGCGATTCGTGCCGCTCCCGTTCATGCACGCGGTAGGTGTACAGGCTGGCGTGGCGTCGTGACGGATGTACGGCATGCTTTCACGGTACTGGAAACGGACGGCCGGCGCGGTACGACAGCGTACAAAGTGTGCACCGGATCGAACATGGATCTGTCGGATCGATGCAGATCCGGATAACGAATCGACCGGAATCGGAAGGACGATGCGTTGCTGGCCTTCACAAGTCGCGCGGACGGTGGCGTCGAGTGGATGCCTGGCGGCCACGCCTTCCTGTCACGCACATTGGCCACTGACGGCGCAATCGCATCGAGGATTGTCGTTTCATCGGTAGTACTACGGATGTAATCAATGCAGGGCGTACCGGTGCGAGCTTGCCGGCTCGAGAGGCCGTTGCGCAGGCAGCCGCTTGTGCGCGGAGGGGGCGCTGCTCATGTCTACATGAACCAGATAAACGTATGGCGTGCGTGCCGGGATGCCGAAATGTTCACGATGTATCGTTCGGACTGGCCGTTGTAGCTGGCATTGATCGCATAACGTCCGTTCCTCAGATTGGCCAGCATGAACGGGCCATCAGACGGCGCCTCCAGAATCGTATTGCCTTTCATGTCCGTGATGGTCACCAGTACGTCGGACAAGTATTCGTTCCCGCTTGGGGCCCGGCGGACGAAGGTGAGCACGAGAGCGTAGTCGCGCATGACGCCCTTGATGGCGACCGATTGATCGAGTCCGATGCCGCCCGACAAATAGGCAACCTGATCGGTGTGCTGCACCGGAGGGAGGTTGTCGTCGGCTGCAACCGGGGCGATTCCAACTAACGTGGCGCTTAGAAGGAGCGCGCGCACCAAGGACGCGGATGTTTTCATGACGGATCTCCTGGAGGATTCGGAGGGGAGTCGAGGTGTGGCGGTAGCGCCGGTCTGACTGACAGGACCGGCTCGCCTCGCCTCTCACCAATGCGGCTATTCGCGCCGCATGTCTGTCCGGTGCCGGACGCTTGCTCTTCATCAGATTGCGCTGCGTCCGAGTCGTCGTACGCGTCTGCTTCGGCAACCCGAGCATCGCGCGGCCTGCGGGCGCATCTACGCTAGCCGACCGACAGGCTATTTGACCAGCCGCGCTTCGCGGCTGCGTGTCGCGAGCAAGGGCAAATGCCTAGCACGGTAGCGAGCAGAAGGATAGTTCGCACGCTGCTGGAAGCGATGCAGGCAGCATGCCGCATGCGCTGCTTGTGCCCGCATCGATCTCCACCCTGACCATCCGCGCGAGCGTTTCCGCCGCGAGCGACAGCGGCGTGTCGCGCATCTTCAGGACACCGCCGCAGGGAAAACACGGAGAGGGTGCCGTCCCGATGGCAATCGAAGTATGCTGTGGCGCGGCACGGTCCGCGCGCGATGCCTTTCGGGCGCCCGGGTAGCCGTCGAGCCCCGTGATCCATCCGGTGGCCAGAATAAACATACTTCGCCGGGGAGTGGCGACGGCAATCATGATCATGCTGCGTTCGTGGGGTGCGATTCTTTCGTTGCTGGCGCTTGTCGCGTGCGCCAGCCTGCCGCCGCAGGCCGACCGCGCGCCGACACATGCGTTCGCCGACACGGAAAACACGCGGCTGGGCGTTGCGTTCCGCCAGCAGGCCGGCATGCATCCGGGGCAGGACGCGTTTCATCTGCTGACCGATCCGGTCGATGCGCTGGATGCGCGTGTGCTGCTTGCGGACCGCGCGGACCGCTCGCTGGACCTCCAGTACTACATCTGGCACGACGACCTGACCGGGCACGAACTGGCCGACGCGATCATTCGCGCGGCCGATCGCGGCGTGCGCGTCCGCGCGCTGCTCGACGATCTCGGCACGAACGCGGACGACCGCAAGCTGCTCGAGATCAGCTCGCACCCGAACATCGAGATCCGGCTGTTCAATCCGGTTGCCACGCGCACGTTCAAGAAGATCGGCACGGTGTTCGAGTTCTCGCGCGTCAACCGGCGCATGCACAACAAGGCGATGATCGCGGACAACCAGGCGGCGATCGTCGGCGGCCGCAATATCGGCGACGAATACTTCGGCGCATCGTCGATGCTGGAGTTCGGCGATCTCGATGTCGTCGTCCATGGTCCGGTCGTGAAGGACATCTCGACGGAATTCGATACGTTCTGGAATTCCCCGTATGCGTATCCGATCGACGCGCTGGTCGGGCACGACGCGGCGCCGGGCGGGCTGGACCGCGAGCGCGAACGGTTGCGCGACTACCTGAGGGCGATGGAGGACAATCCTTACGTGCTCGAAGCGAGGCAACGGCTCGACCGGATCGTTCATGGGCAGGGCACGGAACTGTCGTGGGGGCGCGCGACGGTGCTGTACGACGATCCGTCGAAGATCGCGCATTCGCCGAAGGACAGCGACGGGCATCTGATGCCGCAGTTGCGCGCGCTCGCATTGCAGCCCGAACATGACCTGCTGATCGTGTCGCCGTATTTCGTGCCGGGCAAGGCCGTCGTCGAGCGGCTGCGCGCGCTCGCGGCGCGCGGCGTGCGCGTGACGGTGCTGACCAATTCGCTCGCGTCGACCGACGTGGCGGCCGTGCATGCCGGCTACCGTCGCTACCGAAGCGATCTCGTGGCGGCCGGCGTGCGGCTTTACGAGCGGCGGCCGTCGGGCGACAAGAGCATTTCGAAGCAGGTCATCATCGGGTCGTCGCGTGCGTCGCTGCATGCGAAGACCTACGTGTTCGACCACAAGAGCATTTTCATCGGATCGATGAACCTCGATCCGCGCTCGCTGAACCTCAATACGGAGATCGGCGTTTACTGCGAGAGTCCGGCGATTGCGTCGCAGGTTGCAAACGACCTGGAATCCCGACTCGACCGGATCGCGTGGCGCGTCGAGCCGAGGACCGATCCGGCGGGGAAAGGGCAGCTCAAGTGGGTTCAGACCGATTCGGACGGGAAGCTCACCGAGCTCGATCACGAACCGGAAGTGTCGGCTGCGCGTCGGATGGAAGTCTGGTTTCTCGGGCTGTTTCCGATCGAATCGCAACTGTGAGCGACGATGCGTCGTGCTGCGCTCAGCACCGCGTGCGGCCGTGCTTTTCGATGACGTCCGCGAGCTGGATCGTCGCTGTCTCGATCATCGCGTCGGTCAGCCCGGAATACCCGAGCACGAAGCCGTTGTACCGGCGGCCGTCGCCGACGGCGTAGCTGCTCAGCGGCTGAAGCAGCAAGCCATGCGCGGACGCGGCGCGCGCGACTTCGGTGTCGTGCTGCGGTAGCGCGAGATCCGCGGAAAGATGCATGCCGCCCGGGCTTTCCCGAACGCTCAACGATGTGCCGAGATGGCGGGCGAGTGCCGCTTCGAGGCTGCTGCGCCGCGCGGCGTACAGCGCCCGCATGCGGCGCAGGTGCCGCGCAAAGAGGCCGGTGTCGATGAATTCGGCCATCGCCAGCTGATCGGCCGAATGGCCGCGATGGACGAGTTCGCGCAGCGTCCTGGTGAAGCGGTCGACCAGCACCGGTGGCACCACCATGAAGCCGAGCCGGAGGGCGGGAAACATCGTCTTGCTGAACGTGCCGAGATAACAGACGGGCGCGTCGGCATAGAGGCCCTGGATCGCCGGGAGCGGCTGGCCGCCATGGCGGAACTCGCTGTCGTAATCGTCCTCGATGATCCACGCACCGCAGGCACGCGCATGCTCGACGAGCGCCGCTCGCCGCCGCGGGCTCATCAGCGCGCCGAGCGGATATTGGTGCGACGGCGTCGTATAGATCAGCCTGGGCGGGTGGGCGCGCCACTGTTCGTCGGTCGGCGCCATGCCTTCATGGTCGACCTCGATCGGCACGATATTCAGGCCGGTCGAGCGGAATGCCGTGCGTGCGCCGTTATAGCAGGGGTTTTCGAGCCAGCCGAATTCGCCGGGATTCGCGAGCATGCGCGCACATAACTCGAGGCTGCTCTGCGTGCCGTCGGTGATGAATACCTGGCCGGTCTCGCAGCGCACGCCTCGCGAAACCCGGATATAGGCGGCCACGGCGCGCCGCAATTCGGGCAGCCCTTCGACCGGGCCATACGCGAGCTGGGCGGGCTTGACGGCTTTCCATGCGCGCTCGATGCAACGGCGCCACTGGGCGACCGGGAATTCGTCGAGCGAAGGAAGGCCGGGGACGAACGGCAGCATGCGCTCGGGCTCGGGATCGGCGTTCTCCAGGCCGTACACGCGCTCGGCCAGATGAACCGGGGCCGGGCTGTCGTCATTCCCGGCGCTCGAACGGCCGCATCCATCCCACAGCGTGATCGTGCCGTTGCGCGTGGCCGCCACGAAGCCTTCTTCGGCAAGACGCTCGTACGCATAGACCGCGGAGTTGCGCGCGATGCCCAGCTCCGTCGCGAGCACGCGCGTCGACACGAGCCGCGTGCCGGGCGGAATGTGCCCGTCCAGCAGCATGTTGCGCAGGCCCCGGTACAGGGCTTCCTGCTGGCTGTGTCTTGTCGTGCCGTCCTGTCTGGACAGCGAGGAGATGAGTAGCGCCAGGTCCATCGGCTGGTTCCAGTTTTTTTCCTTGGGCTGGTTCTTTTTAAGAATCAACGCACATCGTATTGTTCACGTTCTTGCGGTGCAGGCCCGTGCCGGGCGATTCGCGGCAGATGGCCGGTATGTCGGACGATCGTCGCAATCGCGTATTTTGATCGATTTGGCGAGCGGCTGTCGATGAGTCGATCGACCCGTCGTTCGGGCGGGGATGCTGCACGATTCCGATTCGATTCATTTCGCAGTGCATAGATATTTTCGATCTAATTCCGTGTGTTGCCGAAACGCGGACCGCTCGATGCGCGCCAGGTGGCGCACGAACAGGAAAATCAAACATGAAAGACCAGACCCACATCTCTCCTACATCCCGTACCACCATTCGCCGCCTGCCAGAACTGGCGAATCGCGATCGCACGATGCTTCACCGCATCGTGGACGATGCGTACGTCTGTCACATCGCGTTCAGCGATGGACACGACACGCACTGCATCCCGACCGCGCACTGGAGAAGGGGCGATGACCTTTATATTCACGGGTCCAACGGGAGCCGGATGGTCAAGGCGTTGTCTGCGGGCGCGCAGGCGTCCGTGGCGATTACGCTGCTGGATGGGCTCGTGCTGGCCAAGTCGGCCTTCAGTCATTCGATGAATTATCGATCGGTGGTGGTCTACGGGCAGTTCGACGTAGTGGACGGCGGCGCGGAAAAACTCGCGGCGCTGGATGCCTTCATGGACAAGATCGCCGCGGGCCGCAAGCATGAAGCGCGACCGGGCAATTCGAAGGAACTCAATGCAACCAGCGTGCTGCGGATTTCCCTTGCGGAAGCGGCCGTGAAAGTCAGCGATTCGCTGCCTTCCGACAAGGAGGAAGATCTCGCGCTCGCCGTGTGGGCGGGAATTCTGCCGCTGAAGACGACGCGTGGCACGCCGGTTCATGCCGACGAAAGCGGCAGCGTGCCCGTGCCGGACTACGTCCGGAACTGGGCCGATTGAGTACCGCGGCAAGACCGGGAGGCTTCGGAGAATACGGCGGCGCGCGCCGTACGCGAATGCAGAAGACCCGCGACGGCTTCGCAGCCTTCGCGGGTTCTTTACCCAGTTGCATGCGGTTCCGGGCGCACGAAACGGCGCGCACCCGGAACCGCATCGATCATCGATCCATCAGCGCGCGAAATCCGACGTGCTCTGGATGAACGCGTTCAGCTTCGAGATGTTCACGCTGCCGAAGCCCGTCGTCGCGTCCCAGCCGGCCTTCGCCTTGTAGCCGTAGGTGCCGCTGCCGTTGTTGCCGGACGTGACGTCGTGCAACAGCGCCGCGTTGGACGGGAAGTACTTGTAGATGCTCGACGCGGGGAACCCGAGCGCATTGTTGTTCGCCGACTGCAGCCGCGCCCAGATGCCCGTGAAGATAGGCGCGGCGAGGCTCGTGCCGCCTTCGTTGTTCAGGTATCCCGAGCCCCACAGCGTGTCGGACGTCTGGCCGTTCACCACCAGAATCGCGCCGGTGCGCAGGTCGGCGTCGAAGCCGACGTCCGGCAGCGCGCGCTTGGTCGACCCGGTGAGGGTCGACGATTGCCACGACGGCGCAGCCTCGTACTTGCTGTATCCGCCGCCCGTCGACCACACGGTGCCCGGCTGCCAGCTCGGATCGTTCCAGACGATCTCGCTGTTGTACGCGTTGGTCGACGTGTTGGTGAACAGCGTCGTGCCGCCCACGGCGATCACGTACGGCGACGTCGCCGGTTCGCTCACCGTGTAGGTCGAGCGCGACGGCGTGCCGCTCGCGCATTCGTACGCGCCATGGTCGCCTGCGGATACGGAGAAGGTTTGCCCTTGAGCGACCGCCTGCTTGAAGATGGTGTCGTCGGTCGCCTGCGAGCCGGTGCTGTTTGCGGATGATTCGCACACGCCGAGCGACACGTTGATCACCTTCGCGACGTTGTCCGTCACCACCTTGTTGTACGCGGCCGTGATCGCTGTGAGCGTCATCGACGGCGCCGCGTAGAACACGACCTGCTTCACGCTGCCGCCGGCGGCGCCGACGATCGACTGGCTGTCGAGGTTCCACTCGACGGTGCCGGACGTATCGGTGTACGAACTGCCGGCCGGGCCCGTCTGCACGACGCTGCTGCTGATCGTGCCGAGGCCGTTGTTCGCGGCGAACGTATTGAGGTCGCTCACCGTCTGCGACAGGTCGCCTTCGGAGATGATGCCGACCGTGGTTTGCGAGGCCGTCGGCGTGCTGTCGCCGCCGTAGAGCGACGAGAATTCGGTCGGGTTGTGCGGCACTGCCGACGCGCCGGCCGGGATCGTCAGGTTGCTGGTGTTGCCTTGCGGCTTGCTGCCCGCGCCGGTATGCATCAGCTCGACGTTCTGCAGGCCGAGCACCGCGCCCACGATGCCGCCGATCGCGTTCGGCACTTGCGCGGCGTCGGTATTCGCATAGACGCTGCGGCCGTTGCGCGTGAAGCGCTTGAGCGTCGTGCGGAACGCCGACTTGATGGTCGCCGCGGTGCCGGATGCGGACACCAGCAGCCGGTTCGGCGCGACCACGATGTTCACGAAACCTTCCTTGCGCAGGTGCGCGACGACGGACGCGACCTGCTGGTCGGTCGGCGCATATTGCGCGGCGAACTGCGCGGGCGTGAGGAACTGCCGGTAGTGCGGCGAGCCGGGCGTATGCAGGTCGCGCAGGTACTTGTCGAGTTGCGCCTCGTTGCGCAGGTTCAGCCCGAGCACGATGTCCACCGATTCGCCGGGCGCCATTTCGATGGCCGCGGCTGCGGCGGCGGCCGTGCTCGCGGCAGGCGCGCCGGCCACGCCGGCTTCGCTCTGCTGCACGAGCGGCAGGAACCCCTTGGTGCGCGTTTCCGTCCAGCCGGCTGCCGGCGCGGCGTGGGCGGTCGCCATGCCGAACGAAGCGGCCGCGGCGGCGCATGCGAGCTTGACGATGCGAATGTGCTTTTGTTTCTTGTCTGCAACCTGATTCATTTGAATTACCCCTCCGGTTGAACATCGAACGGCACGAACAACAACGGTCGACGGCGGTGCGGGTCATGCATCGCCGCATTCTGTCGCGCTCGCACGGTTGGCGCGGACGCGACAGGGCCTTTCGCCCGATCCGGAAAAGTGGTTTCTCTCCGGGGGCGAAATACGGAAAACGCGGTAGCGGAAGGGCTGCGCCGCGATGCGGGGCAGCCGCGCGGACATGGCGCGGGCGGGATTGCTAGAGCAACAGCTTCGTTATCCTGCTCATTTCATTCGATCCTTCGGCCCGCTGCCGGATGGCAGTCGTCCAATGAGATGCATCGGGATATTGCATGCGCCGGTGCGCGAACGACACGGCCGGCGGCGAGCACTTCGGTGCGGCGGAAGCGAAAAAACGTAGAGCGGAATCGATTGCGTGGTGAACAATTCGTCCGATTGCTTGAATCGGACGGTATCAAGAACGAAAGCGGAGTGTCAAACTTTTTTTGATTATATGAAACAAAATTAAATCGAATAACGTGAAATGTTTTTGAAAAGATCGGCAGTATTTTGTAATGTTCAAAATCGCTTTCGCAGGTAATGCGGAATTCGATTCGCCGATCCGTTCCTATTCGTCATGTAATGGGCCGACCGCTTATCGAGGAAGTGCTCGAATGGCCGGCGCTTCCGGTTGCTCGGCGACCCGAAGGTCGTCGACGAACCGGAACAGCCCGTCGACACAGTGAAGCAGGGCTTCGCGCGACGATGCATCCGCTTCGGTGGCGAGCCCCCGGATTTCTTCGAGCCGGGTTTCGAGTTCCGCGAGTCGTGCGTGCATTGCGTTGCCGCCACCGGCGGCCGCGGTTGCCGCATTGAACGAAGTCAGGGGTTTCAGTCGAATGGTCATCGTATTGAAGTTCTCAATGAATCGAGACATGTCGGTCAGGCATCCGTCGCGGGAAACCGCATGCGCGGAAAAATCGCCGATCACGACGCGGCCGGCGCTTTCCGCCACCGAGTCGAGCGACCCGAGCGTGCGGCGAATCAGCCTGAGCAGGTCGAACGCGGCGGCGAGCAGGCCGACGAACAGCGCCGCCGCGAGCACCAGGCAGGTGGACGCGTTGCGGATCGTCGCGTCGGCCGTTGCGTCGTGCGGCAACGCAACCGGCTCGCGCAATGCACAAATGAAGAAGGCACCGGTGCCGGCGATCAGCATGACGGCGATCGCGAGCAGGCCGATCGCCAGCCCGATCTGCCGGCTCGGCTTCGCCGGCACGGTCATTGCGCGCCCCGCAGCCGGTAGCCGACACCGCGCATCACTTCGGGCATGCCCGGCGCACCGGCCTGTTCGAGCTTCCTGCGCAGCCTGCAGATGTGGCTGTCGATCGTGCGTTCCATCACACTCACATCGGCCATGCACGCATCGAGCAGTTCGCCGCGCGTGAAGACGCGGCTCGGCGATCTCGCCATGTACGCGAGCAGCCGGAATTCGGTCAGCGTTAGAGCAATCTGCACCTCGGCCGATTCCGTCCGCACGCGCGCCAGATAGCTTTCGGTGTCGATCTCCAGATCGCCGACCCGCAGCATGCGCGCGGTCGGTGGCTTGCCCGCGCGGCGCAGGATCGCGCGAAGCCGCGCGACGACCTCGGCCGGGTTGAACGGCTTGACGATGTAGTCGTCCGCGCCGGAGCGCAATGCCTGCAGCCGGTCGAGGTCTCGATCGAACGCGGTGATGACGACGACCGGCGTATTGCAGCGCCGCCGAAGCTCGGCGAGCACATCCCAGCCGTTCTTTTGCGGCATCTTCACGTCGAGCAGGATCAGGTCGGGCTTCAGGTGAGGTTGAACGTCGAGCACCGCCTGCCCGTCCGCGACGCGGTAGGTGCGAAAGCCGTCGTGCGTCAGGTACGAGTCGAGGATGTCGGAGATCTCGGGTTCGTCTTCTGCAATCAGTATCAGGGAATTCGTCATTGGGTTTGCCGTGCGATGTCGAACCATCGGAGCAGCCCGTTGCCGGGCTGAATCGCGCTGCGCCGTTCCGCATGCCGCCGCGGAAGGCGCCGCGCCCGTCGTTCAGTTCTGCACCACGCTCGTTGAAGGTGCGACATCCTGTTCCGTCAGGCCGCCGCCGAGCGCCTTGTACAGCGCGACGGCATTGCCGAGCTCGCTGCGACGCAGGTCGAGCAGCGCCTGCCGTGCCGCATAGAGCTGCCGCTGCGAATCCAGCAACTCCAGCCGCCCCTCGACACCCGCGCGATAGCGCAGGTTCGACAGGTCGGTGCGGCGTTCGGCCGAGCTGACCACGCGCGTCTGCGCTTCGATCTGGTGGCCGAAGGTTTCGCGCCCGGCGAGGCCGTCGGCGACTTCGCGGAACGCGGTCTGGATCGAGCGTTCGTATTCGGCCACCGCGCTGGACTTGCGCACTTCCGCGAGGCGCAGCTCGGCGCGCAGCCGGCCGCCCTGGAAGATCGGCACCGAGACCTGCGGTGCGAAGCTCCACACGTTCTGGCCGCCGGCGAACAGGCTGCCCATCGCCGGGCTGAGGAAGCCGATCGACGAGGTCAGCGACAGGCGCGGGAAAAACGCGGCGCGCGCGGCGCCGATGTCCGCATTCGCGGCGACGAGATTCTGTTCGGCCTGCTGGATATCCGGGCGGCGGAACAGCAGTTCGGACGGCAGGCCGGCCGGCAGTTGCGTCATCACCGGCTGTTGGTGCAGCGGCAGCGCGTCGGGCAGATCCTTCGGCGGCTCGGTGCCGAGCAGCAGGCGCAGCGCGTTGCGCGCCTGTTCGACGGCACGCGTGCGTGCTTCCAGATCGGCGGTGGCGCTCGCGACCTGGCCTTCGGCCTGCGCGATGTCGACACCGCTCGCCTGATGCGCTTCCTTGAGGCGTCGTGCGAGATCGAGCGACTGCTGCCAGTCGCCGAGCGTGCGCTCGGACAACCGGCGCTGCTCCTGGGCGAGGCGTTCCGCGAAATACGCGTCCGCCACCGCGCCGACGAGCGAGATCTGCACCGCGCGGCGGCCGTGATCGGTCGCGAGGTAGCGCGCGAATGCCGCATCCGACTGCGACTTCACGCGGCCGAACAGGTCGATCTCGAACGCGCTGATGCCGACGTTCACGCCGTACTGGGTTTGCGTCGTTTCGAACAGCGGCGGGTTCGACTGCGGGTCGGCCGCCGTGCGCTGGCGCGTGAAGTTCGCGCCGGCACCGATGGACGGCAGGCGCGCCGAGCGCTGAATGCCGTACTGCGCTTCGGCGGCGTCGACATTCAGCGCCGCGAGGCGCAGGTCGCGGTTGTTGTCGAGCGCGATCTCGATCAGGCGCTGCAGGCGGCGGTCGCCGAACATCGTGCGCCAGCCGAGATCGGCCGCGTTCGCGTGCTGATCGGCGGCCGCGGCGGCCGTGTAGGCCGTCGGCACCGGCATTGCCGGTTTGACCAGCGTCGGCGCCATCGAACACGCCGACAGGGCAAGGGCAAGAACGAGGGGAAGAACAAGCAATCGCATGGCATCAACCTTCCTGTCCGTGATTCGGGGTAGCAGGCTGCTTGCGGGAGGCCCGCCATGCGGAGATACGCTCCTGGATACTCATCACGAACACAAAGAAAACGGGGACGAAGAAAATGGCCAGCACGGTGGCGGTCACCATGCCGCCGAACACGCCGGTACCGATCGCGTGCTGCGTCTCGGCGCTCGCGCCGGTCGCGATCATCAGCGGGACGACGCCGAGGCCGAACGCGAGGGAGGTCATCAGGATCGGGCGCAGGCGCAGCTTCGACGCCTGCACGGCCGCTTCGATCAAGCCCTTGCCTTCGTCGCGCAACTGCTTCGCGAATTCGACGATCAGGATCGCGTTCTTTGCGGACAGGCCGATCACGGTGATCATCCCGACCTTGAAGAACACGTCGTTCGGCAATCCGCGCAGCAGCACCGCGCCGATTGCACCGATCAGGCCGAGCGGCACCACCAGCATCACCGACAGCGGAATCGACCAGCTCTCGTACAGCGCGGCCAGCACCAGGAACACGACGATCATCGACAGCACCATCAGCATCGGCGCCTGCGACGCCGACTGGCGTTCCTGCAGCGACTGCCCGGTCCATTCGACCGCGAAGCCGGGCGGCAATTGCGCGGCGAGACGCTCCATCTCGGCCATGGCCGCGCCGCTCGACTGGCCGGGTGCGGCACCGCCCGAAATACGCGCGGACGGGTAGCCCTGGAAGCGCACCATCTGCAGCGGCGTGTCGGTCCAGACCGGGCGGACCATTTCGGACAGCGGGACCATACCGCCGGCCGCGTTGCGCACGTAGAGCTTCATCACGTTGTCGATCTGCATGCGCGCCGGCGCATCGGCCTGGATGATCACCTGCTGCATGCGGCCCGCGTTCGGGAAGTCGTTCACGTAGGTCGAGCCCATCGCGGTCGACAGCGTGTCGCTGAGCGTCGTGAACGACACGCCGAGCGCTTGCGCCTTCGCACGATCGATCTCCAGGCGCACGCTCGTGCCGGCCGGCAGACTGTCCGGATACACGCCCGTCACGATCCTGCTTTGCGCGGCCAGTCCGAGCAGCTTCGCTTCGGCCGCCTTGAGCGCGGCCTCGCCCTGGTTGGCGCGGTCCTCGAGGCGCATCGTGAAGCCCGAGCTGTTGCCCATTTCGTCGATCGCCGGCGGCAGCAGGCTCATCACCGCACCTTCGGTCGCACCGGCCATCGCCTGCTGGGCGAGCATGCTTTCCTCGAGCGTCGACGAGCCGCCGCGGTTCTTCCAGTCCTTGAGCACCGCCCAGTTCAGCGCGGCGTTCGAGCCCTGGCCGGAGAAGCCGTAGCCCATCACGGAAATGTTCGACTGGATCGCAGCGCGGGAAGCAAGATGCCTCTCCAGCTTCTTGACGACGTCATGCGTGCGCTCGGTGGTCGCGTCGGCGGGCAGCAGGAAGCTGGTCATGAAGTAGCCCTGGTCCTCGTCGGGCAGGAACGACGACGGCAGGTTCTTGAAGCCGAACACCAGCGCGCCCGCGATCGCGACGAACAGCAGCATCATGCGACCCGTGCGGCGGACCAGGCGGCCGACGCGCGTCTCGTACCATTTCGTCAGGCGGTCGAAGCGGCGGTTGAACCAGCCGAAGAAGCCGCGCTTCTCGTGATGACCCGGTTCGAGCGGCTTGAGCATCGTCGCGCACAGGGCCGGCGTGAGCGTCAGCGCGAGCAGCGCCGAGAACAGGATCGACACGGCCATCGACAGCGTGAACTGCTTGTAGATCACGCTGACCGAGCCGCTCGACATGGCCATCGGAATGAACACGGCGGTCAGGACGAGCGTGATGCCGACGATGGCGCCCGTGATTTCCTTCATCGCCTTCGACGTCGCTTCCTTCGGCGACAGGCCTTCCTCGGCCATCAGGCGCTCGACGTTCTCGACGACGACGATCGCGTCGTCGACGATGATGCCGATTGCGAGCACCATGCCGAACATCGTCAGCACGTTGATCGAGAAGCCCGTCATCGCCATGATCGTGAACGTGCCGAGCATCGCGACCGGTGCGACGATGGCCGGAATCAGCGTGTAGCGTACGTTTTGCAGGAACAGGTACATCACGAGGAACACGAGCACCATCGCCTCGATCAGCGTGTGCAGCACCTTCTCGATCGAGATCTTGACGAACGGCGACGTATCGAACGGAATCGAGTAGGTCATGCCCGACGGCATCGCCTTGCTCAGTTCGGCCATCCGGGTACGCACGGCATCGGCGGTCTTCACCGCATTCGCGCCCGGCGAGAGCAGCACGCCGGCGAGGGTGGCCGGCTTGCCGTTCTCGCGGTTCACGAAGCCGTAACCCTGCGAGCCGAGCTCGACGCGAGCGACGTCGCCGAGCACTACCCTGGAGCCGTCCGCGTTCGCGCGCAGTACGACGGCCGCGAATTCTTCCGGCGTCGTGAGCTGGCCCTGGACGGTGAGCGGCACGCTCACGCGCTGGCCCGGCAGCGCGGGCGACGCGCCGAGGCTGCCCGGCGCGATCTGTACGTTCTGCTGGCCGATCGCGGTCGTCAGGTCGCTCATCGACAGGCCGTAGTCGATCAGCTTCTGCGGATTCACCCACACGCGCATCGCGCGTTCGGAGCCGAACAGCTGCACGCGGCCCACGCCGTCGATCCGGCGCAGCTCCTCGGCCACGCTGCGCGCCATGTAATCGCTGAGCGCGCCTTCGTCGAAGCGGCCGCTGTCGGAACGCAGGCCGACGAGCATCAGGAAGCCGGACGTCGCGGATTCCACGATCACGCCGTTCTGGCGCACGACCGACGGCAGGCGCGGCTCGACTGTCTTGAGCTTGTTCTGCACGTCGACCTGCGCCATCGCCGGATCGGTGCCGGGCTTGAACGTCACCGTGATCTGCGCGCTGCCGGACGTGTCGGCCGACGATTCGAAGTAAAGCAGGTTCTTGACGCCGGACAGTTCGCGTTCGATGAGGCTCAGCACGCCGTCGTTCATCGTCTGCGGCGTGGAGCCGGGGTAGGTTGCGGTAATCGTGACGGTCGGCGGCGCGACCGACGGATAGCGCGCGATCGGCAGTTGCGGGATCGCGATCAGCCCCATCAGGATGATGAAGAGGGCGATCACCCACGCAAAGACCGGGCGGCGGATAAAGAATTCAGCCATGAAAGGAGGCTCCCTGTGACTCAGTGCGCGGACGCGGTGGCGGCCGCGTCAGGCGACTTCCAGTCGGTTGCGGCGGTCGATGCGCCATCGATCAGGCGCTCCATGCCTTCGACGACGATCTTCTGCCCCGCCTGCAGGCCCGACTTGATGCGATAGCTGCGGTTCGTCAGCTCGCCGACTTCGACGGCCTTCAGATGTGCGGTGCCCTTCGCGTCGAGCACCCAGACCTGCGGTTTGCCGCCGGCGCGCACGATGGCCTGCTGCGGCACCGTCAGCGCGTTCGCGTAGTGCGCGCGCGGAATGCGGGCGCGCACGTACATGCCCGGCAGCAGTTGGCGCTTCGGGTTGTCGACCAGCACGCGCACCAGCACGTCGCCGGTGCCCGGGTCGACGTTGATGCCCGAGAACAGCATGCGGCCCTTCACGTCGTAGCGCGTGTCGTCGCCGCGCAGCACGTCGACCGGCAGGCCGTTGCCCGTGCTTTCCGGCTGCGACGCGAGCGCGCCGCGCAGCGATTCGAGCGACACGGCCGGCTGGCGCACGTCCACGTAGACCTGGTCGATCTGCTGGATGCGCGCCATCGGCTGGCTGTCGGTGCTGGCGACCAGCGCTCCCTCGGTCACGAGCGCCTGGTCGATGCGGCCGGTGATCGGGGCTTCCACCGCCGCGAATTTCAGGTCGAGCTGGCGGCGCGCGAGCGTCGCGCGGGCCTGGGCGACGTCGGCGGCCGCCTGGTCGCGCTGCGACACGGCGTCGTCGTACACCTGGCGGCTGATTGCATCGGCTTCGACGAGCGGCTTGAAGCGCGCCGTCTGCACCTTCGCGCGCTCGAGTGCGGCCTGCGCGCGCTGCAGCGACGCCGAGGCCGTATCCATGTCGGCCTTGAACGGCGCCGGATTGATCTGGAACAGCGGCTGGCCCGTACGCACTTCGGTGCCTTGCTCGAACAGCCGGCGCTGCACGATCCCGCTGACCTGCGGCCGGATCTCGGCGGTCCGCACGGCCGCGACACGGCCCGGCAGGTCTTCGGTCACGTCGAGGCGCGAGGCTGTCAGCGTCATCGCCGCAACCGGGGTGGCCGGTGCGGCGGCCTGCTGCTCGGAGGGCCCGCAACCCGCCAGCATCGCCGCCACCAGCGCGCATACGGCGCCGTAGCAGCATCGTTCTTGATTCTTCATAGCGACTCCAGGAAGCGCAGGCAGCCCACTGCCTGCTTTGACCGGGCGGAGTTTGCGTCGAATAGTTGGCGTCTTTGATGCGGAAAGATGGAGATTCGATGGAGCGGGCGAAAGGCGCGGAAATGAAGGTGTCGGCGGGCGTTGCAATGCTCTGGCGAATGGGCGATTGCTGCCGCCTGGGCGTGGCCGATCGCTATCTGGATCCGGCACTGGCGGCGCGCGATATCGAAGCGGATCTCGGCAGCGGATGGCGCGCCATTTCGCGGGTACGGGAGGTTCGATCGGCGCCGCGCTACTGTCCGGCACCGGCGCGCCGCAGTGCATCCGCGGCTTCCGTGTTGTCGTGCGTCAGCGCGAGCCGCAGCAGCGACTGGCCGCGCCGATCGACATGGTTCGGATTCGCGCCGTGCGCGACGAGTAGCGGGATCAGCTCGAAACGATTGAACAGCGTTGCGAACCCCAGCGCGGTTTCGCCGGCGCCGTTCGTCTGGTCGATCGGGCAACGCGTGTCGAGCAGGCGCCGCGCGATGTCGGGTTCGTTCTTGAAGAGAGCGCCCATCAGCGCGGTGTTGCCGTGGCGATCGCCGGCGCACGCGTTGGCGCCGGCCGACAGCAGGTAGTCGAGCGCGGCGGGCTGGCCGTCGTAGGACGCGAGTATCACGGCCGTATAGCCGCGGCTGTCGGTGGCGTCGATCGGATAACCGGCGTCGTGCAATGCACGCAGGATGTCGACGCGTCCGACGCGGGCCGCGTCGAACCAGTCGCCGTCATAACGGCGCAGCGCGGCGGGATCGGCTTTGGAATACGCCGGTTGGTCTGGAAGTTGCGCGCAGCCGGCGATCGCGGCCAGCGCCAGGGCCGCTGCGGTCGCGCGGATCGTGCGTGTCAGGCGTTCTGATCGCATGGGGATGTCCTGATGAAGGGGTAAGGTCGACGTGCGCGGCGCAACCCTGCACGTCGACGGCGACCGGAGTCGCGGGATCAGTCCTCGTTCAGCTTCGCCGCGAGCGACTGCACCTGCTGAACGTTCGCGTGAACGGCTTGCGCGAGACGCGTGCCGTAGTCGGCGTCGGCCTTGTAGAAGTACGACAGCATCGCGTACTGGTTGCGCGCGTTCGTCACCTTGCCGAGATCGCCGGACAGCGCGGTGATCAGGTCATCCTTGTCCTGCTGCGACAGGCCGCGGTAGTACTCGCCCGCCTGACGGAACAGCAGCTTCTTGCGGATCGCTTCCTGCTGCGTCGTTCCGGCGAGCGTCGTGCGTACGGACTTGTACTGCGGATCCTGCGCGAGCTCGTGCAGCGTCGACGGTTCGTAGTTCACCTCGCCCTTGCGGTCGCCGGCGTTCATCTTGCCGTCCTGGTTGTTGTTGACCACCGGTACGGCGGGCCGGTTGATCGGCAGGTCCATGTAGTTCGAGCCGAGCCGGTACAGCTGCGTGTCGGCGTACGCGAACAGGCGATCCTGCAACATCCGGTCTTCGGACGGCTCGATGCCCGGCACGAGCCGCGACGGCGCAAACGCCGATTCCTCGGTCGACTGGAAGTAGTTGTCGGGCACGCGGTTCAGCGTCATCGTGCCGATCTTGCGTTCAGGGACGCCGGTCCAGACCTTCGTGTCGTCCAGCGCATCGAAGTCGAAGCGGTTCAGGTCCTTCGGCGTGAGCACCTGCACGTACAGATCCCACTTCGGGTAGTCGCCTTGCTTCAGCGCGCCGTACAGGTCGTTCGTCATCATGTTCCAGTCGCGCCCGATCGACGCGGCGATGTCCTGCGGACGCAGGCCGTGCACGCCTTGCTGGCTTTTCCAGTGGAACTTCACGTAGTGCACGTCGCCGTGCGCATTGACGAACTTGAACGCATGCACGGCAAAGCCGTCCATGTGGCGATACGAATCGGGCATGCCGGCATTCGTGTACAGCATCGTCAGCATGTGCGTCGCTTCGGGCGTGTTCGCGAAGAAGTCGAATGCGAGGTTCGGATCCTGCACGCCGGTTACGGCGCTCGGCTTGTTCGCGTGAACGAAGTCGGGGAACTTGATGCCGTCGCGAATGAAGAACACGGGCCAGTTGATGCCGACCATGTCCCAGTTGCCCTGCTGCGTATAGAACTTTACCGCGAAGCCGCGCGGGTCGCGCGCCTGTTCGGGCGAGCCGCGGGAGCCCATCACGGTGGAGAACCGCACGAATACCGGCGTGCGGGTGCCAGGCGTGAAGACCTTCGCTTTCGTCAGGTCCGAGATGTCGGCGGTCGGCACGAACTCGCCGAATGCGCCGGTGCCGCGCGCATGCACGACACGTTCCGGAATGCGCTCGCGATCGAAGCGCTGCAGTTTTTCGATGAGCGCGGAGTCCTGCAGGAGCACGGGGCCGGCAGGGCCGGCCGTCTGCGAATTCTGGTTGTCGCCGACGGGCGCGCCCGAGTCCCGGGTGAGTTCGGCGGCGTACGGAGACGCGGAGAACGCAACGCAGATTGCGGCGACTGCGTGTCTCAGCACGCGATGGGAGGATGAGGACATGACGATGGAACTCCTTGAATCCGATCGGTGGTGGGGAAACCGACTGAATTAGAAGAGATCGTCAGACGATTGGCTAATTGATATTGGATATGTTTTCGATAGCCGCGGCGTCGGTGCGGGGCGGGCCCGGTCGTTGCGGAAGAAACGAATAGTGTTGTGCGCGCAATGCGTTATTGCGCGGCGAATGATGCCGCGGTCGTGCATGTATCGCGCAGGCATCGTCAACCCGCGCCCGCCTGCCGTCCGAGCCCGAGGCTCTTCTGCAGCGACACGTAATCCTCGATCGGTTCGGCTTGCCCGGCAATCACGTTCTGCTGCGCGGATAGCGCTCCGCGTTGCGTATCGAGCAGGTCGATCATCGACGCGGCGCCCGCGCGATAGCGTTCGTCCATCAGCGAGCGGGAATGCACGGCCGATGTTTGCACCATGGTGAGCGTAACGACGTCGGTGCCCATAGCGCTGCAGTGCGGTGTTCGCATCCTGCAGCGCGCCGAGCACCGCCTTCTGGTAATTCACTTTCGCTTCGTCGCGCGACGAAGCCCGCCGCGTGTTGACCGCCGCGCGCCGTTAGCCGCTGCCGGTCAGCTCGGCTTGCGCTCCGGTTCGCCGGCCGACGGCGGCCGGGCCGCCGTTGCGGCGGCATTGCCGTTGCGGGTGTTGCTGCCGCTTTCGCCTTCGTCCTCGCTTTCGCCGTTGCCTTCCGGCCGCGATCCATCGGCGTACGCAACGAGGCTGCGTTGCGGATTGGCGATCCGGATGCCGCGTTCGCGGAACGTCTCCGCGATCCGCCGGTTGAATTCACGCTGCACGCTCCAGCGCGTCGAGTCCGTGCACTGCATCTGCCCCGCGAGCGCAACGGCCGCGCCGTCGACCTGGTCGATGCCCCAGTAGCTGAAGTCGGACAGGATGCCGTCTTGGTACTTCGGATCGTCGCGCAATGCGGTGCCGATCTCCTTGAGCGTCGCGATCGCGCGATCGATGTCCTCGCCGTACGCGATGCTGACCTTGACGGCCGCGTTGCCGAGCCCGCGATTCGTATTGTTGACGGTCGTCACCGAGCTGAACGGAATCGTGTACAGCGACCCGTCGCCCGCGCGCAGCCGCACGGTGCGGATCGACAGGTATTCGACCGTGCCCGACACGCCGGCGAGCGTGACCCAGTCGCCGACCTGCATCGCGTTTTCCATCAGCAGGAAGATGCCGGTGATGAAATCCTGCACGAGCTTCTGCGAGCCGAAGCCGAGCGCGACGCCGAAGATGCTGGCGCCGGCCAGCAGCGGGCCGACGTTTACGCCGAGTTCGCTGAGGCCCGTCAGCACGACGACCAGCGCGATCATCACGAACAGCAGCGAGCGCAGCATCGGCAGCAGCGTGCGCAGCCGCGCCGCGCGCACGAGATTGCCTTCGCGGGTCCAGCGCTGCAGACGGCGCTCGATCGCGATGTTCGCGGCTTCCCATACGACGAGCGCGACGATGGCCGCGATCGCGATCGTCACCAGCGCCGACGCGAGCCGATGGCCGATCGTGCCGGTCTCGAACGCGCGGAAGATCGGCACGCCCCAGATCTGCAACAACAGCACGACCGTCACGATGCCGAGCGCGCCCGATACGATCCGGCGCAGCAGCGGGTAGTAGCGGTACGCGTGCAGATGGACGAGCGTGCGGTCTTCGTCGCGGCGCTGGAACAGCCGCGCGAGCGCGCCGAACACGACGATCGACACGATCCGCATGCCGATCATCGCGGCGATCGAACGGCCGCCGAGCGTGATCAGCACGCGGTAGCCGTTGTGGACGTCGAGCGCCCACACGAACCACAGCGCCATCACGATGAATACCGACACGGGCGCCCAGGCGTCCGCGAGCGCGTTGCCGATTACCGCGAAGGTCGGCCGGTCCGCGCCGGCTGCACGGATCCGCGCGGCGACCGGCCGGCGGCACTGCAGGATCAGCGCCGCGATCATCACGTGCCCGACGAGCGCGACCGCTTTCAGCAGCGCGACGTGACCGGCCTCGCTGAGGCCGATGTTCGCGGCGATCTCGACCGCGGCCGTGCACACGCCGACCACGATCACGATCCGCGCGATCGAGCGTTGCGCGAAGTCGGCCCATGCATCGCTGATGTGCAGCAGCCGCAATTGCCGCGCATCGGGCTGGAAGAACAGCCGGCTGACGATCGTGACGAGCCGTCCGATCACGTAGATGTCGATCAGCGATTCGAGCGCGGATTCGATCGGCGTGCCTGCGTCGCCGATCATCGACATCGTCAGGCTCGCGACGCCGACGAATACGAGCAGTGGCACCGCGCGCAGCGCGAGGCTGACGAGCGCGCGCGGCATCCGGTGCAGCAGCGTGGTGTGGCGCTGCGCGTCGCCGCGACCTTGCGATGATGTGGGTGCGGTGTCGGGAGCGTGGGCGGCGTCGGGCGGAGCGGATGATTCCGGCGGCGGCGCGTTGTCGTCGTCGGACGTGACGGCATCGGGCGCGGTGCCGTGCGCCGAGTCGGCGCGCCGTGCGGCCAGCGCGGCCAGCGCGCGCCGCAGCAGCCGCTTCGCGAACCATTCGAACAGGAACGCGGGCACGAGCACGGCGACGATGATCCAGATCGCGCGAGAGAGATCGGCGCGCCCGTCGGCGCGCACCAGCTTGTCATGCCACCAGCTTCCGACCGAGCCGACATCGAGCAGCGAGCGCAGCGATTCCTTCAGCGCGCTGCCGATTTCGGTGGTCCAGCGCGCGCCCTGGCGGACGAGCATCGACGCGAGCCCGTTCGACGTGAGCGCGGCAGGCGCGGCGGCAGCCGACGCGCCGCTGGCCGCAGCCGCTTCGCTTGCCGTGACCGCGGGCGCGCTCAATGCGCCGACGGCCGCGATCGCACGCAGCGTCGTTTCGACCTGGGCGCGATCGCGCGGGTTTTCGAGCACGTCGAGTGCCTGCCGGGCCTGTTGCGGCGTCAGCGCGGGCGCAGTGCCGGAAGCGGCCGACGCGGCGGCCGGTGCGGGAGCGGCCGCATGCGCGGCCGAGACGACGGCGGCAAGTAGCCAGCCGAGGAGGAAATGTCGCATGGGTAGGCATGCGGGCGCGCATCGGCGCGCGGCCCGCGGAGCTGAACGATGGACGGAAGTTAACATGATCGCGATCGGAACCGAATAGTTCCATCGACGAATATTCAAATCGGGCATGCGCGAGGCGGCGCGGGCGTTTGCGGCTTGTTCGTGCCTGTAGACAGTCCGATATGCGGACACGTCCTTTTTATCGAATCGTAAGCGTCCTGTAACACGTGCTTGTTGGTGCCCCGGCGTGCAGATGTGGACCGGGAACGGTTTTTGAACGTGAATGGTGCGTCGTTACGCGAGCGTTCGCCCGATCGTGAACAAACGACGATCATCGCGACACGCACGTCGCATCTGATGGTTTCGTATTCCTGAAGAATCACGACTGCGCGTCGTGAAAAAACGGCAGCACATGCTCGGCGAGTTCTTCGATGACCTCGCGCACGGGCCGGTCCGCTCCCGGATTCAGCGTGACGTGATGCGTGCCCGCCGCGCGCATGTCCCGCAGGATGTCGACCAATGCGCGGCGTCCGGTGGCATAACCGAGCGGCAGCGCGGTGGCCGGCGCGTCGGGATGCGCGGCGAGGTCGAGCCGCATCGACACGCCGAACGCACGCAAGGCCGGCGACGCGAGCCGGTCGACCGCAGCGCGCCACATCGAATAACGGGCGCGCTGCGTGTCTGGATCGCGGTGGTACGTCATCCAGCCGATCGAGTGCCGCGCGATCCAGTCGACGCTCTGTCCGCCCGAGCCGACCGCGAGCATCGGCACCGCGTCGCCGCCGCGCGGCAGCAGCGTGAATTCAGGCGCGTCGGGCGGCGCTTCGTCGGGCAGCACGCGCGACGGCACGCCGAGCGCGGTCGCAACGACGTCCCAGTGTGCGCGATAGCGGTCGCGCCGCGTTTCCGCATCGACGCCGAACGCCGCGTATTCAGGCGGCCGGTCGCCGGAGCCGAGCCCGAGGATGAAGCGTCCGCCCGACAGCGTCGCGACCGACAGCGCGCCTTTCGCGATATGCAGCGGATGACGCAGCGGCAGCACGATCGCGCCGCTGGCGAGCGCGATCCGGCGCGTGCGCGACGCCAGTGAACCGAGCAGCACCCACGGGTCGAGGTGGCCGACCGGGTCGGGATAGTCGGCGCTGTTCAGCGGCACGTCGCGAATCCACAGTGCGCGAAAGCCGAGCGTATCGGCAAGCGCCGCGAGTTCGAGCTGTTCGTTGAAGTCGGCGACGATATTGCCGCTGCGAAGCAGCGGCAGCGTGAGGCCGATCGACAACTGTCCGGCCGAAAAGACGCGGCGTGCGACGTCGGCGCGGGCGGGGGCGTGCGTGGTCATGTCGAATCCCTGGAGGCGGTGCAAGGCGGACGCGCGGTGGGTTTCCGGGCAAGGCGGCGCGGAGCCGCGCGAAGCAAGGCCAGGCGCACGCGTCGGTTCAGGCGCGTGCAGCCGCCGTCGGGCGATTGTAAGGCGATTGGCGGCGGCGCGCAGATGCAACGCCCCCGATGCCCGTCGGGGCCGCGCCCGGACGGCCCGATGGCGAGCCCGGCCGGCGTCGGTCGGGCCGCGTTCCGTGTTTCAGTTCCGAAACATTCGCGCTTTTTGCCGGTGCGCGATTCGCACCGACGGCATTTCGGCGGCCCGCGCGGCCTTGCGGCATGAAGCATGGTGCGCTCCTTGCATATCTGTGCGTGCCGTGAGTGCGATCGCAGGTGCAGTCGACCCGGCGATCGCTTCAGTGGGTCGGACGTATCGAATACGGGGACAAGAGAATGAAAAGAGACCGAACCGCGACATGTCATGTTGCAAATATGAATCGCCGACCTGCCAGGGTATTCGCTTCGCCGTTGATCGCGGCGACGTGAGCGCACGGCTTTCCGTTCCATCCGAGTAATCGGGTTCGTTCCGAACGACGACGTGCATGTGTGACGCACGAGGCCGACCGGTGCCGGTCGGCCGTCGGGGATGAACTGCGAATGCATGCGGATGGCCCCGGCCTTGATCCCGGATCGTCATTTCGCGGCGCAACGCGAGTCGTCGTGCGGCGGATGCGTTCGCGCGCCGCGCATTGCGTCGGCGTGACGGGCCCGAAGAACCGGATCGCACGGGAAAGCCGGTGGCGCAACGATGCGTGCGGCATCGCGGAACACGCGTAGTCCAGGGGAAGCGTTCGCCATTCTCAGCGCGGCGGACGCCGCAATATTGTGCTGTCAGTTGATCCACTACCCCGATGGATCAATTGTTGAAGCGCCCATCGCCGAGCGGCGATGGGCGTCTTTTTTGTGCGCGGGTTTGCCGTGCGTGGCGCCGGCCGGATCGCGCGGCGTTCTGTATCATGTGCTGGCGCGCGGGCCGCTCGTGCGGTCGCACGGCTGGCCGGCGCGCCCGCTCACGCGTTGCCAACATGAACGATCAAGCCTTGCACGACCCCTTATCCGCCTGTGTCGAGCCGACCGCGCTCGACGCGCTGCACACGTTTGTCGAGCGTCATCCGCGCCTGCTCGTGCTGACCGGCGCGGGCATCAGCACCGATTCCGGCATTCCCGGCTATCGCGACCGTAATGGCCAATGGATGCGCTCGCCGCCGATCCAGCTCCACGAATTCCTCGGCTCCGACGCGGCGCGGCGACGCTACTGGGCGCGCAGCATGATCGGCTGGCCCGTCGTTGGCCGCGCGCAGCCGAACCGGTCGCACGACGCGCTGGCGCGGCTCGGCCGCGCAGGCCGGATCGAGCGCCTCGTCACGCAGAATGTCGACGGCCTGCATCAGCGCGCGGGCAGCGACGACGTGATCGAGCTGCACGGCGGGATCAACGGCGTGACGTGCCTCGAATGCGGCGCGCATCATGCGCGCGCGACGATCCAAACCGTGCTCGAAGCCGACAATCCCGAACTGCTGGGCGCGCAGGCCGAGCCGGCCGCCGACGGCGACGCGCACCTCGAATGGGCCGCGCTCGACACGTTCCGCATCCCGGCGTGCCCCGCGTGCGGCGGCCTGCTGAAGCCGGCGGTCGTGTTCTTCGGCGAGAACGTGCCGCGCGAGCGCGTGACGCTGGCCGCGCAGGCGCTCGATGCGGCCGATGCATTGCTCGTCGTCGGGTCGTCGCTGATGGTGTATTCCGGGTACCGCTTCTGCGTGTGGGCACAGGCGCAGCACAAGCCGGTCGCCGCGCTCAATCTCGGCCATACGCGCGCCGATCCGATGCTGACGCTGAAGGTCGAGGCGCAGTGCGCACCGGCGCTCGACGCACTGACTGCGCGGCTGGGCCTCGCGGGCAACGCACCGGAGCACGCATCGTGAGCGGCTCGACACCTACGCCCGATCCGTCCGCGCGGTTGTCGGCGCCGGCGGCCGAACGCAATCGCGGGCCGATCCTCGACGTGTTGCGCCGCGTGCTGCCGGCGACCGGCAGCGTGCTCGAAATCGCGAGCGGCACGGGGCAGCACGTCGTCCATTTCGCGCAGGCGTTGCCGGGCCTGCGCTGGCAGCCGAGCGATCCCGACGCGCACGCGCGGCGCTCGATCGCCGCGTGGATCGCGCATGCGGGCGTCGCGAACGTCGCCGGGCCGCTGGCGTTCGACGTGCGCGACGCGTCGTGGCCGGTCGACGCGCTCGACGCGATCGTCTGCATCAACATGATTCACATCTCGCCGTGGGCCTGCACCGACGCGCTGTTAGCGGGCGCGTCGCGCCTGCTGCGGCCGGGCGGCGTGCTGTTCCTGTACGGCCCGTATCGTCGCGAGGGCCGGCATACGGCGCCGTCGAACGAAGCGTTCGACCTGCAGTTGCGCAGCCGCGACCCGTCTTGGGGCGTGCGCGATCTCGAGACTGTCGTCGCGCTCGGACTCGATCGCGGGCTCGACTGCATCGAGGTCGTCGAGATGCCGGCGAACAACCTGAGCGTCGTGTTCCGGCGGCTTCCGCACGCGGAGCAATGACACGCAAGCGCGCATCGCCGCCGGGTTTCCACTATCCTTTCGCCTGTGCGCGCGGCCCGGGTCGGGTCGCGCCCTGTTTTTTCCGGAGAATTGACTAATGGGCAAACAAGCAATCGGTGTGATCGGACTCGCGGTGATGGGCCGCAATCTCGCACTCAATATCGAGAGCCGCGGTTATGCGGTGTCGGTGTACAACCGCAGCCGCGAGAAAACCGACGAACTGATCGCCGAATTCCCCGGCCGCAATCTGGTGCCGACCTACACGCTCGAGGAATTCGTCGCGTCGCTCGAAACGCCGCGCCGGATCCTGATGATGGTGAAGGCAGGCGAGGCGACCGATGCGACGATCGCGTCGCTCAAGCCGTTGCTCGAGAAGGGCGACGTGCTGATCGACGGCGGCAATACGCACTTCACCGACACGATCCGCCGCAACCAGGAACTCGCGCAATCGGGCCTGCATTTCATCGGCACCGGCGTGTCGGGCGGCGAAGAGGGCGCGCTGCGCGGCCCGTCGATCATGCCCGGCGGCCAGCGCGACGCGTACGACCTCGTCGAGCCGATCCTCAAGCAGATCGCCGCGAAGGCACCGTCGGACGGCGAGCCGTGCGTCGCGTACATGGGCCCGGATGGCGCGGGCCACTACGTGAAGATGGTTCACAACGGCATCGAATACGGCGACATGCAATTGATCGCCGAAAGCTACTCGGTGCTGAAGAACGTCGCAGGCCTGACCAACGACGAGCTCGGCGCGGTGTACACCGAATGGAACCAGGGCGAGCTCGACAGCTACCTGATCGAGATCACGTCGAAGATCTTCGGCAAGAAGGACGAAGAGACCGGCAAGCACCTCGTCGACGTGATCCTCGATCGCGCCGCGCAGAAGGGCACCGGCAAGTGGACGAGCCAGAACGCGCTGGATCTCGGCGTGCCGCTGCCGCTCATCACGGAATCGGTGTTCGCGCGCGTGCTGTCGTCGCTGAAGACCGAGCGCGTCGCGGCCAGCAAGATCCTGTCGGGCCCGACTGAAGCGCCGTTCGACGGCGATCGCGCCGGGTTCGTCGAAGCGGTGCGCCGTGCGCTGTACCTGAGCAAGGTGATCTCGTACGCGCAGGGCTTCGCGCAGCTGCGCACGGCGTCCGAAGAGTACGGCTGGAATCTCGACCTCGGGACGATCGCGAAGATCTTCCGCGCGGGCTGCATCATCCGCGCGCGCTTCCTGCAGAAGATCACGGAGGCTTACGCGAAGGATCCGGCGCTCGCGAACCTGCTGCTCGATCCGTACTTCCAGGACATCGCAGCGAACTACCAGGCATCGCTGCGCGACGTCGTGGTCGCCGCGGTGAAGGCCGGCGTGCCGGTGCCGGCGTTCGCGTCGGCGGTCGCGTACTTCGACAGCTACCGTTCCGAGCGGCTGCCGGCGAACCTCGTGCAGGCACAGCGCGACTTCTTCGGCGCGCACACGTTCGAGCGCACCGACAAGCCGGGCAGCTTCCACGCGAACTGGTCGTAACCGGCCCGCGGGCGCATTGTTGCGAAAATCTATTCTTTGAATAGGGTTTTTCTATCCCGGATGCCGACATTGTTGGCTCCGGGGAAACAGTGTTTTCGCTCTTTCATGGTTTTCCCTAGGGGACGTCGGGACTAAACTCTGTTCCATCGCTGCAGACATGGTGTGTGCGGCGGAGCAAAAAAAATCCCGGAGGTAATCATGAAATCGCTGATCGCAACGTTCGCTGCAGCTGCTGTCCTCGCCGTTCCCGCCGTCTCGTTCGCCCAACAGAACGCGCCCGTTACCCGTGCGCAGGTGAAGGCCGAACTGGTTCAACTGCAACAGGCCGGCTACAAGCTGGGCAGCGACCGCACGGACTACCCGGCAGGCATCCAGGCAGCTGAAGCTCGTGTGAACCCGCAACAGAACGTCGCCGCCGCCGACACGACCGGCTATGGCGCGCAACCGGCCGCCGCGCAGGAATCCGGCGCTCCGGCCGCAGCAAAGACCGGCTGGCAAGTCAAGCGTATCGCTGACGGCGCACCGGTCTACAAGGGTCGTTAATGGCGCGGCCGCCCCGGCGGCCGGACCTGACCCCATGTAGTACAAACAGCCCGTCGTTTCGCAACGCGAAACGACGGGCTGTTTTCATTGGTGGCGCCTGCGGCGCCGGCAGTCAGTGCAGCGGGCGCGTGCCGCGCCCGATCTCCCGGAACAGCGCTTCGGCCGGCTCCAGCACCTGCAGCCACGTTTCGTCGTAGCCGCTCAGCGTGTCGAGCGCGTCGCGCAGCCGCTCGATCGCAAGGACCGGCAGCTCGACGCTGTGGCGCGTGGCGCCCGTCAGGTGCGCGACGCTCGCCAGCTGAACGAGCGCATCGGCCGCCTCGGCGACGTCGGTCGCGAACAGCAGGTGCCGGTTGAGCAATTCGACCAGGCCGCTGGAACCGGCGAAATCGTCCGCATTGAGCTGCACGGAAAGAAACGTCGCATTGTTCATTGTCATGCTCCTCGTTGTCGTTGGATTACGCTGCGCATCACCGAGTATAGGCGGCGATCGAAGGGGAGAATGTGACGGAGCCGAGACGGCAGACGGCTGCGACGCGGGCGGAAGACCTGCGGCTGGGCCGCCGGACGGCCCGCGCGGTGCGGTTCGCGGGCCGCCGGCCCGCATCGGCGAAGCCGCAAGATTGTTGCCGGAACCTGCGTCTGTCGCGGCCCTGACCGCGACAAATGGTATCTTTGCCGGTCGGAGCGACGCGAAAAAGGGGCCGGTGAGCCCGTTCGCGCCGACGTTCCGCTGTGGAAACTGACGGCCGCGAGAGCGGTCGGATACTGGTTGGTCCGGCCGTCCGGCCGGACATCGTGCGTCGCGCGCCGGAGGGCGGTGGGCGGCGCAACGACGCAAATCCGGGAGGACCCTTGAGAAAAACTATTCCCATCCACGATTCGCTGGCGCACTGGCTGCCGCAGGCGGCGCTCGTCGCCGCGGCCGTCGCGCTGTCGGGCTGTACGCTGACGCCGTGGACCGACAACTGGCAGCCGGCGCGTTCGTCGGGGCCGACGTCGGCCGCGACCCCGGGCGTGATCGCCGGCTATTACCGCGTGAACCCGGGCGACACGCTCGCGGGCATCGCGAACGCCTACGGGCAGCGCGTGCAGGATGTGGCGAGCTGGAACCACATGGCGCCTACCGACGCGGTGTCGCCCGGCCAGGTGCTGCGCGTCGCGCCGCCTGCCGCGACGTCGTTCGGGCAGCCGCCCGCGGCGGCCGCGCAGCCGGGCTCGCTCGCATGGCCGGCCACGGGCGTCGTCACGGCGCCGTTTGCGGCCGGCAAGACGCGCGGCATCGTGATCGCCGCGTCCGGGCCCGACCGTTCGGTGCGGGCCGCGGCGAACGGGCGGGTGGTCTATGCCGGGTCCGGCGTCAAGGCGTACGGCCCGCTCGTGATCCTGAAGCACGACAACGGGCTCATCACGGCCTACGGTCATAACGGCAAGCTGCTCGTCAACGAAGGCGACGCGGTGCGCCAGGGCCAGCCGGTCGCCGAGATGGGCGCCGACGCAAACGGCCGTTCGACGTTCGAGTTCGAAGTCCGCCAGAACGGCAAGGTCGTCGATCCGATGAACTTCCTGCCGCGCAACGGCGGCTGACGAGCCGCATCGCCGCGTGTGCGCCGGGCGGCGCACACGCTCCCGCCTTCTTTCGCTTTCATCCTTCCTTCAGCGTCGCGGTGTCGGATTGTCTCGCGTGATTGCCGAGCCAGCGGATGCCCAATGCGAGCGCCGCCGCGCCGAGCGCGATCAGCGAGCACTGGATCGCGACCGGCAGGTAGCCATGCGGCCGCGGATCGACGAACGGGTAGGGATACCAGTTCTCCAGCGCGCCGCGCACGAGCGTATAGCCGAGATAGACGACCGGAAAACCGAGCCACGCGAACGCGCTGCGCCGTGCGATCGGCGAGCGCGGCTCCACGTACAGCCAGTCGCACAGCATGACGAGCGGCACGATCCGGTGCAGCACCCAGTTATTGAACGCAGGTGTGACGTGATGCAGCGTATCGAGGCGTGCGAGCAGCAGTTCGTAGACGATCGCGGTGATCAGCACGTACAAAACGGCCGCGCCGCGCATCGATTCGTAGCGGGCCGAGCCGGGACGCGCGATGCACCAGATCCCCGCGGTCAGCATCGCCGACGCATAGAGGCTGCTCAGTTGCGTGAAATAGCTGAGGAAGTTGCCGAGATGAATTGCGGGCATGCCCCAGTAGCCGGCGATGCTGTGCAACGTCGTGGACACCGCGAGCAACGCGGCAGTCAGCCGGTAGGCCGCAACGAAGAACGCCTTGCTCATGATGCGCGCGCAACGTCGACACCAAAGCTTCATCGTGCCACAGCCGTTCCCGTGCGCGATGCGGATTTTCCATATGGCAGCCGCGCGCGGTGCGTGTTGACGATTCGTCGGATATTTGACCGCGCCGAGCAAAACCGGACGTCCGTGCGGCTACAATCGTGGCAGCTCCGCCGGGCGCAGAGCCGGCTGCGGCATGCGCCCCTCCCCGCATACAACACGAGACCAAGCATGAAAAACATCCTCGCGAAACAGACGCGCTACAGCTCGCCCGCGATCTTCTTCCACTGGGCCATCTTCCTGCTGGTCGCGCTGGCGTACCTGGCCATCGAGATCCGCGGGCCGAAAGGCAGCGACAGCCGGGTGTTCTGGATGAACGTGCATCTCACCGCGGGCACGTTCGTGCTCGTGCTGTCGGTGCTGCGCGTGCTGTGGCGGGTCGTCAGCCGCGTGCCGGAAGCCATTCCGCAGGCCGCGCTGCTGCGCTGGCTCTCGAAGCTCGCGCATTTGGCGCTCTACGTGTTCATCATCGCGCAGCCGCTGCTCGGCATCATGATGATCAATATGGGCGGCAAGCCGGTGTCGCTCGACTGGCTCGGCGTGTCGTTCACGCTGTTCGGCCCAGACAAGGCGCTGCGGCCGACGATCAAGGAAGCGCATGAGTTGATCGGCAACGCGTTCTACTTCGTGATCGGCCTGCATGCGCTGGCCACGTTGTACCACCATTTCATCCGGCGCGATAACGTGCTGCGGCGCATGGTGCCCTGATCGCCGCACTCCGGACGCGCGCAGCAGGCGGGGGCGCATGGTTGTGTTGACAACCATGCGCCCCGCTTCGTTTACCGTCATCCGCGGCTGGCCATCGAGGCGAACATTCTGTAACATCTCGGCTGTTTTTACGTTCCGCTTACTCGCCGCCGCGCATGCTGCACCGACATCGTCACCTGACCGCCTGGCTTGGCGTGCTCGCGATCTGGTTCGCGATCGCGGCGCCGCTGGTGTCGCAGTGGCGCATCGCGCAGGCGGCCACACCCGACGCGATCGTCTGCAGTGCAGAGCACGGCGCGCATCGGTCGCCCGATGCGGGCCGCATGCACGATCATGCGCTGCATCTCGATGCGTGCGGCTATTGCGGATTCTTCGCACACAGCCCCGCGATCGGCGCGCCTGCCGCCGCGTCGTTCGCTTCCGTTTCCGTCGTTTCCGTTTCCGCCGCCGCGTCGCCAGCCGTCGCGGCGCGCGCCGACCGCTATCCGCGCGCGTATCCACGCGCACCGCCCGAGCGCGCCTGACGCGCTGTCTTCCGTTCTTTCCACCGCCGATATCCGTGCGGCCCGTCGAGGCCGCGTGGAGGGCGTCACTCGGGCTTTCGATCATGACCATTTTCCAGTTGCGTGCGCCGCGGGCGTCACGCAATGCCTGTGCGCGGCGCGTGCCGCGCATGTTGAAACTCACCGTTCCCGCGCTCGCCGTCGGCGCGCTGGCCGCGACCGCTGCCGCGGCCGAAACGGCTCGCGCGGCCGGCGCGCCTGCGGACGACGCGGCCGCGCTGCTGCCGCCCGTCGAGGTCGTCGCGTCGCCGCTGACGACGCCGCTCGTCGTCGTCACGGATCCGAAGGCGCCGCGCCAGCCGCTGCCCGCCAGCGACGGCGCGGATTACCTGAAGACGATCCCCGGCTTCACGTCGATCCGCGGCGGCGGCACGAACGGCGACCCCGTGCTGCGCGGGATGTTCGGTTCGCGGCTGAATATCCTGGCGAACGGGATGCCGACGCTCGGTGCCTGCCCGAACCGGATGGATGCGCCGACGTCGTACATCGCGCCGGAAAGCTATGACAAGGTCACCGTCGTGAAGGGGCCGCAGACCGTGCTGTACGGCCCGGGCGCGTCGGCCGGCACCGTGCTGTTCGAGCGCGTGACGCCGCGTTTCGACAAGCCGGGCATGCGTTTCGAGGGCAGCCTCGTCGGCGGCTCGTTCGGTCGCAACGACCAGAACATCGACGTGACGGCCGGCACGCCGGACGTCTATGGCCGTGTGACCGCGAACCACGCGCATTCGCAGGACTACAAGGACGGCAACGGCAACACGGTGCCGTCGCAGTGGGACAAGTGGAACGCCGATGCGGCGCTCGGCTGGACGCCCGACGACCATACGCGGGTCGAACTGACGGCCGGCACGGGCGACGGCTACGCGAAGTATGCGGGCCGCGGGATGGACGGCGCGCATTTTCGCCGCGAGACGTTCGGCCTGTCGTTCGACAAGCGGCATCTCGGCGACGTGCTCGACCGGATCGAGGCACGCGTGTACTACAACGAAGCCGACCACGTGATGGACAACTACACGTTGCGGCAGCCCGACCCGACCAGCAGCATGCCGATGCGGATGGCGTCGGAGGTGCGCCGCCGCACGGTCGGCGCGCGCGCTGCCGCGACGTTCCGTTTCGGCGACGACTTCAAGCTCGTGACGGGTGTCGACGCGCAGTCGAACCGGCTCGATTCGCGCTCGGCGATGGGGCGGCAGAACTACGGCGACCAGCCGTGGGATGCGCAGGCGACGATGTGGAACGCGGGCGCGTTCGGCGAGTTGACGTGGTACGCGAGCGACGTGTCGCGCGTGATCGGCGGCGCGCGTGTCGACTATGCGAGCGCACGCGACAAGCGCGCGACGACGAGCGGGATGATGATGAAAAAACCCAACCCGACCTTCGACGACGACCGCGCACGTGTGCTGCCGAGCGGCTTCGTGCGCTACGAGCGCGATCTCGCGTCGCTGCCCGTCACGTGGTACGCGGGGATCGGTCATGCGGAGCGCTATCCCGACTACTGGGAGTTGTTCTCCGCGAAGCGCGGGCCGACCGGTTCGGTCAACGCATTCTCGGCGGTGCAGCCGGAGAAGACCACGCAGCTCGACATCGGCGCGCAATACAAGAGCGACCGGTTCGATGCGTGGGTGTCGGCCTACGCAGGCTACGTGCAGGACTTCATCCTGTTCAACTACGCGGCCGGCATGATGGGCCCGACCACGCAGGCGACCAACGTCAACGCGCAGATCATGGGCGGCGAAGCAGGCGTGTCGTGGCGGCCGGTTGCGCCGCTGCGCGTCGAGACGTCGCTCGCGTATGCATGGGGGCGCAACGTGGCGAGCGGCGATCCGCTGCCGCAAATGCCGCCGCTCGAGGCGCGCATCGGGCTCGAATACACGCGCGGCGCGTGGTCGGCCGGCGGCCTGTGGCGGATCGTTGCGCCGCAGCATCGTTATGCGCTGAACGAGGGCAACGTGGTCGGCAAGGACTTCGGCCCGAGCGCCGGATTCGGCGTGCTGTCGCTGCATACGCAATACAACGTCAGCAAGACCGTGCAGGTCTCGGTCGGCGTCGACAACGTGCTGAACAAGGCCTACACCGAGCATCTGAACCTCGCGGGTAATGCCGGCTTCGGCTATCCCGCGAACGCGCCGGTGATGGAGCCGGGCCGTACCGCATGGGTACGCGTGAGCGCAAAGCTGTAGCGCGTTGCGCGTGTGCGTTGCAGCATGCGCGCACATGAACGCAGCCCCGCCCGAACGGGCGGGGCGCGTCAACCGATTAGAGAACCGTGTCTAGTCGGGGCGCAAACGTTGGCCGCTCGTGTTTCACTCCGGCATTCGACGGTCACGGCGCACACGAGGGTGCCGCGTGCGTCGATTCGAGTTCATTCGTACCGGCAGCACAATAATCAGGAGAACATGCATGGCCAGATCGATGCGTTCCAGGGTGGTGGCAGGGGCAGTGGCATGCGCGATGAGCGTCGCGCCGTTCGCGGGGACGACCGCGGTGATGACGCTTGCGACGACGCACGCGGCGATGGCGGCGACCGGGCCCGCCGACGACTACGCGACGACGCGTTATCCGATCATCCTCGTGCACGGGCTCACGGGCACCGACAAGTACGCGGGCGTGCTCGAGTACTGGTACGGCATCCAGGAAGACCTGCAGCAGCATGGCGCGACCGTCTACGTCGCGAACCTGTCGGGCTTCCAGAGCGATGACGGCCCGAACGGGCGCGGCGAACAGCTGCTCGCTTACGTGAAGACGGTGCTCGCCGCGACGGGCGCGACCAAGGTCAATCTCGTCGGTCACAGCCAGGGCGGGCTCACGTCGCGTTATGTCGCGGCCGTCGCGCCCGATCTCGTCGCGTCGGTGACGACGATCGGCACGCCGCATCGCGGCTCCGAGTTCGCCGACTTCGTGCAGAGCGTGCTCGCATACGATCCGACCGGGCTTTCGTCGTCGGTGATCGCCGCGTTCGTCAATGTGTTCGGAATCCTGACGAGCAGCAGTCACAACACGAACCAGGACGCGCTCGCGTCGCTGAAGACGCTGACGACCGCACAGGCCGCCACGTACAACCAGAACTATCCGAGCGCGGGCCTTGGCGCGCCGGGCAGTTGCCAGACCGGCGCACCGACGGAAACCGTCGGCGGCAACACGCATCTGCTGTATTCGTGGGCCGGCACGGCGATCCAGCCGACGCTCTCCGTGTTCGGTGTCACGGGTGCGACGGATACGAGCACCATTCCGCTCGTCGACCCGGCGAACGCGCTCGATCTGTCGACGCTCGCGCTGTTCGGCACGGGCACGGTGATGATCAACCGCGGCTCGGGCCAGAACGACGGGCTCGTGTCGAAGTGCAGCGCGCTGTACGGCCAGGTGCTGAGCACGAGCTACAAGTGGAACCATATCGACGAGATCAACCAGTTGCTTGGCGTGCGCGGCGCGTATGCGGAAGATCCGGTCGCGGTGATCCGCACGCATGCGAACCGGCTGAAACTGGCGGGCGTGTAATCGATGACGGCACGTGAAGGGCGCGCGCCGCGGGCGCGGCGCGCTGTGGTCTACGGTGTCGCGGGGCTGGCGGCGATCGTCGGCGTCGCGATGTGGAGCGGTGCGGGATGGCATCGCGATACGGGTAGCACCGGCGAGTCGCCCGATGCTGCGGCGGTGGGCGGCGTGGCTGCGGCACCGCCGCGGGCCGCCGTGCCGGCGAGCGCGGGCCTGCCGTCGTCGCTGGCCGGTTCCAGCGCGCCGCGGCTGCCGCTCGATGCCGGCGGCCATCTCGCGAAGGTGCGCGCGGTACGCGATTTCTTCGATTACTGCCTGACCGCGCAGAGCGATCTCAGTGCGGCCGCGCTCGATGCGCTCGTCGCGCGCGAGATTGCCGCGCAGCTCGACGGTACGGCTGCGCAGGCCGACGCGCTCGACGTGTGGCGCCGGTATCGCGCGTATCTCGACGCGCTCGCGAAACTGCGCGATGCCGGCGCGGTCGACAAGTCCGACCTGGGCGCGCTGCAGCTCGCGCTCGACCAGCGCGCGTCGATCGCGTATCGCACGCTCGGCGACTGGAGTCAGCCGTTCTTCGGCGTGGAGCAGTGGCGGCAGCGCTACGATCTCGCACGGCTGAAGATCGCGCAGGATCGCACGCTGACCGATGCGCAGAAGGCCGAACGGCTCGCGGCGCTCGAGCAGCAGATGCCGGCCGACGAACGCGCGGCGCAGCAGCGGGTCGACCGGCAGCGGGCCGCGATCGACCAGATCGCGCAGTTGCAGAAGAGCGGGGCGACGCCCGATGCGATGCGCGCGCAACTGACGCAGACGCTCGGGCCCGAGGCCGCCGCACGCGTCGCGCAGATGCAGCAGGACGACGCATCGTGGCAGAGCCGCTACGCGGACTATGCGGCACAGCGTGCGCAGATCGAGTCGGCCGGCCTGTCGCCGCCGGACCGCGACGCGCAGATCGCCGCACTGCGGCAGCGCATGTTCACGAAGCCCGGCGAAGCCGTGCGCGCGGCGTCGCTCGATCGCGGCGCGGGCAGCGCGCAGTAACGCGGGCGCCGCCGCATGTGACCGGCCTTATGCCGCGCGCGTGATGTGCCGCGGCAGATGCTGCTCGATGGTATCCGCGAGCGTGTCGAACGCGGGCCCGATGCTTTCGTGCGGGACGCACGCATAGCCGAGCAGCAGGCCGCGCCGAGCGGTGTCGAGGTTGCTGTAGTAGCTGGTGAGCGGGCGTACGATCACGCCCGCGTCGAATGCGCTCTGCGTGACCGCGCGATCGTCGCACGTGTCGGGCAGGCCGAGCACCAGGTGCAGGCCGGCCTCGTCGCCCATCACGGGCAGCGCGTCGCCGAAGCGCGCTCGGATCGCGTCGATCATCAGTTGCCGGCGCTCGCCGTACAGCGTGCGCATGCGCCTGACGTGCGACGTCAGGTGGCCGTCCATGATGAATTCGGCGAGCACGGCCTGCTGCATCAGCTGGCCCTCGCGGTACAGCTCCGACAGCCCGGTGCGGAAGGTGTCGACCAGATGCTCGGGCACGACCATGTAGCCCATCCGCAGGCCCGGGAACAGCATCTTGCCGAGGCTGCCGACGTAGATCACGCGGCCGCCGTCGTCGAGCCCCTGCAGCGACGCGAGCGGGCGGCTGCCGTAGCGGAATTCGCTGTCGTAGTCGTCCTCGATGATCCAGCAGCGGTGCTGACGCGCGTATTCGAGCAGCATCCGGCGCCGTGCGAGGCTCATCACCATCCCGAGCGGGTACTGATGCGACGGCGTGACGAGCACGAGCCGCGGCGGATGCTGCATGTCGCCGGCACGCGGCGCGAGCCCTTCCTGGTCGACCGGCACCGGCGCGAGCGTGAGGCCGGCCGCCTGCAATACGCTGCGCACGCCCCAGTAGCACGGTTCCTCGACCCACGCGCGATCGCCGATGTCGGACAGCAGCCGCACCGCGAGATCGATCGACTGATGAATGCCGGTCGTGATGATCACCTGGTCCGGCGAGCATTTGACCGAGCGCGCGACGCGCAGGTAATCGGCGAGCGCGCGCCGTAACGGCCGGTAGCCGCCGCCCGGCGCATAGGTCAGCAGCTCGGGGTTCGCGTCCTTCCACAGCCGCGCCTGCAGGCGGCTCCACGTGCGGCTCGGAAACTCCGACACGTCCGGCACGCCCGGCATGAACGCACCCCACTGGCGCCGCGACACGCCCGCGTGCTCGATCAGTTGCCGGCCGCGCATCGACAGGCTGCCCTGCGCGTCCGGCGGCGGCAGCGCGCCGGCGTCGGACGGCGGCGGCGCGGCGCCCGGCGCGCGAATCGCGGCGGCGTCCGGCCGCGTGTCGGCCACGTAGGTGCCGCTGCCGGTCGTCGTCAGCACATAGCCTTCGGCCGTCAGCTGGTCGTACACGTGCAGCACGGTATTGCGCGCGATCGACAGGTCCGCCGCGAGCGTCCGGGAACTGGGCAGCTTTGTTCCTGGCCCCAATTCTCCGGTCAGGATGGCCTGCTGCATCTGTTGCAGCAACTGCCGGTACATCGGCTCGGACGAGCCGCGGTCGAGGCGGGCGGAGAGCCAGTCGGCAAGGATCACGGTATCCAAAGTGGTCCTACTTGGAATATTGAAATGGTTCCCTAGTATAGAACCGTGCGCACCGTATAGTGGATCGCATCTCAAAAACGATTGTCGCGACGCAAGGGGACAGCATGATGAAGTCCGATGATGTGATCGTCAGCTTTCGCGGCGTGCGGAAGACCTATGACGGTGAAACGCTGGTCGTCAAATCGCTCGACCTCGATATCCACCGAGGGGAATTCCTGACGCTGCTCGGGCCGTCGGGTTCGGGCAAGACGACCTGCCTGATGATGCTCGCCGGTTTCGAGTTTCCGACCGGCGGCGAGATCCGCCTCGACGGCGAACTCCTGAACAACGTGCCGCCGCACAAGCGCAACATCGGCATGGTGTTCCAGAACTACGCGCTGTTCCCGCACCTGACGGTCGAGCAGAACGTCGCGTATCCGCTGACCGTGCGCAAGCTGCCGGCCGCCGAGCGCACGGAGCGCGTCGCGCATGCGCTGAAGATGGTGCAGATGGAGCGCTTCGCGAAACGCTACCCGGCGCAGCTGTCGGGCGGCCAGCAGCAGCGTATCGCGCTGGCGCGTGCGCTCGTGTTCGAGCCGAAGCTCGTGCTGATGGACGAGCCGCTCGGCGCGCTCGACAAGCAGCTGCGCGAACACATGCAGTACGAACTGAAGGCGCTGCACGAAAAGCTCGGCGTGACCTTCGTGTACGTGACGCACGACCAGGGCGAGGCGCTGACGATGTCCGATCGTGTGGCCGTGTTCGACAAGGGCATCGTGCAGCAGCTCGACACCGTCGACCGCCTGTACGAATCGCCTTGCAACGAATTCGTCGCGAACTTCATCGGCGACAGCAACCGGCTGCGCGGCACCATTGCGAGCGTCGACGGCGAATTCTGCGAGTTCCGGCTCGACGACGGCACGAAGCTCGTCGGCCGTCATATCGGCGAAGCCGCCGAGGGCGCGTCGGCCGTCGCGTGCATCCGCCCCGAACGCATGAGCCTCGCCGCGCACGGCGCGAACGGGCATGCGAACGGCGCGGCCGCGAACCGGCTGACCGGCGAGGCGCGCAGCCTCATCTATTTCGGCGATCACGTGCGCATGCGCTGCGCGCTGCCGGGCCAGGACGAATGCTTCGTGAAGGTGCCGCTCGGTACCGGCGCGCTCGATGCGTTCTCGCCCGGCGCGCCGGTCTCGCTTGCATTCGCGCCCGAGCACCTGCGCGTGTTCGCATGAACAGGGTTTCCCCGATTTACCGCAGCACGTCGTCAACAACAACTGCCCACTTCCACCACGAGAGGAGAGGAACCATCATGAAACGAGCAAGCTTCACGGCGCGTCGCACCGCGCTGGCACTGGCGCTCGCCGTAGTCGGCGCATCGGCAACGGCCGCCGAACTCACGGTCGTCAACTTCGGCGGCGCGAACGGCGACGCGCAGAAGGTCGCGTTCAACCAGCCGTTCGAGAAGGCAACCGGCAACAAGGTCACCGCCGTCGAATACAACGGCGAGCAGGCGAAGGTGAAGGCGATGGTCGAGGCGAAGCACGTCAACTGGGACGTGGTCGAAGTCGAGTCGGGCGACCTGAACCGCGGTTGCGACGAAGGGCTGTACGAGAAGCTCGACTGGTCGAAGATCGCGAAGAAGTCCGACCTGATTCCGGAATCGCCGCAAACGTGCGGCGTCGGCTTCTTCGTGTGGTCGACGGCGCTGTCGTACAACGCGGACAAGCTGAAGTCGGCACCGACCGGCTGGGCCGATTTCTGGAACGTGAAGAAATTCCCCGGCAAGCGCGGGATGCGCAAGGGCGCGCGCTACAACCTCGAATTCGCGCTGATGGCCGACGGCGTCGCGACGAAGGACGTGTACAAGGTGCTCGGCACGAAGGCCGGCCAGGACCGCGCGTTCAAGAAGCTCGACGAGCTGAAGCCGTACATCCAGTGGTGGGAAGCGGGCGCGCAGCCGCCGCAGTTCCTCGTCGCCGGCGACGTCGTGATGTCGACCGCGTACAACGGCCGCATCGATGCCGCGCAGAAGGAAGGCAAGAACCTGAAGGTCGTGTGGAACGGCAGCATCTACGACCTCGACTACTGGGCGATTCCGAAGGGCTCGCCGAACAAGGCACTGGCCGAGCAGTACATCGCGTATTCGCTGACGCCGAAGCCGCAGCAGGCGTATGCGCAGCACATCGCGTACGGCCCCGCGAACATCGCCGCGATCAAGTCGCTCGACGCGAAGACGCTCGCGAACCTGCCGAACTCGCCGGCCAACGGCAAGAACGCGGTGCTGGAAGATATCGGCTTCTGGACCGACCACAGCGACGAGCTCGAGCAGCGCTTCGCCGCATGGGCGACGAAGTAACCGTTCAGGCATCCTGATGCAACCCGCCGCGCGGCGCGTCGATCGCGTCGCGCGGCATTCCGCCGGAGCGTGCCCGGCCGGAGAGACCCGTTGAATACGATGACGATCGCGCCTTCCTCGTCGGGCGCCGCGCTCAAGCGCGAGCTGAAGGCTGCCGAGGCCCGCAAGCGCACGATGGCGCTGCTGCTGGTCGCGCCGCTCGCGATTTTCCTGCTGCTGATCTTCGTCGTACCGATCGGCACGCTGCTCACGCGCGCGGTGCAGAACCCCGAGATCGCAACCGCGCTGCCGAACACGGTCGCCGCGCTATCCGGCTGGGACCGCAAGGCGTCGCCGGCCGACGCCGCGTATGTCGCGCTCGCGGCCGACATGACGAAGGTGGCCGACAGCGAGGCGATGGGCGCGCTCGCGCGGCGCCTGAACACCGAGATTCCCGGCTATCGCTCGCTCGTCGCGAAGACGGCGCGCGCGATGCCGCTGAAGGGCGACAATGAATCGACGCTCACGCCTGCGCAGACGCGCACGAAACTCGTCGAACTCGATTCGCGCTGGGGCGACACGGCGTACTGGCAGGCCATCGCGAAGAACGGCAGCACGGTTTCGCCGTTCTACCTGCTCGCCGCGCTCGACCACAAACAGGACGGCTTCGGCCACATCGTGCAGGCCGATCCCGACCAGTCGATCTATCTCGCGATCTTCGGCCGCACGTTCGTGATCGGCGTCGCGGTCACGCTGTTCGCGCTGCTGCTCGGCTACCCGCTCGCATACTGGATCTCGACGCTGTCGGAGCGGCGTGCGAACCTCGTGATGATTCTCGTGCTGATTCCGTTCTGGACCTCGGTGCTGGTGCGCGTCGCCGCGTGGATCGTGCTGCTGCAGAGCGAAGGGCTCATCAACACGGCGCTGATCGGCAGCGGGCTGATCTCGCATCCGCTGACGCTGCTGTTCAACCGCGTCGGCGTGTATATCTCGATGACGCACATCCTGCTGCCGTTCATGATCCTGCCGCTGTACAGCGTGATGAAGTCGATCCCGCCGACCTACCAGCGCGCGGCCGTATCGCTCGGCAGCCATCCGTTCGCCGCGTTCTGGCGCGTGTACGTGCCGCAGACCTATCCGGGCGTCGGCGCGGGCGCGCTGCTCGTGTTCATCCTCGCGATCGGCTACTACATCACGCCCGCGCTGCTCGGCGGGCCGAACGACCAGATGGTCAGCTACTACGTCGCGTACTTCACGAACGTGACGATCAACTGGGGCATGGCGTGCGCGCTCGGCGGGCTGCTGCTCGCGGCGACGCTCGTGCTGTACGCGATCTACGGCCGCTTCACCCGCTCGAACGTGAGCCTCGGCTAAGCGCAACAACGGAACGGAAAGGGATTCGACCCATGAAACTGCTCGCCAGGCCGCTGTTTGCGCCGCACATGTCGTTCGTCGAGCGCGCGTGGTACGTCGCATTGCGCGTGCTCGTCGTGCTGACGCTGCTGTACCTGATCCTGCCGGTGCTCGCGATCGTGCCGCTGTCGTTTTCGTCGAGCACGTTCCTCGTCTATCCGATCCCGGGCTTCTCGATGCGCTGGTACGAGAACCTGATCGCGTCGGACGAGTGGCGGATGGCCGCGAAGAACAGCTTCATCGTCGCGCCGTCGGCGACCGTCGTCGCGACCGTGCTCGGCACGCTCGCCGCGATCGGTCTCACGAAGGCCGACTTCCGCGGCAAGGCACTGCTGATGGCCGTGCTGCTGTCGCCGATGATCGTGCCGGTCGTCGTGGTCGGCGTCGGCATGTACCTGTTCTTCGCGCCGCTCGGGCTCGCGAATACCTATACGGGGCTGATCGCCGCGCACGCGGCGCTCGGCGTGCCGTTCGTCGTGACGACGGTCGCCGCGACGCTGCAGGGGTTCAACCACAATCTCGTGCGCGCGAGCCTGTCGCTCGGCGCGAATCCGGTGTCGACGTTTTTCCGCGTGACGCTGCCGGTGATCGCGCCGGGCGTGATGTCGGGCGCGCTGTTCGCGTTCGCGACGTCGTTCGATGAAGTGGTCGTCACGCTGTTCCTCGCGGGCGCGGACCAGACGACGCTGCCGCGCCAGATGTTCACGGGCATCCGCGAGAACATCAGCCCGACGATCGCCGCGCTCGCGACGATCCTGATCATCTTCTCGACGAGCCTGCTGCTCGCGCTCGAATGGCTGCGCGGACGCAATGCGCGACGCGCGGTGACCTGATCCGATCTGGCGCGACGGCAGCGCACGCATGCCGAGCATCGGCGCATCGGTGCGATTCCGATGCGCGGTGCCGCCGGCAGACGCGGCCGGGCCGGCCGCCCGCGCCGACACGACGAAGACGGGCACGCGCCCGGAATGCCAGCCGGCGCTCGCCGACTCGTAGATCGTTGTGCGCTCAACGATACCGCGCATCAAGCACGGCATCGCGCAAGCTTTCGTTTCGCTGACTGACGAGGCGGCCGCCTGCACGTTCGAGACGGCTCTGCAACAATACGGATCGCGGCAGCGCGCGCCGGTCTTGCCGTCCGGAACGCACGCCGCCGCGCCGCTCAATCCGCGACGCCGCGCGTCGCCCGTCAGCCGAGCCTCATCTTGTCCGAATTCACTTCCCCCGCCGGCGCCCGGGAGCCGGCCGTCAATTGGCGCGCGATGTCCGCCGTGCTGCTGGCCGTCGCGCTCGCGACGCTCGACACCGCGATCGCGAACACCGCGCTGCCCGCGATCGCCGCCGACCTGCATGCGTCGCCGGCTGCGTCCGTGTGGATCATCAATGCGTACCAGCTCGCGATGGTCGCGACGCTGCTGCCGTTCGCGTCGCTCGGCGACATCGTTGGCCACAAGCGCGTGTATATCGCCGGGCTCGCGGTGTTCACGCTCGCATCGCTCGGTTGTTCGCTCGCGTCGACGCTGCCGATGCTGACGGCCGCGCGGATCGTGCAGGGCTTCGGCGCGAGCGCGATCATGAGCGTCAACGTCGCGCTGATCCGCGGCCTGTTTCCCGCGCACCGGCTCGGGCGCGGCGTCGGCTTCAACGCGCTCGTCGTCGGCGTGTCGTTCGCGGTGGGGCCGACGATCGCGTCGCTGATCCTGTCGGTCGCCGCATGGCCGTGGCTGTTCGCGGTGAACGTGCCGCTCGGCGTGTTCGCGCTCGCGGTGGCGATTCCGTCGCTGCCGCAGACGGCGCGCGGCAAGCACGCGTTCGATCCGGTCGCCGCACTGTTCAACGTGATCACGTTCGCGTCGCTGATCTTCGCGCTCGGCGAATTCGCGCAGCGCGGGCCGCTTTCCGTGGTGTTCGCGGCTGCTGCGGTTGCGTTCGCGTTCGGCTGGCTGCTGATCCGCCGCCAGGCCGGGCACCCGGCGCCGATGCTGCCGGTCGACCTGTTTCGCCGGCCCGTGTTCACGCTGTCCGCGCTGACCGCCGTGTGCGCGTTCGCCGCACAGGGGCTCGCGTTCGTGTCGCTGCCGTTCTATTTCGAAACCGTCCTGCATCGCAACGCGGTCGAGACGGGGTTCCTGATGACGCCGTGGTCGGCGATCGTCGCGCTCGCCGCGCCGATCGCGGGCCGCCTGTCGGATCGATACCCGCCCGGCCTGCTCGGTGCGATCGGGCTCGCGTTGCTGAGCGCGGGCATGGTGTCGCTCGCCGCACTGCCGGCGGCGCCGAACGTATTCGACATCGGCTGGCGGATGATGCTGTGCGGCGCGGGCTTCGGCTTCTTCCAGTCGCCGAACCTGAAGGCGCTGATGTCGAGCGCGCCGCCCGAGCGCAGCGGCGGCGCGAGCGGGATCATCGCGACCGCGCGGCTGATCGGGCAGGCAACGGGCGCGGCGCTCGTCGCGCTGTCGTTCGGGATCGCGGGGCGTCACGGGCCGACGCTCGCGCTGATGCTCGGTGCGGGATTCGCGGGGGCCGCGAGCGTCGCGAGCGGGTTGCGGCTGTTTGCGCCGTCGCATCGGATCGGTGTGCCGGCCGCACCGGAGCCTGTGAAGGAGCGGGCGACGGAGTAGGGTGATGCGCGAATACCGCGCGACCTGAACGCGACCAGGCCGGCGCGCGGCAAACTGCTGCCGCGCGCCGGCCTTCACATATCGCTCAGAACCCGCCCGACTTGATCAGCTGATTGAGGTTCGCGATGTTCAGGCTGCCGAAGCCGGTCGTCAGATCCCAGCCGGTGCCGGCGGTGTAGCCATACCCCTGATAGCCGTTGTTCCCCGACACGACGTCATAGCGCACGAGCGACCGGTTCGACGGAATCGCGCGATACAGGTTGCCGGCCGGGAAACCGAGGCCCGTGCCGTTCGCCGCGAGCAGGCGCGCCCAGAAGCCCGTGAAAATCGGCGCGGCGAGACTCGTGCCGCCGATCTGCTGCAACTGGCCGTAGTTGTAGATGTACGCGCCCGTGCTTTGCGCGGCGTCGAACGAGACATCCGGCAACTGACGGCTGCTGCCCGACTGCCACGAAGGCGCGGGCAGGATCGTGCTGACGCCGCCGCCCGTCGCCCACAGCTTGCCGTTGCCGTCGAGGCCTTCGTTCCACACCGTTTCGTTCGAGAACGCGCCCGCCGACGTCGTGTAGAGCGTCGTGCCGCCGATCGCGAGCACGTGCGGCGACGAAGCCGGCCACGACACCGTGTAGTTCGAGCCGTCCGGATAGCCGCGGTTGTTGCACTCGTACACGCCTTCGTCGCCCGACGACACCGAGAACGTCTGGCCTTGCGCCGCGGCCGTCGTGAAGATCTGCTCCTCGGCGTCGAGCGTGCCGTCTGCGTTCGCGTCGGTTTCGCACCAGCCGAGCGACACGTTGATCACTTTCGCGGTGTTGTCCGACACCGCGCGGTTGAACGCCTGCGTGAGCCCCGTGTTGCCCGAGGCGTTGAGGTCGGCCATGTAGAACACGAGCTTGCCGACCTGGCCGCCGGCCGAGCCGACGATCGACTGGCTGTCGAGATCCCATTCGCCCTGGCCGTCCTGGTCGTCGCTGTAGCTGCCGCTCGTGCCGGTGCCGTTGGTCTTGACGGTCTGCGTCGAGACCGTGCCGTAACCGTTGCTCGACGTGAACTGCTTCAGGTCCTGCAGCGTCTGCGACACGCCGCCGATCGTGATGATGCCGACGGTCACGCCGGCCGCGGTCGGCACACCGGTCGCGTTGTAGAGGCCCGGGAATTCCTTCGGATAGTGGCCCGTCGCCGTGCCGGCCGCGAGTGCTTGCGGCTTCGCCACGTTGCCGATGCGCAGCATCGGCCGTGCGCGCGCGACGTTCTGCAGCCCGAGCACCGAGCCGACGATGTTGCCGAGCGCGCTCGGCACCTGCGCGGTCGATGCGTTCGCGAAGCCCGAGCGGCCCGCGTACTCGAAGTGCACGAGCGACGTGTTGAACGCGGTCTTCACCGTGCCGGCCGTGCCGCGCGCGGACACCAGCAGCCGGTTCGGCGCGACCTCGATGTTCACGAAGCCGCTCTTGCGCAGATAGTCGACGACCGACTTCACCTGCGCGTCGGTCGGCGCGTAGCTGGCGAGGAACTGTTCGTGCGTCAGGTACTGGCGGTAATGCGCGCTGCCGGGCCGGTTCACGTCGCGCGCCAGTTGCTTGAGCTGCGCGGCGTTGCGCAGCTTCAGGCTGACGACGACGTCCGTCGTCTCGCCGGCCGCGAGTTCGAGCGACGGCGCCGCGCTGCGCGCCATCAACTGCGGGCCGGTCAGAAAGGCCTTCGTGTGGGTGTCGACCCAGTCCGTCGTCGCGTGCGCTGCGCCGGCGGCGAGCACGAGCGGCCATGCGCACGCAAGGTGGCGGGGCGAAGGAAGGGGCAGGGCAAACCGGGCATTCCTTTTCATCGGGAGTCCTTTTTAGGAGAGACGACGTTGCTGGAGCCCACAACCCTTGTGGGGCCGCGAGCGGTGACGAGCGTAGGGCGTCGGTGCCGTTCAGGTAGCTGCCAGTTTCCATAGCTGTCAGTTCTGACATCGGCGTGCGGAATTGCGCGTGGCGCACGGTGAACGCGGCGAGCGGCGGCCGCCGGCGAGGGAACCGGTTCGCGACACGACGGCACGACGATGCGCGGCGTTCGCGCGCACGAGTCGTTCGTCGCAGCGCCGGAACGTGCGCGATGACGTCGCGGACCGGCCATGCGCATGCGTGCTTCGCGACCGGGTGTGGACGCAGGCCCGAGTCGCACTATGTGGTCAAACGATGCGATGCGGGCCGAGCCGCTTCGCGCATGCACAAAAACAGGGCCGGCCGATCCCGATCGTTTCCCGAACTGTGGAACAGCGCATGGCCCAGTCTTGCAGGCGGCTTTCGGACGCGAGGCCGCCATCATGAATTAGAGCAAACACTCGAGTCCGGACGGGCAAAGCAGGCGTGATCCGGCGGCAAGCGAAGCCTTCGGCACGTCCGCTTCCGGCGCGATTGCGCCCGACGCGAAGCGTGCCCGCATGCGGCAACGGCACGCATCGGCATCCGCGAAATTCCTTCTTGACTCTTGCCGTTCAGCAGATATTCTCCAATCCATAACCAACGGGTTATGAATTTGGACATGCAGAACGCTCACGACATGCTTTTCAGGACGCTTGCCGATCCGACGCGCCGCGCGCTTTTCGAGCGGCTGTGCGAGGAGGGCGAGCTCACGGTTGCCGCGCTGACCGCCCATGCGGGCGTCTCGCAGCCGGCCGTGTCGAAGCATCTCGGCGTACTGAAGCAGGCCGGGCTCGTGAATGACCGTCACGAAGGCCGGCAGACGCACTACAGCGCACAGCCGCAAGCGCTGGCCCCGCTGATCGACTGGACGAGCCAGATGGCAGGCTTCTGGCAGAACCGGTTCGACGCCCTCGAAGATCTGCTCAAGAGGATGGATCAATGAACCAAGCCACTACCGAAACGCGCTCCGTCGTCGTCGAACGGGAGCTGCCCCATCCGCCGGAGAAGATCTGGCGCGCGCTCACGCAACCGCACCTGATCGAGGCGTGGCTGATGAAGAGCGACTTCGAGCCCGTCGCGGGCCGCGCCTTCAGCTTCCGCGCGGACTGGGGCTCGGTCGACTGCACGGTCCTGACGATCGAGCCGCCGCGCGCGCTGTCCTACACATGGGCCGCGTACGGTCTCGAAAGCGTCGTCACGTGGACGCTCACGCCGACGCCGGCCGGCACGCACCTGCGCATGGAGCAGGTCGGCTTCCGCGCGGATCAGGAGCAGGCATACCGCGGCGCGCAGCACGGCTGGGTACGGTTCTTCGAGTCGCTCGAACAGGTGCTGGCCCGCCCCGACGAACGCACGGAGGCCCGCGCATGAGTGCAACGGACCTGCAACCGTCGGAGCGCATCGACGCGCTGATCGCCGGCATCGCCGACTGGCGCGGTCCGCTCTTCGCGGACCTCCGCCAGACGATCCTCGCGGCCGATGACGGCATCGTCGAGGAATGGAAATGGATGGGCAGCCCCGTGTGGTCGCGCGACGGGATGATCGCGGTCGCGAATGCGCACAAGGGCAAGGTGAAGCTGACGTTCATGCACGGCGCGCATCTGCCCGATCCCGGCGGGCTGTTCAATGACGGCCTCGAAGGCAATGCGCGGCGCGCGATCGATTTCTTCGAAGGCGACCGGATCGACAAGCGGGCGCTGAAGACCCTCGTGCGCGCGGCGATCGAATACAACCGCACCCATCTGAAGAAGAACGCGCGAGGCGCGGGCGCGGGCGCGAAGGCGCGCGGCGACAAGGCGGCGTGACGCGTCGGACGAACGGCCGCATCGCGTAACGCGCGCAGGCAAAAAAAAGCCCGACACGAGGTCGGGCATCCAAATCGGCCGCAACCGCCCGCGAGGCGGCTGCGGCACCTGCAAAAGCAGGGTGCTTACGCTGCGAGCAGCGAGCGCAGCACGAACGGCAGGATACCGCCGTGCTTGTAGTAGTCGACTTCGATCGGCGTATCGATGCGCAGCAGCACCTGCACGCGCTGCGTTTCGCCGTTCTTGCGGTTGATCACGAGCGTGACGTCCTGCTGCGGCTTGAAGTCGTCGCCGAGGCCTTCGATGTCGTACGTCTCGTCGCCGGTGATGCCGAGCGACTGGACGCTGTCCGAGCCCTTGAACTGCAGCGGCAGCACGCCCATGCCGACCAGGTTCGAGCGGTGGATGCGCTCGAAGCTGCGTGCGATCACGGCCTTCACGCCGAGCAGTTGCGTGCCCTTCGCGGCCCAGTCGCGCGACGAGCCCGTGCCGTACTCTTCGCCTGCGAACACGACGGTCGGCGTGTCGGCGGCGATGTACTGCATCGCTGCATCATAGATCGACTGCTGTTCGCCGCTCGGCTGGTGGATCGTCAGGCCGCCTTCGACGCGCGTGCCGTCCGCCTTCGCCGGGATCATCAGGTTCTTGATCCGGACGTTCGCGAACGTGCCGCGCATCATCACGTCGTGGTTGCCGCGGCGCGAGCCATAGCTGTTGAAGTCGGCCTTCTGCACGCCGTTTTCCTTCAGCCACTTGCCTGCCGGCGAATCTTCCTTGATCGAGCCTGCCGGGCTGATGTGGTCGGTCGTGACCGAGTCGCCGAAGATGCCCAGTGCGCGCGCGCCCTTGACCGACGGGATCGAAGCGGCCGGTTCCATCGAGAAGTCGTTGCCGAAGAACGGCGGCTCCGCGATGTACGTCGACTTCGGCCAGTCGTAGACCTGGCCCGATTCGCCCTCGATCTTGCTCCAGAGGTCGCCCTTCTTGGTCAGCTTCGAGTAGTTGTCCTCGAACTTCTTCGGATCGAGCGCGAACTTGAGCAGCGCGTGGATTTCATCGCTCGTCGGCCAGATGTCGCCGAGGTAGATGTCGCGGCCGCCCTTGCCCTTGCCGACCGGCTCGGTCATCAGGTCGCGCGTGATGTTGCCGGCGATCGCGTACGCGACGACGAGCGGCGGCGATGCGAGGAAGTTCGCGCGGATGTTCGGGTGGATACGCGCTTCGAAGTTACGGTTGCCCGACAGCACGGCTGCCGCGACGAGGTCGTTCTTCGTGATCGCTTCGTTCAGTTCCGGCGTCAGGTCGCCCGCGTTGCCGATACAGGTCGTGCAGCCGTAGGCCGCGACTTCGAAGCCGAGCTTCGACAGGTAGGGCAGCAGGCCCGTTTTCGTCAGGTACTCGGTGACGATGCGCGATCCCGGCGCGAGCGACGTCTTGATGTGCGGTGCGACGGTCAGGCCGGCTTCGACGGCCTTCTTCGCGAGCAGGCCGGCAGCCAGCAGCACGCTCGGGTTCGACGTGTTCGTGCACGACGTGATCGCGGCGATCAGCACGTCGCCGTTCTTCACGTCGACGCCGTTGCTCGTCGTGTACTGCGTGTTCAGGTCGTCCGCCTTCTTCGCGAAGCCGTTCTCCGCGACCGGCTTCGAGAACAGGTCGGTGAACGTCGACTTGACGTTGCCGATCTCGATGCGGTCCTGCGGGCGCTTCGGGCCGGCCAGCGACGGTGCGACCGTTGCCAGGTCCAGCGTGACCGTCTTCGTGTAGTCGATGTCGCCGGCCTTCGGAATGCCGAACAGCTTCTGCGCCTTGAAGTAGTTTTCGAACGCGGCGATTTCCGCCTTCGTGCGGCCCGTGCCTTCGAAGTAGTCGATCGTCTTTTCGTCGACCGGGAAGAAGCCCATCGTCGCGCCGTATTCCGGCGCCATGTTGCCGATCGTTGCGCGGTCCGGCAGCGACAGCGACTTCGTGCCTTCGCCGAAGAATTCGACGAACTTGCCGACGACCTTTTCCTTGCGCAGCATTTCGGTGATCGTCAGTACCAGGTCGGTAGCCGTCACGCCTTCGCGCAGCTTGCCCTTCAGCTCGACGCCGACGACGTCCGGCGTCAGGAAGTACACCGGCTGGCCGAGCATGCCGGCTTCGGCTTCGATGCCGCCCACGCCCCAGCCGACCACGCCGATGCCGTTGATCATCGTCGTGTGGCTGTCCGTGCCGACGAGGGTGTCCGGGTAGTACACGGTGTCGCCGCCGTCCGCCTTCTTGTGGACGCCGCGCGCGAGATATTCGAGGTTCACCTGGTGGACGATGCCGACGCCCGGCGGCACGACCTTGAACGTGTCGAAGGCCTGCATGCCCCACTTCATGAACTGGTAGCGCTCGTTGTTGCGCTGGAATTCCAGTTTCATGTTCAGGTCGAGCGCGTCCTTCTGGCGGAAGTAGTCGATCTGGACCGAGTGGTCGACGACGAGATCGACCGGGACCAGCGGCTCGATCTTCTTCGGATTCTTGCCCGTGCGCTCGGCGACGCCGCGCATGGCCGCGATGTCGGCGAGCAGCGGCACGCCCGTGAAGTCCTGCAGCACGACGCGCGACACCACGAACGGAATCTCGTCGACGCGCTTCGCGGTCGGCTTCCAGTTCGCGAGCTGCTCGATGTGCTCTTCGGTGATCTTCTTGCCGTCGTAGTTGCGCAGCACGGACTCGAGCACGATACGGATCGACACCGGCAGGCGCTCGATCTTCGTCTTCAGCTCCTTGCCGAGTTGCGGCAGCGAGTAGAACTTGCCTTTGCCGGAACCGCTGTCGAATTCCTTGAGGGTCTTGTGGAGATTGTGGGCCATGGTGATTTTCCTGGGTTTAAGGCTAGGAAACAACGTGTCCTGTAGATGACGGCTATATCACATACAAGTCGACGTACTCATCGACCGGCATCGCTTCGAGCTTTGCCTGGTCCAGCGACACGTCGAGAATCGCTTGTTGCTGCTTTGCCGGGAAGCGGCGGGCGAGGTTGGTCCGGAACTTCTCGACCAGCAGCGGGATGCCGTCCGCGCGGCGTCGCTTGTGGCCGAGCGGGTATTCGACCGCCACTTCGGCAAGTTTCGATCCGTCCGTGAACTCGATCGTCAGTGCATTCGCGATCGATCGCTTGTCCGGATCGTGGTAATCCTTCGTGAACTGCGGATCCTCGACGCACACGGTTTTCGCGCGCAGCGCGTCGATGCGCGGGTCCGCTGCGGCCGCATCTTCATAATCGGCCGCGGTCAGCCGGCCGAACAGCAGCGGCACGGCGACCATGTACTGGATGCAGTGGTCGCGGTCGGCCGGATTGGCGAGCGGGCCCTGCTTGTCGATGATGCGGATCGCGGCCGCATGCGTGCGGATCGTGATCCGGCTGATGTCGTCGGTCGTGCGGCCCGCCGCGGCGAGCTGCGCGTGCAGCTGCAGCGCGGCCTCGGCGGCCGTCTGCGCGTGGAATTCGGCGGGGAACGCGATCTTGAACAGCACGTTTTCCATTACGTACGTGCCGTACGGGCGCTGGAAGCGGAACGGCTGCCCGTCGAACAACACGTCGTAGAAGCCCCAGGTTTTTGCGGTGAGCACCGACGGGTAGCCCATTTCGCCGGTTTTCGCGATCAGCGCGAGGCGCACCGCGCGGGACGTGGCATCGCCGGCCGCCCACGACTTGCGCGAGCCCGTGTTCGGTGCGTGGCGGTAGGTGCGCAGCGCGTGGCCGTCGACGAACGCGTTGGATACCGCGTTGATCAGCTCGTCGCGCGTGAGCCCGAGCAGCCGGCCGACGACGGCCGTCGACGCGACCTTCACGAGCAGCACGTGGTCGAGCCCGACCGCATTGAACGAATTCTCGAGTGCGAGGCAGCCCTGGATCTCGTGGGCCTGGATCATCGCGACCAGCACGTCGCGCATGAGCAGCGGCTTCCGGCCGGCCGCGACGGCCGTGCGGGAGAGCCAGTCGGCCGTCGCCAGGATTCCGCCGAGATTGTCGGACGGATGGCCCCATTCGGCGGCGAGCCAGGTGTCGTTGAAGTCCAGCCAGCGGATCATCGCGCCGATGTCGAACGCGGCCTGGACGGGATCGAGCTGGAAGGACGTGCCGGGCACCTTCGCGCCGTTCGGCACGATCGTGCCGGGCACGACGGGGCCGAGCAGCTTGGTGCAGGCAGGGTAGGACAGCGCCTCGAGTCCGCATCCGAGCGTGTCGATCAGGCAATGACGCGCCGTCTCCAGCGCGAGCGCGCTGTCGATGCCGGTGTTCAGCACGTAGTCGACGATGTCGACGAGTACCGTATCCGGAGCAGGGCGGACGTTGGAGACCGGGGCGGACATCGAGGGGCCGGGGGGAACGCGCTTAGTTCGTTGCCGGCTTCAGCTCGTTCGACTGCGTCGGTGCCGGCGTGCCTTGCGCCATTTCCGGCGTCACGCACTCGTCCGCGAGGCGCTCGCCGCCGTTCGCGTCGGAGAACAGCATCGCCTTGGACGGGATCACGACCAGCTTGAAGCCTGCTGCCGGATCGTAGAACGTGTCGGCGCCCGTCGTCGTGGCCTGACGCGGCAGCTTGTAGTTCTTCTTCGCCCAGTGAACCGTGACGACCTGGTCGCGCTTCATGTCGCCGGCGAGGTCGAACGACAGGCCATCCTTACAGGCCCACTTGACCGCGCCGTCCGGTACCGGATCGACCTTGGCAGCGGCGCGCGCCTGCGCCTTCTTGCTGCGCGGGATGATGCGCTTGGCCGGCGCCGGGCGCTTGGCCGCGGCCTTCTTCGCGGTCGTGGTGGCCGTACCCTGGGCAAACGCGCTCGGAGCCGAGACCAGCATCGTGGCGGACAAGGCGCCGATGGCGGTAGCGATCAGGAGTTTCTTCATGGAGTCAGAACCTTTCGATAATCAGTTGACAAGGGCCGGCAATCGAAGCTGCCGGCCGGTTTGAAACTGCACGCGCCCCGAAAGCGCGCAGCGGCCGCTATTTTCACCTATTTGGCCGCGCATACATCAGGTTTTCGGGCTCCGTTACGTTTTTTGTCGTTTCGCAAACCTCTGTCCGGTTCGCGCCCCGGCGAATGCATGAAATTCGTGTATCGGCCGGCGGCGCGCGCTCACTGCGCGTCGCCCGCGGCGGCCGGGCCGAACAGCGGCGCGGCCTCGGCCGGTACGGGCTGGCCGGTGGCCCGCGCGCGGCGCAGCACCGACCAGTAATAGCGATAACTCGCGCGATCGTGCAGCGTATCACCGTGGCGCGTCGGGCCCCAGTCGGCGGCCTGCGCGGCGAGCAGGATCTCGGCGGCCAGCACGACCTCGTCGGTGCGCGGCGCGAATGCGTCGACGATCGGGCGGATCTGCGCGGGGTGGATGCTCCACATCCGCGTGAACGCGAATTCGTCGCGCGCGCGGCGCGCATCGGCGGCGACGACGCTCATGTCGCGCACCTCGGTCGTCACGTTGTGCGACGGCGTCTTGCCGTGCGCGTGGCAGGCCGCGGCGATTTCCAGCTTCGCGCGGCGCACGAGCGGATGTTCGAACTGGCCGGGCGAGCGCATCGCGGCATCGGGAATCGCGCCGTGGTGCGCGGACACGAAATCCATCAGCCCGAAGCTCAGCGTGCCGACCATCGGCAGCGCGGCGAGGGCGGCCGCCTGCGCGAGCGCGCCGTGCGTCTCGACCAGCACGTCGACCGGGATCGGCTGCGCGATGCCGAGCTCGCGGCGCGTACCTTCGATGAACGCGGCCATTTCGGCCGCGTCGGCGGCGTTCGCGATCTTCGGCAGCGTGATGTAGGCGGGTGCGCGGGCGGCGCGCAGCACGATGCGGACGTCGTCGCGCCAGTGCGGGTGGGAAAAGTCGTGGATCCGTACGCCGACGCGCCCGAAGCGGTTCTCGGCGCTGCCGAGCAGCTCGGCGACGAGTTCCGCGTGCGCGGCTTCCTGGCCGACGGCCGCGCCGTCCTCGCAGTCGAGCGTGATGTCGAATACGGGGCCCGTTTCGGCCTGCAGCGCGAGCGACTTGCGCATCAGCTTCTCGCTGCCCGCGTAGTGATCGCAGCATGGCAGGATCGCGGGCGGGGACGCCCCGTCGTACAGCACTTGTGCAGGAGTGAGCGCGGCCATCTCTTCTACGTCAGGGAAGCGGGTCAACGTGGAGAAAATCGGATTCGGGCGCGTTCTGGGCCGATGCGCGGGGCGCACGAGGCGGCAAAACGTGCCCGGATCGGATCGGGCGGCAGGGCCGGCGGCTTGCCGGCCCTGCGATGACGGGCTGCCCGGAGGCGGCCCGTCGCGGTGCCGAATTTAGTTCTTCAGCAGGTGGGCGACGCCATCGCGCTCTTCGAGCAGCTCGGCCAGCGTGCCGTCCATCTTCTCGCGCGAGAACGCGTCGATTTCCAGGCCTTCGACGCGCTTGTACTCGCCGTTTTCGCAAACGACCGGCACGCCGTAGATGATGTCTTCGGGGATGCCGTACGAGCCGTCCGACGGGATGCCCATCGTGACCCACTTGCCGTTCGTGCCGAGCACCCAGTCACGGACGTGGTCGATCGCCGCGTTGGCTGCCGACGCCGCCGACGACAGGCCGCGCGCTTCGATGATCGCCGCGCCGCGCTTGCCGACGGTCGGGATGAACGTGTCGCGGTTCCACACGTCGTCGTTGATCAGCTTCAGCATCGATTCGCCTTCGGCGGTCGCGAAGCGGAAGTCCGGGTACATCGTCGGCGAGTGGTTGCCCCACACGGCGAGCTTCTCGATCGACGCGACCGGCTTGCCCGACTTGGCGGCGAGCTGCGACAGCGCGCGGTTGTGGTCGAGGCGCAGCATGGCCGTGAAGTTCTTCTTCGGCAGATCCGGTGCCGACTTCATCGCGATGTACGCGTTCGTGTTCGCCGGGTTGCCGACGACCAGCACCTTCACGTCGCGGCTCGCGACTTCGTTCAGCGCAGCGCCCTGAACCGTGAAGATCTCGGCGTTCGCCGACAGCAGGTCCTTGCGCTCCATGCCCTTCGAGCGCGGACGTGCACCGACCAGCAGCGCGACGTCTGCATCCTTGAATGCAACCTTCGGATCGTCGGTGATCACGACGCCCGCGAGCAGCGGGAACGCGCAATCGTCGAGTTCCATCACGACGCCTTTGACGGCGGCTTGGGCTTGCGGGAGGTCGAGCAGTTGCAGGATGACCGGCTGGTCCTTGCCGAGCAGGTCGCCGTTCGCGATGCGGAACAGCAGGGAGTAAGCGATTTGACCTGCGGCGCCGGTGACGGCAACGCGCTTTGCGGGCTTAGCCATTGAAAATCTCCAGGACGGGTGAAGCGTTGGACGCTAGCGAAAACGCCATTCTATGCGCGTTGTGCGTAACGTTGCATTGAAGCAGGGCGGAGGACTCGCGATGGCAGACGCGGTGAACCTGGAGACGGCCGTGGCACGTAGCCTGGGACGCGCTTTTGCACCCGCGAACCCTTGCTCGACCGGGAGTGTAGGAGCCGTCACGCGCAAAGTCAAACGGTATCATATGTCTTATATAAGACAGATGTTTTGCGGAAATTGAGTGGACGAAAAAGTGCGGTTTGTGATGAAATGCGCGCCATGACATCGAACCAGGCGAATACCGCGAATCAGACCGGCGCAGGCGGCCCAGGGCAGCCGGGCGCGAGCGATTCCGCGCCTTCGCCCGCGGCGTCTGCGTCGCCGACGTTCAGCCCGTTATACCAGCAGATCAAGTCATTGATCACGCAAAGTCTCGAAACCGGCGAATGGAAGCCGGGCGAGATCATTCCGAGCGAAGTGGAGCTCGCGGCCCGTTACAAGGTCAGCCAGGGCACCGTTCGCAAGGCGATCGACGAACTGGCCGCCGAAAACCTCGTGGTCCGGCGGCAGGGTAAGGGTACTTTTGTTGCAACGCACAACGAGGATCGCGCGCAATTCCGCTTCCTGCGTCTGCTTGCCGACGACGGTGCCGAGCACCCGCACGTGAGCCGCCTGCTCGAATGCCGGCGCCTGCGTGCGCCGGCCGAGATCGCGCGGCAGCTCGACCTGAAGCCGGCCGATCCCGTCGTGCAGGTGCGCCGCCTGCTGGAGTTCGACAGCGAGGTGACGGTGCTCGACGAGATCTGGCTGCCGGGCGCGATGTTTCGCGGGCTCACGTTCGAGCGGCTGAGCGAGTACAAGGGGCCGCTCTATGCGATGTTCGAGACGGAGTTCGGCACGCGGATGATCCGCGCGACGGAGAAGATTCGCGCGGTCGCGGCGGATCCGGCGGTGGCCGACCTGCTGCACGTGCCCGCGGGTTTTCCGTTGCTGTCGGTCGAGCGCGTGTCCTATACGTACGGGGATCGGCCGGTGGAAGTGCGGCGCGGCTGGTATGTCACAACCGGGTACTACTATCAGAATGACTTGAGCTGACGACGGTTCGGCTCAAGCCGAGTGCATTCGCGTCTCCCACGCTCGCGAAGCACGTTTCGGGCCGCCTTTGTTCTCGTTCGCGCAACTATCCAGAGCAGACTTTCGCTGCAGCGCGATATAAAAAGGCGCTAAAATCGCGGATTAGTGTGACAACATAGTAGGGGTCTAGCATGACTGACGCAGTAAGAAAACCGAGACCGGAATACCGGAACATCGGATTCGGCGATATCACGATGAAATATCGCATGCCGCTGGCAGCGACTTTGTCGATCCTCCATCGAGTCAGCGGCGCGCTGCTGTTCTTGTTCCTGCCGTTCCTGCTGTTCCTCTTCGATCAGAGCCTGACGTCCGAGCTCAGCTTCGAAGTCTTCAAGGCCTTCCTCTCCAACATCGTCGTCAAGCTGATCGTCCTCGCGTTGTCCTGGGCTTTCTTCCACCATTTCTGCGCCGGCATTCGCCACCTGCTGATGGACGTCAACCACGACGCCGTCACGAAGGAAAGCGGCAAGCGGACGGCAGTCGTCGTCTTTGTCGTCTCGATCGCACTGACGATCGCCATGGCACTCAAACTGTTCGGAGCATTCTAAGAAAATGGCAGCCAATAACCGAATCGGCTCGAAGCGCCTCGTCGTCGGCGCACACTACGGCCTGCGCGACTGGCTTGCGCAGCGCATCACCGCCACGATCATGGCGGTCTACACGGTCATCCTGCTCGTCCTGTTCTTCGGCGCACACGACTTCTCGTACGAAGGCTGGGCGTCGATCTTCTCCGCGCAATGGATGAAGCTCGCGACCTTCGTGATGCTGCTTTCCCTCTTCTACCACGCATGGGTCGGCGTGCGCGACATCTGGATGGATTACGTGAAGCCCGTCGGTGTGCGCCTGCTGCTGCAATCGCTGACCATCGTCTGGCTGCTCGCATGTGCGGGCTACGCCGCGCAGATTCTCTGGAGAGTGTAAAGAATGGCTGCAATCAAAACTTCCCTCCCGCGTCGCAAGTTCGACGTAGTGATCGTCGGCGCGGGCGGCTCCGGCTTGCGCGCGGCGCTGCAACTGTCGCGCGCGGGCCTGTCGGTCGGCGTGCTGTCGAAGGTGTTCCCGACGCGTTCGCACACGGTGGCCGCGCAGGGCGGCATCGGTGCGTCGCTCGGCAACATGAGCGAAGACAACTGGCACTTCCACTTCTACGACACGATCAAGGGCTCCGACTGGCTCGGCGACCAGGACGCGATCGAATTCATGTGCCGTGAAGCGCCGAACGTCGTGTACGAACTCGAGCACTTCGGCATGCCGTTCGACCGCAACGCGGACGGCACGATCTACCAGCGTCCGTTCGGCGGCCACACCGCGAACTACGGCGAGAAGCCGGTCCAGCGCGCTTGCGCGGCCGCCGACCGTACCGGTCACGCGCTGCTGCACACGCTGTACCAGCAGAACGTCGAGGCAAAGACGCAGTTCTTCGTCGAATGGATGGCGCTCGACCTGATCCGCGACGCGGACGGCGACGTGCTCGGCGTGACGGCCCTCGAGATGGAGACGGGCGACGTCTACATCATGGAAGGCAAGACGACGCTGTTCGCGACGGGCGGCGCAGGCCGGATCTTCGCGGCATCGACCAACGCGTTCATCAACACCGGCGACGGCCTCGGCATGGCTGCGCGTTCGGGCATCGCGCTGCAAGACATGGAGTTCTGGCAGTTCCACCCGACCGGCGTGGCCGGCGCGGGCGTGCTGATCACCGAAGGCGTGCGCGGCGAAGGCGGCATCCTGCGCAACGCGAACGGCGAGCGCTTCATGGAGCGCTATGCACCGACGCTGAAGGATCTGGCGCCGCGTGACTTCGTGTCGCGCTCGATGGACCAGGAAATCAAGGAAGGCCGCGGCGTGGGTCCGAACAAGGATCACGTGCTGCTCGACCTGTCGCACATCGGCGCCGAGACGATCATGAAGCGTCTGCCGTCGATCCGCGAAATCGCGCTGAAGTTCGCGAACGTCGATGCGATCAAGGAACCGATCCCGGTCGTCCCGACGATCCACTACCAGATGGGCGGCATCCCGACCAACATCCACGGTCAGGTCGTCGGCACGTCGCGCGATCACAAGGAACCGGTCAACGGCTTCTACGCAGTGGGCGAGTGCTCGTGCGTGTCCGTGCACGGCGCGAATCGCCTCGGCACGAACTCGCTGCTGGACCTCGTGGTGTTCGGCCGTGCGGCCGGCAACCACATCGTCGAGCACGTGAAGAACCAGAAGGAACACAAGCCGCTGCCGGCCGATGCAGGCGAATTCTCGCTGGCGCGCCTGAACAAGCTCGACAAGTCGACGTCGGGCGAATACACGCAGGACGTCGCGAACGACATCCGCGCGACGATGCAGAAGCACGCAGGCGTGTTCCGCACGTCGGCGCTGCTGAAGGAAGGCGTCGACCAGATGGCCGGCCTGGCGGCGCGCGTGGAAAGCATCCACCTGAAGGACAAGTCGAAGGTGTTCAACACCGCGCGCGTCGAAGCGCTCGAGCTGGAGAACCTGATCGAAGTCGCCCGCGCGACGATGGTGTCGGCGGAAGCGCGCAAGGAAAGCCGCGGCGCGCACGCACACAGCGACTACGAACACCGCGACGACGAGAACTGGCTGCGCCACACGCTGTGGTACAGCGAAGGCGATCGCCTCGACTACAAGCCGGTCCAAATGAAGCCGCTGACGGTCGAATCCGTGCCGCCGAAGCCGCGCACGTTCTAAGCCGAGTCAAAGGAATCCGAAATGGCAAAACGCATTTTTGAAGTCTACCGCTACGATCCGGACAAGGACGCAGCGCCGCGCATGCAGACGTACGAGCTCGAGATCCAGCACGAGCGCATGCTGCTCGACGCACTGGTCAAGCTGAAGGCAGTGGACGAGACGCTGTCGTTCCGCCGTTCGTGCCGCGAAGGCGTGTGCGGTTCGGACGCGATGAACATCAACGGCAAGAACGGTCTCGCGTGTCTGACGAACCTGAACGACCTGCCGCAGAAGATCGTGCTGCGTCCGCTGCCGGGCCTGCCCGTGGTGCGCGACCTGATCGTCGACATGACGCACTTCTTCAACCAGTATCACTCGATCAAGCCGTACCTGATCAACGACGCGCCGCCGCCGGAGAAGGAACGCCTCCAGTCGCCGGAAGAGCGCGACGAGCTCGACGGCGTGTACGAGTGCATTCTGTGCGCGAGCTGCTCGACGTCGTGCCCGAGCTTCTGGTGGAACCCGGACAAGTTCGTCGGCCCGGCCGGCCTGCTGCAGGCTTACCGCTTCATCGCGGACAGCCGCGACACGGCCACCGGCGAGCGTCTCGACAACCTGGAAGACCCGTACCGTCTGTTCCGTTGCCACACGATCATGAACTGCGTCGACGTTTGCCCGAAGGGCCTGAACCCGACGAAGGCGATCGGCAAGATCAAGGAACTGATGGTTCGCCGCGCGGTTTAAGGCCGGAGCAATGAGCGACGATTCGCATCAATCCGACCCGCACCGTCGCGCGCGCCTTCGCTGGCGCGCGCGGCGGGGTCTGCTGGAAAACGACATCATCTTCGAGCGTTTCTTCGGCAGATACGAGCATGACCTCACCGATGCAGACGTAGGCGCGTTGTCGCGCCTGCTCGATCTGAGCGACAACGACCTGATGGACTTGCTCCTCGCGCGCAAGGAACCAGAGGGCGACCTAGACAGCCCGGATATCCACCGGCTGTTGGAGATGCTGCGCAACGTGTAACGCGTTACGCCCGTTATCGAATCCCGTTTCTTTATTTCGATTGAGGATGTGCCATGACTCCGTCTGATGTTAAAGCCACGCTATCGTTCAGCGACAACTCGCCGAGCGTCGAACTGCCGATCTACAAGGGCACGATGGGCCCGGACGTAATCGACATCCGCAAGCTGTACGGCCAGACCGGCAAGTTCACGTACGACCCGGGCTTCATGTCGACGGCAGCTTGTAATTCGGCGATCACGTACATCGACGGCGACAAGGGCGAACTGCTGTACCGCGGCTACCCGATCGACAACCTCGCGCAAAACGCGGACTTCCTCGAAAGCTGCTACCTGCTGCTGAAGGGCGAACTGCCGAACGCAGCGCAGAAGAAGGAATTCGTCGACACCGTCACGAAGCACACGATGGTGCACGAGCAGATGCACTTCTTCTTCCGTGGCTTCCGCCGCGACGCGCACCCGATGGCGATCCTGGTCGCCGCGGTCGGCGCGCTGTCCGCGTTCTACCACGACTCGCTCGACATCAACGACCCGCGTCACCGTGAAGTGTCGGCGATCCGCATGATCGCGAAGCTGCCGACGCTCGTCGCGATGGCGTACAAGTACAGCATCGGCCAGCCGTTCGTGTATCCGAAGAACTCGCTGTCGTACAGCGCGAACTTCATGCACATGATGTTCTCGAACCCGTGCGAAGAGTACAAGGTCAACGACGTGCTCGTCCGCGCACTCGACCGCATCCTGATCCTGCACGCCGACCACGAGCAGAACGCATCGACGTCGACGGTCCGCCTGGCCGGTTCGTCGGGCGCGAACCCGTTCGCATGTATCGCGGCCGGTATCGCATGTCTGTGGGGCCCGGCGCACGGTGGTGCGAACGAAGCCGCGCTGAACATGCTCGAGCAGATCGGTTCGCCGGACAACATCCCCGAATTCATCAAGCAGGTGAAGGACAAGAATTCGGGCGTGAAGCTGATGGGCTTCGGCCACCGCGTGTACAAGAACTACGACCCGCGTGCGAAGCTGATGCGCGAGACGTGCTACGAAGTGCTGAACGAACTGGGCCTGCACGACGACCCGCTGTTCAAGCTCGCGATGCAGCTCGAGAAGATCGCGCTGGAAGACGAGTACTTCGTGTCGCGCAAGCTGTACCCGAACGTCGACTTCTACTCGGGCATCGTCCAGCGCGCGCTGGGCATCCCGACGTCGATGTTCACGTGTATCTTCGCGATGGCACGTACGGTCGGCTGGATCGCGCAGTGGAACGAAATGATTGCGGATCCCGAGCAGAAGATCGGCCGTCCGCGCCAGCTGTTCATCGGCGATACGCCGCGCGAAGCGAAGCCGATCAACGCACGTTAAGTCGTGTGCGGCGCGACGGCCGGCAGGCCGCTCGCGTCGGGCAATCGCAACGCTATGACACCCCGACGGGTCAGCCCGTCGGGGTGTTTTCATTTGCGCGCCGGATCGGCGCGGCGCTCCAGCGACGGCGGCCGCGTATCGAGCGCCGGCGCGTCTTCGTCGGGCGCGTGGCCGTGCCGCAGGAAGAACCGCCGGTATGCGCCCGGCGTCATCCCGCGCGCGGCGAGGAACTGGCGGTTGAAGTTCGCGGCATTCGGAATGCCGCAGCGCGCGGCGACCGTCGCGATCGGCCAGTCGGTGCCGACGAGATGGCGGCATGCGTGCGCGAGCCGCAGCCGCTGCACGTAGCGACCGACGCTTTCGCCGAGATGCCGGACGAACAGGCGCTGCAGCGTGCGCTCGGACATGTGCGCGGCAGCGGCGAGTGCGTCGATACGCAGCGGTTCGTGGAAGTGCCGGTCGATCGCGTCGAGCACGCGATCGAGGCGCTCGGCTTCGGGCGCGGCCGCGTCGGCGTGCGGTGTCGTGCCGTCGGGCCCGCGGTACGCATGCGCGGTGGCGAGCGGCTCGCCGCCGGCTTCCGCGAGATCGGCGAGCGTGTCGAGCGCGGCCGCGAGTCTCACGCGCGGAGCAGGATCGAGCAACTGCGGCAGCCGTGCGCGCATCGCGCGGGCCGTGTCCGCGTCGAAGCACAGGCCCGGCGCCGCGCGCCGCAGCAGCGAGCGCAGCGGTGCGTATTCGGGGCAGCAGTCGGCAAGCCGCCGCACCCAGTCGCCGTCGAACCAGACGACGAGCGCGACTTCGGGCGCATCGCGATCGATGCGCGCGTTCGACGACCAGGTGTGCGGCAGGTTGGGCGGCACGAGCACCAGATCGTCGTCCGCGTAGCGCGCGACGTGATCGCCGATGAAGCGCTGGCCGCGGCTGTTGAGCGTCAGCGTCAGTTCGTATTCGGGATGGCGGTGCCATTCGAACGGGATGCGCGCGAGCTGGCGGTGGTACACGCGGATCGAACAGCCGGGAGCGAACGTCACGTGCTCGTATTGAGGTTTCATCGCGGCCTCCGGGTGGCGCGGGCTGCGCGCCGTGGCATGATCGTGAGCGATCGTCACCACGGAGCGATGCCATGTTTTCACATGTTTGCGTGGGCGTCGGCGATACGACGCGCGCCTACGATTTCTATGCGCCGCTGTTCGCGGAACTCGGGTTGCGCCTGAAGTTCCGCGAGCCGGACGGCTGGTCGGGCTGGATGCCGGCCGACGCCGACCGGCCGCTGTTCTTCTTCGGCCATCCGCTCGACGGCCGCGCACCCGAGCCGGGCAATGGCCACACGATCGCGTTCGACGCGCCGACGCGCGCGCACGTCGACCGCTGCCACGCGCTCGCACTGCGACAAGGCGGCACCTGCGAAGGGCCGCCGGGCCTGCGGCCGCATTACCACCGCAACTACTACGGCGCATATTTCCGCGACCCGGACGGCAACAAGCTCTGCGTGGTCTGCCATCGTCCCGAGTAACGTACGGTTGTCAGGATTGTATCGATAGTTGGCCGGATAGCGGTGATGGCGGTCGTGCGCCGGCCGTACGCTGGCAGCACATCACGACACGCTTCAGCGAGGAGACACGATGCAACTGACGATTGACGATCTGCCCGCCGCGATCCGCGCGGCGAAACAGGCGCTGCGCGCCGACCTGCCCGGTTATGCGGCCACGTTCCGCGAGCTGGAAGGCGACATCGCGCGGCAGGTCGACGCGATCCGCCGCGCGCATGCGCATGGCCTCGACGTGATTCCGGTCGTGCCGTTTGCGGATATTGCGGGCGGCGCCGTCGATCCGCACGCGATTGCCGCGATCCGCGCGCATGGCGCGGTCGTGATTCGCGGCGTGTTCGATGCGCGGCAGGCGCGCGACTGGAACGACGAGATCGGCGCGTATCTGGATTCGAACCGTTTCACCGACCGGCTGCATGCACGCGCCGAGGATCGCTATTTCGGCAATCTCGCGTCGGGCAAGCCGCAGATCTACGGCGTCTATTGGTCGAAGCCGCAGGTGGCCGCGCGCCAGTCGCCGGCGCTCACGCAGGCGCGCGTGTTCCTGAACCGCCTGTGGCGGCATGCGGACGGCGCGCGCACGCATTTCGATCCCGACCAGGTGCCCACCTACGCGGACCGGATTCGCCGCCGGCCGCCGGGATCGACGTCGCTCGGACTGTCGCCGCATGTCGACGGCGGCTCCGTCGAACGCTGGCTCGGCGCGAACTTCCGCCAGGTCTATCGCCACGTGCTGGCCGGCCGCTGGCGCGATTACGACCCGTTCGACGCCGCATTCCGTCCCGACGTCGAGGAGATTCCGTCGCCGGCCGTGTGTTCGATGTTCCGCACGTTCCAGGGCTGGACCGCGCTGACGCCGCAGGGGCCCGGCGACGGTACGCTGCAACTGATTCCGGTCGCGAACGCGATGGCCTATGTCGTGCTGCGCGCGCTGCAGGACGATGTCGCCGACGACGACCTGTGCGGCGCGCGTCCCGGCCGCGCGCTGTCGATCCGGCCCGAATGGCATGCGCTGCTGCTCGACGGGCTGGTGCCGATCCCGCACATGGAGCCGGGCGACGCGGTGTTCTGGCATGGCGACGTCGTGCATGCGGTCGAGGATGCGCATCGCGGCAGCGGCGACAGCAACGTGATGTACATCGCGGCCGCGCCCGGTTGCGCGAAGAACGACGCGTACCTGCGGCGCCAGCAGTCCGCGTTCTTGCGCGGCGAGAGCCCGCCCGATTTCCCGGCCGATCATTTCGAGGTCGAATTCGACGGACGCGGCGGGGAGGGCGATCTCACGGCGCTTGGCCGTTCGCAGATGGGGTTCGGGCCCGGCGCGTAACGGGCGCGCCGCATACGAAAGCGGTCGTTCGCGATGCGGCGAACGGCCGTCTGCCGAATCCGCTGCGTGCCGCGCGCAATTCGACGCAATCGGCTGTCGGCGCAGCCGAAATCGACGCGAATTGCGCAATTTGGCTTCCGATAATGGTCCGGACACAACGCCGCTGCCCCGTGCGCCGCACGGGCGTGGCGATGACCAAGGAGGAGTCGATGCAATTCACGCAAGCGATCGTTCGCCGTCCCGCGCCGTCCTGTGGCGCGGGCCTGACCACCGCCGAACTCGGCGCGCCCGACTACGACAAGACGCTCACGCAGTTCCACGCGTATTGCGACGCGCTGCGCACGCTTGGCGTCGAGCTGACCGAGCTGCCGCCGCTGGACGCATTCCCCGATTCGCATTTCGTCGAGGACGTGGCCGTCGTGACGCCGGAATTCGCGGTGATCACGCGTCCCGGCGCGCCCGCGCGGCGCGGCGAGACGGCGCACATCGAAGCGGCGCTCGCCGCGCATCGCGACCTGCTGCCGATGCAGGACGGCCGTCTCGACGGCGGCGATGTGATGCTGGTCGGCAAGCGCTTCTACATCGGCCTGACCGGCCGCACCGACGCCGAAGGCATTGCCGCGTTCGAATCGCTCGTGTCGCGCTACGGTTATTCGGTCGTCGCGGTGCCGGTCGGCGCCGGCCTGCACCTGAAGTCGGTCGTCAACGCGCTCGGCGACGACACGCTGCTCGTGACCGAAGCGCTGGCCGCGCATCCGGCATTTGTCGACTACCGCCGGATCGCGATCTCGGCCGCCGACGAATACGCGGGCAACACGCTGCGCGTGAACGGCACGCTGATCACACCGGCCGGCTATCCGCGCGTGCACGACGCGATCGCGTCGCTCGGGCTGCCGCTGCACGTGATCGACACGAGCGAGTTCCGCAAGATGGACGGCGGCCTGACCTGCCTGTCGCTGCGGTTCTAGCCGATTGGCGATTGGTGTGCAGCCGCTTCGGCCGGATAATGTGGCCCCCGCGCGGACAAGGAGACGTTCCGCGCACCAGCCACGACCCGACCGGAGCGAACGCGGATGACCGACAAGAAGATGCAGCTCGACAAGATCGATCTCCGGATCCTCGACATCCTGCGCACCGACGGGCGGATTTCCTACCGGAAGCTGTCGGAGCTCGTGAACCTCACGCCGCGGCCCTGCCAGGCGCGCGTGGAGCGGCTCGAGGCGCTCGGCGTGATCGAAGGCTACCGCGCGGTGATCAACGCGCCGCGCGCGACCAAGCCGATCGTCGTGATCGCGCAGATCGTGCTGGCCGATCACGGGCGTTCGCAGGCGCCGTTCGAGGATGAAATGCGGGCGAATCCGGCCGTGCTCGATTGCTGGCTCGTCAGCGGCACGTTCGATTTTCTCGTGCGGCTCGCATGCGAGGATCTCGACGAGTACCGTCGGATCGCGAACGCGTGGCTGGAAAGCCCGCGGTTCCGGATCGAGAAGATCGTGACGACGGCCGAACTGCAGGCGATCAAGCGCAGCGCCGTTTGACGCGGCCCGGGTAGGCCCGACCACGCAAGCCAGGCTTCAATGCGAATGACTGGCTCAATCGATTTGCATTCCGAATAAAATCATGGTGAACACTATGGATGCTTTGCAAGCGGCAGCGCAGACGGCCGCGCCGTCCGGGACGACGCTGAAGCGCCGTCTGCAGGGCCGCCACATCGCGATGATCGCGATCGGCGGCTCGATCGGCACGGGGCTGTTCGTCGCGTCGGGCGCGTCGGTCGCGCAAGCGGGGCCGGGTGGTGCGATCGCCGCGTATCTCGCGATCGGGATCATGGTCTACTTCGTCGTCACGGGGCTCGGCGAGATGGCGGCGCTGATGCCAGTGTCGGGCTCGTTCGCGATCTACGGCGAAAAGTACGTCGACGAAGGCTTCGGCGTCGCGCTCGGCTGGACCTACTGGTATAGCTGGGCCGTGACGATCGCGATCGAGCTGGTCGCCGCGCAGATCGTGATGCGCTACTGGTTTCCGGCCGTGCCGGGCGTATGGTGGGGCGCGGCCTTCCTCGTGCTGATCTTCCTGCTGAATACGCTGTCGGTGCGCGGCTTCGGTGAATCGGAATATTGGTTCTCGCTGATCAAGGTCGTCACCGTGATCGCGTTCATCGCGGCCGGGCTGCTGATCGCGGCGGGCGTGCTAGGCAGCGGGCATGCGGTCGGCTGGCGCAACTTCACGACGGGCGATGCGCCGTTCGTCGGCGGCGTGCACGCGATGATGAGCGTTGCGCTGATCGCGGGCTTCTCGTTTCTCGGCACGGAACTGGTCGGGATCACGGCCGGCGAATCGGAGAATCCGCGCAAGACGATCCCGCGCGCGGTGAGGCAGATCTTCTGGCGGATCATGCTGTTCTACGTGCTCGCGATCTTCGTGATCGGCCTGCTCGTGCCGTACACGGATCCGAACCTGCTGAAGAGCGACGTGACCGACATCGGCGTGAGCCCGTTCACGCTGGTATTCAGCCACGCGGGCTTTCCGCTCGCGGCCGGCGCGATGAATCTCGTGATCCTGACGGCCGTGCTGTCGGCCGGCAATTCCGGCACCTACGCGGCGACGCGGATGCTGTACAACCTCGCATCGGAAGGCCGTGCGCCGGCGATGTTCGCGACGCTGTCGCCGGGCGGCGTGCCGCGCAACGCGCTGTACGCGACGATGGCCGTCGGCGGGCTGTGTTTCCTCACGTCGCTGACCAACAACCAGAGCATCTATCTGTGGCTGCTGAATACGGTGGGCATCACGGGTTTCATCGCGTGGCTCGGCATCGCGGTCTGCCATTACCGGTTCCGCAAGGGCTTCCTGAAGCAGGGCTACCGGCTCGATCAACTTCCGTATCGCGCCAGGTGGTTTCCGTTCGGGCCGCTGTTCGCGATCGCGATCTGCATCGTGATCTCGCTCGGGCAGGATTACCAGGCGTTCTTCGCGGCCCGCATCGACTGGATGGAAGTGCTGTCGATCTATGTGTGGATTCCGCTGTTCGTCGCGATCTGGTTCGCGTATCGCCGTGCACGCAAGAGCCGGCTCGTGCGCTACGAGGAGATGGACATCGGGCCGTGGCTGACGCGCTCGGTCGAGGCCGTCGACGCGGCTGCGGACCCGCGCGAGCGATCGCGCGGCGCGTAGTGCGCGGCGTGCGGCCGGCCGCACGCCGGGATACCATCGCGGTTCGCGCGGCGTGTCGCTCAGGGCCTGCGGCACGCTGCGCATTTCCCGATCGATTCCGCGTCCAGCACACAACATGACAACACAGCCGAACCGCGTTTCTTCCCAGTCACTTGCTTCCGGCGCCAGCGTGCGCGAGATAGCCGATGCGGTGCGCACGGCCGGACGGCGTGCCGTCGATGTCGCCGGCGACGCACTCGCGCGTCTCGCGGCGATCGCGCCGCTCAATGCGATGGTGCACGTCGATGCCGATCTCGCGCGCCGCACGGCCGAGCGTATCGATGCGCGCGTTGCGCAAGGCGACGCGCTGCCGCTTGCCGGTGTGCCGTTCGTGATCAAGGACAACCTCGATACCGTCGCGATGCCGACGCTCGGCGCGAGCCCGGCGGTGAGCGGCTATCGTGCGGCGGAAGACGCGCTCACGGTGCGGCGCCTGCTCGACGCCGGCGCGGTGCCGCTGGGCAAGGCGAACATGCACGAACTCGCATTCGGCATCACGAGCGGCAACGGGCATTTCGGCGCGGTCGGCAATCCGCATGACCCACGGCGCATCGCCGGCGGGTCGAGCGGCGGCACGGCGGCGGCCGTCGCGGCCGGCATCCCGTTCGGTCTCGGCACCGACACGGGCGGCTCGGTGCGGATTCCGGCGGCCTTCTGCGGCGTGTACGGGCTGCGGCCGTCCGCGCAGCGCTATTCGCCGCACGGCGTGCTGTCGCTGTCGCCGACGCGCGATACGGTCGGACCGATCGGCCAGGGCATCGACGACCTGCTGCTGCTCGACGCCGTGCTGACGCGCGACGACAGCACGGCCGTCGCGCCCGAATGGCACCGCCTGCGCATCGGCGTGCCCGGCGCGCCTTACTTCGACGCGCTCGACCCGGGCGTCGCGGCCTGCATCGAGCATGCGCTCGCGTCGTTCGCGGCGGCCGGTGCAACACTCGTGCCGCTACCGGCGATGCCGCTGCACGAGGCGAGCGACGCATGCGGCTTTCCGATCGCCGCGTTCGAGGCGAACCGGTACTGGCGCCGTTTCGCGGCGGAACGCCTCGGCATCCCGTTCGAGAGGTTCGTCGAGCGGATCGCGAGCGACGACGTGCGCGACATCTTCCGGTCGTTCGTGTCCGCGCCGATCGATGCCGGCGCCTATGCGGAAGCGATCGTGTGCCGCCGGCATCTCGTGCACTGGTACGACGACGCATTCGGCACGCCGGTCGACTGCATCGCGATGCCGACGGTGCCGGGCGAGCCGCCGTCGCTCGACGACGTGGCCGCGATGACGGCCGGGCAGGGCGCGGCGCTGTTCGAGCACGTCGCGCGCCAGACGTCGCCGGCGACACTCGCCGGCGTGCCGTCCGTGTCGATCCCGGCCGGGCGTTCCGCGCAAACGGGGCTGCCGGTCGGACTGATGCTGGAAGGGCCGTGGGGCAGCGATCGCCGCCTGCTGGCGATCGCGCGCCGGATCGACGCGCGGCTGCGGGAGCACGCGACGGCCGCCTGAGCCGCCGCGCTCAGGCCAGGTAGGCCTTCATGAAGTCGACCCACGCGCGCACCTTCTGCGGCACGTGCGGGGTCGACGGGTACAGCGCGTAGACGGCCTGTGGCGGAAACCGGTAGTCGGGGAGCGCGTCGACCAGCGCACCGCTCGCGAGGTCGTCGCGCACGAGCCATTCGGGCAGCAGCGCGACGCCGCTGCCTTGTCGCGCGAGCACGCGCAGTACCGACGCGTTGTCGACGACCACGCGCGGCTTGGCGCCCGGTTGAAATGCGTGCGGGTTGCCGTCGCGATCCGCGAGCGTCCAGGTGGCGATCCGCTCGAGCCGCGTGTGGCCGAGCTGCGGCAGGCGCGCCAGCACGTCGGGCGAATCGATGCGCGACAGGCCGGCAGCGGCGAGCAGCGACGGGGCGATCACGGGCCGCACTTCGTAGGTCGCAAGGCACGCGCCCCGGTACGGCAGGTCCTGGAACTGTTCGAGGCGCCCGAGCCGGATCGCGACGTCGACGCGCTCGCGCACCAGATCGACCTGCGACGCATGCGTCTCGAGCCGCACGCGCAGCGCGGGATGGCGCTGCATGAATTCGTGCAGCGCCGGCGCGACGACCATCGTCCCGTACTCGACGGTCGACGTCACGCGCAGCACGCCGTGCATCCCGCCATGCTCGCTGCGGGCGTCGTCGATCGCGCTCTCGGCTTCCTCCAGCACGCGCAGGCAGCGCGCATAAAAGCGCTCGCCCGCGTCGGTCAGCTCGACGCGCCGCGTCGTGCGCGTGAGCAGCGTGACGCCGAGCTCGGTTTCGAGCTGCTTGATGTTGAAGCTGACCGCGGCCCGGGCCTGATTCAACTGGGCGGCGGCGGCCGTAAACGACCCCGATTCCACGACGGCGCGGAAGACGGCGAAACGATCGAGACTCACCATGGCATGTCGGCTGCTCTGCGGAAAACCGACATGTTGCCCTGATTGTCAAAATTTTTCGACCAGTCTTGCCGGCCGGGCGGTCTTATCGACGCGTGCGCCGAACCTTACACTGCGGCGTTTCGTTCGTCTTCCGCCGTCATGACCGATCGCTCGAAAATTGCTGCTGTCTACCTGCTCGGGTTCGCGATCGACCTCGCCAACATGTTCGTCATCAATGCTGCGTATCCGACGATTCAGCGCGAGCTGCACGCATCGGTCGCCCAACTGGCGTGGATCGGCAACATGTACGTGCTCGGGCTGACCGTCGTGATCCCGCTCGGCACGTGGCTCGCTCGGCGTTTCGGCGAGCGCCGGCTGCTGATCGCGTCGCTGCTGCTGTTCGCGCTCGGCAGCCTCGGGGTCGGGCTGTCGGCGTCGATCGGCGCGCTGCTGGCGTGGCGGCTGATCCAGGGGCTCGGCGGCGGGCTGCTGATTCCGGTCGGGCAGACGATGGCTTATCGTGCGTATCCGCCCGATGCGCGCGCACACCTGACGTCGATCGTGATGATGGTTGCGCTGCTCGTGCCGGCGCTGTCGCCGGCGCTCGGCGGCGTGATCGTCGATCGCGCGTCGTGGCGCGCGATCTTCTTCGGCATGCTGCCGCTGGCCGCGGCCACCAGCGTGCTCGCGCTCGCGTGGCTGCCGCCCGACGACGCGAGCGAACGCCCGGCGGCGCTCGATATGCGCGGCCTCGCGTTGAGCGCCGTGGCGCTCGTCGCGCTGCTGCTCGGCCTGACGTTCGCGGGGCAAGCGGGGGCGGCCCGCCAGGCGATCGCGCCGCTCGCGATCGCGCTCGTCGCCGCCGGCGCATACGTCGCGCATGCGCGACGCGCGGCCGCGCCGCTGCTCGACCTGAGCCTGGTCGCGCAGCCGCTGCTGCGGATCGGCCTGATCGTCTATCTGTGCGTGCCGGGCGTGTTCACCGGTGTGAACCTGGTCGCGGCGCTGTATCTGCAGAACACGCTGGGGCTCAGCGCGACGCATACGGGCGCGCTGATGGTGCCGTGGGCGATCGCGTCGTTCGTCGCGATCGCGACGACGCGCCGCTGTTTCCCGAAGTGGGGTGCGAGGCCGCTGTTCATGTGCGGGATCGTGATCGACGGGATCGGCATCGCGCTGCTCGCGACCCCGCTCGCCGGTTTCGAGGCCGGACGCGTGCTGGCTTTCGTCGCGATGGGGCTCGGCGCCAGCATGTGCACGAGCACGTCGCAAAGCGCGGCGTTCCTCGACGTGCCGGCCGCGCGGATGGGCGATGTGAGCGCGCTCTGGAACATCAACCGGCAGTTGAGCTTCTGTCTCGGCGTTGCGGTGCTGGGCAGCGCACTGAATTTCCTGCTGTCGATGCACGGCGACGACGCGCGGCTGCCGTACCAGCAGTGCTTCGGCCTGGCCGCGTTGCTGACGCTGCTGCCGCTGCCGTTCGTCGCGCGCGTCGCGGGGCGCCGCGCGCCTGCCGGGCAGCCGGTTTCCCAACGTTCGTGAGTGTCGAGATGAATTCGTCAAACCCGTATTTCCAGGAAGTCGTCGACGCGCATGTCGACATCGAGCGATGGCTGTCCGGCAGCGCCGCACGCGAGGCCCTCGCGCCGCTGCTCGCGCGTTTTTCGCGGCGTTTCTCGATGATTTCGCTGCAGGGGCATGCGCTGGACTTCGCGGACATCGACGTCCTGTTCTCGCGCGGCTTCGGCGCGCGTCCCGGCCTGCGGATCGCGATCGACGAACTGCACGAAGTGAGCGCCTGGCAGGGCGGCGCGGCGATCGCCTATCGCGAGACGCAAGTCGACGGAGAGGGGCGGCGCAGCGTCCGCCGTTCGACCGTCGTGTTCGAGCGTGACGCGAGCGGCCGCATCGGCTGGCTGCGCCTGCACGAAACACCGGTGATGGGCTGACCGTCACCGTCACGCCAGCCGCCGGGTGCCCGGCGGCTGGCGCACGCTGCCCGAGCGGCACCCAAGACCAGAAACCTGAGAGATGACCATAAAAGCAATCGAATCCGCGCGTCGCGAGGGCGCGCGGCGGCAGCGCGTCCGCGGCCGGAGGTGTGCATGACGGCGCAACCGTTCAACGATGCGGTGGCGGCGCTCGTACGCGAGACCGAGGTGCACAAGGATCTCTACCTGTCGCCGCGGATCTTCGAACTGGAGATGCGCCACCTGTTCGCGAACACGTGGGTCTATGTCGGCCACGTCAGCCAGATTCCGGATACCGGCGACTACGTGACGACGACCATCGGCGCCGAGCCGGTCGTGATGGTGCGCCACGTCGACGGATCGGTGCGCGTGCTGCACAACCGCTGTTCGCACAAGGGCACGCAGCTCGTGACCGATGCATGCGGCAACACGGGCACGTTCTTCCGTTGTCCGTACCATGCATGGTCGTACCGGACCGACGGCAGCCTCTATGCGATCCCGCTGCGGCGCGGCTACGAGAACACCGGCTTCGAATCGTGCGAGGCGAGCAAGGGCATGCAGGCGGTCGGCGCGACCCATGACCATCGCGGCTTCGTGTTCTGCCGCCTGAATCCGTCGGGTGTCGATTTCCACGACTACTTCGGCGATGCGCTGTCGTCGCTCGACAACCTGGTCGACCGCTCGCCGGAAGGGCGTGTCGAGGTCGCGGGCGGCGTGTTCCGGTACGTGCACGCGTGCAACTGGAAGATGCTGGTCGAGAACCAGACCGACACCTGCCATCCGATGGTCGCGCACGAGTCGTCGGCCGGCACGGCCGTGCGCGTGTGGGAGCGCGACGGCGCGGAAGGTGCGAAGCCGATGGCGGTCGAGCTGCTGGAGCCGTTCATCCAGCCGCATGCGTTCTTCGAGCAGATGGGGCTGCGCGTGTGGCCCAACGGGCACGGTCACACCGGCACGGCCGATTCGATCCATGCGCGCTATACGCCGATTCCCGGGTATCACGAGAAGATGGTGGCGGCCTACGGCGAAGCGCGTGCGGCGCGCATTCTCGGCGAGGTTCGTCACAACACGGTGCTGTTTCCGAACGCGATGGTGAAGGGGCCGATCCAGATCCTGCGCGTGTTCAAGCCGCTCGCGGCCGACCGCACGCTGGTGGAGTCGTGGTCGTTCCGCCTCGTCGGCGCGCCCGATTCGCTGTTCGAGCGCACGCTTGCGTACAACCGGCTGATCAACGCGCCGACGTCGATCGTCGCGCACGACGATCTCGAGATGTACGAACGCGCGCAGCGCGGCCTCGCGACGCAGTCGCGCGACTGGGTGCACGTGGGGCGGCTGTTCGATCCGCAGGAGTTCGCGCAGCCTACGTCGGAAACGAACGGCACCAGCGAGCAGCAGATCCGCAACCAGTTCCGCGCGTGGCTGCGCTACATCGCGCCCGCAGCGACGAAGGAGGCGGCCGATGCGCACCTTTCCGCACGATGAACTCGCCGCGTTCGTCTACCACGAGGCGCGCCTGCTCGACGAGCGGCGCTACGAAGACTGGCTTGCGCTCTACGCGGACGACGCGCGCTACTGGATGCCGCTGTCGCCGGACCAGCCCGACACCGGGCTGCACGGCGCGCTGATGGACGAGGACCGGCTGCTGCTGCGCATCCGCATCGAACGCCTGGCCGGCCGCCGCACGTTTTCGCAGCAGCCGGCGAGCCGCGGCCACCATCTGCTGCAGCAGCCGCAGGTCGAGCGTGCCGACCGCGAGCGCGGCGTGTATGTACTGCGCACGCCGTTCCATTACGTCGAAGCGCGGCGCGACGAGCAGACCCTGTTCGCCGGCTGGTACACGCATGAACTCGCGGTGCGCGACGACGCGTTGCGCATCCGCGTGAAGCGCGTCGACCTCGTCAATGCCGACGCACCGCTCGGCAGCATCCACCTGCCCGTATGAGCGCGGGCTCGCGCATCCGGCTTCCACCTTTGATCCCGATTCCATGAACGCCCCTGAACGCCTGCCGCACACGCTACCGTACATCGACACGCTGTACGACTATGGCGCTTTCCTGTCCCGCACCGGTGGCCGTCTCGGCACGCTGCCGGCCGAAGGCGCGCACGATGCGCGGATCGCGATCGTCGGCGCGGGCGTCGGCGGCCTCGTCGCGGCGTGCGAACTGCTGCGTGCGGGTGCCCGGCAGGTCGTCGTGTTCGAGGCGAATCGTGCGCGCGTCGGCGGCCGCCTGCTGACCCAGTCGATCAATCCCGATCATCCGCATCTGCTCGCCGAAATGGGTGCGATGCGCTTTCCGCCGTCGCAGGCCGCGCTTTACCACTACCTCGACCGGTTCGGCGTCGACAGCGCATCCGCGTTTCCCGACCCGGGCATCGTCGATACCGAGATCCACTACCAGGGCCACGCGTATCGCTGGCCGGCCGGCGATGCACCGCCCGCACTGTTCGAGCGCGTCGACCGCGGCTGGCGCGCGTTCATTCGCGACGGCGTGCGGCTCGACGACGGCACGCTGCTGCCCGCGCCGGCCGAACTGACGGCACTGCTGCGCGCGCATCGCTACGACGACGCGCGGCGCGGCTGGCAGCAGTACATCGACCGGTTCGGCGACGAGTCGTTCTATTCGGCGATCGTGAAGATCTTCACGGGCGCAACGCCGCCCGGCGGCGTGCGCTGGCGCAGGGGCGAGGACCTGCGCCTGTTCGGCACGCTCGGCATCGGATCGGGCGGCTTCCAGCCGGTCTATCGCGCGTCGTTCCTCGAAATCCTGCGGATCGTCGTCAACGAGCTCGAGGTCGACCAGCGGCTGATCCCGGCCGGCATCTTCGCGCTCGCGCAGGGGCTGCTGGACGACGGCGCCGACGGCGCGCACGTGCGCGACTGCATCGTTTACGCGGCCGTGCGCGGCGTGACGAAGCAGCCCGACGGCACGTTTGCGCTCGCGCTCGACGACGGATCGACGCGCGTGTTCGACCGCGTGATCGTCGCGACGACGACGCGCGCGATGCAGGTCGGCATGGGCATGACGGGCATCGCGAACCTGTTCGCGCCGGACGTCGTCCGCGCGATCAACGAGACGCACATGGTCAGTTCGTCGAAGCTTTTCGTGCTGACCCGCGACAAGTTCTGGCTCAAGCACGGGCTGCCGCACAACATCCAGACCGATACGCTCGCGCGCGGCATCTACTGCCTCGACTACGCGCCCGACGATCCCGACGCGCATGGCGTCGTGCTGATCAGCTACACGTGGGAGGACGATTCGCACAAGATCCTGTCGCTCACCGACAAGATCGAGCGTTTCAAGCGGCTCGTTGCCGAGATCGGCGTCGTGTCGCCGGCGTTTGCCGCACACCTGCGCCCGCTCGACGACGACTACGCGCGCAACGTCACGAGCCACGACTGGCTGTCGGACCGCTACGCGCTGGGCGCGTTCAAGCTGAACTATCCGGGTGAGGACATCCACTCGCAGGCGCTGTTCTACCAGTTCCAGACGGCGGCCGATCCGTCGACCGACCGCGGGATCTATCTGGCCGGCTGCTGCTGTTCGTTCACGGGCGGCTGGATCGAGGGCGCGGTGCAGACCGCGATCAACGCGGCGAGCGCGGTGATCCGCAGCCTCGGCGGCACGCTCGCCGACGGCAATCCGCTCGATGCGATGCGCAGCCGCTATCGGTACGGCGACTGATGCGGCACGCCGCTATTGGTCCAGCTCCGGATAGTGCCGGAAGATCCCCATGTCGTTGAACGGGATGCGGCGCTCCGAGTCGAGATAACGCGCGACGGGCGGATGCCGCGCGACGCGGTCGTGCAGTGCGACGAGCGCCGCGACCTTCCGCTCGGCGCGCTTCATCGCCTTCGGAAACGCGTAGCGCAGCCCGTCGATCAACTGGAACATCGACAGGTCCGCATAGCTGAGCGCGCTGCCGGCGATATAACCGCTCTTGTGCGGATTCTGTTCGAGCACGCGATCGAAGTAGCCGAGGAATTTCGGCAGCCGATTCTCGAGGAAATCGGCCGCGCGCTCGGCCGCTTCCGCTTTCTGGTCCTCGTAGTACAGGCCGCTTGCGATCGGATGATGCGTGTCGTGGATCTCGGTGACGAAATCGGCGACGGTCAGCTGGAGCTGGTGCACCCACAGCCGGCCGGCCTCGTCGTCGGGCGCGAGCCCGAGCCGCGCACCGAGGAACAGCAGGATATTTGCGGTCTGCCCGACGACCACGTCGCCGGCCTTCAGGAACGGCGGCGCGAACGGCACGCATTCCGCTTTCGTGCTGTCCATCATGCGCATCATCGCCGACACGCCCATGCCGCGCCCCGATTCGCGCGCGACGTCGACATAGTCGGCTTCGGCCGCCTCGAGCGCGAGCCGCACATATTCGCCGCGACCCTGGATCTCGGGCCAGTAATAGAGTTCGTATCGCATGCTGTTCTCCTGTCCAGTTGAACCGGATGCTTGAGCTATCGTGATGACCGGGCGGCCGTGCGCGGTCCGCCGCGAATTGACAGTCCAGGCAATCGCAAGAAAAGTGCTGCGCGTCATGCGCCGCGGTTGCCGCGTTCGCCGCCTTCGGGGCCGTAGAAGAACACCCAGGTCGAGAAGTCGTCGGAGAAACCGACGAAGCGGTGCTCCGCCTGCGCAGGGACGAACAGCGCGTCGCCTGCCGCGACGTCGCATTCGCGTCCGTCGACGACGAAGCGCGAGGTGCCGGTGGCGATCACGTAAACCTCGTCGCGCGTATGCGGCTTCTGCTTGTCCTCGATGTGCGGCCGGTACAGCTCGACGTCGAGCGTGCCGTGGCGAAACAGCGTCGTGAACAGCGTGCCTTCTTCGTCGAGGCGAGCAAGCGATTCGTTCAGGCCGAGCTTCATCGTGGTGGGCTCCGGGTCGGATCGTGGGGGCGTGCGTTGCGCCATCGTAACGCGAAATCCGGAGATCACCGTGCAGTGCGCGACCATGCGCGCGAATCGCGTGCTCGCCACCGGTGAAACGGCGGCTGAGTTCGCTCGCCACGGATGAAACGCACTCGTCCATCGATGAAACGGCTTGGCAATCGCCTGCATTTGATCGACAGGTTCACCGCAATTTAATAAACGCCCACTACGATCCAGCATCGTCGATCGACAGAGTGCTGCGATCCGATCCGCGCGTCGATCCTGTCGCCCGTCTCCCGGCCGCGCGACGTGTCCGATTGTCATTTTCCCCTGAACCCGCGATTTGCAACGCCGCGACCTGCTGCCGGCGTTGTTCGCATCGCTTCGTATCTCTTATGAATCTGAACCCGTCGGCTGCTTCACGCAGAAAATTTCTTGCCGCCGCACCCGCCGTCGCGGCAGCACCGCTGCTGAGCGCATGCGGTGGCGACGACGTCACTTCGGCGCCCATCACCGATAGCGCACTTGCCGTACAGATGTCCGCGAAGCTGAACGCGCAGCTTGGCGATGCGGCGACGGTCAATGCAATCATGCCGGCACTGACCGATGTCGGCTTCACGTGGGATCTGCCGACGGTGCCGGCCGCGCAGGTCGGCGCGATCGTCGCATACAGCTTCGGCAACCGTCCGAACGCGGCGAGCGGCAACACGTCGAGCACGGGCGGCAACCAGTCCGCGCTGCCCGATCCGGGGCCGGTCAACGAAGCGCTCGCGGACGCCGTGTACCGCATCCGACAGTTGAAACCCGTCAAGGTCTACGCGCAGTGGGAAATCGCGCGCTTTCTCGTGTCGAAATACGGGATGGGCGCCGACGTGCTGTCGTCGATCGAACCGGTGATCGCGAGCGACGGCACGATCGTGTACCTGAGCACGGCAGGCGTCGCCGCCGTGGCCGTGTCGCGCGCGGGCGGCGCGGCCGCGATGGGCAGCGTCGCGGTGGTCGGCCATCGCGATCACGCGAAGCGCTGCATCCAGACCTCGCAGCAGGCGGGCATGAAGGCGGCTGCCGTTGCCGAGGTGCCGCTCCCGACGCTCTACGACCCGCAATCGGGCCAGCCGTGGACGCGCAACCGCAGCCTGTATCTCGTGCACGACATGTATGCGCAGATGCTTGGCCGCGCGATGACCGCCACGACGCAGGCCTTCCCGAAAGGCTGACGATTCCCGCTTTCCACACGATTTCGATGACCATGACGACCCGCCGCCATTTCCTGGCTTCCACTTCCGTACTCGCCGCATCGTGCGCGGCCGCCGCGCCCGTGTTCGCAAGCGACGCACCGGCATCCGATGCCGAACTGCAGCGCCAGATGCTCGGCAAGCTGACGAACGAACTGAACGATCGCGCGACCGCCGCCGACGAGACGGGTTACCTGTTCGACACGTTTTTCTCATGGGCGCCGCCTACCGTCGCGGCGGCCGGCATCAATACGATCGCCGCGTTCAGCTTCGGCAGTCGCGCCGCGGCATCCGGTGCCGCGCCGGTGCCGGGCCCGGTGAACGAGGCGATTGCCGACGCCGTGTTCGCGCTCCGGCAGAAGGTCGCCGTGCCGGTCTGCGCGCAGCAGGAAGTCGCGAGCGTGCTCGCGTCGAAATACGGGCTGACGGCCGGCGTGACGACGATCGCGACGCCGGCCCTGAGCGCCGGCAGCCCGATACCGACGCCCGCCGGCGTCGCCGCCGCGATCGTCAAACAGGCCGGCTCGGCCGCGGCGCTCGGCAAGGTCGCGGTCGTCACGCACGCGGATCAGGCGTCGATCGCCGTGCGCGTGTCGAATGCGGCGGGGATGCAGGCGGCGGTGCCGGCCGGGCTGGTGCTGCCGGTCGCCTACGACACGTCCGCGCAGCAGCCGGCGATGCGCCGCCGCGATCTCTACCTGATGAGCAACGCCGGCATGCAGCTTGCGATGCTGCGGCTCGACCTGATCAACCGCGAATATCCGAACGGCTGAGGCCGCCGGGTTCCTGCCTGTCGCGCCCGGTCCGGGCGACGCGATCCGCGATCGCGATCATCCGGACCCGGCGTGCCCCATTTGCCGGGTAATGCCGATACAGGTATTGGCACTACCAGCCAAACCACTGTTTTTAATGGGTTTTTTCGCGTCCGGCCTGCGCCGCGACGCGTTCTGCGTGGCATAATCGACCGCATCCGCAAGGCTTGTAGTCACAACGACCCCGCATACCCATGGCACAGACTCTCTACGACAAACTGTGGAATACCCACGTCGTCCACACCGAGGATGACGGCACGACCTTGCTGTACATCGACCGTCAGCTGCTGCATGAAGTCACGAGCCCGCAGGCGTTCGAAGGGCTGAAGATGACGCAGCGTCCGGTGTGGCGCATCAGCGCGAACCTGGCCGTGTCGGATCACAACGTGCCGACGACGGACCGCAGCCACGGCATCGCCGATCCCGTCTCGAAGCTGCAGGTCGACACGCTCGACTCGAACTGCGATGCATTCGGCATCACGCAGTTCAAGATGAACGACGTGCGCCAGGGCATCGTCCACATCATCGGGCCGGAGCAGGGTGCGACGCTGCCGGGCATGACGATCGTGTGCGGCGATTCGCATACGTCGACGCACGGCGCGTTCGGCGCGCTCGCGCACGGCATCGGCACGTCGGAAGTCGAGCACGTGCTGGCGACGCAGACGCTGCTGCAGAAGAAGAGCAAGAACATGCTCGTGAAGGTCGAGGGCGCACTGCCGCGCGGCTGTACCGCGAAGGACATCGTGCTCGCGATCATCGGCAAGATCGGCACGGCAGGCGGCACGGGCTACGCGATCGAATTCGGCGGCTCGACCATTCGCGCGCTGACGATGGAAGGCCGCATGACGGTCTGCAACATGGCGATCGAGGCCGGCGCGCGCGCGGGCATGGTCGCGGTGGACGACACGACGATCGATTACCTGAAGGGCCGTCCGTTCGTGCCGACCGGCGCGGAATGGGATCAGGCCGTCGAATACTGGCGCCAGTTCAAGTCGGACGAAGGCGCGCAGTTCGACCGCGTCGTCGAGCTGAACGCAGCCGAGATCGTCCCGCAGGTCACGTGGGGCACGTCGCCGGAAATGGTCACGTCGATCGACGGCCGCGTGCCCGATCCCGAGCGCGAGAAGGATCCGGTCAAGCGCGACGCGATGGAGCGCGCGCTGGCCTACATGGCGCTCGAGCCGAACACGCCGATCGAATCGATCAAGGTCGACAAGATCTTCATCGGCTCGTGCACGAACGCTCGGATCGAGGACATTCGCGCGGCCGCGTATGTCGTGAAGAAGCTGAACCGTCGCATCGCGTCGAACGTGCGGCTCGCGATGGTCGTGCCGGGCTCGGGCCTCGTGAAGGCGCAGGCCGAACGCGAAGGGCTCGACAAGGTGTTCACCGACGCCGGTTTCGAATGGCGCGAGCCGGGCTGCTCGATGTGCCTCGCGATGAACGCCGACCGGCTCGATCCGGGCGAGCGTTGCGCGTCGACGTCGAACCGCAACTTCGAAGGCCGGCAGGGCGCGGGCGGTCGCACGCACCTCGTGAGCCCTGCGATGGCGGCGGCCGCGGCGATCGAAGGCCATTTCGTCGACATTCGCAAGCTGGGGTGACGCGTGACGGCATCGAAGATCATTGCGCGGCTGGTTGCCGCGCTGGCGCTGGCGGGGCTGGGCTTCGGCCTCGCGGGCTGCAATACCGTCCAGGGCTTCGGGCAGGACGTCAACGCCGCCGGCAACGCGCTGAAGCGCGCCGCGGAGTGACGTTTCCCGCCGAGAATTTGTCGATGTGCGCCGGCTGAACGCCGGCCCTCCAACCGGATAGACGGATCATGGAAAAATTCACAGTACATACCGGCGTCGTGGCGCCGCTCGATCGCGAGAACGTCGACACCGACGCGATCATCCCGAAGCAGTTCCTGAAGTCGATCAAGCGCACGGGCTTCGGTCCGAACGCGTTCGACGAGTGGCGTTACCTCGATCACGGCGAGCCGGGCCAGGACAACTCGAAGCGTCCGCTGAATCCCGATTTCGTGCTGAACCAGCCGCGCTACCAGGGCGCATCGGTGCTGGTCGCGCGCAAGAACTTCGGCTGCGGCAGCTCGCGCGAGCACGCGCCGTGGGCGCTGCAGCAGTACGGTTTCCGCGCGATCATCGCGCCGAGCTTCGCGGACATCTTCTTCAACAACTGCTACAAGAACGGCCTGCTGCCGATCGTGCTGACCGAGCAGCAGGTCGATCACGTGTTCAACGACACGTACGCGTTCAACGGCTACCAGCTGACGATCGACCTCGACGCGCAGGTCGTGCGCACGGGCGACGGCCGCGAGTATCCGTTCGAGATCGCCGCGTTCCGCAAGTACTGCCTGCTGAACGGCTTCGACGACATCGGCCTCACGCTGCGCCATGCGGACAAGATCCGCCAGTTCGAAGCCGAGCGGCTCGTGAAGCAGCCGTGGCTCAACACCAAGCTGGTCGGCTGATAGATCGCCTTCGAGGCGGGCGCGCTATCCGCGCGTTCGCCGGCCTGCTCCATAACCTACCCAGTCAGGAATAACGCATGAAGATTGCAGTGCTGCCCGGCGACGGCATCGGTCCGGAAATCGTCAACGAAGCGGTCAAGGTGCTGAACGCACTCGACGAGAAGTTCGAACTCGAGCACGCGCCGGTCGGCGGCGCGGGCTACGAGGCGAGCGGCCATCCGCTGGCCGACGCGACGCTGAAGCTCGCGAAGGAAGCCGACGCGATCCTGTTCGGCGCCGTAGGCGACTGGAAGTACGACTCGCTCGAGCGCGCGCTGCGCCCCGAGCAGGCGATCCTCGGGCTGCGCAAGCATCTCGAGCTGTTCGCGAACTTCCGTCCGGCGATCTGCTATCCGCAGCTCGTCGATGCTTCGCCGCTCAAGCCCGAGCTCGTCGCGGGCCTCGACATCCTGATCGTGCGCGAACTGAACGGAGACATCTACTTCGGCCAGCCGCGCGGCGTGCGTGCCGCACCGGACGGCCCGTTCGCCGGCGAGCGCGAAGGCTTCGACACGATGCGCTACTCGGAACCGGAAGTGCGCCGCATCGCGCACGTCGCGTTCCAGGCCGCACGCAAGCGCGCGAAGAAGCTGCTGTCGGTCGACAAGTCGAACGTGCTCGAAACGTCGCAGTTCTGGCGCGACATCATGATCGACGTGTCGAAGGAATACGCGGACGTCGAGCTGTCGCACATGTACGTCGACAACGCGGCGATGCAGCTCGCGAAGGCGCCGAAGCAGTTCGACGTGATCGTCACGGGCAACATGTTCGGCGACATCCTGTCGGATGAAGCGTCGATGCTGACGGGCTCGATCGGCATGCTGCCGTCGGCGTCGCTCGACAAGAACAACAAGGGCCTGTACGAACCGTCGCACGGTTCGGCACCGGACATCGCGGGCAAGGGCATCGCGAACCCGCTCGCGACGATCCTGTCGGCCGCGATGCTGCTGCGCTACTCGCTGAATCGCGCGGAGCAGGCCGATCGCATCGAGCGCGCGGTGAAAACGGTGCTCGAACAGGGCTACCGCACGGGCGACATCGCGACGCCGGGCTGCAAGCAGGTCGGTACGGCGGCGATGGGCGACGCGGTGGTCGCGGCGCTGTAAGCAGGCAGTAAAGGGTGCGAACGCGGCCGGTAAAAACGGCGGGTTCGCACCGGGTTGGCCGTTGTGCGGCCGAATAGGTTTGTGTAGACTCGAACGATGGCGCAAATTTCCCTGATCTCCCCGGTCTTGAAACTCCACGGCAACATTGCCCGTGCGGGTGCGCGCGCCATCGTCATCACGAAAACCATTACCACGAAAACGATCATTAAACGCTGATCGTCCGTCGTGCCCGCCTTTTTCCCCGCGCGGTCACAGCGGGGACGGAAATGGCGGGGAAGCTCCATTCAAAGGGTTAGTCATGAACGTAGGTCTCGTAGGTTGGCGCGGCATGGTCGGCAGCGTCCTGATGCAGCGCATGCAGGAAGAGGGCGATTTCGACCTGATCGAACCGGTGTTTTTCAGCACCAGCAACACGGGTGGCAAAGCGCCGTCGTTCGCGAAAAACGAGACTACGCTCAAGGACGCGACCAACGTCGACGAGCTGAAGAAGTGCGACGTGATCATCACGTGCCAGGGCGGCGACTACACGAACGACGTGTTCCCGAAGCTGCGCGCGGCCGGCTGGAACGGCTACTGGATCGATGCGGCATCGTCGCTGCGGATGAACGACGACGCGGTCATCATCCTCGATCCGGTCAACCTCGACGTGATCAAGGATGCGCTCGTCAAGGGCACGAAGAACTTCGTCGGCGGCAACTGCACGGTCAGCCTGATGCTGATGGCGCTCGGCGGCCTGTTCCGCGAGAACCTCGTCGACTGGATGACGGCGATGACCTACCAGGCCGCCTCGGGCGCGGGCGCGCAGAACATGCGCGAGCTGCTGTCGCAGATGGGCACGCTGAACGGCGCGGTGCAGGAACAGCTCGCCGATCCGGCTTCCGCGATTCTCGACATCGACCGCCGCGTGCTGGCCGCGATGAACAGCGACGCGATGCCCACCAGCAACTTCGGCGTGCCGCTCGCCGGCTCGCTGATCCCGTGGATCGACAAGGATCTCGGCAACGGGATGTCGAAGGAAGAGTGGAAGGGCGGCGCGGAAACCAACAAGATTCTCGGCAAGCCGGCGATGGGCGAGCCGGGCTCGATCCCGGTCGACGGCCTGTGCGTGCGGATCGGCGCGATGCGCTGCCACTCGCAGGCGCTGACGATCAAGCTGAACAAGGACGTGCCGCTCGACGAGATCAACGGCATCCTCGCATCGGCGAACGACTGGGTGAAGGTCGTGCCGAACGAGCGTGAAGCATCGATGCGCGACCTGTCGCCGGCGAAGATCACCGGCACGCTGACGGTGCCGGTCGGCCGCCTGCGCAAGCTCGCGATGGGCGGCGAATACCTGTCGGCATTCACGGTCGGCGATCAGCTGCTGTGGGGCGCGGCCGAGCCGCTGCGCCGCATGCTGCGCATCCTGCTCGACAAGTAAGCCCGCTTGCGTGCCCGGCCCGCGGGCCGGGCTGCACAAGATGACGCGCCGCGTCGGCCTTGACGATGTCAAGGCTGGCGCGGCGCGTTTTTCATGCGCGGATCAGCGCAGGTTCAGCAGCGTCTGGTCGACCGTCTGCTGGGTCTTGATCGTCTGCGCGTTGGCCTGGTAATTGCGCTGCGCGGTGATCAGGTTCACGAGCTCCGTCGTCAGATTGACGTTCGAGTTCTCCAGCGCGCTGCCCTGCAGCGTGCCGTGGTTCGTGCTGCCCGGCGCGGAGATCTGCGGCACGCCCGACGCAGAGGTCTCCGCATACTGGTTGCCGCCGATGTTCACGAGCCCGTTCGGGTTGTTGAAGTTCGCGAGCGCGATCAGGCCGAGCACCGCGCTCTGGCCGTTCGAGTAGTTGCCGGTCAGCTTGCCGTCGGCGCCGATCGAGAACGTCGTCAGCGTGCCGCTCGCGAAACCGTCCTGCGCGAGGTTGTTCACGCCATCCTTCCCGCCATACTGCGTCGTGCCGGTCAGGTCGAGCGTCAGGTTCTGCGGGTTGGCGCCGCCCGTCGTGTTGGGGATCGAGAACGCGAACTGACCGAGGCTCGGCGTGGGCAGGCCGGTGGCGGCCGACGTCGTCGAGCTGATCCGGCCCGACGCATCGAACGTGACGGTGCCGAGATTCGTCGGCGTCTGGCCCTGTACGCCCGCATAGGCCTGCCAGGTGCCGGCGGCGCTTTTCGCGAAATACATCGTGACCTGCTGCGAGCCGCCGAGCGTGTCGTAGACCTGGATCGACGAATTGTAGTTGTACGTCGTGTTGTCGCTCGCGTTGAACGGCGTCTTGGCCGGCACCTTGTCCTGCGAGTTCAGGTTGAACTGGCCGGTGATCTTGCTCGTCGCCTGCGGCGCGATGTTGCTGGTCGGCGCCTGCAGCGGCACGGTCTGCGCGGTGTTGATCACGCCGCCTGCGCCTGCCGCATAACCCATCAGGTTGCGGCCTTGCGAGTCGACGATGGCGCCGGTCTTGTCGCGGTGGAACGTGCCGTCGCGCGAGTACGTCGTCGCGCCGTTGCTCGACATCTGGAAGAAGCCGTTGCCGTTGATCGCGATGTCCAGCGACGAGTGGGTCGTATTGATCGTGCCCTGGCCGAATTGCTGCTGCACCGACGCGAGCCTCGTGCCGATGCCGATCTGCGTATTGACCGACGTCGCGACCGAATTCGCATACATGTCGGAGAAGTTCGCGCGGCCCTGCTTGAAGCCGGTCGTGTTTGCGTTCGCGATGTTGTTGCCGATCACGTCGAGATTGCTCGACGCGCCGGCCAACCCGCTCAAACCCTGCTGATAGCCCATGTTCGATCCCCGTAACGAGCTGGTGAGTGAATGCAGTCTTGCAACTGCGCGATGACCCTCTGGCGCCTCACGGCGTCAACCCGGCCGATCGCAGTCCCGCCTTTCCGGCATGTGCAAACGCGATGGCCGGATTGCACCGATTCCTGTTTGAAGTCGATCGTAGCGACGGCAATTATTTGCTCTGTGTAATTTTGTGTAATGTAATTGAATTGTTGTCGAGATGATCGCTTTTGTATGAGTAATGGTTTGTGCTGTCAGGTCTGTAAGCCTTATGGGGCGGGGATTTGGCGGGAGGGATGTTCAATTCGACGATAAGAGGTGGGAGTTGCCTTCTTATCGTTCAATTGAAATTGATTTGAATGAGATTGGCGGGGCAGCGGGTTTTATTTGAAATGTTGGCTGTTAATCAATTAACGGCAGGTGATGCGAATTATTGAGCGAACGCGCCCGATTCTCCGGTCGTGGTTCGGCGCGGGAACGGGCCGGCGGAAACATGGAAGCGCCGAACCGCTTGCGCGGTCGTTCCTGCATCGCATCGTTTGGCGCGAGGAGAGGAAGCGGCGCGGCGTAAAGCCTTGCCATTCGTTCCGGATGAGATGTTGTCGCAGGGATTCTCATCCATTGATGCCTATCCTTTCGATCGATCCGGCGTGCCGGCTGCAGTGTGCGAACCGGTGCGGCAGCCCGACGCGATCGCTGCGTGCGCCGCGACGCGCGAGCGCGGCCGGTTGCACCCGCAGCCGATGAATTCGGCCCGAACGCGAGCACGTGAAGTAAACTACGCGGTTACGACGCACAGACCAGCCGAAAGCGTCGCGTTCCGCGCGACGCTTTTGCATTTCTGCGGCAACTTTATTGACGCTTCCAACCGTGAATCCGAGCCGCGCCCGCGCGCGGCGATAGAGCCTACGATGTCCCGAATTTCCTTGTTTCCGCGTCAGTCCCGTCTGTCGCGCGCCGTGCGTGGCGCGCTGGCGATCCTGGCGCTCGGCGCAGCCGCGTCGGCCTGGGCGGCCGGCACTGGCGAACTGCCGGCGTCTGCTGCCGGCGCCGCCGCGCCGCTTACCGTGACGGTCCAGCCGGGCCAGTCGCTGAACGACATCGCGAAAGCGGCGACGCAATCGCACGATCCCGGCGTGCTCGCGCGTGCCGGTCGCGCGCTGTTCGACGCCAATCCGCAGGCGTTCATGAAGCGCGACGCGAGCCGCCTGAAAGTCGGCGCGACGCTGACCGTGCCCGCGCTCGACGCAACGGGCGCGGCGCTTGCGCCGGCTGGCGCATCCGGTGCATCCGGTGCGGCGGCTGCCTCCGCGCCCGTCGCTGCGTCGGGCGGTGCGGCACTCGCGCAGCCCGGTGCGTCCGCGCCGCATCCGGGGTCGGCCGTGCAATCCGCGCCGGTGGCGCCGGCCGTGCATGCGGCGCCGGTGAGCGGTGCGAGTGTCGCGACGGCGGCAGGGGCGTCGGCTTCGGTCGGTGCTTCGGTCGCGCACGGCGCTTCGGCTGTCGAAAACATGCAGCCGGCGGCGCCTGCTGCCGGCGCCAGCGGCCCGCATGTGTGGAGCGGCGCGATCCAGTCGGCACCGTCGGCCGCGAGCGAGGCCGCTGCCCAGCCTGCGCCGGGCAGCCAGGTTTCGGGCACGAACGAACCGGCTGGTGCGGCACCCGCCACGGGGCATCGCAGCCGCGGCCGTCGAGCCTGCAGCAACTGCTGGCATTGAAGAACCGCGTGCTGATGGAGTTGCAGAAGCACGGCATCGGCAAGCCGGCCGCGACGAACAACGTCGCGCCTGCGCCGGCGCCTGCCGCGCCGCGTCCGGCCGCGAACGATGCGGGTGCACCGTCTGCCGCATCGCCAGCAGCTGAAGCGGCGTCCGGCGTGGCCGCCAGCGCTGCGCAGCCGGTATCGGCGCCCGCGCAGCCGGTCGCACCCGTGACGGCGCCTGCGCGCGCTGCGGATCAGATGGACTGGCGTCCGGTCGCAGCGGCCGGCGCGGCCGTGATCGTCCTCGCGGCCGGGTTCGCGTGGCGCAGGCGCCGGAAGGGTCGGCACACGGACGCTGCGGGCACGACGGCTGCAGCCGCTGCAGCGGGCGGTGCCGTGGCTGCCGAAGCAGAAGCGGCGCCGTCCGTCGAACGTGAACTGCCGATCCTGCCCGAGATGCCGGTTGCCCGCGACGCGGCTGCCGACATGAATCTCGCCGCGGCGACTGCCGCAGCGGCGGAGACGGTCGCGCCGCCTGAGGTGGATGCATCACCGGCGCCCGAAGTAACGAAGCCGGATGACGGCCAGCCTGAATTGCCGCCTGCGCCTGCCCACGCCGCAGTACCGCCGGAGAACGATGCGACTTCGGCCCCGGTCTCGGCCCCGCACGACGCAGAACCGGTAGAACAGGCGGCTGCCGAGACGCTCGCCGAGCCTTCGGCGACCGAAACGCAGCACGCGGCGCTGATGCAGAACGCGATCAGTGCGCTCAGCAGCCTCGACATGCCGCTGCCGCCGCGCACGCAGGACGATCCGTCGCTGGCGGCGGACGAGTCGGCCGCACGAGCAGGGCAGTCCGACGCCGATAAAATCGCAACTAACGGTCAATCCGCGTCGCACCCGCCAATTGGCTCGAACGATCCGGCCCCGGAACACCCGGCCGACCAGGACGACGAGTTCGAATGGGATCCGGACGCGACGACACCGGCCGACCACGTGGGCAGCCCGTCCGCGACGTCGTCGCTGCCACCGCTCGGCGGCGCGCAGTTCGGCGCGCTGAAGCTCGATTTCGACCTCGACCTGCCGTCCGCGCCGGGCGCCGCGCTGCCTGCGCTGACGCCGGACGAACTCGCGCGTATCGCACGCAACAAGCTTGACCTCGCGGCCGAGTACGTCGAGCTGGGCGACTTGTCCGGCGCGCGGACGCTGCTGCAGGAGGTGGTCGACGCGAACGACGCCGCGACGCGCGACGATGCGCGCGCGCTGCTCGCGAAACTCGCGGACGAGGCGTGATGCGGATCGCGCTGGGCATTCAGTACGACGGCGCGGCATTTTGCGGCTGGCAGGCGCAGCCGCACGGCAAGACCGTGCAGAACGCACTCGAGCATGCGCTGGCCGAGTTCGCGCGGGTGCCGCTGCATACGACGGTGGCCGGGCGGACCGACACCGGCGTGCACGGGCTCGGGCAGGTCGTGCACTTCGACACGGATCTCGACCGCGAGGCATTCTCGTGGGTGCGCGGCACCAACGCGTTCCTGCCGTCGACCGTGTCGGTGCAATGGGCGAAGCCGATGCCGGAGACGTTCCACGCGCGTTTCTCGGCGTTCGAGCGCACCTATTACTACGTGCTGTACGTGCACCCCGTGCGCTCGCCGATGCTGGCCGGACGCGCGGGCTGGATCCATACGCCGCTCGACGACGACGCGATGCGCGCCGCCGCCGCGCACCTGATCGGCGAGCACGATTTCTCGTCGTTCCGGTCGTCGGAATGCCAGTCGAAGACGCCGGTCAAACACCTGTACCAGATTGACGTGCGGCGCGCGGGCCATTTCATCCATTTCCGCTTCCGCGCCAACGCGTTCCTGCACCACATGGTGCGCAACCTGATGGGCTGCCTCGTCGCGGTCGGTCGCGGCCGCTATCCGGCCGACTGGGTCGCCGATGTCCTGGCAGGGCGCGACCGCAACCTCGCGGCGCCCACGTTCATGGCCGACGGGCTGTATCTCGCCCACGTCGGCTACCCGGCGGAATTCGCCGTCCCGCCCGCGCAGCTCGGCAGCGTGCCGTGGAGCAGCGTCTGGGCCGATCTGGACCCGCAATCATGACGGATCACGCCGTGTCTCCTTCGACTTCCGCCGCCGGCCTGCCGCCGCGCACGCGCATCAAGCTGTGCGGGCTGTCGCGCCCCGAGGACGTGCTGCACGCAGCGGCGCTCGGCGCCGATGCGATCGGCCTCGTGTTCTACCCGAAGAGCCCGCGCGCGGTGACGCTCGCGCAGGCGGCCGAGCTCGCGCGTCTCGCGCCGCCGTTCGTGTCGGTGGTCGGGCTGTTCGTGAATGCGACCGCAGCCGAGATCGAAGCCGTCGTGCGCGACGTGCCGCTCACGCTGCTGCAGTTCCATGGCGACGAGACGCCGGAGCAATGCGACGCGCTCGGCCGCGCGGCACACCTGCCGTGGTTGCGCGCAGTGCGCGTCGGGCCCTCGACGCAGCCGTCCGATTTGGTAGAATCGGCTCTTCATTATTCGAAAGCGCGCGGCCTCCTGTTCGACACCCTGGTGCCGGACTACGGCGGTAGCGGCAAGGTCTTCGATTGGTCTCTTATTCCCGCAGAGCTCGCGCATCGGGCCGTTTTGAGTGGTGGCTTGAGCGCGCAAAACGTCGGTGATGCGATCCGCCAGTTGCGCCCGTTTGCTGTCGATGTCTCGAGTGGCATCGAAGTGGAGGGCGCGAAGGGCGTGAAGGATCACGCCCGGATGGCGGCGTTCGTACGCGCGGTGCGCGAAGCGGACGCCGGGTGATGCAAGCCGGTGCGGCCCCGAAAGCGGGCGCATCGACCGATCGAGAGAGACACCATGTACAACCTTCCTGATGCTCGCGGCCACTTCGGCCCGTACGGCGGCACGTTCGTCGCCGAGACGCTGATTCACGCGCTGGACGAACTGCGCGCGGCGTATGAAAAATTCCAGCACGATCCCGACTTCGTCGCCGAATTCGAGCGCGAGCTGAAGCATTTCGTCGGCCGTCCGTCGCCGATCTACCACGCGCAGCGCTGGAGCGAGACGCTCGGCGGCGCGCAGATCTACCTGAAGCGCGAGGACCTGAACCACACGGGCGCGCACAAGATCAACAACGTGATCGGCCAGGCGCTGCTCGCGAAGCGCATGGGCAAGAAGCGCGTGATCGCCGAGACGGGCGCCGGCCAGCACGGCGTCGCGACCGCGACGATCTGCGCGCGCTTCGGGATGGAGTGCGTCGTCTACATGGGTTCCGAGGACGTGCGCCGGCAGGCCGCCAACGTCTACCGGATGAAGTTGCTCGGTGCGACGGTCGTGCCGGTCGAGTCGGGTTCGCGCACGCTGAAGGACGCGCTGAACGAAGCGATGCGCGACTGGGTCACCAACATTGAAAGCACGTTCTACATCATCGGCACGGTTGCGGGCCCGCACCCGTACCCGATGATGGTGCGCGACTTCCAGCGCGTGATCGGCGACGAGTGCAAGGTGCAGATGCCCGAGCTCGCGGGCCGGCAGCCCGACGCGGTGATCGCTTGCGTCGGCGGCGGCTCGAACGCGATGGGCATCTTCTATCCGTATATCGACGATGCGTCGGTGCAGCTGATCGGCGTCGAAGCGGCCGGCGACGGGCTCGACACCGGCCATCACGCGGCATCGCTGATCGCCGGCAGCCCGGGCGTGCTGCACGGCAACCGTACGTACCTGCTGCAGGACGACAACGGCCAGATCATCGAGACGCACTCGGTGTCGGCGGGCCTCGACTATCCGGGCGTCGGCCCCGAGCATGCATGGCTGAAGGACAGCGGTCGCGCGCAGTACGTCGGGATCACCGACGAGGAAGCGCTGAAGGCGTTCCACGACTGCTGCCGGATCGAGGGGATCATTCCCGCGCTCGAGTCGAGCCACGCGATCGCGTATGGCGTGAAGCTTGCGCCGACGTTGCCGAAGGACAAGATCCTGCTCGTCAACCTGTCGGGCCGCGGCGACAAGGACATGCACACGGTCGCCGAGCGATCGGGCATCGAGCTCTGACCCCGACCGATGCGTGACCTGATCGAAGAGCCGGGCGGCGGTGCCGCGAGCGAGGCGGAGGCGGTTCAGCCCGCCGCCGTCGTGCCGCGCGCGCTGCCGTCCGGTATCGAACTGCATAACCGCGATTTCCTGACCGATGCCGCACACCTGCCGGATGCGTCGATCGACCTGATCGTCGCCGATCCGCCGTACGGGCTCGGCAAGGACTACGGCAACGACTCGGACAAGCGTTCGGGCGACGACTTTCTCGCGTGGACGCGCGAGTGGCTCGAGCTCGCGATTCCGAAGCTCAAGCCGAGCGGGTCGATGTACATCTTCTGCACATGGCAGTACGCGCCGGAAATCTTCAGTTTCCTGAAGACGAAGCTCACGATGGTCAACGAGATCATCTGGGACCGGCGCGTGCCGAGCATGGGCGGCACGACGCGCCGTTTCACGTCGGTGCACGACAACATCGGCTTTTTCGCGGTTTCCAAGGCGTATTACTTCGATCTCGATCCGGTCCGCATCCCGTACGACGCCGACACGAAGAAGGCCCGCTCGCGCAAGCTGTTCGAAGGCAGCAAGTGGCTGGAGATGGGCTACAACCCGAAGGACGTCTGGTCGGTCTCGCGCCTGCACCGGCAGCACGCGGAGCGCGTCGATCATCCGACCCAGAAGCCGCTGGAAATCGTCGAGCGGATGGTGCTCGCAAGCTGCCCGCCGGGCGGCCGCGTGCTCGATCCGTTCATGGGCAGCGGCACGACCGCGGTGGCCTGCGCACGGCAGGGGCGCGACTTCGTCGGCTACGAGATCAACGAAAGTTATTGTGCGATCGCGCACGAGCGCGTGAGCGCGCTCGCCGCGCCGGCATGCGCGTGAATCGCGTAGCCGCATCGCCGAACGCATCAAGGAAAATAGCCATGTCCCGTATTCAGCAGACCTTTGCCGCGCTCGCCGAACAAGGCCGAAAGGGCCTGATCCCGTTCATCACGGCCGGCGACCCCGATCCCGCGAAGACCGTCGAATTCATGCATGCGCTCGCCGCAGGCGGCGCGGACGTGATCGAGCTCGGCGTGCCGTTCTCGGACCCGATGGCCGACGGCCCCGTGATCCAGCGCTCGTCGGAACGTGCGCTCGCGCGCGGCGTCACGCTGAAGAGCGTGCTCGCCGACGTGAAGCGCTTCCGCGAAACCGATGCGAAAACCCCCGTCGTGCTGATGGGCTATGCGAACCCGATCGAGCGGATGGGCGTCGACGCGTTCGCGGCCGAAGCGCAGGCGGCCGGCGTCGACGGCGTGCTCGTCGTCGACTATCCGCCTGAAGAGGCGGGCGTATTCGCCGAAAAGATGCGCGCCGCGCAGATCGATCCGATCTTCCTGCTCGCACCCACGTCGACCGACGAACGCATCGCCGACGTCGGCAAGATCGCGAGCGGCTACGTGTATTACGTGTCGCTCAAGGGCGTGACCGGCGCGGGAAATCTGGATGTTTCGAACATTGCGGGTAAAATCCCGGCCATCAAGTCGCGCGTGCCGGTTCCGGTTGGCGTCGGCTTCGGCATCCGCGACGCCGAAACGGCGCGCGCGGTGGCCGAGGTGTCGGACGCCGTCGTGATCGGCAGCCGCCTCGTGCAGCTGCTCGAAAGCGCTGCGCCGGAAGGCGCCGCCGCTGCGCTGAAGGCGTTCATCGCCGAGCTGCGTGCCGCGCTGGACGGCGCAGGCAAGGCGGCGCGATAAACACAACACAGGGAGCGGGCGGGCCATGCGGCCCGGCCCGCCACGGAACAGGAAACCATACGATGAGCTGGCTCGACAAACTGTTGCCGCCGAAGATCAAGCAGACCGACCCGAAAAGCCGCAAGGGCATTCCGGAAGGCCTGTGGGTCAAGTGCCCGTCCTGCGAGGCCGTGCTGTACCGCAACGACGTGGACGCGAACCTGCACGTGTGCCCGAAGTGCGATCACCACATGCGCATCGGCGCGCGCGAGCGCCTCGACGGGCTGCTCGATCCGGAAGGCCGCTACGAGATCGGCCAGGAAATCGTGCCGGTCGACTCGCTGAAGTTCAAGGACAGCCGCAAGTATCCCGATCGTCTGAAGGAAGCGATGGACGAGACGGGCGAGACCGACGCGATGGTCGTGATGGGCGGTGCGATCCACACGCTGCCCGTCGTCGCGGCCTGCTTCGAGTTCTCGTTCATGGGCGGCTCGATGGGCTCGGTCGTCGGCGAGCGCTTCGCGCGCGGCGCGCAGAACGCGCTGGAACAGCACGTGCCGTTCATCTGCTTCACGGCGTCGGGTGGCGCACGGATGCAGGAAAGCCTGCTGTCGCTGATGCAGATGGCGAAAACCACCGCGATGCTGACCAAGCTGGCCGAAGCGAAGCTGCCGTTCATCTCGGTGCTGACCGATCCGACGATGGGCGGTGTGTCCGCGAGCTTCGCGTTCCTCGGCGACGTCGTGATCGCCGAACCGAAGGCGCTGATCGGCTTCGCCGGCCCGCGCGTGATCGAGCAGACGGTCCGCGAGAAGCTGCCGGAAGGCTTTCAGCGCGCCGAATTCCTGCTGACCACGGGCGCGATCGACATGATCGTCGACCGCCGCAAGATGCGCGACGAGATCGCGCAATTGCTCGCGCTGCTGCAGCGACAGCCGGCCGACGCGCTGGCCTGACCGGCGCGAGGTGGTGAACTCTGCGCGTCGCCTGGCTTCGGCGTCAGGCGGCGCGCTTCGTTTTTTGGCGTAGTGGCGGTACCGATCCAGATTTGATCCGATGAGCACTTTTCCCACTCTCGACGCGTGGCTCTCGCACCTCGAACGCGCGCACCCGGTCGGCATCGACATGGGCCTGACCCGCATCGGGCAGGTCAAGACGGCGCTGCAGCTCGAATTCGCGTGCCCCGTCATCACCGTCGGCGGCACGAACGGCAAGGGCTCGACCTGCGCGTTCCTCGAGACGATTCTCGTGCGCGCGGGTTACAAGGTCGGCTGCCACACGTCGCCGCACCTGCTCGAATTCAACGAGCGCGCGCGCGTGAACGGGCAGAACGTCACCGATGACGAACTGCTGCCTCACTTCGAGGCCGTCGAAGCCGCGCGCACGTCGCTGCCGGAACCGGTGTCGCTCACGTACTTCGAATTCACGACGCTCGCGATCCTGCATCTGTTCGCGTCGCGCGGGCTCGATGCGGTGATCCTCGAAGTCGGCCTCGGCGGCCGGCTCGATGCGGTCAACATCATCGATACCGATTGCGCGATCGTCACGAGCATCGACATCGACCACACCGAATACCTCGGCGACACGCGCGAGAAGATCGCGTTCGAGAAGGCCGGGATCTTCCGTGCCGGCAAGCCGGCGATCTGCGGCGATCCGGCCGCGCCGCAAACGTTGATCGACCATGCCGAAGCGATCGGCGCCGACCTGTGGCTCGTCGGCCGCGATTTCCGCTATGAGGCGCAGGCGGGCGCGGAGCGCCAGCAGTGGAGCTACCTCGGCCGCGAGAAGCGCTATCCGGCGCTTGCGTATCCGGCGCTGCGCGGCGCGAATCAGCTGATCAATGCATCGGCCGCGCTCGCCGCGCTCGAGGCGCTGCGCCCGGTGCTGCCGGTATCCGCGCAGGACATCCGGCTCGGGCTCGCGAACGTCGAGCTGCCGGGGCGCTTCCAGGTGCTGCCCGGCAAGCCGGCGATCGTGCTCGACGTCGCGCACAACCCGCATGCGGCGGCCGTGCTCGAGCAGAATCTCGGCAACATGGGCTTTTTCCCGTACACGTACGCGGTGTTCGGCGCGATGCACGACAAGGACATCGACGGCGTGCTGCGGCATCTGAAAGGCGAGATCGACCACTGGTGCGTGACCGACCTGCCGCTGCCGCGCGCGGCCTCCGCGGAGCAGCTCGAAGCCGCGCTGCGCAAGGCTGGCGTGGAGGACGGGGCCGATTCGAGCGTGACGCGTTACGCGTCGCCCGCCGAAGCGTTTCGCGATGCACTAAAAAGAGCATCCGAGAATGATAGAATCGTGGTTTTCGGCAGTTTCCATACGGTTGCCGGCGTGCTGGCCTACCGTAAATCGCAGCAACACTGACTGACGGGCAGTTTCGGACTCAGCCATTCATGGGAATTTTCTCGTTCGGCAAAAAAGACGACGACGCGCCCACGCGGCGCGGCGGTCGCACCGGGACCTCCCGGAACGTGCGCACGGAGCGCACTGAACGCGTCGAGCGGCGCCCGCGCCGCACCGAGCGTCCGGAATCGGACGCGCTGCTCCTCGATCCGACCCTTCCAGAAAAGCAACGCGCGCGCCGTCGCCTCGTCGGCGCGATCGCGCTCGTCGTGGCCGCCGTGATCGTGCTGCCGATGGTGCTCGATTCGCACCCGAAGCCAGTCACGGACGATATCGCGATCGACATCCCGAACCGGCCCGCGCACCAGGCAGTCGCGCCGCGTGACGACGACGCTTCCGACGTGCAGGCAGGTGTCGCGCACGACGAGCCGCCGGCATCCGACGCCGCCGTCGCGGCGGTCCCGGCGCCTGCGCCGAAGGAGGCCGCCAAGCCGGCCGCGAAACCCGATACGACGACCACGGCGAGCGTGACGCCGCCGAAGCCCGCGCCGAAGCCGGCTGCTCCCGCGGCGAAACCGGCCGCGCCGAAGCCGGCGCCCGCGACCGTCGCGAATGCCGACGGCGCGAGCCCGGACAGCGGCGATGCATCGTCGCCGTCGTCGCCGGCCGGTGCGCGCTTCGCGGTGCAGCTCGGTTCGTTCAAGGATGACGCGACGGCCCGTTCGTGGGCGACCAAGTTGAAATCGGCGGGCGTGCCCGCATATGTCGAGCATCGCAAGCAGGCAGACGGTGGCACGGCTACACTGTTGCGTGCCGGCCCGTTCGCGGATCGCGCGGCGGCTTCCGCCGCGATCGCGAAGGTGCGCGAAGCCGGCCTGACGCAGTAACGCACGATGCTGACCGCTTTCGACTACGCTGTATTGGCGGTGATCGTGTTGTCGGCGCTGCGCGGTGCGTGGCGCGGCTTCGTGTCCGAGATTTTCGGGCTGATCGGCTGGATTGCGGCGATCGTGATCGCGGGCCGCTACGTCGGGCTGGTCGTACCGTACATTCCGGCGAACTGGCCGGGCGGCGCGCTGACGCAGTGGGTGATCGCCTTCGCATTGCTCGTGATCGGCGTCGTGCTGGTCGCCGGCGTCGCGAACGCGCTGCTGTCGCGGATCGCGCAGGCGAGCGGCCTCGGCGGTGTCGATCGCTCGCTGGGCATGATGTTCGGGCTGGTCCGCGGCGGCGTGCTGGTGGTGCTGCTGGTCGCGGCGGCCGGGCTGACCGAACTGCCCAAACAGGATTTCTGGCGCAATGCGCTATTGCGTCCTTTCGCCGAACAGGGCGTGCATGAGCTGAAGCAGCTCCTGCCCGACGGCATGGCCCAGTACGTACGCGTGTGACGACGCGGCCGGGCAGGACGTAACCGATTTTGTCATTCTGAAGGACATGCCATGTGCGGCATCGTAGGCGTTATCTCCCAATCTCCGGTCAACCAGCTGATCTATGACAGCCTGCTGCTGCTGCAGCATCGCGGTCAGGACGCAGCGGGCATCGCGACGGCGGACGGCAGCAATTTCCACATGTACAAGGCGAACGGCATGGTGCGCGACGTGTTCCGCACGCGCAACATGCGCAGCCTGCCCGGCACCTACGGCATCGGCCAGGTGCGCTACCCGACGGCCGGTTCGGCGTCGAGCGAAGCCGAGGCGCAGCCGTTCTACGTGAACGCGCCGTTCGGCATCATCCTCGCGCACAACGGCAACCTGACGAACTGGCAGCAACTGAAGGACGAGATGTTCCGGATCGACCGCCGGCACATCAACACCAATTCCGACAGCGAAGTGCTGCTCAACGTGTTCGCGCACGAGCTGCAGCTGTCGACGACGGGCCTCGAGCTCGATCCGGCCTCGGTGTTCAAGGCGGTTTCGGGTGTCCATCGCCGCCTGCAGGGTTCGTATGCGATCGTGTCGCTGATCGCCGGCTACGGCCTGCTCGCGTTCCGCGATCCGTTCGGCATCCGCCCGCTCTGCATCGGCAAGCTCGAAACCGAGCACGGCACCGAATGGATGGTCGCGTCGGAGTCGGTCGCGGTCGAAGGCATCGGTTTCGAATTCGTGCGCGATGTGCAGCCGGGTGAGGCGATCTTCATCGACCCGGCCGGCAACTTCCACAGCCAGCAATGCGCGGAGAAGCCGACGCTGAATCCGTGCATGTTCGAATACGTGTACCTCGCGCGTCCGGATTCGTGCCTCGACGGCGTGCCCGTCTACAACGTGCGCCTGCGCATGGGCGACTATCTCGCCGAGAAGATCAAGCGCGAGTTGCCGAACGTGCCGATCGACGTCGTGATGCCGATTCCCGATTCGTCGCGCCCGGCTGCGATGCAGGTCGCCGCGAAGCTCGGCGTCGAGTATCGCGAAGGCTTCTTCAAGAACCGCTACGTCGGCCGTACGTTCATCATGCCGGGGCAGGCCGTGCGCAAGAAGTCGGTGCGCCAGAAGCTCAACGCGATGAGCATCGAGTTCAAGGACAAGCACGTGCTGATCGTCGACGATTCGATCGTGCGCGGCACGACCTCGCATGAAATCGTGCAGATGGCGCGCGATGCGGGCGCGAAGTCGGTGATCTTCGCGTCGGCGGCGCCGCCCGTGAAGTTCCCGAACGTGTACGGCATCGACATGCCGACGCGCGGCGAGCTCGTCGCGCACGGCCGCACCGACGACGAAGTCGCGAAGATCATCGGCGCCGACCACCTGATCTACCAGGACGTCGACGACCTGCGCCGCGCGGTGCGCGACATCAACCCGAAGCTCGAACGCTTCGAGGCGTCGTGCTTCGACGGCAACTACATCACCGGCGACGTGACGCCCGAGTATCTCGACGCGATCGAGCGCGCGCGCCTCACGCCGGCGTCGCAGGCCGATCGCGACACGGCCGGCGACACCGGGCGCTCGCAGATGAACCTGCAGCTGTCGGTCGAGTGACACCGGCGTACGCTTTTGCCGAAGCGTGATAGGATGTGGCCTTGCGTCGATTTGATATCAGCTTGCGGACGCGGGGCGACTTCCCAAAACAGCTAAAGCGAAGGCCGGCGGCAGTCGGCCCGAGTCGATCGCTGTCGTACCGCCCGAAGCCCGCTGATGCCGACGCATAGCGGGCTTTTTGTTTTGGCCTGGTTTTGACTTGGCCTGCGCGACACGCGCGGCCATCGAATACGGAAAACGGAACATGGACGACTCCCTCAACTTCGACACGCTTGCCGTGCGTGCGGGCACGCTGCGCAGCGACTTCAACGAGCACTCGGAAGCGCTGTTCCTCACGTCGAGCTTCTGCTTCCAGAGCGCGGCCGACGCGGCCGAGCGCTTCGCGAATTCGGAAGACTACTTCACCTATTCGCGCTTCACGAACCCGACCGTCACCATGTTCCAGGAGCGTCTCGCGGCGCTCGAGGGCGGCGAGGCGTGCATCGCCACTGCCTCCGGGATGGCCGCGATCATGTCGGTCGTGATGTCCGCGCTGCAGGCGGGCGACCACCTCGTCAGCTCGCGCAGCCTGTTCGGCTCGACGCTCGGGATGTTCTCGCAGATCTTCAGCAAGTTCGGGATCACGACGACCTTCGTCGATCCGACCGACCTGAACGCATGGAAGGAAGCCGTGCGGCCCGAAACGAAGATGTTCTTCCTCGAGACGCCGTCGAACCCGCTGACCGAACTCGCCGACATCGAGGCGATCGGCAAGATCGCGAAGGCCGCGAACGCGCTGTTCGTCGTCGACAATTGTTTCTGCAGCCCGGTGCTGCAGCAGCCGCTGAAGCTCGGCGCGGACGTCGTGATGCACTCGGCGACGAAATTCCTCGACGGGCAGGGCCGCGTGCTCGGCGGCGCGCTGGTCGGCTCGAAGGAATTCATCATGGGCAAGGTATTCCCGTTCGTACGCAGCGCGGGCCCGACGCTGTCGGCCTTCAACGCGTGGGTGCTGCTGAAGGGGATGGAGACGCTGTCGCTGCGCGTCGAGAAGCAATCGGCGAACGCGCTGGAAATTGCGCGCTGGCTCGATTCGCATCCGGCGGTGGCACGCGTGTTTCATCCGGGCCTCGAGTCGCACCCGCAGTACGAACTCGCGAAGCGTCAGCAGAAGGCGGGCGGCGCGATCCTGTCGTTCGAGCTGAAGGGCGACACGCCCGAGCAGCAGCGCGCGAACGCATGGCGCGTGATCGACAACACGAAGCTGATCTCGATCACCGGCAACCTCGGCGATACGCGCACGACGATCACGCATCCGGCGACCACGACGCACGGCCGCATCACGCCGGAAGCGCGCGCGGCGGCGGGGATCACCGAAGGTTTGATCCGCTTGTCGGTCGGCCTCGAGCACGCGGGCGACCTGCGTAACGATCTCGCGCGCGGCCTGGAGGGCTGAGCGACGCGGTGCTTTCGCCGCATCGACATCGACGCATCAACGACGACGGGCCGCCTGCAAAACAGGCGGCCCGTTGTTTTTTCCGCATGAAGGCATTACGTCCGGCGCACCGCGCTCGCGCATGCACCGCGTGATTCAGCCGCCGTGCCCTTGCGGCGCGGCGCGCATCGCATCCACCATCCACCGCAGCGTTTCGTCGAGCGGCGTGACGGGCAGCTCGCCCACCGCGCGCCGCAGCTTGTCGCGCGACCCGCTCAGGCTTTTCACCTCGTTGTGCCGCACGAAACGCGGATCGACCGTCACGTCGATCACGTAACCGGCGATGCGCGACAGCATCGCCAGCACCTCCTTCAGCGAATACGCGCGCTCCGAGCAGACGTTGAACGTCTCGCCGGCTGGCGCCGCTTCGAGCAGCTTCAGATAGGCGGTTGTCACGTCGCGCACGTCGGAGAAATCGCGGCTCACGTCGAGATTGCCGAGCGAGATGCGCGGTTCGTTGCGCGCGTAGTGCGCGGCGAGCTTCGGCAGCAGATACGCTTCGCCCTGGCCGACGCCCGTGTAGTTGAACGGCCGCGCGATCACGATCGGCAGCCGGTCGGCCCACAGCTTCGCCGCGTATTCCATCGCGAGCTTGCTGACCGCGTAGTCGTTGGCGGGGGCGGGCGCGACGGTCTCGTCGAGCACGCCGGCCGTCGAATTGCCGTAGATGTTCGCACTGCTCGCGAGCAGCACGGCCGACGGGCGGTGGTCGAGGCCCGCGAGCGCGGCAAGCAGGTTGCGTGTGCCGACGATGTTGACCGCGTAGGTCTGCGACGGCTCGTCCTGCGCGACATGCGCGCGCGCGGCGAGATGCACGACCGCATCGGGCCGCGCATCGGCGGCCGCTGCACGCACCGCGTCCGCGTCGAGCAGGTCGACGGGCAGCAGCGTGCAATGCGCGAAGGCCGGATCGTCGGGCCGCGGCGCGCCGGGCGCGATCGTGCCCCAGACGTCATAGCCGGCCGCCTGCAGGCGTTCGGCCATGTAGCGGCCCGTGAAGCCCGTCAGGCCGGTGACGAACGCACGGCGCGACGGGCGTCCGGCTTCAGAACGTGTCATGGTGTTGATTCCGCGTCAAATCCGCTTCGACCATCATCTGGCAAAGTTGTTCGAGCGTCGTCTCCGGCACCCAGCCGAGCTTGGATTTAGCCTTGTCCGCGCAGCCGATCAGCAGGTCGACCTCGGCGGGGCGGTAGAACTTCGGGTTCACTTCGACGAGCACGTTGCCGTTCGACGCGTCGAGGCCGCGTTCCTGCTCGCCCTTGCCGGTCCATTCGAGCTGGTAGCCGGCAGCCGCGAATGCCATCTGCACGAAGTCGCGCACGGTCTCGGTGCGATTGGTTGCGAGCACGTAGGTGTCGGGCTCGTCGGCCTGCAGCATGCGCCACATCCCTTCGACGTATTCGAGCGCGAAGCCCCAGTCGCGCTTCGCGTCGAGGTTGCCGAGCTCGAGGCGGGTCGCCTTGCCGAGCTTGATCTTCGCGACGGTGTCGGTGATCTTGCGCGTGACGAACTCGCGGCCGCGCAGCGGCGATTCGTGGTTGAACAGGATGCCGCTGCTGCCGAACAGGCCGTACGACTCGCGGTAGTTCACGGTCATCCAGTGCGCGTACAGCTTCGCGACGCCATACGGGCTGCGCGGATAGAACGCGGTCGTTTCGGTCTGCGGAATCGCCTGCACCTTGCCGAACATCTCGGACGTCGACGCCTGGTAGAAGCGCGTCTTCGGGCTCACGACGCGGATCGCCTCGAGCAGGTTCAACGGGCCGAGGCCCGTCACTTCGGCAGTCGTCGTCGGCTGGTCGAACGACACGCCGACGAAGCTCTGCGCGGCCAGGTTGTACAGCTCGTCGGGCTGCGTGCGTTCGAGCAGGCGCAGGCTCGAGCCGGCATCGGTCAGATCGTGTTCGACGAGCGTGAGGTTCGGGTGCGTGTCGACGCCGAGCTCGGCGATGCGCCAGAAATTCACCGAACTGGTGCGGCGATAGGTGCCCGTGACCTCGTAGCCCTTGTCGAGCAGCAGTTTGGTCAGGTAGGCGCCGTCTTGCCCCGAGATCCCGGTAATGATGGCCTTTTTGCGAGTTTGGCTCATGGCGTTGTCCTGGTAGAAGCGAAAGGGAAAATCAGGCGGTCGTGCTGGTGGCGGCAGTTGGCAGCGCCCGGCGTGCGGGGCTGCGCGTCAGGCGCCGTTCGAAGCCGTACCAGCTCAGGGTCGCGTAGGCGAGCGTGATCGCGAGCGCGAGCGCGGCCGTGACGAAGCGGTTCAGGTGCAGCGGCCAGAGCGCGTACAGCACGCTCAGGTGGATCAGGTACACGGTGTAGCTGACGGTGCCCACGTAGACGAGCATCGGGTTCGTCAGCACGCGTTGCACGATGCCGCGGCCGCGCAGTGCGATCACGACGATCGACGTGCACAGCAGCAGCGAGATGCTGTAGAGCGCCGCATTCGACAGCGGCGTGTTCGCGGCGCGAAAGCGCGGGAACGACAGGTGCAGCCAGCCGAGGATCGCGAGCGACACGAGCGCGCCGACGATCGCGAGCGGGTAGAACGGCTCCAGCGCGCGCCGGTCGCGGCGCAGCACGATCGCGAGCAGCGCGCCCGCGGCGAGCAGGTCCATCCGGAACGGCGTCAGGTAGTAGATCGGCCAGAACGAGTCGAACCACGGCGTCGCGATCGCGCGCAGCACCGGCGCTGCGACGATCAGCGCGGCGGCGACCCACAGCAGCACGCGCTCCGAACACCACAGCACGACGAACGGCCAGAAGATGTAGAACTGCTCCTCGACCGCGAGCGACCACAGCACGTTCAGGCTGTCGTGGCCGATGCTGCCGAGCGACAGCCCGATATTGGTCGAGAAGAACGCGAACCACGGCCAGTGCGGCAGCCAGCTCGCGCCGAACAGGATCGTCGACACCACCAGCAGCAGCACGTACGGCGGCAGGATGCGTCGCACGCGACGCGCGTAGAAGTGGCTGAAGTACGACTGCCCGCGCGCCTTGCGATCGAGCAGGATGCCGGTGATCAGCAGGCCGCTCAGCACGAAGAACAGGTCGACACCCATCCACAGCGGCGCCTTGAGCGCGTGCTGCAGGAACACGGCGCCGACCGCGATCGCGCGCAGCCCGTCGAGCTGCACGATGCGGCCGTGTTGCGGCGGGGCCAGGTCGGCGGATCGCGAGATGCCCGTCATCGCGCCGCTCCTTCGCGACGCGCGGCGGGGGCCGCGGCGCGTCGCACATCCGATGCGTGAACGTAATGCATGCCTTTAAATGAAATATCGAATCGAAAACGATTCTAGGGAAAAGAAATCGGCAAAAAAACGCGCGCCATTTATCTGACGACAAACACTCGAATGCCGATTATTCCGGTCGTGAGATGAAAGGTTGATGCCCGGGCAGCCGCGACAGGCGGTGCGGGGCGGCATTTTCTACAGGGCGGCGCGTGAAAGGCGGTCGTTATTGCCGTTTCCGGGTGCCATTTTCGACCTGTTCCGGTTCGATATTTCAGGCGGAAACATCCCCAAATATTTCCAAATTTCTTGTGATTATTTTTGCTTGTAACCTGCATCGCGACGTTTGAAACCCATTTAGCGACAGGGTGCGCCGGCGGCAGTCCGAGGCGGCACCGGTCGCTGTTGCATCGAGTCTGGAGAAGCGCATTGCGACGTCTGATTCTGGTAGGCATGACGGTATGCGCGACGCTGCTGACGAGCGCCGCACCGGCCGAAACGGTGTTGCCCGCGACGACGTCGTGGATCGGCAACACGTTCGGCTATGGCGACGGCAGCTGGACGCAGATCGACATCCGAGCGATCGCGGTGACGCCTGAAGGCAAGGTATATACGAATGCGCCATGGGACGAAAGCGGCGCCGAGGCGAGCGTCTACCAGGACGGCAAGATGCTCGGCTTCGCCGGCGGCACGCACGGCTGGGGCAATCTCGGCGGCAATGCGATCGCCGTGAACAGCAAGTACGCGTATGTCGCGATCGGCGTCGGCAACGAACGCGGCCACCTGCAGTCGCCCGGCATCTGGCCGGACAAGGGCAAACAGTGGTTCGGCATCTCGCGGCGCACGATCGGCGACATGAAGCAGCCCGCGCCGTTTCGCGCGGCACCGCAGGTCGCGCCGGGCGGACGCGCCGATGCCGGCCGCGCGCGCATGGCCGCGAGTTTCATGATGATGAACGAGGTGCCGGCTCCCGCGCGCTCGGAAGTGGGCGAGGTGAAGGCGGAAGTGGGCGGTCTCGCGGCTGACGACAAGACGCTGTTCGCGACGAATCCGTCCCACGACATGGTGGACGTGTACGACGCGGAGACGATGCAGCAGAAGGGCACGTGGAGCGCGCACGAACCGGGCCGCATCGCGCTCGCGGGCGACGGCACGCTGTGGTTGCTCACGGACACGCTGAACGGCCCCGCGCACCTCGTGCACGTGCGTGCGGACGGCCGCAAGCTGGACGACGCGCCCGCGCTGCCGGAAGGCACCGACGCGGTGGACGTGGCGGTCGACACGAAAGGGCGCGTGCTCGTCGCGGACAACGGGCCGCGCCAGCAGATCCTGATCTTCTCGAAAGGCGGCAAGGGTTATGCGCAGTCCGGCACGCTCGGCGAGCGCGGCGGCATCTTCGCCGGCCCGGTGCCGGGGCGGCCGGGGCCGCAGCGCTTCAACGGGCTGACGGGCGTCGGCGTCGATCGCGCGGGCAACGTGTATGTGTCGATGAACGGCATCGGACCGCGCCACGACACGATCGGCGCGGGGCTCGGCGCGGTGCTCGAAAGCTACACGCCGGACGGCAAGCCGCGCTGGCAGGTGCAGGGGCTGCTGTTCGTCGACGGTGCGTGGCTCGACCCCGCGCGGCCGAACAGCGTGTACACGGGCAACAAGCGCTTCGAGCTCGACCTGTCGAAGCCGCCGGGCCAGGACTGGAAATATGTCGGCTTCCTGTCGAACCGCTTCAAGTATCCGGACGATCCCGTGTTCCACACGGACCAGTGGCCGGGCATGCCGATCGCGCGCCGCGTCGACGGCCGTACGTTCCTGTACCTGACCGACATGTACGCCGATCACCTGAAGATCTACCGCTTCGACGCGAAGCGCGACGGCGAGGTCGCGATTCCGTCGGGCCTGATCGCGGGCCGCGCGCGACCGGTCGACAAGGTGCCGAACAAGCCGCCCGGCGGCGACTGGCTGTGGCGCGACGCGAACGGCAACGGCCGGCTCGACGCCGACGAGTTCGAGATCAACACGACCGGCAAGGCGAAGGCGGGCGGTTGGGGCTGGTGGGTCGACACGAAGGGCGACATCTGGCGCACGAGCGACGTGCGCGGCATCCACCGCTTCCAGTACGGCGGCGTCGACAAGGCCGGCAACCCGGTCTACTCGTACGACAAGGTCACGACCTACCCGATGCCGCAGCCGTTCACGCAACTGCGCCGCTCGATCTACGACGCGCAAGCCGACACGCTGTACGTGACCGGCTACACGGCCGACGCGCCGCCGCAGCCGGGCATCAACAAGGAAGTCGGCCGCGTGCTGGTGCGTTTCGACAAGTGGTCGACCGGCTCACCCGTCGTGCGCTACACGGTCGCGCTGCCGTGGCAGCTCGACGCGAAGCCGATCCTGGACCTGATCGGGATCACGGTCGAGGGCCGCTACATCTTCACCGTGGAGCCGGTCGGCAAGATCCACGTGTACGACAAGGACACCGGCAAGGAAGTGGGCGTGATGAGCCCGGGCACCGAGGTCGGCAAGGCATCCGGCTGGGTCGACGTGCCGTTCGGCATCAGTGCGTTCCGGCGCGAGAACGGCGAATACCTCGTGTTCGTCGAGGAAGACGCACGCGGCAAGGTGCTGATGTATCGCTGGAAACCGTGACGGGCGGCGCGCCGTTAACGACGTCGTCGCCGTCACATAAGGCACAAGCATGGACAAAGGCATACTCAAGAACGTTTCGATCAATTTCATCGGGCTGATCCTGCCGACCTTCGTGTCGCTGGTGACGGTGCCCGCTTATATCCACGCGCTCGGCGTCGAACGCTATGGCGTCGTCAGCCTCGTGTGGACGCTGATCGGCTATTTCGGGATCCTCGATCTCGGGATGAGCATGGCCGCGCAGAACCACATCTCGAAGGCGCTCGCGAGCGGCAACGACGACGAAAGCGCGCGCGTGTTCTGGAGCGCGTTCTGGCTGAATCTCGGCACCGGCGTCGTGGGCGGGCTGCTGATCTATTTCGGCGCGTTCGTCTACACCGCGTATTTCACGAAGGTGTCGGCCGCGATGCAGCACGAGGTGTATCTCGCGCTGCCGTGGCTCGCGCTCGCGATTCCGCTCGCGAACGTGTCGTGGGTGTTCGCCGGCGCGATCAACGGCGCCGAACGGTTCGGCGTGTTCAACACGAACCAGACGATCGGCACGTTCCTGTTCCAGTTGCTGCCGCTCGGCGCCGCATGGTGGATCGCGCCGAACCTGCAGACCGTGCTCGCCGCGGCAGTCGTCGCGCGGCTGATCGCGGCGGTGATGCTCGGCCACGCCAGCATCAAGGTGCTCGGCATCCGCCGCATCGATCCGCCGCAGTGGGGCACCGCGAAGGGGCTGTTCAACTTCGGCGGCTGGATGCTGATCGCGAGCACGACGAGCATGATCGCGGACACGCTCGACCGCGTGATGCTCGGCGCCGGAATGGGCGCGAAGTTCGTCACCTACTACACGGTGCCGCAGAACCTCGTCACGCGCCTGAACATGCTGCCGAACGCGCTCGTGCGCACGCTGTTCCCGCGCCTGTCGGCGGTCGGCCGCGATCACGCGGACACGCTCGCGCGCCAGTCGCTCGAATTCCTGAACGGCGTGTTCACGCCGGTCGGCATCGTCGCGATCTTCGCGCTCGCGCCGTTCCTCACGCTGTGGGTCGGCGCCGATCTCGCCGCGCATTCGGCGCCGGTCGGCCGCGTGCTGGTGATCAGCGTGTGGCTCGTCGGCCAGGCGAGCGTGACGCGGATCCTGATCCAGTCGCAGGTCAACCCGGCCCGCGCGGCGTTCGCCGGGCTCGTCGAGATGCCGTTCTTCGTCGGCGGCCTGTGGTTCGGCATTCATCACTTCGGGCTGATCGGCGCGGCGGTGGTCGTCGCGGCGCGTGCGTTCGTCGACTACGGCGTGCTGCTGTATCTGTCGGCGATCCGGATGCGCGCGATCGTGCTCGACATGCTGGCGCACCTGGCCTTCCTGCTCGCGAGCCTGTTTCTCGCGCAGGCGTGGCCGGGGCTCGGCGAATCGATCGGCATGTGCGCGATCGTGCTGGTGCTGAACGTCGCGTGGTCGCTCACGATGACGCCGGGGCTGCGTGCGCTCGTGCGTGACCTGTTTGTCCGTCTCAATGCGAGGAAAACGATATGAATCGCGATCTGGCGGAACACGCCATCCTGAACCTCGCCACCGCCGATGCGGCTGCGGCCGAAGCGGGCGATGCCGCCGCGCTGCGCCGGTCCATGCCGGCCGAGCGGGCCAGCGCGCGCCAGCCGGCACGCGCGCTGCGCGTGGCGATCGTCCACGACTGGCTCGTCACCTATGCAGGCGCCGAGCGCGTGCTCGAACAGATCGTCGCGTGCTTTCCCGACGCGGACCTGTTCAGCCTCGTCGATTTTCTCGACGACCGCGCGTTCGTGCGCGGCAAGCCGGTGACGACGTCGTTTATCCAGAAACTGCCGTTCGCGCGCACCAAGTACCGCAGCTACCTGCCGCTGATGCCGCTCGCGATCGAGCAGCTCGACGTGTCCGACTACGATCTCGTGATCTCGAGCAGCCACGCGGTCGCGAAGGGCGTGCTGACAGGGCCGGACCAGGTGCACATCAGCTACGTGCATTCGCCGATCCGCTATGCGTGGGACCTGCAGCACCAGTACCTGGAGCAGTCGAACCTCACGCACGGGCCGAAATCGCTGCTCGCGCGGATGATTCTTCACTACATCCGCAACTGGGACACGCGCACCGCGAACGCGGTGGACGGCTTCGTCGCGAACTCCGCGTTCATCGCGCGGCGCATCAAGAAGGTCTACCACCGCGACGCGGCGGTGATCTTCCCGCCGGTCGACGTCGACGGTTTCTCGCTGAACGCGGTCAAGGACGATTTCTACCTGACCGCGTCGCGGATGGTGCCGTACAAGAAGATCGACCTGATCGTCGAGGCGTTCTCGAAGACGCCCGAACGCAAGCTGGTCGTGATCGGCGACGGCCCCGAGATGCAGAAGATCCGCGCGAAGGCCGGCCCGAACGTCGAGATCATGGGCTACCAGCCGTTCGCGGTGCTGCACGACCGGATGCGGCGCGCGAAGGCGTTCGTGTTCGCGGCCGAGGAGGATTTCGGGATCTCGGTCGTCGAGGCGCAGGCCTGCGGTACGCCGGTGATCGCATACGGCAAGGGCGGTGCGCTCGAAACCGTGCTCGACCCGCAATCGGGCGCGAATCCGACCGGGCTGTTCTTCGACGAGCAGACGCCGCACGCGATCGTCGCGGCCGTCGACGATTTCGAGCGCGCGCCGCAGCGCTTCACGCCGAACGCATGCCGCGCGAACGCGGAGCGGTTTTCCGCCGATACGTTCCGGCGGCGCTTTCTCGACTATGTGGAAACCGCGCTGCCCGGCTCGACCGCGCAGCGCGGCACGGCCGTCGCGCCGATGCCGGCCGCGCGCGGCCCGGCGACGCTCGTGCTCGACCAGAGCGGCGTGCTCGGCGGCGCCGAGCTGTCGCTGCTCGAGATCATGAAGCACATGCGCGCGAACGCCGACGTGCTGCTGTTCGACGACGGCCCGTTCCGCGCGGCGCTCGACGAGATCGGCGCGCGCGTCGACGTGGTCGACCAGGGCGCGCTGGCGGCCGTGCGCAAGCAGGGCGGCGTGTCGGTCGGCGCATTGAAACAGCTCGTGCGGCTCGTGCGCGACGTCGCGCGGCGCGCGCGCCGTGCCGAGGTGATCTACGCGAACACGCAGCGCGCGATGGTGGTCGCCGCGCTCGCCGGGCGGCTCGCGCGCAAGCCGGTGGTCTGGCATCTGCGCGACATCGTCAGCACTGACCATTTCGGCAGCAAGCAATTGCTGGCGATCAAGTACTGCGCGCGGCTCGGCGTCACGCGCGTGATCGCGAACTCCGATGCTTCCGCGCAGGCGTTCCGCACGCTGACGGGCTTCACGCCGCAGCACGTCGACGTCGTGTTCAACGGCATTTCGGCCGAGCCGTTCGATGCGCTGGAAGGCGTCAGCCAGGCTGCGCTGCGCGCGCGCCTCGGGTTGCCGCAGGATGCGTGGCTCGTCGGCTCGTTCAGCCGTCTGGCGCGCTGGAAGGGGCAGCACGTGCTGCTGGAGGCTGCCGCGCGGCATCCCGACATGCACGTGGTGCTGGTCGGCGCGCCGTTGTTCGGCGAGGACGAATACGCGGCGCAACTGCACGAATACGTCGCGCGGCACGGGATGGGCGCGCGCGTGCATTTCCTCGGGTTCCAGCGCGACGTGGCCGCGTGCATGACGGCGGTCGACGTCGTCGCGCACACGTCGATCACGCCGGAGCCGTTCGGGCGCGTGATCGTCGAAGGGATGCTCGCGCGCCGGCCGGTCGTCGCGGCCCGCGCGGGCGGCGTCGTCGAGATCATCGAGGACGGCGACAACGGGCTGCTCTGCGAGCCGGGCGATGCGACCGCGCTGGCCAATGCGCTGGATACGCTGAAGCGCGACGGCGCGCTGCGCGAGCGGCTCGTCGCGAGCGGGCGCGTGACGGCGGTGCGCCGGTTCGGCACCGAGACCTACGTGGAGCGGGTCGAGAAGATTCTCGCTGATACGGCGAAGGCTGCGAAGGCGAAGAAGCGGGCGTAGCAGACGGCGCCAGCCGGCGGGAAACGAAACGAGCCCTCATGCGGTGTTGTGCCGCGTGGGGGCTTCGTATTTCAGCGGGTGCGTTTGGTCGGGCGAGTGGCGGGTGGGCTGGTGCGGGCCGTGTCGTGCACGGGCGTGGGATCGACCGGTTGCCGTTTCGATCGGGATCGTGCGGCTGACGGGGCGGCAAGGCGGCCAGGTGGCCAGGCGGCGCAGGGACGAATCCGATAGGGGGCAGCCCAGGGCCGGTGCATTGCGACCGGACAGGCGGCCGTCACGCGCGCCGGCATACAGGGTTGGTTGTGTATCCTCCTGACCCGCCATGCAACCGCGCTTCGGTCGTGAAAAAGCCCCCGCGCAGCAAGGCGCTGCACGGGGGCTTCGAAACCGGTCCGGCCGTGGATCAGACGGCCCGCTCGGGCGCCTGCGCGACGACTCGGGCAGCGCGCGTCGGCTTGAAACTGGCCGACCACGTCATCGCCGGCCGTTCGAACATCCGGTAGAACAGGTACGCGACCGGAATCGCGGCGGCCATGAACGCGATCGACGGCCAGATCGACAGTTGCAGTTCGGAGTGGAACAGCACCGAGCCGAGGCACACGAACAGCGGCAGGTGGATCAGGTACAGCGAGTAGCTGAAGTCGCCGAACCAGCCGAGCACGCGCAGCGGCGGCGTCGGGCGCGGCGGGCGCGCGAGCGCGCGGTACAGGAAGCACGCGAAGCCGGCCGACCACAGCTGGAACGCGCCGTACTGGCCGAAACGGAACGCGCCGCAACCGGCGGCCAGCAGCACGGCGGCCGCGACGTACCACGCGCGCGACGGCACGGCGGCCGCGCCGCGCGCCTGCTGAGCCCGCACGTCGGCGATCCATGCGCCGATCGTCCAGGACAGCCAGTACGACGTGAAGAACTGCAGGTCGTGCCGTTCGAGCAGCCACGCCGACGCGACGTTGACGAGCGCGACCGCGGCCACGACGGCCGGCATGCCGATGCGCCGGCGCAGCGCGAACAGCAGCGGGTAGATCGCGTAGAACTGCACTTCGAGCGACAGCGTCCACAGTGCGCCGTTCGACCCGTACGTGTAGCCGGCGACGCCCTGCAGCGAGAACAGGTTCACGAGGAACGCGGTGATGCCGATGTCGCGGATCTTGTGGCTGACGGGCTCGATCTGCAGGCTGACCAGGTCGAGCGCGAGCGTAAACAGCAGCGCGGCGAGCAGCACCGGGTAGATGCGCGCGAACCGGCGTGCCCAGAAGTTGGGCGCGTCGAGCCGGTACGCGGGATCGGCCGCGAGCTTGAGCGCCGCGTTGCGGTGGATGCAGTAGCCGCTGATCACGAAGAAGATCGGCACGCCGGCGGAGCCCCACGCGAACGGGAAGGTCAGGTAGCCGACGATCACGCTCGGGTCGAGCGCGCGACCGTAAGCATGATGGAAGGTCTGCATCCCGACCCAGACGATCTGGCGGCAGTGGAAATAGGCGACGAGCAGCGCCGCGAAGCCGCGCATCGCGTCGATGACGTGTTCCTTGTGATCGGCGACGGGCGGCGCGGTCAGAGACGATCCGCTGAAAGCTTGCATGCGATTCGATTCCTTGCGACGGATGGTGTGGAAGACGGACGAACGGGAAGTCTCATCGTAATGCGCAAGAATTCGATCAATGAATAAAAAAATCTCGCCCGGAAATAACGGAATTCCGCATGATGGTTTTATCGGGGTTCTGAAAGCGGTTCCGCAGGCGCGTCAATTATTTACCGATTTTTTTCTGATAGTTTGAAGCTCCAGTTGATTGATGCAAGGAGCGGCAAGATGGACATGCATTGGATCGCGAGCGCTGCAGTACTGCTGGTCATGGCCGTGCTGTCGGCGTACCGCGAAGCGCTGAAGAACGAGCCGATTCGCCCGGGCCTCGAACGGGGCGGCGTGCCCTATATCGAGGAATTCGAATCGTAAGAATTTGTATCTGGAAAATCGGTAATTTGTTTCTGCTTCGGCACTCGGTCCGGCAATATCGACCGGATTGAAAGGATTATATTTTTTTCGGAAACATTGGGCAATCAGTCCATATCGAAAATGAGCGGAGTGGAATTGGCAGTGCCGTCGATTCTCGATATGCCGTTCGGAACACAATCGCGCCGGGTCGCAGATGGACGCGGCGCAGTCAACGCAATCAGGATGCGAACATGTTGAAAGTCACCAAGGCCGTGTTCCCCGTTGCCGGTCTCGGCACGCGGTTCCTCCCGGCAACGAAGGCGAGCCCGAAGGAAATGTTGCCCGTCGTCGACAAGCCGCTGATCCAGTACGCGGTCGAGGAAGCGATCAACGCCGGTATCACCGAGATGATCTTCGTCACCGGGCGCAGCAAGCGCGCGATCGAGGATCACTTCGACAAGTCGTACGAGATCGAGGCCGAACTCGAGGCGCGCGGCAAGGAAAAGCTGCTCGAACTCGTGCGCGGCATCAAGCCGAGCCACGTCAACTGCTTCTACGTGCGCCAGCCGGAAGCACTTGGCCTCGGCCATGCGGTGTTGTGCGCGGAAAAGCTCGTGCACGGCGAGCCGTTCGCGGTGATCCTCGCCGACGACCTGCTGCACGGCGAGCAGCCGGTGCTCAAGCAGCTCGTCGACGTGTTCGACCACTATCACAGCTCGGTGATCGGGGTCGAGACGATCCCGCGCGAGGACAGCCGCTCGTACGGCGTCGTCGAAGGCCGCGAATGGGAAGAGGACATCATCAAGCTGTCGGGCATCATCGAGAAGCCCGCGCCCGAGGATGCGCCGTCGAATCTCGGCGTGGTCGGTCGTTACGTGTTCATGCCGACGATCTTCGATCACCTGCGCAAGCTCAAGCCGGGCGCGGGTGGCGAACTGCAATTGACCGACGCGGTCCAGACGCTGCTCGCGAACGAGCAGGTGCTCGCGTACCGCTACTACGGCACGCGTTTCGACTGCGGCAGCAAGATCGGCTATCTCAAGGCAACCGTCGAACTCGCGCTCCAGCATCCGGAAGTGAGCCGCGAATTCGAGGCGTACCTGCGTACCTGCTTGCCCGCGCTGGCCGCCGTCGCGTAGGCGGCCGCGCGCTCCGTTGTTTCAGGTGGTGGTTGTTCCGTTGGCCCCGGCCGCTCAGGCGCCGGGGCTTTTTTGCATTTGCCGGTGCGCGATCGTGGTGCGTTCGGCCGGCTTGTCGTGCGGTCGGGTTCGCGTGGAGCGTGGTGCCGTGTGTGGAGCGGGGCGCTCCGGCGCGGTCCGGCGTCACGCCTGAAACTGGTGCCGAAGCACTTGCCGGGGTGTGCGGTGCGGCGTTGTTGTCGTTGCGCGATGCATTGTCGACGTTCGCGCCGGCGTCGGTCCGCCGGTTCATGACGCAGCGCCGCCGCGCGTCAGCTTCCCGGCGCTACCTGCCTCGCGGTCTTCCCGCGCATTTCCCGCCCGGTGTTTTCCGCTTCCGCGTGGCGCTCAACGCGCCGACGTACTCGGCCGCGCGACGAAATGCCGGGCGAGCATCGCGGCGATCGGCTTCTTGAAGTCGAGCAGTCTTTTTTCGAGATAGCGCCAGGACAGGTGCGCGAGCAGCACGGCGAGCGCGAATTGCAGCATCTCGGGCAGCGCTTCGCGGACGATTTCCGGCATCGGCACGTGCGCGAAGAGCGCGGGCATCACGCCGAAGCGCGTCGGAATCAGGTTGTGGAACAGGTAGAAGCCGTAGCTGATCGTGCCGAGATAGACGAGCGGCGCCCAGTCGAGCAGTGCGACGACGGGATGCTCGGGCTCGCTGACGATCCACAGCATCAGCGCGCCGAGCGACGCGGACAGGCCGAGATCCGCGAGCCCCGCGACCGCGTCGGGCAGTGCCGTGCACGCAGGCAGTGCGAGGAAAAACACGACGCCTGCCGCGCCGAGCCAGCCGGGCGGGACGCGGCGCACGGCGGCCGGGCCGTGATCGGCGAGCGCGATCGCGCCGACGCCGCCGAGCGCGATCAGCGCGAAATTCCACGGGGAAAACGCGTAGATCAGCACCGGCGACGCGTCGGACAGGTAGAGCGCGAGATGCGCGGCCGCGCACAGCGCGACGGCCGCGACGCCGAGTGCGACGTGTCGCGCGGCGGGCACCGCGAGCAGCGCGAGCGGTGCGATCAGATAGAACTGCTGTTCAACCGCGAGGCTCCAGAAGTGCGACGTGGAGCCCGGCCAGCCGTCCTTGACGACGCCGATCCAGTAATTCGACAGGAACGCCGCGTGCCACGCGAGCCCGAGGTTGACGCCGCGCTGGTAGAAGAGCGCGTGCGCGATCGCGAGCGCGGCGAGCAGCAGGTAGTACACGGGGAAGATCCGCAACGCGCGCTTCGCGAGGAACAGCGCGAGCGCATGGCGGCGCGTCATGGTGCCGCATTCGACCGCCCGGCGGTTGCGATGCAGTTCGCCGACGATCAGGAATCCGCTGATGAGGAAAAACGTCCACACGCCAAGCTTGCCGACGTCGACGGCAAGGACGTGGCCCTTGTGGGACAGGAAAACGAGAATGACGGCGATGGCTCGCAGGCCGTCGAGTCCTTTGACGTATCTGACTTCGCGCATGGAGGCATCCGGGCATTGAGCGAGCCCAGTATAGGTGCGCAAATATCGAACGTAATTCGCGTTCGGACGCATACGTGAAGGCGTTTTTTGACGCTCGAGCGTCGTTGAAGTCGGTCGCGCGCAACAAAACCTGCGGGAAACCCCGCGAAAACGCATAAAAGTACTGCACGAAGCGTCAAGGCGCTTGTAGAATCCGGCGTTGAAGCGTGCGCAGTGCACGCTTCGTGTATCCAACGAACGACCACACCTGGTAGGAGAAACATGGCGACTTCCGCAAAAAAGGTGGCCAAGAAGGCTGCCGCCGCACCGGCCAAGAAAGTGGCTGCTAAGAAAGTAGCGCCCGCGAAGAAAGTAGTGGCCAAGAAGGCCGCCGTCGCGAAGGCGCCCGCTGCTCCGACGCCGCTGAAGGACAAGTTCACGAAGGCATCGCTCGCAACGCACATCGCTGAGCGTGCAGCCGTGGAAGTGAAGGCGGTCAAAGCAGTGCTCGTCGCACTCGAGAACGTCGTGCTGGGCTCGGTCCACAAGAAGGGCGCAGGCGAGTTCACGCTGCCGGGTCTGCTGAAGATCACGGCACAAGTCGTGCCGGCGAAGAAGAAGCGCTTCGGCAAGGATCCGTTCACGGGCGAAGAGCGTTGGTTCCCGGCGAAGCCGGCCAGCGTGCGCGTGAAGGCACGTGCGCTGAAGAAGCTGAAGGACGCGGCGGCGTAATGCCGCGCAACGGCTGCCGAATGCATGTCGGCAGCCGTTGCGATGTCCTGCGATCCCCGTACGCGAAAGCGTGCGGGGATTTTTATTGCGCCGCGCAAATCGCGCGGCAGCGAAAACGCGAAGCGCCGGCGATGCGTGGTTCGATGCGTGCCGCGTGCCGCGTGCCGCGTGGCGAATGGCGGGCCGCGCTTGCGCAATGACGGACGGCAATCGTCGTCCGCGCGTGCCGGTATACCGCCGCAGCCCGTCGCTCTCGTCGCCTCACCTCGTTACCTCGTCGCTCCCGCTGCATCTGTTGCGTGCGTATCGTGAGGCCCGCGCATCGTGACTGAATTCGTCCCGTCTGAAATCGCCGGGCAGGTCGCTACCGCGCGCGCCGCGCTCGAGCGGCATCTCGGTGCGACGCTGGATGCGATCCACCTGTTCGGTTCGGCGCTCGACGGCGGCTTGAAACCGCGCAGCGACATCGACCTGCTGGTGACGGTGGCCGTGCGACCCGACGAAACGGCGCGGCGTGCGCTGATGTTCGACGTGCTCGCTGCGTCGGCGCCGCCCGGTCACGCAGGCGGCATGCGCGCGCTCGAGGTCACCGTCGTCGCGCACGGCGACGTGGTGCCGTGGCGTCATCCGGCGCGACGCGAACTGCAGTTCGGCGAGTGGCTGCGGCGCGATCTCGAAGCAGGCATCGTCGAACCGGCGCTCGCCGATCACGATCTGGCGATCCTGTTGACGAAGGCGCGGCAGCACAGTGTCGCGCTGGTCGGTCCGCCGGCGGCCACGCTATTCGAGCCGGTGCCCGCCCGCGACTTTGTCGCCGCGCTTCTCGCTACCGTTGCGCAGTGGAATGCCGAACCGGACTGGCGCGGCGACGAGTGCAACGTGGTGCTAGCGCTCGCACGCATCTGGTACAGCGCGGAAACCGGCAGGATCGCGCCCAAGGACGTCGCCGCGGCATGGGTGCTGGAGCGCCTGCCGGCCGCTTACCGGCCGGTTGTAGCGGCTGCGCGTGCCGCCTATCTCGATGGCGAAGCGGGCGCGGCGATCCTGTCGGGCGAACCGCTCGCCGCGTTCATCGGCTACGCGCGGCGGACCGTCGAATCGATGCTGTCGGCGTAGCGGCGGATGCCACGGTGCGCGCGATCGGCTTGCGGGCCGGCGCCTCGGTGGATCATGAGCGCTTTCGCCGCCGCACGCGCAAGCCGCCGATCCGGGCGCTCGCCGGCGACGCGCGATTTGCGCGCTTGACCGGCACGCCGTCACGCATCCGCGGCACGACGCGCTTCGTCAACCCGCCGTGCCCGCGTAGGCAGCCTTCAGCGCGGCGTCGTCGAACTTGGTCATCTGCATCATCGCTGCGGCTACGCGTGCCGCCTTGACCGTGTCGCGATCGGCCATCATCGGGATGAGCGCTTCCGGAACGATTTGCCACGACACGCCGTAGCGGTCCCTGAGCCAGCCGCAGCCGTCGGCCGTGCCGCCGTTGTCGAGCAGGGCACTCCAGTAGCGGTCGAGTTCCGCCTGGTCGGCGCAACTGACCAGCAGCGAAATCGCGTGGTTGAACGTCTCCGTGCGCGGGTGGCTCATCGCGATGAACGGCTGCCCGAACAGCTCGAACTCGACCATCCGCGTACCGTCGGTGCCGGACACCGACGTGACGCGCACGACGCGTGAATCCGGAAAGATGCCCGTATAGAAGGCCGCTGCTTCCTCGGCTTCCGTCGAGTACCAGAGAAAAGGCGTGATCTTCTGAATCGTCATGGCGAATCTCCTGTCTGTAGTGGCCGGGCCGCAAACCGCGTGCCGCCGTCGATACGACGGACGACGGCCGCCGAATTCGACACACGTGGGGCGAATGGCCGTCGCGCCGGATGAGCGGCGCCGACAGTGCGGATGGTAGTCGCCTGGAGGAAAGACGGCGACCTGGCCGGACACCCGGAAGCGGCATTTGCAGCGCTTTGCAGCCGCCAGGCGCCGTTGCCGGCCCGCCGACGTGCGTCGGCATCGGCTTCGTTCGCCGGCCCGTACAGGCGCTGCGGGCACGCGTGAGACGGACGAAAAAAAGCCAGCTGCGGCCGAAACCGGAGCTGGCTTTCCAGTTCGGCGGCAAGGCGTCGGAGACGCCATGCACGCCGGATACATCGTTTTTAGAACTTGTGGCGAATGCCGAGTGCGACCATTTCGGCCGAGCTCTTGCCGGCGAAGCCGTACGAAGCGATCGACGCTTGCGCGCTTTGCTGCACGCCGTCGACGAGCTGCGTGCCGCTCGCGTGCTGGTATGCGCCAACCAGGTAGATGTCCGTGCGCTTCGACAGCGAGTAGTCCGCGCCGACGCCGACCTGGTGGTACTTCGCCGACGTGTCGCCGCTTGCCTTCGTGTACGAGTAGCCGAGGCCCAGCAGCAGCGGCGGCGTGACCTGGTACGTCACGAACGCACGGCCCGTGTTGTACTTTTCGGTCGAGCCGAAGCCCGAGAACGCGTCCGGCTTGTACTGTGCGTTGCTGTAGCCGAGGCCGAACGTCACCGGGCCGATCGCGTACTGACCTGCAACTTGCGCGATGGCGATCGACTTCGCCGTGGCGTAACCCGAGTTGATCGGGCCGTCGAAGATCGCGTCGGACGTCGTCGAACCCCAGCCGCTGCGCAGGGCCGTGGCCGTCGGCGACGGGTTGTTCGCGTAGAAGTAGCCTGCGGCAACGCCGACCGGGCCGTTGTTGTAGGCGGCTGCGACCGACCAGGTCTGGCCCGCGCCCGTCTTGCCCGCTACACCGCCGAGGCCGTACATGCCTTCGACCTGGAAGCCTGCGAAGACCGGCGACGTGTACTTGATTGCGTTGCTGACGCGCAGGCTGTTGTCGTTGTTGTCGACGTCGCCCGGCGTGGCCATCACGCTGCCGAAGTAGTTGTCGGCCGTGACTGCCTGGACCAGGTCGACCAGCGGGTCGTACTGGCGGCCGAGCGTCAGCGTACCGTATTGCTTGCTGTCGAGACCGACGAATGCCTGACGACCGAACATGCGGCCGCCCTGGTTCAGCTTGCCCGTACCCGGATCAAAGCCGTTTTCCAACTGGAAGATCGCCTTCAGGCCACCGCCGAGGTCTTCTGCGCCCTTCAGGCCGAAGCGGCTGCCTTGCAGGTTGCCCGACAGCATTTGCCACGAGTTGTTGGCTTGACCGTCATTGCCGTGCACCCATGCGATCGACGTATCGATCACGCCGTACAGCGTCACGCTCGACTGAGCGTGCGCAGCGCCAGCGGCGCCCAGCAGGGCGAGCGAGAGGGTCGAGAGAGCAAGTTTCTTCATCGTTGAGATTCTCCACGCAAGTGATTCATCGTTATTTGTTGCGGATTGGAGAATAGCTCAGTGCCATCCACGCAAGAAAGCTTAAAAAATAAAGTGTCTCGAAAAGGTAACAGCGTGGAAAAGTCCATATATATCAAGCACATCAACGACTGTTCCTGTTTTTGAAATAGTTGACAATTGCTGCGGCGCGATTGTTTCAATGCTTGATGCACATTGCGGCAGACGCGCCGTTTCGGCCGGTTGGAGCAGCGAAATGAGCGCTTGCAAACGTTTGCTGTTGCAACTGCGAACGCGCCGACGTACGAGAAACGCGTCAACGCCGCGCGAATGCGCGGCGGACAGCATGGTTGCCAGGAGTCGGGCGGATGTGCGAGGGGGCATTGGCGGCGCGCGCGATGCCGGCGCGCAGCCGCTTTGCGGAGGAGGCGGGTGAATCAGTCGTTGTGCATGCGATCGGTCTGAGCGTGTACGGCCGGTGCGATACCGGCGGGCCGGTGCGCGTTGCCGCGGGCCGCCGCGAATTCCGCGCCGAGCAGCAGCACGATCGCAGAGAAGTACAGCCACATCAGCAGGACCGCGAACGATCCGGCCGCGCCGAACGCACTGGCCGTGCCTGCATGCGCGAGGTACAGCGCGAACAGCTTCTTGCCGCCGGAGAACAGGATCGCGGACACCACGCCGCCGACCGCGGCGTCGCGCCACGCGACGCGCGCATCGGGCAGGAACTTCATCAACGCGGCGAACGCGCCGGCGAGCACCGCGATGCCGACGAAGAACTGCACGAGGTTCGTGACGACGACATACGGCGAATCGCCCAGCAGCCAGGTGCCGACGAACGTGATCGCAGTGTCGAGCACGAGCGACACGATCAGCAGGAACGCGACGCCGAGCACGAGCCCGAACGAGATCAGCCGCACGCGCACGAGCCCGAGCATGCTCGACCAGCGGTTTTCGGTGGCCGGCCAGATCACGCTGAGCGCGGCGCTGAGCGACGCGAACGTGGCCGACGCGCCGACCGCGAGCGCGGCGAACGAGATCAGCGTCGCGAGGCCGCCGCGCTCGCCCGCGCGGTGCGCGTTCTGCACGATCGTCTGGATGCTGGCCGCCGCGTCGTCGCCGATCAACTGGTGCGCCTGTTCGAACACCTGGCCGCGCGCGGCGTCGTCGCCGTAGAACCAGCCGGCCACCGCGATCACCATTACGAGCGTCGGCGCAAGCGAGAACGCGGAGAAAAACGCGATGCCCGCGGCCATCGACGAGCAGCGGTCGGACGAGAAGCGCTTGAACGCGGTGAGGGCCCAGTTGGCCTGTTGCTGGGCAAGACGGGTTGCTTCGGAAGTGATCTGTCGTTTCATGACGGTTAGGTTGCGCGCGGAACGCGGATCATCGTTGGTAATCAGACAATTCAGCATTGATCCGAGGATTCGATCATAGTTGCTCGAACTGTCTATAATTCCTTTCAGTTTCCTCCACCCCACAATAACGCCGAGACCACCATGCTACAAATGTCCCGGCGCCAGTTCCTGAAGGTGACGGCCACGTCGCTTGCCGGATCGAGTCTTGCCCTGATGGGCTTTTCTCCATCCGAAGCGCTTGCCGAAGTCCGACAGTACAAGCTGGCGCGCACCGTCGAAACGCGCAACACCTGTCCTTACTGCTCAGTGGGTTGCGGCATCCTCATGTACAGCCTCGGAGACGGCGCGAAGAATGCGCAGCCGAGCATCATCCATATCGAGGGAGATCCCGACCATCCCGTCAATCGCGGCACGCTGTGCCCGAAGGGCGCGAGCCTGATCGACTTCATCCACAGCCCGAACCGCCTGACGCACCCCGAATACCGGGCGCCCGGCTCGGACAAGTGGGAACCCATCTCGTGGAACGACGCGCTCGACCGGATCGCGAAGCTGATGAAGGCCGACCGCGACGCGAACTTCGTCGAGACGACGGAAGACGGCGCGAAGGTCAACCGTTGGCTCACGACCGGCATGCTGGCCGCGTCGGCGGGCAGCAACGAGGTCGGCTACCTGACGCACAAGACTATCCGTAGTCTGGGAATGCTCGCATTCGACAATCAGGCGCGTGTCTGACATGGCCCGACGGTGGCAGGTCTTGCCCCGACGTTTGGCCGTGGAGCGATGACGAACCATTGGGTCGACATCAAGAACGCGGACGTGATTCTCGTGATGGGCGGCAATGCAGCCGAGGCCCATCCGTGCGGTTTCAAGTGGGTAACGGAGGCGAAGGCGCACCGCAAGGCGCGGCTGATCGTCGTCGACCCGCGCTTTACGCGTACGGCCTCGGTGGCCGATTACTACGCGCCGATTCGCACCGGCACCGACATCGTCTTTCTGGGCGGCGTCATCAACTATCTGCTGACGAACGACAAGATCCAGCACGAGTATGTGAAGAACTACACGGACTTCACGTTCATCGTGCGTGAGGATTTCGCGTTCAACGACGGCATCTATTCCGGCTATGACGCGGAGAAGCACGCGTACCCGGACAAATCGAGCTGGGACTACGAGCGCGGCGACGACGGATTCGCGAAGGTCGACCCGACGCTGCAGCATCCGCGCTGCGTGTACAACCTGCTGAAGCAGCACTACGCGCGCTATACGCCGGACATGGTTGCGCAGACCTGCGGCACGCCGAAGGAGAAGTTCCTGAAGGTGTGCGAGATGCTCGCGACGACGGCCGTGCCAGGCCGCGCCGGCACGATCCTGTACGCGCTCGGCTGGACCCACCACTCGATCGGCGCGCAGATGATCCGCACCGGCGCGATGGTGCAGCTGCTGCTCGGCAACATCGGCATCGCCGGCGGCGGGATGAACGCGCTGCGCGGCCACTCGAACATCCAGGGGCTGACCGACCTCGGGCTGATGTCGAACCTGCTGCCGGGCTACATGACGCTGCCGATGCAGTCCGAGCAGGACTTCGAGGGCTACATCAAGAAGCGCACGCAGCTGCCGCTGCGGCCGAACCAGTTGAGCTACTGGAAGAACTACAAGGCGTTCCACGTCAGCTTCATGAAGTCGTGGTGGGGCGATGCGGCGACCGCCGAGAACAACTGGGGCTACGACTACCTGCCGAAGCTGGACAAGCAGTACGACCTGCTACAGGCGATCGAGCTGATGAATGCCGGCAAGATGAACGGCTACATCTGCCAGGGCTTCAACCCGCTCGCGGCGGCGCCGTCGAAGGTGAAGACGGCCGCGGGGCTCGCGAAGCTGAAGTGGCTCGTCATCATGGATCCGCTCGCGACCGAGACGTCCGAGTTCTGGAAGCATCACGGCGACTACAACGACGTCGATGCGTCGAAGATCCAGACCGAGGTGTTCCGTCTGCCGACCACGTGCTTTGCGGAGGAAAACGGCTCGCTCGTCAGTTCGAGCCGCGTGCTGCAATGGCACTGGAAGGGTGCGGAGCCGCCGGGCGACGCGAAGAGCGATCTCGAGATCATGTCGGGGCTGTTCCTGCGCATGCGCAAGATGTATCAGGCAGACGGCGGCAAGTATCCGGACCCGATTGTGAACCTGACCTGGCCGTATGCGAACCCGGCAAGCCCGACGCCGGAAGAGCTCGCGATGGAGTTCAACGGCAAGGCGCTCGCCGACTTGCCCGACCCGAAGGATCCGACCAAGACGCTCGTGAAGAAGGGCGAGCAGCTCGCCGCGTTCGCGCAACTGAAGGACGACGGCACGACCGCGAGCGGTTGCTGGATCTTCTGCGGCGCATGGACGCAGGCCGGCAACCAGATGGGGCGGCGCGACAACTCGGATCCGACCGGCATCGGCCAGACGCTGAACTGGGCGTGGGCCTGGCCGGCGAACCGGCGGATCCTGTACAACCGCGCATCGTGCGACGTGAACGGCAAGCCGTTCGACCCTACCCGCAAGCTGATCGGCTGGAACGGCAAGGCGTGGGCGGGCCCGGATATCCCGGACTTCAAGGCGGACGAGCCGCCCGAGAACGGGATGGGGCCGTTCATCATGAACCCGGAAGGCGTCGCGCGCTTCTTCGCGCGCGCGGGGATGAACGAAGGTCCGTTCCCCGAGCACTACGAGCCGTTCGAGACGCCGATCGGCACGAACCCGCTGCACCCGAACAACCCGCAGGCGCTGAACAACCCGGCCGCCCGCGTGTTCCCGGACGACCGCGCGTCGTTCGGCAAGGCACCGGAGTTCCCGCACGCCGCGACGACTTACCGCCTGACCGAGCACTTCCACTACTGGACCAAGCATGCGCGGCTGAACTCGATCATCCAGCCCGAGCAATTCGTCGAGATCGGCGAAGACCTCGCGAAGGAAGTCGGCGTCGCGCACGGCGAACGCGTGAAGGTGTCGTCCAAGCGCGGCTACATCATCGCGGTCGCACTCGTCACGAAGCGGATCAAGCCGCTGACGGTCGACGGCAAGAAGGTCCAGACGGTCGGCATCCCGTTGCACTGGGGCTTCAAGGGTCTGACGAAGCCCGGCTATCTCGCCAATACCCTGACTCCGTCCGTGGGTGACGGCAACTCGTACACACCGGAATTCAAGTCGTTCCTGGTGAAGGTCGAAAAGGCGTAAGGGGAAAGAGATGGCATTGCAATCGCTGGATATCAAGCGCGTCTCGGCCACCACGACGCCACCGCCCACGGTGCGCGAACCGGTGACCGGGAGCGTCGCGAAGCTGATCGACGTATCGAAGTGCATCGGCTGCAAGGCATGCCAGACGGCGTGCATGGAGTGGAACGACCTGCGCGACGAGGTCGGCACCAACGTCGGCGTGTACGACAACCCGGCCGACCTGACCGAGCACTCGTGGACGGTGATGCGGTTCTCCGAATACGAGAACCCGGCAGGCGACCTCGAATGGCTGATCCGCAAGGACGGCTGCATGCACTGCGAGGATCCGGGCTGCCTGAAGGCGTGTCCGTCGCCGGGTGCGATCGTGCAGTACAACAACGGGATCGTCGATTTCCACGAGGAGAACTGCATCGGTTGCGGCTATTGCGTGACCGGCTGCCCGTTCAACGTTCCGCGGATCTCGAAGAAGGATCATCGCGCGTACAAGTGCACGCTCTGTTCCGACCGCGTCGCGGTCGGCCAGGAACCGGCCTGCGTGAAGACCTGCCCGACGGGCGCGATCGTGTTCGGTACCAAGGAGGACATGAAGCAGCACGCGGCCGAGCGGATCGAGGACCTGAAGGAGCGCGGCTTCGAGCATGCGGGGCTGTACGACCCGCAGGGCGTCGGCGGCACGCACGTGATGTACGTGCTGCACCATGCCGACAAACCGTCGCTGTACCACGGGCTGCCCGACAATCCGTCGATCAGCCCGATGGTGAAGCTGTGGAAGGGCATCGCGAAGCCGCTCGCGGTCGCCGGCATCGCGCTGACGGCGCTTGCCGGGTTCTTCCACTATGTCCGGGTCGGTCCGAACGAGGTGAGCGACGACGAGGAATCGGCCGCGCGCGACGAGGCGCGACGCATCAAGGAGGACGCGAAATGAAGCACGACGACCCCAACCTGATCGTCCGCTACTCGGCGAACGAGCGTACGAATCACTGGATCACCGCGATCACGTTCGTGCTGCTCGCGCTGTCCGGGCTCGCGCTGTTTCATCCGTCGATGTTCTGGCTGACCGCGCTGTTCGGCGGCGGCCAGTGGACGCGGATCCTGCATCCGTTCGTCGGCCTCGTGATGTTCGTGTCGTTCGCGATCCTGGTCGTGCGCTTCTGGCACCACAACGCGCTCGACGCGGACGACCGGCAGTGGCTGAAGCAGATCGGCGACGTGCTGACCAACCAGGAAGACAAGCTGCCGCCCGTCGGCCGCTATAACGCCGGGCAGAAGCTGCTATTCTTTACCTTGGTGGCGTGCCTGCTGTTGCTCCTGCTGTCGGGGATCGTGATCTGGCGGCGCTACTTCTCGTTCTACTTCCCGATCGGGGTGATCCGCGCGGCCGCTGTCGTGCATGCCGTGGCGGCCTTCGTGCTGATCGCGAGCATCATCGTGCACATTTACGCGGCGTTGTGGGTGAAGGGCTCGATCGGCGCGATGGTGCGTGGCACCGTTACGCTGGGCTGGGCTCGCAAGCATCACCCGAAGTGGTTCCGTGAAAGCGTGAAATAACGCACCGGAGCGGGCGGCTCGCCGATCGCGGCGGGCCGCTCCGTCAGCCGTCGGAACTGCCCGAAGCGCCGATCCGTCGGCGCTTGTTTATTTGGAATACATTTCTGTGACACAACGCATTCTCGAACCGACCGAGATCTCGGCACTCGATCATTCGGCCATTCCGCGCTTTCGCCTGCCGGAGCGCGCCACCGCGTTTGCGGCGCGCGCCGCGCGGCTGCGCAAGCTTGCCGACCTGAACCCGATCAGCGGCTACCTGCGGCTGATGGCCACCGTCGCCGATGCGCAGCACGCGACATTGCAGACGCTGGAGCTGCCGCTGCCGTCGAAGGAAGCGATCGCGCGTGCGCAGCAGCATTCGATGCCGCTCGTGCCGGCGCTCGACGGCGAGCGCGATCCGCGCTGGCGCGCCGTGCTGTACGAACTGCTCGATCGCGTCGAAGGCGCCGGGCTCGTCAATCCGTCGCTCGCGAAGCTGCTCGACCGGCTGCGCCTGATGGCGCCCGCCGAACTCGACGCGCAGGCCGACGCGATCCTCGCGCTGCGTTTCGCCGAGGTCGACCCGGCCACCGCGCCGTTCCTGATGGCCGCGCTGCAGGTCGTGTGGACCGATCTCGCCAGCCGCGTGACGCCGGCCGACGTTCCATATCTCGACCAGCCGGGGCTGTGCCCGGTGTGCGGCTCGCACCCGGTCGCGAGCGTCGTGCGGGTCGGCGGCCAGTTCCAGGGCTACCGTTTCCTGCAATGCGGGCTGTGCACGACCGAGTGGCACATGGTGCGCACCAAGTGCTCGCACTGCGATTCGACGAAGGGCATCGCATACCACGGGATCGAGGGCGGCAGCGAAGCCGTCAAGGCCGAATCGTGCGACGAGTGCAAGACCTATCGCAAGATCGGCTACCAGGAGAAGGACTACGAATTCGAGCCGCTGGCGGACGATCTCGCGAGTCTCACGCTCGACCTGCTGATGAACGAGGCCGGATACCAGCGCAGTTCGCCGAACCCGCTGCTGTGGCCGGACGTGTCGCGGGAAGCGGATTGACGGCACGGGGCCGGGGGCGGTGCGCGAGCGCCGGCCCCGGCCGACTGCGAAGCATGAGACTGGAGCCACTACTACGTGACCGAACCGGGTGTGAATGAACTGAATGCGGTGCTGGCGCGCGTGCCGTCGGTCGAGCGCGTGCTGTCGTCGGCACCGCTGCAACCGCTGCTTGCCGACCATGGCCGCACGCGCGTGCTGAATGCCGTGCGCGCCGAACTCGAACGCTGGCGTACCGCCGCGCAGCACGATCCGGCGGCGGCCGAGCCGCTCGACGAGCCGCGCATCGCCGCGGCCGTCGCGCGCACGCTGGCCGCACAGAGCGCCGGCGCCGTGCGCGCGGTGTTCAACCTGACCGGCACCGTGCTGCATACGAACCTCGGGCGCGCGCTGCTGCCCGACGAAGCGGTGCGCGCGGTGATCGACGTGCTGACGCGGCCCGTCAACCTCGAATTCGATCTCGCCACGGGCCGTCGCGGCGATCGCGACGACCTGATCGACGATCTGTTGTGCGAACTGACGGGCGCGGAAGCGGCGACCGTCGTCAACAACAATGCGGCGGCCGTGCTGCTGACGCTGTCGGCGCTCGCGACGAAGCGCGAAGTCGTCGTATCGCGCGGCGAGCTGGTCGAGATCGGCGGCGCCTTCCGGATTCCCGACATCATGAGTCGCGCCGGCGCCAGGTTGCGCGAGGTCGGCACGACCAACCGCACCCATCTGCGCGACTACGCGGACGCGATCGGCCCGCGCACCGCGCTGCTGATGAAGGTGCACTGCAGCAACTATGCGATCAGCGGCTTCACGAAGGAGGCGACGCTCGCCGAACTCGCGCCGCTCGCGCGCGAGCACGGGCTGCCGGTCGCCGTCGATCTCGGCAGCGGCACGCTCGCCGACCTGTCGTTATGGGGGCTGCCGCACGAGACGACCGTGCAGGAAACCGTCGCCGACGGCGCAAACGTTGTCACCTTCAGCGGCGACAAGCTGCTCGGCGGGCCGCAGGCCGGCCTGATCGTCGGCGATCGTGCACTGGTCGCGAAGATCAAGAAGCATCCGCTCAAGCGCGCGCTGCGCGTCGGCAAGCTGACGCTCGCGGCGCTCGAGCCCGTGCTGCGGCTCTACCAGGCGCCCGAATTCCTGCGCGACCGGCTCACGACTTTGCGCCTGCTGACGCGTCCGCAGCGCGAGATCGCCGAGGCCGCGGAGCGCGTGCGCCCGGCGCTGCAGGCCGCGCTCGGCAACGGTTTCGACGTGACGGTCGAACCGATGTTCAGCCAGATCGGCAGCGGCGCGCTGCCGGTCGACCAGCTGCCGAGCGCCGGGCTCGTCGTGCGCACGCCGGACGGCAAGCGCAGCGGCCGCGCGCTTGCGCAGCTCGAGAAGCGGCTGCGCGAATGGCCGCGCCCGGTGATCGGCCGCATCGCCGACAACGCGCTGCGGCTCGACCTGCGCTGCCTCGAAGCCGCCGACGAAGCGGCATTCGTCGCGCAATGCGTGCCGCCCGCGGAGCCCGCTGCATGATCGTCGGTACCGCGGGACACATCGATCACGGCAAGACGACGCTCGCGCGGGCGCTGACGGGCGTCGATACCGACCGGCTGAAGGAAGAGAAGGCACGTGGCATCTCGATCGAGCTCGGCTACGCGTATACGCCGCTCGAGAACGGCGACGTGCTCGGCCTGATCGACGTGCCGGGCCACGAGAAGCTGATCCATACGATGGCGGCCGGCGCGTGCGGGATCGACTTCGCGCTGCTCGTGATCGCCGCCGACGACGGCGTGATGCCGCAGACGCGCGAGCATCTCGCGATCCTGCAGCTGCTCGGCGTCACGCACGGCGCGGTCGCGCTGACGAAGTGCGATCGTGTCGACGCCGCGCGCGTCGCCCAGGTGCGCGACGAGATCGCCGCATGGCTGCACGACTCGACGCTGGCCGGCGCGCCGATCTTCGAAACCCGTGCGACGGCCGTGGACGATCCGGGCGTCGCCGCGTTGAAGCGTCACCTGGCCGACGCGGCGATCGCGTGGCGTGCGCGCCGCGACGACGGCCTGTTCCGGCTCGCGGTCGATCGCGTGTTTACGCTCGCGGGGCAGGGGACCGTCGTGACGGGCACCGCGTTCGCGGGCCGCGTCGCGACGGGCGACACGCTCACGATCGTGCGCACGGGCGGCGCGGCGCGCGTGCGCAGCATCCATGCGCAGAACCGGCCGGTCCAGGCCGGCCGCGCGGGCGAGCGTTGCGCACTGAACCTGGCCGGCGTCGACAAGGCCGACGTCGAGCGCGGCGATACCGTCGCCGATGCGCGGCTCGCCGCGACGTCGCCGCGCGTGGACGTCGAGCTGACGCTGCTCGCGGACGCGGGGCTGACGCTGACGCACTGGGCGCCGCTGCACGTGCATCTCGGCACGCTGCATCGCGTCGCGCATGTCGCGCTGCTCGACGGCGATACGCTCGCGGCCGGCCAGCGGATGCGCGTGCAACTGGTATTCGACGAACCGGTGTTCGCGCTGCCGGGCGACCGGTTCATCGTCCGCAATCCGCAGGCGACCCGCACCGTCGGCGGCGGTCGTGTGCTCGATCCGTTCGGGCCGGCGCGCAAGCGCCGCACGCCCGCGCGCCGCGCGTGGCTCGATGCGCTTGCCGAGTGGCTCGACGAAGGGCGCCTCGATGCGCTGCTCGCGCAGGCGCCGCTCGGCATCCCGCGCGCGATGCTCACGCACCTCACCGGTTTCGCGCCGGATGCGCTCGCATTGCCGGACGACGCGCACGCGATCGGGCAACGCGATGCCGCGTCGAACGACGGCGCGGTGATTTCGCATGCGCACTGGCGCGCGCTGCAGACGCGGGCGATCGAGACGCTGCGCGCGTATCACGAGCGCATGCCCGACGAACAGGGGCTCGACGCCGCGCGCCTGCGGCGGATGGCTGCGCCGCTTGCCGGCGATGCGTTGTGGCGCGCGCTCGTCGATGCGCTGGTGGGCGGCGGCGAAGTCGCGCGAAGCGGGCCGTGGCTGCATCTGCCGTCGCATTCGGTGAGCCTCGATTCGCGCGAGGAAGCGCTGGCGCGGCAACTGCTGCCGCTGATTCATGCGGGCCGCTTCGATCCGCCGTGGGTGCGCGACCTGGCCCGCGACACGGGCGCGGCCGAGGACGCGGTGCGCACGCTGCTGCGCAAGCTCGCGCGGCGCGGCGACGTGCACCAGGTCGTGCGCGACCTGTTCTATCACGCGGATGTCGTACGCGAGCTGACGGAACTGGTCGCGCACCTCGCGCCTTCGAGCGGCGGCGGGCTCGATGCCGCGACGTTTCGCGACGCGACGGGGCTGGGCCGCAAACGTGCGATCCAGATTCTCGAGTTCTTCGATCGGGTTGGGTATACTCGCTTCCGCCGCGATCTTCACTTCCTGCGGCCTGACAGCGGTTGGGTGGGTATTCAGGCGTAGGCGCTCGTTGTTCTTTGGGTTGTTTCCCCGAGGAAGGCATTCGTATCCGGTGGTACGGCCGGGCTTCAAATCCGGTTGGGGGTGTCAGACACTCCCGGGTAGGTTCGACTCCTGCTGCCTTCCGCCATATGGCCTTTCCGGGCTATTCTGACTTCTTCCGCTGATTTCCTCTAGGCCGCTGATTTTAAAGCGGTTTATGGGTAACGGCGTGCTTGCGGCTACCGCTGGCGTCCCACACAATTTCCTCACGAAGTATGGGTAGCGATGTGGGTTTGTGGGTAGGGAGGGCAACATGGCTGGACGACAGTTGCATCGGCTCAGCGCACTGCGGGTCGCGAAAGAGGTGACGCCGGGTCATTACGCGGATGGCGGCGGTCTCTATATGCAGATCGCGGACAGCGGTGCGCGTTCATGGGTGTTCCGGTTCAATGTGACTAATACTGATCCGTTGCTCCAGCAGTTTCGCGATCGGCTAGCCTCAGTCTTTATGAAACCGTCTCTAAGCCCGGCCTCGCGTCGGGGGCAGGAGCAGGGGCACGGACCGGAGCAGGACCCGCTAGCGGAACGCCCGCATCTGCCCCGTCATCATCTGCAACATCTTGTTGGCGGCCACCGAGAGCTTGCGACCTACGCGCGTGACCATATGCGCCTCGGCGTTCTCGAGGATCGGATGCGCGATCTCGATCGCGAACAGCTCCTTGGCCTGTAGCTCGGCCGCCACCGCGAAGGCCGGCATCACCGAGATGCCGAGTCCCGATTTCACGAACTCCTTCAGGATCGCGAAGGAATTGGTGGTGACGATCGGCGCGAGCCGCACGCGCTCGGCGTATTCCACAGCCTCCATCATCTGCCGCGTGCCGTAGGACGGGTGGGTGGCCGCCAGCGGGTAGGTGGCGAGTTGCTGCACCGTCAGCACCTTGTGGCTGCGGCGCGGGAAGTCGGGGCCGACGATCGCCATCATCGGCTGCCGCTTCGAGGCGCGCGACACCAGCTTGGGCTCGGCGGGCGGGTTGTAGACCAGGCCGATCTCGCCCTCGTCGTTCGAGATCTTGCGGATCACGTCGTTGGTGCTGCCCACGTCGAGGTTGACGCGGATCCCTGGGAACTGCCGGCAGAACTGCTGCATTGGCCCGGCCAGTAGGTCGGAGACGAAGCCCTCGCCGAGCACCAGGCTGACCTGGCCGGTCTTGAGCCCGCGCAACTCCTGCAGGCGCGAGATCAGGTCGTCGCGGTGCGCGAGCTGCTCGCGGAAATACTCGATCACGCAGCGTCCCGCCTCGGTGGGCGTCACGCCGCGTGCGTGGCGCTCCACCAGGGTGGCGTCGAGCTCCTTCTCCAGCAGCCCGATCTGGCGGCTCACGGCCGAGGGCGCCACGTCGAGCCAGTCAGCCGCGGCGCGGATCGTGCCGCAGCGCACGGCCTCGTAGAAATAGACGATCCGGCTGTCGGTAAGGGTATCGCTCATGATCCTGGTGTTCTAAAAAAGAGAACAATATCAATATTGGCGTTGATTGATTATACGGGTCGCCGGACCGAACATCGTGGCCATGCAAGGCGGGCCGACGCTGGCGCGCCGGCCTCGAACCAACAGTTATCAGGAGTCGTCGGATGAAAACGGTGGGCGTGATCGGTTTGGGCAACATGGGGCGCGGCATGGCCGGTTCGCTGCGGCGCGGCGACTACACGGTGCTCGGCTACGACGCGGCGCCCGGCGTGGCGCTCGCGCTGGCCGGGCAGGCGGTGCTGTCGGCGCGCGATTCGGTGGCCGAGATCGCGCGCGACGCCGACGTGCTGCTGCTGTCGCTGCCGACCTCGGCGGTGGTCGAGGCGGTGGTGCTGGGTGCGGGCGGCGTGCTCGAGAACGCCAGGCCGGGCAGCATCGTGATCGACACCACCACGGCCGATCCGGACAGCACGCGGCGCGTGGCGGCGGCCCTGGCCGAGCGCGGCATCGGCTTTGTCGACGGCCCGGTGAGCGGCGGCCCGAAGGGTGCGGCCACCGCCACCATGACCATGGTGCTGGGCGGCTCGGACAGCGATATCGCGGCCATCGAGCCAATCCTCGCGGTGATCAGCGCCAAGCGCGTGCATGTAGGCCCGGTGGGCGCCGGCCACGTCACCAAGCTGCTCAACAATCTGCTGACCGGCGTGCACCTGCTGGCCGCCAGCGAGGCGGTGCGCACCGCGCGCGCGGCCGGCGTCGATCCGGAAAAGCTGGTCGAGGCGCTCAACGGCGGCTCTGGCCGCAACAGCGCGACGCTGACCAACTACCCGACCTGGATCTTCAACGGCAAGTTCGATTCCGGCTTCACCATGAAGCTGATGCGCAAGGACGTGCGGCTCGCGCTGGGCCTGCTCGACCAGTTCGACAGCGTCGCGCCGGTGGCGCGCGAGGCTGCGCGCGTGTGGGCCGCCAGCGAGGTATTCGTCGCCGACGGCGAGGACTTCAACCGCATCGTCGACTTCCTCGACCCTGCCTGAGGCCGGGCAGCACGCGCCACGATCCCGCTCGACCGTATACGGAAACCTGACATGACCCAGCACGCAGACCAGTTGCTCGCCGCCTTCGCGCATTTCTTCCCCGGTGCCGCCACGATCGGCTCGTATATCGACGGCGAACTCGTCGCCGGCCAGGGCGACACGATCCAGCTTTACGATGCGGCGACGGGCGAGGCCACGCTCGCCTATCGCGACGCCGGCGCAGCCGTGATCGACCATGCTGCCGAAAGCGCGCGCCGCGCGCAGCGCGAATGGTGGGCGCTCACGCATGCCGGGCGCGGCCGCGTGATGCAGGAGGTGGCGCGTGCGATCCGCGCCGAGGCCGAGGCGATCGCGCGGCTGGAGGCGCTGGGCTCGGGCAAGCCGATCCGCGACTGCCGGGGCGAGGTGGCCAAGGTCGCCGAGATGTTCGAATACTACGCGGGCTGGACCGACAAGTTCTACGGCAGCGTGATCCCGGTGCCGACCTCGCACCTCAACTACACGCGCCGAGAGCCGGCCGGCGTGGTGCTGCAGATCACGCCCTGGAACGCGCCGGTGTTCACCTGCGGCTGGCAGGTGGCGCCCGCGGTGGCGATGGGCAACGGCGTGCTGCTCAAGCCCTCGGAGCTGACGCCCTTCACGTCGCTGGCGGTCGCGAGGCTCGGCGAGCGCGCCGGGCTGCCGCGCGGCCTGGTCAACGTGCTGGCCGGCTTCGGTCACACCGCCGGGCAGGCCGCGATCGCGCATCGCGTGGTGAGCAAGGTGGTGTTCGTCGGCTCGCCGGCCACCGGCGCGCGCATCGCCGAGGCCGCCGCGCGCCGCGTGCTGCCCTGCGTGCTGGAGCTAGGCGGCAAGTCGGCCAATATCGTGTTCGCCGATGCCGACCTCAAGCGCGCCGCGCTGACCGCCCAGGCGGCGATCTTCGCCGGCGCGGGCCAGAGCTGCGTGGCCGGCTCGCGCCTGCTGGTGCAGCGCGCCGTCTACGACGAATTCGTCGCGATGGTGGCTGCCGGGGCGAAGAAGATCCGTGTCGGCGCGCCGCTCGACGATGCGACCGAGGTGGGCCCGATCAACAATCGCAAGCAGTACGACCACGTGATGTCGATGATTGCGCGCGGCGTGGCGGCGGGCGCCACGCTCGTCTGCGGCTCGGCCGAGGCCGTCGGGGAGGGCCGCGGCGGCTACTTCGTGGCGCCCACCGTGCTGGCCGGCGTGTCGAACGCGATGGAGGTGGCGCGCACCGAGATCTTCGGGCCGGTGGTGGCCGCCATCCCGTTCGACACCGAGGAGGAGGCGATCGCGATCGCCAACGACACCGACTTCGGCCTGGCCGGCGCGGCCTGGACCACCGACGTGGCGCGCGCGCATCGCGTGGCCGCGCAGGTGAATGCCGGCACCTTCTGGGTCAACGGCTACAAGACCATCAACGTGGCCTCTCCGTTCGGCGGCTACGGCATGAGCGGCTACGGCCGCTCGAGCGGGGTCGAGGCGCTGTACGAATACACGCAGACCAAGAGCGTGTGGGTCGAGACGGCTGAAGCGCCGCCCACCGCGTTCGGTTATTTGTAACACCGGCCCGCATTCGACGGCAGCCGGGCTTCAAGGGGAGATTCGTCATGGAACACGCACTGGGTATCGAGCGCCGCGAGCTTGGCGGCGCGGCCACCGCCAAGGTCCTGCTTTACGCGGCCGGCATCCTGCTGGTCGCCGAATGGATCGGCTCGTTCACGTTCAAGCTCGGACCGGGCAAGGTCGTGCTGCTGCCGATGATCTGGGCGCTGCTGCTCGGCGCCGCGGTGGGGCTGGCCAGCGCGCGCTGGAGCAGCAGCGCGCGCCTGAGCGTGCCCGACCAGTTCTTCGCGGCCGCGATCCTGCAGCCTGCGCTGCTGCTGTTCGTTTCCAAGCTCGGGCTGATGGTGGGCAGCGCGCTGCCCAAGCTGGCTTCGGCGGGCTGGGCGCTGGCCTTCCAGGAATTCGGCCACTTCGTCGGCACCATCCTGCTCGGCCTGCCGCTCGCGTTGCTGCTCGGCATCAAGCGCGAGGCGATTGGCGCGACCTTCTCGGTGGGTCGCGAGCCGAGCCTGGCGATCATCGGCGAGAAGTACGGCATGGATTCGGCCGAGGGCCGCGGCGTGCTGGCCGAGTACCTGACCGGCACCGTGTTCGGTGCGGTGTTCATCGCCGTGTTCGCGGGTTTCGTGAGCAGCCTCGGCATCTTCGATCCGCTCGCGCTGGCGATGGGCTCGGGCGTCGGCTCGGGCAGCATGATGGCGGCTGCCTCGGGCGCGATCGCCGCGCAGCAGGACCCGGAGACGGCGAAATCGGTGCTCGCCTTCGCCGCGGCCAGCAACCTGATCACCACCACCATCGGCACCTACTTCACGCTGTTCATCTCGCTGCCGCTCGCGGTCTGGGGCTATCGCGTGCTGGAGCCGCTGATCGGCCGCACCACCAAGGCATCGGCGCAGCCCGAGGCGGTCAGCCCGTCGCTGGGCGAAGTGCGGACCGAGGCGCCCGCGCTCGGCTACGGCGGCAAGCTGCTGGCCTGGATCGTGACGGCCGCGATGGCGCTGGTGTGCGACTGGATCGCCCACGGCACCACACCGCTGGCGGGACTGCCGGGAATCGCGATCATGGTGTGCGCGACGATCGTCGGCGATGCGCTGGCGCGCGTGACGGGGCGGCGGATTCCGGCGGTCTGCTGGGTATCGGTGGTGGCGATGTTCCTGACCTCGCCGTGGTGCCCGTGGGCTTCGCAGATCGCCGCGCTCAGCTCGCACAATGATTTCCTCGGGGTGACCACGCCGATGCTGGTGTTTGCGGGGCTGTCGATCGCCAAGGACATCCCGGCTTTCCGCCGGCTCGGCTGGCGCATCGTGCTGGTGTCCTTCGTGGCCAATGCCGGAACCTTTATCGGCGCGACCCTGGTGGCGCAGCTGTTCCATATCTGATGCCTGATGCGGCACGGCGGTGGGCGGCATGGACCGGCCCACCGCCGTGCCGCGACGACCGACAAAAGCGTTCCCATCCGCATGAAATTGATCGATTCCATCGTCGCGCACGCCGACGAACTGACGGCGATACGCCGCGATATCCATGCCCATCCCGAGGTGGGCTACGACGTGTTCCGCACCGCCGAACTCGTCGCCGAGCGGCTCGAGCAATGGGGTTATGCCGTCACGCGCGGCGTCGGCCGCACCGGCGTGGTCGGCACCTTGAAGCGCGGCAGCAGCGCGCGCGCGATCGGCCTGCGCGCCGATATGGATGCGCTGCCCGTGCAGGAGGCCAACACCTTCGCGCATCGTTCGACGGTGCCTGGCGCGATGCATGCCTGCGGCCACGACGGGCACACCACCATGCTGCTGGGGGCCGCGCGCCATCTGGCGCGGCATGGCGAGTTCGACGGCACCGTGCAGCTGTTCTTCCAGCCGGCCGAGGAGGCGGGCGGCGGCGCGCGCGCGATGATCGATGACGGCCTGTTTGAGCGTTTCCCGGTGGATGCCGTGTTCGGGCTGCACAACTGGCCCGGCATCGCGGCCGGCGATTTCGCGGTGCGGCCGGGGCCGCTGATGGCCTCGACCAGCCTGTTCCGGATCAACCTGCGCGGTGCCGGCTGCCACGCGGCCATGCCGCACCTGGGCCGCGATCCGGTGTTCGCGGCGGGACAGGTGCTGAGCGCCCTGCAGGGGATCGTCACGCGCAACCGGAATCCGATCGACGGCGCGGTGCTGTCGGTCACGCAGGTGCATGCGGGCGAGGCGATGAACGTGGTGCCGACCGATGCCTGGCTAGGCGGCACGGTGCGGACCTTCTCCGATGCGACGCTCGACCTGATCGAGACGCGCATGCGTGCCGTGGTGGCCGCGACGGCCGCGGCCTTCGATTGCGAGAGCGAGGTGGATTTCCAGCGCCAGTATCCGGCTACCGTGAACGACGCCGAGCAGACAGCGGTGGCGGTGGCGGTGATGCGCGAGCTGGTGGGCGAGGCGCATGTGAACGCGGCCGTCGATCCGACCATGGCGGCGGAGGATTTCTCGTTCATGCTGCGCGAGAAGCCGGGTTGTTATGCGTTCCTCGGGAATGGGGCGGGCGATCATCGCGTGCATGGGCATGGCGGCGGGCCTTGCCTGCTGCATAACGCCAGTTACGACTTCAACGATGCGTTGCTGCCGGTGGGGGCGAGCTATTTCGTGAGGTTGGTGGAGCGGGTTTTGGCGCGGTAGGGAAGCGGTGCCGACTTTTCGGGGCCGATCGTGATGAACGAGCGCCGCCGGGGTGATCTCGGTATGGGTGGCGCTCGTTGGTAAACGTTAATTCGACCCGAGCGGATCAGTGCATCGCATGGCAGCTCCTCGTCTCGAAATTTGGGAGACGATACGCTTTCATGTGGCCGCTTCCCAGCGTTTTTAACGGCGTCTTTCAACATCTGCGGAATCGCTCGGAATCGCGATGCATCGACTGCGGCTGGCGGCCGGGCATCGGCGCATTGGCGCCCCGCACTCAGGTGTCGACCAGCCGGTGCATCGGCGGCGCAGCCGCCGCGTCGGCCGCGCCTGGCTCGCGCGTGATCGCGAAGAGCAGCGCATCGGCGGCGGCCAGCCCCTGGTTGGGGCGCGGTTCCCAGTTCGTGAGCCGGCCTTCGAACCGGAAGCCGAGCCGCGTGAGCGTGCCGGCGGCGGCGCCTTCCGGCGCGCAATACGCGTGAATGCGGCACAGGGCAGGCCGCGCCAGCAGCCAGCGCAGGAGCTTGAGCAGCGCGGCGAGACACGCCCGCCGGCGCCGGTGACCGTCGAGCCGGCTGATCACGACGCCGATCTCCGCGCGCGGCGGCTCGGGCCGCAATTCGATCGCGGCGAGCAGCGTGCCGCTGGCGGCGTCCTCGAGCGCCCACGTATAGCGGCATCCGGCGTGCCAGGCCGCGTCGCAACCGACGATGAACGCCTGCGTTTCGGCGACGTTCGCATGGGTGCGCATCGGCAGCCACGCCGTCACGCCGGGATCGCCGAGCAGGACCGCGAACAGGGCCGGCGCATCGTCCGCGCGAAACGGGCGCAGCCGCACGGCGCCGGCCTCGATGACGCGCGGAACCGCGAAGCGGGGCGCGACGGCGTCCGGCATGGACGGGCATGTGGCGCACATGTGCGTCAGCGCGCGAGCGTTTCCGACGGCGCTTCGTTGAACAGCTGACGATAGCCGTTCAGCAGCGTCGAGCGATGCTGGACGCCCCAGCGGTTCGCGATGCGCAGCACGCTCGACGTGTGCGCGTCGTCCTCGAGCAGGTCGTGGCGGATATGTTCCATGCGCCGCGTGCGGATCAACTGGCTCGGCGTATAGCCGAGATTGGCCTTGAATGCGGCCTGCAACGCACGTTCCGTGACGCCGATATGGCTGGCCACTTCGCGTACCGACAGATCCGGCCGCTCGAGGTGCTCGACGAGGTAACGATAGGCGCGCCGGTATTTGCCGGGCAGCCGCGCGCTGATGTCGTCGGCGGCGGGCTGCGCGCGTTCGGCGGCCACCGCCGGCACGGCGGCGCTGTCGGCGCGCACGTGGCGCAGCGACTGCAGCGCATAGCGCGCGTACATCTGCGCGTAGTCCTGCAGGCGGCCCTGTTGCTGGCGCAGTTTCGACTGGCAATAGAGCAGCTCGTTGTACCAGTGTGCATGCTGGTTGCCCTGGAACGCGCGTTCGCCGAACATGTGGAGCGTGGTTTCGGCAACGTGCGTGAGGCGCCCCGCGAGCGCGGCCAGCGTGACTTCGAGCCGCAATTCGCGATGGTATTCCGCGAGCCCGGCACCCTGGCTCCAGCGCAGATGCGTTTCGATGCGGGTGAGCGCGGATTCGGCGCCGCCCGCGAGCGCCCGCAGGTGATTCAGATAATCCGCGTGGCGTGACAGGACACCGATCGGCGGCGTGGCGTCGGGTTGCGCGGGCAACGTCTCGTCGAATGCCTTCGAGCGCGTTTCGAGTGCCGCCGAATGCCAGTAGATGTGATCGGCCAACTGGGCACTCGAACGCAGCTTGTACTGATCGACGATGTCGCGGTTCAGCATGTAGGCGACGCGCGCCCAGCGCGCATCCTGCGCGCAGGCCGCCTGTCCGTGCAACGCGGTAAGCAGCGCATACACGCCGTCCAGCCGGCCGAGCCTGAACAGCACCAGCACCGAGCCGACGAGGCTTTCGAGCCGCTGGCCGGCGCTGGCGTCTTCGTCGTCGCTCACGCGCTGGAAGCATTTGAGCGCCGTCCCGAGATGGTTCTGGAACAGGGCCTGCCAGCCGGCGTTGCGCGACAGTGCGGCGCGGGCCGTCCGGTGCTCGCCGCGAACGGCCTTCTGCGCATGCCGGTATGCGTCCTCGGCTTCTTCGTACTGCCCGAGCACCAGCAGCACGTCGGCGTACGTCTGCAGGCTCGCATAGTCGGCCGGCACGCCCGGTACGGCCGGCTCGGCGCGCGCCGCCGCGGCAACCGACGCCTCGCGGAACTGGCCGTTCAACATCATGGTGAACAGCGGCGATTCGGCGTCGACCGACGCGAGGGTCGACGCCACGGCGAAGTAGATCGATGAGGACATGAGACGCTCCCGTGATGGATGACACGAACGTGTCGGTGAGCGCATCGTGGCACCGTCGCTTCGCCGCGGCCGGCATTTGTGACGTTCTGTTACTTTCGACGGCCCGTATGTCCGCGCCGCTCAGGCGCGGCCGCGTCGTACACCCGCAGCGAGCGGTAGCCGCGGAACGCCCCTTCCTGCAGACGCGAGTGCGCGCCGGGTTCGAGCATGAGGCCGGGCATGCGGGCGAGCAGCGTTTCGAATACGACGGCCAGCTGCATGCGTGCGAGCGCGGCGCCCAGGCATCCGTGCGAACCGGCACCGAATACGAGGCCGCCGTGCGCACGATCGAGACGGATGTCGCCCGGCCCGGCGAATTCGTCGGGATCGCGGTTCGCGGCGGCGGCGACCACGGCGACGACATCGCCTTTCACCATGCGGAGCCCGTCGAGTTCGACGTCGGCGCGCGCGAAGCGAATCATCACGTGCACGGCCGGTTCGATCCGCATCAGTTCGCGAAGCGCGAGCGGCACGCGCCGCGGCTCCTGCACGAGCGCTTGCCACAGATCGCGGCGCGCCAGCGCCTGCGCGAACGTGTTGCCCAGCGACAGCATGGTCGTGCCGTAGCCCGCGATGAACGTCAGCAGCACATTGGCGAGCAACTGGCGGCGCGCGAGCGCCGGGCGCGTGCCGCCGGCCTGCAGCACGGCGCACACGGTATCGAGATGCACGTCCAGCTCGTCGACGAAACGCCGTGTCTGTGCGACGGCCAGCGCGTGGTCCGCAGGCCCGATCGGCATCGCGCTGATCAGCCGGATCGGCCCCATCGACTGAGCCTGCAGGCGCGGCGCGTGCACGGGGTCGATGCCCAGCAGTCGGCATGCCGCGAGCGCCGGCAGGCGCTGCGCGATGTGCTCGACGAGGTCGAAGCGTTAGCGGAATAAACGGACACGATTAGCGCTCGAACGGACACCATTAGCAGAATCTACGAACTTCAACAACGGTCGTATTCGGCCAGCCGATCCTCGAGGTTGCCGGTGTGCTCGGGTGCTTGAGCCAACCCGCAATCTGCTCCGGCGACCACTGCAATCGGAGCTTGCTTGCCGCAACCTGGGCGAGTGTCCGATTCCTGACCAGCTTACATGTCTTTGGGCGCCGTGCGCGGTCCCGGGCGAGCGCGTCGGCCTGGCTCGCCCGATAGCTGCTGTCTTCCGCCAGTCAAGGGTTCGCGGGCATTCCGATTTCTTCCGCAGACGTCCTGTAGGGCGCTGTTTTTAAAGCGATTCATGGGTAACGATATGCTTGCTGCTTCCGTGGCCGTCGCGCTTGAATTTGCCTCTGCCGGGGCACGCAGCTGGCCGAGAGATGCTGCCATCGGTCCGGCCTTCGTCGCACCGGGCAGTCCGTGGCAAATCGAGGTCGTTGAGAGCGTTGGCCGCAAGCCGCGCGAGGAATTGCTGAACCGGGGAGGGTTCCGCAGTCGTGCCGCAGCCAAGGTGCTCATCGAACGCTGGCGGCAGTTTTACGACGGGCGCCGGCCTCTTGCCACACATCGCTATAACTTCCCGCCACCGTCCGTCCGGCCTGGCTGGGTTCCGATAATATCGACGCGAGACTCAGCGTCTGACTGGCTACAAAATTCCGCCGCATGTCACGTAGTCGCGTCGTTGATTTTTGGCAGCCAGGCAAACGCGATTGTCACCAGCGTGACGCCGACGACGAGCATCGGCACCACCATTGGCCACGCGCCCAGTTGATAGCGCGGATCGGTGAAAGCCGCTGCCGTCTGTCCCACGCTGAAAGCGAAGAACATCATGATGAAGCCAGACCAGGATACCGCGCGACCCGCAAGATGAGGCAGGCTGCTGACCGCCCCCGCCTGCCCGCATGGCTGATGGATCCCGTGGCCGAGGCAATACACGCCATGCCCCGCGAGCAGCGGCCAGATGCTCCCGGGAAGCAACGCGCAGCCCACCGCCTGAATCACCGCGCCGGAGAGGCTCAACGTTGCGCCTTGTCGCACCGTTCGCAGCATGCTCTGACGTCGCAACAGCAGGCGGCAGCCATACGTACTCAGGACATAGACGAACGTACCGCTCGCCGGTATCCAGCCATATCGCTGGGGCGACAGGCCGAGATGCCGGATGTAGATTGCGGGAGAGAGCAATAGAAAGCAGAACATGCCGGTGTACGTCGAGGCGGCCAGCAACGCCCATACCCTGAACGTGGCATTGCCGAATATCTCGCGCACGTCCCGGATCGAGCCTCGGCTCGAAGCGATTCTGGCGAAGCTTTCCTCGAAGCCGTACCAACACATGACGAGCAGCCCGAACGCATACAGGCTCATCCCCGCGAGCACCCATCGCCATCCGGCCAGCTGCGTGACATACGCGCCGAGAATCGGCGCGAGGAACGCCATCATCCCCATTCCCATGAAACCACGCGCCATCACGTACGGGCCATCGGCTGCCGAATACCGGTCGCGCACCGTCGCGCGCGCGCATACCAGGATCGCGGCCATGGCAAAGCCCTGCATCGCGCGAGCGGCTACCAGCAGCGCTGCGGTTGAAGCGAGCGCAGCCGCGAGCGCTGCAAGCGCATAGAGCGCCAGGCCACTCAGCAACACGGGGCGGCGGCCGTATCGGTCGGAAAGACTGCCCATCGGCAATTGCCCGATACCGAATATCAATGCGAAAACCGTGAGGCTGACGCTGGCAGAGCCCAGCGTTGCGGCGATTTCAGGCAGCGCCGGCAGGTAACTGTCGGTCGCCACCGGCTGGGCCGCCAGCAGAAGCGGCAACATGAGCGCGAAGTTCAGGCGAGCAGGGCGCGTGGTGTCCGGCATGACGGTTTTCGGTACGGTATCGGGCATCGGTAACGCAAGTTGGCTCTGTCAGTGAGGGCGCAGCAGCAAGCTGGAAATGATTGGCGGAAGGGGCGCCGAACACGACGCCCCGTCGAGTGCCGGCTAGCTGCCGACGGATCCTGGCACGTGTTCGCGCACGATGCGATTGCGCGACATCGCCGCGACGCGCAGCCGGTCGTATTCTGCCGTGTCGACCGGTTGAGCGTTCGCTCGTCCCAGGTCGTTCATAGGGACACGATGGGTCTCGCGTGCGCTCAAGGCTGCGAGCGACGCAATCACGGTGATGCCGAACGCGATCGCACCGACGATCAGCCAGACGTGGTGTCCGCCGGGCGGCGCGACCGCCGTGAACAGAGCCGGCAGCATCGCCGTGGCTGCGGTACCGAGGTTCTGCGCGATCGCCATTGCCGAGACGCGGGTGCGGGTCGGGAAGAGTTCCGGATAAAAGGCGGGAAATACGGCGTTGTAGCCCTGATACACGACACCCCACATGAGCATCGACATCGCGAATGCGAGCGGCACGTTCCGGATGCTGATCGCATACAGGTAGGCGAACGCGAGCAGCCCGGCGGCCAGCGAGCCGACGATGATCGGCGGCCGGCGTCCGACCCGGTCGGACAGGTTGCCGACGAACGGAATCACGATCATCGCAACGATATTGCCCACCACCGTGATCCAGAGATAGATATCTTTCTGGAATCCGATTCCATACGCCGGCTGGACCGCATAGGCTGCGCCGAAGATCGTGGCGACGACCGGAATCACGTTCATCATCGACATGCACGCGACGCGCACCATGTCGGGAAGGTGGTGCCTGAAAGCGTCGGCAACGGGCGAGCCGGCTTGCGACCGGTTGCGTACCGCTTCGTCGAAGGCCGGCGACTCGTCGACCTCGCGGCGAATGATCAAGCCCGCAACGATGACCAGCGCACTCAGCAGGAACGGAATGCGCCAGCCCCAGCTATCGAATTGCGCGGACGGCATGTAGTAGGCGAGCGGCAGGAACACGGCGGCGGCCAGCACCTGCCCGGCCTGCACGCCCTGTAGCGTGAAGCTGACGAAGTATCCGCGTCGACCGAACGGCGCGTGCTCCAGGATCATCGAGCTCGCGCCGGTGATCTCGCCGGCCACGGCGAAACCCTGCAGCAGGCGAAGCGTCACCAGCAATGCCGGCGCGATCAGCCCGGCTTGCTGATAGGTCGGCAGGAGGCCGACTCCGACGGTCGAGATTCCCATCAGGAACATGCAGAAAAGCAGGACGGTTTTCCGTCCGCGCGTGTCGCCGAGATGGCCCAGCACGAACGCGCCGATCGGGCGGGACACATAGCCGACACCGTAAGTGGCCAGCGACGCGATGATGGCTGTCGTGGGGCTGCCGTGCGGAAAGAATATCTGCGGGAAGATCAGCGCCGATGCCGTGGCGTAGATGAAGAAATCGTAGTATTCGAGCACCGAGCCGATCCAGCCGCTGATGGCGGCTTTTCTCGATTGGTGCCTGCCCCGGGGCTCGTCTCGCAAGGTCGTGGTCATCGTCGTCTCCAGATATTGATATGTGTGCCGGGCAACGCGGGTGATGCGGGGAGTCGTCACTGCCCGATGTATCGACTCCGTTGTGTGACCTGACCGAGGCCGATCGATACGACGCGCGGCGAGCAACCGCGGTGCGCAACGCCGTGCACCCGGCAGCGGTTGCGCATGTGCGTCGGTCCCGCATCGGCAGCCGATACGGGAATCGGCCTATTCCTCGCCGAGCGCCGAGACCGCGGCCCTCAGCGCCAGCAGATAGCTTTGAACACCGAAACCGCAAATCTGCCCGCTGACGATCTCGGCCAGGACGGAGTGATGCCGGAACGGCTCGCGTGCATGAATGTTGGACATGTGCAGTTCGACGATCGGGCACGTGAGGATGGCAAGGGCATCGCGAATGCCGTAGCTGTAATGCGTCCATGCGCCCGCGTTGATCAGCACCGCATCCTGGCGTTCCTCGAAGGCGCGATGAATGCGCTCGCACATCGCTCCTTCGCTGTTTGTCTGGAACGAATCCACCTGTACACCCAGTTCCTCCGCCAGCCCTTGCAGCCGTGCATCGATCTGTGCGAGCGTGATCGTCCCGTACTGTGCCGGGTCGCGCTTGCCGAACATGTTGTGATTGATGCCGTGCAGCATCAGGATCTTCTTCATGCGAATCTCCATTGCGTGTTCAATCAAAGGGCACGGCCAGCCGATCGATCACCGAACTGGTCTCGGGGCGCACGCCGCGCCACCACGCGAACGCTTCGGCCGCCTGCTCGACCAGCATGCCGACGCCGTCCGCGATTCCGTGTACGCCTGCGTTTTTCGCGAGCCGGAGAAACGGCGTCAGACGCTTGCCGTATGCAAGTTCGTAGGCCGTGCCGGCCGGACTGAACACGCTCGGCGGGACCGGCGGCAGGTCGCCGGTCAGGCTGGCCGACGTCGCATTGACGACCAGGTCGAAACGCCCCATCCGTGCGAGGTCTGCGTAGCCGCCGGCAACGAGCGGACCGCGCCCGGCAACTTGCGCGACCAATGCGCGCGCCTTGTCGACGTCGCGATTCGCGATGACCAGTTCGGCCGGTCCGGCTTCGAGGAACGGTAAAAGCGCGCCGCGTGCCGCGCCGCCTGCACCGAGCACCAGGACACGCTTGCCGGCCATCGGCAGATTGAGGTTCGCTTCGATATCGCGAACCAGTCCGATGCCGTCGAAGTTGTCTGCCAGGATGCGGCCGCCGTCGAACTTGAGCGCGTTGGCCGCGCCCGCGAGCTGCGCACGCTCGCTGCGTTCGTCCGACATCGCGAACGCGTCGAGCTTGAACGGCGCGGTTACGTTGATGCCCTTGCCGCCGCCCTCGAAAAACGCACGAACCGCGGCAGCGAAAGCGCCTGCCGGCTCGACGGGCCCCTCGATGGCCGTATAGCTGAGGTCCTGCCGCGTCTCCTGCGCGAAAAGGCCGTGAATCAGCGGGGATTTCGTGTGTCCGATCGGATTGCCGATCACCGCGTACTGGTCGGTCATCATTGGCTCGCTTTTGAATAGAGGACGCCGTCGGCCTGCATCGCATCGATTTCGGCCGAATCGAACCCGAGGGAGCGCGCGACTTCCGCGTTGTGCTGCCCGAGATCGGGCGCGACGTCGCGAATCGTCGTATCGCAATCGGAAAACCGGAACGGCAGGTTGGGCAGGCGCAGTGTCCCGTAGCGCGGATGCTGTTGCTCGACGACCATGCCTCTCGCCTGGATCTGCGGATCGTTCAATACCTCGTCGATGCGCTGCACCTTCGCGCACGGAACGTCGATGCCGTCCAGCAGTTCGAGCACCGACGCGACGGAACGCGCGGCCACCCACGGCTCGACCACCGACAGAATCTCCGCGCGGTGCGCGTTGCGGCCGGTGCTGTCGTGAAACCGTGTGTCGGCGCCGAAATCCGCCGGGCCGCCGTGCGTCGCGATCAGATCGGCGAAGCGTTTCCACGCGTCGTCGACTTGCGCGGCGATCACGAGATCGCCGTCCGCGGCGCGGAATACGCCGTAGAGCGTCGACGTCGGCATGTCGTGCCCGGTCTGCTCGGGCAGCACGCCCTGCAGCGTGTAGCACTGCACCGCATATTCGTGCATCGATACCAGCGTGTCGTACAGCGCCATGTCGATGTGTTGCCCGCGGCCGCTCTTCACGCGCCCGAGCAGCGCGGCGTTGATGGCCGCGACCGCATGAATGCCGGTGTACATGTCGCCGAGCGAGATGCGCAGCAGCGGCGGCCGCTCGCCCGGCGTGCCGACCATCTGCATGATTCCGCTCTTGGCTTCCGCGATCAGCCCGAAGCCTGCGCGATGCGCATCGGGACCGGTATGCCCGTACGCCGAAATCGAACAGTAGACGAGGCGCGGATTGCGCGCCGACAGTTCGGCATAGCCGAGCCCGAGCTTGTCCAGCGCGCCCGGCCGATAGTTCTCGATGAACACGTCGGCGGAGTCGCACAGCCGCTGCATGAACGCCTTGCCGCGCGCGTCCTTCATGTTGACGCTCACGCCGCGCTTGCCCATGTTGAGCTGCAGGAAGTAGCCGCTTTGCTGGTCGTCGAGCACGGTCGCGTGCTGGCGTCCGGCGTCGCCTGACCCGGGGCGCTCGACCTTGATGACTTCGGCGCCGAGCGCCGCGAGACAGCGCCCGACATACGGCCCGGCAAGGAAGTGGCTGTAGTCGACGACGCGAATGCCTTCGAGTGGGCGAGCCTGCATTACAGTGCCTCCGGGCGGCGCGGCACCATCAGGCGATGCTCGCCGTGTTGAACGACCTGACCGTCCTGATTGATCAGCTCCGACGGCAGCACGACGATGCCCCAATCCGGGCGACTCTTGCTGGCCCGCATCGAACCGACGCGGAATTTCACGTGCAGCACGTCGCCGACCTTGATCGGCAGCAGGAAATCCCAGGTCCAGCCGAGCGACATGCCCGGCAGAAAGCGATAGTCGCTCTGCGTCTTCAGGCCGTCGGCGATGGACAGGCCGAACAGTCCGTGTGCGACGAGGCAGCCGAAATGGCTCGCGTTTGCGTATTCCTCGTCCACGTGGACGGGCGTATGGTCGCCGGTGAGGTCGGCGTACGCGAGAATGCGCTCCTTGGTCACGATGTAGCTCGGGCTCGTGCACGTGTCACCCTCGCGGGCGTCGTCCCAGTATTTCTCGACGATCGTCATGGCCGTGCCTCCGCGCGCGGGTTGATCGCCAGTGCCTGCGCGACGCAGGAAGCCGGCCTGGCCTGGATCAGTTCGACGGCGAGCCCGTCGGGCAGACGAAGCCAGTTCCGTCCCTGCGGCATCTCCGTCACGCCGAATCGTTGTGCCGCGGCCAGTGCGGCCTCCAGGTCCTCGCACATCACGCCGAGATGGGCGAGCCGGCCTTCCGGGCCATCGTGTTCCGGCGCGTGGATGAACTGCAGGCCGCCGAGCGTCCAGTACTGCCGCGGTGCGTCGAGCGTGCCGTCCACTTCGCGCAGGGTCATGCCGAGCACGTCCTCGAAGAAGCGGATGTGCCAGCGGATGTCCTTCACCCAGATCGCTACGTGTTCCAGATAGGCTTTCGAGGCACTCATGCTGCAGCCTCCTCGCGCTGGCGATCGGCCATCGCGCGCTCGAGCCCCTTGATGCAGGCGACGAGCGTGGCATTCACCGGGGTCGGCACGCCGTAGCGCTGCCCGCAGCGCACGACCGAACCGTTGATGAAGTCGATCTCGGTGATCGAACCCTTCTCCAGGCTTTGCAGCATCGACGTTTTGAAGGACGCGGGCAGCCCCTCGGCGGCGAGCGTCCAGGCCTGTTCGGGATCGGTCATCGACAGCTTCACGCCGGCTGCCTGCGCCGCCGCGATCGCCTCGGCCACGGCCGCGAGCGACGTCGCCTTCAGCAGCGCCTCGTCATAAAGCTGCCCGTAGGTGAGGCCGGTCAGCCCCGTCAGCGCACCCGTCGCGACATTTACCAGCAGCTTGTCCCACATCGTGCCGACGATGTTGTCGCTGATCGTCGTGGCGAGGCCGGCGGCATTGAATGCGGCGGCGATCGCCTGCACGCGCGGTGTGACGCGGCCGTCGAGTTCGCCGATATAGGTGGTTTTGCCGATCACGCCGGATTCGATGTGACCCGCGCCGCGCAGCACGCCGCCGACGTAGGTCTTGCCCGCGAGGACGCGCTCGCGGCCGACGACGTCGATCAGGATGTCCTCGTGCCCGAGGCCGTTCTGCAGCGACAGCACGGCCGTATCCGGCCCCACCAGCGATTGGGCGCCGCGGATGGCCGCATCGGTCTGGAACGACTTGACCAGCACCACCACCAGGTCGGCCGCGCCGACATCGGCAACCCGAGTCGTCGCGTGAACGCGGACGTGGCGGGTGCCGCCCGCGTCGTCGACGCGCAGGCCGTCACCGCGCATCGCATCGACGTGCGCGGGCGAGCGGTCGATCAGCCAGGTCTCGTGGCCGCCTTGGGTAAGGGTGGCGCCGATCGCGCAGCCCAGCGCGCCAGCCCCCAGAATCGCTATTTTCAATGGCTTCTCCTTGACGTATGGCACCACGATAGGAGTCGCCGCTCATGCCGACAATGCAATGGATACAATGGCGTCATTGCCATGGACAATAACGCCGCGATGCCAGCCGATCTGCCCGACCTGAAGCTGCTTCAGCTTTTCGATCTCCTGTACGACATGCGCAGCGTCACGCGCGTCGCCGAGCAACTGGGCCAGAGTCAGCCGACGGTCAGCATCTGGCTCGGGCACTTGCGGGAACACCTGCACGATCCGCTCTTCATCCGGACGCCCGGCGGCATGGCGCCGACGCCGCAAGCCGACGCGCTGATCGGGCCATGCCGGGAAATTCTCGAATCCCTGCGGCGCTTCACGGCATGGGAGATCGCGTTCGATCCTGCGACGGCCCAGCGACGCTTTCGCATCTGCATGACCGACGCGAGCCACATCACGCTGCTCCCGCGGCTACTGGCCCATGTCCGCGCGCAGGCGCCCGGCGTCCGGCTGGAAGCCGCACGGATCGACGGCAATACGGAGCGCGCGCTCGAATCAGGCGAAGCCGATCTCGCGATCGGCTATGTGCCGTGGCTAGGCGGCGGCATTTATCAGCAGAAGCTGTACGACCAGGACTGGGTATGTCTGGCCAACCGGCATCACCCAAGGATTCGCGGTCGCCTCGGGGCGAAGCAGTATCGTTCCGAAGGACATGTCGCCATTACCGCGGGAACCGGGGCGCAACTCCTCGAACAGGCGCTGCGGCAGGCGCGCATCGAGCGAGACGTGGTGCTGGAGTTACCGGGTTTTCTGGGGCTGGGTGCGATCGTCCAGACGACCGACCTGATCACGACGCTACCCCGTCATATCGGCCAGACACTGGCTCAGGCGAGCGATCTGGCGGTTCATGCGTGCCCGATCCCGGTCGAAGGCTTCGCGGTACGGCAGCATTGGCATGCGCGCTATCACCACGAGGCCGGCAACCGGTGGCTGCGCGGCGTCGTGATCCAACTGTTCGGCGCCTCGCATCCGTCCGCAGCGTAGGGATGTGCGCTTATTCCGCGTTGCTTGGATCTATCCGTGTCGGGCAGCACGCCGGGTTCGAAGCCTGTGGCTAGTGCCGTGGCCGATTTTCGAGGAGGCGTTTGGCAACGGGTTGGGGCGAGTCGCGCGCGTTGGGTAGGATCATGGGTAGCGAGCCATCTGCGACTGCGGGAGTCTTACCTGCCGGTTCAATGTGAGCCGTAGTTGTAGTCCGCTGCCTTCCGCCATCCCGCTTTCCTGCGAATCGGCGTGCTTCGGATGGCGCGCACTTGCGCCTCGGCGCCGGCGCTGCACAGCGGCCGTAAACGAGCAAACTTGATCGGGAAAAGCACTGAAAGTTTGCGAATTATTTCCCGGTTATAGTGGAACTACTGGTGGTAGGCGCGGCGCGTTTTGCCGATACCGACCAGGTAATGACTGTAGACGGGTGCTGCATGAAAAATAAAATCGAAAAGACCGCCGGACCGATCTGGGGTGTGGCTGCAGGATTGCTTCTTGCCGCCGCAGGACTGAGTCTCGGCATCTTCCCGACGTCCCTGCACAGCTCGGGAACCACAAACGACTTCATGGCGTCCGGTGCCGCGATGCTGGGCATCTTCCTCGTCGTTTATTCCACGCACGAGTTACGAAGAAAGCGCGCGCACTGAGCGGCCGCGGGGCCGTTGTGATCCACGAAAAACGACTCGGGCCGGCGACGGCTCGGGAATGCGCTTGTCCTCTATGCGCACGAGCCGACGGGATTCGTGCGGGCTACGACTTGCGGATTTCGTGGTTATAGACGAGTTCGACGATTCGCTTCGTCGGGATGCTCGCGCGCAGTTTGTCGACGCCGTCGACTGGAAACCACCGGCATTTCTCGATCTCGTTGTTCGCTTGCGGCGTCTGGTCCGGGCCGACTTCCGCGAAGAACACGTGATGTACCTTCGCGAGCCCGGTGAAATGCATCGAGTAAACGAGGTGCTGGCCGGTCATGCCGGTTTCTTCGCACAACTCGCGATGCGCCGCTTCGAGCGGCGTTTCCCCGCGCTTGATCGTGCCGCCCGGAAGGGCCCAGCGCGACGACGCGCGCGCGACGAGCAACACCTGGCCGTCGCGGTAGCAGACGATCGTCGCTCGTTCTTTAACGGGTACTTCGGTCGGTTGGGGAGAACTCATGGGCTCGGGAGCATGGACACTGGCGTGATTCTAGCCAGCGTTAATCACGGTGCCAAGACGGCATCTGCCGGAGCCGCTCGATCATACGGAAACCGGTCATGTCCAGGATGACTAATGCGAGCACCGGGAACCGACGGGTTGAATCCGAGATGCAAAACAAACCCGAGCGATCGGCACCGAAATTGCACCGATAAGTCAAAGCTGCTCGCAGCGAGCGAATAACCCGCGAATCGGCTGGAAATGGAGCGCTTACAGGAGGATTCGCCCGGGTATAGGGGCGCATACTTGAGACCCCAATAACCAGACCGGACACGGCGATGACTACCCTAAGCATGCAAACGATCGTTTGCGGCAAGACCATTCAGGTAGCCCTGATGACCGACACCGCGACGGCCAGCATTTTCGTGATGGACAACGATGACGGTTCTCATCAGCCGCAGATCATGAAGGTGCGACAGTACCTTGATGCGGGTATGACGGGCGAGGACGTCGTCCGCCATGTGTTGAATATCGTTGTGGCCTCGATCGAGCGGCGTGGCCAGCTATGGGCGCACTGAACTTCTTCTGAGCGGTCGTCTGCACCGGTCGTGCTCTGCCGCGGTTTGCTCGAAAGGGATTCGGTCAGGATGGCGAAACGCACTCGATGCAGGTGTCATGCCTGCGATCGGATCGGAAGCAATCCGCGATCGCGTCCGCCGTCAGGGACAAGCGAAAACCAGCGGCGATCTGGCCGGCTTCGAGGCGCGTGACGATGCAGTTGCATACGCGGCAAAGTGGGCGAAAGGATGGCTGGCCTCCAGGTTGAAGGCAAAGCTTGCCTGGGGCGAGTCTCCACGGAGTTCGCTCGCGTCGACCGGGCTTTGCGCGACATCGCCCGTCTTCGGGCCCGGTGTCGATTCAGCTTGCGGCGTCAGGATCGTGCCCGACGCATTCGCTCCACCTTTTGCAAGCGGCAACGATGCGGAAGGGCGACACAAAGGCGATGAAGATCGGGACGGCGGCGCAGCTTCGGTTCGACTTTCGGATCTGGACGCGCGCTACCGCCTGGGGTGTTTCATCTCCTCGGCTTCCATTGCCGCGTTTCGTTCCTCACTCGCGGAAACAGGTTCCATGGCCTCGTCGATCGAGGCCAATGCGTACTCGCAGGCCAGCTTCGTTTCCTCGACGTCGGCGTCGGGCTCCTCGTCGTCATTGACGGGAGGATCGAGCATGTCTCTGAGCATCGTCTCCAGCTCCGGGGTGTCCCATGGTTCGCCCCGTTGTTCTTTCTTCCTGATGTAGTGCCGGATTTCCGCATCCTGTTCGGGCGTCAGTGGAAGGTGCCGGAAGGTGCTGTTCGGGTTGGCGTCAGTCATGATGTTGCTCCGAAGTCCGGCATGAGCCCGGTTTGGCTGCTTCCCGGGATGCATGCCGGAAAAACGATATGGATGACGAACCGACTCGCGAGTAAGGCCGGGTCAAGGCGACTCGCGCGACGGCCGCCGCCGCGGATCCTGCGTTCGCCGAGCTGTTCTGCAGCCTGCAATCCGGCATTCAAGATGTGTTGGGTCCCGAATTGATGTGCAACCGAATTCTCGGACGTGCGTGGCAGATTCTTATTTGCGGAAGTTCGGATCCCGGATTCGATCGAGGCGAGCGGAAAGCTCGGTGATCTGGTATTCAAGTACCTTATTGCGCTCGAATCGTGTCCGGAGTGTGTCGAGCTTGACTCGCCAATACGCCGGATCGCTCACCGGCGATCGGTTGGTGAAGGCGTCGTGTGTCTGCTCGAGCAGTCCGATCGCTCCCCTGATATGAGCCAGTTCGCGCTCCACATCGCAGTACCAGCTCATGTTTTTCGACTCCCGGTTATGGTTCACTTCTTGGCTTGCTGCACGGCCAGCACGTTTGATTTCACTCGAAAAGCCGCCGTGCGGGCCAATTTCGAGCGATGTTGTCGTCAGTGCCCGCACGTAAAATCTCGACCACGGTGACGAAGCCGGCGTCGTCGTCATGCGGGCGGCCGTTCTGCGCCGGCACATGGGGACAAATGAGCGGGCAATATGCGAATCCACGATAGAGACGCACGCTCATGACGAGCTCCTGAACGTTCGGTCGCGACGAATCGCGGGGACGAACGCGTCCGGCCAGTATCGCCAGTGTGGCGCGACGGGGTGGGGCGAAAGGCGTAACGCTGCGCGCGAACGTGAGCGCGATGCAGCAAGAGGGGAGATGGAGGGCGAGCAGTCGAACGGCTCACGAATGCCCTGATGAGTTCATCATACGCGCGTCGCCCTTCGGGTGGCCATCTTATTTCGGGCGACGCGGAATGCCTCTGGTGCGAGGCTGTGGCGGTCTGGCGCGGGCGGGTTGAACCGGCGTGCGGGCTGGCCGACGCGGTGCCTGAAACACCGCGCGGTTGCCGCGCATTCCGTCCTTACTTCTTTTCCGGCAGGAACCAGTTCATCACGAGCGCGCAGATGCCGCCCGTTGCGACGCCCGATTCCAGCACGTTCTTCAGCGCGTGCGGCAGGCTGTTCAGAATGTCCGGCACCTGCGACACGCCGAGGCCGAGCGCCAGCGACACCGCGATGATCAGCAGCGCGCGGCGGTCGAGCTGGACGCCCGCGAGAATGTTGATGCCCGATGCGGCCACCGCGCCGAACATCACCATCGCCGCGCCGCCGAGCACGGGCTCCGGCACGGCCTGCAGCACGCCGGCGACGACCGGGAACAGGCCGAGCACCACCAGCATCCCCGCGATCCAGATGCCGACATGGCGGCTCGCGACGCCGGTGATCTGGATCACGCCGTTGTTCTGCGCGAACACGGAGCTCGGGAACGTATTGAACACGCCGGCCAGCAGCGAGTTCGCGCCGTTGACGAGCACGCCGCCCTTGATTCGTTGCATCCACACCGGCCCTTGGACCGGCTCGTTCGAGATCTTGCTGGTGGCCGTGACGTCGCCGATCGCTTCGAGCGACGTGACGAGGTAGATGATCAGCATCGGCACGAACAGCGACCACGAGAAGCCGATGCCGAAATGCAGCGGCGTCGGGACCTGGAACAGCGCGGCCTGGTGCATGCCGGTGAAGTCGAGGCGGCCGAGGAACGCAGCCGCGAGGTAGCCGATCGCGAGCGCGATGACGAGCGCGGTGCTGCGCACCCAGACGATCGGCACGCGGTTCAGCAGGATGATCGTGCCGAGCACGAGGCCGGACAGCGTCAAGTTCTCCGCGCTTGCGAACGTGCCCTTGGCCATCGCGCCAAAGCCGCCGCCCATGCTGATGAGGCCGACCTTGATCAGCGTGAGGCCGATCAGCAGCACGACGATGCCGGTGACGAGCGGCGTGATCAGGCGCTTCACGAACGGCAGGATGCGCGACACGCCCATCTCGACGAACGAACCGGCCATCACGACGCCGAAGATCGCGGCCATCACGGTCTCGACCGGCGTGCCCTGCTTGACCATCAGGCTGCCGCCCGCGATCAGCGGGCCGACGAAGTTGAAGCTGGTGCCCTGGACGATCAGCAGGCCGGCGCCCAGCGGCCCGAAGCGCTTGCACTGGACGAAGGTGGCGATGCCGGAAATCACCAGCGACATCGACACGATCAGGGTCGTATCGCGGCTGGACACGCCGAGTGCCTGGCAGATCAGCAGGCCGGGCGTGACGATCGGCACGATGATCGCCAGCAGGTGCTGCAGCGCGGCGACGAAGGCGACCATCGGCGCGGGCCGGTCGTTCGGGCCGTAGACGAGGTCGCGGGCCGATTCTGCGGCGTCGGCGCCGTGGGAGGCGGGTTGGGCGTGGGAAGCGGGTTGCATGGCGAGCGGGCCGGACAAGGTGGAAAGTGCGGCATTTTAGCCGAAGGGCCCGCGGGCGCCGCCGGGGCGCACTGCGTCAGCCTGCCGTGCGTGTTCCCGCGCTGCGCGCCGGTGTGCGTGGCGCGCGGGAATCCGGATACGCGCGCTGGTAGACCGCAATCACCGCGTCGCGCAGGCGGCGATGGACGGGATCGCCATGATTGCGCGGATGCCACAGCGCGGCGACGAGGATCGCGGGCAGGCGGACCGGGATCTCGAAGCTGCGCAGCCCGAGGGCTTCCGTGAGCCCGGGTGTGAACGCGTTGCCGAGGCTCGAGCGCGGCACCAGCGCGATCAGGTCGGTGCTGGCCGCGACACGCATTGCATCGGGGTAGCCGGGGACGACCACGTGCACGGTCTGGCCCGGGCCGGACCGGTCGGTCGAGTCGTCGGCCGGTCCGCCGAAATCGCCGAGCTGCGATGCGATCACCTGACGGCAGGCCGCATAGCGTGCGGGCGTGATCCTGGCCGACGCGAACAGCGGATGTCCGGCGCGCGCCACCGCGACGTGCCAGTCGTGACCGAGCATGCGGGTGTGCAGCTCCGGCGCGTCGTCGCCGCGCTTGCCGATCTCCAGATCGACGGTGCCGTCGCGCAGCGCTTGCGGATCGCGGTCGGGCTTGGGCACGAAGCGGATGCGCACGTGCGGCGCGACTTCGCCGATCGCGGCGACCACCGGGCCGGACAGCATTTCCATGAACGACGCCGACGCACGAATGGTGAACGTGGATGCGAGCGTCGCCATGTCGACGTCGGCCGTCGCCGGCCGCAGCACGGCGCGCGCGTCGCTCGCGATCGCATGCACGCGGTCGCGCAACGCGGCCGCGTGCGGCGTCGGCACGAGCTTGCGCCCGGCGCGCACGAGCAATTGATCGCCGGTGGAGAGCCGCAGCCGCGTGAGCGTGCGGCTCATGGCGGACGTGCTCAGGCCAAGCCGGCGCGCGGCACCCGTCACGCTGCCTTCCGACAGCAGCGCGTCGAGCGCGGTAACGAGGTTCAGGTCGATGTCTTCCATGCGGACAGGATACGCCACTGCGCGGTCTGGCATGGCGTTCGATGCAACTATCGATTGTATCCGGTGCGTCTGGTGCATGGTCCGGTGCGCGCCTATAGTGGGCGCATCGTGAAACCCGGCAAAGGCGGCAACCATGCAATCGACCGTATCGAACCCCAACGCACCCTCGATCCTGCTCGTCGCGGCTTCGCGCGGCCTCGGGTTGGCCATGGCGGAGCAATTCCTGAACAGGGGCTGGAACGTAACGGGTACCGTGCGTGAAGGATCGGGACGCACGAAGCTGCACGACCTGGCGGACCGCGTCGACGGCCGGCTCGGGATCGATACGCTCGACATCTGCGAGCCGGCGCAACTGGCGGCGCTGCGCGAGCGCCTGTCGGGCAGGCGCTTCGACGTGCTGTTCGTGAATGCGGGGACGACCAACGACCCGAACGAAACGATCGGCGAAGTGACGACCGACGAATTCGTGCGCGTGATGATCACGAATGCGCTTGCGCCGATGCGCGTGATCGAGGCGTTGCAGGATCTCGTGACCGCGGACGGCCTGATCGGTGCGATGTCGTCGGGGCAGGGCAGCGTCGCGAACAACGTCAGCGGGATGCGCGAGGTCTATCGCGGCAGCAAGGCCGCGCTGAATCAGTTCATGCGCAGCTTCGCGGCGCGGCAGGCCGACACGCCGCGTGCGCTGGCGCTGATGGCGCCCGGCTGGGTCCGCACGGAGCTGGGCGGGCCCGACGCACGCCTGACCATCGACGAGAGCGTGCCGAGCCTCGTCGACGTGCTGATCGCGAAGCGGGCGCGCCCCGGGCTCGAATACCTCGACTATCTGGGGCGGACGGTGCTGTGGTAGTCGTCGGCGTGTCGGTGGGCGGAGGGTTACGAACCGACGCGTCGTGAATATACAGCGAGATTCGACATGTTTTTCGCAGTTCGGTCACGGCGCTGCGAAGGTATTGCCGATTCAATACAATGCGACGACGAGTCAGTGACACGGTGTCGCGTCATCGCGTTTGAATCCATCCGGTTCGCAGCGGATTGCGTGCGCCCCCGTCGCGACGGGCGTTTGTCGAACACGGAGCCCCGCATGAATGAACCTTACCTGCAGGTCATTGCACATTTTTACGCGAAGCCGGGCAACGGCGACCGCGTGATCGAACTGCTCGCGGAGCTCGCGCCCGCGACGCGCGCCGAGCCGAAGAATCTCGACTATGCGTATTTCCGGTCACCGGAGGATCCCGACCACATCGTGATCCTCGAGCGTTACCGCGACGCGGACGGCCTGGACGTGCATCGGGAAACGCCGCATTTCCAGCGCATCGGTGTCGGGGCGATCATTCCGTTGCTCGATCGCCGCGACGTGTCGCGCTACATGGTGCAGCCGGACACCGGCACGGCGACGCCACCGGGAGGCACTCGATGAACCCGTTTCAATTCCGTACCGTTCCGACGCAGATCGTCGAATTCGGCGCCGCGCGCCGGCTCGGCGCGTTGTTGCGCGAACGCTTTCCGGCGCTCGTGCGGCTGTGCGTCGTCACCGATGCGTTCCTGCATCGCAGCGGCGTGCTCGCGCCCGCGCTGGAGAGCCTCGCCGCGCACGGCTGGCAGGTCACGGTGATCGACGACGTGATCGCCGATCCGCCCGAGCACGTGGTGCTCGAAGCGACCGCGCGGGCCGTCGCGGCCGATGCCGAGATCGTGCTCGGCCTGGGCGGCGGTTCGTCGATGGACGTTGCGAAGCTGATCGCGGTGCTTGCACCGGGGCAGCAGGCGCTGGCCGACATGTACGGCGTCGACAAGGTCGCGAGCGTGCGGCTGCCGCTCGTGCAGATGCCGACTACGGCCGGCACGGGCTCCGAGGTGACGGCCGTATCGATCGTCACGGTCGGCGAGGCGCGCAAGATGGGCGTGGTGTCGCCGCACCTGTTCGCGGACGTCGCGATCCTCGATGCCGAGCTGACGCTCGGCCTGCCGCGGGCGGCGACGGCCGCGACGGGCATCGACGCGATGGTGCATGCGATCGAAGCCTATACGTCCGCGCGGCTGAAGAATCCGGTGTCCGACATGCTGGCCGTGCACGCGCTGACGCTGCTGTCGCGCAACCTGCTCGCGGCCTGCGACGACGGCCGCAACCGCCACGCACGCGAGGCGATGCTGGTCGGCGCGATGTTCGCCGGGCAGGCGTTCGCGAACGCGCCGGTCGCGGCCGTGCATGCGCTAGCCTATCCGGTCGGCGGGATCTTCCACGTGCCGCACGGGCTGTCGAACGCGCTCGTGCTGCCGCACGTACTGCGCTTCAACGCGCCGGCCGCCGCACCGCTGTATGCGGAACTCGCGGCGATCGTCGCGCCGTCGGCGACGGGCAGCGACGAAGCGAGAACGCATGCGCTGATCGCGGAGATCGACCGGCTGATCGTCGCGACGGGCATCCCGCGCACGCTGCGCGAAGTCGGCATCGGCGAGGGCGACCTGCCGAGGATGGCGTCGGACGCGATGCTGCAGACGCGCCTGCTCGTGAACAATCCGCGCGAGGTGACGGAGGCCGACGCGCTGGCGATCTATCGGCAGGCGTGGTGATGCGGCGGACAAGCTGCGCGCTCAGGCCCGCGACGCGCTCGGGTGGTCGGCCACCACGTACGCCGATGCCTGCTTCGTGCCGTCCGGCTTCGTCTGCAGGTAGACGCCCTGGATTTCCGGCTCGAAACCCGGCAGCGCGTTGATCCCGGCTTCGAGCGCGCGGAAGTAGTCGAGCGCCGGGCCGCCCCACGCTTCGCCGGGCACCACGCAGAAGATGCCGGGCGGATAGGGCAGCGCGCCTTCGGTCGCGATCCGGCCTTCGATGCGATCGAGCGTGACGAGTTCGACGTTGTTGCGGATCAGCTCGGCATTCGCGGCCTGCGGCAGCATCGCCTGCTTCGGGAACTGCGCACGCCGGAACATCTGCTTCTGCAGATGCTTCATGTCGTGGCTGCGATAGAAATCGTGCATGCGCTGGCACAACTGCCGCAGGCGCATGTTGCCGTACAGCTCCGGATACGCTTCGCACAACGACGGGATCGCTTCGCGCAGCGGCGTGTCCTGGTCGAGGTGGCGTTCGAACTGCGCGAGGTGCGCGATCAGATGCTGCAGCTTGCCGAGGCTTTCCGACGGCGTGAGCAGGAACAGGATCGTGTACAGGTCAGCCTTCTCGGGCACGACGCCGTGCTCGCGCAGGTAGCGCGCGAGGATCGGCGCCGGCGCGCCGAACGGCGCGTACTCGTGCGTGTCGCGATCGATGCCGGGCGTCGTCAGCAGCAGCTTGCACGGATCGACGAAGTACTGGTCGTTCGCATAGCCTTCGAAGCCGTGCCACGCGTCGGCCGGATGGAAGCGGAAGAAGCGCAGGTCGTCGACGATCTGCTCGGTCGGGTAGTCGGCCCACGGGCGGCCGTCGACATGCTGCGGAACGAACGGGCGGATCTGGCGGCAGGTCTTCAGCAGCAGCTTGCGTGCATCGACGCCGTGCGCGACGCAGTCGCGCCACAGGCGCTTGCCGGCCGGGCCCGCATGCATCTGCGCGTTGACGTCGAGCGCCGCGAACATCGGGTAGAACGGGCTCGTCGACGCATGGATCATGTACGCGTTGTTGAAGCGCCGGTGATCGCAGAAGCGCTTCTGGCCTTCGATGTGGCTGTCCTTCTTGTGGATCTGCGACGTCTGCGAGAAGCCGGCCTGCTGCTTGTGCACCGACTGCGTGACGAAGATGCCGGGATCGTCGGGGCCGAGCGTCAGCATCAGCGGCGAGCAATCCTGCATCATCGGGATGAACTGCTCGTAGCCGACCCACGCCGAATCGAACAGGATGTAGTCGCACAGATGCCCGATCCGGTCGACGATTTCCCGCGCGTTGTAGATCGTGCCGTCGTAGGTGCCGAGCTGGATCACCGCGAGCCGGAACGGGCGCGGCAGGTCGGCGCGCTCGGGCGCGACGTCGCGGATCGCGTCGCGAATGCGTGTTTCGTCGAGCGCCGCGCTGTCGACGCCGCCGATGAGGCCCCACGCGTTGCGCGCGGTTTCGAGGTAGACCGGCCGCGCGCCGGACACCACGAGCGCGCCGAGGTGCACCGACTTGTGGTTGTTGCGATCGAACAGCACGAGATCGTCGGGCGCGAGCAGCGCGCTCGTGACGACCTTGTTCGACGTCGACGTGCCGTTCAGCACGAACCAGGTCTTGTCGGCGTTGTAGATCCGCGCGGCGTTGCGCTGCGCTTCCAGCGCGGGGCCTTCGTGGATCAGCAGGTCGCCGAGCCGGACGTCCGCGTTGCAGAGGTCGGCGCGAAACAGTGTCTCGCCGAAGAAGTCGACGAACATCCGGCCGAGCGGATGATTCGAGAAGAACTGGCCGCCCTGGTGGCCGGGGCAGTCGAACTCGACGTAGCCGCGCTGCACGTATTCGCGCATGACCTTGAAGAACGGCGGCAGCAGGTTCTCGCTGTAGATATCGGCGGCGGCTGAAATCTGCCGGCCGTAATAGTGGCGGCTGCCGTGCCCGAGCTGGATCACGCCGCTCGCGCTCGGCAGGACCGACGGCGGCACTTCCTGGTCGGGCTCGACCGCGACGAAGAACGGAATCGCGAAGCCGGTTCTTTCGACGGCTTTCAGGATTTTTTGCGCCGAATCGATTCCGACCACGATTGCCGCGATATTCGTGAAATCGGTCTGAAATACGTCGACCTGTTCGTGCGTGGTGAGGAAGGCGCCAATCAGCGCCGGCTCGACTGCGATTTTCAACAGGCTCACGCGAATTCTCCCGTAAATGTGCGGAAACGGGAGCCGCATTCACGCCGGCGCGCAATCCGCGTAATCCGATACGCGCCGCAGCCGATTGAAACGCTCCCGCGAATGCTGAATGCCGAATGCGCACCGCACGAATCAGCCTTGCGCAGCGAGGCTCGGCTGCCGACGGTCAGTGCGCGACGCAGCCGATCGTAGCAACAAAATCCGGCGAATTCAATCGACCGGAAACGGCAATGTCATTGAAAGATGAGTAGGATCAAACAAGCGGGAATTGGCGTGCTGCAATGCACATAAAAATGATCCAATTATGAAATCCGATTTGAAAGGGATCGACGATTTTGCCGAATCGTCGGCTTTTCATCGAAAGGCATCCATGGCATAGTCGGCATCCGAATCGGATGGCGAATCAAACCGGAATTGCGAGCGTCTCATGTCGCCGACCGTGGCCTGCTGTCCGCGTGCTCGTGAGACGAACAACACCAACGAAGCATCGGAACAGCGAGGGCAACATCATGAATACATCCACCGGAGGCGTTCGTCGTCTCGGCATGCGTGCGCTGCTGGTCGACGACGAAATCGCGCAGGAAACGGCGACCGGGCGCGCGGTCCGCACACTGAGCGCGGAGCTCGCGCAACGCGACATCGACGTGCTCACGGCGACATCCGCCGACGATGCGATCATGCTGATCCGTTCCGATCCGTCGATCCAGTGCGTGCTGCTCGACTGGGATCTCGGCGTGGATGGCCACGGGCCGTCCGAGGCGGTGGTCGAAGCGATCCGGCATCGCAACGCCAACGTGCCGATCTTCCTGCTGGCCGACCGCAGCGTCGCGTCGTCGGTGCCGTCCGCGGTCATGGGCCAGGTCGACGATTTCGTGTGGCTGCTCGAGGATACGGCCGACTTCATCGGCGGGCGCATCCACGCGGCGATCGAACGCTATCGCTCGACCGTGCTGCCGCCGATGTTCGGCGCGCTCGCGAAGTTCTCGCGCGTCTACGAATACTCGTGGCATACGCCCGGCCACACGGGCGGCACGGGCTTCCTGAAGTCGCCGGTCGGCCGCGCGTTCTTCGAATACTTCGGCGAATCGCTGTTCCGCTCCGACCTGTCGATCTCGGTCGGCGAACTCGGCTCGCTGCTCGACCACTCGGGCCCGATCGGCGAAAGCGAGCGCTACGCGGCGCGCGTGTTCGGTGCGCATCGCACGTATCACGTGACGAACGGCTCGTCGACGTCGAACCGCATCATCCTGATGGCGAGCGTGAGCCGCGACCAGATCGCGCTGTGCGACCGCAACTGCCACAAGTCGGCCGAGCATGCGATCACGATGTCGGGCGCGATCCCGACGTACCTGGTACCGACGCGCAACCGCTACGGGATCATCGGGCCGATCGCGTCCGAGCGCCTCACGCAGGCGGCGATCCGCGAGGCGATCGCATCGAACCCGCTCGCGGCCGGGCTTGCCGATCGCCAGCCGAAGCACGCGATCGTCACGAACTCGACTTACGACGGCCTCTGCTACAACGTCGCGCGCGTCGAGGAACTGCTCGGCGCGAGCGTCGACCGCCTGCACTTCGACGAAGCGTGGTACGGCTACGCGCGCTTCAACCCGATCTACCGCGACCGCCATGCGATGCACGGCGACCCGCGCGACCATCGTGCGGACCGGCCCACGGTGTTCGCGACGCAGTCGACGCACAAGCTGCTGACCGCACTGTCGCAAGCGTCGTACATCCACGTGCGCGACGGCCGCAGCCCGATTCCGCATGCTCAGTTTAACGAAACGTTCATGATGCACGCGTCGACGTCGCCGAACTACGCGATCATCGCGTCGAACGACGTCGCGGCCGCGATGATGGACGGCCCCGGCGGCGAAGCGCTGACGCACGAGTCGATCGAGGAGGCCGTCGCATTCCGGCAGATGATCGCGCGGATGAACAACGAGTTCGACGCGAAGGGAGACTGGTTCTTCGAATGCTGGCAGCCCGACACCGTGCTCGAGGCACGCACGGGCCGCACGCTGCCGTTCCACGATGCGCCGCCCGAGCTGCTCGCGAGCGATCCGTCGTGCTGGGTGCTGCGCCCCGGCGCGCAATGGCACGGCTTCGGCAATATCGAGGACGGCTACTGCATGCTCGATCCGATCAAGGTGTCGATCGTCACGCCGGGCGTCGCGCCGGCCGGCGGCCTGATGCCGGTCGGCATTCCGGCGAGCGTCGTCACGGCCTATCTCGATGCGCGCGGGATCGTCGTCGAGAAGACGACCGATTTCACGATCCTGTTCCTGTTCTCGATCGGCATCACGAAGGGCAAGTGGGGCTCGCTCGTCAGCGCGCTGTGCGACTTCAAGCGCGACTACGACGCGAACCTGTCGCTCGACATGGCGATTCCGTCGCTCGCGAAGGAACACGGCGCACGTTATGCGGGCATGGGGCTGAAGGACCTGGCCGACACGATGTTCGCGGCGATGGAGCAGCTCGGCACGACGCGGCTGATGTCGGAGGCGTTCTCGATCCTGCCGAAGCCGGAGATGAGCCCGGTGCGCGCATACGAGCATCTCGTGCAGGGCCGCGTCGAGCAGGTCACGCTCGACGAGCTGGCCGGTCGCACGGTCGCCACCGGCGTCGTGCCGTATCCGCCGGGCATTCCGCTGCTGATGCCCGGCGAGAACGCGGGGCCGGCAGGCGGCCCGGTGCTCGGCTACCTGAAGGCGCTCGAAGCGTACGACCGCCGTTTTCCGGGCTTCGCGCACGACACGCACGGCGTAGAAGTCGAGGACGGCACGTACCGCGTGTACTGCCTGACGGCCTGAACGAGCGACCGGCCGCGCGGCGGCATCACATCGAAGGATCGAGATCATGGAAAACGCAGCGAGCATGTCCGCCGCGGCCCCGGCGGCCGCAGCGAAGAACCGGATGAACGTCTGGCAGCTCACCATCCTCACGGCGGTCAACATGATGGGCTCCGGCATCATCCTGCTGCCGGCGAAGCTTGCGCAGGTCGGCACGATCTCGCTGCTGTCGTGGATCGTCACGGCCGGCGGCTCGCTCGCGCTGGCCTATGCGTTCGCGCGCTGCGGGATGTTGAGCCGCAAGCCGGGCGGGATGGGCGGCTACACGGAATACGCGTTCGGCAAGGCCGGCAACTACATGGCGAACTACACGTACGGGCTGTCGCTCGTGATCGCCAACGTCGCGATCGGCGTCACGGCGGTCGGCTATGGCACCGTGCTGTTCGACGCGACGCTGTCGCCGCTGCAGACGGGCCTGTGGACGATCTTCCTGCTCGTGCTGACGACGGTCGCGAACTTCGGCGGCTCGCGCATCACCGGCCGGATCGGCTCGGTGACCGTATGGGGCGTGATCATTCCGGTCGTCATCGTGTCGCTGATCGGCTGGTTCTGGTTCAGCGGCGCGACCTGGGGCGCTGCGTGGAATCCGCACGGCATGTCGTTCGGGCCGGCCGTCGGCAGTTCGATCGCGGTGACGCTGTGGGCGTTCCTCGGGCTCGAATCGGCGTGCGCGAACTCGGATGCGGTGGAGAACCCGGAGCGCAACGTGCCGATCGCCGTGCTCGGCGGCACGATCGCATCGGCGATCTTCTACATCGTGTCGACCAACGTGATCGCGGGGATCGTGCCGAACGCGATCCTCGCGAAGTCGAACGCGCCGTTCGGCATCGCGTTCGCGACGATGTTCACGCCGACCGTCGGCACGATCGTCACCGCGCTGATGGTGATCGCGTGCATCGGATCGCTGCTCGGCTGGCAGTTCACGGTCGCGCAGGTGTTCAAGAGCTCGGCGGACGTCGGCTACTTCCTGCCGGTGTTCGCGCGTGCGACGCGCACGGGCACGCCGATCGTCGGCATGGTGATCCTGCTCGTCGCGCAGGTCGCGCTGGCGCTGATGACGATCAGCCCGGAGCTGAGCAGCCAGTTCCAGAAGATCGTCGATCTCGCGGTCGTCACGAACCTCGTGCCGTACGTGATGTCGATGGCCGCGCTGATCACGATCCAGAAGGTCGCGAAGGTGCCGCCGGCCAAGGCGCTGGTGACGAACGTGATCGCGATGGTCGCCACCGCGTACAGCTTCTATGCGCTCGTCAGCTCGGGCGAGCAGGCGCTGATGCTCGGCGGCCTGTGCGTGTTCCTGGGCTGGACGCTGTTCGGCTTCGTCAGCGCGCGCTTCTACCAGATGGAAGTCGACGCGCACGTGAAGGAACCGGGGAAGTCGCTGCAGGCGTGAGGGCGGGGCTCGCTGCTGCTGACGGACAGGCCGCTTCAGCAGCGGCGGGATTGCCTTCTTCAGTAGATCGACGAGCGCACGCACGCGCGGCGGCAGCGGCCGCTGCGCTTGCACGAGTATGTCGAGCACGAAGCCGGGGAGCCCGTTCCGCGGAAGAATCCTGACGTCCCGCGGACGACCGGCTCCAGCGTACCGTGTCACCGAAGCCGCGTGTGTTCATCGAAGCGATGAGCGAAAATCGGCATTCGCGCGACCGACAGGAGACGGCGACATGACGCAACAGGATGAAGCGATGCGCACGCGATGCGTCGCATGGCAGATCGTGCAGACGTGGCAGGCGGCCGAATGGTGCTGGCTCGCGGAGACGCGAACGGGAATCGATCTGTCGGGTTCGGTGTCGGGTGCAATCGACGGCGCGCCGTTTCGCATCGACTATGCGATCGCATGCGGTGCCGACTGGCTCACGCGCTCGGCGCGCGTGACACGCTGGCTCGGCACGTTGCCACCGCAACAACTGGACCTCGCATGCGAGGAAGGGCGCTGGACGATCGACGGCGTCGACGCGTCGATGCTCGCGGGCGCGACCGACATCGACCTCGGTTTCAGCCCGTCGACCAATACGCTGCCGATCCGGCGGCTGGCGCTGGCCGTCGGCGACGCTGCGACGATCCATACCGCATGGCTGCGCTTTCCGGATTTCGCCATCGTGCGCGGCGAGCAGCGTTATACGCATACGGCGCCACACGTGTATCGCTACGAGAGCGGCACCTATGCGGCCGATATCGCGATCGACGAAGCCGGCCTCGTCATCGACTACGACGAATGGCGGCGCATCGGCGCGGCGCCTGCGCCGTAACGCGTCGCATCGTGTATCGGCGACACATCAGCGCGCGTTGGCGACCGTCAGCTTGCCCGGAATCAGCTTCAGCGTGCTGAACGTGTCGGCGATGTTCTGCTGATACGCGACCGTCGCGTCGGTGACGGGCTGCACGCCGTAGCCGGCGCGCTTGAGCGCGACTTCGAGCGTCGGCGCGTCGAGGCCGACGAGCGGTGACAGTTGCGCGGCGACGTCGGGCGTGTGGTCGCGCGCCCAGCGATCGACCGCGTCGACTTCGTCGAGCAGCGCGCGCAGCACCTGCGGGTGAGCGGCCGCGTACTTGCGCGCGGCGAGGTAGTACTGCGTGTTGCGCACGAGCCCTTCGCCGTTCGCGATCACGCGCGCGCCGAGCTGCCGTTCGGCGGCCGCCAGATACGGATCCCAGATCACCCACGCATCGACGCTGCGCTGCACGAACGCGGCGCGCGCGTCGGCGGGCGTCAGGTAGATCGGCTGGATGTCCGCATACGCGAGGCCCGCATGTTCCAGCGCCTTCACGAGCAGGTAGTGGACGTTCGAGCCCTTGTTGAACGCGACCTTCTTGCCGCGCAACTGCGCGACGTTGCGGATCGGCGAATCGGGCAGCACGACGATCGCTTCGCCCTGCGGCGCGGGCGGCTCGTTGCCGATATAGACGAAATCGACGCCGGCCGCCTGCGCGAAGATCGGCGGCGTTTCGCCGACCGTGCCGACGTCGATCGCGCCGGCGTTCAGCCCTTCGAGCAGTTGCGGGCCGGCCGGGAATTCGAGCCATTGCACCGCGACGCCCTGGCTCGCAAGGCGCTTCTCGAGCGTGCCGCGGGCCTTCAGCACGACGAAGTTGCCGTATTTCTGGAAACCGATGCGCAGCCGCGTGCCGTTGTCCTGGGCTCGTGCGGGCAGGGTCGCGAGCGGCCCGAGCGCAAGCCCGGCAAGCCCGGCGGCCGCGCCATGCAGCCATTGGCGTCGGCGCGGGTTCGCCGGGGTCGTTTCAACGTCTGCGTGCGGTGTGTCGCTCATCTGGGTGTCCTGCGTGCGGGTTCACGGGCCGCGCGCCAAGGCGGCGCGGCCGGCGCAGGACGGGGCCGGATGCGGGCGATGCTCGCAACGGGCCGGCCCGCGCCGGATTCAGGACGATACGGCCGCGCGGGCCGGCGGCCAACCAATGAATGCGCATATGCAAATCAGCGGCGCTCAGGCTGCGTCTGCGGCGCTTTCCTCGATCGAATCGACGCGGTCCGGATAGAACGCGAGGTGTCCGCGAATCGCTTCGACGGCCGGATACGGATGCTCGTAGGTCCACACCGCGTTGGTCGCGCGTTCGCCGCCGGCCGGGATCGCGTAGTACGCGCAGTCGCCCTTGTACGGGCAGTACGTCGCGTGGTCGGTGCGGCGCAGCAGCGACATGTCGGCGTCTTCGCGCGGGATGTAGAGCACGGCCGGATAGCTGGCCTCGCGCAGCGCCAGCGCGCGGCGCGTATCGGCGACGACCTTGCCGGCCACCGTGACCACCACGCGCGACGGATGCGGCTCGATCGCGATCGGATGATCGGGGCCCGGCGACTTGACGGGACGAGAGGGCGTATCGGAGCGGGTCGACATCGTGGGTCCTCCAGGAATCGGCGGCGCGGCGTCGTCGGGCGGATCCCGGCGCGCCCGTGCCGGCGTTTGCCAGCCGATACGATGCGCCAATTCCGGAGAATCTGCAGGGGGCCGGAAGGCGGTGGCGCGGTCGCGTGCTTTGGCGTGGCGCGAAGGATCTGCCGGGCGATGCCCCGGCGCTTGCGCGGACATATTCATGCCCGGGCAGCGGGATGCACCCGCGGCGATAAGCAACGTCGAATTAATTGGTAAGCGAACGGCGGGAGGCGCGCGAAGATCGGCGGTCGTCATTCGCATGACTCATTCCTCCTTTCCGCCACCATGAAGCATTCTTTCGTTTCGTCAGCCGCACGTCGCGTGCGTCGCGCACCGCATGCCGTTGTTGCACTTCGTTGCGTGGCTGCATCGCTGCTGCTCGCCGGCGCGGCCACGCAGGCGCTTGCCGCGCCGGCCGGCAAGACGCTCGTGTACTGCACCGAAGGCAGCCCGGCCGGCTTCGATCCCGGCCAGCACACGACGAGCACCGATTTCGACGCGAGCACGTACACGATCTACAACGGACTCGTGCAGTTCAGGCGCGGCACGCTCGATCTCGAACCGTCGCTCGCGACGAGCTGGGACGTGTCGCCCGACCAGCGCACGATCACGTTCCACCTGCGGCGCGGCGTGAAATTCCAGACGACCGCATGGTTCAAGCCGACGCGGCCGTTCCAGGCCGACGACGTCGTGTTCACGTTCCGCCGGATGCTCGATCCCGACGATCCGTTCCGCAAGGCCTACCCGGTCAGCTTCCCGTACTTCAGCGATCTCGGCTTCGACCGCAACGTCGAGCGCATCGAGAAGGCCGACGACTACACGGTGCGCTTCGTGCTGAAGACGCCCGACGTCGTGTTCGTGCGCAACCTCGCGATGGCGTTCGCGTCGGTGCTGTCGGCCGAATATGCGTCGCAGCTCGCGGCACGCCATCGCGAGGCCGACATCAACCAGTTCCCGGTCGGCACCGGGCCGTTCCTGCTGCGCACGTACCAGAAGGATGCGCTGATCCGCTACGAAGCGAACCCCGACTACTGGAAGCCGGACGACGTGAAGCTCGCGCGGCTCGTGTTCGCGATCACGCCCGATCCGGCCGCACGCCTGCAGAAGCTGGTGGCCGGCGAGTGCCAGGTATCGGCGTTCCCGCGGCCGGCCGATCTCGACACGGTGCGGCGCGACCCGAAGCTGGAACTGTTCTCGGGAATGGGCTTCAACGTCGGTTTCGTCGCGTACAACACGCAACATGCGCCGCTCGATCGCGTCGACGTGCGGCGCGCGCTCGACATCGCGATCGACAAGACGGCGATCGTGAAGACCGTCTTCAACGGCGACGCGAAGATCGCGACGAACCCGATGCCGCCCGCGCAATGGTCGTACAACCCGCGCCTGAAGGATGCGCCGCGCGATCCGGCCGCCGCGAAGGCGCTGCTCGCGCAGGCCGGCTTCCCGAACGGCTTCGACCTGACGCTGTGGGCGATGCCCGTGCAGCGCCCGTACAACCCGAATGCGCAGTTGATGGCGCAACTGATCCAGCAGGACTGGGCGAAGATCGGCGTGCGCGCGAAGATCGTCAGCTACGAGTGGGGCGAATACAACCGCCGCGCGAAGCACGACGGGCAGCACGACGCGATCCTGTACGGCTGGTCGGGCGACAACGGCGACCCCGACAACTGGCTCGGCACGCTGCTCGGCTGCGACGCGGTGCACGGCAGCAACCTCGCGAAGTGGTGCAATCAGGATTTCGAAAAGCTGGTGAGCGCGGCGCGCTCGAATGCGGACGTCGCGAAGCGCACGGCGCTGTACGAACAGGCGCAGGTGGTGTTCAAGGATCAGGTGCCGTTCACGCCGATCGCGACGTCGATCGTGTCGCTGCCGGTGTCGAAACGTGTGCACGGGCTGACGTTCTCGCCGCTCGGCGGGCACCGGTTCGACGGCGTCTGGCTGGATTGACGGAGATCGATGGACGAAGGGCCGGTGCGCTCGCGCGCGCCGGTGCCGGTTCAGGTTGCGGTCAGTTGAGCGCGACGGCCGCCGCCGTTTCGACCGGCGAGCCTTCGAGCGCGACCGATGGCCGGCCGTCGGGGCCGACCGGTACGTCGCCGGTGAGCGTCGTACGGTAGAGCTGGCGGTCGAAGTCGAGATCGAAGATGTCGACGGGTGCGAGATGCGCGGTCGCGCGGTTGTCCCAGAACGCGATGCTGCGCGGTTCCCATTTGAAGCGGATCGTGAATTCCGGCCGCGTCACGTGTTCCCACAGCAGTTCGAGCAGCGCCTGGCTCTCGCGCGGCGTCAGCCCGACGATCGATTTCAGGAAGCTCGGGCTCACGTACAGCGCACGTTCGCCGGTCTCCGGATGCACGCGGACGAGCGGATGCTCGGTCACGAGCGGGCGGCGTTCGACCGCGTCATCGAACGCGCCGGTGGCGCGCGCACCGGCCGGCGGCGTGAAGCGGTGGATGCCGCGCAAGCCGTCGACGAAACCGCGCAGCGGCGCGGACAGCGTTTCGTACGCGCGTACGAGATTGGTCCAGTGCGTGTCGCCGCCGTACGGCGGGATCGTCACGCCGCGCAGGATCGACGCCCACGGCGGGTTCACGGCGGCCGTCACGTCGGTGTGCCAGCCCGTCCACGGCCGGCGCACCGGTTCGCCTTCGAAGCGCGTCGCCTTGCGGTGCTTCGCGATCGAATAGACGGCTGGATGACCATCGACGTGCCCGAACACCGGGTGGCCGACCGTCGGCTCGCCGAACTGCGCGGAGAACGCGACGTGCTGGTCATGCGTGAGGAATTGTTCGCGGAAGAAGACGACGCGCCATTTCAGCAGCGCGGTGCGGATGGCCGCGATCTGCGGCGTGGTCAACGGTTGCGTGAGGTCGACGCCGCGAATTTCCGCACCGATATGGGCGGACAGCGGGATCACGTCGACCGGCTGGGCAGCGGGTTCGGGTAGGGCGCTCATGCGACGCTCCTGGCGGAAGTGAATGGGGCGGATGGCCGACATCGTTGCGCGTGCAAGCGTCGATGCGGTGGCGGGAGGTTCATGGTGGTGTGTCCGGTGGCGATTGGAGCGGAACACGCAGCGGCGCGCACGAAACGGCGCCGCCGCGGTACTCGGGCGTTATTGCAGCGTCGCACCCGGCCCCTTCAGCACGACGCTCCGGCGGCCGTCGATGCCGACCGGCACGTCGCCGTGAACGGTCGCGCGGCGCACGACGCGGCGCGCAGCGCCGTAGTCGTTGATCGCGTAGTGCTGCGTCGCGCGGTTGTCCCAGATCGCGACGTCGCCTTCCTGCCAGTTCCAGCGCACGGTGTTCTCGAGACGCGTCACGTGCTCGTGGAAGACCTGCAGCAGGTGCGCGGAATCCTGCGCCGACAGCCCCTTGAGCCGCTGCACGAAGTGCCCGAGCACGAGCGTGCGTTCGCCGGTTTCCGGATGCACGCGCACGACCGGATGCTCGGTTTCGTAGACGGTCGACGTGAACACTTCGCGGTAGCGCTTCAGTTGCGTGTCGTCGGCATGCACATGCGTCGACGCGTAGTCGTATGCGTTCGTATGGATCGCCCACAGCGTGTCCGCAAGTGCGCGCAGCGGGTCGGGAAGATGCGTGTACGCGGCGGCCGTGTTGGCCCACACCGTATCGCCGCCGAACGGCGGAATCACGACCGCGCGCAGGATCGAGATCTTCGGGTACGCATCGACGAACGTGACGTCGGTGTGCCACGAATTCGCCCGGGCGCCGTGCGCGGAATCGAGTTCGAGCAGATGCGCGCTGCCGTCGACGGACGGCACGGTCGGATGCGCGACCGTGTCGCCGAAGCGGCGCGCGAACGCTTCCTGCGCGGTGTCGTCGAGATGGTGCTGGCCACGGAAGAACAGCACCTTGTGGCGCAGCAGCGCGGCCTGGATCGCGTCGAACGTCGCGTCGTCGAGCGTGGCCGACAGCCGGACGCCGGCGATCTCGGCGCCGATCCGGCCGGCAACCTGGCGAAGCTGGAGCGGGGCGGCGGCCGTGCGCGGCGCGGCGTGCGAAGCATGCGAAGACGGGTGGGCGGCGTGCTGGACTTCGGACATCGGGAGTCTCCTGGAGTCGGGTCGGTCGAGTCTCCATTCAAGCAGGGAGCGCGCGGAACCGGAACCGATGAATCGTCACAACCTTAGCGTGCGTGCTGCGATGATCGATATGTGTCGTCATGCTGAGCAATGCGGTCGCGACACGTGTCTACCACGCAAGCCGGAATTCACCGATCCGGTGCGCGTGCGGCGTGTCGATGCGCTTGCCGCCCGCGCCGTCGTCGCGCGGCGTATCGCTATCGTCGAAATCGGCGAGCACCGTATCGCGCAACCGCGCGAATTCCGGCGAATCGCGCCGGCGCGGCCGCGGCAGTGCGACATCGACGATCCGTTCGATGCGGCCCGGGCGCGGCGCCATCGTGACGACGCGGTCGCCGAGATAGACGGCTTCGTCGACGTCGTGCGTGACGAGCATCATCGTGATGCGCTCCTGTTCCCAGATGCGCAGCAATTCGTTCTGCATCCGCGCGCGCGTCTGCGCGTCGAGCGCGCCGAACGGCTCGTCGAGCAGCAGCACGCGCGGCCGGTTCACGAGGCCGCGCGCGATCGCGACGCGCTGCGCCATCCCGCCCGACAACTGGTTCGGAAACGCGTGCTCGAAGCCGTTCAGCCCGACGAGTGCGATGTGGTCGGCTACCGCTCGCTGCTTCGCGGCCGCGTCGAGCGGCGCGTTGCGCAGCGCGGCGCCGATGTTCTGCTCGACGGTGAGCCACGGAAACAGCCGGTGATCCTGGAACACGATCCCGCGCTGCAGCGACGTGTCGCGCACGCGTTCGTCGCCGGCGCGAATCTCGCCCGTGTAGTCGGTGTCGAGCCCCGCGATCAGCCGAAGCAGCGTGGACTTGCCGCAGCCGCTCGCGCCGACGATCGTGACGAATTCGCCGGCGCGCACGTGCAGCGACACGTCGTCGAGCACGGCGAGCACCGCGCCGCGTTGTGCGTAGTGCTTGCTTACATGGAGGATGTCGAGCGAGTCGGAGGCGAGGGTCGTCATGGCGGAGCGAGGAGGGTTGCGACAGGGAAGGAGCGTGAGATCAGCGCGGCAGGTCGCCGCGCCGGGCCAGCACCTTGCGTTCGATCGCACGCGCGATCGCGTTCAGTGCCCAGCCGGTCACGCCGACCACGATGATCCCGAACAGCACGAGATCCATCCGGAATTGCTCGCTGCCGTCGATCAGCGTGTTGCCGATCCCGCTGCCGGCGACGAGCAGGTATTCGGCGCCGAGCGTTGCGAGCCACGAATAGATCAGGCCGAGATACAGCCCGGTGAAGATCGACGGCAGTGCGGCCGGCAGGATCACGTAGCGGACGAGCTGGAGCCGCGAATAGCGCAGCGCGCGGGCGACGTCGACATACGCGCGCGGCACCGCGTGAATGCCGTCGCAGGTGTGCGCGGCGACGGGCAGCAGCGCGGCGAGCGACAGGAACACGACCTTGGCGACGTCGCCGAGGCCGAACCACACGGAAATCAGCGGAATCCACGCGAACAGCGAGATCTGCTTGAACGTGTCGAAGCTCGGGCCGACGATGCGCGCGGCGATGCGCGACAGCCCGAGCGCGATGCCGAGCAGCAGCCCGCCCGTCGCGCCGATCGCGAAACCGCAGGCTTCGCGCGCGAGCGACGCGGACAGTGCGCGGCCGAGCGCATCGCTCGTGACCTGCGACCACGCGGTGTGCAGCACGTCGGCCGGGCCGACGAGCAGCCCGCTTTTCACGAGGTGCGCGGAAGCGATCGCCCACCAGAGTGCGAACGCGACGAGCGGCAGCACGAAGCCGCGCCAGTCGGGCGCATGCAGGCGGCGGGCGGCTGCGACGGACGACGGCGCGGCAGCCGGCGCGAGCGTCGACGTGACGGAGTGCGGCATCGGGTAGTCTCCTTCGGTTGGGCGGGCAGGCCGGCTCAGCCGCGGAACGCGGACGGCACGCCGCGGCGCAGGCGCGCTTCGAGTGCGTCGAGCAGCCGGTTGATCAGCAGGCCGACCGCGCCGACCACGACCACGGCCGCCATCACGAGATCGAGCTGGAACAGTTGCCGGCCGTACACGATCAGGTAGCCGAGCCCTTCGGAAGACGCGACGAGCTCGACGACGACGAGCGCGAGCCACGACTTCGTGAAAGCGAGCCGCACGCCGGTCGCGAGCGTCGGGATCGCGGCCGGCAGCACGACGTGGACGATGCGTTGCCGGCGCGTGTAGCCGAACCCGCGCGCGACTTCGTCGAGCGCAGGCGGCGTCTGGCGAAACCCCTGCAGCGTGCTCATCGTGACGGGGACGAGCGCCGCATGCGCGATCAGCAGGTACTTGAGCGGTTCGCCGACGCCGACGAGCAGCAGCAGGAACGGCAGCCAGCCGAGCACCGGGATCTGCACGAGCGCGTTGAAGCTCGGCAGTACATAGGCTTCCAGCGTGCGCGACAGGCCGAGCGCGACGCCGATCGCGAAACCGAGCAGCGAGCCGGCCGCGAAGCCGACCAGCACGCGCTGCAGGCTGATCAGCGTGTGGCGTGCGAGATCGCCGCTCGTCGCAAGCTCGGCGAGCGCGTCGTACACGCGTTCGGGCGGCGGCAGGATCTGCGGTGCGATCCAGCCGCGCGCGCTGCCGACGCTCCACAGCGCGAACAGCAGCGCGGGCAGCACCCACGGCGCGAGCTGCCATGCCAGCCGCTTCAAGCTCGCCGCGCGGCGCGGCTGCGCGGCGAGCGCATGCGGCTCGGACGACTGAATCGGGATCGCGGTGTCGCTCATCGGGGCGGGTCCGGGTCAGGAAAGGGGCTTGCCGGCCGCGTCGTAGCGCGGCCAGTAGTGTTCGAGCTTCAGCGTACGCAGCGCGTTGTCGAGATACTTCGGCTCGAACCAGCCGTCGACGTCGACCGGCTGGCGGATCAGCTTCAGCTTCAGCGCATCCTGTGCGACGGCCTTGTAGCGCGCGACGAGGAACGGATCGATTAGCGGCGACAGGCGATCCTTCAGGCGCTGGTTCGCATAGTCGGCCTGCCACGACGAATACGGGACGCCGCTCTTCGCCCACAGCTTGAACAGCGCATCGCGGTTCGCCTCGTCGGACGACCATTGCGCGCCCTTGACCAGCGCGGTGACGACGCGCTGCACGATGTCCGGATGCGCGCGTTCGAAATCGTCGAGCACGAGCAGGTGGGTCTGGCGCGTGTACTGCGGGCCGTCGTTCTGCGATTCGTAGATGATCTTCGCGAGCCCCGCATCGCGCAGCTTGTATAGCTGGTAGTCGCCCACCGACGCGTCGATGCCTTTCGACGCGAGCGCGGCGAGCGAGCTTGCGGCGTCGAGATTGATCACGCGCAGGTCGCGTTCGCCGAGGCCGTTCTTCGCGAGCGCGTTGTCGGCGACGAGCTGCAGGTTCGTGCCGCGGAAGATCGACACGCGGCGGTCTTTCAGGTCGGTGATCGAACGGATGCCGGAGTCGGGCGGCACCGCGATCTTCACGCCCGAGCGCACGCTCGCAGCAAGCAGCAGGTGCGTCTTGATCCCGTTCGAGCGTGCGAGCACGGCCGGCAGGTCGCCCTGGTATGCGAAGTCGAGTGCCTTGTTGGCGATCGCCTCGTTGACGGCCGGCCCCGCGCCCTTGAAGAACAGCCACTGCACGTTGATGCCGTCGGCCGCGAACTCCTTTTCGACCAGTTGCTGCAATTGCGCGGTGGCGGCGCTGGAGCCGCCGAAGGTCGGCGGATCGCCGGCGCCCTGCTGGGCGACGCCGATGCGGATGGTGGCGGGCTTGTCGGCGTGCGCGGCGGCGGCCGCCAGTGTCATCAGCGTGGCCGCCAGCAGCGATCGCAGCAGGCGCAGCGGAAACGGGAATCGATCGGTCATGGTGCGTCGGGTAGCGTGAAAATGAAATCGGACGGGGAGGCGTCGAGCCATTCTGGTGGACGCTTCCGGCGCGGGACAAACAACGATTTGAACTATGCTTATCGCCGCCTTGCGGGTTGCGCTTTGCGGGGCCGGGCGCGCCGGTTCCGCGAACGGAAAGCAGATTTGCATATATCGCGGAATCGTTCAGGATTCCGATCATGTTGATTGGCGTCGCTTGCTAATCAGGCAAGCGCCGGCTGGAAAATTCCTGAAATGGCGAAATCGCGGATTTGCGAGATCGCGGATTCGCATGTCGATCGGCATGCGAATCAGGGCGGTGAAATCGACATCAGTCGGTTCAGAAAAACTGATCCGGACCTGTCATATTTGCCGAGTTGGCGGACGGAGCTTGAACGAATTGCCGCCCGGCACACGCGAACCGCTGCGTGAAACGGTGCGCACGGCCCATCCGGCATACCGAAAAATCGAATGGAAACGGGTTATCCGCCAGACGGGAAATGACGCATCGCGACAGTTAACATGCTTACATCGACGTCTGAATGCCGCGACAAAGAATTTCGACAGACACCTTCATGAATTTCATCATTGCAGGGTGCTATCCATAAATACATTCCGACGCCAAATTATTTGAAATCGTCTCAAAAATTGTCTATACCCTAGACGAATCAGTGCGGTCGGCGTCGTACCGGCGCGGCTGCACGACAGATGTGCGAATGAAACGATCGATGCCGTCGTTGCATGCCGCGCGTCGCAGCGATCGAATGGACTTTCGGGGAATGCGAACGGCCTCATGCGGGCGGTCCGCATGAGTCGCAAATGGGCGAACGCCATATGCAGCCGCCGGACCCATGCAGCGTCTCTACGTTCAACGGTCGATCATCGACCCCGTCACACGGAGGTTGCCATGCTGCAATACGTCAAGTCCCTGCTGCGTGATGAACGCGGCGTCAGCTCGCTCGAATATGCGGTGCTGGCCGGCATCGTCGTGGTCGCGCTGGCAGCGGTCGGCGTGATCCTCAGCAGCACTTCCGGCGGCTTGCCGAGCGTGTTCACGGCGCTGATCACGAAGGTGACGAGCCTGATCTGATCCCCTGAACCCGCGCGCCGCCGACGAATACACGGATCCGCAGCGGTAGAACGTATCCAGCCGGGGGTGCGCCGATGGACGGCTCTCCCATGCTCACTCTCGTGCAGTCGGTGGCCACGGTCGTGCTGGCGTCGCTCGCGGCGCAGGACCTGCGCGACCGGCGCCTGTCCAATCGCGCGGTGCTGGCGTTCGCGATGCTGTATTTCGTCGCGGCGGCGCTCGCTCGCGAAGGGCTCGCGCCGCTGGCCGGCCACCTCGCGACCGCCGCGGCGATGCTGCTGCTGTTCGGCGGCTTGCGCCACGCGGGCTGGATCGGCGGCGGCGACGTCAAGCTGGCGGCGGCGGTATTCCTGTGGGCCGGCCCGACGCTGGCGTTCCCCGTGTTGACGATCGTCGGCGCGGGTGGCGCGTTATGCGGCCTCGCCGCGCTCGCGGCCGTCGCGTGGCAGCGGCGCGCCACGCCCGCCCGTGCGGTCGCCGCGCGCGGCGTGCCGTACGGGCTCGCGCTCGCGCTCGGCGGTGCGCTGGCCGTCTGGGCGCCGTTTCCGCACGCGGTTTCGCTTACCTAGCCGGGGGACGCACGCCGCCATGCCCAAACCTCTGAGAATGGCCGTGCTGATCATCGCTGCCGGCATCGGCGCATTCATCCTGCGCGAACTGTACGTCGCCGCGTCGACGCCGTCGGCACCCGGCGAACCGGATCAGGCGCGCGTGCGCGTCGCGGCCGCCGATCTGCCGGAAGGGCTGCTGCTGCGCGACAACGATCTCGCGTGGAAGCGCATGCCGCGCGCGCAGGTGCCGCCGGGCGCATTCGTCGAGTCGCAGCCGGGCGCCGACCTGAAGGGCGCGCTGCTGCGCAACCGCGTCGGCGCCGGCACGCCGATTCGCACGGACAACGTGATTCCGGCCGACGCGCCGGATTTTCTCGCGGCCGCGCTGCAGCCCGGCATGCGCGCGATCTCGGTGCCGGTCGACGACGTGTCGGGCAACGCGGGGCTGATCCAGCCGGGCGACTTCGTCGACGTGGTGCTCACGCAGCAGATCGGCGGCTCGGCGACGTCGCCCGGCACCTTCGAAGCGGAGACGGTCGTGCGGCGCGCGCGCGTGCTTGCGGTCGGCTCGGAATTCCAGCGCGCGAAGACGCCCGCGAGTGCGCCGGACGCGACGGCGCGCGCGCGTACGGTCACGCTCGAGGTCGCGCCGCGCACCGCGCAGGTCGTGCTGGTCGCGACGCGCCTCGGCTCGCTGTCGCTCGCGCTGCGCAGCTTCGCGACCAGCGACCGGCGGCAACCGGCGGGCGGCGACGAGCAGGAGCCGGATACGCAGCCGGTGTGGGCCGGCGACGTGTCGCGTGCGGCCCGCGAGGCCGCGCGCGCGCCGGCCGCCGGGCCGGCGGCCGGCAGCGCACGGCCGACGGGACAGGGCAGCACGGTCGTGATCTATCGCGGTTCGTCGATCGACGACGGGTCGCGCGGCGGCGGCATCGGCACGCCGGGCCTGCCGCCGCTGCCGTCCGGCCTGCCGGGGATGCAGGGAATGCAGGGAATGCCGGCGCTGCCGGGCGGCGGCAATGTGGCGGGGGCGGACGGGACTGCGCAGCCGCCGCGGGCGGCGGTGCCGCAATGACGGATCGACGGAGCGGGCCGGCCGCGCGGCGGCCGGCATTTGACGGGATGACGGGAACACGCATGGTGCGCATCGTTCGCTGGATCGCTCTCTGGTGCCTGGCCGGCCTCGTCGCGCCCGGCGTTGCGTTCGCGCAGGGCGTGCGCACGCCGGACGCCGGCGCGGCGCTGTCGATCGCGACCGGCAAGGGCGAGCTGTTGTCGCTGCCGGAGCCCGCGGTCGCGATGTTCGTCGCCGATCCGACCATCGCCGACATCCAGGTGCCGTCGCCGCGCACCGTGTTCGTGTTCGGCAAGAAGGCGGGCACGACCACGCTGATCGCGCTCGGCGCGAACCATCGGCCGATCCTGCGCAGGACGGTGATCGTGCAGGTCGACACGGCGTCGCTGCAGACGGTGCTCGACAGCCGCTTTCCACAGATGAAGCTGACGGTGTCCGGCGCGCCGGGCTCGCTGATGGTGTCGGGCAAGGTGCCGGGCGCGGCCGACGCGGACGCCGTGATGCAGTCGCTCGCGCCGTACCTGCACGACAAGGAAAAGATCGTCAACCGGCTGACGCTGTCGCGCCCGATCCAGGTGAACCTGCGCGTGCGGGTGACCGAGGTGAGCCGCAACGTCACGCAGCAGCTCGGCATCAACTGGAGCTCGCTCGGCGCCGCCGGCAACTTCGTCGGCGGGCTGTTCAACGGGCGCACGCTGTTCGACCCGACGAACGGCCTGTTCAACCTGTCGCCGACCGGCGCATTCTCGGTGCTCGGCGGCTTTCGCGCGGGGCGCTGGTCGATCGACGTCGTGCTCGACGCGCTCGATCAGGAAGGGCTGATCACGATGCTCGCGGAGCCGAATCTGACCGCGATGTCGGGCGAGACGGCGAGCTTCCTCGCGGGCGGCGAGATTCCGATTCCGGTTGCGCAGAGCGGCAACACGGGGGTGATCACGGTCGAGTACAAGCCGTTCGGCGTGTCGCTCGACTTCACGCCGACCGTGCTCTCCGACAACCGCATCAGCCTGAAAGTACGGCCGGAAGTGAGCGAGGTCGACGCGAGCAACAGCGTGACGACGGGCAGCATCAGGGTGCCGGCGCTCACCGTGCGACGCGTCGAGACGACGGTCGAGCTGTCGAGCGGGCAGAGCTTCGCGATCGGCGGGCTGCTGCAGAGCCAGACGGCCGACACCGTGTCGCAGATCCCGGGGCTCGGCCGGCTGCCGATCATCGGCCGGCTGTTTTCGTCGAAGAATTTCCAGGACAACAAGACCGAGGTGGTCGTGATCGTCACGCCGTACATCGTGCAGCCGACCGGGCCCGGCCAGCTCGAGCAGGCGATCGACACCGTCGCGCGGCCGAGCAGCGATCTGGAGTTCGCGGTGCAACACAACCTCGGGCTCGACCTGCTGTCGGGCGATACGCCGCGCCTCGTCGGCGCCGCGGGCTTCGTGTACTGAACCGGAGGGGCGCCCATGCGAGTTCGAATCACCGTCTCCGCACTGCTGCCGCTGGTGCTGGCGGGCTGCATGTCGGCGCCGCCGCCGCTTAACCTGCCCGACGCGCGGTCGATCGGCTTCGACGGCGTGCAGGCGGTGCGGCCCGACTGCGCGAAGCTGATGCAGCCGTCGCATCTCGTCGACGCGGGCTTCGGGCGGCCGGGCGTGCCGTTCGGCTGCGCGACCTACACGAACCTCGCGGCCATGCTCGCGCGACCGCAGGATCTCGTCGCGCCCGTGCCGTACGGCGGCGCCGACGCGGAAGTCGCGGCCGGCGCGGTGCGCCGCTACGTCGAGGATCGCGTGAAGCAGCCGACGCCCGGCAGGACGCAGACGACGACCGGCTCGCCCGGCCATTGAACCGATTCCCGAGGCCATCGCGATGCTGCCCATGAACGTCCTCGATCGCCAGAACGCCAAGCGCGCCGCGTCCGCCGGCGCGACGGATCTCGTCGCGGTCGTGTCCGATCCCGGCAGCGAGGACGTGATCCGGCGCGTCGCGCACGATTTGTCGATCACGCGTGCGCACCTGCAGACGGGCACCTGCGACGACGCGATCCGGTTGCTGCAGCAGCACGAGCGTTCGCCGCGCCAGCTGGTCATCGACGTGTCGGATTCGGTGCTGCCGGTGTCGGACCTGATGCGGCTCGCCGACGTGTGCGATCCGTCGGTGCGGGTCGTCGCGATCGGCACGCAGAACGACGTCGGGCTGTTTCGCAACCTGCTCGGCATCGGCGTGCAGGACTACATCGTCAAGCCGCTGACCGTCGAGCTGATGCGGCGCGCGCTGACGGCGACGGAATCGGTCGTGCAGGTGCGCACCGGCAAGATCGTCAGCTTCGTCGGCGCACGCGGCGGCGTCGGCACGACGACCATCGCGGTGAGCCTCGCGCGCTGCCTGGCGGGCGAGAAGCGCCGCCGCGTCGCGTATATCGACCTGAACCTGCATGGCGGCGGCGCGAACTCGATGCTCGGGCTGTCCAGCAACAACGGGCTGGTCGAGTTGCTGAACATGGAGCAGCGCCCCGACGACGCACTGTTCGACCGCATGTTCGTCACCAAGGGCGACCGCCTGCACGTGCTGTCGGCCGAGCTCGCATACGGCGCCGACGTGCCGCTGGGCGACGGGGCAATCGCGCGCCTGGTCGACATGCTGAAGGACCGTTTTCATTACGTGCTGTTCGACGTCGGCAGCGGCGCCGGCAAGCTGTTCGAGGAGGCGCTCGAGGCGTCCGATCTCGTCTACGTCGTCGCCGACCGCTCGGTGCACGCCGCGTACGAATCCGCGCGGCTCGCGCGCTTCATGCAGGAGCTGCCGGGCGAGCGGCAGCTGTCGATGGTGCTGAACAATCCGCTCGCGCCGGTCGCGGGCCGCGTCGAGCCGGCCGATTTCGCGAGCGCGTTTAGCGGCGCGACGCTGCGGGAGCTGCCGCACGAGCCGCAGACGCTCGCGGTCGCCGAAAACCTCGGCGAGCCGATCGAAGGCGCGAAGCGCCACGGCTTCCTGGACGGGATCCGGCAGCTCGCGAACGGCATCACCGGCGAACCGATGGCCGTCGTCGAACCGTGGTATGCGCGCTTCGTCAAGTGGAGGAAAGGATCGTGACGTTCGGTAACCGCAACCGTCCTTCGCCGGACCCCGCGCCGGCCGCCTCGCCCGCGGCGCCGCGCGCGCCGGCGCCGGAAATCGCGCCCGCGCCGCCGCCGGCCCGCGCGCCCGCGGCCGCCGACGCTCACGAGTCGCTGATCCGCTCCGGCAAGTTCGACGCGATCCGCACCGCGGTGTTTGCGTCGATGAACATGTCGGCGGCGCTGATGAAGACGCGCGACGAAGTGCGCGCGGGCATCGAGCAGGTGGCGGCGCACACGGTCGAGCGCGAGCGCCTGAAGATCACGGCCGGCGAGCAGGTGCTGATCGTCGACGCGATCCTGAACGACATGTTCGGCGTCGGCCCGATCGAGCCGCTGCTCGCCGACGAGACGGTCACCGACATCCTCGTCAACGGGCCCGACCAGGTCTACGTCGAGCGTGCGGGCCGGCTCGAGCTCACGTCGCTGAAGTTTCGCGACGACGCGCACGTGACGAGCGTCGCGCAGCGGATCGCGGCGGCGGTGGGCCGGCGCGTCGACGAAAGCAGCCCGATGGTCGACGCGCGCCTCGCCGACGGCAGCCGCGTGAACGTCGTGCTGCCGCCGATCGCGATGCGCGGCCCGTCGATCTCGATCCGCAAGTTCGCGAAGCGCGACATCACGCTCGCGCGGATGGCGCATCAGGGCAACATCTCGCATCCGATGCTGCAGGTGCTGAAGGTGGCGTGTACGTGCCGGCTGAACATCGTGATCTCGGGCGGCACGGGCTCGGGCAAGACGACGCTGCTCAACGCGCTGTCCCAGCATATCGAGCAGCACGAACGGATCGTGACGATCGAGGACGCGGCCGAGCTGCAACTGTTGCAGCCGCACGTCGTCAGCCTCGAGACGCGTCCGGAGAATACCGAGGGGCTCGGCGGCATCTCGCAGCGCGACCTCGTGCGCAACGCATTGCGGATGCGGCCCGACCGCATCATCCTCGGCGAGATTCGCGGCCCGGAGGCGTTCGACGTGCTGCAGGCGATGAACACCGGCCACGACGGCTCGATGACGACGATCCACGCGAACTCGCCGCGCGACGCGATCAGCCGGCTCGAGAGCATGGTCATGATGGCGAACGCGAACCTGCAGCTGCTGTCGATCCGGCGCCAGATCGCGAGCGCCGTGCACCTGTTCGTGCAGGTCGAGCGGATGCGCGACGGCGTGCGGCGCGTCACGCGGATTACCGAGATCGTCGGGATGGAGGGCGAGGTGGTCATCACGCAGGATCTGTTCGCGTTCCGTCAGGAGGGCGAAACGACGCGCGACGCGGTCAAGGGCGTGTTCGACGCGTCGTCGCTGCGGCCGGCGTTCGCGGCGCGCGCCGCGTATTACGGCGTCGAGGATGCGCTCGCCGAGGTGTTCCGCCAATGAGGGCCGCCGACGTGTTCGCGGCAGGCGCGTTCGTCGTGATCCTCGCGATCGGGCTCGCGCTGTCGTCGCTGCTCGATCGCGCGCGCCGCACGCCGGAGCAGCGTATTCGCGAGCGGATGCGGCGCCTGTCGCCGTTGCTCGCGGGCCGCGACGGGGGCGCGGCCGACGGGGCCGCCGTCGCGCTGTTCAATCTCGAACGCCGGCAGGGCCGCGCGCGCACGTGGCTGCGGCGCCACCTGACGCGCGTGCGCGCGGTCGGCGGCGAAGGCGGCGTGCGGATCGTCGTGGCCAGCACGATCGCCGGCGCGATCGCGGCGATCGTCGCGGTGAAGCTGATCGGGCCGCCGGGCTTCCTGCGTCCGCTGATCTTCATTGGACTGCCGCTGCTCGCGATGCGCGCCAGCTACCGCTCGCTGATCGAGCGCTTCCGGATCCGTTTTCTCGAAGCGTTCCCGGACGCGATCGACCTGATCGTGCGGGCCGTGCGCGCGGGCATTCCGGTCACGCAGGCGATCAGCACGGTCGGCGACGGCGCGGCCGAGCCGGTGCGCTCGACGTTCCGCACGATGGGCGACAGCCTGCGGGTCGGCGCGGATCTCAAGGACGTGCTCACGCAGGCGGCGGACCGGCTGATGATCGCGGACTTCTCGTTCTTCACCGTCTACCTGCTGCTGCAGCGCGAAACCGGCGGCAGCCTCGGCGAGACGCTCGACGAATTGTCGAGCATCATCCGCACGCGTCGCGACATCCGCCTGAAGACCCGCGCGCTGACCGCCGAAGGGCGGATCACGACGAAGATCATTTCGGCGGTGCCGTTCGTGATGATCGGCGCGCTGTTCCTCGTGAACCGCCCCTACGTGATGCTGCTGTTCACGACGCACGCCGGCAACACGATGCTGACGATCGCAGCCGGGCTGCTGACGGTCGGGCTGCTGTCGATTCGCAAGATCTCGAGACTGGATACCGCGCGATGACGATGTCGATGCTGGCCGCCCGCGGCCTCGAACTGCTGCTGTTGCTCGCCTGCGTCGGCGTGGCGCTCTTCACGCCCGGCGGCGGCACGCGCCGGCGCATCGCCATGCGCGTGCAGCAGGCGGCCGGGCAGCGCGCGCCGTCGCTCGCGGCGGGGCGGCTGCAGCCGGGTGAAGTCCGCCAGGGCCTGACGCGCCGGCTCGCGCAGCTCGGCGAGCGGCTGCCGGTGCTCGACCCGATGCAGCGCGTGAAGCTCGGCCTGCAATTGGCGCGTGCGGGCTTTCGCGACCGCCGCGCGGTGTCGTCGATGATCGGCATCAAGCTGAGCTGCGGCGTGCTGTTCGCGGGTGTCGCGATCGTGTTCAGCCCGTACATTCCACGGCTCGGCGAATACTTCGTGATCCGCGCGCTGGCGATGATCGCCGCGTTCGTGATCGGCGTGATCGTGCCCGAGTACGTGCTCGGCGCGATGATCCGGCGGCGGCGGCGGATCATCGCCGCGTGCTTTCCGGACGCGCTCGACCTGCTCGTGATCTGCACGATGGCCGGCAACAGTCTCGCTTCGGGCATCCGGCGCGTCGCGCACGAACTGGCGCGCATCTGCCCGCCGCTCGCCGACGAGCTGACGGTGTGCGCGGACGAGCTCACGCTGAGCGGCAACGTATCCGCCACGCTCACGCATTTCGCGACGCGCGTCGATTTCGCGTCGGCGCGCTCGCTCGCGACGACGCTCACGCAGTCGCAGCGGTTCGGCACGCCGATCACGCAGGCGCTGCGAACCCTGTCGCGCAGCGAGCGCACCGAGCAGATCGTCGCGCTCGAGGAAAAGGCTGCGAAGCTCGCGCCGAAGATCACGCTGCCGATGATGCTGTTCATCCTGCCGACGGTCGGCCTGATCGCGGCGGGCCCGGCGGCGATCCGCCTGCTCGAGGTACTGAAATGACACGATCCGTCGTACGCGCGTTTGCGCTCGCGGCCGTGCTGCCGCTGCTGGCCGGCGGCTGCGGCGCGCCGGGCGTCCAGACGCGGCCGGTGCTGTCGCACAAGAGCGACGACCCGCAGGCCGAACTGCGCATCGCGGACAGCGCGCTCGCCGGCGGTAACGTCGATCTCGCGTCGACGCTGTACGAGAAGGTGCTCGCGAAGCATCCCGATTCGCTCGCGGCGCGGCTGGGGCTCGGCGACGTCAACTATCGCGCCGGCGACCTGGAGCGCGCGCGGATCCTCTACGACGAAGCGCAGCGGCAGTCACCCGCGGAGCTTGGCCCGCGGCTCGGGCTCGCGCGCGTCGCATTGCGGCAGCGCCGGCTCGACGAAGCCGCGCAGCGCTATCGCGACCTGCTGGCCGCGCAGCCGAACCATCCGCTCGCGGCGGAAGGGCTCGGCACCGTGCTCGACCTGCAGGGGCGCCATGCGGATGCGCAGGCCGTGTATCGCGACGCGCTGCGCGCGCACCCGGACGCGCAGGGGCTGCGCATCGACCTCGGGCTGTCGCTCGTGCTGAGCAACCGGCCGCGCGAGGGCGTGAACGTGCTGCTCGACGTCGCGGGGCTGCCCGATGCGCCGTGGCAGGCGCGCCAGAACCTCGCGTTCGCGTATGGCGTGCTCGGCAACACCGATTCGGCGAAGAAGCTGCTGTCCGCGGACCTGCCCGCGTCGGCGGTGGCCGACAACCTGCGCTTCTACCAGGCGGTGCGCGCGCGGCTCGCGTCGCGCGGGGCTGCCGGCGGCGCGCCGCCGCTGTCGGGTGCGGCGCTGGAGTCGGGCGTCGCGCCGCCGGGAGCGGGGGCCGCAAAATGACACGCGGGGCGACGCTCGCCCGCCGCGCGCGCGGCGTCGTGTCCCTCGAGTTCGTGCTGATGCTGCCGTTCCTGCTGATGGTGCTGATCGGCATCATCGACACCAGCCTGATCCTGTGCGACAAGGCCGTCATCACGAACGCGAGCCGCGAGGCCGCGCGCGCCGGCGTCATGCTGCGCGTGCCGATGCTGACCACGACGCAGATCGCCAACGTCGCGCAGACCTACATGCAGAACAGCCTGATCACCGGCGGCACACCGACGTCGCCGGCCGTGACCGTGACCCAGGCGAACGGCACGACGTCGGGCACCGCGCTGACGGTGACGGTGACCTACACGTATTCGGGGATGGTGCTCGGTTCCGCGTTCAGTGCGCTGACCGGCCCGGTGACGGTCTCGGCCACTTCGGTGATGCTTTATGAATGACGCGGGCGACAAGCGCGCTCCCGGCCCCGCGCGGCAGCGCGGCTCGGTCGCGCTGTTCTTCCTGCTGTTCCTGATTCCGCTGCTGTCGTTCGGCGCGCTGGCGATCGACGTCGCGTGGGTCGCCACGGTGCGCAACCAGTTGCAGAACGCCGCCGACGCGGCCGCGCTCGCGGGGGCCGACGCGATGATGTCGCCGAGCGGCGGCGCGCTGAACTGGTCGCAGGCCGCGCCGGCGGCAAACGGCGTGATCGCGCAGAACTCGGCGGCCGGCGCCGCGCTGTCGACCGGCACGGTGACCACCGGCTACTGGAACGTGACGCGCAGCCCCGCATCGATGCAGGCGACGACCATCACGCCCGGCTCGTACGACGTGCCGGCCGTGCAGGTCACCGTGACGCGCGCGCCGGGCGTGAACGGCGGCTCGATTCCGCTGCTGCTCGGCGGGCTGCTGGGGATTCCCGGCGCGTCCGGCAGCGCGACCGCGGTGGCGGTGCTGGCCGCGCCGGGCGGGGTGGCGGCCGGCGGACTGTTTCCGATCGCGATCGACCAGTGCGTGTACAACCAGTACTGGAACGCGGCGACCAACCAGCCGCTGATCAATCCGCTGACGGGCCAGCCGTACGAGTTCTCGATCACGAACGGCCAGACCTACGGCACGCTGTGCATGGGCGGGCAGTGGACGTCGTTCCAGTCGACGGCGTCCGACACGACGACGATGGGCGGGCTGATGGTGACCGGCAACCCGACGACGCTCAATATCGGCGACAGCATCTACCTCGCGACCGGCGTGAAGGCGACGCTCTACACGTCGGTGCCGGTCGGCACGACGGTGGTGCTGCCGGTCGTCACGCAGACGTCGACCAGCACCTACGTGCCGATCGTCGCGTTCGCGGCGTTCCGCATCGACGTGTCGCTCGGCGGCACGTACAAGTACATCCAGGGCCACTTCGTCGCCGGCGTGAAGATGACCGGCGTCGCAACCGGCGTCGGGCCGTACTACGGCGTGTACGTGCCGCCGCGGCTCGCGCTGTGAGCGCCGGACCGCGCACGGCGCAGCAGCACGAGGAGGGCGGCGAGCGTCACGACCGGGCCGATCTGCGGCAGCAGCAGCCCCGGGTTCAGGTATTCGTAGAGCGGCAGCGCCCACATCAGCGCGATCGTGGCCTGCTCGCCGCGCAGCCAGCCGTCGCGCCAGCCGATCGCCAGCATGCACGCGACCGCGATGCCGAGCCACGCGAGCTCGTAATGCCACACGTACGGGTTTGCCGCGAGCGTCGCGACCGCCAGCACCGCCGCGCGTAAGCGGGTGTCGCGCGAGCGCGTCCACACGACGCATGCGGCCGCGATCGCGATCGCCGCGACGCACGCGTGCGCGGCATACGCGGCGCCGAGCGGCAGGCCGGCGAGGCGGAACGCCGCGAACGGCGTCGGCGACGCGAACCAGAACATCACGCCGTGCTCGAGAATGAGCGCCCGCGCGAGCCCAGTGTTGGCGACGAACAGGCGCAGCGACTCGACGCCGCACACCAGCACGCTCAACGCGCCTAACGCGGCCGTGGCGAGCGCGGCCCACGCGATCGTGCGCCACGCGCGCGCGGCGACCAGCACGAACGGGAACAGCAGCGCCATCTGCGGCTTGACCGACAGCAGGCCGATGCAGAGGCCGGCCCACATCGGCCGCCGGTCGGCCCAGTAGACGGCCAGCGCCGCGCACGAAGCGGTCAGGAACGCGTTCTGCCCGAGCATCGCGGTGACGAACACGCACGGGGCGCCGACTAGCGCGAATGCGCCGATGCGCCGCACGCCGGGCGTCGCGCCGAGGCCCGACACGCGCCATGCGGCAAACCCGAACACGACGATGCCGAGCGCGACGAACAGCGGATAACCGATCGCAAAGGGCAGCAGTGCGAACGGCGTCACGAGCAGCAGGTAGGTGGGCGGGTACAGCCACGCGACGAGGCCTTCTGTGCGGAAATACGGGAACATCGAGGCCGCCAGCCGCGAGAAGGTCGGGAAATCGTACGCCTGCCATGGTGCGCCGTGCAGCATCACGTACGACGCCGACCAGAACACCGAGTAGTCCGCGCCCGGGCTCGCGATGGTCGTGCCCGGCGTGTAGCGGATCACGTACGTCCAGATCGCCAGGAACAGCGCGTGGAACACGAGCACGAACGCGCTGTACGCGACGACGCGCCGCGGCGTCAGCCACGCGCGGACGGGGCGCTCCGCCGAGCGCATCGATTGCCGGGGAATGTCCATGCGCCGCGTGCCGGTTACTTGACGGAGATTTTCCTGGCGGCGTGGCTGGCGGCCGCGGGTGTCGCCGGCCGGCGGCGGGCCGCATGCGCGCGCTTGAGCGGGAACTGCAGCAGCTTCGACGCCGGATGCGCGGCGGCATCCCGCTCGGCGCGGTAGCGCCCCCGCACCAGATAGACCGGGCGCTGCTTCGACTCGTGATAGATGCGGCCGAGGTATTCGCCGATCACGCCGATGCCGACCAGCTGGATGCCGCCGATGAACAGCACGACGGAAATCAGCGACGCGTAGCCATGCACCGGGTTGCCGAGCAGCAGCGTGCGCACGACGATGAACGCGCCGTAGACGAGCGCGAGCATCGCGAACGTGAGGCCGACGTAGGTCCACACGCGCAGCGGCACCGTGCTGAAGCTCGTGATGCCTTCGAGCGCGAAGTTCCAGCGCTTCCATCCGGAGAACTTCGACCGGCCGCCGCTGCGCGGCGCGCGCGTGTATTCGACGATCGCGGTGCGAAAGCCGACCCACGCGAACAGGCCTTTCATGAAGCGTCGCCGCTCGGGCAGCGCGCGCAGCGCGTCGACGACCTGACGGTCCATCAGCCGGAAATCGCCGACGTTCTCCGGCATCTCGACTTCGGAGAGCCGGTTGTGCACGCGGTAATAGAGCGCGGCCGCCGCGCGCTGCAGGTAGGGGTCGCACATCCGGTCGGTGCGCTTCGCGGCAACGACCTCGGCGCCCGCGAGCCAGCGTTCGATCATTGCGGGAATCAACGCGGGCGGGTCCTGCAGGTCGGCGTCGATCAGGATTACCGCGGCGCCGGCCGCTTCGTCGAGGCCGGCGGTGAGCGCGGCTTCCTTGCCGAAACGGCGGGTGAGATCGACGACGCGCACGCGCGGGTCGCCGGCCATGACCTCGAGCAGCCGGTCGAGCGTGCTATCGCGGCTGCCGTCGTTGATGCAGACGATCTCGAAGCGGACCGTGTCGAGCGACTCGAGGACGGGCAGCGTTTCGGCAAAGAATGCGTCGATCGTTTCGTCTTCGTCGTGAAACGGCACGACGAGCGAGACCAGCGGCTTTCTGGCGTGCGTGGGCATGCGTCCCCCGAGAGATCCGGCCTGCGCTGCACCGTATGGATTCGGTTGTCGTCCATCGCAGGCCGGACGACAGGCGTTACGATCATTGTAGGCAGAAATCGGCGATTCGTAATACCGATGCGCGGGTTGTGCGGCGGGTTGTTGCGCCGTCGACGCACGGTTCGCCGACGGCCGTCGGCGCGCGCGGGCGCCGGGACGAGGTTTTTCGATGTCGAAGGAGAGCGCGATGCAAGTTCAGGACCTGACCGGCGCGGCGCTGGACTACTGGGTGGCACTGGCCGAAGGCCTCGGCGCACCGTGCGTCGCGGGCGGCGCATGCCGGGCGATCCGCGAGACGGGCGGCGCGAGCGTGTCGTTCGCGTCGTCGTCGTCGTCGTGGGCGGACGGCGGCCCGATCGTCGAGCGGCTGCCGTTCGCCGCGTTCGAGCGCGACGGCGGGCGCGGTGCGTGGCGGGCCGTGCTGCACCGTGCGGTGCCGGCCGCCGGCGAGCGCTGCACGTTCAACCAGTCGGGGCCGACGCTGCTGATCGCCGCGATGCGCACGCCCGTCGCGTCGACCTTCGGCGACGACGTGCCGGATCTCGACATGTCGAAACCGCGTTGAGCGTAGCCCGTCGCGTTGCGGCGCGTGGTGCTCGTTGCTTCTGGTGCCTCCTGCCTTCTATCCGGCGGACAGATTCCGGATCGCGATCGACGCGACATCGACGCGCCGCGGCAGGATCGCATCCGCCGCCGCGCGATCGGCGACGCGTTGCAGCACGTCGATGTCGGCGCCGCTGAGGCTGCGTTGCGCGAGCGCTGCGCGGCGCGCGATGTCGGCGGCCGCGTCGGGCGGCAGGCGCGTCAGCGACGCATAGACGGTCGCGTAGTCGGCCGGGTGCGCGAGCGCCCATTGGCCCGCGCGGGTCAGCCGTGCGAGCACGTCTGCGAGCGCCGCGCGTTTCGCGCGGTCGTCGAGCGTGTCGACCGGCGACGTGAGGAACGCGAGCCCCGAATTGATGCCGCTGCCGTCGCGGATGATGCGCGCGCCGCGTCGCACCGCATGGCCGTAGTACGGGTCGAAGGTCGCCCAGATGCCGATCCGCCTGGCTTCGAATGCGGCGAACGCATCGACGGGCAGCACGAAACGCACGTCGACGTCGCGCGGCGCGAGACCGTGTTCGCGCAGCGCGCCGTACAGCTGATATTGCGAGATGCTGCCGCGCGCGGACGACACGACGACGGTTTGCCCTTTCAGGTCGGCGACGGTGCGGACCGGCGAGTCGGGCTGCACGACGATGCCGAGCGACGCCGGTGAGCCGACGCGCGTCGCGACGATCCGCAGCGCCGGATCGCCGAGCGCGGCCGTCAGCACGGGCAGGTCTCCGGCCGGTGCGAGATCGATCGCGCCCGCGCGCTGTGCCTCGAACAGCGGCGCGGCGCCCTGGAAATTGGCCCAGCGGAACCGGTACGGCGTGCCGTCGAGCACGTGTGCGGCTTCGGCCAGCGCGCGCAGGCCGCCGGCCTGGTCGCCGAGCACGAGCGTGACGCCCGACAGGTCGGCGCCGGCCGCGCGGGCTGGCAGTGCGATGCCGCCGGCGAGCGGCGCGGCGGCGAGGGCGGCAAGACGCTGCAGCACGCGGCGGCGTGTCGTGGCGGAAGAGGGGTTCATTGGCGGCATATCCTCGGTGATCCGCGCGCGTGCGGCGCGGCTGCCGGGCAGGTTACGGAATCGGTTTCCGGCCGACAAACATCGAATCGTGAAATGCATATTCGCGTGGCGACGGGCGGGGCGGCCGATCGGGACACTTGACGCCCGACGCCCGACGCCCGACGCCCGACGCCCGACGCCCGACGCCCGACGCCCGACGCCCGACGCCCAACGCCCAACGCCCAACGCCCAACGCCCAACGCCCAACGCCCAACGCGCGGGCGGCTTATGCGGCCGACGAAACCGTGCGCAGGAACGCCCGCACCGCCGGCGCCTTTTCGAACCGACGGTGCGCGAGCGCGAGTTCCGACATGATCGGCTTGCCGGCGATCGGCCGGTACACGACGCCCGGCAGCGACACGCAACCGGCCAGCGCATCGGGAATCACGGCGACCCAGCCGTTCACGGACACGCACGCGAGCACTGCGAGCAAGCCGCCCGGCCGCGCGGCGATCACCGGCGCGAAGCGGCCGCGGCGCGCGACTTCGAGCGTGCCGAGCTCCTGTTCCGGCACCGCGAAGCGTGCATCGGCGAGGTCGGCCGCGCGCACGGCCGCCATCGACGCATAGCGCGAATCGGCCGGCACGGCCGCGACGAACACGTCGCGCTGCAGCGTGACGATCCGCAGGCCGCCGGGCAGAGGCAGCGGCGGGCGCACGTACGCGAGGTCGAGCCGGCCCGCGTCGAGCTGGTTCGCGACATCGTCCATCGGCACTTCGCGCAGGTTCAGCTCGATGCGCGGGTGCGCGGCGCGAAACGCGCCGACCGTGCGCTGCAGCGTGCCCGAATAGACGGCGGACGATACGTAGCCGATCTCGATCCGGCCGAGTTCGCCGCGCTCGGCAAGCGCGGCGAGTTCGCGGCCGCGCTGCAGGTGCTCGAACGCGGCGCTCGCCTCGGCGAGATAGGCCTCGCCGGCCGCGCTCAGCGTGACCGCGCGGCGCGACCGGTGAAAGAGCCGCACGCCGAGCACGCGTTCGGCTTCCTGGATCTGCCGCGTGAGCGCGGGCGGCGCCATGTCGAGCGCGTCGGCCGCGCGGGCGAAATGCAGGTGCTGCGCGACGCTCAGGAATGCGCGCACGTGACGGAATTCGAGCCGGTCCATGATTGCAATTTTCGTCAATAAAACAGCATCGGAATGTCAATGACAGGCAATACGGGGCAAGCCTAGCATACGGCTCGTTCATCCTGCTTCGGAGTTACCGATGTCCCAATCCTCTCCGGCGTCGCGTGCGGCCACCGCCCCGCAAGCGGGTGCCCGCCTGCCGGCCGCCGTGACGCTTGCCGTCGCGTCGGCGACCTGTTCGCTGATCGTGCTCGACACGAACGTCGTCGCCGTGTCGCTGCCGAGCATCGCGCGCAGTTTTCATGCGAGCTTTGCCGATATCGAATGGGTCGTCAGCGCGTACATGACCGCGTTCGCCGCTTGCCTGCTGCCGGCCGGCGGGCTCGCCGACCGCTTCGGGCGCAAGCGGATGCTCGGCGCGGGGCTTGCGCTCTTTTTTCTCGCGTCGCTCGGCTGCGGCGTTGCGCCGTCGGCCGGCTGGCTGATCGCCGCGCGCGCGCTGAAGGGCGGCGGCGCCGCGCTGCTGCTGACGGCCGCGCTCGCGGTGATCGCGAATCGTTTTCCGGAAGGGCGCGAACGGGCGCGCGCGTGGGCGATCTGGGGGATGTGCATGGGGATCGCGACGGCGATCGCGCCGCTCGTCGGCGGCGCGATCACGCAATGGATCGGCTGGCGCTGGGTGTTCCTGCTGAACCTGCCCGTCTGTGCGCTGCTGGCGGTGGGCGCGCGCGTCGCGATCGACGAATCGCGCGATCCGCACGCGAAACGCGTGGACGCCGCCGGCAGCCTGCTGTTCGGCGCGGCGCTCGCGTGCGCGATCGCCGCGCTGATCGGCGCACCGTCGCACGGCTGGCTGTCGGTCGCGACGCTCGGCCGGCTCGCGCTCGCCGCCGCGCTGTTTGCCGCTTTCATCGGCGCCGAGCGCTGGCAGGCGCGGCCGATGATCGATCTCGCGCTGTTCCGCCAACCGCGCTTCGTCGGTGCCGTGCTCGCGATGTTCGGTTATGCGGCGTGCGCACAGGTGATGATGACGTTCCTGCCGCTGTACCTGCAGAACGCGTTCGGGATGTCGGCGATCGACGCGGGCCTCGGGATGCTGCCGTTCGCGTTCGCGATGATCGCAGGGCCGTCGATCGGCGCGGCGCTTGCCGCGCGCGTGTCGTCAGGCGGCGTGCTGGCGGGCGGGCTCGCGCTGATCGGCGCGGGCAACCTCGCGACCGCGGCGCTGACAGCCAGCGGCGACTACCGGCTCGTCGCGATCGGCATGTTCGTGACGGGTTGCGGCGCCGGGATCATGAACGGCGATACGCAGAAGGCGATCATGGCGTGCGTGCCGCCGGACCGCACGGGCATGGCGTCGGGCATCAGCACGACGACGCGCTTCTCGGCGATCGTGACGGCCGTCGGCGTGCTCGGCGCGGTGCTGGCGGCGAGCACGCATGCGCGGCTCGACCGGCTGCTGTCCGCCGCGCCCGGCCTGCGCGCGTTCGCCGACGCGCCGTTCATGTCGAGCCTGCTGGCCGGCGATCTGGCGCAGGCGCTCGACCGCGTGCCGCCGTCGGCAGCCGGCGCGCTCGCCCAGGCAGCGCCCATCGCGTTCGCGAGCGGGTTTGCCGATGCGCTCATGGTGAGCGGCGTGCTCGCGCTCGTTGCGTCAGTCGTTGCATACAAGTTGCTTGCGCAACCGATGCGCGACGCGTAGCGGGGCGTTTTGGGCATGTTTCGCACGCGCCACGACAGAATCATCAAGCTTGCGCGTCCCGGTTTCGTGCAGCGTATTCAAGATGTCATCGACGATCGAGAATCTGTTGCACGTGCTCGCTGCGCTGTCGATCGGCACGCGGCCGTACATGCCGGCGGAATTCCATGGACGCGAAGCGTGTGACGTCGCGCACGATCCTGTTGTCGACGCTCGGGTTGATCGTGTTGCTGTCGGTATTGCCGATGATCGCGCGCCACGGCTGATGCCGTGCGCGGCCCGCGGATCGGGTTGCGTCAGCGCTTCAGCGCGTCGCGACCGGTTTCGGCATCGTGCAACGTGCGGGTCGCGTCGTGCAGCTTGCGCTGCTTGTCGGCAAGCTTGCGCTGTGCCTTCGCGAGCTTGCCCGTGTCGCCGCGTGCTTCGGCTTGCCGCAGGTCCGATTCCGCGTTGCGCACTTCAGCCTGCGCCTTCTCGACGTCGCGCTGCTCGTCACGCACCTTGCGTTCGGCGCGCGCGAGCTGGCCCGCATCCGTGCAGTTCGCGCGGACCTTCTCCAGCGCCGCCTGCTGGTGCATGGCCTGTTGCGTATTGCCGTGCTGCTTCGCGTAGTCGATCTGCGTCTGCAGCGCGTGGATGCGCGTCGCGCAGTCCTGCGTATCGGCCATTGCGGCGGAGCTGGCGAGCAATGCGATCGGGAGCGTGATGGCGATCAGGGTGTTTTTCATCAGGGATTCCTCGGTGTGCTGCCCGTGGCAGAGCTTGTTGTTGGAGACGTGCATGACGACGCATGGCCGTTCGCTGGACTGCATTGTGCAAGGGCGGACCGGCGCGGGTAAATAGGATCAGTCTGACATGCGGTCTGCGACGCGCAGAGGAAATGCGCGATCGGATTGGCGGATCGAGCCGGATCGCCGATGTATTGGCCGCGAGCAGGGTACGCGTAGCCCCGTGGCGATCGATGCGACGACAACCGGTGCGATGCGCGTGCGGCGACATGACGCGCGTTCGCCGTGGTTCAGTGCGATTTCGTCGTGTGGCGCTGCTGACGCGCGACGCGTGCGACGAGCGGCCGGCGCGCAGCGCGGCAGTGCGTTGCCTTGCGTGCTCGCGGCGGACGTGGCGGCTCGGGCGCGGGCGCCGCCGGTTCGGTTGCGGACGCAACCGCCGCAACCGCCGGCAGCGCGGCCTCGGCGTCGAGCCAGCCGCGCGTCGCTTCGGCGATCAGCCCGCGCAGCCAGCGCACGCCTTCGACGCACGATCCCGATTCGTTCCACGTCATCCGGTACACGATATCCGCCGGTTCGACCGGCAGCGCGACCGCGGCGAGCGGCAGCAGCTTCGCGTAGTGCCGCGCGAGCCGGTACGTGGTGGTCAGGATCATGTCGGAGCGCACGAGCGCATGCGCGGCGAGTTCGAAGTGCGGCAGCGTGACGACGATTCGCCGCAGCAGGCCCACGCGTTCAAGCTGCCGATCGATCGCGCCGGACGCTTCGAGCCACGACGGCGTCGGGCACAGCTGCGGCGCTGCCGCGAAATCGGCGGCCGTCATCGCGCCGCGCCGCGCGAGCGGATGCGTCGCGCGCATCAGGCATACGACGCGATCGTCGAACAGGTCGTCCTGCCGGAACCGCGACGAGCGGGCCGGGCGATTGTCGATCACGACGTCGAGTTCGCCGTCGGCGAGTGCGCGCTCGTCGTCGAAACCGTCGCCGAGCGGATGGAACACGAGCTGCGCGTTCGGCGCGCGCTCGCGGAACAGCGCGACGAGCTTCGGCACGAACAGCACGTTCAGATAGTCGGGGCAGCCGATCCGGTAGGTGCGCACCGACGTGCGCGCGTCGAACGTCGGCTGCTGGATGCGGATGAAGTCGATCACGCGCAGCGCGTTGCGCAGCGGTTCGATCAGCCGCGCGCCGAACTCGGTCGGCACCATCCCGTAGCGGCTGCGCACGAGCAGCGGATCGCCGAGCAGCGTGCGCAGCCGCTTGAGCGCGGCGCTCGTCGCCGGCTGCGACATGTTCAGGCGCACGGCCGCACGCGATACGGTGCGCTCGGTCAGCAGCACGAGCAGGATGCGCATCAGCCGTGCATCCAGTACGTCGAGCACGTCCGTGGCGGTGGACGCGTTGCGGGGCAGGGAGGTCGGATCTAGCGGGTCCCGCATGCCGATACGCCTCCCGGCGGCACAGAGCACGAACCCGAGCCCGAGCGCGACGCGGCAGCCGGCCGGCGGCCCGTCATTTTGCGAAGGTTCCCGGCCAGCCGACGATCCGCTTCGGGCGCGGCGGCGCGTATGTGCGGACCTTCGACGTCTTCAGCTTCAGGCGTACCAGCGACTCGGCGAGCGCGACCGCGGCCGATACGCCGTCGACCACCGGCACGCCCGTGCATTCCTCGATCTGCCGGTCGAGGCCGGCCATTCCGCCGCAGCCGAGGCAGATCACTTCCGCGCGATCGTCCTTCACCGCGCGCTGCGCCTGGCCGACGATCGACTCGATCGCGCGGGCCGGGTTCTCTTCGAGCTCGAGCACCGCGAGGCCGCTCGCGCGCACCGACGCGCAGCGCGCGTCGAGCCCGGCGAGCTTCAGGCGATCCTCGATCAGCGGCACCGTGCGGTCGAGCGTCGTGACGACCGAGTAGCGATGCCCGAGCAGCATCGCGATGCTCGCGGCCGCTTCGGTGATGTCGACGACGGGCACCGTCAGCAGTTCCTGCAGGCCTTCGCGGCCGTGTTCGCCGTAGCCGGCCTGGATCACCGCGTCATACGGCTCGTCGTAGCTCAACACGCGATCCATCACGGCGATCGCCGCGAGGTAGCTCTCGAAGTTGCCTTCGACCGACTCCGCGCCGAAGCGCGGCGTCAGCCCGACGATCTCCGTGCCGGGCGACGCGGCGGCCCGCGCCTGCGCGGCGATCGCGTCGGTGATCGACTCGGTCGTGTTGACGTTGACTACCAGGATCCTCATCGGGCACTCCGTATGCGTGGGTTCAGTGTTGCGCGCAGGCGACCGCGATGTGTTCGCCCGAGCGCTCGTCGTATTGCCGTTTGCGATCGGCCAGCAGCCAGTACACGCTGCCCGCGATGGCCGCGCCGAGCAGCCAGGAGAACGGCGTCATCGCGCTGAAGGCCGGCACGACGGCGAGCGTGATCGAGATCAGCGCGGACGGCACGAGCGCCGCGAGCGCCTTGCGGTTCACGCCGCGCGTATAGAAATAGGCGCCGGTCGGCGCTTCGGTATAGAGGTCGGGCACGTTCACGCGCTGCTTGCGTACGAGCCAGTAGTCGACCGTGATGATCCCGTACAGCGGGCCGAGCAGCGCGCCGAGGCCGGACAGGAAGTAGACGATCACGATCGGGCTGTTGTACAGGTTCCACGGCAGGATCAGCACGGCAATCGTCGCGCTGATCAGGCCCGCGCGGCGGAACGACAGGCGGTGCGGCGCGAGGCTCGTCAGCACGAAGGCCGGTGCGACGAAGTTCGCCATGATGTTCACGGCGACCGTAACGATCAGGAATGCGAGGCAACCAAGCACGAGGAACAGCTTGTTCGGCACCGTCGCGATGATTTCCGTCGGGCTGTGGATGATCTGGCCGTTCAGCTTGAACTGCGCGCCGGCGAGCACGAAGCTGATCGTCGCGAACACGAGGATGTTCACCGGCAGGCCCCAGAAATTGCCGACCCGCACCGTCTTCGCGCTCGGCGACGAGCGGGCGAAATCGCAGAAGTTGAGCACCAGCGTGCCGTAGATCGCGAGCCACAGCGAACCGCCCGCGAAGACCTCCGTCCACATCTTCACGCCGGTCATCGGCTTGCCGATCGACATCGCGAGATGGCCGCCCGTGCGGCTGAACATCCACGCGGCGAGCGACAGCGTCGTGACGAGGATCACCGGGCCGGCGAGCCCCTCGTACTTGCGGACCATTTCCATCCCGTACGTGAGGATGCCGATCTGCACGAGCCAGATCGCGACGAACGTGATCCAGCCGAGCGTCGACAGCCCGAAGATCGCGTTCCGGTCGAATGCGGCGAGGCCCGGCCAGATCGCGGTGAGCAGCACGCGCAGCACGACGGACGCGAGATAGGTCTGGATACCGAACCAAGCGATCGCGATCACCGCGCGGATCATCGCGGGCAGCAGCGCGCCGTAGATACCGAAGCTCATCCGGCTGATCACCGGGAACGGCACGCCGGTCTTCTGGCCCATGTAGCCGGTGAGGTTCATGAAGCAGTACACGAGCACCGCGCCGATCGCGAGCGACGCGAGCATCTGCCAGCCCGACAGGCCGAGCGCGAACAGCCCGATCGCGAACGAGTAGTTCGCGATGTTGTGCACGTCGTTGGTCCACAGCGCAAAGATGCTGTAGCGGCCCCAGGTCCGGCCCTCGGCCCTGGTCGGCGCGAGGTCGGGGTTGTGCAGCCGCGGGCTCAGCGCGGGGGCGCGCGAGGCCGTGTCGGATCGATGCGATGCGTCGTCCGCGCCGAGCACGAGGCCCGGGCGGTGAGTGGCTTCCAGTTGCACGCCGTTGTCTCCTTCCATGTGCGGGGCGCGAAACCGGCAGCGTGTACACGCTGCGCCGGCTTGGCCGCCGTGGACCTTATGTCTCGGATTTGTTCGCGAGTATGGGCGGCCGGCGCGATGATGGGAAATTAAATATTCGGCTGGGCGTCATTTGAAAAATGAATGGAATGCCGTCGGCAGCGGCGGCCGGGCGCGGCATGCGAATTGCTCGCCAGCGGGCTCCATCCACATCGACATCAGCGGAGGTGTCATGCAGCGATATTCATTTCGTCATGTATCGCGAGCCGTCTTCGCCGGCATCCTGATCGCGGGCCTTGCGGCAGGCGCGGGTTGCCAGAAGAAGAGCGACAGCGGCGAGTCGGGCGCAACGAGCGGCATGTCGGCTGCGCCGTCCACCGCACCGTCGGGCATGCCGGGCAGCGGAGCGGCCGGAAGCGGCGCAAGCATGCCTGGCGCCGCTTCCGCGCCGGGCGGCGCGAGCGGCGGCTGAAGGGCGGCTGCGCGACTGGGAGGACGGCGCGCAAGTGCGCCGTTCGCGGATCGAGTGCCGTGCGGGCTTCGCACGGGCGCAGGGTGGCGCGCGTGTGCGCGGCCGTGCGCATGAAAGATTTGCAAGGACCGTTGTAGCGATTCCAGGACCGGCGGCGCCGGCTCGAGCCGGCGCACGCCGGCCGGACAGGAGGTGCGATGCAGAACGCGGAATCGAACCCTGACCCGCAAAAGCAGCGGGAACAGATCGAGAAGAGCCCGGTAAAGACGCCGGCGGCCGGCGACATGCCCGACGCGGCGACCCAGGCCGCCGAGGTGGCGCGGCACCCGCTGACGCCGGAGGCGGTCGCGGGGAAAATGCCGACCGGCCTGCCGCCGATCGACGTCGGCGCGCACGCGGTCGACAGCGGAGACCCCGTGCGGCGCGCGGCCGGCCGGATCGTCACGCTCGACAACGCGAACATGGCGATGACCGACAACACGGTCGACGTCGACGGCAAGGGCATGGAAGCGGCCGCGGGCGCATCGGAGTGGCACGACAACGTGATCCATTCGAATGCGTCGCTCGACGACGCGGTCGATACGCCCGACGAAGGGCTCGGCGGGATCGAGAGCCGCCCGTCCGGCAACCTGCCGCAGATCGCGACGCGGCCGGGCTGGCGCGTGCGCCATGTCGGCGATGTCGATATCGCTGTCGAGCACGGCACCGGCACGCGCGCCGAGCATGTGATCCGTCTCGAGCGGGTCGACTGATGCCGAGGCTGGAGATCATCCGGCGGCCGGCGCAACCGCACCGGCCGCCGCGACCGTTTGGAGCCCTTACTGCGGGCCCAGCTCCAGTGCCGACGTATCGGCATCGTTGCCCTGTGCAACGAGCACGTGAATGTCGTTCGGCGTCACGTCGCCGATCCCGCCCGACGGAATCGTCAAGAGCAGCCAGTCGGCGTTGTTGTTGATGGTGACCGGCGCGGTCTTGAGGATCGGTGCTTTGCTGCCGGCCACCGTGACGATCACCTGGTAGCTGCCGCCATTGAGGTAGATCGAATCCTGCGTCGATGCCGGCACCGCGTTCTGGTAGGCCGCGCCCGCCAGCGTCGGGCTTTGCGTCGAGATGTCGGTGCCGGGCGGAACGACGTATACGTCGACGTTCTGCGCGTTCGGCGACGCGTTGAAGCTGCGCACGCGCGCCTTGTCCGACAGCAAGCCCTTGTTGTACGGATCGTCGATGACGGAAATCGCCGACGACTTGCTCGGCAGCGCGATCGTCGTGTAGTGATGGCCGTTCGCCGCGCTGAACGATTGCGCGGCGATGGTCGTCGTCGTGCCCGAGATGTCGTAGCTCGCGTTCTGCGTGCCCGAGTCGATGTCGTGATAGCGCGTCACGCCCTTGTACGCGACACCCGCCTGGTCGATCTTCGCGTTCAGGTAGTAGTCGAGGTTCGGCCCGGCCGGGACCGCGTTGATGAAGCGCGCCTGCGGCTTCGAGATGCCGAGTTCGGTGCCGACGTCGTTGCCGTCGCCGCCGCACGCCGCGAGCACGGAAATGACGGAGCACAGGGCCACCAGTGTTCGTATTGATTTCATGTCGTCCTCTCGTTCAGGGAACCTGCTGGCGACGCGGGAACGCCGCGCTGGATCGCGCGGTGCGCAGCGCAGGTTGGGTGAAGGATGCTGTCCGCCGGGGAGGCGGGCGCGTCGATGGCGCAAGCGATGTGCCTGCGCGGTCGACGAGGGCGGGAAACCCGCGCCCGCGCGCGTGGGGTGGCGGCGCGGGCGCGAAACGAGGGCGGGTGTGTGGCGAACGAGCCTGACGCGGGCGGTTGTAAAAAAGGGCAGCGTCGCGGCAGGCGACGCGTTGCGTCAGCGGTTCACGAGTTTTGCCGGATACGCGAGCGCGAGTGCGCAGCCGACCAGCATGCACGCGGCGAAGCCATACAGCCCCGCGCTTTGCGAATGGAACGTGTCGCGCAGCCAGCCGATGAAGTAGGTGCTGCCGAACCCGCCGAGGTTCGCGATCGAGCACGCGAACGCGATCCCGCCGGCCGCGGCGGAGCCCTTCAGGAACGTGGACGGCAACGCCCAGACGACCGGCATCGCGGCAGCCGCGCCTGCGTTGATCAGCGAAAACAGCAGTACCGTCCCGAGCGTGCCGTGCAACGACGAGGCCGCGATCGCCAGCGCGACGGCCGACACCACGAACGGTACGACGATATGCCAGCGGCGTTCGCGCGCGCGATCCGAGCTCGCGCCGCAATACAGCGTGGCGAGCACGGCCGCGGCATTCGGAATCACCATCAGCCAGCCGATGTGATACGCATCCTTCACGCCGGTGTCGCGCAGGATCGTCGGCAGCCAGAAGCTCACCGCATACAGGCCGAGCAGCACGCACAGGTCGATCAGGCCGAGCGCCCATACCTTCGGATCGGAGAAGGCCTTGCCGAGCGCGTGGCTCTTGTTGCCGGACGGATCGGCGTCGAGATTCGCGCGCAGCATCCGCTTTTCGTCCGCGTTTAGCCATTGCGCGGATTCGATGCTGTTGGGCAGCCAGCGCAGCACCGCGAAGCCGAGCAGCACCGACGGCAGTGCTTCGAGCAGGAACAGCCACTGCCAGCCGCCGAGCCCGTGCGTGCCGTCGAACGCGCGCATGATCCAGCCGGAGATCGGGCTGCCGATCATGCTCGACAGCGGCAGGCCGACCATGAACAGCGCGACGATCCGTGCGCGGCGCGCATCGGGATACCACTGCGTCAGGTACAGCAGCACGCCCGGCAGGAAGCCGGCTTCGGCGGCGCCGAGCAGGAAGCGCACGACGTAGAACTGCATCGGCGTGTGCACGAACATCGTCGCACCCGACAGCAGGCCCCACGTGATCATGATCCGCGCGATCCACAGCTTCGCGCCGACGCGCTGCAGCACCAGGTTGCTTGGGACTTCGAACAGGATGTAGCCGGCGAAGAACAGGCCGGCGCCGAGCCCGTACACGGTATCGCTGAACTTCAGCGCGTCGAGCATCTGGAGTTTCGCGAGCCCGATATTGATGCGGTCGAGATAGGCCGCGAAGTAGCACAGGCAGAAGAGGGTGATCAGGCGCAGCGTGACCTTGCGATAGAGATTGCCGTGCTGCGCGTCGTCGGGGGAAACGGCGGCGCTCGGGTGTGCGGTAGACATGGGATTGCCCCTGTTCGAGTGTGACGGATGAATGGGTGGCCGATCGACGCGGGCGGACATTTCGCCGCGCACTGGAGTCTGTATATCACGGCAATTAAATAGCGTACACACTAGAAAATACCGAATCGCACAGGCATGAATCCGGCCGCTTGGAGGTAAGTGTCTGCATGAGAAAAACCGCGCTTTTGATAGGGCTTTTGACGATCTAAAACGCATGTGGAAATGGCCTGCGAGCGCGCGAAAGCATGCACAAAATTCGTGCGTATGCGCTCAAAAGTGAAGTGTGTGCGCGAGAGTGTGTCGCAGCGTGCAAATGCACGTGAGGCAGCAGGCCCGGACGCACGGGGCGACCGTTAGGCGACGGCATCGGCCGGTGATCCGCCGCCGTCAGGCGATCGTCAGGCGCGATGCGTGCCGGGTGCCGCTAATCCTGATGCACCGCAATGAAGCGGCCGCCCGGCCGCCGGTTGCGCCAAATTGAGGGTGTACACTGCTTGTCTTTCACTTGCATGCGGCACAGGCCTTCACTTTCATGGCGTCTTCCAAGGATTCCTACGACTTTCACGACCAGATCGGACATTTGCTGCGCCGTGCGTATCAGCGGCACGTGTCGATCTTCCAGGAAGCGATCCCCGATTCGGATCTCACGGCCGCGCAGTTCGTGACGCTGTGCGCGGTCAAGGAACGCCAGGCGTGCTCGCTGAACGACATCGTCAAGGCGACCGCGATCGACCAGGCGACGATTCGCGGCGTCGTCGAGCGCCTGAAGACGCGCGCGCTGATCGAGGTGCTGCCCGACCCGAACGACGGCCGCAAGCTGATCGTGCGCGCGACCGCGACCGGGCTCGCGCTGATCGACCGTACTGTGCCGTTCGCGAGGCAGGTCACGGAGCGCACGTATGGCGCGCTCAATCCGGGCGAGCGGGTCGCGCTGCAGTTCCTGCTGCGCAAGATGATGGAAGAAGACGGCGAAGCGTGATGCGCACGCGGGGCGCCGGCCGGCCTACGCAGCGCCGGCGGTTGCGGGCGCAGCGGCTTCATCGGCGCTCATCAGCCGGCCGGCCTCGCGCAGCGCCGCGCGCACCGCTTCGGGCGTAAACGGCGGCGCGTAGAACCGCACGCCGGTCGCGTCGAACAACGCGTTCGCAACCGCCGCAGGGCCCGGCACCGACGCCGATTCGCCCGCGCCGAGCGGCGGCTCGCCTTGTCTCGGCATCAGCACGACATCGACGTCCGGCACTTCCGCGAACGTCAGGATCGGATAGCTCGCCCATTCGCGCGACGCGACCTTGCCGTCCGCGAACCGCACGCGCTCCTTCAGCGTGCGGCTCAATACCTGGATCACGTTGCCGTGGATCTGGTGGCGCACGCCATCCGGGTTGATCATCGTGCCGGTGTCTTGGCCGACCGTCACGCGTTCGATGCGTATCTCGCCCGACACGCGATCGACGCTCAGGTCGACGATCCATGCCGACCACGCCGCGCCGAAACCGGGGAAGCGGCTGTGCACGTAGCGCGCATACGCGACGCCGCGACCGCGCGCGAGGCGCGCGCCGTCGTGTTCGCGATGCGCGTGCGCCGGGCGCGGCGTCCAGCCCGCGCGGTCGGCCACGGCCTGCAGCAGTTCGGTCGCGCGCGTGTCCTGCAGATGGCGCAGCCGGAATACGAGCGGATCGATGCCCGTCAACGCCGCGCATTCGTCGACGAACGCATCGTGCGCGAACGAGTTCGGCAATGCCGACACGCCGCGCAGCCACGACGCACGCACGAGCGGCGCGAGATCCTCGCAGACGAAGCGGCGATGCGGGCTCGCGTACGGCGACACGGCCGTGCGATCGCCCATCTCGAACACGCGCGGCTCGGGCGCGATCGTGCCGGTCAGCAACGCCGCGAGCAGCGGCGCGTCGTTCGACGGATAGCGCGTCGTGAAGTCGTAGCCGAGCAGGCGGCCGTCGCGGGTGACTGTGCCGGTTACCTGCATCGACTGGCCGGCGCCTTTCGGTTCCCATAGATGCTCGTCCGCACGCGACAGTTGCACGCGCACCGGGCGGCCGACCGCACGCGACAGCAGCAGCGCGTCGCCGCACACGTCGTCCGCGCCGTTGCGGCCGTAGCAGCCGGCCGCTTCCATCCGCACGACGTCGAAATCGGCTTCGTCGCGCGCGACGAGCGTCGCGAGGTCGTAGCGCAGCGATACGGGATTCTGCGTGCCGGACCACACGGTGATCCGGCCGTCGCCCGGTTCCCGGTAGTCGGCGAGCGCGCATGACGGGCCGATCGAGCCGTGCATCTGGAACGGCCACGCATAGGTGCGCGACAGCGTGATCGTGTCGGGCAACGCGCGCGCCGCGTCGACATCGCCTTCGTCGAGCAGCACGCGGCGCTTGGCCGGCGCGGCGGCGATCGCGGCGGCCGGCTCGTCGAGCGGCGGCAGCGCGGTATGCGGCCGCCACGTCACGCGCAACTGGCGCGCCGCGCGGATCGCATGTTCCTCGCGTTCGGCAACCACGCCGACGAAATCGCCGATCGCGACGACAGCCACCAGCCCCGGCACGTCGGCGACCGACGCGCGATCGACGTCGACGAGCGACGTGCCGACGAACGGGCCGCTGTCGTGGCCCGCATACGGCGGCCGCACGACACGGCCGTGCAGCATGCCCGGCACGCGCATGTCGTGCACGAACGTGAGCTGGCCGGTCGCTTTCGCGGGCAGGTCGACGCGCGGCGCCGACTTGCCGACGATCCGGTACAGCGCGGGATCTTTCGTGCGCGTGTTCAGGTCCAGCGTCAGCGCGATGCGATGCATGGTGACGAGCGCCGCGAACGTCGCCGTTTGCCCGTCCGCCGAAATGGTCCCGTTGTCGATAACCAGCCGCTCCACGTCGACACTGAACCGCTCGGCGGCAAGCGCCAGCAGCGCGTGGCGCGTCTGCGCGGCCGCGCAGCGCAGCGGCGTCGCGGAAATCTGGATCGTCGCGCTCGCGATGGTCGGGCCCTGGTTCGGTGTCGCGGCCGTGTCGCCGAGCACCATCGTCACGCGTGCGGCCGGCACGTCGAGTTCCTCGGCGACGATCTGTGCGAGCGACGTGCGGATGCCGGTGCCGAGATCGACGTGTCCGTTGAACGCGAGGATGCGGCCGTCATCGAGAATCGCGACGAAGACTTCGGGCAGTGCCGGCACGTAGGACGACAGGCTGCCCGGCTGGCCGGGCGCCGGCTTGGGCGGAGGTGCGGGCGGGCGGATCACGGTCAGGCAGCCGTCGCGCACGAGCAATTCGGAACGGTTCACGGGGAAGGTGTCCTGTCGGGAGCGGCGCGGCCGGCGACCGGTTGCGGCGGAGAGGGTTCGGGCGGCGCGCGTCAGGCCAATCTAGGCCGCCAAAAGCGCAGCGTCAATCGCGGGCGACGCATGCGCCGCCCGCGATCCGTCGCGACTCAGCGTGCGTGTGCGTGCATGGCATCGATCGCCGCGATCGCGTCGTCGAGCGGCATCACGGCCGCATATTTCTGCTGCATGTCGAACAGGTTCGCGTCGTGCGGCGCGATCGCGCGATCGCCGACGCAATCCGCGAGCACGAGCGGGCGGAACCCGTGCGACATTGCGTCGACGACGCTCGCACGCACGCAGCCGCTCGTCACGGCGCCCGCGACGAGCAGCGTCTGCACCGCGCGCTGCGCGAGCCAGGGCGCCAGTTGCGTGCCGAAGAATGCCGATGGCACGGTCTTGCGTACGACGAGTTCGCCGGCCGCGGGCGTGAGCTCGGGCACGATCGCGCTGTTCGGATGATGCTCGGTCAGCGTCGCCATGCCGGGCACCTTCAGCGAGAAGACGTTGTCGTCGCTGCCGTCGTCCGCGTACACGATGCGGCTGTGCGCGACGGGCCAGCCGCGTTCGCGCGCCAGCGCGAGCGCGTGCGTCGTGCGTGCGATCGCCGGCGCGATGTTGCCGCCGCCGAACGTCGCGGGATCGGCGAAGCCGACCACGAAGTCGACGATCAGCAGGCCGATGTTGCCGTGCGGCGGCAGCGGCGTGCCGAAACCCTGCTGGCGGTAGACGTTCGCTTCGGCGTGATGGGAAAGATCGTTCATGGTGTCTGGCGCTCGTCGGTCACGCAGGTTGATCGGTCACGCGGCCGTCGCGCACGACGGTTGCGCCGTCGAGTTCGACCGTGCAGCGGCGCAGCGGAATGTCGATGTGGCAGGTGGTCGTGCGGTTGCCGCCGCCTTCGTTGTTCGGGCCGAGCGAGAACAGGAAGTTGCCCTCGAACGCGCGCGCGTCCATCCCGATCGTCGCCTCGCGGTCGTACAGCCCGAGCGTCGACCAGCGCGCGCGCGGCTGCAGCCCCCAGCCGATATGCGAGATCGCATAGCCTTCGGGGTCGGCGAAGGTCTCCATGTAGTCGCGCAGCAGGTCGGCGTCGACGCCGCCTTCGATGCGCGTCGCATAACCGCCTTCGACGGTCAGCGCGATCGGCTCGCTTACATAGTGCTTCTGCGGCAGCAGGATGTCGCCGCGGTCGATCACGATCGTGCCGCGCGCGGTGCGGTCGTTCGGGTAGGTCAGCGCGAAACCGCTCGGCCAGTGATCCCAGCGGCCGGGCGCGTCGACGAAGCCGTATTCGGCAGTCGGCGAGAAGTCGCCGAGCGGGCAGGTGAGCGCGGTGCCGGCCGCCGACGTCACGCGCATCTCGCGGGCGGCGGCGATTTGCTTCGCCGCGGCGAGCACGCGTGTGCGGTCGGCCAGCGTCGGCACCATCCGCACGAGCACTTCGGGCGGCTCGACCGCGAGCAGGATCTTCGTGCCGGATTTCAGGATCTCGTGCTGTTCGGGCGAGAACAGCAGCGTCATCAGGTCGAGCACGAGGTCGCTCTCGCGCAGCGCGGCGATCGCGGCCTTGTTGCCGGTCAGCGGCGTCGTGCCGAGATACGCGAGCGGGTCGCGGCTGAACGCTTTCTCGCCGTTCACCGGCGGCAGGTCGAGCCGGTTGACGATCGCGCCCATCGATTGCGTCGCGATCAGCGCGCACGACAGCGTCTGCGGGTGGGTGGCCGCGCTCGTCAGGATCGTGACGGTCTGGCCCGGTTCGAGGCGCGACAGCGTGAGCACCTGCTTCCACGCGTCGATCAGTTGGGTGTCGCTGACTGGCATCGTCGGCTCCGGTAAAGGCGTGAGGGAAAAAGGGCGGCCGCCGAGCGATCAGGCCGCGAGCGGCGCGCCGAGAAAGCTGCCGAACGCCGCGTAGAAGCCCGGCGCGTTGTCCCACGGGATCATGTGGCCGGCGTCGGGCACGCGCACGTGCTGCATCGACGGCGTCGCGCGCTGCAGTTCCGCGACGTCGTCGTCGCGCACCACGTCGCCGCGTTCGGCCGTGATCAGCAGCGATGGCACGGCCAGTTGTGCGGCGTCCGCATGGAAATCGTCGGTATGGAATCCTTCATAGCTCGCGCGTACCGCGCGCTCGTCGCAGGTATGCAGCCACTCGGCGCGCAACTGCAGTTCGGCATCGGTCCAGGTCGGGCAGAACGCGCGCATGCCTTCGGCGTCGGTGCCGGCGCGCGCGAGCGCCATCGAGTCGATGTACCACGGCAGCTTGCCCGGATAGTCGCGGCGGTTCGGGCCCGACACGGGCGGATCGACGAGCACGACGGATGCGAGCCCGCGGATGTCGCGCCGCGCCGCACGCGCGGCGATCCGCGCGCCCATCGAATGGCCGACGAGGCTCGTGCGCGGCAGGCCGAGCGCGGCGACGAGCGCCGCGACGTCGTCGGCCTGCGCATCGAGGCTGTAGTCGAGCGATGGCGATGCGTCGGACAGCCCGCGGCCGCGCACGTCGAGCACATAGGTGTCGAACGTCGCGCCGAATGTCTCACCGACGAAACCCCAGGTGATCGCGGGGCTCGTGATGCCGGGAATCAGCACGATCGCAGGGCGCGATGCGCGCGCGCCGGTCGCGCCGCCGTAGCGCAGGTAGTGCTGGCGGATGCCGTTCGCGCGGATGTTCGCGCCGTACAGGAAAGTCGAGGGCATGAATGGACTCCGTCGGAAGGGCAGCGTTCAGTACGCGCCGGACAGCAGCGCGCCGGCGCCGGGCACGACCGGCTCGAGGTCGAGCTCGCGCAGCATCGCGTAGGTGGTCGCGATCGCGGCCGTGATCACCGGCTTGCCCGTCATCGCCTCGACCTTCGCGACGGCCGGCAGCGACGGCATCTGCACGCATGCGGACAGCACGATCGCGTCGGCGTCCTGGTACGGCAGCGTTTTCACGATGTCGGGCAGGCGTGCCGGATCGTGACGGCCGACGTCGAGGTTGTCGGGAATTTCCAGCGCGCGGTAGCCGAGCACTTCAAAGCCTTCGTTGCGGATGTAGTCGACCACGAGTTCCGTCAACGGCTTCATATACGGCGCGACGACGACGATGCGCTTCGCGCCGATCACCTTCAGCGCGTCGACGAGCGCACCCGCGCTCGTCAGCACGGGCGCCTGTGCACCGTTGTCGGCCGTGTGCTTGGTCAGGCGCGCCTGCGACACGCGGTGGTAGCCGTGCCCCATCGCCATGATCGCGACGAGGCATGCGTAACCGAGCACGTCGACGCGCGCGTCGCTCAGTTCGACCGCGCAGCGGTCGGATTCGGCATCCATCGCCGCCAGTTCCTCCTTGACGACCTTCTTCATCCGCATCCGGCTCGAGTGATACGTGAAGCGCTCGGGGCGGATCGTTTCGCGCAACCGCAGCATTGCGGGGATCTCGGTTTCCATCGTCGTGTTGGAACTCGGCACGATCTGGCCGATGCGGTAGGTCTTGCTCATGACGGGAGGCTCCGTGTCGGTAAGGGAGGGGCGGCACGCTGGCGCGGGATCGCCGGATTTCGAGCAAAGTCTAGTGTGTACATTTGAAAATGGCAATGTATCAAAATGATGCTCGGCGCGTGTTGAGCGTTTGAGTACGTGGATATACGAGTATTTATCGGTGTTTTCCCGAATGAGATTGCAGCGATCAACAATCCGCTTGTCCTGAATAAATTGAGTGTGTACGCTAAATAAACGCCATTCAATCCGCCCGTTCTAGCGCCGCGTCAGGCGACGGGCTCACGATCAGGAGATCCGCATGAGCACACCCCGTATCGCAATCATCGGCGCCGGTCTCGGCGGCACGGCCGCCGCGGCGCTGCTTCAGCGCGGCGGCTACGACGTCGCGCTGTACGAGCAGGCGCCGGCGTTCTCGCGCCTCGGCGCGGGCATCCACCTCGGCCCGAACGTGATGAAGATCATGCGGCGCATCGGCTGCGAGGACGCGCTGAACACGATGGGTTCGCATCCGGATTTCTGGTACAGCCGCGACTGGCAGACGGCCGACGTGCTCGCGCAGATCCCGCTCGGCGACTACGCGCGCAAGACCTACGGCGCGAGCTACCTGACCGTGCATCGCGGCGATTTCCACGCATTGATGACGCAGGCGGTGACGCCCGGCACGATCCGCTTCGGCAAGCGGCTCGCGGCGGTGGAGGACACCGGCGACGCGGTGCGCCTGACGTTCTCCGACGGCAGCGTCGAGACGGCCGACATCGTGATCGGCGCGGACGGCGTGAATTCGCGGATCCGCGAGCACCTGCTCGGTGCGGAGCCGCCGCGCTATACGGGTTATGTCGCGCACCGCGCGGTGTTTCCGGCATCGCTGCTCGGCAACAAGCCGTACGACATGTGCGTGAAGTGGTGGTCGGAGGATCGCCACATGATGGTCTACTACGTGACCGAGAAGCGCGACGAGTATTACTACGTGACCGGCGTGCCGCAGGCCGAATGGCCCGAAGGCGTGTCGATGGTCGACAGCAGCCGCGACGAGATGCGCGACGCGTTCGCGGGTTTCCACGCCGACATCCAGCACCTGATCGACGTGTCGCCGTCGATCACCAAGTGGCCGCTGCTCGAACGAGATCCGCTGCCGCTGTGGAGCCGCGGCCGGCTCGTGCTGCTCGGCGACGCATGCCATCCGATGAAGCCGCACATGGCGCAGGGCGCGGCGATGGCGATCGAGGATGCGGCGATGCTCGCGCGCTGTCTCGACGAGGTCGGTGCGAGCGACTACGCGGGCGCGTTTGCGCTGTACGAGGCGAATCGCGCGGCGCGCGCGTCGAAGGTGCAGCTCGTGTCGCACAACAACACGTGGCTGCGCACGAACGAGGATCCGTCTTGGGTGTTCGGCTACGACGTGTTCGACGTGCCGCTCGTCTCGCCGTCGCGCAACAACGTGGCGGCCGCGGCCTGACGCGCACGCGATTCCCGCGCCGGCCGGCGCTTCGCTGTCGCGGGGATCGATGTGCCGGAACCCGTGTTTTTCGGCGTGTTATATGTCGTCGGGCGTGCGCCGGCCCTCGGCCTGCACGCCGCATTCCGGATCCATTCATGTCCCATCCCGCTTCTCCGTCGCGGCCGCTGGCGTTTCGCGTGAACGGCACGCCGCACACCTTCGACGAGGCCGCGCCCGACGCGCCGCTGCTGCTGGTCCTGCGCAACGACTGCGCGCTCAACGGCCCGAAATACGGCTGCGGGCTCGGGCAGTGCGGCGCGTGCACGGTGCTCGTCGACGGGCAGGCGACGCGTTCGTGCGTGGTGCCGGCCGCCGCCGCGAGCGGGCGCGACGTCACGACGCTGGAAGGGCTCGGGTCGCGCGACGCACCGCATCCGATCCAGCGCGCGTTCATCGACGAGCAGGCCGCGCAATGCGGTTATTGCCTGAACGGGATGATCATGAGCACGAAGGCGCTGCTCGACCGCAACCCCGCGCCGGACGATGCGGCGATCCGCGATGCGCTGCGTTTCAACCTGTGCCGCTGCGGCACGCACCTGGAGATCATCCGGGCCGTGCATCGTGCCGCACGCTATCTGCGGGACGGCGATGAAGCATGACCTGAACCCGCCGGTCGAGCAGGGGCGCGTGACGACGCACGAGCCGCGCGACGAAGGCACCGCCGACGTATCGAGTACGCATCACGCACGCTACGAATGGCCGGTCGGCGATACGCGCACGCACGCATCGCTCGATATCGAAACCCGGACCGCACCCGACGGGCGGATGACGAGCTGGCGCTATCGCGCGCAGGCAGCTAGCGCGATAACGGACGATCTTCGCGGTTCGACGATCGAGGGTAAGGAATCCGGCCCCGCATCGCCGTTCGTCTACCGGCACGCGCAGACGTCGATCGAACTGGCCGACGTCGGTCATGCAATTCCCGGCCATGCGCACGTGTTCGCCCGTGAATCCTTCGTCGACGAACTCGCGGGCGCGTTGCGGCGCGACCCGGTCGCGTTGCGCCTGCAGCATCTCGATGCAGCGCGGGATGCGGGGCCGCGCGAGATTATCCGGATGGTCAGCGAACGCGCTGCATGGGGCGCGCCGGTCGCGGCCGACGCGAACGCGCGTTCGCGCGTCAGCGGTCGCGGCTTCGCATTCGATGGCGCCGGCGCGCTTGCGGCACCGTCCGGCGGCGAACCACCGGCAGCAGCTGCCGCACGTGAAGGCGACACACGCTGGTCCGCATGGGTCGTCGATCTCGATGTCGACCGCGCGACCGGCGACGTCGCGGTGCGGCGCGTCGTGGCCGGACAAGGTGCGGGCAAACCGGGCGACGCATCGATGGCCGGTTTGCCCGCATGGCAGATCGAGGCGGCGATTTCGCGCGTGATGGGCGCGCGGTTGTCGGCGCGGCCCGCGCACGACGAGAGCGATGCCGGTGCGCAGCCGGACGCGATCGCGCATGAACTGGTTGCTTCCGACGATGCGGCGCACCGCGCGCACGGCGAACTGTCCGCGCACGATGCGCGCCGGATCGAGCAGGCGGCGGCACCGGCCGCGGCGGCGATCGCGAATGCGCTGTACGACGCGACGGGCGTGCGTTTTCGCGCACCGCCGTTCGATGCCGAGCGCATTCGCGCGGCCCTCGCGCAACCGGCGCCGGCTGATTCCGGCGATGGGCCGCATGTCGGGCCGCGCCGCGTTTCGCGCTGGCGCCGCTGGCTGGCCGGCGGCGGCGCGGGCGGCGTGGTCGGCGGGCTGATCGGGCTCGCGTGCGCGATCCTGCCGGGGCCCGCGCCGATCGCGCCTGTCGCACCCGGCGGCGCGGACGGCGCGATGTGGAGCGCGGCGATGCTCGAACGCGGCCGCCAGGTCGCGATCGCCGGCGATTGCGCGGTATGCCACACCGCGCCCGGCGGCGCGACCAACGCGGGCGGGCTCGCGCTCGATACGCCGTTCGGCACGATCTACACGACGAACCTCACGCCCGATCCGGAAACCGGCATCGGCACATGGTCGTATCCGGCGTTCGCACGCGCGATGCGCGAAGGCATCTCGCGCGACGGCACGCACCTGTACCCGGCGTTCCCGTACACGGCGTTCGCGAAGCTGAGCGAGCCGGACCTGCTCGCGCTCTATGCGTACCTGATGTCGCAGCCGCCGGTGAAGCATGTGCCGCCGAAGACGAAGCTGCCGTTCCCGCTCGACCAGCGGCGCCTCGTCGCCGGCTGGAACTGGCTGTTTCACGACGCGCGGCCGTTCGCGCCGGACCCGGCACGCTCCGCGATGTGGAATCGCGGCAAGTATCTGGTCGACGGCGCCGGGCACTGCGGCGCGTGCCACACGCCGCGCAATGCGCTGGGCGCGGAGAAGGGCGGCTTCGCGTACCTGTCGGGCGGCGAAGCGGAAGGATGGGTCGCGCCGCCGCTCGTCGCGTCGCCGGCCGCACCGGTGCCGTGGACCGAAGGCGCGTTGTTCGACTACCTGCGCACGGGCTTCTCCGCGCAGCACGGCGTCGCGGCCGGGCCGATGGCGCCCGTCGTCGCGGGGCTTGCGTCGCTGCCCGAGCCGGACGTACGGGCGATCGCGCACTACCTTGCGTCGCTGTCGCCACCCGTCGACGCCGCGGTGGCCGCAGACGCGGCCAGCCGTCAGGCACGCGGTGCGGAAACCGTCGCGACGCTCGGCCTCGAGAACGGCCGCCGCGCGTTCGACGCGGCGTGCGCGGTCTGTCACGCGGAATCGGGCGGCGTCGGGCATTTCGGCGTGCGCCCGCTGATGGGGCTCAACACGAGCGTCAGCCAGGCGGCGCCGGACAACCTGCTGCGCGTGCTGCATCACGGGATCGACCAGCCGGCCACCGACCGGCTCGGTTACATGCCGGGCTTCGGCGACGCGTTCGACGATCGGCAGATGGCCGAACTCGCCGCGTACATTCGCGCGCGCTATGCGCCGGGGCAGCCGGCGTGGCGCAACCTGGCCGAAGCATCGGCGAGGATCAGGCAGGAGCGCGTGCATTGACCGGCGCACGAGCGTGAGGGCACGAAATGGCGCGACGACCGGGCAAAACTACTTGCGCGATGAAAACGGGCGCGGCGCCGGGCTGTAAATCTTGCCTGCATCGGCCATCGTTTAACCATTCGAAACAATGTGTTCACTGAAAAGGGCATGATCTCCGGCGATCGGGCAGGCATACTGTCGCCTATGTTGTTCAATGCACGTCGGGCCGACGTGTGCCTGCCCTCATGTCCATGTCAGTTTCTTTTCGAACCCTGCGATGGTTGACCGTCGCGGCTGCCGCATGCTTGCTCGCCGCGTGTTCAACCGCTTCCGACGTGACCGCGACGTCGAACCCGAACGTATTCACCGTGACGACGCGCACGGTCGGCGTGTCGACGACGTGGGCCGATGCCCATGAGAAGGCCGTCAACGAAGCCACCAACTACTGCACGCAGCGCGGGATGCGCGCGAGCATGAAGCAGGAGTCGCTGACCGGCGGCCGCCGTGTCGACGCACGCTCCGAACTCGCGTTCGAGTGCCATCCGACCTTCGAGACGGCGTCGAACCCGCGCGGTTGAACGGCTCGCGGCATTGCCGTGCGACCGCCGCCTGAAGCGGCACCTGCGTTTTCCTTCCCCGGATGCAATCCGACCCGCGATACGCGCAAGCGCATCGCGGGTCGGCGCACGTCCGGCGTCGGCTGCGCAGGCTATGCCGGCTGTGCCTCGTACAGCTTCACGCATGCGGAGAAGTCGAGCGTGCCGAGCCCCTGCTGGCTCATCGACTGATAGAGCTGCTGCGCGACCGCGCCCATCCACACCGGCTGGTGCGCGCTTCGTGCGGCTTCGGTCGCGAGCCCGAGATCCTTCAGCATCAGGTTCGCCGCGAAACCGCCCGCATAACCGCGCGCGGCCGGCGCCGCGTCGTTCACGCCCGGATACGGGTTGTACGTGTCCGAGCTCCAGCAGCGGCCGGTCGACGTGTTGATGATGCCGGCCAGCACGGCCGGCTCGATGCCGAGCGCAGCGCCGAGCGCCATCGCTTCCGATACGCCCATCATCGAGATCCCGAGCAGCAGGTTGTTGCAGATCTTTGCGATCTGCCCGGTGCCTGTGCCGCCGCAATGCACGACGTTCCTGCCCATGTCGAGCAGCACGGGGCGGATGCGCTCGAACAGCGCGGCGTCCGCGCCGACCATGAAGGTCAGCGTGCCGGCCTGCGCGCCGCCGGTGCCGCCCGACACGGGCGCGTCGGCGAGCGGGAAGTCGCGCTGCGCGGCGGTTTCCGCTACCGCGCGCACGGTACCGGGGTCGATCGTGCTGCAGTCGATCAGCGTTGCGCCTGCGCGTGCGCCGGCCAGCACGCCGTCGTCGCCGAGGTAGACGGCGCGCACGTGCTGCGCGGCCGGCAGCATCGTGATCACGACCGCCCCGCGCGCGGCCGCGTCGCGCGGCGAGCCGGCCGCCGTTGCGCCCGCGCGCACCGCGGCGTTCACCGCGTTCGCGTCGAGGTCGAACACCGTCAGCGCGTGGCCGGCCTTGAGCAGGTTGGCGGCCATGGGGCCGCCCATGTTGCCGAGCCCGATGAATGCGATTTCCATGTGCAGTCTCCTGTGTGTCGACCGGACTTGGCGCTTCAGCGCTTAGTCCGGTCCCATGCTTCGCGGTCGACCGGACTTGGCGCTTCAGCGCTTAGTCCGGTCCCATGCTTCGCGGTCGACCGGACTTGGCGCTTCAGCGCTTGGTCCGGTCCCATGCTTCGCGGGCGCCCAGACCTGACGTTTCGACGCTTGGTCCGGCCGCATGCATATCTATCAGCGCAGCGCGATCGTCGTGTTCACGCCGCCGGCCGTCGCATCGTCGTCGAACCAGCGCGCGGTGACCGTCTTCGTCTGCGTGTAGAACTGCACGACCTGCTTGCCGTACGGGCCGAGATCGCCGAGCTTCGAGCCGCGCGAGCCCGTGAAGCTGAAGTAGGGTACCGGCACCGGAATCGGGATGTTGATGCCGACCTGGCCGATGTCGATCTCGCTCTGGAACTTGCGCGCGGCCGCGCCGCTCTGCGTGAACAGCCCGACGCCGTTGCCCATCGGGTTGCGGTTGACGAGCGCGATCGCTTCGTCGAGCGTGTCGGCTTCGAGTACGACCACGACCGGCCCGAAGATTTCTTCCGTATAGATCGACATGTCGGTCGTCACGCCCGAGAAGATCGTCGGGCCGACGAAGTTGCCGCGCTCGTAGCCGGGCACCTTCACGTTGCGGCCGTCGAGTTCGAGCTTCGCGCCGGCCTTCACGCCTTCGTCGATCAGCGACAGGATGCGTTCCTTCGCGGCCTTCGACACGACCGGGCCGACGTCGGTGCCGGCTTCCGCGCCCGCATTCACCTTCAAGCGCTTCGCCTTCTCGACGAGCTCGGGCAGCCAGTCGCGCGCCGGGCCGACGAGCACGACGACCGACGTCGCCATGCAGCGCTGGCCGGCCGCGCCGAAGCCCGCGCCGACGAGCGCGTTGATCGTCTGCTCGCGGTGCGCATCGGGCAGCACCACCGCGTGGTTCTTCGCGCCCATCATCGACTGCACGCGCTTGCCGTGCTGGCTGCCGAGGTTGTACACGTGCGTGCCGACGCGCGTCGAGCCGACGAACGAGATCGCCTTGATGTCCGGATGCGTGCACAGGCGGTCGACCACCGTCTTGCCGCCGTGCACGACGTTCAGGACACCTTTGGGCACGCCGGCCTCGATCGCGAGTTCGACGAGCTGCATCGTCGACAGCGGGTCCTGCTCCGACGGCTTCAGCACGAACGTGTTGCCGCAGACGATCGCCATCGGGAACATCCACAGCGGGATCATGCCGGGGAAGTTGAACGGCGTGATGCCCGCGCACACGCCGATCGGCTGGCGCAGCGTGTAGGTGTCGACGCCGCCCGCGACGTTCTCCGCGAATTCGCCTTGCTGCAGCGTGCCGATCGAGCAGGCATGTTCGACCACTTCGAGGCCGCGGAAGATGTCGCCCTGCGCGTCGGGCAGCGTCTTGCCTTGCTCGGCCGTCAGCGTGTGCGCGATCCGTTCGAGATTGCGGCGCACGAGATCCTGGAACTTCAGCATGATGCGCAGCCGTGCGCCGATCGGCGTCGTTTTCCACGTCTGGAATGCGCGCTGCGCGGACGCGATCGCGGCGTCGACCTCGTCGAGCGTCGCATACGGCACGCGGCCGATCGTTTCCTGCGTCGCGGGGTTGACGATGTCGCCCCATTCGGCACTTTGCGATTCGACGAACGCGCCGTCGATCAGCAGCTTGGCGGTGGGCAGGGCGAGGGTGGTCTGGGGAACTGCGGCGTTCATGGAAATCTCCGGGAAGGAAGCGGTGTTGCGATCAAAAAGGGAGCCTGTATCCGCCGCACGTGCAGGCGCGGCGGACAGCAGGACGAACCGGGTTCGGACGGATGCCGGCCGGCGTGCTCAGGCGCGCGGCGGCCGCATCAGTGCGGTACACACGAGCGCGAACACGCCGAAGCCGACGAGGTATGCGATCACGTAATGCGGCTGGCCGCCGCCGGCCTTGAGCAGCGACGTCGCGATCATCGGCGCGAAGCCGCCGCCGATCACGCCGGCGAGCTGCACCGACAGCGAGATGCCGCTGTAGCGGATTTCCGCCGGGAACTGCTGCGCGAACAGCAGCGATTCCGGCGCATAGAGGATCGGGAACACGACGCCGAGGCCGAGCACGATCGCCCACCATGCGTACGACGTCTGCTGCGTGCCGAGCATCATGAAGAACGGCGCGGCGAACGCGCACATCAGCACGAGGCCGATCGCGAACATCCGGCGCTGGCCGATGCGGTCGCTCAGGTGGCCGCACAGCGGCATCGTGACCAGCGACAGCACGGCGCCGGCCGTGATCGCGTGCAGCATCTCGGCCTTCGGCAGATGAAGCTGCTGCGTCGCGTAGGCGAGCGCGAACGTGACGACCATGTAGAACCACGTGTTCTCGGCGGCGCGCGCGCCGACGATCGTCAGCACTTCGCGCGGATGGCGGCGCAGCGCGGCCGTCACCGGCGACTTCTCGGCCTTGCCCTGGCGTTGCATCTTCTCGAAGTCGGGCGACTCGGGCACCTTCGCGCGGATGAACCAGCCGAGGCCGACGAGCGCGATGCTCGCGAGGAACGGCACGCGCCAGCCCCACGACAGCATGTCCGCTTCCGGCAGCGCGGCCACCGCGGCCATCGCGAGCGACGACAGGATCAGGCCGAGCCCGACACCCGTCTGCGGCAGGCTGCCGAACAGCCCCTTGCGGCCCTTCGGCGCGTGTTCGACGGCCATCAGCACCGCGCCGCCCCATTCACCGCCGACGGCCATCCCCTGCAGGAAACGCATCGCGATCAGCAGCGCGGCCGCCCAGTAGCCGATGCTGTCGTACGACGGGATCAGCCCGATGATCATGCTCGGCACGCCCATCAGCAGCAGCGTGATCATCAGCATCGACTTGCGGCCGATCCGGTCGCCGAAGTGGCCGAACACGATGCCGCCCATCGGCCGCCCGATGAAGCCGACCGCGAACGTGCCGAACGCGGCGAGCGTGCCGACGACGGGGTCCAGCGACGGGAAGAAGATGCGGTTGAACACGAGCGCGGCGGCCGTGCCGTAGAGGAAGAAGTCGTACCACTCGATCGTCGTGCCGGCCATGCTGGCCCAGCCGGCCAGCAGGTAGTGCTTCGCGGTGCGGGCGGGGGCCGGCGTCGCGACTGTCGCATGCTCATCGAGGGTGGATCGGGTCTGCATGGTGTCTCCGTGGTGGGTGCCGCGGCTCATGGTCCGCAGGTCACGGTCGAGTATAGTTATGCGCAGATTCATGATGTACCGATAAAGAAACCGGTTGGATGTGCATTTATGCATATCGGCGGCCGGCCCGGAGACTCCAGCCCCTTTTTCCTCGCCGATGCGACATGCCACCGAGCCGGTTTCCGGCAACCTGAACTGGGACGACCTGCGCTTTTTCCTCGAAGTCGCGCGCACGCAGCGCGCGAGCGGTGCCGCGAAGCGGCTCGGGGTCGACTACACGACCGTCGCGCGGCGCGTTCGCGCGCTCGAGGCCGCGATGGGCACGCTGCTGTTCGACAAGTCGCGTTCCGGCGGCTTCACGCTGACGGCCGAAGGGCAGCGGCTCGTCGCGTATGCGGACGCGATGGAGACGACCGTGCAGTCCGCATGCGACCAGATCGCGAACACCGGCGAGGCGCTGTCGGGCCACGTGCGGATCGGGTCGACCGAAGGGTTCGGCTGCTTTTTCCTGGCGCCGCAGCTCGCGCAGTTTCGCGCCGCGCATCCGCATGTGACGGTCGACCTGCTGCCGGTCCCGCATTTCGTCAACCTGCCGAAGCGCGAGGCCGACCTGGCGATCACGCTCGAGCGGCCCGAGCGCGGGCCTTACGTGGTCACGAAGCTGTGCGACTACCAGTTGCGGCTCTACGCGACGCGCGACTATCTCGCGAGCCATGCGCCGATCGCATGCACCGACGATCTCGCGCGGCACGCGTTCATCAGCTATGTCGACGATCTCGCGTTCAGCAACGAGCTGCTGTACCTGGACCGCGCGGTGCCGGGCGCGACGGCCGGGCTGCGCACGACGAGCGTGATCGCGCAATATTTCGCGGCGCTGCAGGGCGGCGGGCTCGCGATCCTGCCGTGCTTCATGGCGGCCACGCAGCCGGCGCTGGTGCCGGTGCTGCCGGACGACGTGGTCGTCACGCGGTGCTTCTGGCTGACCTGCCGCGAGGATCTGCGCAAGCTGCGGCGCGTGACCGCGCTGTGGGATTACCTGCGCGCGGCGGCGGATGCGAACCGGGAATTGCTGATGGGGGAGTCGGGGACGTTGAAATTCGTCGGCGAGCCGGCATAGCGGGTGACGGAAGCGGTGGCGATTCGCGCTGCGCTCGCGGCGAAGGGGCGAACCGCGCAGCCGGCATTCAACCCGGGCAGCCGAGCCGATCCGCGAGTTCGTTCAGGTCCCTGACATCGAAGTCCCACGCATCGTCGGCTTCCAGGTCGGTCGTCTGGCCGGGCCCGTGTTCGGTCGGCCGCAGCACGAACGCGGTCGACAGCCCGAGCCGGCGCGCGGCGGCGAGATCGCCGTTGTGCGCCGCGACCAGGCACAGCTCGGCCGGCGCGACGCCGAGAATCTCGACCGTGTCGCTGTACACCTGCGGCGACGGCTTGTACGCGCGGACGACTTCCGCGCCGAGGATCGCGTCCCACGGCAGCCCCGCGCGTTTCGCGACGTCGACCATCAGCCGGATGTTGCCGTTCGACAGCGGCGCGATGATGAAGCGCCGCTTCAGCCGGTGCAGCGCGGCGACGGCGTCGGGCCACGGGTCGAGGCTGTGCCACGCGAGGTTGAGCGCATCGATTTCCGCGTCGGGCACGTCGACGATTCCATAGCGGTCGAGCGTGCGCACGAGGTTCTCGCGATGCAACACGTCGAGCCGCACGTAGCGGCGGCGGCCGCTGCGGATTTCTTCCATCGACGGCGAATATTCGGCGCGCCACGCATCGGCGAATGCGAACGGATCGAGCGCCGGCGCGTGGCGTTCCAGAAAGGTCGCGGCGCCGCGTGCGACGCCGCTTCTCCAGTCGACGATCGTTCCGAAGACATCGAAAACGAGCGCCTTGATTTCGGCAGGGTTCGTCATGGTGATCCAGTGAAGGTCGTTCGATGAGGACACACATCGCCGTGCCGCCGGAATGCGCGACGCCGGTTCGATCGACATTGAATCACGGATACGAAAACGCGGCTTGGCGGGGCCGCGATGTCTTCCTGGTGCCGCCGGAACGGGGGAAGGGCAAGGGCGCGGCCGCCGGCCGGAAAACACCGGCGGCCGCGCGCGTCGGGCCGGTCAGCTCCTGTCGTACGAGAACTGGATGCCGGCCGTGCCGCCGGTTTCGATGAACAGGTTCACGAACGCCGGCACGGTGGCGCTGCGCGCCCAGTCGCGCTGCAGCTCGCAGAACAGTTGCGCGACGCTGATCATCCGGCCGCCGGCCTGCTCGATGCGGCGCAGCGCGGCTTCGTGCGCGGCGACCGACGTGCCGCCGACCGCGTCGACGACCACGTACACCTCGTAGCCGGCCTTCAGCGCGTCGAGCGCCGGGAACGTCAGGCACGCTTCGGTCCACAGCGCGGTCATGATCAGCTTCTTGCGGCCGGTCGCCTCGACGGCCTTGCGGAACTCGACGTCTTCCCACGAATTGATGCTCGTGCGGTCGTAGGTCGGATAGCCTTCGAGCGCCGCGCGCAGTGGGGGGATCGGCGGCTTGTTCAGGCCCGTCTTCACGTTGACGGTCGAATGGACGATCGGCAGGTCGTACGCGACGGCCGCCTTCGACGCGCCGACGATGTTGTTGATCAGCAGCTGGCGATCCATCGACGCGATGGAGTTCACCTGGACCGGCTGGTAGTCGATGACGATGAACGCCGCATTCTGCGGGGTGAGCAGGTGGTCGTTCGCGGGGTCGCGAATCGGTTCGCTTGCCATGGTTGCCTCCAGAGACAGTGCAGGAAGTGAGGGGGAGCTTCGAGCTTGGTGAATCGGTCGGGTAGCCGACGGAGTCGACCGGAAAAAATCCCGGCCGCCGCGACAACATCGATCCAAGTCGAAACAGGATGCTATTCATGCAACAACCTGCGTTCCAGTCCCTTAAAATGCCGTCAGTGTTCTATGAATGGAACAATCATGGATGACCTGAACGACCTCTACTATTTCGTGAAGGTGGTCGAGCATGGCGGGTTCACGCAGGCCGGGCGCGCGCTGGATGTCCCGAAATCGACGCTGAGCCGGCGTATCGCGGCGCTGGAGGCGAAGTACGACGTGCGGCTGCTGCAGCGCACGACGCGTCATTTCACGGTGACGGAAACCGGGCGCGAATTCTACGAGCGCTGCCTCGCCGTGCTGGTCGAGGCCGACGCCGCGCGCGAGGTGATCGAGCGCCGGCACGCGGAGCCGCGCGGCATCGTCCGCGTGAGCTGCCCGACCGCGCTGCTCGAATATCGCGTGAGCGAACTGGTCGCGCGCTTCATGGTGCTCCATCCGCAGGTGCAGGTGCATCTCGAGGCGACCAACCGCCGCGTCGACCTGCTGAGCGAAGGGTTCGACCTTGCGCTGCGCGTGCGCTTTCCGCCGCTGGAGGACAGCGATCTCGTGATGCGCATCCTCGGCGACAGCCCGCAGCGGCTGGTAGCCGCGCCGCAATGGTTGAACGGGCGCGACGCGCCGTCGGACCCGGCCGAGCTGGCCGGCGCGCCGAGCCTCGACTGGGGGCCGGCGCGGCATCACGTGTGGCAACTGGTCGGGCCGAACGGCGAGCACACGCAGTTGCGCCATCATCCGCGCTTCATCACCGACGACATGCATGCGCTGCGCGACGCGGCGATTCACGGCGTCGGCATCGTGCAGTTGCCGTGCATGGTCGTCGAGGACGACCTGCGTAACGGCACGCTGGTCGACGTGCTGCCCGGGTGGGCGCCGAAGGGCGGCGTGATGCACGCGGTGTTTCCGTCGCGGCGCGGGCTGCTGCCGCGCGTGCGTCTGCTGATCGACTTCCTGGCCGAACACATCCGGAAGGATTGACGGGCCGCATCAACCGCGCGTAAGCCCTGATGCGCGCGGACGCGCGGGGTGTCACGGATTGGTGTTAAATACATTTCGGCGCGTTCTGGCTCGGCGCGCAACGGGGCGCACCGGGCATCCGCGTAAACCCGGAGCGAAAACGGCACGAAGGATCGAAAACGAATCGGGCGCATCAGACCCGATCGGACTGACGGCAGGATTCAACTTGAATACCGAACCGCAAAGTTCTCGTTACAGCCTCGGGCTCGCCGCGGAAGTGCTCGCGTCGGAGCAGAGCGTGCTGAGGCTGATCACGCGCAACACACCGCTGCCGGAACTGTTGATCGAAGTTTGCCGGCGCGCCGAGACTTTGCTCGGCGACGGCGCATCGTGCACGATCCTGCTGCTCGATACGGACGGCGTGCACGTGCGTGTCGGCGCGGCGCCGTCGTTGCCCGCGCAGTACAGCGCCGCGATCGACGGCGCGTCGATCGGACCGGCGGCGGGCTCATGCGGCACGGCGATGTACGAGCGCCGGATGGTCGCCGTCGAGGACATCGAAACCGATCCGCTGTGGGCCGACTACCGTTCCGTCGCGTTGCCGCTGGGCCTGCGCGCGTGCTGGTCGGTGCCGTTCCTCGACGAGGCAGGCACGGTGCTCGGCGCGTTCGCCGTCTATCACCGCACGCCGCGCCGGCCGAGCGACGAGGAAACCGCACTGTTGCGCGATATCGGCAACAGCGTCGGCCTCGCGGTTCACCAGGACCGGATGGTGCGGCAGCTCGCGCGCAGCGAGGAACATCACCGGCTCGTCGTCAACAGCCTGAACGAAGGAATCCTCGTCGTGTCGCGCGACGGCGTCGTGGTCGCGAGCAACCCGAGCGCGAACCGGATGATGCGCGTGAGGGGCGACCTCGTCGGCCGCCGGCTGTCGACGGTGATCCTGCGCAAGCTGCACGAGGACGGCACGCCGATCGCGCCGGACGACTGGCCGAGCCGGATCGCGCTCGTGACGGCCACGCCGCAGCTCGGCTACACGGTCGGCTTCGGCCTGGCGGACGGCGACATCATCTGGGTGCGCGGCAACGCGGTGCCGATCGTGAAGCCGGGCGAGACGCAGGCCGACTCGGTGCTGGTGTCGTTCAACGACATCGGCCCGGTGCGCGAAGCGCAGCAGCAGTTGCGCTACCTGGCGACGCGCGATGCGCTGACGGGCCTCTACAACCGCCGCTGGCTCGGCGACCGGATGCGCGAGTTGTTCGGCCGGCACGATGCGGCGGCCGGGCCCGCGCGCGTCGCGATCCTGTTCATCGATCTCGTCGGTTTCAAGAAGGTCAACGACACGGCCGGCCACGATGCCGGCGACGCGCTGCTGCGCAGCGTCGCGGCGCGGCTCGAAGCCTGCGCGGGCGGCCGGCATGCGCTCACGCGCGTCGGCGGCGACGAGTTCGTGATCCTCGTCGAGGACTGCGACGATCCCGACTGTCTCGCGGTGCTCGCACGCGAGGTGATCGACGCGATCGCGAAGCCGTTCGAGATCGCGAACAACGAGTACTGGCTCGGCGTGTCGATCGGGATCAGCGCTGCGCCGCGCGACGGCGACGACGCCGTCACGCTGATGCGCAACGCCGATTCGGCGATGTACGACGCGAAGCAGCGCGGCCGCAACCACTTCACGTTCTTCACTGCGCAGCTCAACCTGCGGCTGCAGCGCCGCTTCGCGGTCGAGCAGTCGCTGCGGCGCGCGCTCGCGTCGGACATGCTGCGGCTCGCGTATCAGCCCGTCGTCGATGCGCGCAGCGGCCGCACGGTCGGCGCCGAGGCGCTGCTGCGCTGGACCAGCCCCGAACTCGGGCCGATGTCGCCCGCGGAATTCATTCCGGTCGCCGAAGATACGGGGCTGATCGTCGCGATCGGCCAGTGGGTGCTCGAAACCGCGTGCCGGCAGATGGCCGAATGGCGCCGCACGATCGCGCCGGACCTGATGCTGGCCGTGAACCTGTCGCCGCGGCAGTTCCACGAAGGGCTCGTCGAATCGGTCGGCCGCTGTCTCGCGCAAACGCGGCTCGATCCGTCCGCGCTCGAGCTCGAGATCACGGAAGGACTGCTGATGAACGACACGGACACCGTGCTGCCGATGCTCGAAGCGCTCACGGACATGAACGTGCGGATTTCGGTCGACGATTTCGGCACAGGCTATTCGTCGCTCGCGTACCTGAAGCGCTTTCCGCTGCACAACCTGAAGGTCGACCGCTCGTTCGTATCGGGCGTGCCCGATCATCACGATTCGGTCGCGATCACGCAGGCGGTGGTCGCGATGGCGCATTCGCTCGGGATGAAGGTCACGGCCGAAGGCGTCGAGACGCAGGCGCAATCGTGGTTCCTGCAGCAGATCGGCTGCGACATGCAGCAGGGCTACCTGTTCAGCCGGCCGCTGGAAGCGAACGACTACGCGCGCCGTCTCGGCGCCGCGTGAGCGCGGATTGCGCGGTGCGGGCTCAGTCGTCGCGCGGCGCGCCGAAACCGCCGGCGCCTGGCGGCGGTGCCGACGTATCGATCTCGACGCGGTTCTTGCCTTCGTGCTTCGCACGGTACAGCGCGCGGTCGGCGGCCTCGATCAGTACGGTCGTCGGCAGGCCGGGCGCCGGCACGATGCTCGCGCCGCCGATGCTGATCGTCACGGTGTTGCCCGTCGACGAATGCGCGTGCCGCAGCCGCAGCGCCTCGACCGCGAGACGGATCTTCTCGCCGAGCAGCCGCGCGGCGCCCGGCGACGTGGCCGGCATCACGACCGCGAATTCCTCGCCGCCGAAGCGCGCGGCGAGATCGCCCGACTGCCCGAGACAGCGCTCGATGGTCGACGCGATCTGCTTGAGCACGCTGTCGCCCGACACGTGCCCGTACGTGTCGTTGTACAGCTTGAAATTGTCGACGTCGATCATCAGCAGCGACAGCTCGCTGCGCTCGCGCGTGCCGCGCCGCCATTCGGCGGCCAGGTATTCGTCGAGATAGCGGCGGTTGGACAGCCCGGTCAGCCCGTCCGAGTGCGTGAGGCGCCGCAGTTCGAGATTGGCCTCGAGCAGCTGCTGCTGCGATTGCCGCAGCGCGCGATAGGCCTCGTCGCGCTGCAGCAGGTTCAGGTACGAGCGCGAGTGGTAGCGGATGCGCGCGACGAGCTCGATGCGATCGGGCAGCTTCACGAGGTAGTCGTTCGCGCCGGCCGCGAACGCGGCGCTCTTGATCACGGGCTCTTCCTGCGTCGACAGCACGATGATCGGCACGTCGCGCGTCGCCGGATTCGCGCGGTACGTCTTCACGAGGCTCAGCCCGTCGGTGCCGGGCATCACGAGGTCCTGCAGGATCACGGTCGGCCGCGTCTCGATCGCGGTGGCCATCGCGTCGTCCGAGCGCGGGCAGTAGTGGAAGTCGATGCCTTCCTCGTCGACGAGCGCGCGTCGCACGGCTTCCGCGACGATCGTCTGGTCGTCGACCAGCAACACCATTGCCGGCACGTCGACGGGCGGCGTGTACGGGCCGCCCGGCGGGCGAGTCAGGTCGCTAGTCATGATCGATGCAGGTTGTTGCAAGGGCAGGCATGGGTGTTGCGCGTGTTCATCGTCGGGATCAGATTCGCGCGAGCGCCGCCAGCTCGCCCGCGATGCGGCCGAGCGGCAGGATCGCGCGCGCCGCGCCGAGCGTCGCGGCCGCCTTCGGCATGCCGTACACGGCGCTCGTCGCCTCGTCCTGCGCGATCGTATGGTAGCCCTTCATCCGCAGCGCCTTCAGGCCGATCGCGCCGTCGCGCCCCATCCCGGTGAGCAGCACGCCGATCACGCGGCCGGGCCAGTGCTCGGTCAGGCTGTTGAAGAACACGTCGACCGACGGCCGATACGGCGTGGCGGCCGGCTCGCGCGTGTATTCGAGCGTGCCGGCATGCGTGATCCGCAGGTGATCGTCGGTCGCGGCGAGCAGCGCGACGCCCGGCTGCGGGCGGTCGCCTTCGCGCGCGACGCGCACGGCGAGCGGCGTCTGGCCGTCGAGCCATTGCGCCATGCCTTCGGCGAAGGCGCGGTCGACGTGCTGCACGATCACGATCGGTGCGCTGAAATCGGCCGGCAGCGCGCCGAGGATCGACGCGAGCGCGCCGGGGCCGCCGGCCGATGCGCCGATCGCGACCAGCGGGCCGCCGCCGGCGCGGGTGGTCGTGCCGGCAACGCGCGTGCCGCCGGGCGCATCGAGCAGGCGGCCGATCTGGTCGATCTTCGCAAGCAGTAATTTGGTCGTGTCGCCGGCCGCGCCATCGCCGAGCCGCGGCGTGTCGACCGCGTCGAGCGCGCCGGCGCCCATCGCCTCGTACACGCGCCACGCGTTCGCGCCGATACAGCTCGTCACGATCAGGATCGCGCACGGTCGTTCGGATCGCATGATCCGCCGCGTCGCTTCGATCCCGTCGAATTTCGGCATGACCAGGTCCATCAGCACGACGTCGGGCGGCTGCGCGGCGCACAGTTCGACGGCCTGCGCGCCGTCGGTCGCGACCCACAGCACGCGATGCTCGGGCCGGCGCGCGATCGCGCGGCGCATCGCCTCGACGGCAAGCGGGAGGTCGTTGACGATGCCGATGTTCACAAGCGGAATTCTCCGGTCGGTTCGTAGTGTTGGAGGTAGGCCGGGTTCATGGAAGGGGCTGCCTGTTCGGCGCCGACGGGCGGCATCTGCGGCCGGGCGGCACGGCATTCTTTTTGGTTGGCGACGCCCCGAATGCTGTCATGCGGCGCGGGCGGCGGCAATCGAAAAATTTGCGCATTGCGCCGTTTCAGTGAGTTTCCTCTATGACGATGCGGCATTTCCGGCCGCTAACGGAACCGGGCCGGCGCAGTCGTGCATACCGGGGCCATGCGATCTCGGCATGGCAGGCCGCCGAAGCACGCATGTTACCGTGCCGGCTTCGACAACAGGAACGAGGAGAACCGGATGGCTGCGCCCGACACCACGCTCGTCAGCCGCGACCCATACGCGCCGGTCGTGATCGAACGCGACGGCCGGTTGCTGTACCGGATCGACATCGAGAGCGGGCACGCGTCGTTCTACCGCGAGTTTCCGGTCGAGCCCGATGCGGTGCGCGTGCTGTGCGACGACGCCGAGCGCTACTACTTCCTGTTCGCGGCGCTTCATCATCCGTACCAGTTGCGCGCGACGAACCTGTCCGACGCCGAGCGCGAACGCTACTTCAGCACGATCCTGTTTGCCGGCCGCGACGAGGTCGAAGCGTTCCTGACACAGCTCGACCGCGACAGCAACGGCGCCGTATCGAACCTGTTGAGGATCTTCACGCAGGCCGACTACGGGCAAATGCGCGCGGGCCGCTGGTTCGGCGCGGGCGCCGGCACGCCGGCCGCATAGCGGCACGCCACCGGGCACCCGGCCGCGCACCGGATGCGCGGCCGCGCCGTCAATGGCTGCGCGCGTACCCCTGGATCAGCGCGCGCATCATCCCTTCGACCGTCGCGTCGAGCAGGTCGGATTCCTGCTCGGCCTCCTCGACGAGTGCGGCATAGGCGGTCGCGAGCGTCACGCGGTCGACTTCATGGCGCTGTTCCATCAGCGTGACCATCCCGTCCTTCGCCAGATGAGCGGAGAACGCGCGGCTGCCGATGGTCTGGAATACGTCAATCATGGCGGCTCTCCCGTACGTTGCAGATGCTTTCCAGTTTAGTCGGCGCACCGGGGCTCCGCCACGCGCGGCGGCCCGTGCCGGCGGCCGCCGGCCGCGCGAATGCGAGGAAGCGCATGCCGCAACGCGTGCGGCCGCGCCGCCCGACCGGCGATGTATTCCTCTGATGAAACACTGCCGACACATGGCCCGTGCACGGTGTCCGCATGCTTCAACGTTTACCCGAACCGGCAAATCGTCGACTTTTTATCGATAAAGTCTCGTGTTAGATTTCGCGGTCAGAGCCCGGTCCAAACCGGGCAGGCGGCCGCTGCACAGGCGCCGCGCGTCCAACACAAGGAGGAGCAATGCTGGTGCTGATTGGGGTGCCGATCGTCGTGATCGGTTTCGCGCTGCGCTTCAATGCGCTGCTGGTGGTCACGATCGCGGGGCTCGCGACGGGGCTGGCGGGCGGGCTGAATCTCGTCGACATCGTCAGCGCGTTCGGCAAGGCGTTCACCGAAAACCGCTACATGGGCCTCATCTGGCTGACGCTGCCGGTGATCGCGCTGCTCGAGCGCAACGGGCTCAAGGAGCAGGCGAAGCGGATGATCTCGCGCGTGCAGGCGGCGACCACGGGCCGCGTGCTGATGCTGTACTTCGTGCTGCGCCAGGCGACGGCCGCGCTCGGCCTCACGTCGCTCGGCGGCCATGCGCAGATGGTGCGGCCGCTGATCGCGCCGATGGCCGAGGCCGCCGCCGTCGACCGGCACGGCGAACTGCCCGAGTCGGTGCGCCAGCAGATCCGCGCGCATGCGTCGGGCGTCGACAACATCGCCGTGTTCTTCGGCGAGGACATCTTCATCGCGATCCAGTCGATCCTGCTGATCAAGGGCTTTCTCGAACAGAACGGGATCGTCGTCGAGCCGTTGCACCTGTCGGTATGGGCGATCCCGACCGCGATCGCCGCGCTGCTGATCCACTGCACGCGCCTCGCGCTGCTCGACCGCCGGCTCGCGCGCGGCTGCGGCTTGCTGGCGCAGGAGGGCGCGCGATGATCGGCCTCGAATCGCTGTACACGCTCGCGGGGCTGATGTTCGCCGCGTTTGCATGCTTCAACCTGACGGACCGCACCAACCCGCGGCGCGTCGTCAATTTCGCGTTCTGGGCGATCTATGCGGTCACGTTCCTGTTCGGCGCGCTGCTGCCGCATTTCGTGACGGGCTGCCTCGCGATCGGGCTCGCGGTGATCGCCGGCTCGGGCAAGCTCGGGCGCGGCAAGTCGGTCGAAGCCGGCGAAGCGGCGGCCGTGCGGCGCGAAACCCTCGCGCAGCGCTTCGGCAACCGGCTGTTCCTGCCCGCGCTGCTGATTCCGGTGGTCACGCTGATCGGCACGTTCGCACTGAAGCGCGTGCCGTTCGTCGACCCGAAGAGCGTGACGCTGATCTCGCTCGTGCTCGGCACGATCGTCGCGTTCGTCGTCGCGCTCGCGACGCTGCGCGATTCGCCCGTGCATGCGCTGAAGGAAGCGCGCCACACGATGGACGCGGTCGGCTGGGCCGCGATCCTGCCGCAGATGCTCGCGGCGCTCGGCGCGCTGTTCGCGGTCGCCGGTGTCGGCGGCGTGGTGTCGGGGCTCGTGAAGGACTGGGTGCCGATCGATTCGCCGTTCGCGGTCGTCGCGGCCTACACGGTCGGCATGGCGCTGTTCACGATGATCATGGGCAACGGCTTCGCCGCTTTCCCGGTGATGACGGCCGGCATCGGCCTGCCGCTGATCGTCCACCAGTTCCACGGCAACCCGGCGATCGTCGGCGCGATCGGGATGCTGAGCGGCTTCTGCGGTACGCTGATGACGCCGATGGCCGCGAACTTCAACATCGTGCCGGCGGCGCTGCTCGAACTGAAGGACAAGAACGGCGTGATCAAGGCGCAATGGCCGACGGCCGTGCTGCTGCTGGCCGTGAACACGCTGCTGATGTACGCATTCGTATTCCGCTTCTGACTCGATGGACGAGATCCTCATGACCGATCGACTCACGCCCGAACTCGCGTCGAAATTCGCGTCGCTCGCGCTCGCGCACCTGACCCGCGAATATCCGAACAAGCTCACGCATTCGCTCGAAGGCCCGCACGACGTGCAGGGGCCGCGTGCGCTGCATCCGATCTTCTACGGCAGCTACGACTGGCACTCGTGCGTGCACGGCTACTGGCTCGTGCTGCGCGTGCTCGAACGCTATCCGGCGCTGCCGGAGGCCGAGCGCATCGTCGCGATCGTCGACGCGCACTTCACCGACGCGAACGTCGCCGGCGAGCGCGCGTATCTCGCGCTGCCGCACAACAGCGGCTTCGAGCGGCCGTACGGCTGGGCGTGGCTGCTCGCGCTGTCCGCGCAACTCGAGCGGCTCGCGCTGAAGGGCGTGCTGCCGCAGGCCGCGCGCTGGGCGAAAACGATGGCGCCGCTCACCGACCTGTTCGTGTCGCGCTTCGAGACCTTCCTGCCGAAAGCGACCTATCCGCTGCGCGTCGGCACGCACTTCAACACCGCGTTCGCGCTGGCGCTCACGCTCGACTTCGCGCGCGACACGCAGCGCGACGGGCTCGCGGCGCTGATCGTCGACACCGCGAAGCGCTGGCACCTGAACGACGTCGCGTGCCAGGCGTGGGAGCCGTCGGGCGACGAATTCCTGTCGCCCGCGCTGATGGAGGCCGAGCTGATGCGGCGCGTGCTGCCGGCGGCCGAATTCGACGGCTGGTTCGCGCGCTTCTTGCCGGATCTCGCGCACGGCGAGCCGGCGACGCTGTTCGAGCCTGCGACGGTCAGCGACCGCAGCGACGGCAAGATCGCGCACCTCGACGGGCTGAACCTGAGCCGCGCGTGGTGCCAGCGTGCGCTTGCCGGCGCGCTGCGGGAAGGCGACGCGCGGCGCGCGAAGCTGCTCGACGCGGCCGGCCGGCATCTCGCGAGCGCGCTCGCGCACGTGGCCGGCGACTACATGGGCGAGCACTGGCTCGCGACGTTCGCGTTGCTTGCGCTGGAAGCGTAGCGCGCGAGCGAAACCCCGCCGGCGGCAAGGTCATCGGCGCGCGGCTATACTCGCCGCTCGGTCCGCTTCGCGCCGCATTCATCGCGCGAAGCGGCCATCCGCCAGTTCGCCTCTTCGCCATGCACAAGCTCATTTCCTACGTCGCCGCGATCCACGGGCTCGCCGGCCCCGTGTCGATCGTGTCGCATGCGACGTCGCACGACCGCTGGACCGACGACGATGTCGAGGTCACGCGCGACGAAACCGAATATCGCTTCGACAACGGCGCGATCGTGCGCCGCTCGGTCGAGCAGGACCGAGCGCCGTCCGACCTGCTGTGCGCCGAATGCTGGATCGACTACGACGTGCTCCGCCATCCCGATGCGCAGCCGATCAGCCCGTCGCGGCTGACGTTCGACAACGCATGCCGCGAAACCTTCTGGCTGCGCTACCACCTCGCGTGAACGTGCGGACGTGTGCGGCTGCATCATCCTGGCGGCACGCCGGCAGGTTCGCGCGTATGTCTGCGCCGTCGGGGGCGGCGTGCGTCCCGGAATGGTGTGCGCAACAGAAATGAATTTGAATGGTTTTGTGCTGAATCGGTCAGGTTTGGTCGCAACGAGGCTGCCTTTGCGTGGCATGCAACACCGCTTTCCATTGCCCGGCCGGCGCGCGGCGGCGGCGACTCGATACACTTCCGTACCGGTTGGACGGGCCCCGGCAACCAGGCCCGAGCAAGGAGGAGACAGGACACGATGGACATCCAACGCGCAGCGGTCGTCACGTACCGCGGCAATGCGATCGAGAACACGCACGTCGCCCATGTGGCGGTGGTGGATGCAAGCGGCAGGTTGCTGGCCCGGTTCGGCGATCCGTTCCGGATGACGCTGGCGCGCTCGGCGGCCAAGCCGGCCCAGGCGCTGTCGGTGATCGAGACGGGCGCGCCCGAGCGCTTCGGCTTCGACGACGCGGACATCGCGCTGATGTGTGCGTCGCACAGCAGCGAGGACCGGCACATCGAACGCACGCGGGCGATGCTCGCCAAGGTCGCCGCGCACGAATCGGATTTGCGTTGCGGCGGCCATCCGCCGTTGTCCGACGCGGTGTACCGGTCGTGGATCAAGCGCGACTACACGCCGACCGGCGTCTGCAGCAACTGTTCGGGCAAGCACGTCGGGATGCTGGCCGGCGCGCAGGCGATCGGCGCCGCGATGGCCGATTACCATCTGCCCGACCATCCGATGCAGGTGCGCGTGAAGCATGTCGTGGCTGACGCGTGCGGCTTGCGCGACGACGAAGTCGACTGGGCGATCGATGGATGCAACCTGCCGACGCCGGCGTTCTCGCTGGATCGGCTGGCGCGTCTCTACGCATCGCTGGCCGACGGCGCGGACAAGGTGGAGGCGGGCGGCGGCGAGATCAGCGATCGCGTTCGCGCGCTGGCGCGCATTCATCGTGCGATGACGGCGCATCCGGAACTGGTCGCCGGTGACGGGCGCTATTGCACGGTGCTGATGAACGCGTTCGACGGGCAGGTGGTCGGCAAGCTCGGCGCCGATGCGTGCTACGGGATCGGCGTGCGTGCCTCGGAGAACACGCGGCGGCTCGGCGCCGACGGTGCGCTCGGCATCTCGGTGAAGATCGAGGACGGCAATCTCGACGTGTTGTACATGGTCGTCAGCGAGATTCTCGATCGGCTGCAGATCGGTACGTTCGTGCAGCGCGCGCAACTGGCCGGCTTCCACCGGCCGAGGATGCTCAATACGCAGGGCGTCGAGATCGGGCACGCCACGTTCCCGTTCGAACTGCAGCCTGCCTGAGCGGTGCCGCCGCGCCGATGCCGCCGCCCGCGAACCGGGCTGCGCGCATCGGCGTCCGCCCGCTAGCTGATCGGCACGAACGCGAACGCGAACGCCAACGCGCGCGCTACGCGCGAGCGCCGCGAATCTTCGCCAGCTCGACGTCCGACAGCTCGCCGATCTGCGCGAGATGTTCCGCGAGAAAGTCCTTCAGCACGCGCAGCTTCGCCGAGCTGCGCCGGTTCGCCAGATACGCGATGTAGATGAATTCGCCGGTCAGCCGGTTCTGCAGCCGGTAGCGCGGCAGCACGGCTTCGAGTTGCCCGCTCGCGAGCAGGTCGCGCACCAGCCAGATCTCGAACTCCGCGATGCCGAGCCCCGCGCAGGTCGCTTCGAGCAGCAGCTCCGAATGGTCGGTGACGAGATTGCCGGCCGGCAGCACGCTGTGCCGCACGTCGCCGTGCACGAAATCCCAGCGTGGATCGCCTTCCGGGTGCACGTAGCGCAGGCAGTTGTGGTGCTTCAGGTCGTCCGGCGCCGACGGGCGCCCGCAGCGATCGAGATAGCCGGGCGCTGCGCACAGGATGCTGTCGTTGCGCGACAGCCGGTGGACGACCAGGTTGTCCAGGTAGTTCTCGCCCTCATGAATGTCGAGATCGAAGCCGCCGGCCACGAGGTCGTTGTGGTTGTCGGTGAGCCGCACGTCGAGCTGGATCGTCGGGTAGCGCGCGAGAAACGGCGCGATCAGCGGCGCGAGGTGACGGCGGCCGAACGCGACCGGCGCGGTGAGTTTCAGCGGGCCGCTCGGCTGCGCATTCAGCTCGGCGACCACACGCAGCGTGTCGTCGAGATCGGCGATCAGCGTGACGGCGCGCTCCAGGTAGATGTGGCCGGCCTCGGTCAGCGTCACGCTGTGCGTCGAACGGTGCAGCAGCGCGACGCCGAGCGCCTCCTCGATTGCCGTCACCTTGCGCGCGACGGTCGACGTCGACACGTGCATCTCCTTCGCGACCGCCGAAAAACTTCCCGTTTCGACCACTCTCACGAACGCGCGCATCGCGCCGAGGTGATCGATGCCTGTCTCTCTCATGCCTTTCTTCATTCGATTCTCGTTGTTGCATTCCACGCAAAACCGCTTTCGATAATACAGAGGCGAGCTTGTTTTTGCAAAGGCATAGAATGCGAACCCGTCGCGTCGGGAAGCGGCGCACGACGAGCGGCACGAGACACCCAGGAGGGGCACGATGGCAGAAAACGGCTTCCGCGTCGAAGCGGATCTTTTAGGTAAACGAAGCATTCCGGATGCGGCCTACTACGGCGTTCATACGCTGCGCGCGAAAGAGAATTTCGACATTTCCGGCCGCAGTATCGCGACGCTGCCGTACTTCGTGATGGCGCTCGCGGCCGTGAAGGAAGCCGCGGCCGACGCCAACTGCGAACTCGGGCTGCTGCCGCAGCCGTATCGCGATGCGATCGCCGCCGCGTGCGTCGAGATCCGCGAAGGGCGCCTGCACGACCAGTTCGTCGTCGACGTCATCCAGGGCGGGGCCGGCACGTCGACCAACATGAACGCGAACGAGGTGATCTGCAACCGCGCACTCGAAATCATGGGGCACGCGCGCGGGCAGTACGAATACCTGCATCCGAACGAGCACGTCAATCTCGCGCAGAGCACCAACGACGTCTATCCGACCGCGATCCGGATCGCGACGTGCTTCGCGGTCGAACACCTGCTCGAGGCGATGGCGCGGCTGCGCGATGCGTTCGCGGAGCGGGCCGACGCGTTCGCGGGCCTGCTGAAGCTCGGCCGTACGCAGTTGCAGGACGCGGTGCCGATGACGCTCGGCCAGGAATTCTCGACGTACGCGGTGATGCTGACCGAAGACATCGCGCGGCTGCAGGAAGCCGGCTGGCTGATCCGCGAGATCAATCTCGGCGCGACCGCGATCGGCACCGGGATCACCGCGCATCCGGAGTATGCGGAGAAGGCGCTGGCGGCGCTGCGGCGCATTACCGGGCTCGACCTGAGCACCGCGCCGAACCTGATCGAGGCGACGCAGGATTGCGGCGCGTTCGTGCAGGTCTCGGGCGTGCTCAAGCGGATCGCCGTAAAGCTGTCGAAGATCTGCAACGACCTGCGGCTGCTGTCGAGCGGCCCGCGCGCGGGGTTCGGCGAGATCAACCTGCCGCCCGTGCAGGCCGGCTCGTCGATCATGCCGGGCAAGGTGAATCCGGTGATCCCGGAAGTCGTCAACCAGGTCGCGTTCGAGGTGTTCGGCAACGACCTGACCGTGACCTTCGCCGCCGAGGCCGGACAGCTTCAGCTCAACGCATTCGAGCCGGTGATTGCCAGCGCGCTGTTCCGCAGCTTCAGCCACCTGACGGCCGCATGCACGACGCTGGAGCAGCGGTGCGTGAGCGGGATCACCGCGAATCCCGAGCGGCTGCGCGAAACGATGGAGCGCTCGGTCGCGCTCGCGACCGCGCTGAACCCGTACATCGGCTACAAGCGCGCGACCGCCGTGGCCGCCGAAGCGCACGCGACCGGCAAGTCGATCCGCGAGGTCGTGCTGGAGCGCGAACTGATGACCGATGCGCAACTGGACGACGCGCTGCAGCCCGAAGCACTGATCCGGCCGCGCGTGCTTTGACACCGGCCGCGCGGCGCCGGCGCGTGCCGCCGGCGGCCCGCGCGCGGCCGTTCAAAAAGCGCCCCGGAGCGGGGCGCGACACATCAATACACGGAGACTCAACATGAAACACACCAGCGAGCGGCCGGCCGATACGGCCGGCGGCGCGGATTCCCGTCATGCCGATCCCGACGCGATGTTCGCGTCGCACGAAGCCGGTTATGCGAAGCATTTGAAGCCGCGGCACGTGCAGATGATCGCGATGGGCGGTGCGATCGGCACCGGCCTCTTTCTCGGCGCGGGCGGGCGCCTGCAAAGCGCGGGGCCCGCACTGGCGCTCGTGTATCTCGTCTGCGGCGTGTTCGCGTTCCTGATCATGCGCGCGCTCGGCGAGCTCGTGATGCACCGGCCGACCAGCGGCAGCTTCGTGTCGTATGCGCGGGAGTTCATGGGCGAGCGCGCGTCGTTCGTCGCGGGCTGGATGTACTACCTGAACTGGGCGACGACCGGCATCGTCGACATCACCGCGGTCGCGATCTACATGAAGTACTGGGCCGTGTTCACGGACGTGCCGCAGTGGGTGTTCGCGCTCGGCGCGCTCGGGATCGTGTCGGTGATGAACATGATCGGCGTGAAGGTGTTCGGCGAGATGGAGTTCTGGTTCTCGCTCGTGAAGGTGGGCACGCTCGCGGTGTTCCTCGCGGTCGGCGCCGTGTTCCTCGCGAGCGGCCATCCGGTCGCCGGCCAGATGCCGGGGCTTCACCTCGTCGCGGATCACGGCGGGATCTTTCCGCACGGCATCCTGCCGGCCGTGCTGATCGTGCAGGGCGTCGTGTTCGCGTATGCGAGCATCGAGCTCGTCGGCGTCGCGGCGGGCGAGACCGCCGATGCGCGCAAGGTGCTGCCGAAGGCCATCAACGGCGTGATGTGGCGCATCGCGCTGTTCTACGTCGGTTCGGTCGTGCTGTTGACGCTGCTGCTGCCGTGGACCGCATACAGCGCGCACGAAAGCCCGTTCGTCACGTTCTTCGGCAAGCTCGGCGTGCCGTACGTCGGCACGGTGATGAACGTCGTGGTGCTGACCGCCGCGCTGTCGAGCCTGAATTCGGGCCTCTATTCGACCGGGCGCGTGCTGCGCTCGCTCGCGATGGGCGGGTCGGCGCCGCGCTTCGTGTCGCGGATGAATGCGCGCGGCGTGCCGTACGGCGGGATCCTGATCACGGTCGCGATCAATGCGATCGGCGTGCCGCTGAACTACATCGTGCCGGCCCAGGCGTTCGAGATCGTGCTGAACATGGCGTCGCTCGGGATCATCACGACGTGGGGCTTCATCGTGATGAGCCAGATCCTGTTCCGCCGCGCGGTCGATCGCGGCGAGCTGAAGGCCGTGTCGTTCCGGATGCCCGGCGCGCCGTTCACGTCGTGGCTCACGCTCGCATTCCTCGTCGGCGTGCTGGTGCTGATGGCGTTCGACTACCCGGGCGGTACGTGGACCGTCGCGACGATTCCGGTTGTCGTGCTCGCGTTGGTGATCGGCTGGAAGCTCGCGAAGCGCGGTGCCGAGCGTGAGCGGGCGGTTGCGGCGCCTGCGGTCGTGCGCGCCGTCGCGGATCCTGCGCGGAACGCGTGACGGTACGCGCCGGGGGCGCCGGTCCGTTCGCGGGCAGGCGCCCCCGGTGCGGTCAGTTCAATCCGGTGCGTTCGCCGACCCATCGGCCGAAATCGGCGGCCATTTCCTGAGTCAATTCGTGCCCGGCCGCATACAGCCGCGTGTCGTGTGCGACATCGAGCGCCGTGAGCTTCGCATCGGCGGTGCCGGCCCATGCGACGGGCAGCTTGTCGTCGAAGCGGCCATGCACGATCAGCGCGTGCAACGGGCGAAGCGCGTCGCGCGGCGCGATCAGCGGATCGATTTCCGGCAGGATGCGTCCGCACAGCACGGCGAACCCGACGACGTCGGCCGGCGACGTGAGGCCGACGCTCGCGCTCATGATGCCGCCCTGGCTGAAGCCGGCGATCACGGCCGGCAGCGCGGAGCCCGCGCCGTCCCGCGCGCGGAACGCATGCAGCAGCGTGATCAACTGGAGGCGGCTGGCGTCCGCGCGGGCCGCATCGATTTCGGGGCCGTTCGGGCCGAAGCGCACCGGAAACCACGCGTGCTGATTGGGCCCGAAGGTCAGCGGGCCGCGTACGAACGCGATCTCGATGCGCGGATCGATCACATCGGCCACGTTCAGCAGGTTGGTCTCGTTGCCGCCGACGCCATGCAGCAGCAACAGGCGGGCGGCGGGGCGGCCGGCAGCCGGGCGCAGCCGGTACTGGAGGCCCGAATCGGGATCGGTGGTCAGCGGCAGGGCGTCGGTCATCGCGTGGGTCCGGAAAGGGGAACGATGCGACAGTCTAGAGCGTGCGGACGGGGAGGTGAATCGCCGGGTGGCGATTGATTATTTCCTGCGAGGAATGAATCCGGTCGCGCGAGTATTCGCGACGCGGTGATCGCGGCGGGGCCGGGAGGCTCGGCTGAACCAAGCGTTCCTGATTTCTCGTGCGCGAACGACGCATCGATTATATAAAGACGCCGAAACAAACCGGTTAATCGATAATGCGCAAACGTCTTGCCGATATTCAATAATTTTGAATTGCCGGAATGCGAATAAAACAATGAATATCCGCTACTCCGTCGATTCGGAAAAGCCAGCAGCCGCATGGGCGCTGAAGCCCGGAGGTTAACGGCAAACCCGCGAAAAACTTTAGCTTTTTCCCGCTGCAATTAATCATTCCAATTTCCTCAATGATCGATTGATTAACGGTCATCGGACAGTCATGCACCATCCCCGATAATTCGGCGCTCATATTCTTTCATTAGACAAATGGGCGGTCGAAGCCGGATCGCTGCGGGGAGCTGTACTCATGACCATCCGTCATCGCATTACGCTGCTAGTCGTCCTGACGTTCTTCGCGCTGTCCGCGATCGGCATCTATGCCGTGTACCAGACGCGCAAGAGCGCGTCCGAGGTGCGCCAGGTCACCCAGGGCATCGTGCCGAGCGCGCTCGCGTCGGCCGATCTCGTCGCCGATGTGAAGAACATCCAGATCGCGACGATGACGCTCGTCTACGCGCCCGACGCGAATACCGCCGCGCAGGCGCGCGACGAGCTGAAGGCGAAGCAGGCCGCGCTGCGCGCCGCGCTCGACGCGCAGGCGCGATCGGCAGTCGGCCGCGCGCAGGAAGGCCTCGTCGCGCAGGCGAAGGACAGCGCCGCGAACTATTTCGCGGCGATCGACGACACCGTCAAGATGAAGACCGACGGCAAGGCCGAGATGGCGCAGGCCTACCTGTTCGCGAACGTCGCGCAGTATCGTGACGAACTCGAAAGCATCGTCGACACGCTGCGCGTCGAGAAGAACCGCCAGAAGGACGACGCGATCAGCGCGCTGAACGGGATGCTCGCGACGACGGCAACCGCGATCGCGGGCGTTGCCGGCACGGTGATCGTGCTGCTGACCGCGCTCGGCTTCGTGCTGTATCGCCAGATCACGCGTCCGCTGATCGGGATGCAGACGATGATGAGCGAGATCGCGACGAGCCAGGATTTCACGCGCCGCGTGCCGGTGGGCCGGATGGACGAGATCGGCCATTCGATCGTCGCGTTCAACGGGATGATCGAGAAGATCCAGGAGAACGCCGCGCAGCTCAAGCAGAAGACGGCGGACATCCAGGCGATGCTGCAGAACATGCAGCAGGGGATCCTGACCGTCGTCGAAGGCGGCGTCGTGCACGCGGAGTATTCGGCGTACCTCGAAACCATCTTCGAGACGAACGACATCGCCGGCCGCGACCTGATGGCGCTCGTGTTCGACGATTCGGCGATCGGCGCCGACGCGCGTTCGCAGGTCGATGCGGCCGTGCACGCGTGCCTCGGCGAAGACAGCATGAACTTCGAATTCAACGCGCACCTGCTCGTCAACGAAGTCGCGAAGCGGATGCCGGACGGCCGCGAGAAATGGCTCGACCTGAGCTGGTCGGCGATCACCGACGAGACCGATACCGTCGTGCGCCTGATGCTGTGCGTGCGAGACGTGACCGAGATTCGCGAGCTGACCGCGCAGGCCGGCGAGCAGCAGCGCCGCCTCGAGATGATCGGCGAGATCCTGTCGATCAGCCAGGACAAGTTCCATGACTTCGTGCACAGCGCGAAGGGCTTCCTCAGCGAGAACGAACGGATGATCCGCCAGCACGAGCGCGCCGATCACTCGATCGTCGCGGCGCTGTTCCGCAACATGCACACGATCAAGGGCAATGCGCGCACGTACAGCCTGCAGCACCTGACGAACATCGTCCACGAAGCGGAGCAGGCATACGAATCGCTGCGCCGCGCGGATGGCGGCCCCGAGTGGAACCGCGATGCGCTGATGGACGATCTGGCGCGCGTGCGCGATGCCGTCGAACGCTACGCGACGATCAACGCGGTCACGCTCGGCCGCAGCGGCGAACCGGCGCAGGGCGGCGCCGACTACCTGATGGTCGAACGCGCGCACATCAGCGAGAGCCTGCGCGTGCTCGACGGCGCCGATCCGACGAACGCGGCCGACTGGCAGGCGGCACGCGATGCCGTGCGCCGCATGCTGAGCCAGCTCGGCACGCAGGGCATCGGCGATGCGCTCGGCGGCGTGATCGAGTCGCTGCCGTCGCTCGCGGCCGAACTCGGCAAGCCGGCTCCCGTCGTGCATATCGACAGCCACGGCCATCGCGTGCACAGCGAGATCGGCGCGACGCTGAAGAACGTGTTCATGCACCTGCTGCGCAATTCGATCGACCACGGGATCGAATCGTCCGAAGAGCGCCGCGCGGCCGGCAAGGCGGCGTCCGGCACGATCGACATCGCGGTCGGCGTCGGCGGCGGCGAGTTGTGGTTCGTGTTGAGCGACGATGGCCGCGGCCTCGCGCTCGACCGGATTCGCGGCATCGCGCGCGAGCGCGGGTGGATCGATGCCGGCAACGAAGCGGCGCTCACCGACGAAGATGTGGCCGAGCTGATCTTCCGGCCGGGCTTCTCGACCGCGCACGCGGTAACCGAGGTGTCGGGGCGCGGCGTCGGCATGGACGCGGTGCGCAACTTCCTGAAGCGCGACGGCGGCGACATCGCGCTGCGCTTCACCGACGATCGCGTCGGCGCGCCGTATCGCGCGTTCGAGACGATCGTGTCGCTGCCGGCGCGCTTCGCGGCGGACGGTGCCGGTCACGGCGCCGCGCACGAGCGCATTGCAGACGTCGGTGCAGCGGAGTGACGGCGTGATCGTGCAGGCGTGGATGATCCCGATTGCCGCCGCGCTGGCTGGCGGCTTCGTCGTCGCGGTGGCGGCGGCGATCGCGTTTCGCGTGACGCGCAAGCGGCTCGTCGCGGCGATGGAACGCGACGCGCATGCGTTGCGCGGCGCGCTCGATGCCGCCACTGCGAGGGCGGCAGAAGCGGCGTCGGCACATGCCGAGGCCGCCGACGCATGGGCGCAACGCGAGGCGCAGCTCGAGGATGCGCTGGCGCGCGAGGCATCCGCGGCCGGTACGCAGCGCGACGCGCTGCAGGCGCTGTCGGCCGACCGCGCCGCGCTCGCGCAGCATGCGATGAAGATCGCCGACGAAGCCGCGCGCCTGCGCGGGCTCGCCGGCACGTTCGAGCGCTGGCACGAGCAGATGATCTCGCTGACCACGCAGAACCAGGACATGCGCGCGAAGAACCAGGAGCTGTCGGCGATCGTCGCGCACGTGTCGATCGTGTCGCTGAACGCGTCGATCGAGGCCGCGCGCGCCGGCACGGCCGGGCGCGGCTTCTCGATCGTCGCAAGCGAGGTGCGCGGGCTGGCCGCACGCTCGCAGCAGCTGTCGAACAGCTATCGCGACAGCCTGAACCGCAACGATCTCGTGACGGCCGCGACGTTCCAGGACATCCAGGCCGGCGGCAAGATGATCACGGCCGCGCTCGCGACCGTCGAGACGCTGGCCGGGCAGCTGCACGCGCGGATCGAAGGAGCGGCGGCGTGATCAGCGCGCAGGCGAGAGCCGGCTTCGAGCGGATCTTTTTCGACGCGGCGCGCACGCGGCTCGCGTCCGGCGGCGCGTGCGACATCCGGCCGTCGGCCGGCGATGCGCCCGATTCCGCGCGCGCGACTTCGCGATCGAAACCGAAGGTGCCCGAGTACGTCGTGGTACTGACGATATCGGCGCTGCATTTCCGCCTGCTGCTCGCGCTGCGCTTCAGCGACGACGATGCGACGCGCGGCCATTTTGCCGGCGCGACGGCGGGCACGAGCGGCCAGCGGCCGCTGCCCGAAGCATTCATGGAAGTCGCGAACCTGTGCTGCGGTGCGATCAACCAGGCGCTGACCGTGTCGTTTCCCGATCTCGGGATGTCGACGCCTTCCCTGCTGAGCGGCGCGAGCATCGACTGGCTGCCCGCGCTCGCACCCGATTACGTGGGCGCCTACGACCTGACGCTCGACGGCGACGTGCGGGTCGGCGCGACGCTGTGCGTGTGCGCGAACGCACCGGTCGATTTCCATGTGCCGGAAACGGCCGCGGTAGATACCGGCGGCGAGCTCGAACTGTTCTGATCGACCATGAGGATCCCTTGAGATGACCGAAGACCAACCCGTCAGCAAGGTGCTCGTGCTCGACGACAGCCGCACGCACGCCGATGCGATCAAGCGTTTCTGCGACGAGCACAACCTGGTCGGCCTGACCGTGCGGCGCAGCCGGCTGCTGAAGGTGCTGCGCTCGAACATCGATCTCGGCGCGATCCTGCTCGCCGAGGATTACGGCGGCTCGCCGGTCGAGAGCGCGATCATCGCGACGCAGATCGACGCGCTGCGGCCCGAGCTGCCGATCATCCTGCGCCGCGAATCGCTCGCTTCGCGCGACGGGCTGCCCGACGCGCTCGCGCGGGTGGCATGCGCGGCCTACGCCGCGGACGACATGACGCCGCTCAAGCGCGCGATCGACGAATACCTGTTCGGCCGCGACTATCCGAACGCGCTCGTGCGCGGTATCTCGGAGATCACCGAGGCGCGCATCGACAGCCTGTTCCCGGGCATGACGATCGAGCACGAGACGCCGTGCATCGTCCGCGACCAGATCATCTTCGGCGAGGTGTTCAGCCTGATCGCGCTCGAAAGCGCGTGGTGCCGCGGCTACATGCTGCTGCAGACGAGCGAGCAGCCGCTGCTCGACATGATCGGCGGCACGCGTGGCGACGGCCGCGCGCCGGATTTCCGCGACGTGAACAGCGTGCTCGGCGAGCTGACCAACCTCGTATGGGGCGCGTTCAAGAACCGCTATCTCGGCGATGCCGAGGCGCTCGCGCGCCATCCGGTGCAGGTGCCGCTCGTCGTCAATCACAAGCAGAAGTTCATTTCGTTCGGCGGCGACTGTCCGCAGCTCTGCTTCAAGTACCGGATGACCGATCCGGCATCGGGGCGCTTCGTCTGTCTCGACCAGCGTTTCGTGTTCAGCCTGAGCTGGTCGCCGGAGGATTTCCGCGAATCGATGCAGGACGTGGGGCCGATGGTCGAATCGGGTGAACTCGAACTGTTTTGAATTTTGAAGTCCGAAAGAAAGGAAGGGGAATACGACATGGCAAAGATTCTGGTGGTCGACGATTCGGGCACGGTGCGCGACGAGGTCGCGGGCTTCCTGCGCAATCACGGGCTCGACGTCGCGACGGCCGTCGACGGCAAGGACGGGCTCGCGAAGCTCAAGGCGACGCCCGGCGTGCGCCTCGTGATCAGCGACGTGAACATGCCGAACATGGATGGCCTGACGATGGTCGAGAAAATCCGCGGCGAACTGGCGAACACGGCCGTCAACATCGTGATGCTGACGACCGAAAGCAGCCCGGCGATGAAGGAGCGCGGCAAGGCGGCCGGCGTGAAGGGCTGGATCGTGAAGCCGTTCAAGGGCGACGCGGTGCTCGACGCGCTGAAGAAGCTCGCGGGCTGACGCGCATCGGGCTGGAGCGGGCCCGATACCGGTTCCGCGTTCGACGCTGCGGCTCGGGTTGCGCGGCCGCCACGGCGCGCCGCCGCGCACATCTGGCTGCGGAGACGATCGCGCGCGTCGCGAGCGGCGGGTAGTGCCTGATAGCGGCGAATGGCGCGCGCAATTTACAGCGCACTGCGATATCCGTATCCTGCCGGATGCCGAGGGCGGCGTGCCTGCGCGTCATGCGCATCACGCCCGGCATCCATAACAGTCGGGAACGGGATTCCAATGAAAATCAAAATCGGTCAGGCAGCGCCCGCGCGAGGCGCATGCGTGGCGCTGGTGGCCGCGCTGACGGGCGGATGCGCAAGCACCGGGCAGCAGGCCGGACAGCAGGCCGCCGCCGACAGCGGTTCGTCGTACACGTGCAATCGCACGCAAGCCGACGGGCAGGTGTCGGCCGGAGGGGGAGCCAACGGGTGCTATTTCGTGCTGCACGATCCCGCGACGAAACGGGTGCTGCCGAATACGCGCTATGCATTTGCGCTTTACACGAGCGCGGCCCGGAACACCAAGGAGCTCGAAGTCGAAGGCACGACCGACGAGAAGGGGCGCACGGCGTATGTGCGCTCCGCCGCGCCGATCGATGCTTCGCGCATGGTGCTCGTCAGCATGATCGGCATTGGCCCGACCGCGCGTATTCCGGTGCTGGTCCGGCCGACGGACGGCCAGCGCATCCCGTTCGCGGCTTACAAGGTCACGGGCTGCAACGGCCCGTACGAAGGTGTGACCGACGAAGCGGGGCACGGCGTGATGTACCGTTGCAAGACACCGTCGAAGATCGACGTGTCGTTCCATCAGTCACGCCCGTAGGGCTGGCGACATGGTGCCAGCATCGTCTCACGCGACCGCACAGCACACGGAGAGGCTGATCGTGAAGGGCGTCTTTTTTACCGTGGTGGGCGCGTGCATGCTGATCGGCGTCGTCATGTATGCGCAATCGACGCGCGAGTTCCTGCGGACGTCGGTCGTCGTGCCGGGCCACGTCGTGAGGCTGAACGCGGGCCCGCATCATCCGGAGATCGCGTTCACGACGCTCGCGGGCGAGCATGTCGAATACCCGCAGGGCGGCGACGTCAGCGTGAAGGACGGCGCGACGGTCGAGGTGCGCTACGCGCCGGAGGCGCCCGCGATGACCGCGCGAATGAATACGTTCGGCGCGATCTGGGGCGACGTGCTGACCTTTGGTGTCATGGGCGCGGTCTTTTTCCTGGCCGGTATCGGGCACCTTTGGTCGGGCGTGCGCGCATGGCACAGCGGGCGCACGCGCGCTTGAGCGCTTGAGCGCCGGCGCCGGTGCCACGCGACTGGACGCCGCACGGAATGTGGAGGACCATTTCATTGGTACGCCGCGAACGCGCGTGCACCATCGCTGCCCGTTCGTGCCGCCCCCAATCCTGCCGAACCCCGTCGAGCGGAACATCATGGAACCCGATCAAGAGACTGCCGAGCCGATCCTGTTGCGCGAGGTGCGCGACGGCGTCGTCACGCTGCGGCTGAACCGGCCGCAGCAGTTCAACGCGTTGTCCGAAGCGATGCTCGCGAGCCTGCACGACGCGTTCGGTGTGCTGGCGGCCGATCCGCACGTGCGCTGCGTCGTGCTGGCCGCGCAAGGCAAGGCGTTCTGCGCGGGCCACGACCTGCGGCAGATGCGCGGCAAGCCGGAACTCGACTACTACCGCGCGCTGTTCGCGCAGTGCAGCCGCGTGATGCTCGCGATGCGCGCGTTGCCGGTGCCGGTGATCGCGCGCGTGCAGGGCATCGCGACGGCGGCCGGCTGCCAGCTCGTCGCCGCGTGCGATCTGGCGATCGCGGCCGACACCGCGCGTTTCGCGGTATCGGGCATCAACGTCGGGCTGTTCTGTTCGACGCCGGCCGTCGCGCTGAGCCGCAACGTCACGGCGAAGCGCGCGTTCGACATGCTCGTGACCGGGCGCTTCGTCGATGCGGCGACGGCCGCCGCGTGGGGGCTCGTCAACGAGGCCGTGCCCGAGGACGCGCTCGATGCGGCCGTCGCGCGCAAGGTCGCGGAGATCGTCGCGAAGAGCCCGGCCGCGGTGCGCCACGGCAAGCAGATGTTCTACCGCCAGCGCGAGTTGCCGCTCGATGAAGCGTATGCGTATGCGGGCGACGTGATGGCCCGCAACATGATGGAAGAGGATGCGGGCGAAGGGATCGACGCGTTCCTCGAGAAGCGGAAGCCGACGTGGCGTTCGTAGTACACCGCCGGATAGGCAGGTCGAGCGGAGCGGAACGGCTGTAACACACGCGTATTCTCCGGCTCGGGTTTCCCGTCCGCCGGAACGCAAACGGACCGCCCGAGGCGGCCCGCAAGTGAAGCGGCATGCGCGGCGGCGCGGTAGTGCGCCGCAGCATCGACCGCGGTCAGCGCCCGTAGCTCCCGGTCCGCAGCGCCGGCTGCGCGGTCGATGCGCCCGGCGGCACGATCACGACCGGCACGCGGCGCGCGAGCGCGCACATCAGCTCATAGCCGATCGTGCCGCTGGCTTCCGCGACGTCGTCCACCTTCACCTGGTCGCCCCACAGCTCGACGCTCGACCCGATGCCCGCGTTCGGGCACGGTGTCAGGTCGACGGTCAGCATGTCCATCGACACGCGGCCGACGACGCGCGTCATCACGCCGTCCACCGCGATCGGCGTGCCGGTCGGCGCGTGGCGCGGATAGCCGTCCGCGTAGCCGCACGCGACGACGCCGATCCGCATCGGCCGGTCGGCCGTGAAGCGGCGGCCGTAACCGACGGTTTCGTCCGGCGACAGCGTCTGCACGCCGATGATCTTGCTCGTCAGCGTCATCGCGGCCATCAGCGGCGTGTCGGCGATATGCCGCGCCGCACCGGTTGGCGACGCGCCGTACAGGATCGTGCCGGGCCGCACCCAGTCGCGGTGCGCGCGCGGATGCCACAGCACGGCCGCCGAATTCGACACCGAGCGCTCGCCCGGAATCCCGGCCGTGGTCGCATCGAATTGATCGAGCTGCCAGTCGACCTCGCCTTCGTCGGCGTTCGCGAAATGCATCATCAGCGTGATCCTGCCGATCGACGGTGCGCTCGCCGCGCGCTCCCACGCAGCGCGGAACGCGGCGGGCCGGTAGCCGAGCCGGTTCATCCCGGAATTCATCTTGAGCTGGATGTCGATCGGCTGCCGCGGCTTCGCGGCGATCAGCAGGTCGAGCTGCTCGTCGCAGTGCACGGCCACCGTCAGCCGGTGGCGATCGGCCAGCTCGACGTCGGCCGGCTCGAAGATCCCTTCGAGCAGCAGCACGGGCTTGTCCCAGCCGAGTTCGCGCACGCGCACGGCTTCGTCGAGATCGAGCAGACCGATGCCGTCGGCGGCCGCGAGGCCCGGGTAGATCCGCTCGATGCCGTGGCCGTATGCGTTGGCCTTGATCACGGCCCACACGCGCGATTGCGCGGCGGTGCGGCGGATGAAGTCGAGGTTGTGACGGATGGCGTCGGGGCGGATAAGGGCGACGATGGGACGGGGCATGGTGATGGCTCGGGTCGGATGTCGTTCGGCGCGCGGCGGCGCGCCCGGATCGGCAGGCTGGCGCGGTTATGCGCCAAGCCAGTGTTGAGCGCTATCTTATTGGTGTTCGACCAGTTTTAATTAACGTATTTGTCGACGATTTGGTGGAAATTTGGGTGGCGGACCACGCCGGCCGCAGCCGTCGGCGGCCCGTGCAGCCGAGTCTCCCGTCTAGAAAACCGGTGCGCGAACGGCACGGCGCAATGCTAAGCTCTCGGCGATCTTGTCATTGGGCAATGTAATCATAAAGGAGGAGACTTTGATGACGACGTCCCAGCTGTGCCTGTTCATCGTGGCGCTGTTGCCGTTCCCGCTGACGTTCCTGGCCAAGGCGCGCAAGGGCTACGACAACCGTACGCCGCGCGACTACCTGGCGAAGCTCGAAGGCTGGCGCGCGCGGGCGCAGGCCGCGCACCAGAACGCGTGGGAAGCGCTTGCGCTGTTCACGGCCGCGCTGGTGGTCGCGTGGCACAACGGCGCGAACGCGCATCACGTCGACCAGCTCGCGATGGGTTTCGTCGCGATCCGCGTCGTCTATACGCTGATGTACCTGCTGAACTGGGCGTCGCTGCGTTCGCTCGTGTGGTTCGGCGGGATGGCGTGCGTCGTCGCGCTGTTCTTTGCCACGCCGTGAGCGGCCGGTGAGCAGGCCCTAGCGTGCCGGCGCTGTTATGCGCCGCCCGCGCCGCGCGCGTGACTGTCGTTGGATGCGGGCGCAACGATCTTGGCGACGAACGGCGGCGCATCCGCTTCGCGGCGCAGGAACGCTATCAGCGGATCGAGCAGCCGGTGCCGCGTCGACGGATGGCGGCGCAGCACGAAGCGCCATGACGCATCGCGCTGGAGGCCCGGCACCAGCGGCACCAGACGCCCGCTGCGCAGTTCGGGCTCGATGAGCGGCACGCGGCCGAGCGCGATGCCCGCACCGCCCACCGCCGCGCCGATCACCTGGCTGAAACTGCTGTAGCGAACGATCTTCGTTTCGAAATCGTCCGGCAAGCCGAACTCCGATGCCCAGTTGCGCCAGTCGATCTCGGGGCTGTTTTCGTGCATCTCCTGCAGCAGCCGCGAGCGGCACACGTACCCCGATGCATACGGATACAGCTCGGGGCTGCATACCGGAAACACGGTCTCCCGCATCAGCACGTCGTCGTCGGCCCGCAGCCGGTGCGCGGGCACGTGCACGATAGCCAGATCGATGCCGCTGCGCGCGAAATCCGGTTCATCTTCGAGCACGACGGCATGCAGCGGCGTTTCGGGATGAAGCGACGAGAATTCCGCGAGACGGCGTGCGAGCCACATCGACGAAAACGGCGCATTGGCAGAAACGGTGAGCCGTTGCGCGGTGCCGCGAATCTCGGCGCAGGCGTCGGTCAGGCGCGACAGCGCGTCACTGACGGCCGGCAGCAGGCGTGCGCCGGCCGGCGTGAGGCCGATGCCGCCGAGCCCCGTGCTGCGTTCGAGCAGCCGTGCACCGAGCGATTCCTCGAGCGCACGGATCTGGTGGCTGACCGCGCTGGTCGATACGTTCAGCTCGGCCGCCGCGCGCGCGAACCCGCCGAGGCGGACAGCCGCCTCGAAAGCACGCAGTGCGCTGAGGGGAGGAAGGTGCGACATGCGGGGTATTGTAGTTGACTCAACACCCGTTGAAAAATCATCTTTTGCCGCGCGCGGGCCGCGCGGGTAGCCTCGATCCGGTCAAGAAAAACCGCACCGAAACACCGACTGGAGGGCTTCATGTATTTCGACCGACGACTATGGGCAATGATGGCGGGATTGCGCGGGCGGGTGGCCGCGGCGGTCGCGCTCGGGCTGCTCGCGATGGGTGTCGGCATCCTCCGTTTCGTGTTCCTCGGCCGCGTGCTGGCGCTGGTCTTTTCCGACGCGCCGGTGCGCAGCATCGTCGAAGCCGTCGTTGCAACGGCGGCCTGCGTGCTGCTGCGCGCGTGGCTCGATCATCGCCGCACGGTGCTCGCGCAGCACACGGCCGGGCGCGTACAAGCCACGCTGCGCGCGCGGCTGTTCGACCGGATCGCCGCGCTCGGCCCCGCATGGTTCAGCGGCGAACGCACGGGCGGCGTGATGCTGACCGTCGTCGACGGCGTCGAGCAACTGCAGATTTTCTTCGGCGTCTACCTGCCGCAGCTCGTGATCGCCGCGTGCGCGCCGGTGATGATCTTCGCGGTGCTCGCGTGGTGGGACGTGCCGACGGCCGCGATCCTGCTGGTCGCGGCGCTCGTCACGCTCGCGCTGCCGCAGCTCGTGCATCGCGCCGACCGGCGCGCGGCGCTCGCACGCTCGGCCGCCTTCAAGGCGTTCGGCGAGGAGTTTCTCGATGCGGTGCAGGGCCTGCCGACGCTGAAGGCGTTCGGGCAGAGCACCGCGTTCGGCGCGAAGCTGGCCGCGAAGGCGCGCGCGCTGTCGGACAGCACGTTCTGGGTGCTCGCGCTCGGCCTGCTGACGCGGCTCTTCACCGATCTCGGCACCGGCCTCGGCGCGGCCGCGGCGATCGCGGTCGGCGCGTGGCGCGTGCGGCACGGCGACATGAGCCTCGAGGCGCTGCTGATCGTGCTGATGGCCGGCAGCGAAATCTTCCGGCCGCTGCGCGACCTGCGCGCGGTGCTGCATCAGGGAATGATCGGCCAGTCGGCGGCGAATGCGATCCACGCGCTGTTCGACGCGGGCAGCCACGCGCCGGCCGCCCACGCGCCGCGCGTGACGGGCTTGCGGCCGGAGATCGCGTTCGACCGCGTCAGCTTCGCGTATCCGGGGCGCCGTGCGGACGCGCATGCGGCGCTGAGCTTCTCGGTTCGTGAAGGCGAAACGGTGGCGATCGTCGGCCCGAGCGGTGCGGGCAAGTCGACCATCGTGCGCCTGCTGTTGCGCCAGCACGATGCGCAGGGCGGCGCGATCCGCATCGGCGGCCATGACGTGCGCACGCTCGGCGCCGACCAGGTGCGCGAGATGATCGCGGTCGTCGCGCAGGATGCGACGCTGTTCGACGGCAGCGTCGCCGACAACCTGCGGCTCGGCCGCCCCGACGCGAGCGACGCGGACATGATCGCGGCCGCGCGCGACGCCAACGCGCACGATTTCATCTCGGCGCTGCCCGACGGTTACGCGACGCGCATCGGCGAACGCGGGCTGATGCTGTCAGGCGGCCAGCGCCAGCGCATCGCGATTGCCCGCGCACTGCTGCGCGATGCACCGATCCTGCTGCTCGACGAGGCGCTGTCGTCGGTCGACGCGGAAAACGAAGCGCTGATCCAGCAGGCGCTCGACCGACTCACGCGCGGGCGAACGACGCTCGTGCTCGCGCACCGGCTGTCCAGCGTGATCGGCGCCGACCGCATCCTGGTGCTCGACCAGGGGCAGGTGGTCGACGAAGGGACGCACGCGGCGCTGATCGCGCGCGACGGCCCGTATCGCCGGCTGATGGGGCCGCAACTGGAGGCAGTCGCCGAAACGGTCGGCGCGGCGGCGACGGCCGGCGCCACCGCTCGTGCGTCGTCGGGCCCGCAGGTCAGGCCGCTGAACGACGACGCGGCGACGATCGGCTGGCCGGAAACGTTGCGGACGCTGCTGCGCTTCGTGCGTCCATGGAAGGGCAAGGTCGCGCTGACCGTGCTGTTCGGGATCGGCCGCGTGCTCGCGTTCATCGGCGTCGGCGTGATCGGCGCGCTGGTGGTCGGCGCCGTGTCGGCCGGTCACGCGAGCACCGCGCTCGTCGTGGCGCTGCTCGCGATCGCGCCGGTGGCGGCCGTGCTGCACTGGCTCGAATCGTGGCTCGCGCACGACATGGCATACCGGCTGCTCGCGGAAATGCGCATCGCGCTGTTCGCGACGCTCGAACGCCTCGCGCCGGCCGGGCTGCTGCGCCGCCGTTCCGGCGATCTCGTCGCGCTCGCGACGCAGGACGTGGAGACGGTCGAGTATTTCTATGCGCATACGCTGGCGCCCGCGTTCGTCGCGGTACTCGTGCCGGCCGGCGTGCTGGTGCTGCTCGCGTCGGTCGCGTGGCCGCTCGCGCTCGTGCTGCTGCCGTTCCTGCTGTGGGCCGGGCTGGCACCCGTGCTGGCTCGCCGCGACGTCGACCGGCTCGGCACCGGCGCGCGCGAAGCGCTCGGCCAGCTTGGCGCGCACCTGACCGAAACGATCCAGGGGCTCGCGGAGCTGACCGCGTTCCAGGCGATCGCGCGCCGGCGCGAAGCGTTCGTGGCCGAGGTCGATGCGTACCGGAAGCAGCGCGCGAAGCTGCTCGACGACCTGTCGACGCAAAGCGCCGCGCTGGAAATCGCGAGCGGGCTCGGCGGGCTGGCCGTCGCGGCGCTCGGTGCGCTGCTGTGCGCGCGCGGCTGGTTTCCGCGCGAGTCGTTGCCGCTGCTGGTGCTGGTCGCGGTGGCCGCGTTCATGCCGGTTGCCGAAATCGGCCAGGTCGCGCGCCAGCTCGCCGACACGATCGCGTCGACGCGACGGTTGCGCGCGCTCGAGAAGGAGCCCGTGACTGTGACGGACGGCACGCAGCCGATGCCCGGCAACCCGGCGGTGCGCTTCGAGGAAACGCGCTTCACGTATCCGGGCCGCGGCGTGCCCGCGATCGACCGAGTGAGTTTCGAGGTGCCGCCCGGCAGCACGGTCGCGCTGGTCGGCGCGTCGGGCGCCGGCAAGTCGACGGTCGCGAGCCTGCTGCTGCGCTTCTGGGATCCGCAGCATGGTCGCGTGACGCTCGGCGGCGTCGACCTGCGCGACCTGCGGCTCGACGACCTGCGGCAGCACATTGCGCTGGTTGCGCAGGATACCTATCTGTTCAACGATACGCTCGAAGCGAACATCCGGCTCGCCGCGAGCGACGCTTCAGACGCGGACGTGCAGCGTGCGATCGATCATGCGGCGCTCGGCGATTTCGTCGCGCGGCTGCCGGACGGGCTCGCGACGCGCGTCGGCGAGCGCGGCGTGCAGCTGTCGGGCGGGCAGCGCCAGCGCGTTGCGATCGCGCGTGCGTTCCTGAAGGATGCGCCGGTGCTGATCCTCGACGAGGCGACGTCCCACCTGGACACGATCAGCGAGCAGCAGATCCGCGCGGCGCTGGACGACCTGATGACTCAGCGGACGTCGATCATCATTGCGCACCGGTTGTCGACCGTGCGCAATGCCGACACGATCCTCGTGATCGAGCAGGGCCGCGTCATCGAGGCCGGGCGTCATGCGGAACTGATGGCGCGGCAGGGTGCGTATGCGCGGCTCGTGTCGCATCAGGCGAGTGGGGTGGCGGCGTGAGCGACGCGCCGTCGCTCGGCGCTGCCGCGCGCATCCCGCAACCTGCGTTGAGCCGCGCCGGCGGTTGCCGGCTTGGCGCGCACGGTCGTCCCGACAAGGCGCCTGGTTGAATCGCCGGCCGTCCGCGCGAACCGATGTGCGGGCGGCGGCGATGGCGCGGTCGTCATCCTGCCACACGCGTTGCACTGGACGGCCGTCGTGGCGGCCGCACCCGCCGCCGCGACCTTCCCTTCAGACTTCTGCCTCAGGGCCGCCCCCGCACGACTCTTCCGAACGTCGTATGAAACCGGGGAACGTGTCGATCTCAAGTTCACGTCTTTGCCGTGCGATAACGAGCTGTTCCAGGTATTCAGCGACTTCAGGATCGAACTGACCGCACGCGGTTACTACGTCGCGCCGATCGATAAGGGCGCCATCTACGTGCGACCGGAAGACGTGGACGACGAGTCATTAGCAAAAAAGCCCGCGCAAGGCGGGCTTTAACTGAACAGGGATCCGGACCAAAGCCGGTTTCTCGTTAAGCACGCACTGCCTCTGAAGGGGCAGGCTTAACCTTCGTCGGCGCATGCTTTCGTGCCTGCCACAGGTCATAGTCCAATTGCATGCCGAGCCAGAAATCAGCTCGGCCGCCGCGCTCCGCACCAAGCCACTGCTCGAGGCGTAGCGCCATATCGGGCGAGATACTCGCCCTTTCGTTGAGAACACGGGACAACTGGACGCGCGAAACGCCCAGTTGTTCTGCCGCTTGAGTCACCGTCAGGTTCAGTGCCGGAAGCACATCTTCCCGAAGGATTGCCGCGGGATGCGGCGGGTCAAACATGATGGACATAGCCGTTGTAATGAACGCTGTACTGTAGATCCGTAGTAGAGGCGGCCTGTCAGTGAGGATCGAGATAATCGACGAGGACTGCATCCTCCCCATCGAACTCGAACGTCAACCTCCAATTTCCGTTCACGTCGACCGACCATACACCGTCGCCGGTTCCCTTCCAAGGGTGCAACCGCCACCCCGGTTGGTTCATGTCGTTCGGGCTTTTCGCCCGGTTCAACGCAGACAGTAGCCGCTTAAGTTTGCTCATGTGCGCCGCTTGAATGCCCGCTGTGGAGCCAGATTCAAAGAAGCGCTGAATGCCTTTATGGCGAAAGCTCTTGATCATAGAAATTACGCATGGTGGAAGCCCCTTTTTGCGGTGAATCAAAGCGTCTCGCACAAGACGCAAGGCAAGTATAGCCTGTAACGTTACGCGTTACAAGTGTTGTGAATGCGATCAACCTCGACGGATTTGCTCCCCATCAATCCGCCGAGTTTTGCGGGGCGGCGCCCGCGCATCCGTTCATCCATTACCGTCGTACAACGCCTCTAGGGCGGCCCTGCCGCTGGAGCCCGAACACGGCCCCGCCTCATTCCCGCGCCCGATCGTGCGCTGTTGGCAACTCTGAGGGGTGGGCTTCGGAAAGCCCAAGGGGGCGGCTGCCCCAGGGGAGCTGCGCGGCATGCCCCCCCCGGCCCGTGCATTTCGCCCGCCATCCGCCGCTTTCCTCCGATCTATCGGGCCCGCGCGGCCCGGGTTTGTCTCGATGAAATTCCCCGTTGCGTACTTTTTTGTTGTCGTAGTATCGCCGTTGACAACACATGTTGCGCCAATGTCTAATTCGACATCGCATGTTGCGGTGCTGCTTGATGTCGTCGTTCCCGCCGGCCGGCTGGCCGGCAACATCGCCCAATCATGCGGAGAGAAACCATGAGTCGCCGTTCCTTCCTGAAAGCCGTCGCGGCCGTTGCCGCGCTCGGCGCAAGCCTCGCGCACGCGGATACCAAGACGCTCGTCGTCGGCACCGATACGTCGTTCATGCCGTTCGAGTTCAAGCAGGGCGACAAGTACGTCGGCTTCGATCTCGACCTGTGGGCGGAGATCGCGAAGGACCAGGGCTGGAAATACACGATCCAGCCGATGGATTTCGCGGGCCTGATCCCGGCGCTGCAGACGCAGAACATCGACGTCGCGCTGTCGGGGATGACGATCAAGGAGGAGCGCAAGAAAGCGATCGACTTCTCCGCGCCGTACTACGACAGCGGCCTCGCGGCGATGGTGCAGACCGGCAACACGACGATCAAGTCGATCGACGACCTGAACGGCAAGGTGATCGCCGCGAAGACGGGCACCGCGACGATCGACTGGATCAAGGCGCACCTGAAGCCGAAGGAAATCCGCCAGTTCCCGAACATCGACCAGGCCTACCTCGCGCTTGAAGCCGGCCGTGTCGACGCGGCGATGCACGACACGCCGAACGTGCTGTTCTTCGTGAACAACGAAGGCAAGGGCAAGGTGCAGGTCGCGGGCCAGCCGGTCAGCGGCGACAAGTACGGGATGGGTTTCCCGAAAGGCAGCCCGCTCGTGCCGAAGGTCAACGCGTCGCTCGTGAAGATCAAGGCCGATGGCCGTTACGCGCAGATCTACAAGAAGTGGTTCGGCGCCGAGCCGCCGAAGATGTGAGCGTGACGCCGCAACAGCGCGCGGCCGTGCGGCCGCGCCGGTCTTGAATCGAACGGGGAGCGACAAGTGAATTTCGATTGGTCGGCGATCTGGGCGGCGTTGCCGGACCTGATGGACGGGGTCCGGTTGACGGTGTTCATCGCATTTTTCGGGCTGGTGGGCGGTTTCATCGTCGGGATGATCGCGGGCATGTTCCGCGCATACGGACCGAAGGCGATGAACGTGCTCGCACAGGTCTACATTGAATTGATTCGCGGCACGCCGATCGTCGTGCAGGTGATGTTCCTGTATTTCGCGCTGCCGTTGCTCGCGCACATCCGCATCGACGGCCTGACGGCCGCGATCATCGCGATCACGGTGAACTCCGGTGCGTATCTCGCCGAAGTGGTGCGCGGCGCGCTGCTGTCGATCCCGAAGGGGCTGACGGAAGCGGGGCTCGCGATGGGCTTGTCGATGCCGCGCGTGCTGCTGAAGGTGGTCGGGCCGCTGGCGTTCCGGCGGCTGATTCCGCCGCTCGGCAACCAGTGCATCGTGAGCCTGAAGGACACGTCGCTGTTCATCGTGATCGGCGTCGGCGAACTGACGCGCAAGGGCCAGGAAATCATCGCGGGCAACTTCCAGGCGGTCGAGATCTGGAGCGCGGTGGCTGTCATCTACCTGCTGCTGACCGGCGCGATGACGCTGACGCTGCGGCTCGTCGAAAAGCGGATGAGGATCCTATGAGCATGATCGAATTCCAGAACGTGTCGAAGAGCTTCGGCCACGTACCGGTGCTGAAGCACATCGACCTGAAGATCGACGCGGGCGAAGTGGTTGTCGTGATCGGTCCGTCGGGGTCGGGCAAATCGACGATGCTGCGCTGTGTCAACGCGCTCGAGAAAATCACCGGCGGCGAACTGCTCGTCGACGGCCAGAGCGTGCGCGGCAACGCGACGACGATCCGCAACATCCGGCTCGAAGCCGGCATGGTGTTCCAGCAGTTCAACCTGTTTCCGCAAATGACCGCGCTCGAGAACGTGATGTTCGGGCCGACCCAGGTGCGCGGCGCATCGCGCGCCGAAGCACGCGACCAGGCGATGGCGCTGCTCGACAAGGTCGACCTCGAATCGCGCGCGAATCATTACCCGTCGGAGCTGTCGGGCGGCCAGCAGCAGCGCGTCGCGATCGCGCGCGCGCTCGCGATCCGGCCGCGGCTGATGCTGTTCGACGAGCCGACGTCGGCGCTCGATCCGGAATTGCGCCACGAAGTGCTGAAAGTGATGCAGGATCTTGCTACCGAAGGGATGACGATGATCGTCGTCACGCACGAGATCGGCTTCGCGAAGCGGGTCGGCACGCGCCTGCTGTTCATGGATCAGGGCGGCATCGCCGAGGACGGCCATCCGGTCGACCTGATCGACCGGCCGCCGACGCCGCGCCTGAAGGAGTTCCTGAAACACGTGTCCTGACCGAAACCGAAACATTCGACATGCCGCTTTCCCTTACCCCCGTCATCGCCGGCGCGCCGTTCGACATCGGCGTGCGCCTCGGCGAGCTCGCTCGTCCCGTGTTCGATGCGTACATGCAGCAGAGCAGCGCGTGGCAGGCCGTGCGCCGCTGGCGCGGCCATCCGTTCGTCGATGCGCTGCGGCAGGCCGCGCTGGCCGCGTACCCCGATCTCGTCGCGGAACTGGACGGGATCGCGGCGGGCATCGGCTGGCCGGCCGAGGACATCTTCCTGTGGAACTGCCGCGGTGAGCTGATCCACAACGCGCCGGACGGTTGCACGACGCTCGCCGCGCGCGGCGCGGACGGCACCCGCTGGATCGCGCACAATGAGGACGGCGACCCGTTCCTGCGCGAGCGCTGCCTGCTCGTCGACGTGCAGCCGGCAGGCAAGCCGGGCTTCATCAGTTTCTACTACCCCGGTTCGCTGCCGGGCCATACGTTTGCCGTGAACCGCGCGGGCATCGCGCAGGCGATCAACAATCTGCGGATTCGCACGCCGGCACCAGGCGTGCCGCGGATGATCCTCGCACGCGCCGTGCTCGACGCGACGTCGCTCGACGCGGCGGCCGACGTACTGCGCTTGCATGCACGCGCGAGCGGCTTTCATCACACGCTCGGCGCGACCGGCGATGCGCGGCTGCTGAGCATCGAAGCGAGCGCCGCGCGCTGTTCGGTGATCGATGTCGCGCGGCTCGCGGGTCATGCGAACCATCTCGTGCATCCCGGTTGCGAAGCGGAAGCACAGATCGTCACGCAATCGTCGGCCGACCGCCAGCGGCGCGTCGATGCGCTGACGCCCGGTATCGACGCGATCGACGAAGCCGCGCTGCTGCGCGTGCTCGGCGATCGCGCGCCGGAAGGGCTGCCGATCTACCGCGACGACCCGGCCGACCCCGACGACGAGAACACGCTCGCGACCGCGGTGTTCGCGATCGGCGCGGCGGCGATCGATTTCACCATTCACCAGCACGGCACGCAGCGCTTCGCGACGCGCATCGTGCCGTCCGGGCGCGCGCACGGCGCGTCCTGATCCATGAGGCAACGCATGACGACCGTTTTCCATCGCGCTCCGCGCGCGACCTTGCCCGTTGCCGTCGCAGGCGACGGCATCGAGATCATCGATTCGACCGGCAAACGCTATATCGACGCATGCGGCGGCGCAGCCGTCTCGTGTCTCGGCCACAGCAACCAGCGCGTGATCGACGCGATCAAGCGGCAGGTGCAGCAACTGCCGTACGCGCATACGTCGTTCTTCACGACCGACGTGGCCGAGGAACTGGCCGACCGGCTCGTCGACGGCGCGCCGGCCGGCCTCGAACACGTGTATTTCGTATCGGGCGGCTCCGAGGCGATCGAGGCCGCGCTGAAGCTCGCGCGGCAGTATTTCGTCGAGAAGGGCGAGCCGCAGCGCCGCCATTTCATCGCGCGGCGCCAGAGCTATCACGGCAACACGCTCGGCGCGCTCGCGATCGGCGGCAACGCGTGGCGGCGCGAGCCGTTCCTGCCGCTGCTGATCGAAGCGCATCACGTGAGCCCGTGTTATGCGTATCGCGACCAGCAGGCGGGAGAAAGCGACGAAGCGTATGCGCAGCGCCTGGCGGACGAGCTCGAGCAGAAGATCGTCGAACTCGGCGCGGAAAACGTCGCGGCGTTCGTTGCGGAAACGGTGGTGGGCGCAACGGCCGGCGCGGTGCCGCCGGTGCGCACGTACCTGAAGAAGATTCGTGCGGTGTGCGACAAGTATGGTGTACTGCTGATTCTCGACGAGATCATGTCGGGGATGGGGCGCACGGGCTACCTGTACGCGTGTGATGAAGACGGCGTCGCGCCCGACCTGCTGACGATCGCGAAAGGGCTCGGCGCGGGCTACCAGCCGATCGGCGCGACGCTCGTCAGCGACCGCATCTACCGGACGATCGTCGACGGATCGGGCTTCTTCCAGCACGGCCATACGTATCTCGGCCATGCGACCGCGTGCGCGGCCGCGCTCGAAGTGCAGCGCGTGATCGCCGAAGAAAAACTGCTCGACAACGTGAAGGCGCGCGGCGAGCAGTTGCGCGCGTCGCTGCGCGAGCACTACGGTGCGCACCCGCATGTCGGCGACGTGCGCGGCCGCGGGCTGTTCGTCGGCGTCGAGCTCGTGCGCGATCGCGACAGCAAGGCGACGTTCGATCCCGCGCTGAAGCTGCACGCGGCGGTCAAGCGCGAAGCGATGCAGCGCGGTTTGATGGTGTATCCGATGGGCGGGACGATCGACGGCGTCCACGGCGATCACATCCTGATCGCGCCGCCGTTCATCTGCACCGCGCAGCAGATCGATACGATCGTCGAGCGGCTGTCGGGCGCGATCGACGCGGCGCTCGCCGCGGCCGGCGCGTGACGGCATCGATGCACTGAACCTCACCGGATCATCACCATGACAGACAGACTGCCACCGTTCGATCCCGCGTCGGCCTCCGACGCGCAGAAGGCCGTGCTGGCCGACATACTCAGCGGCCCGCGCGGCAACCTGAACGGGCCGTTTCTCGGCTGGATCGCGAGCCCCGAGTTGGCCCAGCACGCGCAGAAGCTCGGTGCGTTCTGCCGCTATCGCACGGGCCTGCCGCTGCGGCTGTCGGAGCTCGCGATTCTCGTGACGGCCGCGCGCTGGCGCTCGCAGGCCGAGTGGCACATCCACCATCCGATCGCACTCGACGCGGGCGTACCGGCCGCGACCGCAGACGCGATCCGGCGCGGCGTCGAACCTGCATTCGAGTCGGACGACGATGCGCTGATCCATGCGTTCGCGAGCGAGCTGTACGACACGCGGCGCGTCAGCGACGCGACGTTCGCGCGCGCGGAAGCGCGTTTCGGTCACGAAACCGTCGTGAATCTCGTTGCGCTGCTCGGCTATTACGCGCTCGTCGCGATGACGCTGAACACGTTCGGCATGCGCGCGGACGGGCAAACCGATTTGCCGTTTCCGGAGTAATCGCCGTGCAAGCGGCCGTGTATTGATCGTGCCGGAACGGCGGCCGCGATACGTCTGACGATCGCGCCGCCGGCATCAATGCAACCAAATGTATTCATGCGGGATCAACGGCCGGTGGCCGCGTATCATGGCTTGTTCACGTCGATATGATCGGTGAGCAAGCATGACGAGTACCCGCAAGACCTTGATGATCGCCGGAGGGCTCCTGGTAGCCGCAGCCGGCACTGCATACGTGATGCTCCTGCGCGCGGACCACCGTGCGATCGAAGACGCCGGCATCGGCGATTCGTCCGCGCCGGTTGCTGCGGCGCCCGCGAACAACGATCACGCGGTGCAGGGCGCCATCGCGCCGCCGGCACCGGCTGCCGCGACGGCAGCCCATGCCGATACGGCACCGAAACAGGCGGCTGTCCCGCCGCCTCCCGCCGCAACGGTGACCGCACCGGCGCCTGCACCGGCAGCACCCGCGCGCGTCAGCGCCGCACCTGCATCTGTCCCCGCCGTTCCGGTTGTCAGCGAGAAAGCGCAGCCGGTGACGAAACCGAGCGCGCCGCCGCCGAAGGTCAACGTCGTGACGGTCGATGCGCAGGATTCGACCCCGCCGGCCGCACAGCAGGCGCAACCGGTTCAGCCGGCTGCCCCGGCGCAGGTCACGCAGCGCGCGCCGCGCAAGCGCGACGGCCTCGAACGCCACGCGGCCGCGGCACCTGCCGCAACAAAATCCGCAACGAAATCCGAAACGCCGGAGACGGCCGAGCTCGTCAGGGAGTCGGCGAAGCTCGATCCGTCATTGCCGCCGCCGCCGATGTCGTCGATGTCGACGTCGTCGAGTTCCGGTTCGTATCGGCAGGGCGGTTCGTCGTCGGGCGCGAATCCGGTTGCCGCCGCGATGACCGAGCAACTGGTCAGGCAGTCGAGCAGTTTGAAGTCGACGACGCCAGTGCCGGCGAACGGCGATTCAACCTCGACCAAGTAACCACGCGCTCGGCTTCCGAATAAAAAGGACCCCGCATGCCGACCAAGGCATGCGGGGCCAAGAGAGACAAACCGTTGCGACGATGCGCTGACGCGCGTTAAGCAGCGACCGCTTCTTCGGCCCGCGGCTGAGCGGCTGCCGCCGGCGTCACGTCCTGCCGGATCAGGTGGTCGAACGCGCCGAGCGATGCCTTCGCGCCTTCGCCGACCGCGATCACGATCTGCTTGAACGGCACCGTCGTCACGTCGCCGGCCGCGAACACGCCCGGCACCGACGTCGCGCCGCGCGCATCGACGACGATCTCGCCGTGCTTCGACAGTTCGACCGTGCCTTTCAGCCATTCGGTGTTCGGCACGAGGCCGATCTGCACGAACACGCCTTCGAGATCGATGCGCTGCGTTTCGCCCGAGCGCAGATCCTTGTAGACGAGCCCGTTCAGCTTGCTGCCGTCGCCGGTCAGCTCGGTCGTCTGCGCCTGCGTGACGATCGTCACGTTCGGCAGGCTGCGCAGCTTGCGCTGCAGCACTTCGTCCGCGCGCAGTTGCGCGCCGTACTCGATCAGCGTGACTTCCTTCACGATGCCGGCGAGGTCGATCGCGGCTTCGACGCCCGAGTTGCCGCCGCCGACCACCGCGACGCGCTTGCCCTTGAACAGCGGGCCGTCGCAGTGCGGGCAGTACGCAACACCGCGATTGCGGTATTCGCGCTCGCCCGGCACGTTGATTTCGCGCCAGCGCGCGCCGGTGGCGAGAACGATCGTCTTCGCCTTCAGCACCGCGCCGTTCGCGAGGCGGATCTGGTGCACGTCGCCCGGGATCAGCGCGTCGGCGCGCTGCACGTCCATGATGTCGACGTCGTATTGCTTCACGTGCTGCTCGAGCGCGGTCGCGAACTTGGGCCCTTCGGTTTCCTGCACCGACACGAAGTTCTCGATCGCCATCGTGTCGAGCACCTGGCCGCCGAAACGCTCTGCGACGACGCCCGTCGCGATGCCCTTGCGCGCCGAGTAGATGGCCGCGGCCGCGCCTGCCGGGCCGCCGCCGACGATCAGCGTATCGAACACCGGCTTGTTTTCGAGCGACTTCGCGGCACGCTCGCTCGCACCCGTATCGAGCTTCGCGAGGATTTCCTTCACGCTGCTGCGGCCCTGGCCGAACGATGCGCCGTTCAGGAACATCGTCGGCACGGCCATGATCTGGCGCGACTCGACTTCATTCTGGAACAGCGCGCCGTCGATCGCGACGTGGCGGATGCGCGGGTTGATCAGCGACATCACGTTCAGCGCCTGCACGACTTCCGGGCAGTTCTGGCACGACAGCGAGAAATACGTCTCGAACGCGTAGTCGCCGTCGAGCGCGCGGATCTGTTCGATCACGTCGTCGTCGAGCTTGATCGGGTGGCCGCCGGTCTGCAGCAGCGCGAGCACGAGCGACGTGAATTCATGGCCCATCGGGATGCCGGCGAAGCGGATGCCGGCCGGCTTGCCGGGCTCGCCGATCGAGAACGACGGCTTGCGCTCGGCGTCGTCGCGGCGTTCGGCTACGGTCACGCGATCCGTCAGCGACGCAATCTCGTTCAGCAGCGCCAGCAGTTCCTGCGATTTCGCGCTGTCGTCGAGCGAGGCGACGAGTTCGATCGGGCGCGTGATTTTTTCGAGGTACGCTTTCAGTTGGTTCTTGAGATTGGCGTCGAGCATGGCGTTTCGGATTCCGTATTAATGATTATGGTCGGGCACGTCGTGCCGGAGGAGGGCGCGGGCCGCGCGATGCGGCGGCCCGCCGTCGCGCGCCTCGTGCGAGGCGCGCGGCGCGATCGTCAGATCTTGCCGATCAGGTCGAGCGACGGGGTCAGCGTTTCCGCACCCGGCGTCCACTTGGCCGGGCACACTTCACCCGGGTGCGCCGCGATGTATTGCGCAGCCTGCACCTTGCGCAGCAGTTCGCCTGCGTCGCGGCCGATGCCGTTGTCGTGGATTTCGCACAGCTTGATCTCGCCTTCCGGGTTGATCACGAACGTGCCGCGCAGCGCCATCCCTTCTTCCTCGATCAGCACGTCGAAGTTGCGCGACAGCGTGAGCGTCGGGTCGCCGATCATCGGGTACTTGATCTTGCCGATCGTGTCCGACGTGTCGTGCCATGCCTTGTGCGTGAAGTGCGTGTCGGTCGACACGCCGTAGATTTCGACACCCAGCTTCTGGAATTCCGCGTAGCGGTCGGCGAGGTCGCCCAGCTCGGTCGGGCAGACGAACGTGAAGTCGGCCGGGTAGAACACGACGACGGACCACTTGCCCTTGAAGTTCTCTTCGGAGACGGGCACGAACTCGCCGTTGTGGTATGCGGTTGCCTTGAACGGCTTGATTTGGGTGTTGATGATCGGCATGTGGTGGTTTCCTTTGCGTCAGTGGTGAGTGGAGTGTTGCCAGTATCCGGGTTCACCCTGACTTTGTGAAATTGCTTGTTTCAATCCGGGGCATCGGGAATTTCTATCTGCTTCCGGCCCTTGATTGGGTGGGATGGCTGTTCGTCCAGTGGCTGTGGGTCGCGGAGCACGCGCGCGGCCAGGGATACGCGTCCGGCCTGCTCGTGCGCGCGGAACAGGTCGCGGCGGAACGAGGGTGCGCAGCCGCGTGGATCGACACCTTCAATCCCGATGCGAAGCGGCTCTATGAGCGATTCGGCTACGTCGTGTTCGGCGAGTTAGCCGATTTTCCGGCGGGGCACACGCGATACTTTTTGCAGAAGCGGTTCGGCTTGTCTACGTCGAGTTGACGCATTTGCATTGCCGCCGCGCTTATCGGCTCAGATCTGATACGGCATTCGAACACCGGGTTCGGTGGGAGGGAAGTCTTTCGTGTTGCGCGACACGAGCAGCAGCCCGTTCACTTGCGCCGATGCCCAGACGATCGCGTCGGGCAGGCGTATGCGGCGTTCCTTGCGAATGATCACGGCACGATTCGCCACCGTGCTGTCGAGCGCGATGACATCGAATGACGAGAGCCATGCGCGAGTCGGCGCTTCGTTACGTGCGGACGTGCCGACCAGAACCTCCATCCACGAGATCGTGCTGATCGCACGATAGTCATAGCGGCCTAGCTCCGCGCGGGCGGATTCCACGCCACCCAGATAGTCGATCAGGATGTTGGTGTCGAAGAGAGCTTTTACCATTCCGAGCGCATTTCCTCCTGATACGCGAGCCCGTCGACCGTGCGATCTTTCCAGAGGCCGAATACGTCGTCGGCGAGCGGGCGCTTGTGCAGGGCAATGTAGGCATCAATCGCGTCGCGGATGATCGCGGCGCGGGGACGACGTTCAGTCTCGACGATGACGGCCAACTCGTCGAGCTGGCCATCCGACAGATCAACCAGAATTCGGCTCATGACAGCCTCCGATATATGATATGCATATCATATATACCAGATCGAGGGTATGCAAGACCCGGACTGGGTGCGGCGGGAGGCGCCTTCGCGTAAACCGTTGTCCGGCAAGCGACAGGGCGCCTTCGCTCAAATCCCCGCCATCTTCCTCAACCACTCCGCCAGCCGTCGTGCCCCGTCCGGCATGTCCGCGTCCTCGCGCGTGCACAGGTAGTAATCGCGCCCGTCGTCGAGCGCGTGATCGAACAGTTTCACGAGTTCGCCGTTCGCCAGTTCGCGCTCGACCAGCGGCGCGCGCAGCAGCGCGGCGCCGAGATCCGCGCGCGCCGCGCTCAACGTGAGCTGACCATCTTCGAACATCGGCCCCACCGCATGCGACACATGCCGCACGCCGGCGCCCTGCAGCCAGTTGACCCACGTGCTGCGATCCTCGTCGTGCACGAGCGGCGCGCGCGAGAGATCGGCCGGCGTGCGGAACGGCCCGTGGCGCTTCAGGAACGACGGGCTGCACATCGGCACCATCGCGCCCGGCAGCAGCCGCTCGCAGCGATAGCCGGGCCAGTCGCCGGTGCCGAAGCGGATCGACAGGTCCGACGCATCGCTTCGGTAATTGCGGTGATGCGCGTACAGCACGGTCACGTCGACATCCGTGTTGTCGGCCAGGAACGAATGCAACCGCGGAATGAACCAGCCGATGCCGAGCAGCGGAATCAGGCTGACGGTGATCTGCCGCAGCGACGAGCGGTCGCGCACGAAGCGCGTCGCGCTGCGCAGCACCGAGAACGCGGCGCTGATCGAGCGGTAGTAGTCGCGCCCTTCGTCGGTGAGCGCGAGCAGCCGGCCCTCGCGCACCGTCAGCGGCGTCTGGATGAATGCTTCGAGCAGTTGCAGTTGATGGCTGACCGCCGACGGCGTGATGTCGAGTTCGCCCGCCGCCGCGGTGACCGACCCGAGACGCGCAAACGCTTCGAACGCACGCACCGCGCGCAACGGCGGATCGTGCGGCAATTGTTCGATATTTTTCATGTGTCGAATTTTATCGAAAAGTCAGGGTAAGCGGCAACAATAAAATATCGTGTATTTACAGTGTGTTGGGTTAATGTGTCGAGAACGGCATAAGCATCCAACAATTGGGTATTTGGGGTTTGGGTGCTGAATATTTAATATTTTTCATGTTTTGATTCGAGTCACCGATCCCCGCACATGAAAATCGCCTTCCTTCACGCCAGCCTCGTTTTCTCGGCGGCCGCCCTGGTCGCTTCCGTTCCCGCGTTCGCGCAGTCCGCGCCGCAGACGGTCCTGATCGGTCTCGCCGCGCCACTCACCGGCCCGTCCGCACGTATCGGCAAGGACCTGCAGAACGGCGCGCAACTCGCGATCGACGACGCGAACGCCAAGCATCCGACCATCGGCGGCAAGCCGGTGGTCTACAAGCTCGTCGCGGCCGACGACCAGTCCGATCCGCGCACGGCCGTCGCGGTCGCGCAGCAGCTGGTCGACCAGCACGTGATCGGCGTCGTCGGTCACTGGAACACCGGCTGCAGCGTGCCGGCGTCGCGCGTCTACCGCGATGCGGGCATTCCGCAGATCGCGCCGGCGTCCACCGGCCATCAATACACGCAGCAGGGCTACGCAACGGCGTTCCGCATCATGGGTCACGACGATGCGGGCGGCAACTTCACCGGCGCGTATGCGGTGAAGACGCTGAAGGCGAAGCGCATCGCGGTGATCGACGATCGCACGTCGTTCGGCGCGGGGCTGGCCGACCAGTTCATCAAGGGCGTGCAGGCGAACGGCGGCGCGATCGTCGATCGCCAGTACGTGAACGACAAGACGACCGACTTCAGCGGCGTGCTGACCGCGATCAAGGGCAAGCGCGCGGATCTCGTGTTCTTCGGCGGCCTCGATGCGCAGGCCGCGCCGATCGCGCGCCGGATGCGCCAGCTCGGCGTGAACGCGCCGCTGCTCGGCGCGGGCGGCTTCGTGAGCCAGACCTTCCTGTCGCTCGCGGGCAAGGACGGCGACGGCGTGACCGCGCTCGAACCGGGCCTGCCGCTCGACCGGATGCCGGGCGGCAACGCGTTCGACACGCAGTACCAGGCGCGCTTCCGCGCACCGATCGAACTGCACGCGCCGTTCGCATACGACGCGGCGGCCACGCTGATCGCAGCCGCGCAGAAGGCCGGCACGACGCAGCCGGCGAAGCTGGTCGCGGCGGTCCGCGCGATCGACCGGCCCGGCGTGACGGGCCGGATCGCGTTCGACGGCGAAGGCAACCTGAAGGACCCGGCCTTCACGATCTACCAGGTGCGCGGCGGCAAGTGGAGCGTCGTCGACGTGCTCGGCGGCACGCGCACCACGACCAAATAAAACGACACGGACGATCCCCATGACCGAACCGACCCCGACATCCGCCGCCGCACCCGAGGACACGCGCCTCGGAATCCTCGCGCGGCGCCGCATCGAAGCGGAAATCATCAAGCCGATCTACGAGATCATGAAGCGCGAGTTCGGCGCCGAGCGCGCGCAGGCCGTGATCGCGGAAGCCGTGCGCGGCGCGGCCGTCGACGCGGGCCGCACGTTCGCCGCGCAGGAGCCTGGCGGCACGAACGTGAAGTCGTTCATCGCGCTGCAAGTGCTGTGGGAGAAGGACGACGCGCTCGACGTCGAGGTGCGGCGCGCGGACGACGCGCACTACGACTACGACGTACATCGCTGCAGCTACGCGGAGATGTATCACGCGATGGGGCTCGGCGAAATCGGCCACCTGCTGAGCTGCGCGCGCGACAGCTATTTCATCCAGGGCTATGCGCCGAACATCGCGCTGACGCGCACGAGCACGATCATGCAGGGCGGCAAGCGCTGCGATTTCCGCTACGCACTGCAATCCGCGCCGGAGAACGGCGATGCGTGACGACAACGTGAATGCGCCGCGCGTCGACGGCGATCGCCTGTGGGCGTCGCTCGAGCGGATGGCGCAGATCGGCGCGACGCCGAAGGGCGGCGTCTGCCGTCTCGCGCTGACCGATCTCGATCGCGAGTCGCGCGACCTGTTCGTGCAGTGGGCGCGCGACGCCGGCTGCACGGTGCGGGTGGACCGGATGGGCAACGTGTTCGCGCGCCGCGCGGGACGCAATCCCGATGCCGCGCCGGTGCTGACGGGCTCGCATGCCGATTCGCAGCCGACGGGCGGCCGCTACGACGGCATCTACGGCGTGCTCGGCGGGCTCGAGGTCGTACGCGCACTGAACGACGCGGGCATCGAAACCGAGCGCCCGATCGACGTCGTGATCTGGACCAACGAGGAAGGTTCGCGCTTCGCGCCGGCGATGATCTCGGCCGGCGTGTTCGCGGGCGTCTATACGCTCGACTACGGGCTGTCGCGCACCGACAGCGCGGGCAGGACGATCGGCGAGGAACTGGAGCGGATCGGCTACGCGGGCGCCGAGCCCGTCGGCGGTTATCCGGTGCATGCCGCGTACGAACTGCATATCGAACAGGGCGCGATTCTCGAACGGGCCGGCAAGACGATCGGCGTCGTGACGGCCGGGCAGGGGCAGCGCTGGTACGAGGTGACGCTCACCGGTGTCGATGCGCACGCGGGCACGACGCCGATGGAATTCCGTCGCGATGCGCTGGTGGGCGCCGCGCGGATGATCTCGTTCGTCGACGTGCTCGGCCGCCGTTACGCGCCGTACGCGCGCGCGACGGTCGGGATGATCGAAGCGCGGCCGAATTCGCGCAACACGGTGCCGGGCGGCTGTTTCTTCACGGTCGAGTTTCGCCATCTCGACGATGCGGTGCTCGACGAACTGGACGCGGCGCTACGCGCGGAACTCGCCCGCGTGGCGGACGAGAACGGCCTCGGTGCGCAGATCGAGCAGATCTTCAAGTACCCGCCGATACCGTTCGCGCCGCGCTGCATCGACGCGGTGCGTGACGCGGCCCGGGCGCTCGGGCTGTCGCACATGGATATCGTGTCCGGTGCGGGGCATGACGCGTGCTACGTCGCGCGCGTCGCGCCGACCGGGATGATCTTCGTGCCGTGCGTCGACGGGCTGAGCCACAACGAGGCCGAAGCGATTACGCCCGAATGGGCGGCGGCGGGTGCCGACGTGTTGTTGCGCGCGGTGTTGCAGAGCGCGCAGGAAGCCTGAGTGTGACAAAGGCGGCCCGGCGGGCGGGTGTTCGCCGGCAGTTCGCACGCGTTCGGATCGCCGTTCAGCAAGGCCATTGCCCTGAGCGGGTGCGTCTGCGCGGCCTCGATCGATGCGATGGCGAACGGCGTGTCGCCTGACGTCATCAACGCCTTTTATTGTCCGGCCGTGCGTTCCTTGCCCGCCTTGCGCCGCGCCATATACGCGAGATACGCGACGATCTGGTCGAGCTCCCGATCGCTCAGCTGATCGGGCGGAAACGCCGGCATGCTCCGGCCCGGCCAGTCGCGCACCGACGCCGGGTTGCGGATGTAGCGGCGCAGCGCGGCGGGCTGGAAGTAGTCGACCGGATTCATCGGTGCGTTCAGGTCGGGGCCGGCATGGCTGCTGCCCGCGCCGTCGACGCGGTGGCACGCGAGGCATTGCGTGACGAACAGGTGCTGGCCCGCGCGCGCCGGATCGCTTGCGGGCAACGCGGGATCGACGGCGAGCGACGGCCAGCGCGCGACCGGCGACGATTCGATCGTGACGCGCACGATCTGGTAGGGCCACTGCTCGCCGCGCACCGACGACGCGTCCGGCCCGAGCCACACGAGATAGAACGGCCCCGCGCTGACCTGCTTGCCGGGCAGCTTCGGCCACGGATGGGCCGAATCCTCGATCGCGAGCCATGCGACGGCGCCGGCCGGCGCGCGGCGGCGCACCAGATCGAGCGGCAGTTGCGCGGCGAAGCCGTCGGCCGCGCGCGTTTCGAGCACGCCGTCGGCCGGCAGCGGCGTGTCGCCGAGCAGCGCGGCGAACGGCACGGCGCGGAACGTCATCGGCCGGCCGTATGCGATGTCGCGCGGCACGTGGATCTCCGTCGCATCGGGGCGCGCGAGCAGCATCTGCCGCGTCAGGGTGCGGGCCGTGCCGTCGATGTCGAGTTCTAGCGTGGACTGGGCCGACGCGCGTTGTCCGATCAGGCAAACCGTCAGCAGCACAAGCGAAAACCACTGGCGCTTCAGCATTCGTTCTCCGGGAAGGGGCGTTCCGGCGGCGGCAGGACATGGAAGCCGCGGCCGATGGAAGGAATCGGGCGACAGTCTATCCGGTACGCGCGGCGCTGGCGACTTCGGTGCGGGAAAGGTTGGGTGGCTACGATCGGACAGGCCCGCGACAGCATGTCCGGCTACCGGGCCGCCAAATTGGTGTGGCGTTGCCGTAGCGCGGTTCGGGCAGGGAGAAAACGAAGGCAGGGTGGCGCACGCGGACTGCCCGCGTTCACGAGATTGCCGTTACCGGACCGCCGTCAATGATTCGCACACGGCACGTCGTTCTTCGACAACGGCGCGTCCCGCTGCGGTTCGAAATCGGCTTCGCGCGCGCCCGACGGCGTCAGCGATACGAAATGCATCGCCGTGCCTTGCGCCGGGAAACCGGCAATGCCCGTCGTGCCCCACGGAATCGGCGAGGGCTGCGCGCCGCTCACCGAAATGTCCGCCGGCGCAAGTGCCAGCGTCAGCAGCCGCCCGTCGCGGGTCGGCACATACGCATGCGTGCCGGAGACACCGATGCCGGATTCGCGCACCGACGCCGGCAGGCAGTCGAGCGTCGCCGTGCGGCGGCCGTTCGGGTCGATCAGCATCGCGACGCCGCGATCGTCCGCCGTCGTCGCGACGACGATGAAGCGGTCGATCGCCGGCACGTAGGCCGACGAATACACGTAGTACCGGATCGCGCCGTTCAGCGGCCCGAGCTTGTCGAGCTTCGCCGTGACCGGATCGAACATTGCGTATTCGAGCGTCGCGTCCGTGCTGCCTTCGATGAATTTCTGCCAGACGAGCAGCGCGTTGCGCGGCGAACCGGCGATCACGGGCCACCATTCGCGGCGGTGCGGCGCGACCGCGACATGGTTCAGCTCGCGCCCGGCCGCATCGTAGGTTTTCAGGTAGACGCCATTGCCGGTGCCGAGGTTGTCGACGCCGCCGCCGTCGATCCAGTCGGCGGAATAGAACACGACGAAGCGTTCGCCCGCCGTCGCGACATGCCCCGAGTGGCCGCCCGGCTCGACGTCGTTCGGGTAGGGCTTGATCGGCTTCAGGTCGCGGCGGTAGACGCCGTAGCGCTGGCTGACTTCCTGCGACGCGTTCCAGCCGTCCTCGAACGTGACGAAGATGTCGCCGCGCGCGTTCTGCGCGATCGACACGGGCTCCTGCGCCTCGGGGCGGCTGATGAACGGTCGAACGCGCAGCAGGTGCGGCTTGCCGGGCAGCCACTCGCCGACGTACACGTCGTGCGGCCAGTTGCCGTTGCGCATCGCGCCGCGCGGCACGATGCCCGAACTGCTGAAGAACACCCAGCGTTTGCCGTTGCCCGCATCGGCCACGCCGATGCCGTGCATGAAGCGCCGCGAGTCGCCGGTGTCTTGCGGCGCTGCCGGGCCCTGCACGGTGACCGTATGCACGACGGGTGCGGCGGCCAGCGCCGACGGCGGCGCCGCGACGACGCAGTACGTGCCGCACAGCGCAGCCGCGACGCGGCGAGCCGCGCGCGTTCGCCCCGTCATTCGACGGTCACCGATTTCGCGAGGTTGCGCGGCTTGTCGACGTCGGCGCCGCGCGCGCAGCCGACGTGATACGCGAGCAGCTGCAGCGGGATCACGTTGACGATCGGCGACAGCTGGTCGCCCGAATCGCGCACGCGGATCAGGTGCGTATCGCGATCGGCGTCGATCGCGAGCTGGTTGCCGGCGAGCACGTAGAGCCGCCCGCCGCGCGCGCGCACCTCGGCCATGTTGGACTTCAGCTTCTGGAACAGGCGGTCGTCCGGCGCGATCGTGACGACCGGCATCGCGCTCGTGACGAGCGCGAGCGGGCCATGCTTCAGTTCGCCGGCCGGATAGCCTTCCGCGTGGATGTACGACACCTCCTTGAGCTTCAGCGCGCCTTCCATTGCGATCGGAAAATGAATGCCGCGCCCGAGGAACAGCGCGTTCTCGGTGCGCGCGAACTTCGCGGCCCAGCCCATGATCTGCGTTTCCAGCGCGAGTGCGTGGCTGATGCGGTCGGGCAGCGCGTGCAACTGCTTCAGGTGCATCGCGACCTGCGCGGCGTCGAGCCGGCCGCGCAATTGCGCGAGTGTCAGCGTCAGCACGAACAGCGCGACGAGCTGCGTCGTGAACGCCTTGGTCGACGCGACGCCGAGCTCGATGCCGGCCCGCGTCAGGAACCGCAGCGGCGCGTTGCGAGCGATCGTGCTGGTTGCCACGTTGCAGATCGCCATCGACAGATCCTGGCCCATCTCGCGTGCACGCTCGATCGCGCCGATCGTGTCGGCCGTCTCGCCCGACTGCGAAATGCCGACCACGAGCGTGCGCGGATCGGCCACGGTGTCGCGGTAGCGGAATTCGCTGGCGATCTCGACCTGCGCGGGTACACCCGCGATGCTTTCGAGCCAGTACTTCGCGGTCAGGCCCGCGTAGTAGCTGGTGCCGCAGCCGAGCAGCAGCACGCTCCGAACGCGCGACAGCAGCGCGCGCGTGCTTTCGCTCTCGTCGAACAGCGCCGGCGAGATCGTGTCGATGCCGTCGAGCGTGCTGGCGATCGCCTTCGGCTGCTCGAAGATCTCCTTCTGCATGAAGTGCTGGTACGGGCCGAGCGCGGCGTCGCCGTCGCGCGCCTTCACGTGGCACAGCGGGCGCTGCGCTTCGTGGCCGCCCGAGTCGACCACGGCGATGCGTTCCGGCGTGATCAGCGCGACGTCGCCGTCTTCCAGATAGACGAAGCGGTCGGTCAGGTCGCCGAGCGCCGCGCAGTCCGACGCGAGGTAGTTCTGTTCGGCGCCGATGCCTATCACGAGCGGCGAGCCGGCGCGTGCGGCGACGAGGCGCTGCGGCTCGCGCGCGCTCAGCACCGCGATCGCGTACGCGCCGTGCAGCCGCTTGACGGCGCGCATGACCGCATCGAACAGGTCGTCGCGATAGAGGCTGTGGATCAGGTGTGCGATCACCTCGGTGTCGGTTTCGCCGCGAAACGCGTAGCCGCGCTGCCGCAACTCGGCGCGCAGCGCGTCGTGGTTCTCGATGATGCCGTTGTGCACGACCGCGATCGTGTCGCCCGACATGATCGGATGCGCGTTCATTTCCGACGGTGCGCCGTGCGTCGCCCAGCGCGTATGCGCGATGCAGGTCTGCGCTTCGAGACCGAGCGTCAGCACGCGATCCTGCAGGTCCGTCACGCGCCGCAGCGTGCGTTCGCTGAGCAGGCGTCCGTTGCCTTGCACGGCGATGCCGCACGAATCGTAGCCGCGATACTCGAGCCGGCTCAGCGCATTGACCAGTTGCGGCACCTGATTGCCGATGCCGCTTGCTCCGACGATTCCGCACATGATTCACCTCGTCCACAAGAAGTTGCCGGCCTGCCGGCGATGCACGGCAGCGCGGCGTCAGGAGCGGCGCCGCGCTGCACGGATGCCGTCCCGTGTGCGGCGGCGCGTCTCCGCTGACCTACTCGCGGGGCGGCGGCCCCGCATGGGCTACCCATTCGATGCCGGAAATCGATCCGTTCGCGTCGTGCGACGCGACGAGAATGCGCGTCGTGCGCCGCACGCCGCGCCGGCGGGCGCCGGCCAGCGCGGTCGGCGGCACCGCGCGCACCTTCGCGCTGGCCGAGCGCCGCAGCATCTTCGACACGCGCAGCCGGTACGCGAGCGGATGCACGACGCGCCCCGCGATCAGCCACGTGACGGTCGTGCCCGCGATGATCGCGATGCAGGTCGCGTAGAACACGATCTGTTCGATCGGCATCTCGGCCTCGTTGAACGGCAGCAGGTAGCGGTACGTGTAGATGCAGATCGATGCCCACACGGCGCCCACCAGCGCGGGCCGCACGAGACGGAACCAGACGACCAGCACGAACCCGATGATGCGGCCGCGCTCGGCGATCATTTCGCGCGGCGTGCGCAGGGAAAGGTCAATAATCGGTGCGTTCTTCATGTTGAATGCCTCGGTCGGGGCTGACCCATACGGCCCGCTTGCCGCGGCCCCGCAACACGACGGCGGGCAGGGCGACGACGGTGGTGATCATGCTGATCAGCCAGAAGGCCACGGGATACCAGACGGTGTCCAGGAAATACATCAGGAGTTTTTCGTCGTAACGACGGTCGATCATGCTGCCGATGATCAGCTGCAGGATGCAGGTGGCGACCAGCAGCATCCCGTGCCAGTGCGGCACGACCGATACGTGCCAGTCCAGCGGCAACGGATGGAAGACATCGACGAGCGCGAGCAGCAGGATGAACGACATCGAGTAGGCCCATGCGATGCCGATCAGGTATTCGACGAACAGCGGCCACATCATCATCTGCGTCGGCCGTGCGAGCGTGCCCGCATACTTCATCAGCACCTGGATGCCGCCTTTTGCCCAGCGCAGCCGCTGCCGGTACAGCCCCTTCACCGTTTCGGGCATCAGGATCCAGCTCAGTGCGTGCGGTTCGTATACAACGCGCCAGTCGCGGCACTGCAGTTTCCAGCTGATGTCGATGTCCTCGGTCAGCATGTCCGAGCTCCAGTAGCCGACGTCGGCGAGCGCGGTCTTGCGGAACATCGTGATGACGCCCGATACCGTGAAGATGCGGCCGTACACCTGCTGCGTGCGCTTGATCAGCCCGACGATCGACGAGAATTCGCCGACCTGCATGCGGCCGAGCAGCGACGTGCGCGTGCGGATGCGCGGGTTGCCGGTCACGGCGCCGACGCCGGGATCGGTCAGGAAGTGCTCGAGCATCCAGCCGATCGCGTCGTGCGCGAGCAGCGAATCGCCGTCGATGCACAGCAGGTATTCCGCGTTCGATACGGCCGCCGCGGTCGTGAGCCCGACCGCCTTGCCTTCGTTGCGCGCGTGATGGATCACGAGCAGCCGCGGGATCTCCACGGCCAGCTCGTTGAGGATCTCGCCGGTGCGGTCCTTGCTGCCGTCGTTGACCGCGATGATGTCGTAGTTCGGGTACTGCATCGCGTTCAGGTGGCCGATCACGGCGCGCGCGTTCGCGGCTTCGTTGAAGCAGGGCACGATGATCGAGATCTTCGGAATGCCGCTCGACGCGATCGTCCGCGTCGACAGCACACGACCCTCTTCGAGCAGGAAGTAGTGCACGACGCCGCCGATCATCCACAGATACGACATGAAGAACGGGTAGTAGAAGACGAAATCCTGCAGGCGCTGGATGATGCTGTGGGTCGTCATGGTGTCTTCGTCCCCTGCGGATGCTGCCCGTGCATCAACGCGTTGATCGACGTCGGATCGAGCCGCGACTTCAGCGACATCACGTCGCGCATCGTGTCGAGATCCGGCTGGTTGTTCAGGAATTTGTCCGGGTAGTAGCCGAAGTTCACCGCGCCCTTGCTGCGCAGCCGCCGCATCTGCGCGATCAGCGCGCTGCCGGAAATGTCCTTGCGCTCGCGCCAGTCGTACGACTGCAGTTCGAACACGGTGCGCGCGAGGCCGCGCTGTTTCGCGCGGACGGCGCCGACGAGCTGGTCCATCCAGCGCTGGGGGTCCGGCGCCTGTTCCATGTACGGCATCGCCATCAGCGCGACGAAGTCGTAGGTGGCGAGGAAATCGTCGTAGTTCTGCGCGTACCACGCTTCGGACTCGGGCTTCAGCACCGGCAGCGCGAAGATGTTGCGCGCGGTCAGCACGTCGCCCGCGTTCTGGTTCGCGAGCACGATCTGTTCGAGCTGGCGCGTCAGGTCGATCAGGTAGCGCGTCTTCTGCCGCGTCCAGCGGCTCATCAGGTCCGGCGTCGCGCGGATCTTGCCGATGTCGGCCGGCAGCCCCCACTGCGAATACGTGCTCAGCGCGTGCCGGCCCGCATCCTCGTAATCGTCGAGCACGGCGTCGTCGCTGAACAGGATGCCGCCGAACGACGCGTACTTGCCGAGATCCTCGTAGATCTGCTCGATCATCAGCCGTGCTTGCGGATCGAACGGGCTCAGCCGGTACACGCGCGAGCCGTTTTCGCGCGCGGGCGCGCCGCCGTATGCGCTGACGGCCTCGAGCCCGCGATGCTTGTCGGCCGGCGGGCGGAACGCCAGCACCGGCATCCATGCGTACACCTGCACGTTGGCGCGCGTGTTGAGCTGCCACGCGGCGCGCGAGAACAGGTCCGCGCGCATCGGCAGGTGCCGGTTCGGGAAGTACAGCGATTCCGCGACGCCCGTGCCCTTCGGATCGGCGAACGCCTGCAGGTACACCGATTTCGGCTGCATCCGGTAGATGCGCTCGATGAGCTTGCCGAGATTCGTTTCCTGCCGCGCCGGATCCGGATCGTAGACCTGGTCGAGATCGACCTGCACGACGCGCTCGGGGATGTCGACGTCGCCGCGGTTGGTCGCCGGCTCGCGCATCGACCGCTCGAACCCGCCGATGTCGACGTCGTACATCATCAGGATCCGCCGCAGCCGGTCGAGCGGCACGTCCGGCGTATTCGGGCCGGCGTCGAGGCTGAACTGGATGTCCATGCCGAGCGACGTCGAAATCTTGCGCACGGGCTGGTTTTCCGCGCCGTATGGCCAGACCATCGAGCGTGCGACGATGCCGGTGCGTTCGCGAATCTGCCGCACGCATGTCTGAAGGTCGTCATGCACGCGGGCTTCGAACTCCGCATCGGTTTCATAGCGCTTCTCGTTCTGGAGGTACAGGTGCGACGTGGTGGCCGGCAACTCGTTGCCCTGCGGATTCGCGACCGCGCCGTGATGGAGGTTGTGCGTGTGGCACGCGAGCTCGACGAGATTCGACTTGCCGACCTTCTGCACCTCGTCCCACGACATGAAGTAGTCGCGCGGCATCTGGACCCTGTCGCTGATGCGGATCGGCGTATCCGGCGGCGCGTCGATCCATGCGGTGACGATGCCCATCACGGCCGGATACTTGAAGCGCTCGAGCAGCGGCAGGACTTTCGTGTAGTGGCTGCGGTAGCCGTCGTCGAACGTGAGCAGCACCGCGCGCGGCGGCAGCGGCTTGCCGCCGTGCCGCGACGCCTCGATCTGCTTGACCGTGACGGTGTGATAGTTGTTGGTCTGCAGCCACGAGAAGATGGCGGTCAGCGTACCGGTGTCGACCGCGTACGGATCGACCATCGTCGACGTGGCGAACGTCGACAGCAGGTTGTCGCGCACGTCGTGCAGGCAGATCACGCGGAACGTCTTGCCGTCGACGGGATCGGACGGCGGCAGCAGGTCGATCATCCGCGCATTCGTCACGCCCGGGAACAACGAACAGGCCGCAAACGTGCCGAGGCATCCGCACATGAAGAACCGTCTGGATTGCATCGTTCGAGCTCCTTTCTAAAACGGCAGGTTGAGCGACAGGAAGCCGGTTTCGGAACGCTCGCGCTGGCCGTCGTACGCATGGCTGCTGACCTCGACGCCGTAGGTCAGCGTGATGTCGTGCTTGAACGTCCACGTGTGCGCGAGGCGGGCGCTCCACAGCGGACTGGTGCCGAAGCCGCGCTCGTTGTATACGCCGCCGGACGCCGACAAGCGCTGCTGCAACGACATGTCGCCCTTCTTCCACAGCGTCAGCTGATGCATGACGGTCGCCGCGGCAGCGTAGTCGCGGCCCGGGCTGAAGTAGGGCGCGTCCCGCCGCGTGTTGCTGTCGGTGCCGAGATTCAGCGACACGTTGACGAGCTGGTTCGCGGACGTATATACGCGCTGCGTACCCGTCGCGGAAATCTCCTGGTGCAGGTTCGAATCGCTGTAGCGGCTCACGCCGTAGCTCAGCCTGACTTCGCGGCGGTCGTTCTGGCGATACACGACCTCGACGTTCGCCGAGCGGCCCCAGATGTGCGCGAGATACGCCTTCCACGGCAGCGAGTTGTCGTTGGAGTCGAGCGCGCCGCTGACCGTCCAGTAATCGTTGAGGTTGTACGTGATGGAGCCGCGGCCGCCCGTGCGCCCGTCGCTGCCGAACGAACGCGTGACTTCGCCCTGGATCGTGAGCGGCCCGTGCCGGTAGTCGCCGCCGACACCCGTGCGCGTGCGGCTGACGCTGCCGGCGTCGGTTTGCGCATGGCCGAAGAACGTGTGGGAAAACACGCGCCAGTTGTCGCCGAACGGTTGCGAATACACATAGCTGTCGGACGAGAAGCTGTTGTCGGCCAGTGCGCTGTTGCCGTGCTCGAAGCTCAGGTCGGTCGTGAACAAGGGGCTGCGGTACGCGTTGTAGTCGCGCTTGAACGCGCGCACGGAGCCGCTGTCCGGGAACGTGTTGCCGAAGGTCTGGTCGACGCTCTTCGCGGTCGCGTAGTCGTCGGCCGTCAGCGATGCGCGGCCGAGCCCCGCGAGCATTTCCACGTTGTCAGGGTGGTCGGTCAGCGACGCGCGATACATCGCGATCGCCTGGCGCGGATGCGACTGGCCCGAAACGGCGTCGGCGTGCGCGGCGCGGACCTCGGCATTGAACGGCACTTCCTTCTCGAGCTTTTCCAGCGCGGCGATCCCTTCTTCAACCCGGCCCGTATAGATCAGGTATTGCGCCTGCAGCCGGTAGTAGCGCAGGTAGTCGTCGTTTTCCGGCCCCCAGGTCCGCACCTGGTTGGCCGGCGGCAGCGATTTGCCCATGTCGTCGAGCACCCGGCTCGCATCCGCCGCGCGTGCCTGGTCGACGTACGACCAGAACAGCCCCTCGCGCAATTCGATCGGACGCGTGCGCGCGCCGTACAGGAAGCCGCGCGTCGCACGGTCCGTCGGCGATGCGGTCGCCTGCGTCAGCGCGCGCTGGTACACGGCGTTGGCCTTGCCCGGTTCGCTCAGGTACAGGTACGCGTCGCCGACGGCCGCCAGCGCGTCGATCGAGATTTCCGCATCCGGCGGAATCGTCTCGAACGTCGCGACGGCCGTCTTCATTTCGCCGCGCGCGGCGTAGGCGATCGTCCGGTCGCCGGCGAGCGCCGTCCTGACCTGCGAATACTCGGGCGTGGCGGGCATCCGCTTGTCGAGGTCGTCCGCGGCGCGCAATGCGCTGTCGAGCCCGTCGAAGCGGTCGGCGCTCGTCATCGAGCGCGACTTGTCGCGTCCGCCGCGCACCTGCTGGCGAATCGACAGTTCCTCGAGCTGCGCGAGATCGACGGCGGAGAAGACGTCCGGGCGCGCTTTCGCTTCCTCCAGCGCCATGACCGCGCCGCCGCTCGACGCGAGCCCGAACACGTCGTTGCGGACGGTGGCCGGATCGGCGGTGCGGAGGTCGGGCATCTGCGCGTTCGGGGTTTCCGCGTCGGGGATCTGGGCGCCTGGGGGTTGGGTACCCGGTGATTGGGCACCCGGCGCCTGGGCATTCGGCATCGGCGTGCCGGGTGTCTGCGGTGTCGGCGTCTGGGCTGCGGGCGCCTGGGCATTCGGCATCTGGGCACTCGCGGCCTGCGCGATCGGGGTCGGCGCATTCGGCGGTGGCGCGTCCGGCGCGAGCGTGCCCGGTGTCGGCGCGCCCGGCGGCTTCGGATCCGGCGTACCGCTGGTTCCGGCGATTTCGCCGACGCTGCCCGGTTCCGTGTCGCCTTCGGCGGAGAAGCAGGGGCCGGACGCGACGAGCAGCAACACGAGCGGCGCATGCAGGAGGATCCGCCGGCTGGACGGGGCGACGGTGGTGCATTGTTGTTTACGATTGTTGGCCACGGTATGTCCTCACTTCGAAACGATCACATCGGTTGCCCCCGACGATGCACGCCGTCGCTCGCCATGCTGCCGGACGGCGAGGGCCCGGTCATGCGGAACCGGCTTACAGGCGATTGCGGATCGCCTGCCCGAGTAACGCACGTGATTCGCTGTTCGTCGGGTCGATCGCGAGCGCCCGACTTGCGTTTTGCTCCACACAGTTCCATTCGTCGATCTGCGCGCACCAGCGCGCCTTTGCCAGCGCGCGGGCGCCTTCCAGTTCCGCGTGCGTGACGCTTGCCGTCTGCATGCGTGCCGTGTCGGTGCCGTACGACTGTGGCTTCGGCGCGAGGTCCATGCGCTTTCTCGTGCCCGCCAGCGTCTCGGTTCGCGGTGCGCGATGCGCATCGCCGAGCCGTGCATTGGCGCGGTCATGGGCCGGCGCGGCATGCGTATTGGCCGCGAGTTTCACGGGTGGCGCATGCGACGGTTGGCGGTGTTTCGCGGCGGCGCGGGACGCTGCCCGCGGCGCGGCTTCCGGTTCGGCCGCGAGCTTGACGGGCGGCGCTGCAGCAGCGGATGGCCCCGGCGGCGCGGGCGGAGTGGCGGCCTGTGCGATCGTCGGCGCCGGCCCGGGGGCGGCCGATGTTCCGGACACGCCGGACGCAGCGGTTGCGCGGGACGTCGCGGCCACGATCGCGTTGCGGTATTTCCCGACGGCGGTTGCGATCACGCCGGAGAAGTCGTGCGTCACGCTTGCATGGCCGAGCGCCGTGCCGCGCTCGGCATACGCGAAGACGCCGAAGATCGTGGCAAACGCGACGAAGCTGAGTGCGGCATTCTTGCCGGGACCCCAGGAGGGTTTCGACTGGCTGGCGGGCGGGTCGTCCGGTCGTTCTGCGCGAGTCATTCGATGCTCCTCGATTCGATACGTTGTGGTGAATGACACAATCGGAGCGGCTTCAGGCGGCGCTCACCATCGCAACTGCGTGGTAAGTACGCCCGTTTCGACGATCGCGAACTGCGTGGCGCCCTGGTAGGTCCCTTCGACCCGGTAGCTCGCGTCGGGCACGCTGAACAGGCAGCGCGATCCCGATGCGTTGAATTCGACGAGCACGCGGCCGTGTCGCCTCAGGCGCACCTGTACGTTGGCAAGCGGTTGCCCGGTCCGGGCCGACGCGAACGACACGCCGAGGTTGTACGGACGGCCGTCGGGGGGAAGCGGCGCGGTACCGTCGATTTGTGCATCGCCGCAGATATACGAAATCACATAGCGGCCTGAGCCGGAACCGGACGCGGGTGTCTGGGCCGTGGCATTCAGGCAGAGCGCGGATACGACGACGCTCAGGAAAGGGCGAGCATGTTGTCGAAACGAGGAAGACATTGCAACCTCCCGTCCGGAATCAATGGCAGCGCATTTATTCCGGGTCTCCGAGTCAAATTTTCCAACATTCTTTTTGCGACACGCTATTGATACACGATGGATTTTGAATCAACAACCGCGTGTGGCTTGAATGGAACGGCTCTGAAAGATATTATCTAAACAGGATTGCGACAGATTTGTATGACCCGCTTACCGCTGAAGAAAGTCGATATTGCCAGATATGAATATTGCTTTCGGTACGGCTGATCGAGCACGCATTGAATCAAGTCGGAGGTATTGAAGTTCGTACCGAAAAATAATGACTGATAAAAGAAAGTTTTGCGCCTGTGTTCGAGGCGAATCGATGAATTTCAGACACAGGTTACGCGATTTTAAATGGGGCGAGACATCTTTTTTGATATTCGTTTCGTTACATGCAAATAGAAACTTTTTATTTGTTCTGTAACAGGGTATTTCTGATATGAAAATAAGAAGAGATATTCGGGATCGGCGCGACGGGCTTAAAGGATGCTATTTTGAATCGCAAACGTTTGCATTTTATTCGATATCGATTCCATGCCTGCAAAGTGATTTCGCGGGCTGCGGCAGGATTGCCGATTGCTGCAGGAAAGGAGGCCGCGTTCGATATGAAGCGGCGCGACCCACAGGCACGCGGACGCAGCATTGCCCGGGATCGCACCCGCACCCGCGCCGTTGACGCGCACGGCGCGGACGCGAATGTCAGCGGCTGCCGCCCGCGCTTCGCCGCGCGATGCGCATCGCCGGCGCGGCCGCTTGCTCGGCACCGCTCGCGCCTTCGGTCGCCGTGCGCGGCCGGTTCATGATGTAGCTCCACAGCTGCTCGGCCGCGAGCCCGCGCTTGCGCGCGGATCGATACAGGCGGATTTCGAGTTCGGTGATCCAGTCCCCGGAACCCGCGCATACGAGCGTGCCGTCCGCGAGCTCCTTCTCGACGCAGCTTTCGGGCAGCCAGCCGATCCCGTGCCCGGCCACGACCATGCCCTTCAATGCCTCGGACATATGCGTCTCGAAGCACCGGTGCAGCACATACGGCTCGGTCGCATTCAGCAGCAGCATCTCGACGATGTTCCCGAGAAACGCGCCCGACGAATAGGCGAGCAGCGGCAGCGGGGCATCGGGCGTACCCGGCAGCTGGAATACGGGCTTGCCGCGCGCGTCGGGCGTCGACACCGGCAGGATCCGCTCGACGCCGAGGCTGACGAACGGGAAGTGGTTCGGGTCGAGCACGATCGGTAACTGCGGATGGTGATAGCCGAGCAGCAGGTCGCATTCACCTTCGACGAGCTGCTGCACGCCTTCCGGCACGTTCACCGCGTTCACGCGCGCGGTCACGTGGCCGACCTCGCCGTTGAGCTGCTTGAGCCATTCGGGAAACAGCGTGAAAACCAGCGTGTGCGCGACGGCAAAACGCACGACCTGGTCGCTGGCCGCGAACTGGTCGTAGCCGTTCACGAGATTGCGCGCCGCATACATGCTGCGCAGGATGTCCGCGGCGAGCCCGCGGAACATCTGTCCGGCCGGCGTCAGCGTGATCGGGTTGATGCTCCGGTCGACCAGCTTCGCGTCCATCCAGGTTTCGAGTGCGGCGATTCGTCTGCTGAATGCAGACTGCGTCAGGTGCCGGTTACGCGCGGCACGGGAAAAGCTCTTGGTATCCGCAAGGCTCAGGAAATCTTCCAGCCACTTTGCTTCCATTTCGATCTTCGCTTTTTATAGTCGGGCGCCGGGAGGGCGGCGGCGGCGCCGCTTCGCTGCAACAATTTTCTAGCGTACCGCGCCTCGCGTCGGTCGTCCCGATGTTTTTTTTCGATGGGTGTCAGTCGAAATATGCATGGGCGTTGTCGGCGGGATTACGGCTGCATAGCGTTGAGGTGCCGGACCCGGCTAACCGGTTAGTTCATCGCGTCGAACTGCCGGTGCGGCCGCAGACGGTACTTCCCCAGGGCCGGCCGCGCGGTGCGCGTGCCGGCCCGCCTTCCCGCCCTTCGGTGCAGGCGGCCGGCGATCCGGCGGCCGGCGCTCCGGGCGGGCCGTCTTTTTGTGCAGTGCAGATTGCACATTCGTGACACGCGGGAGAACTATGTTCGGCAGACGCGGCGCAGCATCGGCCGTGCGCGATCGCGGCGCATCGATGCCGCCATCGGCGTCGCGTACCGCACCGTAATGGTGCGGCAGGCCGCGCGGGCATGCCCGGCGCGGCGCAAAAGGGGGGATATCGCAAGGCACGGTCCTTGCAGAGTAATTGTTACGCCGGTCCGGCATGCGCAATGCCGGGGAAAACGATCGATGGAGAAAAGATCGATGAAGCCATTCGATGAAATGCTGCAATCCGGCGACATGGTAAGGGCGCCTTACGCGCGCCTGAAGCAATGGCTCGACACGCAGAATCCCGCGAGCCTCGCCCAGAAAGCCCACGATGCGGAGGGCGTGTTCCGCAAGACGGGCATCACGTTCGCCGTTTACGGCGACGCGGAGGCCGCCGAGCGGCTGATTCCGTTCGATATCGTCCCGCGCATCATCTCGGGTTCGGAATGGAGCCGGCTGTCGCTCGGCATCGAGCAGCGCGTGATGGCGCTCAACGCGTTCCTCGACGACATCTACCACCGCCAGGAGATCGTGCGCGCGGGCATCGTGCCGAAGCACCTGATCGCGCACAACGAAGCCTTCATTCCGGAGATGATCGACTTCCGGCCGCCCGGCAACGTTTACACGCACATCATCGGCGTCGACATCGTGCGCACCGGCGAGAACGAGTTCTACGTGCTGGAGGACAACGCGCGCACGCCGTCCGGCGTGTCGTACATGCTGGAAAACCGCGAGACGATGATGCAGCTCTTCCCCGAGCTGTTCCAGCAGGTGAAGGTGCGCCCGGTCGAGACCTATCCGCAGATGCTGCGCCAGTCGCTCGCGGCCGTGTGCCCGCCGGGCGGCAACGCCGACAACCCGACCATCGCCGTGCTGACGCCCGGCATCCACAATTCCGCGTACTACGAACATTCGTTCCTCGCCGACCAGATGGGCGTGCACCTCGTCGAGGGCAGCGACCTGCAGGTGATCGACGGCCGCGTCGCGATGCGCACCACCGAAGGCTTCCAGCCGATCGACGTGCTGTACCGGCGCGTCGACGACGCGTTCCTCGATCCGCTCACGTTCCGCCCCGATTCGGTGCTCGGCGTCGCGGGGATCATGGACGTCTACCGCGCGGGCAACATCACGATCGCGAACGCGCCCGGCACCGGCATCGCCGACGACAAGGCGATCTACTCGTACATGCCGGAGATCGTCGAGTTCTACACGGGCCGCAAGGCGCTGCTCGAGAACGTGCCGACCTGGCGCTGCGGCGATGCGGACAGCCTGAAATACGTGCTCGCGCATCTCGACGAACTGGTCGTGAAGGAAGTGCACGGCTCGGGCGGCTACGGGATGCTCGTCGGGCCGTGCGCGTCGAAGGCCGAGCTCGAGGCGTTTTCCGCGAAGCTGCGTGCGCGGCCCGCGAACTACATCGCGCAACCGACGCTGGCGTTGTCCACGACGCCGATCCTGACCGAAGCGGGCCTCGCGCCGCGCCACGTCGACCTGCGCCCGTTCGTGCTGGTGTCGGACCGGATCCGCATCACGCCGGGCGGGCTCACGCGCGTCGCGCTGAAGGAGGGCTCGCTCGTCGTCAACTCGAGCCAGGGCGGCGGCACCAAGGACACCTGGGTGCTGGCCGACTGAGCCGGACACGACCGCGCGCGCCGGAGCCGGCGCGCCAACCGAACGAAGACGGAGTGGACACGAGATGCTTCTGGGACGTACTGCAAGCGGTCTCTACTGGATGTACCGCTATATCGAGCGCGCGGAGAACATCGCGCGCATCGTCGATGCCGGGCTGCGGATGGCGCTCACGCGCACGTCCGACGCGCCGGCCGAATGGTCGTCGGTGCTCGTCAGCTCGGGCGCCGACGACGGCTACCGGCAGAAATACGACGCGTATGCGGCCGATACCGTGACCGACTACCTGCTGCGCGACCGCGACAACCCGTCGAGCGTGCTGTCGTGCATCGAGGCCGCGCGCTCGAACGCGCGGATGGTGCGCACGGCGCTCACGCGCGAGGCGTGGGAGAGCGTGAACGGCGCGTGGCTCGCGCTGCGCCGCGCATTCGAGCGGCCGGTGCCGGAGAGCGAGCTGCCGGCGGTACTCGACGAGGTGAAGCGCGAAACCGCGCTGATCCTCGGCAGCTTCTACAGCACGATGCTGCGCAACGAAATCTTCGATTTCGCGCAGATCGGCGCGTTCGTCGAGCGCGCGGACAACACCGCGCGGATCATCGACGTGAAGTACCACCTGCTGCTGCCGTCGGTGTCGCACGTGGGCACGATCCTCGACAACTACCAGTGGGAGACGATCCTGCGCTGCGTGGCCGCGCACCGTTCGTACCGCTGGGTGTACGACGTGCAGTACAAGCCGATGAACATCGCCGACTACCTGATCCTGAACGGCCGCATGCCGCGTTCGCTGCGTTATTGCTACGGGCGCGTCGTATCGAGCCTGAACCTGCTCGCGAAGGATTACGGCGTGACACACCCGTGTCACGACACGGCCACGAAGATCTTGCAGATGCTGTCCGATACCTCGGTCGAGCGGATCTTCAAGAGCGGCCTGCACGAGTTCCTGACCGACTTCATCGGCCGTAACAACAGCCTCGGGCTCGAAATCGCCCAGGCCTACAACTTCGACTGAGACTAGCCATGCGACTCGCCATCCGACACATTTCGCGTTATCAGTTCGACGATCAAGCCACCCATGCGCTGCAACGGCTGCGGCTGCGCCCGCAGTCCGGGCCCGGGCAGACGGTGCGCGCGTGGCAGGTCACGATCGACGGCGTCGAGCCGACGCTGTCGTACGCCGACGGGCTCGGCAACCGGATCGACCTCGTGCGTCACGACCGCGGCGCGAAGGCCGAGATCGTCGTCGTCGCGGCCGGCGTCGTCGAGACCCAGGACCGCGCGGGCATTCTCGGCAATCCCGAGGGTTATGCGCCGCCGTGGATCTTCGAGCGCGAGACCGCGCTCACGAAGGCGGGCGACACGGTGCGCGCACTCGCGCAGGCGCTGCCGATCGAGCCGTACGGCCTCGACGCATTGCACTGGCTGATGACTGAAGTGCACGGCCGCATTGCGTACGCGCCGAACCTGGCCGCCGACGCGCCCGTCGATGCGGAAACCGCGCTGCAAAGCGGCGAGGGCACGAGCCGCGACCATGCGCACGCGTTCATCGCGGCCGCGCGCGCGCTGAAGATTCCCGCCCGCTATATCTCGGGCTACGTGCTCGCCGACAGCGCGATGCAGCGCATCGCCGACGCGAAGCAGAACGCGGGCGACGAAGACGACGAGGAAGCGCTCGCGTTGCAGAGCGGCGAGGGCATGCAGCAGGTGCTCGGCGCGTCGCATGCCGCGCAGTCGCAGTCGCAGACTCAGTCCCAGGGCCAGTCGCAGGCGGCGCTCGGCGCGCAGCCGCAAGCCGCCGCGCTGATGCAGCAGCCGGCCGGCCATGCATGGGCCGAGGCCTATGTCGAAGGGCTCGGCTGGGTCGGGTTCGATCCGTTCATGAACCGCTGCCCGGACGAGCGCTACGTGCGCATCGCGGTCGGCCTCGACTATCGCGACGCGCAGCCGGTGACGGGGCTCGGTGCGACGGCCGTCGGCGTCGAGATCAGCGTCGTGCAGACGCCCGAACTCGTCTGACGCGACGCGCGCTTTCGCCGAATCCGCCATGCCGGGCCGCCGCGTCGACAGCGACGCGGCGCGCGCGGCCGATCCAACCCGAATCGAGCTCCCATGTCCATCCACGTCGCGCTGCATCACACCACCCGCTACCGTTACGACCGGCTCGTCAACCTCGGCCCGCAGGTCGTGCGGCTGCGACCCGCGCCGCACTGCCGGACGCCGATCCTCGCGTATTCGATGACGGTCGAGCCCGCGCAGCACTTCATCAACTGGCAGCAGGACCCGTTCTCGAACTATCTCGCGCGGCTCGTGTTTCCGGAGCGCACCGAGTACTTCGAGGTCACGATCGATCTCGTCGCCGAGATGTCGGTGTACAACCCGTTCGACTTCTTCCTGGAAGCGAGCGCGGACCAATACCCGTTCAGCTATGACGATGCGCTGAAGACCGAGCTCGCGCCGTATCTCGCATGCGATCCGCAGACGAGTGCGTCGCCGCTGTTCCGCGCGTATGTCGACGGCGTCGACCGCACGCCGGCCGGCACCGTGAACTTCCTCGTCGCGCTGAACCAGCAGCTTCAGCACGACATCGGCTACCTCGTGCGGATGGAGCCGGGCGTACAGACGCCCGAACAGACGCTGAAACTCGCATCCGGCTCGTGCCGCGACAGCGCGTGGCTGCTCGTGCAGCTTTGCCGCCATCTCGGCATCGCCGCGCGCTTCGTGTCGGGCTACCTGATCCAGCTCACGCCCGACGTGAAATCGCTCGACGGCCCGAGCGGCACGTCGGTCGACTTCACCGACCTGCACGCATGGTGCGAGGTCTACCTGCCGGGTGCCGGCTGGATCGGCTTCGATCCGACGTCGGGCCTGCTCGCCGGCGAAGGGCATATCCCGCTCGCGTGCACGCCGCAGCCGACCAGCGCCGCGCCGGTCGAAGGGCTGATCGACGAATGCGAGGTGTCGTTCGAGCATGAGATGGCCGTGACGCGCGTGTACGAATCGCCGCGCGTGACGAAGCCGTATACGGAATCGCAATGGGATGCCGTGCGCACGCTCGGCACGCAGGTCGACGGCGCGCTGGCGGCCGGCGACGTGCGGCTCACGCAGGGCGGCGAGCCGACCTTCGTGTCGATCGACGATCGCGACGGCGCCGAATGGAACACCGATGCGCTCGGCCCGACCAAGCGTGGTTATGCGACCGAGCTCGTGCAGCGGCTGCGCGCCGAATACGGCGACGGCGGCTTCCTGCATTTCGGGCAGGGCAAGTGGTATCCGGGCGAGCAGCTGCCGCGCTGGGCGCTGTCGATCTTCTGGCGCGCGGACGGCCAGCCGGTATGGCACGATCCGTCGCTGTTCGCCGACGAGCGCGAGCCGTCCGCGTATACGACCGACGACGCGAAGCGCTTCATCGACGCGCTGGCCGCGCGGCTGAACCTGACCGACGAATTCATCCGCCCCGGCTACGAGGACGTCTGGTATTACCTGTGGCGCGAACGCCGGCTGCCCGTCAACGTCGATCCGTTCGACTCGCGCCTCGACGACGAGCTCGAACGCGCGCGGCTGCGCAAGGTGTTCGAGCAGCAGCTCGACAGCGTGGTCGGCTACGTGCTGCCGGTCAAGCGTACGGACGACGAGCCGGGCCTCGACGGGCCGCGCTGGCAGACGGGCCCGTGGTTCTTCCGCGACGAGCGGATGTACCTAGTACCCGGCGATTCGCCGATGGGCTATCGGCTGCCGCTCGATTCGCTGCCGTGGGCCGCCCGCGCCGACCATCCGTATCTGGTCGAGCGCGATCCGTTCGCGCCGCGAGATGCGCTGCCGGAAGCCGCCGCCATCCGCGCGCGCTACGCGGGCCCGGCCGACGCGCCGCGCTACCTGGCCGGCGTGCATCGCGAAGCGTCCGCGCAGACCGTGATGCAATGGCGCGGCGACGACACGGCCAGCGCGCGGCATGCCGCGCATGCGCACGACCCGCAGCGCCGGCCCGAGCGCTTCGAATCGGCCGCGTGGATCACGCGCACCGCGCTGTGCGTCGAAGTGCGCAAAGGCATCCTGTACCTGTTCATGCCGCCGCTCGCCGCGCTCGAGGATTATCTCGAACTGCTCGGCGCGATCGAGCTGACTGCGCACGCGCTCGGCGTGAAGCTCGTGCTCGAGGGCTATCCGCCGCCGCGCGACGCGCGGCTGAAGCTGCTGCAGGTGACGCCCGATCCCGGCGTGATCGAGGTGAACATCCATCCGGCCGCAAGCTTCGACGAGCTCGTCGATCACACCGAATTCCTGTACGACGCCGCATGGCAGTCGCGGCTGTGCAGCGAAAAGTTCATGGTCGACGGCCGCCACGTCGGCACGGGCGGCGGCAACCACTTCGTGCTCGGCGGCGCGACGCCGGCCGACAGCCCGTTCCTGCGCCGCCCGGACCTGCTTGCGAGCCTGATCGCGTACTGGCACAACCATCCGTCGCTGTCGTACCTGTTCTCCGGGCTGTTCATCGGGCCGACGAGCCAGGCGCCGCGCGTCGACGAGGCGCGCAACGACCAGCTCTACGAACTCGACATCGCATTCGCGGAGATCCAGCGCAACAAGCTGCTCTACGGGCAGGACATGCCGCCGTGGCTCGTCGACCGCGTGCTGCGCAACCTGCTGATCGACGTGACGGGCAACACGCACCGCAGCGAGTTCTGCATCGACAAGCTGTATTCGCCCGATTCGTCGACCGGCCGCCTCGGCCTGCTCGAACTGCGCGCGTTCGAGATGCCGCCGCATGCGCGGATGAGCATCGTGCAGCAATTGCTGCTGCGCGCGCTGGTCGCGCGCTTCTGGGCCGCGCCGTACACGACGCCGCTCACGCGCTGGGGCACCGCGCTGCACGACCGTTTCATGCTGCCGGCATTCCTTCAGATGGATTTCGACGACGTGCTGGCCGAACTGCGCGACGCCGGTTTCGCGTTCGATCCGGCGTGGTTCGCGCCGCACTTCGAATTCCGCTTCCCGCTGTTCGGCCAGATCGCGGTGAACGGGATGCAGCTGTCGCTGCGCGGTGCGCTGGAGCCGTGGCACGTGATGGGCGAGGAGGGCGCGCCCGGCGGCACGGTGCGCTACGTCGATTCGTCGGTCGAACGGCTCGAAGTGCGCGTGACGGGGTTGAACGACAACCGGCACGTCGTGACGGTCAACGGCCGCGCGCTGCCGCTGCAGCCGACCGGCACTGTCGGCGAATACGTCGCGGGCGTGCGCTACAAGGCGTGGTCGCCGCCGTCGGCGCTGCACCCGACCATCGGCGTGCATGCGCCGCTCACGTTCGACATCGTCGATACGTGGCTGCAGCGCTCGCTCGGCGGCTGTCGTTATCACGTCGCGCATCCGGGCGGGCGCAACTACGCGACGTTCCCCGTCAATGCGTATGAGGCCGAGAGCCGCCGGCTCGCGCGCTTCGTCGAGATGGGGCACACGCCGGGGCGGATGGACGTGTCGGCCGCCGCGCCGAGCCGCGAATTCCCGTTCACGCTCGACTTGCGGCGGCCGTGACGGGCCGATGACGGGGCGGACGACGATGCGCGGTTCGCGATTTCCCGGCGCGGCGGGAAGTCGCGCCCCCGCCGGAATGCTAGGATGCGGGCAGATTGCGGCCGCGCGCCGCGGCCCGCCGCCCGTGCGGCGGCGTGCATGCGCGGCCGCGCCCTGACGACGAAACGACACCGTGCAGCCCATTCACTCCGACCATCTCGCCGACCCCGACGCGATGCCCACGCTATTCGATACCGGCGCGCAGCCGGACGCCGCCGAACTGGCCGCCGCGCTTGCGGCGCCGGCCGCCGCCGGCCGTTACGACGAACTGCGCGGCAGCGCGGCCGGCCTGAACGCGCCTGCGCTCGCGCCCGCATGGCGCAGTTTCTTCACATCGATCGGCAGCGACGGCGTGGCCGACCTCGATCGCCGTGCCGATGCGCTGCACCGGCGCATGCGCGAGAACGGCCTGTTCTACCAGCTGCACGAGCAGCGTGCCGGCGACGGCGCGGCCGGCCCGTGGTCGCTCGACCTGCTGCCGCTGATCGTCACGCCCGAGGACTGGGTTGCGATCGAACGCGGCGTGCTGCAGCGCGTGCGGCTGCTCAACGCGACGATGGCCGACCTGTACGGGCCGCAGACGATCCTGCAGCGCGGATTGTTGCCGCCCGCGCTCGTGACCGGCCATCCGGGCTACTTGCGCGCGATGCGCGGCGCGCGCGTGCCGGGCGATACATGGCTGCACGTCGTCGCGTTCGATCTCGCGCGCGGCCCGGACGGGCAGTGGCGGATCGTCGCGCAGCACACGCAGGGCGCGGCCGGGCTCGGTTATCTGCTCGAAAACCGGCTGATCGTGTCGCGGCTCTTTCCGCGCGGGTTTCGCGGGCTGCGCGTGCAGCGGCTCGCGTCCGCGTACCGCGCGCTGCTGCAGAGCATGCAGGCGCTCAGCCCGGCCGCCAGGAATTCGCGGATCGTGCTGCTGACGCCGGGGCCGCACAGCGCGACGTATTTCGAGCATGCGTATCTCGCGCGCTACCTCGGCCTCACGCTCGTCGAAGGCGGCGACCTGACCGCGCGCGACAACCGCGTATTCCTGAAGACGCTGCGCGGGCTCGAACCCGTGCACGGCATCCTGCGGCGCGTCGACGACGCGTGGCTCGATCCGCTCGAACTGCGGCCCGATTCGATGCTCGGCGTGCCGGGGCTGCTGCAGGCCGTGCGCGCCGGCAACGTGCTGCTCGCGAACGCGCCGGGCTCGGGTTTCCTCGAATCGCCGGCCATGCTCGGCTTCATGCCGCGTCTCGCGGAAGGCCTGCTCGGTGAAACGCTGACGCTGCCGGCCGTGCATTCGTGGTGGTGCGGCGAGGCGGCCGCGTGCGACGACGCGCTGCCGCAGCTCGCGCGCGGCATCGTGAAGGCGTCGTATCCGGCCGACGTGCAGGCGGGCGGCCCGTTCGACCCGGTGATCGGCGCGCGGCTCACGCAGGCGCAGCTTGCCGACTGGCGCGCGCGGATACTCGCGCGGCCCGAACACTATACGGTGCAGGCCGACCTGCCGCTGTCGCAGGCGCCGACCTGGCCGGGGCACGGCACGCCCGACGGCAACGGCGGCGCGCGCATCGTGCCGAAGCCGCTGCTGCTGCGCGTGTTCGCGCTCGCCGACGGCGCGCAGCGCTGGCGGCTCCTGCCGGGCGGGCTGTCGCGGGTCGGCACGCGCGACACGCTGTTCAACGCGCCGATGCCGCACGGCGGCAGCACCGTCGATACGTGGGTGATGACCGAAGGCATCGTCGATTCGACGACGCTGCTGCAAACGCACCTCGGCCCGGACGACCTCGTCGAGCGGCCGCGCGCGATCGCGAGCCGCGCGGCCGAGAACCTGTTCTGGCTGGGCCGCTACACCGAGCGCGCGACCAACCTGATGCGCCTCGCGCGCGCCGCGCTCGAACGGCTGCGCGGCGAGGACGACGTCGACAGCCCCGCGCACCTGGAGCTGCTCGACACGCTGTGCCGCGATACGGGCCTGATCGCGGCCGACGCGCCGAACGCCGTCGATGCGCCGCGCGGGTTCCTGCACGCGCTCGCGACGTCGCTGACGCGCGGCGCGGATCGCACGTCGGGAATCGCGTCGTGCCTGTTCGGGATGCGCGGCGCGGCCGCCGCGATCCGCGAACGGCTGTCGAGCGATCAGTGGCGGCTGATCGACGACGCGACGCAACTGTTCGCGGACAGCGCCGACCATCCGGAAGCCGACGAGCAGATCGGCAACGAGGCGCTGCAGTTGCTGGAGCGCCTCGGCCTGCTGCTCGGCGCGATCACGGGCGCGCAGACCGACAACATGACGCGCGACGACGGCTGGCGGCTGCTGTCGATCGGCCGGCAGATCGACCGGCTGGACTTCCTGTGCAGCGTGCTGAAGTTCGCATTCGACGAAGGCGCCGTATACCGGCAGGACGGATTCGAGCTCGTGCTGGAGCTGTTCGACAGTACGATCACGTTCCGCTCGCGGTTCCAGCGCGGCTTCGACGTCGCGCCGCTGCTGTCGCTCGTCGTGCTCGATACCGACAACCCGCGCTCGCTCGGCTGGGTCGTGCAGGCGCTGCGCGGCCGGTTGGCGAAGGTCGAGCGCAGCGAAGGCTATGCGCTGTCCGAGCTGGCCGAGACGATTCCGAACGTGCCCGCGTGGTCGCTGCACGAGCTGTGCGAGACCGCCGACGGCGGCCGGCACGACAAGCTGCTCGGCATGCTCGACGCGACGGCGAAGGCGGTCTGGGAACTGTCGAACCGGATCGGCGAGCGCTATTTCAGCCACGTGCGCGAGGCGGGCAGGACGCTATGGTGACGACGAAAGGCACGACGAAAACGCCGCCCGGTTCCGGCAACGGACGACAGACAGCGGCACCGGCGGCGCCTGCCGCACCGGCCGCCATTGCGCCCGGCCGATTGCTGCGCGTCACGCACGATACCGAATACCGGTACGCGGCGCGCGTCGAATCGGCACAGCACCAGGCGCGCCTGCAACCGCTCGCGACGCCGCGCCAACAGGTGCTGTCGTTCTCGCTCGACATCAACCCCGCGCCGGAATCGATCTGCACGGAGATCGACGCATTTGGCAACGCGCGCGCATCGTTCGCGCTGAACCAGCCGCACGACGCGCTGCTCGTGCGCAGCCGCAGCACGGTGCGCGTGACGCCGCCCGTGTGGTCGCTCGGTGCGCGCGGCGAGCCGCCGCCCGCGATCGCGCATCCCGACGGAAAGCACGCGACTGCATGGGAAGCCGTGCGCGATCGCTTGCGGTTCCGTGCGGGGCAGCCTTACGACGCGGCGAGCGAATTCGTGTTTGCTTCGCCGCACGTCGCGTGCGACGCCGAACTCGCCGCGTATGCGGCCGCGAGCTTCACGCCGCAGCGGCCGCTCGTGCAGGCCGCATGGGACCTGATGCGGCGCGTGCACGCCGAGTTTGCGTACACGCCGAACAGCACCGACATCACGACCTCGGCACTCGATGCGCTGCGATTGCGCAAGGGGGTCTGCCAGGATTTCGCGCACGTGATGATCGGCGCGCTGCGCTCGCTCGGGCTGGCCGCGCGTTACGTGAGCGGCTATCTGCTCACGCAGCCGCCGCCCGGGCAGCCGCGGCTGATCGGCGCCGACGCGTCGCATGCGTGGGTCGAGGTGTACGACCCGGCGTGGCCCGAGGACAACGGCTGGCTGCAGCTCGATCCGACCAACGACCGCGCGCCGGGCGACGACTACGTGATGCTGTCGATCGGCCGCGACTATGCGGACGTGACGCCGCTGCGCGGCGTGATTCGCGGCGGCGGCGCGGATCAGGAGCTGAAGGTCGGCGTGACGGTCGAGCCGCTCGACACGCCGTGATGTCGCGCGATGCCGCCCGCCCGGGCGATTCGCCGTTTAAGTATTCGTTAATTCTGCACGCCTAGCATGGTCGTGTCGGCGAACGGATCGAGCCTCGGTCCGGCGCCGGCGGCACGCGCGGGTGCGTCGACGTCACGGCGCCGCACCGTCGCGCCTCGCCATTCCCCAGCAACGGCGACAGATCATGATCAAGAACTTCGACTACACGCTCGGCAGCGAGACGATTGCGCTTTGCGCGAGCTTCGGCGCGGGGCCGGCGTTGCGCCGCGTGCTCGTGAGCCGCGCGGATTCGATGGAGACGCTGGTGGTGCTCGACGCGCGCGGCCTGTCGGGCCTGCTGAAGGTGGCGACCGAAGAACCGGAAGGGCTGCTCGACGACGCGATCCGCAAGGTCGGCGACGAACAGCTCGTCGAGCGGGCGATCAGCGGCAGGACGATCGTCGAAACCGCGCTTTGATCGGGCGGCGCGGCGCGTGCCGGCACGCATGGCCGCACGCGCCGCATTGCGTTTCGTTTTGCGTTGCGTCGATTACGCGGCGAACCGGTCCGTCGCCGCGAGCAGCGCCTGCAGGATCCCCGGCTCGTTGTATGCGTGCCCGGCGCCGGGCACGATCTCGAACGTCGCGTCCGGCCACGCCTTCGACAGGTCCCATGCGGTGCGTGCGGGCGTCGCGATGTCGTAGCGGCCTTGCACGATCACGCCCGGAATGCCGGCAAGGCGATGCGCATCGCGCAGCAACTGGCCTTCTTCGACGAAGCCCTTGTTGACGAAGTAGTGGTTTTCGATCCGCGCGAACGCGAGCGCATAGTGGCCGTCCGCGAAGTGCTCGGCGAGCGCCGGATCGGGCAGCAGCGTGATCGTGCGGCCTTCCCAGATGCTCCATGCGCGCGCGGCTTCGAGCTTCGCGGCTTCGTCGTCGCCCGTCAGCCGGCGATGGTAGGCGGCCATCAGGTCGCCGCGCTCGGCCTCCGGAATCGGTGCAACGAAGGCTTCCCACAGGTCGGGGAACAGCCACGACGCGCCTTCCTGGTAGTACCACAGCAATTCCGCGCGACGCATCGTGAAGATGCCGCGCACGATCAGCGCGCTCACGCGTTCGGGGTGCGTTTCCGCGTACGCGAGCGACAGCGCGCTGCCCCACGAGCCGCCGAATACGAGCCATTGCTCGGCGCCGACCATCTCGCGCAGGCGTTCGATGTCGGCGACCAGATGCCACGTCGTGTTGTTCTCGAGGCTCGCATGCGGCGTCGAGCGCCCGCAGCCGCGCTGGTCGAACAGCAGGATGTCGTAGCGTTCCGGATCGAACAAGCGGCGATGGTCGGGGCTGCAGCCCGCGCCGGGGCCGCCGTGCAGGAACACGGCGGGCTTGCCGGCCGGGTTGCCGCAGCGCTCCCAGTAGATGCGATGGCCGTCGCCGGTGTCGAGGTGGCCGTGGGCGTAGGGTTCGATCGGTGGGTACACAGGCAGGCTCCGGGTGAGGGTCGACAGGAGGCGGACGAGGCGCGGGCCGGTGTGCGGGCGGGGCACGGTACGGGGGTATTGCGGCGCCGCAAAAACTCGTTGCGTGGGCATCGGACCGGCCGCCGCCGGACAAGGCTTGTCATTATGCCCATTTGCCGTCGCGGACGTCGGCTCGCCAGACGGCGCGCCATCGCCGGTGTCCGCTCCGGGATTTTTGAAGTAATTTCATTCCGATATTTTTCATACAAAATCCCGGCGGCATATCGGTGCGCCGAATCGGGGCGCCGGTCTATCTCCTGCTCCTTTACCGTGCCAACGGGAACCAGCCGATGAACCATCGCGTCACGCAGTTGACCGGGTTGCGCGCCGTCGCGGTGTCGATGGTTGTTATCGGACACGCCGAGCACATGCTGCCGGGCGGCTACACGGGCTGGTACACGCCGTTGCGGCTGATCGCCGACGGCCGGCTCGGCGTGCTGATCTTCTTCGTCCTCAGCGGTTTCCTGATCACCAACGTGCTGCGCGCCGAGTTCGCGCGCACGGGCGGCATCGCGCTGACGTCGTTCTACGTGCGCCGCGCGCTGCGGATCTGGCCGGCCTGCTACGTCTATCTCGCGGCGGTCGCGATCGTGGCCTTCGCCGGCTGGTTCGACGTCGATCGCCGGCAGTGGCTGTATGCCGCGCTGCACCTGTGGAATTACTCGGCGTGGTTCGGGCTGACCGGCGACAACGCGCTGCATCCGGATGGCGCGTGGTATCTCGGCCATTTCTGGTCGCTCGCGCTCGAGGAGCAGTTCTACTGGTTCTGGCCGCTGCTGTTCGTGTACGGCGCCCGCCGCGGCGGCACGCGCTGGCTGGCCGCGCTGATCCTGATCGTGCCGCTGGTGCGCACCGTCACGTATTTCGCTGCGCCGGCGCTGCGCGGGCAACTCGGGATGATGCTCCACACGGGCGTCGATTCGATCCTGATCGGCTGCTATGCGTCGCTCAACCGCGAACGGCTCGAAGCGTGGATCCGCTCGTGGCGCGGCGAGACGCAGATCGTGACGGCGATCGTCTTCATCGTGCTGCTCGGCATGCCGCTCGCCGAACATCGGCTCGGCGGCTTCTGGAACGCGACGTACGGCGTGACGCTCGAAGCCGCGCTGATCGCGATCGTGATCGTCGTGCTGAATTTCCGCAGCGAGTTCTGGTGCGCGCGCTGGCTGCGCGCGCGGCCCGTCGTGTTCATCGGCACGATCTCGTTCAGCCTTTATCTGTGGCAGCAGCCGTTCGCGAATCCGGATCTGCCGGTCGCGCATGCGTTTCCGCTCGGCATCGTGTGGGCGCTGCTGGCCGCGACGGCTAGTTATTTTCTCGTCGAGAAGCCGTTCCAGCGGTTGAAGGATCGGTATATGGCGCGTGAGGCGCGAGGTGTGCGCGACGACGCACTGCGGATGCCGGCGCCGACCGATGCGATCGGGCCGAAGGTGGTGGAGTAGGCCGACGGCGAGCAAACGGGCAGGGCAGTGCGATGCGATCGCAGCGTCACTTCATCGCCGAAGGCGGATACCAGAAGGTTCGGAACATGTCGATGCCATACGACTTGCCGTCGTAATGCACGACCGTACGCGCCGTTCGCTTTCCCGTGTCCGAATATTCGCCGTCCTTGCGCTGCGTCTTCGTGATGCGGGCCGTGATCGACAAGTCCGCGAAGCCGTGGCTCGACGTTTTCTCGACGGCGATCGTCATGCGTGCGTCCTCGCTGCGCGCATCGCCGACGCCGGCGCCGCAGGCCGTGCCTTCGCTGCTGACCCAGCCGTAGAGGTTGGTGCCGAACACCGGGCGGATGCGGTTGCCTTCGCGTACCCACAGCGTCAGTTCTTCGCTGGCAGCGGCATCGGGGCAACTCGGCCCACGCGCGCTGCTCGTGAACACGACACCGAACGCACGCACGTCGGGCGACAGCCGGTACGGTGCGGTGTCGATGCGATAGCTGCTTGCGTCGATCTCCGTCGCTGCATCTTCCTGAACCACCGACCGCTCGGCCGCGACGACCTTGCCGCCCTCGACGAGCGCGACGACCTGCAGCTTGCTGTTTTCGTTCGGGTCCTTGCTTTTAGGCAGCGAATCGAACGCGACGGCCGCGATCGTCGTGCCCGGTGCGTTCGGCATGACCTTGCACGCCGACGCGACGACGAGCCGGTCAGCGTCGCGCGTGGCGATGCGTGCGCTTGCGATGCCGGCCCAGCGGGCGATGGTCGTGACGGTATCGTCGCCGCACGTTTGGTTGTCGGCGGCGTGAACGACGGGCGCGGCGGCGAGCGCCAATAAAGGAACGAAGCGACGGATTTTCATGGTCTCGATGGGGAAAGGGGTTCTTCGAAGATTTTCTGAGGGCGCGGGGTAGAGCGTCGGTGTTCGGCCATGAAGCGACATTGAAGGTGACGCCGGATCCGATGTTCGTAGGTCCGTTCCCTGCGAAAAAGTGGCCGGTACATGAGTCCGCGTAGCCCGAGTTTCCTGCTACTGCTATGCCGGCAGAAGACCAGCAACGCGATAGCTTTCAATTAGCCCGTCATAGAGCGAAATATCCGAGCGACTCCTGGCAATGAGCTGAGCGCCGGCGATGGCTGCGAAGATGGCGCGAGCACGTCGCTCGCTATCCTCGGCGCTGACCACGGCCGCGGCGGACAGCACCCGGCTCAGCCACGCAACATTCACGTCGGCAAAGGTCTGGACCTCTTTCGTCACCGATTCCGGCAGGTCATCGGATTCCGCGGCCATGAAGCTGCAGAGGCACATGCGATTGCCACTCTCAAGCGCCTTGCGAAACGTATCGGGATAGTGGCGCAGGCAGTCGATCGGATCCGCGGATTCGGCCAAAAGCGCATCCAGGGTAGCTGCCGAGTTTTCCCAATAACGCCTTGCCACCGCTGCGCCGAGATCGGCCTTGCTTGCGAAGTGATGGTAGATGCTCGCAGCCTTGATGCCGACATCCTCAGCGAGATCACGATAATTCAAGCCGCTGTAGCCGTGCGCCTGCGCAATCTTTGTGGCAGCCACCAGGATTCGCTCCCTGGAGTTCAAGCCTGAGTCGTTCTTCACTACTACCGCCTCCGCAAACTGGAATGACTGTTGACACAGGGGAGTATAGCCTCTACCGTAAACCTAACGAACGTTAGGTAGCCGTCGTGGGCAATACGTCCCCATATTGTCCGATTCCATGTAACAGAGTGCACAGCGAGGCAAGCATGACTTCCAGAACCATTAATTTTGACGTGACCACGCTTCCGATCATGACGATTTACGATTTCCCCGAAGGGCCTTATCCGACACGCGTCCGTATCGCCCTGGCCGAGAAAAATCTGCAATCGCGCGTCGAGTTCGTGATGGTCGATCTTTACAAGGGGGAGCACAAAAGGCCCGAGTTCATCGCCGAGAAAAACTACTCGGGCACGCTGCCGGTCCTCGAACTCGACGACGGAACCTGCATCGCCGAATGCACCGCCATTACCGAATACCTCGATACGCTCGATGGCGCACCCACGCTGACCGGCAGGACAGCGCTCGAAAAGGGCGTGATCCACATGATGAGCAAGCGCGCCGAGCTGGAGGTGCTCGATGCCATCAGTGTCTATTTCCACCATGCCACGCCAGGGCTTGGGCCCAACGTCGAGCTCTATCAGAACGCCGAATGGGGGTTTCGTCAGCGCGACAAAGCCCTGAGGGGCATGCGCTACTTCAATGGCGTTCTGAAAAAGCAGCTGTTTGTCGCCGGGGATGCTTTCTCGATGGCCGACATCACCCTGATTGGCGGCCTGGTCTTTGCGTCGATCGTGAAGCTGCCCGTGCCTGCAGAATGCGAAGCCCTTCTTGCCTGGTACACGAGAATGCGGGAACGCCCGAGCGTCAAGAACCAGCCGGCGTTCGCCTGAAATCGCAGCCGTGGCCGACCGTCATCAATGATGGATCTTTGGTTGCAAAGCCAAGGCGACCGGCCTGCTCGACTTCGACGACTGGTCTGCGCAATCGATGCAGGATGGCCGGACGACGCCAGCGCTTCATCAAGCCGCAGACCGTGTTGAAAATCCGCGAAAAACAAAAAAGGCCCTCACGGGCCTTAGGTCGACGAGAAAAGTCAGCCGCTTACCGCGTCAACTCGGTAAACCCATCCAGCAACCGATCGACATCAGCCGCTTCGATCGCGCCCATCGTCGAGATCCGGAACAGTTCCTTCGACAGCCCGCCTTGCCCCGCATAAATCACGAAGCCGCGCGCCTTCAGGCCGTCATGCAGCGTCTCGTACGTGACGCCCTGCGGCAGCCGGTACGCGCGCAGCACGACCGACGACGCCCCCTCCGGCAGCACCAGCGGCATCCCGCGCGCGGCCAGCCCGGCCTGCACCCGGTCGGCGAGCGCCTTGTAATGCGCATGGCGCGCACGCCAGCCGCCGGCTTCGTCGAATTCGCGCAGCGCCTCGACGAGCGCGTAGTACGCGTGCACGGACGGCGTGAACGGCGTGTTGCGCTGGTCCTGCAGTTTCGCGAGACGGCCGAGGTCGAGGTAGTACGTGCGGCTCGCCGCCTTCGCGAGCGCGCTGCGGCGCACGATCACGAACGCCGCGCCCGGCACGCCGTGCAGGCACTTGTTCGCAGTCGCGGCAACCGCGTCGATGTCGCCGCCGGCGAAGTCGATCGCTTCCGCGCCGAAGCTGCTGACGCCGTCGACGAGCAGTTTCACGCCGCGCGAACGACATACATCGGCGATCGCGCCGAGGTCGTTCAGGCGGCCCGTCGTCGTTTCGTGATGGATCACCGCGACGTGCGAATAGCCGCCCGCGTCGAGGCGCGCGGCGATCTGCGCGAGATCGGGCGCCTGCATCCATTCATGCTTCAGCACGTCGTGCGCGATCCCGTACTGCGTCGCGATCTGCGCGATCCGCTCGCCGTACACGCCGTTCTCGATCACGAGCAGCTTGCCATCCTGCGGCACGAGCGCCGCGATCATGCTTTCGACGGCGGCCGTGCCGGAACCCGTCATCAACACGGCCGCCCATTCGGCCGGATCGAGTTCGTAGGCGGCGACGAGGCGCGCGCGCGCTTCGTCCTGCAGATCGAAGAATTCGCTTTCGCGGTGGCACAGGTCGGGTTGCAGCAGGCTGCGGCGCACGCGTTCGGTGAGCGTTACCGGGCCGGGGTTCAGCAGCAGCATCAAAGGGCTCCTTCAGCGTGGGCTTCGGCCTGCGCGGCGCCGATGTGCCGCATCAGACGAGTCTTGACCTCGACCGGCGTGACGGTCGGGCGGGGCAGGCCGTCGGGCACGCCGGTGCGGATCGCGAGACGAACGAACTGCACCCCGTCGCCCGGCGCAGCCAGCGTCGCATCGAGCACGTCGAGCGTGTCGCCTTCGACCGCTGACGCGTAGCCGCATGCGGCTGCGACGCCCGCGAACGACACATGCTGCGACACGGTCGCCTGGCCGCCCGTCGATTCGTGCGCACCGTTGTCGAGCAGCACGTGCGTGAGGTTGGCCGGGCCGTAGGTGCCGAGCGTCGCGAACACGCCCATGCGCATCAGCGCCGCGCCGTCGCCGTCGACGGCCACCACGCGCAGGTCGGGGCGCGCGAGCGCGAGGCCGAGCGCGAGCGGCGTCACGCAGCCCATCGAGCCGACCATGTACAGCTGATTCTCGCGATCGTCGATCGCGTAGAGTTCGCGGCCGCAGAAGCCGGTCGATGCGAGCACGACGGTCGAGTCGACCGGCGTGTGCGCGATCACGCGCTGCAGCGCGTCGTGACGGGTCGGCCATGTGTCGGCCGACGCGGCATGCGACGACGCTTGCGCGGCGACATGCGCGCGCGGCTTCGCCGCCGGGTTCGCCTTCAGTTCATACGGCGCGACGCTGCCTTTCTGCATCACGAGCGCGTACGGGCGGCCCGTCGCGTCCATGTGCGCGATCGCGCGGTCGAGCGCCGGGCCGACCTGTTCGGGGTCGGTCGGGAACGTCTCCCACGGGATCTCCATCGTGTCGAGCATCGCGGGCGTGATCGGGCCCATCAGCGCGTGCTGCGGCTCGTCGGCGACGCCAGGCTGGCCGCGCCACGTGACGATCAGCAGTTGCGGCAGGCGGAACGTCCAGGTCAGCGACGTCAGCGGGCTCACCGCGTTGCCGAGCCCCGAGTTCTGCATCATCGCGATCCCGCGCTTGCCGCCGAGCGTCGCGCCCGCGATCAGCGCGACCGCGTCGCCTTCGTTCGCGGCCGACACGTAGTGCAGCGTCGGGTCCTGCAGCACGTAATTGATGAACGGCGTCAGGTACGAGCAGGGCACGCCCGCGTACCAGTCGAAACCGCGTTCGCGCGCGGCCTCGACGAACTGGGCCGCTTCGATCATTGCGCGCCCCCGTTGCCGGCGCCCGGTTCGGACAGCGGCGTCTGGCCGTGCGCGAAGTCGCCCGCGCGGCGGAAGTCTTCGAGATCGTTGACGCCGCGCCAGTGGCCGTGCACGTACTGCACCTCGATCTTCTCGCCGGCGGCGATCAGTTCGTTGAGGAGCATCGGGATGTCGAGCGTGTCGAAATCGTCGCGCGCCTGCAGCGTCGCGAGCATCGCCTTCAGACGATCGACGCCGGCGCCGCGCACGTTCAGCAGGCCGATCCAGCGGCCGTGCGGCGTGCCTGCGGCGACGTCGCTCGATACACGTTGCAGATAAGTCTTCTGGCCGAACAGGCCGCGATCGTCCGCAGCCGAGCAGAGCGCGAAGTCGCGCACGCTCTGGTTGGTCGGCTCCGTCAGCGACGAATCGACGACGACGCTGAATTCGGCCTCGCTTTCGGCGAGGTCGCGCAGGATGTAGCTGCGGAACAGCAGGTCGCCGTACGAGATCACGGTGTCGCCGGTCAGGCGTTCCGTCGCGCACGCGAGCGACGCGAGCTCGCCCGTCTGCGCATGGCGCTCGTTGACGACGAGCTTGATGCCCGACGTGTCGATCGCGTCGGCGCGATAGCCGCCGACCACGGTGATGTCGTTCACGCCTTGCTTCTTGAAGCCGTCGACGAGCCAGCGCAGCAGCGGCTTGCCGGCGACCGGCAGCATGACCTTGGGCTTGTCTTCGGTGACGGCTTCGAGCCCCTTGCCGCGGCTCGCGGCGAGCACGACCGCCGCATTCGACGCGCGCGACGACGACGACAGGTAGATGCGCTCGGCTGCCGAGTATTCGTCGGCGTCCTGCAGGCGGAAGATCTCGTTGACCGACGCGACGCGATCTTCGACGTTGATCAGCGTTTCGTTCTCGTGGATCTCGCGCGCGACGGCCTGCATCGCGGAAGCCGATGCGCGGATCAGGTGGTTCGCCCAGATCACGGTGCTGATGCCGGCCTGGCGGAACACGTCGGTCGGCGTGCTGTAGTACTTGGTCGGCACGATCACGAGCGGCGCCTTGCCGCTCCATTCGCGCGCGAACTGCAGGATCTCGTCCGGGCGCGACAGCTTGCTGTGGATCAGGATCGCGTCGGCGCCGGCTTCCGCATACGCGTTCGCGCGGCGCAGCGCCTCGTCCATCCCCCAGCCCGCGATCAGTGCCTCGACGCGCGCGACGATCGAGAAGTCCGGATCGGTCTGCGAATCCTTGCCGGCCTTGATCTTGCCGCAGAACTCGTCGATCTCGGCGAGCGGCTGGCGCTCGCCGTCGATGAAGCTGTTCGTTTTCGGGAACTGCTTGTCCTCGATGCAGACGCCGGCGATGCCGCGCTGTTCGAGCTTCCTCACGAGGCGGCGCACGTTGTTGAAGTTGCCGTAGCCGGTGTCGCCGTCGAGCAGGATCGGCAGGTCGCTTGCGTCGGCCATGAATTCGAGCACGTCGACGACCTGGGTCCAGCTGGCCTCGTTGTTGTCGCGCACGCCGAACTGCGCGGAGATCGCGAGGCCCGATGCCCAGATCCCCTTGAAGCCGGCCTCGCGGACGATCCGCGCCGACAGGCCGTTGTGTGCTTCCATCAGGAATTCGAGGTCGCTGCTGACGAGCATGCGGCGCAGGCGCGCGCTGCGCGATTCGGTGAAGTTGGGTTCGCGTGCGTTCATCGTGCGGCTCCTGCGGTGGTGCGTTGAATCAGGGGGAGGATTTCTTGGGTGGCGCGTGCGACGTCGTTCGGGAAGTCGATCTCGATCCACGGCGAGCCGGTGACGTCGGCGACGTCGAACGAATGGCCGCCTTCGAGCAGCAGGTCGCGCACGGCTTCTTCGTGCGGCATGTTCGCGCGGCCGCTGTCGACGTAACCCGCGACGATCGTCGCGAGGCGGCGCGCGGTGCCTTCGGTGAAGCGGAAGAAGCCGACCGATTCGCCGATCGTGTCGTAGTCGAGGTCGACCGCGAGCTGCTTGCGCAGCTCGACCGGCACGCCGTTCTTCACGCACAGCTTGACGGGTTCGTCGCCGGCCTCGAAGTCGCGGTCGATCAGCAGGCGATCGACCGCCTTGTCGGGATCGGCGACCAGCGCGTGCAGGATGTTCTCGTCATACAGCACGTCGGCGTCCATCAGCAGCACGTCGCCGCCGCGCGTCATCGCATCGGCGACGGTATGCACGGTCAGCACGCTGCCGAGGTCGTAGCGCTCGTTCAGCACGATCTCGGCCTGACGGCCGAGGCGCTTCAATTCCTGCTCGACCTTCCCGGCCTGGAAGCCGAGCCCGAGCACGATCTCGTCGACGCCCACGGCGTCGAGCACACGCAGATGGCGCTCGAGCAGCGAAACGTCGTCGAAGCGCAGCAGGCACTTCGGGAACTGCGCCTCGGGCGGTTGTTGCAGGCGCAAGCCGAGGCCTGCCGCAAGAATGATGGCTCGCATGGGTTCTCCAACCAAAAAGCCGGCGGATCTGAACGATCAGTCGGCGAGCGGCTGCGGCGCACGGCGCCGCTGCCAGTTTCTTTCACTGAAATGCAGATAGAGCAGGCCGGGCAGGCCGAGCGCGAGTTCGCGCGCGCGCTTCGCGAGCGACAGCGCGAGCGCCGCGTCGGGCGGCAGTCCGACCAGCGGCGCGAGCAGCAGGTAACCGCCTTCCTGCGCGCCGAGCGAGCCCGGGATCGCGAAGGCCGCGCCGCGGATCGCCTGGCCGACGCTTTCGAGCAGCAGCGCGTCGAGCCAGCTCACCGGGTGCCCGAGGAAGTGCAGCGCGAGCCACACTTCCGCGGTGCCGACGATCCAGCCGACGAGGCTCAATGCGAAGGTCTTCGCGACCCTCGCACGATCGCGGTACAGCGCACCGACCGCGTCGTCGATCGCGTCGGCGCGGGTCGCGAGCGATGACCAGTCGCGCGGGCCCAGCAGCTTCGACGCGAGGCGCAGGCCGCGGCCGAACAGCCCGCGCCGCTGCGCCACGTAGAACAGCGCGGCGAGCGCGCCGAGCACGCCGGTGGCGATCAGCGCGGGCGTGCGCAGGTGCGCGACCGATTCGTGCGTCGCATACAGGCTGAACGCGGCGATGCCGATCAGCGCGAACGCCATCTGCGCGAGCGCCTGCATCGTCGTGCCGACGGTGACGGCGGCCGCCGCGTCGGCCATCCGCGTGCCGCGCTGCGCGAGGTGGCGCACCATCAGCACGGGGCCGCCGATCTGCCCGGCGGGCAGCAGGCTGTTGACCGATTCGCCGACCCAGCGCGCGCGCAGCGCGTTGCCGAGCTCGGCGCCCGGCTGGCCGCGGCGGAACATCACGGAGATCGCGATCGCGTCGATCACGAGCGGCACGACGTGAAACGCCGCGACGAGCGCGAGGCCCCAGCCGGCCGCGAGGAACGTCGACGCGACCGCGCCGACGCCCTGCCATGCAAGGAGTGCGACGAAGAGTGCGGTCCCGAGGGACAGCAGGATCAGGCCGGCGCGTGTCATGACCCGGCCGTGCGCCGCGTGGCCAGTTGCTTGAACACCTGGCGGAAACCGAAATACGCGATCGCGTCCTTCATGTTCGAGATGAAGCGCTTCCACGGCCGCATGCCGGGGTTCGTCACGTATTCGAAAGTCAGCGACACGCGCATCTCGTTCTGGCCGAGCGGCGTGATGCGGTGGCGCAGCTTGTCGCCGTCGAACAGCACGATGCCGCCGTCGGCGATCTGCACGGAGCCCGGTTCGTCGGGCACGTCAGGGTTGCGCGTGTGCAGCTCGTAGTCGAGGCGGCACGACGATTCGTCGATCACGCCGATCAGCAGCGTGTAGCGGCGGCCGTCATAGTACGACGTGTCGTAGTGCCAGCCGATGTGGTCGCCGGGCTTCGTGTAGTAATACAGCGCGTACGCATGCGGATCGTCGTCCGGCGACAGCATCAGCTTGTCGCCCGTGAGCTTCTCGAGGAAGCCGATCAGCGCCTTCGAACGATATAGCTCGGCGATGTACGGCGCCTGCTCGTCGATCGTATGGCGGCTCACGCTGCCGCCCTGCTTGTGGCCGGGCAGGTAATTGCGGTTCAGGCCGGCCTGCATCGCGCGGGCGGCGGCCGCGAGCTTCGCGTGCGCGTCGGCCGGCAGGAAGGCGTCGAGGTACAGGAACGACCCCTGGCGCGTGTAGTCGCCGCGCAGGCGGTCGAGGTCGAGACGGCCGACGCAGTCGGCCACGGTGCGATCGGGGTCGGACGCGGCCGCGCGCGCAGGCGCGGGGCGTGCCGGGCTCAGCACGGAGTCGTCGCGCGTGCTCGGAGTCATTTGGAAGCCTGGATTTCGGTTGAATTCTGCGGGAGGTTGCCGCGCCGGACGATGCGCCACCAGTCGATCACGACCCATGCGGCGAACAGCGGGGCGCCGATCGACGCCGCGAGCAGGAACGGCTCGACGCCGTCGACGAGCGTCACGATCGGCAGCAGGTACAGCACGTCTTCGGTTTCGAAGCCGCCGGCGAATGCCTGTTTGGTGCCGGCCTTGCCGGCGATCGATTCGATCCGCATGCGCAGGAAGAAGATCAGCGCGACGGCCGCGCCGGCCACCGCGCCGAGCAGCACAGGCGACGCGGCCATCCGGCCGCCCTGGGCGACGATGCCGAGGCCCATGCTGACGAACAGCGCGATCGTCACGAGCGCATCGGCCGCGAGGTCGTAAAAGTGACCGATCTTGCTGGACTTGCCGCTGATGCGCGCGAGCTCGCCGTCGGTGTGGTCGACGAAGTTCGACAGCACGATCAGGAACGCGCCTGCGTTGCTCCAGCCGAAGCCGCCGTGCGCGAGGCACCAGGCGCCGGCGAGGCCAATCATCAGACGAAGGGTGGTGAGGTGATTCGGGGTGACCGGCGTATCGACAAGCGGTCGGACGAGCGAGCGCGCGAGCCGCGCATCCCAGGTGCGTGGCAGGGGGGGCTCGGATCGTGTGGCGGTTTTTCTTTGGTCCATCGGCGAAATATATACGGAATTGTAATTTGTTGCTTTTTATTCGATCAATGTCCTGACATACGGGAGTGTTACCGCGTCTTGCGGGGCGCGGCCAGTCGAAAACCAAGCGTGGGAAAGGGCGCGCAAACGCGGCAGCCGGGCCCGTATTCCAGTGTGGTTCGCATCGCGCGGCTGTCAAGGGCGGACGGGCCTCGAAGGCCGGTGCGGCGGTGCTTTTCGCGCATGCCGGCGGACGGCGCGCGGCGCGTGCGATCTTGACATGCGTCAGGCCGGGAATAGATGCATCGGGCGACAATTGGCCGCGCCGCATCCGTATCGACAATTGCCGATCGGCGGGCGGCAAATTGCAATGGAAATCCGCCGATAGATTCGCGAAGGTTGGCGATCGGCGACCGGTCATTCGTCCCGATGCTTTCGTGCACCTTTCGCGTGCATCCGGTTCATTGAGGCCGCCTGTCACAGAACGGTCGTTCGATACCCGGCAAATCCGGCAAGGATCTTTTGCATCCGGCGGACATTTCGCGGCGGTCGCCTCTGCGATACTCCGACCGTGCCTGTGGTGCCGGCCGCATCTTGCGGCCCCAAGGGCTTCATGTCGCTCAGGAGACACCCCCCGCGACGTCAACGACAGACCAAAGCGTCAGAAACCAGCCATGTCTTCATCACGCATCCTCGCTCCCGCCCTGCGTTCGCTCGTCCGCACCGCCGACGAAGCCGCCGCGCTGATCCGTCCCGGCATGACCGTCGCCATGAGCGGCTTCACCGGGTCGGGCTATCCGAAGGCCGTGCCGGCCGCGCTTGCCGCCCACATCGACGCGGCGCACGCGCGCGGCGAGGACTTCCGGATCAACGTGCTGACGGGCGCATCGACCGCGCCGGAACTCGACGGCGCGCTCGCCCGCACCAACGGCATCTCGATGCGCCTGCCGTACCAGTCCGACCCGACGCTGCGCGACAAGATCAACAGCGGCGAAGTCGACTACCAGGACGTCCACCTGAGCCACGTCGCGCAATACGCATGGTTCGGGCTGTACGGCGATCTCGACGTCGCGATCGTCGAAGTCGCGGGCATCCGCGAGGACGGGCTGCTGATTCCGTCCGCATCGATCGGCAACAACAAGACGTGGCTCGAACGCGCGAAGCACGTGATCCTCGAGGTCAACTCGCGCCAGCCGCTCGGCCTCGACGGGATGCACGACGTCTACTACGGCACCGCGCTGCCGCCGCATCGCAAGCCGATTCCGCTGACGAAGAGCGACGACCGGATCGGCGAGCCGTACCTGCGCTGCCCGGCCGACAAGATCGTCGCGATCGTCGAGACCGACGCGCCCGATCGCAGCAACGCGTTCTCCGCGCCGGACGAGACGTCGAAGCAGATCGCGCTGCAGCTGATCGACTTCCTGCGCCACGAAGTGAAGCGCGGCCGCCTGCCGGAGAACCTGCTGCCGCTGCAGTCGGGCGTCGGCAACATCACGAATGCGGTGCTCGCGGAACTCAGCTCGGCCGGCTTCTCGAACCTGACCGCGTACACCGAAGTGATTCAGGACGCCATGCTCGACCTGCTCGACGACGGCACGCTGAGCTTCGCGTCGGCTACCGCGCTGTCGCTGAGCCCGGCCGCCGTGCAGCGCTTCGCCGACGAGATCGCGACGTTCCGCGAGAAGATCGTGCTGCGCCCGCAGGAGATCAGCAACCATCCGGAACTCGTGCGCCGCCTCGGCTGCATCGCGATGAACGGGATGATCGAGGCCGACATCTACGGCAACGTGAACTCGACGCACGTGATGGGCACGAAGATCCAGAACGGCATCGGCGGCTCGGGCGACTTCGCGCGCAACGGCTACCTGTCGTGCTTCATGTCGGCGAGTACCGCGAAGGGCGGCGCGATCTCGCGGATCGTGCCGATGGCGAGCCACGTCGACCATACCGAGCACGACGTCGCGGTGGTCGTCACCGAGCAGGGCCTCGCGGACCTGCGCGGCCTGTCGCCGAAGCAGCGCGCGAGCAAGATCATCGCGACCTGCGCTCACCCCGATTACCGGCCGATGCTCGAGGACTACTTCGAGCGAGCGTCGCGCGAAAGCTTCGGCAAGCACACGCCGCACCTGCTCGCCGAGGCGCTGTCGTGGCACGAGCGCTACGTGCGCACGGGAACGATGAAGGCCTGACGCGGCGCGAAGCGGGCGCGTCGGATGGATGCATGGCACAGGCGCGGCGCGTCGCAGGTTTCTGCGACGGCCGGCCGAGCCGGCCCCACCCGGCATGGCTCCCGCAAAGCCGCGTGCTCAACGGGCCAGCGCCGCGAGCGTGAACGCCGCCAGATAGAGCCCCCGCGCCGATCGGCAGCAGGTCGAGCAGGACGTCCGGCGGGCTCATCGCGCATCTCCGCGGCGAACGGGGAAAGCTGCGCGATGCAGCGGAATACGAGTCGGTTTCAGCGGTTTCATGGCGGTCCACGCTTGTCTTTACGGAGTCGGGCGATTATCTTGCAACTTCAAGTTCACTTGAGGTCAAGCATGAGCCGTCTGGACATTGCGGACGTCGCGCGGCGCACGGGGTTGCCCGCGTCGACGCTGCGCTACTACGAGGAAAAGGGGCTGATCGTCCCGACCGGCCGGCACGGGCTGCGGCGGCAATACGACGAGTCGGTGCTGGAGCGCCTGGCGCTGATCGCGCTCGGCCGCGAGGCCGGTTTTTCGCTCGACGACATCCTCGCGATGGTCGGCGCGGACGGCCGGCCCGCGATCGATCGCGCGAAGCTCGACGGCAAGGCCGACGAACTCGATCGCACGATCCGCCGTCTCGGCGCCGTGCGCGATGCGCTGCGGCATGCGGCCGTGTGCCCGGCGCAGAACCATCTCGAATGCCCGTCGTTCCAGAAGCTGCTGCGCATCGCCGCGCATCGTCATCCGGCGCGCCGCACGAAGGCGGACGGCGCGTAAGCGGTTGGCTGGCGCAATGCGGCATTCGCCGTCAGCGAAGCGGCCGACGCATGACTCATCCCGCGTAATACACGCGGCACTCCATCTCGCGCCCGCGCACGATGCGCTTGCCGACGAGCGAGCCGAACGTTTCGGTGAAGACGGTGCGCTGGTGTTCGCGCTGCACGGCATCGTAGAAGTAGAGCGAAACCCAGTCCATCGTGTGGCCGGATTCCGGCGTGCGCGCGGCGGCATGCTGGCACAGCGCCGTGAAATGCCAGCCGCCTTTCGTCATGTGCATCACGGGCGGCGGCACATAGTCGTCCGCGTTCAGGCGCCGGTGCACGAGCATCGGCAGCACGCCGGCGGCGGCCTTGTGGCGGTACTGGCGATCGATGTAGAGCAGCAGCTCGACGGGCGGCTCAGTGCCGGGGCCGGCGTCTTGCATGTGACCCTGCCAGCGCCGGCGGCGGCTCAGCACGTCGTCGAGCGCGGTGCGGATGCCGACCGCGCGCCGTGGGCCGACGCCCGCGATCGTTTCGAGCTGGCCGTTGCGGGCCGCGCGTTCGAGCTCCTCGAGCGTGTCGATGTGCAGTGCGTCGTGAATGCGCAGCGCGAGCGCGTGGCCGATGCCCGGCACGGCCTCGAATGCGGATATCCGCTCGGTATCGCCGCGCAGCCGGTCGAGCTGGCGCCAGCGTCCCGTCACCAGCAGTTCGGCGATCGCCTGCGCGACGCCGGTGCCGATGTCGGGCAGCGCGCCCAGCGCGTCGACGCCACCGGCTTCGAACAAGGTGCGGATGTTGCGGTCGAGCGCATCGATCGTAGCGGCCGACGCGCGGTACGCAGCGACCCGGTACGGGTTCGCGCCCTGATCGGCGAGCCACTGCGCGGCCTCGCGCAGGCATGCCGCGATGTGCCGGTTTTCCTCGTACGTTTGGCTGGCGGTCGACTGCATGGCGAGGGACCCGGGGAAGCGCAAACGGAATGGACGCGGCGAGCGATGCGCCGGTCGGCTCTTGACCATTGTCGCGACGCGCGACGAACAAAACTTGACGCACGTCAATGGCAAACGTAGCACAGGCGCGAAGCGCACGGTCGTGCCGCATGTGGGCACGACCGTGCGTCGCGCTTACGCGTCGAGAAACGACTGCGCGTTCTCGGCCTCGGCGGCCGTGCGCAGCGCGGCGAGCGCACGTTTCTCGATCTGCCGCACGCGTTCGCGCGACATGCCCGCGTCCTGCGCGATCGCGTCGTACGTATCGGGCTCGGCGCCGCCGAGGCCGAACCGCCGGCGCAGCACGTCGGCCTCGGCCGGCGTGACCGACCGCAGCAGCGACGTCACGCATTCGCGCATGCGCGTGTCGGCCAGTTGCTCGAACGGGCTGGCCGACGCCTGATCCTCGATCAGGTCCACGAGGCCGGTGTCCGCGTCGGGCAGCGGCGTGTCGAGCGAGACGGGCTCGGCGGGCAGCGCGAGCACCGCGCGCACCTTGTCCTCGTCGAGCCCGGTTTCGGCCGCGAGTTCGGCAGGCGTTGCCTGGCGGCCGGTGTGCTGGCGAAAGCGCAGCGCATGCCGCCGTACACGCTGGTACTGGTCGCCGACGTGCACCGGCACGCGGATCGTGCGCGAGCGATCCGCGACCGCGCGCGCGACCGCCTGGCGGATCCACCAGGTCGCATAGGTCGAGAACTTGAACCCGCGCCGGTATTCGAATTTCTCGATCGCGCGCATCAGGCCGACACAGCCGTCCTGCACCAGATCGGGCAGGTCGATGCCGCGGTTCATGTACTTGCGCGCGATCGACAGCACGAGCCGCAGGTTCGCTTCGAGCATCGCGCGGGTCGCGTCGTGCACTTTCTGCTGGCCGTCGGTCAGCGCCGCCGCGAGGGCACGGCGGGCGACGGTGTCGAAGCAGGCGGCTTCGCCCGCTGCGGCGTCGTGCGGGGCTGCCGCGAGCGCGCGCACGACGCGGCTTGCGTCGTCGACGGCCGGCGCGACCCACGCGATCGTGCCGAGCAGCGCGGCCACGCGGTTGCGCGCGTCGCGGTATTCGGCCGAACGGCAGCCATGCGCAAGCAAGGCGCCGCGCAGCGCCGACACGGCTGCCTGCAGCGCGTCGTAGCTGGCGGGCATGGGCGTGTCGCCGTCGTCGTCGTCGGGCGATCCGGTTGCGCCGGCGGCACCCGCCGTTGCACGGTGACGCGCAAGCAGCGCGTCGACCGCCGCCGGACAGCCGGCGAGCGCGTGCAGCACCTGGTGGCGGCCCGTCTCGATTTCGCGGGCGAGCACGATTTCGCCTTCGCGCGTGAGCAGCGGTACTGCCTGCATGCGCCGCATGTAGAGCGCGAGCGGATCGGTCGATGCGCTCGTGCCGCGTGCGAGATCGCCGAGCACGGCCCGGCCTTCGTCGAGCGTGTCGCGATCGACATCGACAGGTGCCGTACCGGCGAACGGCGCAGGCGCGGCCGGCTCGTCGAGCACGGCGATGCCGATGTCGGCGAGCGCGGCGCGCACGACGTCGAGCGCGTCGGGGCTGTCGCTTTCGGGCGGCAGCGCGTCGACGAGGTCGGCGTGCGTCAGATAACCCTGTTCGCCGGCGAGCGCCAGCAACTGGATGATCGGATCGAGCGGCGTGTCCGCCCGGGGAGTGGGGCGTGGCGTAGTCATGTCGATGGCGGCGTGGGCCGCGCTCCTGTCGGGGGCGGACCGAAGTCCGCCGGTTTCGGGCCGCCGTGTGTCCGCGAACGCTCGTCCGCGCCGGTCAGCCTGACATCGTTCAAGTTGAGGGCATCTGCGCCAACTTCAATGCGGGCGCGGCAGACAGGCAGCATGGGGTATGCCCGCACGACCGTCCGGTGCAGGAAACAAAAAGTAACCGATCATACCCGCGGAAATCTGCAGGGGACGTAAGCTAGAGTCAGGCGCGCGCCCGGCGGCGGCGCGCGGATTCTGCCGGAGCACGAGATGAACCCGATTTCCGCCGCGAGGCCCGCCGTCATCGCGCTGGCCGCGCTGACGCTCGGCGGCTGCTACTACACGAGCCCGTACGGGTATGCGCCTTATTACGCGCCGGCGCCCGCCACGGTAACACAGCGCGAGATCCCGGTTGCACCGGCCGCGCCCGGCGCGGCCCTTTCGCCGGCCCCCGATACGCCGGCCGACGTCGTTGCGCCGGTGCCGGTGTATGTCGCGCCGGCCTATGTGCCGCCGCCGTATCCGTACTACTACCCCGCGTACCCCGCGTACTACCCCGGCTGGTACGGGCCGCCCGTCACGATCGGCTTCTGGGGCCGTTGGGGCGGCGGGTACCGGGGCGGGCGCGGCGGGTACTGGCATCGTCCGTGGGGCGGCGGGCATTGGGGCGGCGGCCACTGGGGCGGCGGCCATCGGCACTGAGGGCGCGCGGCGGGGCCGCGCGGGAGAGCATCATGAGCAACACGATTGTCCGAAGTCTGTGCGTCGTCCTGCTTGGCCTCGCGGCCGCGCCGGGCGTCGCCGATGCGCAGAGCAGCGCCTACACGAACTCGCCGGCCGAGCTGTACGCCGGGCCGGCGCCCGATTATCCGGTGGTCGCGCAGATCCCGCCCGACACGGCGCTGGAGGTATTCGGCTGCCTGAGCGACTACTCGTGGTGCGACGTCGCGCTGCCGGGCGTGCGCGGCTGGATCGATGCGCAGTTGCTCGAGTATCCGTACCAGGGCAACTACGTGCCGTTGCTCGAATACGGCGCGATCATCGGGGTCCCGGTGACCGGATTCGCGATCGGCGCGTACTGGGATCGTTATTACCGGCACCGCCCGTGGTACCACGACCGCGATCGTTGGGCGCATCGCGCGGAACCGCGGCTCGGCCCCGGCGGGTTCCCGCCGGGACAGGGCCGTCCGCGGCCGGGCGGGCCGATACAGGCCGTGCCGGGCGGCCCGCCGCCGGGGCCGCATGATGCACGGCCGTCGGCCACGCGCGGCGGCTGGAACGGAGCGAACCGCACGCCGGCGCCGGCGGCACCTGCACCTGCACCGATGCAGGCCGCGCCGGGCGGCCCGCAGCCCGCGCCGCATGATGCGCAGCCGTCGGCCACGCGCGGCGGCTGGAACGGAGCGAACCGCATGCCGGCGCCGGCGGCACCTGCGCCTGCACCGATGCAGGCCGCGCCGGGCAATGCCCGTCCGGCGGGCCCGCCGCCGGCCGTATTGCGCCCGCCGCCCGCACCGGGCGGTGAAGCCCGTCCGATGCCGCCCGTGCATCAGGGAGGTGGCGGCGGTGGCGGTGGTTACGCGCGGCCGCAAGGCGGCGGAAACGGCGGCGGTACCCGCGGTGGCGGCGGTGGCGGCGGTACCGACGAATACCGTCATTGACCGTACCAGCCCCGCGATTTCTCCGCGCGCAGGACGAAAAAAAGCCGCTCCGGAGAGCGGCTTCTGGATCAGGCGAGCGGGCGGCCGGGCGGTTGCGTGGCGCCGCAGCCCGAGCGGACTGTCCGTCGCCGGTTGCCCGTCGTCGGTAGACCGCCCCGTCAGTCGTCGAGCAGCGACACGTCGCGCACCGCGCCCTTGTCGGCCGACATGACCAGCTTCGCGTACGCCTTCAGCGCCGCAGACACCTTGCGCGGACGCGGCTGCGCCGGCTTCCAGCCCTTCGCGTTCTGCTCTTCGCGGCGGCGCGCCAGTTCCTCGTCCGATACCAGCACGTCGATCGTGCGGTTCGGGATGTCGATGCGGATTCGGTCGCCGTCGCGCACGAGGCCGATCGCGCCGCCCGCTGCCGCTTCCGGCGAGCAGTGACCGATCGACAGGCCCGATGTGCCGCCCGAGAAGCGGCCGTCCGTCAGCAGCGCGCATGCCTTGCCGAGCCCCTTCGACTTGATGTAGCTGGTCGGGTAGAGCATTTCCTGCATGCCGGGGCCGCCCTTCGGGCCTTCGTAGCGCACGATCACCACGTCGCCCGCCTTGACCTTGTCGTTCAGGATGTTCTCGACCGCTTCGTCCTGCGATTCGGTCACGTGAGCCGAGCCTTCGAACACGAGGATGCTTTCGTCGACGCCGGCCGTCTTCACCACGCAGCCGTCGAGCGCGATGTTGCCCGTCAGCACCGCGAGGCCGCCTTCCTTCGAGAACGCATGCTCGTACGAGCGGATGCAGCCTTCGGCGCGGTCGAGGTCGAGGCTCGGCCAGCGCGTGTTCTGGCTGAATGCGACCTGCGTCGGGATGCCGGCCGGGCCGGCCAGGTAGAACGTACGGACCGCTTCGTCCTGCGTGCGCACGATGTCCCACTGGTCCAGCGCATCCTTCAGCGTCGGTGCGTGGATGGTCGGCACGTCGGTGTGCAGCTTGCCGGCGCGCTCGAGCTCGCCGAGGATCGCCATGATGCCGCCTGCGCGGTGCACGTCCTCGATGTGGTACTTGTTCGTGTTCGGCGCGACCTTGCACAGCTGCGGCACGGTGCGCGACAGGCGGTCGATGTCCTTCATCGTGAAGTCGATGCCGGCTTCCTGCGCGATCGCCAGCAGGTGCAGGATCGTGTTGGTCGAGCCGCCCATCGCGATGTCGAGCGTCATCGCGTTCTCGAACGCCTTGAAGCCGACCGAGCGCGGCAGCACGCGTTCATCGTCCTGCTCGTAGTGCTGGCGCGTCAGTTCGACGATGCGGCGGCCGGCGCGCTTGAACAGTTGCTCGCGATCGGCGTGCGTCGCGACCACCGTGCCGTTGCCGGGCAGCGACAGGCCGAGCGCTTCGGTCAGGCAGTTCATCGAGTTCGCGGTGAACATGCCCGAGCACGAGCCGCAGGTCGGGCAGGCCGAGCGTTCGACTTCGGCGACGTCGGCGTCCGAATACGACTGGTCGGCCGCGATCACCATCGCGTCGACGAGGTCGAGCTTCTTCAGTTCGACGGTCTTGGTGACCGGGTTAGCGAGGCGCGTCTTGCCGGCTTCCATCGGGCCGCCCGACACGAAGATCACCGGAATGTTCAGGCGCATCGCGGCCATCAGCATCCCCGGCGTGATCTTGTCGCAGTTCGAGATGCACACCATCGCGTCCGCGCAGTGCGCGTTCACCATGTATTCGACCGAGTCGGCGATGATGTCGCGGCTCGGCAGCGAATACAGCATGCCGTCGTGGCCCATCGCGATGCCGTCGTCGACCGCGATCGTGTTGAATTCCTTCGCGACGCCGCCGGCAGCCTCGATCTCGCGCGCGACGAGCTGGCCGAGATCCTTCAGGTGCACGTGCCCGGGCACGAACTGGGTGAACGAGTTGACGACCGCGATGATCGGCTTCGAGAAATCGTCGTCTTTCATGCCGGTGGCGCGCCACAGCGAGCGCGCACCTGCCATGTTGCGGCCGGCGGTGGAGGTTTTGGAACGGTAAGTGGGCATCGTGGTTGCTGAAGAAATATCGCGGAAAAGGGTGGAGGCACGGGAATAAAGGCCTCTCTCGCGCCCGTGCGAACAACCTCTTGAGCTGCGCCCTGGGCAAACCGGGCGATTATCCCACAGCCGCCGGGGGCGTGGCGCCCGCGGGGCCGGCAAGCGGCGCGTGCGGCCGGCGCGGCGCGCAACGCGCGGGCGGTTGCGGCACGCCCGCGCGGCCGGTTCGAGAGGCGGCCGGATCGCGCTTTTATCGACGATCCAGCCGCGCCACTCCCGCGCTCCGGCGTCAGTCGAGCAGCGTCAGGATCTCGTCGTAAAGCGCCTGCGGAATCCGCACGCCGTTCGCGATGCTGCGCGCGCGGGCGTCGAACCGCCGTTGCGACGGCAGCCGCGCGCCCTGCGCGACGATCGACCCGAACATCCGCTCGCCGCGCGCGAGCCCCGCGTCGAGATCGTCGCCGAGGAACACCTTCGGATCGAACGCGATCACGAGCTCGCCGTGGCATGGCGTCGCGCCGACGCCTTCGTCGAAATCCATCGATTCCCGGCTCGTCATGTCGCCGATCAGCGCGCCGCCGAGCAATTCGACCATCGCCGCGAGCGCCGAGCCCTTGTGGCCGCCGAACGTGCGCATCGCGCCCTGCAGCGCGGCCTTCGGATCGGTGGTCGGCTGGCCGTCGGCGTCGATCGCCCAGTGCGGCGGAATCGCCTTGCCTTGCTTCGCGTGCAGCTCGATGTCGCCGCGCGCGATCGCGCTCGTCGCGAAATCGAACACGAACGGCTCGCCATCCGGGCGCGGCCATGCGAACGCGATCGGGTTCGTGCCGAACACCGGTTCGCGGCCGCCTTCCGGCGCGACCCAGCTGTGGCTCGGGTTCATCGCGATGCCGACCAGCCCCTCGGCCGCGATCGCCTCGACCTCGGGCCACAGCGCGGAGAAGTGGTAGCAGTGGTTGATCGCCATCGCGGCGATCCCGTGCTGTTTCGCCATCTCGGCGAGCACGGGCAGCCCGGTTTCGAAGCTCAGCAGCGAGAAGCCGCGATGCGCGTCGACCGCGACGATCGACGACGACAGCCGGCGCAGCGTCGGCACCGCTTGCGGATCGACCTTGCCCTTCTTCAGCGAACGTACGCAGACGAGCAGCCGGTACACGCCGTGCGAATGGCATTCGTCGCGCTGGCCCTGCGTGATCACGTTGGCGATCGCCCGCGCATGCGCATCGGACATCCCGTTGTGCGTCAGCACGCGCAGCGCGAGCGCATGGACTTCGTCGAGTGACAGGACGACTTCGGCGGTTTGCTCAGACATGGTTCACCTCGCGCGGCGCGGGCACGCCGTCGATGCGCTGCGGCACGTTCAGCGGATTGCTATCGCGGATCGCGTCCGGCAGCAGCGCGTCCGGCAGGTCCTGGTACGACACCGGGCGCAGGAAGCGCTCGATCGCGCGTGCGCCGACCGACGTCGTGCGCGTGTCGGACGTCGCCGGGAACGGGCCGCCGTGCACCATTGCATGGCCGACCTCGACGCCGGTGCCGAAGCCGTTGACGAGAATGCGGCCGGCCTTGCGCTCGAGCGTCGGGCGCAGCGCGGCGAACAGCGGCGCGTCGCCGTCGGCGAGATGCGCGGCGATCGTCAACTGGCCTTCGAGCGACTTCAGCACGCGATGCAGCGTGTCGGCATCCGGGCAGCGCACGATCAGCGAAGCGGGGCCGAACACTTCTTCGCGCAGTTCGGGGCGCGCGATGAACGCGTCGGCCGACGTCGCGAACAGCGCCGCGCGGGCCTGGTAGCGACTGCCTTCGACGCCTTCCGCCAGCAATTCGACCGCGTCGTGCCCGCGCAGCGCCGCGACGCCTTGCGCATAGCTTGCGTGGATGTGCGGCGTCAGCATCGTCTGCGCGGCCGCCGCGCGCACGGCATCGGCCGCCGCGGCTTCGAACGCGCGCAGCGCGGGGCCGTCGACGGCAAGCACGAGACCGGGGTTCGTGCAGAACTGGCCCGCGCCGAGCGTGAGCGACGCGACGAACTGCGGCGCGATCGCATCGTGACGCGCGTCGAGCGCGGCGGGAAACAGCAGCACCGGATTGATCGAGCTCATTTCCGCATAGACGGGAATCGGTTCGGGGCGCGCGGCCGCGATATGCATCAGCGCGACGCCGCCGCGGCGTGAGCCGGTGAAGCCGACGGCCTTGATGCGTGGATCGGCGACGAGCGCCTGGCCGATCTCGCGCGACGCGTCGAACAGCAGCGAGAACACGCCGGCCGGCATCCCGCATTCGCGCGCCGCCTGCTGGATCGCGCGGCCGACGAGTTCCGACGTGCCCGGATGCGCGGAATGCGCCTTGACGATCACCGGGCAGCCGGCCGCGAGCGCCGAGGCCGTATCGCCGCCGGCGACCGAGAACGCGAGCGGGAAGTTCGACGCGCCGAACACGGCGACGGGCCCGACCGCGACGTTGCGCAGGCGCAGGTCGACGCGCGGCAGCGGCTTGCGCTCGGGGCGCGCCGGATCGATCCGCGCGTCGAGAAAACCGCCGTCGCGCACGAGCGACGCGAACAGCGCGAGCTGGCCGACCGTGCGGCCGCGTTCGCCTTCGACGCGTGCGCGCGGCAGGCCCGTTTCTGCGACGCAGCGTTCGATCAGGTCGTCGCCGAGCGCCATGATGTGCCGGCCGATCGCGTCGAGAAACGCGGCGCGCGCGTCGAGCGTCGTTTCGCGATACGTGTCGAACGCGTCGTCGGCGAGCGCGCAGGCCGTCTCCAGGTCGTGCAGGCTCGCGCCGCCGAAAGCGGGTTCGAGTGGCTCGCCGGTCGCGGCGGCGATCGCGTGGAGGGTGCCGTTCTGTCCGGCGACGGCGGACTGGCCGATCAGGAGCTGACCTGTGAGTTGCATGGTTTTCCTCGAAAAAAACAGTAGCCGGGCATGGCGCGCCCGGCCGGAGTGATGGTGCGAAGAGGGAGCGGGTGCGTCAGTCCTCGTCGTCGTCGAGCTGCAGCTTGTCGGAACGGATGCCGGTATTCGCGCCCCAGTAGTAGATGACGAGCGCAACCGCCGCGACGACGACCGTGTCGTACGGATGCGCGAGCCGGCCCGTGCCGCCGAAGCCGCCGAGATACGACAGCACGATCATCGCGGCATAAAACGCGATCAGCCACGCGGACGAGCGCACCTGTTCGGCGAGGCTCAGGTGTGCGGTCGGCACCCAGCGGCGGCACGCGAGATAGATGACGAACATCACGATCTGCAGGCCGAGCAGCCAGGACACCGTGCTCCAGCCCGACCAGTAGACGATCAGCGCGGCGATCACGAACGACGCGGGGCCGGTGATGCCGAACGCGCTTGCGCGGAACGGCCGCGGCAGGTCGGGCGCGGTGCGGCGCAGCGCGGCGACCGATACCGGCGCGACCGCGTAGCTCAGCACCAGCGCGGCCGACACGATGTTGATCAGCGCTTCCCACGACGGGAACGGCATCGTCCAGAAGATCGCGAGGCCGAACGTGAGCCACAGGCCCGCGCGCGGGATGCCCGACGCTTCGTCTACGCGCGTGAAGACCTTGAAGAACGTGCCCGTCTTCGCCCAGCCGTAGACCACGCGTGGCGTCGCGTTCATGTAGATGTTGCCGCAGCCGCTCGGCGAGATCATCGCATCGGCGACGACCATCACCGCGAGCCAGCCGACGCCGAGCGCGAGCGCGATGTCGCGGTACGGCAGCGTGAACGCCTTGCTGATGTCGTGCCAGCCGCCGGCGAGCATCGCGGTCGGGATGCTGCCGATGAACGCGAGCTGCAGCAGCACGTAGATCAGCGTCGACAGCAGGATCGACAGGATCAGCGCGATCGGGATCGTGCGCTGCGGATTGCGCACCTCGCTCGCGACCGACACGATCGGCGTGAGCCCGAGGTACGCGAAGATGATGCCGCCGGCGGACACGGCCATCTCGATGCCCGGCATGCCGAACGGCGCGAAGCCGTGCACGGTCAGGTTCGCGGGCTTGAAGAACGTGAACAGCACGCCGATCACCGCGAGCGGCACGATGAACTTGAAGATGCTGATGATGTTGTTCGCCTTCGCGAACGTCTTCACGCTCGAATAGTTCAGGTAAAAGAAGAAGCAGAGCAGTGCGGCCTGCACGAGCCAGCCGAGCGTCGTCGGGTCGCTCGATCCTTCGACGGTGAGGCCCGGAAACCACGCGGCCGCGTACTGGCGCGCGGCGACGACTTCGATCGCGATCAGGCTGGAGAACGCGATCAGCGTGATGAAGCCCATCAGGTAGCCGAGCAGCGGGCCGTGCGAGAACACCGGGTAGCGGACCACGCCGCCCGCGCGCGGCAGCGCGGCGCCGAGTTCGCAGTAGACGATGCCGAGCAGCAGCACCGCGAAGCCGCCGAGCAGCCACGAGAAGATGCCGGCCGGGCCCGCGATCGTCGACACGTGACTCGCGGCGAACAGCCAGCCCGAACCGAAAATGGCGCCGAGACCGATGAACGTGAGATCGGTCAGCGACAACTGTTTCTTGAACTTGCCGTGACCCGCGTCGGGGTGCACGGCACGGGAAAGCGGGACGGACGGGTGAGCGTTGCCTTGGCCTGGCATGGGCTTGTCTCCTGGGGGGATATCGGTGCAGGCGTCTGGTGCGCCGCGCTCCGACGGAGCAGCGGCGTACGCCTGCCGGCCGGCGTCGCCCGGTTCGAACGACCGGGGCGGGCCGCGGGCCGTTCACGTGCGGCGCAGGCGGGCGCCGGGGCGAACGGGCCCGCAGGCCATGCCGGACCGGAGACGGCGGCGCGAGGGGGAAAGCCTTGCGCCGCCGCAGAGGGAGTCGGTCAGAGACCGACGTCGGGCAGCGCCGGGCGCGTTTCGAGCGCCTTCGCGACGATTGCCTTCACTTCCGCGAGCGTGTCGCCCTGCAGCGCGAGGCGCGGCGGACGCGTGACCGCGCTGCCGCGGCCGACCAGCTCTTCGCACAGCTTGATGCACTGCACGAGGTCGGGGCGCGCGTCGAGGTGCAGCAGCGGCATGAACCAGCGGTACAGCGCGAGGGCTTCGTCGAAGCGTTTCTGCTTCGCGAGGCGGAACAGCGTCTCGCCTTCCTTCGGGAACGCGTTCGACATGCCCGACACCCAGCCTTCGGCGCCGACCGCGATGCTCTCGACCACGACGTCGTCGAGGCCCGCGAACAGCACGAAGCGATCGCCGACAGCGTTGCGCAGGTCGATGAAGCGGCGCGTGTCGCCCGACGAATCCTTGAAGCAGACGATGTTCTCGCAGTCCTGCAGCGCGATCAGCACGTCGGGCGTCACGTCGTTCTTGTAGATCGGCGGGTTGTTGTAGACCATCACCGGCAGGTCGGTGCTGGTCGCGACCGCGCGGAAGTGCGCGGCGGTTTCATGCGGCTTCGCCGAGTAGACCAGCGCGGGCATCACCATCACGCCGTCGACGCCGACGCGCTGCGCTTCGCGCACCGTGTTGCGCGCGAATTCGGTCGTGAATTCGGCGATGCCGGCGATTACCGGAATCTTGCCGCCGGCCGCGTCGCGCGCGGCTTCGATCACCTGCAGCTTCTCGCTCGTCGACAGCGACGTGTTTTCGCCGACCGTGCCGCAGACCACGAGGCCCGACACGCCGTCGTTCACCAGGTTCTTCACCACGCGGTGGGTGGCGTCGATGTCGAGGGAAAAGTCCGGCTTGAACTGGGTGCTGACGGCCGGGAAAACCCCGGTCCACTGAATGGCTTTGCGGCTCACTGAAATCTCCTACGTTCGTATCGGTCGGCCGACAGGTGTGTCGGTGTGGCAACCAGTATCGCCGCGCAAATGCCCATCACGCTTGAGTTGTATCGCGGAGCAAAATGACGAAATCGGCACAGCGGCCGCCCGGTGCGCGAAGGGCGCCTCGCACTATGCCGATTTCGTCGTCGTCCTTATCGAAAAGCCACAAGCGGATGGACGCGCGACGGAGGAAGCTATGCTCCTTTCCCCACTTCGGACGGCTCATGATGAAGCGCATCCAGATCATCGATTCGCACACGGGCGGCGAACCCACTCGGCTCGTCGTGTCCGGTTTTCCGTCGCTCGGCAGCGGCACGATGGCCGAGCGGCGCGACGTGCTCGCGCGCGAGCACGATCGTTATCGCACCGCGTGCATCCTCGAGCCGCGCGGCAGCGACGTGCTGGTCGGCGCGCTGCTGTGCGAACCGGTATCGCCCGACGCGGCGGCCGGCGTGATCTTCTTCAACAATAGCGGCTATCTCGGCATGTGCGGGCACGGCACGATCGGCGTCGTGCGCACGCTGCATCACATGGGGCGCATCCGGCCCGGCGTGCATCTGATCGAAACGCCCGTCGGCACCGTCGAGGCGACGCTGCACGACGACCTGTCGGTCAGCGTGCGCAACGTGCCCGCGTATCGCCACGCGAAGGGTGTCGCGGTCGACGTGCCCGGTTACGGCCCCGTGAAGGGCGACATCGCATGGGGCGGCAACTGGTTCTTCCTGATCAGCGACCACGGGCAGCGCGTCGCCGGCGACAACGTCGCGGCGCTTACCGCGTATGCGTCGGCCGTGCGCGCAGGGCTCGAACGCGCGGGCATCACCGGCGCGAACGGCGGCGAGATCGACCATATCGAGCTGTTCGCCGACGATGCCGAGCACGACAGCCGCAGCTTCGTGCTGTGCCCGGGCCTCGCATACGACCGTTCGCCGTGCGGCACCGGTACGAGCGCGAAGCTCGCGTGTCTCGCGGCCGACGGCAAGCTCGCGCCGGGCGCCGTGTGGCGGCAGGCGAGCGTGATCGGCAGCGTGTTCCAGGCCAGCTACGAGCAGGCCGACGGCGGCATCGTGCCGACGATTCGCGGCAGCGCGCACCTGAGCGCGGAAGCGACGCTGCTGATCGAGGAAGACGATCCGTTCGGCTGGGGCATCGCGCCGTGAGCGACGCAAGGACCGACGTCGTCGTGATCGGCGCCGGCATCGTCGGCGCGGCGTGCGCGCACGAACTCGCGCAGCGCGGGCTGCGCGTGCTCGTCGTCGACGACGCGAGCGGCGGTGCGACCGGCGCGGGGATGGGCCACCTCGTCGCGATGGACGACAACGCGGCCGAGCTCGCGCTGAGCCATTACTCGATCGAACTGTGGCGCGCGTTGAGCGGCGAGATGCCGGAAGGCTGCGCGTACCGCAACTGCGGCACGTTGTGGCTCGCGGCCGACGCGCACGAAATGGATCTCGCGCGCGCGAAGCAGGCGACGCTTGCCGCGCACGGCGTGGCCGGCGAGCTGATCGACGCAGCGACGCTCGCGCAACTGGAGCCGATGCTGCGCGCGGGGCTCGGCGGCGCGCTGAAGATTCCGGGCGACGCGATCCTCTATGCGCCCGTCACCGCGAACTGGCTGCTGCAGCGCGCCCCGCGCATCACGTTGCGCCGCGACCGGGCCGTTGCGGTCGACGGCCCGCGCGTGACGCTCGCGGGCGGCGACACATTACGCGCGGAACGCGTGGTCGTCGCGAACGGTGTCGCGGCACGCACGCTGCTGCCCGAGCTGCCGCTGCGCCCGAAAAAGGGCCACCTGCTGATCACCGACCGCTATCCGGGCCACGTGTCGCACCAGCTCGTCGAGCTTGGTTATGCGGCGAGCGCGCATGCGAGCGACGGCACGTCGGTCGCGTTCAACGTGCAGCCGCGGCCGACCGGCCAGTTGCTGATCGGCTCGTCGCGCCAGTTCGACACCGAAGACGCGCGCGTCGAGCCGCCCGTGCTCGCACGGATGCTGCATCGCGCGGTCGGCTACCTGCCGGATCTGGCCGACCTGAACGGGATCCGTTCATGGACAGGTTTCCGTTCCGCGAGCCCCGACGGCCTGCCGCTGCTCGGCGAGCACCCGGCGCGGCCGGGCGTGTGGCTCGCGGTCGGGCACGAAGGGCTCGGCGTGACGACCGCGCCGGGTAGCGCGCGGCTCGTCGCCGCACAGATGGCCGGCGAACGGCCGCCCATCGATATCGAACCGTATTTGCCGGGACGCTTTCTGACCGCGTCCCCCGTAGCCGGAGCGCTGACATGATCATTCATCTGGACGGCCGCGCGCTGACGGTGGCCGGCGGCGCGACCGTCGCGGCCGCCGTCGCGGCGAGCGGCGACGACACGACGCGCGTGTCGTGCACGGGTGCGGCGCGTGCGCCGTTTTGCGGAATGGGCATCTGCCAGGAGTGCCGGATGACGATCGACGGCCGCCGCCGGCTGGCCTGCCAGACGTTGTGCCGCGACGGGATGCAGGTGGAGCGCACACGATGAAACAGGAACGACTGAGTGTCGACGTCGCGATCGTCGGGGCGGGCCCGGCCGGGCTGTCGGCCGCGCAGGCCGCCGCGCAAAGCGGTGCAACGGTTGCGATCGTCGACGACAACCCGCGGGCGGGCGGGCAGATCTGGCGGCAAGGCGCAGCGGCCACGCCGGTGCAGGCCGCGGCCGAACGCCTCACCGTACTGCGGCAGCCGAACGTCACGCACCTTGCAGGGACACGCATCGTCGCCGAAACGCAGCCGGGCACGCTGCTGCTCGAGGACGACGAGCGCGGGCTGCTGCTCGAGTTCCGGACGCTGATTCTGTGCTGCGGCGCACGCGAGCTGCTGCTGCCGTTCCCGGGCTGGACGCTGCCGGGCGTCACCGGCGCGGGCGGCTTGCAGGCGCTGATCAAGTACGGCCTCGACGTGCGCGGGCAGCGCACGGTGATCGCGGGCAGCGGGCCGCTGCTGCTGGCGAGCGCGGCGACGGCACGTCAGGCCGGCGCGCGCGTGTCGCATGTGCTCGAACAGGCCGCATGGGGCGACGTGGCCGGCTTCGGGGCAGGGCTGTGGCGCTGGCCGTCGAAGCTTGTGCAAGCAGCGAAGCTCTTCACGGCCGCCTATCGGCCGGACGCGCACGTCGTCGCAGCGTTCGGCGACAAGCGGCTCGAACGCGTGCGGATTCGCCACGGCGATCGCGAGTTCGACGTCGACTGCGACCGGCTGGCGTGCGGCTTCGGCCTCGTGCCGAACACCGTGCTGCCGAGCCATCTCGGCTGCCGGATCGAGAACGGCGCGGTGGCGGTCGACGCGCATCAGCGGACGAGCCGCGACGGGTGCTTCGCGGCCGGCGAGTGTACGGGCGTCGGCGGCAGCGAGCTGGCGATGGTCGAAGGCGAAATCGCCGGTTATGCGGCGACCGGGCAGACGGCGCCATTGGCCGCGCTCGTCGCGCGGCGCGCGCACTGGCAGGTTTTCGCAGATGCCGTACGCGAGCGTTTCGCGATCCGCGAGCCGATCCGCCGGCTTGCGCGGCCCGATACGCTGCTGTGCCGCTGCGAGGATGTGCGTTTCGATGCGGTCGCGCAGGAGCCGGGCTGGACGGCTGCGAAGCTGCAGTCGCGTTGCGGGATGGGCGCGTGCCAGGGCCGCGTTTGCGGTGCGGCCGCGCAGGCGCTGTTCGGCTGGACGCCGCCGGTGCCGCGTACGCCGCTCGTGCCCGCGCGGGTCGGCACGCTGATGCTCGACGGCACGGCGTCCTGCGACGGCGCGTGACGCGTCGCGGCGAAGCGGCCCGGTTTGCGCCGGGCCGCGCCATTTACTTCATCTTCGCTTTCCCCCATCTACGTGCCTGAGGCGCCGCGCCTGCGTGCAGGCATTCGATCGTCGCGGCCACGGCCACGGCCGCGCGATTCGCGCTGTCGGGGTTCAGGGTACCGGTACACCGACACCGCGCCTTGGCTCTCGCGTTTTTCGGCAGGATGCTGGCGCTAGGCATGGTTCGCGCCGATGCGACGCGTGCGTCGGTCTCGAGTGCGATCGCCGGCGACCAAGCCTGAGCGAAGAGGGCGCAAGGTCGCCGATGGATAAATAGCAGGAAGCAACATTATATGAATTGATATATTATTTGTTCTTTAATTGTCATCCCGCTCCGATGAACCACGATCTTCCCGCCGGGCTGCCCGAGCCCGACCAGATGCGTGCAGCCGCCGAATCGGCCTGCGCGTTCCTCAAGGTGCTGTCGAATCCCGACCGGCTGCTGCTGCTCTGCGAACTGTCGCAGGGCGAGCGCTGCGTGAGCGATCTCGAGACGACGCTGGATATCCGCCAGCCGACGCTGTCGCAGCAACTCGGCGTGTTGCGGGACAACGCGCTGGTCCGCACGCGCCGCGAAGGCAAGAACATCCACTATTCGCTCGACAGCCCGGCCGCGATCGCGGTGATGGGCGTGCTGTACGAGCAGTTCTGCGGCCCGGCCGCGAAGGGGACGCGCGATGCAGCTTGATACGCTTCATTTCACGCCGTGGCTGTCGTTGGCCGGCGGCGTGCTGATCGGGCTCGCCGCCGCGTGGCTCGTCGCGTTCAACGGCCGGATTGCCGGCATCAGCGGAATCGTCGGCGGCCTGTTCACGGCGGGTTCCGGAGAGCGCGACTGGCGCGTCGCATTCGTCGCCGGGCTGATCGCCGCACCGATCGCGATGCGCGTCGTCGGAGCCGGTCTGACGCCGCAGGTCGACGCAAGCTGGCCCGAGCTGCTGGCGGCCGGGCTGCTGGTCGGGATCGGCACGCGCTACGCGGGCGGCTGCACGAGCGGCCACGGCGTGTGCGGGATGTCGCGCGGTGCGCTGCGCTCGGTGGTCGCGACCGCGACTTTCATGATCGCGGGCTTCGTGACCGTATTCGTGCGGCGGCACGTGCTGGGAGGCTGACATGCAGGCAGGATTCGCGTTTCTGGCGGGGCTGCTGTTCGGCGTCGGCCTCATCGTGTCGGGCATGGCCAATCCGCAGAAGGTGCTCGGCTTTCTCGACCTGGCGGGCCGCTGGGATCCGTCGCTCGCGTTCGTGATGGCCGGTGCGATGGGCGTGGCCGTGTTCGCGTTCGCGTGGGCGAAACGCCGGACGCGGTCGTGGCTCGGCTTGCCGATGCAGTTGCCGGCCTTGCGAACGATCACCGTGCGCCTGGTCGCCGGAAGCGCCGTGTTCGGCATCGGCTGGGGGATGGCCGGGTTCTGCCCGGGGCCCGCGATCGTGTCGATCGGCTTCGGGTCGGCCAAGGGGATCGGGTTCGTCGTCGCGATGCTGGCGGGGATGGCGATATTCGAGTGGGTCGAGCGCCGCAGGAACGTGCGGTGATTCGATGGCCGCCGCGTGCCGGGCAGGCAGCGGCGGACGACGCGGTTTCTTCGGATGAGGATGGCTGGAGCGCAGTGCGGTCGCTCGTTGCCGCGATGATGCGGTGGCTGCGTGGCCGTCTCCACGTGTCGGTGAATCAGCAAATCGGTGCAACGGTGAATCGGTGAATCGGTGAGTCGATGAATTGGTGAACCGGCAAACCGGCAAACCGGCAAACCGGCAAACCGGCAAACCGGCAAACCGGCAAACCGGCAAACCGGCAAACCGGCAAACCGGCAAACCGGCAAACCGGCAAACCGGCAAACCGGCAAACCGGCAAACCGGCAAACCGGCAAACCGGCAAACCGGCAAATCGGCAAATCGGCAAATCGGCAAATCGGCAAATCGGCAAATCGCGACGTCAGGAATGCTCTCGCCCATGATGGCTGCCGCGCACCCGCCCGGACAGCCGGCGCAGGATCGCACTGCACGCCGCGAGCACGTCTCTGCGGCCAGCAGGCTCCACAACCGCCGTGCTGACCGCACCGGCACCGCCGGCCGACAACGCCACGTGACCGGCCGTCTCGAGCACCAGGCATTCGCCTTCGTCGAGCACCCGGCGAATGTACTGCGGCGCATCGGGCAGCCAGTCGAGCCCGCCGTGACGCAGCGTAATCGCGAGCGCGCCGTCCAGCACGATCACCTGGCTGCCCTTGTCGAACCACGCAAAGTGGCTTTGCCCGGCGTCGAGCCGGATATGTTGCGTCCGCATGGCGATCCCTTTTCCTGGTTGCGCGGCCTCGCGACGGCGAGGCGACGGCGTGCAGTCAGGTTAGGGAAACAGGCGCGGGCACGACAGATTCAGGGGACGGGAATCTGTTGCGGTGCAGGCGCCGATTTTGCGTCGCTGTATCGGTGGTTTTTCCCGGAATCTGTATCTGGCGTGCACTCGGACGCGCGGGCACGATGGCCCGCATGACGCCTTTCGCCGACGCATCCCGCACGCCTTTGCCGATGGACGGCGAGCCGCTTTACGAACGGCTCGCCGAACATTACCGCCGCATCATCGCGGCCGGCACGCTGTCGCCCGGCGACCGGATGCCGTCGGTGCGCGCATTCATGGCGCAGCACGGCGTGAGCCTGTCGACCGCGATCCAGGCATTCCGGCGGCTCGAGGATACGGGCTGGTGCGAGGCGAAGCCGCGCTCGGGCTACTTCGTGCGGCGCCGCGCGTCGGCCGTGCTCGAAACGCTGCCGGAAAGCGAAGGCCCGCCGCTGAGTGTCGAGCCGCCGTTCGCGGGCCTGCACGAACGCGTGTCGCGCGTGATCGACCGTGCGAATGCGGCAACCGATGCGCTGAATCTCGGCGGTGCGTCCGCGCTGGCTGCGCTGTATCCGACCGAGCGCCTGCAGGCGCTGGCGATCCGGCTGCTGCGGCGCAAGCCGACGCTGCTGACCGACGCGGGGCCCGTCGGCGGTTCGCCCGAATTCCGGCAGACGATGGCCAAACGCGCGCTGTCGTACGGCGTGACCGTGTCGCCGGACGACGTGATGTCGACGAGCGGCGGCGTCGATGCGGTGAATCTCGCGCTGCGCGCGGTGGCGCGCCCCGGCGACACGATCGCGATCGAATCGCCGGCGTTCTTCGGCTTGATCCAGCTGCTCGAAAGCCTTGGCCTGCGCGCGCTCGAAATCCCGGCCAGCCCGACGACCGGCCTGTCGATCGAGGCGCTCGAAGTGGCGCTGACCGCGTATCCGGACATTCGGGCCGTGGTCGTCGTGCCGAACCTGCAGAACCCGCTCGGCTGCGTGATGCCCGACGAACGCAAGGCCGCGCTCGTCGCGCTGTGCTCGCGCCACGGCGTGGCCGTGATCGAGGACGAGCCGTATCGCGAGCTCGTCGAGGCGCCGCAGGCGGTCAAGCCGGCCAAGGCATGGGACCGCGACGGCACGGTGATCTACTGCCCGTCGTTCAACAAGGTGCTGGCCCCCGGGATGCGGCTCGGCTGGATGAGTGCGGGGCGCTGGCATGCGCGCGTGAAGATGCTGAAGTTCGCGCACAGCCGGCACAACGCTGCGTTGCTGCAGGCCGTTGCCGCCGAATTCGTCGGCTCGGGCGCGTTCGATCGCCATCTGCGCCGGTTCCGCGAACAGTTGCGCGTGCAGCGCGATGTGACGATCGACGCGATTGCACGGCATTTCCCGGCCGGAACCCGGATGAACCAGCCGCCGGGCGGGATGCTGCTGTGGATCGCGTTGCCGGAAGGCGTGCGCTCCGACGCGCTGTTCGACGCCGCATTGGCGCACGGGGTCAAGATCGCACCCGGTTCGATCTTCTCGAATTCCGACCGCTTCGACGCTTATATCCGGCTTGCGTGCACGCGCGTGTTCGATGCGGCGCACGAGGCGGCTTTCGAAACGCTCGGCCGCCTGATACGCGACGCGGCTGCTGCTGCATAAGCACGACAGCGGCCGGCGCGCGATCGCTCCGGCCGGCCGCGCGCCGCAGCGGCGGGACGTCATGTCAGCGGCCTGCCGAGTGCGAAGCGAGGTGCTGGCGGATCAACGACAGGTAACGATCGCCGACCGAGAAATCGCGTGCGACGCGCGGCCGTTCGGCTTGGCGCAGCGTGGCCGGCGCGCTCATGCCCAGATACCGGCAGACGGCCGACGGAAACGGCTTGCGGGTATGCCCGAGCTGGCGCGCCGCGCGCTCGACGCGGGCGTCGCCGACCTGGGCGCGAAGCCACGCCAGCACTTGGCGATCGGTGTCGTTGACGATACGGACCAGATGTTCCATCGCGCACCTCACTGTTCATAAATACAGTACTGTAAATATAACCAGTGTTTGCGGCGGCCGCAAGCGGGTGCGCTTGCGACTGGCCGTTCGGCCAGGGTCAGCGCGCCGGCGCGGTGGTTCGGCGGTCCGGCGATCTGGAAATCCTGGCAGCGGGAGCGGCAGGGGAGCAGCCGCGGCGATGCCCGTATAGCGCGCGTCGGTCAGCGTGCCGAGGAACGCGACGATGTCGTCGATTTCCGCGTCGGTCAGCGCGGGCGGCGTGCCGGGCCGGCGGTTCATCGGCGTCGAGTTGACGTTGATGTTGCCGCGATAGGCGGCCGGCACGTCGTCGAACGTCGTGGCGCCGTGATACCAGAAGCCGGGGTCGGTCGAGCGCGTGTTGTAGAACGCGACCGCGTCGCGCAGCGTCGTGAACACGCCGTTGTGCATGAAGGTCTGCTTGATCGCGACGTTGCGCAGCCCCGGCGTACGCAGGTAGCCGCACCATTGCGTTGGCTCGGGCCAGCGCAGCCGCCGTGCGGTGTCGCACAGCCCGTTGTCGAAATGGCTCGGATCGCGGTTCGCAGGCAGCGCGCGGTTGCGCGGCACGGCGATCGCGTCATAACCGAAATCGGTGAACAGCGAGCGCTCCGGGCGGCTCGACGTGTCCGACAGCGTATGGCAGGTCATGCAGTTGCCCTTGTCCGGATTCCGGAACAGCGCGAGGCCGCGCATCTCGGCCGGTGCGAGCGGTTTGCGGGTGCGCAGGAACGCGTCGAAGCGCGACGTGAACGGCGCCATCTCGTCGCTCTGCAGATAGGCCTCCACGGCCGAACCCAGCGCGCGCACGAGTTGCTCGGGATCGCGCCGCACCGGCGTGCCGAAGCGCGCGGCGAGATCGGGCGCGAGTTCGGTCGCATTGACCTTGCGCAGCAGCGCGGCCGGCGACCGGTTGTTCATCTCGTTCGGATCGAACAGCGGCCCGCGGATCTGCTCGGCGAGCGTATCCGCGCGGCCATCGCTGAACAGTCCGCCGAACGGCGACGGCGCGGGCGCATCGTCGTCCTGGTAGAAGTGGCGGCGCGGCACGTAGCGCACATAAAGCAGCGACGGCGCATTGCGCCGGCTGAAGCGCCCGGGCCGGCTGCCTTCCGGCACGCCGGGCCCCGCGAGCGAAGCCGCCGACAGCGTCGGCGCGAACGCACGGCCCGGATCGTGGCAGCCCGCGCACGACATGCCGCGCGGCTCGGACAGCCGCGGGTCGAAGAAGATCCGGCGGCCGAGCGCGACGAGCGTCGGATCGGGCGCGAAGCGCGCGGTGGCCGCGTCGATCTTGCCCGTCACCTGCGGCGTGCCGTTGCCGATCGTGTCGACGACGCGCGACGGCGGCGCGCCGGGGAGCAGGACCGTTGCGGACGGCGCGGCGTGCGCTGCGTGCGCCGCCAGCGCCAGGCCGGCGAGCACGGTCGCGGCAAGCGTATGCAGCGTTTGCCGGCCGCGCGCAACGCGGCCGTCACATCGAACCTCTTCACTCACGGCGCAATGAACCCCGTCTTGTCGCAGGCGAGCGTCGTGCCCGACTGGTTGCACGACGCGAGCAGCTTGCCCGCCGCCGAATACGCACGGAACACCCAGCCTGTCGCGGGTGCCGCACGGCGTTCCATGATCAGGAAGCCGAAGCTGTTGTTGTGCGACAGCCGCTCGATCACGGCGCCCGGTGCCGGCGTCAGGCCGGCCGGGAACGGGTCGGGCAGTGCAACGTCGAGGTTGTCACCGCCGTTGCCGGACACGATCGTCGCCGGGTGCCCGGACGAGAAGTTGATCGCCTGGAAGTCGTGCACGTGACCGTGCAGCGCGACGTGTACGCCCGGCGGGTAGTACGCCTGCGCGTTGAGGCTCGCCATCACCGACTGCAGCGCGAGGTTGCCCGGTGCGGGCGTGCTGCCGGCGATCGGCGCGAACGCGAGGATCGGATGATGGTTCGTGAAGATCGTCGTCGTCATGCCGGCCTTCGACGCGAGCGCGGCCACCGTCTGGAACTGCTTCTGGTAGATGCCGAATTGTGCGTCGGTCGTCTTGAGCGGCGTGCGGCCGACCTTCGCGGTGTCGAACACGATCACCTGCGAGCCGCCGCCGAGCGACACCGCATAGGGTTCCGAATAGTTCGCGTTGGTGTCGTTGGCCGGATCGTCGCACGAGCGGGCGGCCGAATACGGGCGCGGATCGAGGAAGCGGTACCAGCCCTGGCCTGCGCGCGCGCATTCCTCATGGTTGCCGCGCACGACGACCCACGGCGCCTTCGCGAGCAGCGGTGCCGCCGGGCGGAACAGGTCGGCCTGCCACGTATCCCAGCCATAGCCCCACGGGCTGTCCTTGCAGCCGGCGATATCCGGCGGGCATGCGTTCTCGCGATAGTGGTAGTCGCCGACGTGCAGCACCAGGTCGGGCGACAGCTTCGCGACGCTGGCCGCGATCGTGTCGAACGGCCAGACCGTCGCGTCGTTGCACGCCTGCCATGCGTTGTCGGCCTTCTTCATCCGGCAGCCGGTGTCGGCGATGATCGCGATGCGCTGCGGCTGCGCTTTCGGCAGCGGCAGCGTGCGGCCCGCGACGCTCGCCGCCTGCGCATCGGCCGGCAACGTCGTTTCGCAGACGGAGACCGGGAAGCTCGACGGCTTCGAATCGGCCGGGTCGCTGGCGGTCGGCCGCTGGGCCGGGGTCGCGGCGCCGGCGCGCAGCGTCATGCGCGACAGCTTGCCGTCGACGGTCAGTTGCGGACACAGCGGATCGCCGGCCGACGCGGGGGTGTAGTTCGTGATGACGCGCGCGATCGCCTGGTTCGCGTCGCCGATCTCGACCCATGCGGCCTGGACGTTGACCGACGCACTGGCCGGGTCGGCCGGCGAATCGATGTGGTTCGAGCACGCGGACAGCGCGGCGAGGGCAACAAGGGGGGCGCAGCGCGCGAGCAGTGCGCGCGGGAGGAGTCGTCGCATGGGAGGCACCGTAGGAAAGTCGTCAACGATACGCAGCACGAATGTAAGAAATGTGAAAAACCGGGGCGCGGCAGGGTGCTCGCCTACGCGCCGGGATTCGCGGCCGAGGCCTTGACCTCAAGCCGGCTTGAAGCAGCACAGTGCGCTTTATGATCAACGAACCAAAAGGGGAATCGACGATGGAAACCAACCGGCCCAACGACGAACAATCCGCGCTGTGGAACGGCCCGTCGGGGCGTGCATGGGTCGATGCGCAGGCGCTGCTCGACCGGATGTTCGAGCCGTTCGAGGCGCTGCTCGCCGATGCGGCGGCCGCGTCGTCAGCGCGCAGCGTGCTCGACGTCGGCTGCGGCACGGGCGCGGTCACGCTTGCGATCGCGCGCCGGCTCGGCACGGACACGCAATGCACGGGCATCGACATCTCGGCCCGGATGATCGATGCCGCGCAGGCGCGCGCCGAACGCAGCGGCATTCATGCCCGCTTCGTGTGCGCGGACGTGCAGACTCATGCGTTCGAGCCCGCGAGCGTCGACCTGATCGTGTCGCGCCTCGGCGTGATGTTTTTCGACGACCCGGTCCGGGCGTTCGCGAATCTGCGGCACGCGGCGCGGTCCGACGCGCAGATGCGGTTCGTCGCGTGGCGCAGCGCGGCCGACAACCCGTTCATGACGACGGCCGAGCGGGCCGCCGCGCCGTTGCTGCCGAACCTGCCCGCGCGCCGGCCCGGCGCGCCGGGGCAGTTCGCGTTCGGCGACCGGCAGCGGATCGCGTCGGTGCTGTCGGACAGCGGCTGGGCCGATATTGCGATCGAGCCGGTCGACAGGGCGTGCGTGTTGCCCGAGCCCGCGCTGGACGACTACATCGCGCGGCTGGGCCCGGTCGGGCTCGCGCTGCTGGAGACGGACGAGGCGACGCGGCGGAGCGAGGTCGAGAAGGTGCGTGTCGCGTTCGAGCGTTACGTGCACGGCACGGAGGTGTGTTTCGACGCGGCCTGCTGGCTCGTGACGGCGCGCGCGCCGTCCGCGTAACGCGTTGCGATAAAAGGCGGATCAGGAAAGGGCCGCCTGCCGGCCTGCGCATTGCTGTTCGCGCACGACGCAACAGCGCCGCGCGACATGTACGCGTCAGCGTTTCCTCGCGCGCAGCATCAGCCACGCGCAACCTCCGGCAACCAGCGCGAGGCCGAGCAGGACGGCTTCGACGCCGAGCGCGAAACCCGGCGGCATTTCACCGCTGTTCGGCACGGGCGACAGGTTGCCGCCCATCGCGATGGCGCCGCCGGCCAGCAGCGCCATGCAGACGATCCAGTAGGCCTTGCCGCGCGGCGCCGCGGCCCGAATCCGCCACAGCGCGATGCCGGTTCCGCCGAGATAAAGCACGGCGAGCGTGCCGAGCGCGACAAGGTCGGCGGCGCGGCTTTGCAGAAGCCCGTTCATCGTGCGGCTCGGTCGGACGTGGCGGACCGGCGCGGCGCAGCAAGGGCGGCGGCGTGCGCGCTCATTCGGCCTCCGTCGCGTGCCCCGGTGCGCGGCTCAGCAGATGCGTACGCTTGTCGGCCGCGAGCGACACGTAGCGTTCGTACTGGCGCAGCACGTCGGCGATCACTTCGTCGCCGCGCAGGTATTCGACGTCGTAGCCGAGCCGCCCGTCCTCGAAGAACGTGACGATCCCATACACGTGCGCGCGCGCTGCTTCCGGCTCGGCTGCCTCGCGCACCAGGAACGCGGCCGCGGATTTCACCGTCACGCGCACGCCGTACACGAAATCGCGATGCTCGGCGGTCGGCACGGTGAGCCGCACGGCGTCGTCGCTGTCGCGCTGCACGTGCGCATCGACGCCGCTCGCGCGCAGTTCATCGGCGACCTTGCGCAGCGCGGGCTCGACCGTCTCGGCGACGAACTGGCGCGCCTCGGCCTCGGTCGTCTGCCGCAGGATGTGCGTCAGGCGGTGGCGCCAGTGCTGGCCGGTCCAGTAGCTCGCCGCAGGCGCGATCTCCTGCGAATAGTGCGCGCGGTCGGCCGCGAGCCCGCGCCACAGCCCGTAGCAGAGCGCGAGCATGATGATGGCGACCGGCAGCGCGGCGATCAGCGTCATCGCCTGCAATGCGCCGAGCCCGCCGGCGACCAGCAGCACCGCGGCCGTCACGCCGAGCAGCACGGCCCAGAACAGCCGTTGCCAGACGGGCGAATGCGCGTTGCCGCGCGTCGCGATCTGGTCGATCACGAACGCGCCCGAATCCGCGGACGTGACGAAGAACACCGCGATCAGCACGATCGCGGCGATCGACAGCAGTTGCGACAACGGCAGGAAATCGAAGAAGCGGAACAGCAGCGCATCGACGTTGGTGGCCGTTTGCGCGAGCGCGCCGGCCGCGCCGTGCGTGTCGAGCCAGATCGCGCTGTTGCCGAACACGGTCATCCACACGAGGTTGAACGCGGTCGGCACGAGCAGCACGCCGATCACGAACTGGCGGATCGTGCGGCCGCGCGAGATGCGCGCGATGAACATGCCGACGAACGGCGACCACGAGATCCACCACGCCCAGTAGAGGATCGTCCAGCCGCCGAACCAGCCTTCCTCGCGCGGCGACGCATACGCATAGGTGCGAAACGACAGGTCGACGAGATTCGACAGGTACTGGCCGATGTTGTCGCCGAGCGCGCGGAACAGGAAGGCCGTCGGGCCCGCGACGACCACGAACGCGAGCAGCAGGAACGCGAGCAGCAGGTTCAGCTCGGACAGCCGGCGCACGCCCTTGTCGAGGCCGCTGGCGGCCGACAGGCCCGCGAGCAGCACCACGATCGCGACGAGCCCGATGCGAAACAGATTGCTGCCGGTCTCCCAGCCGACGACCGTATGCAGGCCCGCGCTCATCTGCATCACGCCATAGCCGAGCGTGGTCGCGATGCCGGCGACCGTGCCGACCAGCGCGAACGCGTCGACCGTGTGGCCGATCCAGCCGTTGATGCGCTCGCGCAGCACCGGATACAGCCCCGAGCGCAGCGTCAGCGGCAGGTTGTAGCGAAAGCCGAAGTACGCGAGCACGAGCCCCATCAGCCCGTAGATCGCCCACGCATGGAAGCCCCAGTGGAAGAAGGTCATCAGCATCGCCTCGCGTGCGGCGGCAGGCGTGCCGGGGTCGACGGTCGGCGGCTTCAGGAAGTGCTGCATCGGCTCGCCGACGCCGAAGTACATGAGGCCGATGCCCATGCCTGCCGCGAACAGCATGGCCGTCCACGATACGAAGCTGAACTCGGGTTCGGCGTCGTCGGGGCCGAGCCGGATGTTGCCGAAATCGCTCGCGGCGATCAGCACGAGAAACACGAGGAACGTGGTGACGGCCAGGACGTAGAACCAGTCGAAGCGCATGACGACCCATTGCTGGCCGGCGGAGAACAGCGTGCCGGCTTCGCTCGGGAGCAGCGCACAGACGGCCAGCAGTGCACCGATGACCGCGAGCGCGGGCAGGACGACCTGCGGCTTGAATGTCGTGCGCGGGGAGGGACGGGAATCTGGCATGTCGGGCATCCAGTTGTGGGCGCAACGAGGCGCGACGCCGTCCGGCGCGCACATTGCGCGGCGGACCCTGCTACGGCGTGCGTCGAGTGTACCGCGGTGTCAGGACTGCAAGAAGGAGCATGCAGAAGGGAAAAACCTGACGGATTGTAAGGTATTGCGGCGATCGAGAACACCCGCGCGGTTTGCGTGGCGGGCGGACGGGACGTGGAAAGCCCGGTGGACGCCGGGCCTCGGGCGCCCGGATGGCGCGTGCAATGCGCATCGTCCGGGGTGCGGGCAGCGCACTGAAGGCGCTGCGGTGCGGGTTCTCAAGAAAACGCCGGGCCGCCCCAAGTTTTCTTGACCCCCCTCGGGGGGCCTGGCGCGAAGCGACAGGTCTGGGGGCGCTCAGAAAGTGACGGCGATCCCGGCCATGCCGACGAACTGGCCGTGCGTCGTCGACGGCGTGAGCTGCTGCGAATCGCCGACGATCGGCGCCGCATCGATGATGTGGCCGGCACCTTGCGCGCCGAGCGTCTGCCCGCTCGAATGCGTGTACGCCTGCAGCGCATAGAGCGTCGTGCGCTTCGACAGGCTGTACGACTCCTTCAGCGAATACTGCTGGTAGCGGGCCGCGCTCGCGACGCCGTTCGCCTTCGATGCCAACGTGTATGCGAATGCGCCGGCCACCGAGAACGCCGGCGTGAAGCGGTACGCGGCAAGCACACCGTAGGTGTTGAACACGGCCGTGTCGGTGAACGCGGAGCCGTTGCCGGGCAGGTACTTCACGTTCGAATAGTTGATGCCCATCGTCAGGTCGCCGAGCGTGTAGTTGCCGGCCGCCGCGACCTGCTCGACGGCCTTCGCGGTCAGGTAGCCCTGGTTCAGCACGGACACCGCGAAGCTGCCCGACGACGCGGTGGCCGGATTCAGGAAGCCTGCCGACGAGCCCGAGCTGTTGATGCGCAGGTAGCCGGCCGCGATCCCGACCGGCCCGTTCGCATAGCGCAGCGCGGCGCTGAACGTGTTGCCCTTGCCGGTCGAGCCGGCAATGCCGCCGAATGCGTACATCGCGCTCGCGCTCAGCCCGGCGAAGGTCGGCGACGTATAGGTAACCGAATTGTTCACGCGGATCGTCGTGTCGAGGCCGTCGATGTCGCCCGGATGCGCACCCGTCGCGCCGGTCAGCCAGCTGCTCGACGCGTACGGGCCGACGAACAGGAAGTAGGGCGTGTACTGGCGGCCGGCCGTCAGCGTGCCGTAGCGAGCGTTGCGCAGGCCGACGAACGCCTGACGATTGAATATCGTGCCGGCGGCGGCCTGCGCCCCGTTGTTCAGGTTGAAGCCGGACTGCAGGTCGAAGATCGCGTGCGTGCCGCCGCCGAGATCCTCGTCGCCGCGCAGCCCGAACTTCGACGCATACAGGTTGCCGTCGCGCATGTAGATGTTCGAATGGCCCTGCTGGTTGTTCACGTACGCGATCGAATCGTCGACGACGCCGTACAGCGTCACGCTGCTCTGCGCGCGGGCAGCGGTCGTGCCGAGCGATGCGGCCGATAAAATCAGGATTGCATAGCGATTGGCGGGTGCTTTCATTGTCGATCTCCAGATCTCTTCATCAGTTCAACGGGGCGGGAGGCTGAAGTGCCTCCTCTGTGGCGGGGGGCGGGCCGCGCGAACGGCCCGCCCGATCGGTGCGGCGTGCGCGGTCAGTGATCGAACGCGACGACGATGCGGCGCCAGGCGCCGTCCTGTACATCCTGCTCGACGCGCGCGCCGCGGACGGCGAGCGGGCCTTGCAGCGATGCAGGCAGAAGGATCTCGACGCGGTCGGCCGGGCGGGCCGGTCGGCCGTCCCAGCGGACCGACACGCCGAGCGCGCCCGACGCCTCGCGGCCGGTCTCGATCCGCCACAGTCCGTATTCGCCGTCGCGCCACGCTTCCGTCTCGCCGTCGTCCTCGACGCATTCGCCGTACGCGACGCCGTCCTCGATGCGCGGCGCGACGAGGAAGCCGCGCGTGTCGCCGCGCGCGCCGAAATGCTGGTCCGCGACGTTCAGCGGCAGCACGCGGCCTTCACGCAGCAGCATCACCGGCGTATCGAGCGGTGCGGGCAGCGTGACGCTTGCGCCGCCGTCGAACGACTGCGCGCTCGCGCAGCACGTCCAGCGCGCGCCCGACGGCAGGTAGACCGTGCGCTCCGTGCAGCCGGGATCGACGACCGGCGCGACCAGCAGCGCGTCGCCGAGCATCATGTCGTCGCACTCGTCGTAGCAGCGCGCATCGCCGGGGAAATCGGCGAAGGTCGGCCGCAGCACGGGCTCGTAGCGCGTCGTCGACAGCCACAGCAGGTGATAGAGGTACGGCAGCAGCCGGTAGCGCTGCTTGATCAGCGATGCGACCTGCGCGGCGATCTCCGGATACATCCATGGTTCGTTGACGGTGCCGTCGTCGTTCCACGAGTGGATGCTGAAGCGCGGCATGAAGATGCCGAACTGCACCCAGCGCAGCAGGAGTTCGGGCGACGGCGCGGGCCCGGAGAAGCCGCCGATGTCGTGACCGATGTTCGACACGCCCGACAGCGCGAGCCCGAGGCCCATCTTCAGGTTGTAGCGCAGCGTTTCCCACGATGTGTAGTTGTCGCCGGACCAGGTCTGCACGTAGCGCTGCATGCCGGCGCCGCCGGAGCGCGACACCAGGAACGGCCGCTGCGTCGGCGCATGCGCGCGCTGCGCGTCGCGCGATGCGCGCATCATCAGCATCGTCTGCAGCACCTTCGCCTCGCGCGCGGGGAACGGCTGGCCAAAGCCGTGCGCGATCGCATCCGGTGACCAGATCTCGTATTCGTTGTTGTCGTTCCAGGTCGACTCGATCCCGTATTCGAGCAGCGCCGAGGTGACCTGCTCGCGCCACCAGCGGTACGCGTCCGGCTGCGTGAAGTCGAGATACGCGCCGACTTCGTCCCAGAACTGCACCCACGCAGGCTCGCCGGACGCGGAGCGGATCAGCAGCCCACGTTTTGCGGCCTCGTCGAACGCCGGATGGTCGCGCAGCAGGCACGGCTTGATGTTCGCGCACAGGCGGATGCCGTGGTCGCGGTAGTGCTTCACGAAACCCTTCGCGTCGGGAAACTTGTCGCGGTTCCAGTTGAACACGTAGCGCTTCGCGCCGATCGACGTATAGCCCGACGACAGGTGGAACGAGTCGCACAGGATGTCGTGCGCGTCGCACTGCTCGACGAACTGGTTCATCTGCTGCTGCGCGTCCGGCGCATCGGTATAGCTCATCGTCGAGCCCGAATAGCCGAGGCCCCATTTCGGCGTGCGCGCGGGGCGCCCGGTGAGCCACGTGAAGCGCCGCGCGGCCGCGAGCGGCGTATCGGGCGACGCGATGAAGTAGTAGTCGAGATCGCCGTGCTCGGCGACGAAATAGCGGTACGGGCCGTGATAGTTGTCGAGCTCGCGGCCCATGTCGAACGAGCAATCCGACAGCGTGTCGTAGAAGAGGCCGAAGCCCTGGCACGCAGCGGGCGACCACGTGATGTAGAACGGGATGTGCTTGTAAAGCGGGTCGGTGTGCTTCGCGCTGTAGCCCATCGCGTCGATGTTGCGCATCTCGAAGCGCGCGCCCGTGCGGTCGAGGTCGCCCGCGCGTTCGCCGAGGCCGAACATCTTGTCGCCGCGCTCGCGGGCGACGTAGTGATACGCGCGGTCGTCCCACCAGCCGAAGTTGTACGCCTGCGTCGCGCGGTCGGCGAGTGCGACGCGCCATGCGCCGTCCGCGCCGCGCATCGACCACGTGCAATGGCCGCCTTGCCAGCGCACCGCGAGCCGGATCTGCGCGGTTTCGATGCGCAGGCCGTCGTCGTCTTCGGCGAGGCTCCAGGAAGGAAGCGCGAAGCCGTCCAGGTCGAGGCGGTCGCGCCCGTCGAGCGGCACGTCGTCGAGGCCCGGCGCGATCGACCACGTGCGCGGGTTGCGTGCCGTCGCATCGGGCAGCACGCGCACGCGCACGATGTCGTCCTCGAGCACGAAGATCTCGAGGGTCGCGCCCGCGTCGGACGCGAGCAGCAGGCGGTTCGCGTGCCGGGCGGCGATACGGAACACGGGCGGATGAAGAAGCGAAGTCATGAATGCGATTCCTGGTGAGAGCGAATGTCAGGCGTGCCGTGCGAGCAGGCGTTCCTGCTTCGACTGCCCGCGGATCAACACCGCGAGCAGCGTAACGCCGATGAGGTCGAACAGGCCGAGGCACGCGAACAGCGGCGCATAGCCGATCTTGTCGGCGAGCGCGCCGACCAGCAGCGAGAAGCCGAGTCCGCCGATCCACGCGGCCATCCCGGCGAAGCCGCTCGCGGTGCCGACTTCCTCGGAATCGAACACGTCGGCCGACAGCGTGTTGACGAGCGCGGAGATCATCTGGTGCGCGAAGCCGCCGACACAGAACAGCGCGATGGCCGTGTACGGCGACGATACGAGGCCGATCATCGCGGGCCCGAGCATCAGCACCGCGCCGAGCGCGACGCCGGCGACGCGCGACCACACGAGCGGCAGCTTGAAGCGGTTGGCGAGATACGGCGACAGATAGCCGCCCGCGATGCCGCCGGCGTCGGCCGCGAGAAACGGCATCCACGCGAAGATCGCGATCTGCGTGAGCGGCATGTGGCGCTCGGTCGCGAGGTACAGCGGAATCCAGAAGCTGAAGGTCTGCCACGCGGGTTCGGCGAAAAAGCGCGGCAGCGCGATGGCCCAGAAGCGCCGCGCGGTGACGACGTCGCGGATGCGGCGCTTCGACACCGGCGGCATCGTGGCCTGGCCGTCGCGGATCAGCGCGCGCTCCTGCGACGTGATGCGCGGATGATCGGCCGGCGACCGGTACTGCGTGTACCAGAGCGCGGCCCACACGAAGCCGAGCGCGCCGGTGACCATGAACGCCGACTGCCAGCCGAACCGCATCGAGATGAACACGACGAGCGGCGGCGCGATTGCTGCGCCGAGCGACGTGCCCGCGTTGAAGTAGCCGACCGCGACGGATTTCTCGCGATCGGGAAACCATTCGGCGACGGCCTTCATCCCCGACGGAATCGCGGCGGCCTCGAACAGCCCGAGAAAGCCGCGCAGGATGCCGAGCGACAGCCAGCCCGACGCGAAGCCGTGCGCGACGCCGACCACCGACCACAGCATCGCGAACAGCGCGAACCCGAGCCGCAGCCCGATCAGGTCGACGATGAACCCGCACACGGGCTGCATGATCGTGTAGCCGATCTGGAATGCGCCGACGATGTACGAATACTGCTGCGTCGAGATCGCGAATACCTGCTTCAGCTCGGGGGCGAGCACCGCGAGGGAGTTCCGTGCGAGGTAGTTGAGGATCGTGCCGAGACACACGAGCACGATGATCCACCAGCGCAACGCCTTGACTGTTTTCACTGCTGTCTCCTGTTGGGCAGGGCGGGCATGCGGCACCTGCCTGATCCATGCAAGCCGTCCGGTCAGGGAGGCTTTTTCAGCTTATTTGTACGATGTCCGATCTTGATGGGCGCCGATTTTACCGGTTTTCATCGAAATGACGCTGTTCGAGCGAACATTTAGTCGTCGCTGGATACAGATGTTATCTGACGACTGATCATTTTCGAACATCCTATGTTCGAATGCGAATCCGGTCAACGTGAATTTGCATTCGAATGAACGTGCTCGGGGTTTTCCCGAGGAGAGGGGGAGCGGCGTGGGTGGAAGCGCATGGCGGTTGCGTGCCAAAGCCCGTGCGGCGGGGCTGTGCGATGGCCTGGCGATCCGTGGGCGCAGGACGGGACGTGACAACCCTGATGAAAATTTATTTTTTTCTCGGTTGCGGATTGTGTAAATTGATTTTCATCTTCCTTGCAACAACCATTCGCATGACGCCTCTCGTTTCGCACGACGCCAGTCACGACGAACCCGCGATCGCCGAGCGGATCGCGTCGGCGATGCCGTTGATGACGCCGATCCACCGGCGCATGGGCGAATTCGTGCTCGCGAATCCGTTTCGCGCGGCGACGATGCGGATCGACGAACTCGCACAGGCCGTGAATGCGTCGATCGCGACCGCGAACCGCTTCGCGAAGGCGCTCGGCTTCGACGGCTATCCGGCGATGCGCGCGGCACTCGTGCGCGGCTTCGAAGCGACGCTCGGGCCGGTCGAGCGGTTGCGCTCGGCGCAGGAGCAGGAGTCCGGCGTGCGCGGCGCGGCATGGATCGACGCGGTGTTCGACCAGGCCGTCGCGAACATCGAGAACACGCGCGCGCAACTGGACGCGGCCGATGTCGAGGCTGCGGTCGAGGCGATCGTCGGCGCGCGGCGCGTGCTGATCCTCGGCGCGGGGTCGAGCGCGTTTCTCGCCGGGCTGATGGAGCACGGGCTGTCCGTGTGTCACGACAGCGTGCAGTCGCTCGCGCTGCTCGGCGGCCCGTCGCACGCGGCGCGGCGCCTGTATACGGCCGACTCGCGCGATCTCGTGATCGCGCTCGCGTTTCCGCGCTACGTGAAGGACACGATCGAGCTGGCCCGCCGCGCGGCGGCGCGCGGCGCGCGCGTGCTCGGCATCTCCGACGGCCCGCAATCGCCGCTTGCGCCGATCGCGTCGCTGAACCTGTACGTCAAGGCCGAACGGCGCTTCGCGGCCACGTCGGAAGCGGCGGTGCTCACGATGATCGAGGCGCTGATCGACGCGGTCGCGCTGCGCACGCACCGGTCCGCGAAGTCCGCCGCCGAGATGACCGAATTCCTGCTGCCGTGGCTCGTGCAGCCGCAAGCGGCGCTGTCGGCCGCCAACCCTTCTTCCCCCCGTCCGAAAAAATCATGACTTCTCCCGCGATCGTCGCGATTCACGGTGGCGCAGGCACGATCCTGCGCGATGCGATGGATACCGAAACCGAACGCCGGTACCGCGCCGAACTGACCGCGATCCTGCAGGCCGCGCAGCAGGTGCTGGCCGACGGCGGCAGCGCGCTCGACGCCGTCACCGTCGCGGTGCGGATGCTCGAGGACTGCCCGCTGTTCAACGCCGGACGCGGCGCCGTGTATACGGCCGAAGGCAAGCACGAGCTCGACGCGGCGGTCATGGACGGCGCGACGCTCGGCGCCGGCGCGATCTGCTGCGCGACGCGCGTGCGCAATCCCGTGCTGGCCGCGCGGCGCGTGATGGAGGCGAGCGAACACGTGCTGTTCGCCGGCGCGGGCGCCGATGCGTTCGCGGCCGCGCAGGGGCTCGAACTCGCGGAACCCGGCTATTTCGACACCGAAGCGCGTCACGCGCAGTGGCTCAAGGCGCGCGCGGCGGCCGGCATGATGCTCGATCACGACGCGGCGACGTTCGCGTTCGGCAAATCGCAATCGCAGCCGCAGCCGGCCGAACCGCTCGATCCGGACCGCAAGCACGGCACGGTCGGCGCGGTCGCGTGCGACCTGCACGGCCACATCGCGGCGGCGACGTCGACGGGCGGCATCACGAACAAGCAGCCGGGGCGTGTCGGCGATTCGCCGATCATCGGCGCGGGCTGCTATGCGGACGATGCAACCTGCGCAGTGTCGTCGACGGGCACCGGCGAGACGTTCATCCGGCTCGCGACCGCGCACGACGTTGCCGCGCAGATCGCGTATCGCGGCGCGTCGCTGGCCGACGCCGCGCACGACGTCGTGATGAACAAGCTGCCGCGCCTGGCGGGCCGCGGCGGGATCATCGCGGTCGACGCGCACGGCAACGTCGCGATGCCGTTCAACACCGAAGGGATGTACCGCGGCTACGCGCGTGTGGGCGAAGCGCCTGTCGTCGGCATCTATCGCGACGACGCAGCCTGATTCCGGATCGCACGAGGAGATACGCATGACTTCGAGCCGTAACCCGTCCGGCCTGGCGCTGCCCGAGCAGCGCGTCGTCGCCGTGGACGACCTGTCGGTCACGTTCCGCCGCGAAGGCGCGACGTTCGACGCGGTGCGCAACGTGTCGTTTCACGTCGATCGCGGCGAGACGCTCGCGATCGTCGGCGAATCGGGTTCCGGCAAGTCGGTCACGTCGCTTGCGCTGATGCGGCTCGTCGAGCATGGCGGCGGCGCGATCACGAGCGGCCGGATCGCGTTCCGGCGCCGCGGCGGTGCGCTGCTGGATCTGGCGCAGGCGAGCGCCGCGACGATGCGCGGCATCCGCGGCTCGGACATCGCGATGATCTTTCAGGAGCCGATGACGTCGCTGAACCCGGTGTTTACGGTCGGCGACCAGATCAGCGAGGCGATCGCGCTGCACCAGTCGAAAAGCGCGGCCGAAGCGCGCGCGGAAGCGCTGCGGCTGCTCGATCTCGTGCGCATCCCGGAAGCGCGCCGGGTGTTCGTGCGTTATCCGCACCAGTTGTCGGGCGGGATGCGGCAGCGCGTGATGATCGCGATGGCGCTGTCGTGCCGGCCGGCGCTGCTGATCGCCGACGAGCCGACGACCGCGCTCGACGTGACGATCCAGGCGCAGATCCTGCAGCTGATTCGCGGGCTGCAGGACGAGATGAACATGGGCGTGATCTTCATCACGCACGACATGGGCGTGGTGGCCGAAGTGGCCGACCGCGTGCTCGTGATGTATCGCGGCGAGAAGGTCGAGGAGGGCGAATCGGAGCGCATCTTCGCGACGCCCGCGCATCGCTACACGCGTGCGCTGCTCGCGGCCGTGCCGCGGCTCGGCTCGATGCAGGGCACCGACATACCCGAGAAATTCCCGCTGCTGAAGGTGGACGGCACCAGCGCCGCGCCTGCGGCGAACGACGATGTGCAGCCGCCCGTCGACCCGGCTTCGACGCCGATCCTGCGCGTACGCGATCTCGTCACGCGCTTTCCGGTGAAGAGCGGCGTGTTCGGCCGCGTGTCGCAGTACGTGCATGCGGTCGAGCGCGTGAGCTTCGAGCTGCGCGCGGGCGAGACGCTCGCGCTGGTCGGCGAGTCGGGCTGCGGCAAGTCGACCACCGGCCGTTCGCTGCTGCGCCTCGTCGAATCGCAAAGCGGCTCGATCGAATTCGACGGCCGCGACATCAGCGCGCTGAAGGGCCCGGACCTGCAGGCGCTGCGCCGGAACATCCAGTTCATCTTCCAGGATCCGTTCGCGTCGCTGAATCCGCGCCTCACGGTCGGTTTCTCGATCATGGAGCCGCTGCTCGTGCACGGCGTCGCGAGCGGCCGCGAAGCGCAGGCGCGCGTCGACTGGCTGCTCGACAAGGTCGGCCTGCCGCCCGAGGCCGCGCGCCGCTATCCGCACGAATTCTCGGGCGGCCAGCGCCAGCGGATCGCGATCGCACGTGCGCTCGCGCTGAACCCGAAGGTCGTGATCGCCGACGAATCGGTGTCGGCGCTCGACGTGTCGGTGCAGGCGCAGATCGTCAACCTGATGCTCGATCTGCAGCGCGAGCTCGGCGTTGCATACCTGTTCATCTCGCACGACATGGCCGTCGTCGAGCGCGTCAGCCATCGCGTCGCGGTGATGTATCTCGGCCAGATCGTCGAGATCGGCCCGCGCCGCGCGGTGTTCGAAGCGCCGCAGCATCCGTACACGAAGAAGCTGATGAGCGCGGTGCCCGTGGCCGACCCCGCGCGCCGGCATGCGCCGCGCCAGCTCGCGGCGGACGAAATTCCGAGCCCGATCCGCGCGGTCGGCGACGAGCCGGTGGTTGCGCCGCTCGTCGCGGTCGGTCCCGATCATTACGTCGCGACGCATCGCGTCGGCGGCGCGTACTGAACGCGCGGGAGGTTGCATATGGACCGCAGCTGCGCACGAGCAAGGCAACGGCGTCTTTTTCCCGAGCGGGGGCAGTCACGCCGCGATTTCCACCACGCGTTACCGAATCATCCACAGGAGCCAAACAAGATGAACAAGCCGCATTCGTTCCCGATGTTCCGTCCGCGCGCGCTGATCGTCGCGGGCGCCAGCGCGTTCGCGCTGTCGGCCGCGCTGCCCGCATTCGCGCAGCAAACCGCGGTGATCGCGGTCGGCGAGACGTTCACGACGATGGACCCGTACGATTCGAACGACACCGTGTCGCAGGCTGCCGCGAAGTCGTTCTACGAGGGATTGTTCGGCTTCGACAAGGACATGAAGCTCGTCAACGTGCTCGCGACGAGCTATACGGCGTCGCCGGATGCGAAGGTCTATACCGTCAAGCTGCGCCAGGGCGTGAAGTTCCAGGACGGCACCGATTTCAACGCGGACGCGGTGAAGGTGGTGTTCGACCGCGTGACCGATCCGGCGAACAAGCTCAAGCGCTACAACCTGTTCCGCGTGATCGAGAAGACCGAGGTCGTCGATCCCTACACGGTGCGGTTCACGCTGCGCGAGCCGTTCTCGGCGTTCGTCAACACGCTCGCGCATCCGTCCGCGGTGATGATCTCGCCGACGGCGCTGAAGAAATGGGGCCGCGAGATCGGCCTGCATCCGGTCGGCACCGGGCCGTTCGAGTTCGTCGAGTGGAAGCAGACCGACGACATGAAGGTGAAGAAATACGCCGGCTACTGGAAGAAGGGCTATCCGAAGATCGACATGATCGACTGGAAGCCCGTGATCGACAACAACACGCGTGCGGCGCTGATGAAGGCCGGCCAGGCGGATCTGGCGTTCCGGATTCCGTACGAGCAGGTCGCGGACCTGAAGACCAATCCCAAGCTCGACGTGATCGAGCGGCCGTCGATCGTCGTGCGCTACATCTCGCTGAACACGCTGCAGAAGCCGTTCGACAATCCGAAGGTGCGCCAGGCGCTCAACTACGCGATCAACAAGGATGCGCTCGCGAAGGTCGCGTTCTCGGGCTTCGCGACGCCGGCGCCGGGCGTCGTGCCGCCGGGTGTCGAGTATGCGACGAAGACCGGCCCCTGGCCGTATGACCCGGCGAAGGCGCGCACGCTGCTGAAGGAGGCAGGCTATCCGAACGGCTTCGAATCGACGCTCTGGTCCGGCTACAACAACACGACGTCGCAGAAGGTGATCCAGTTCGTCCAGCAGCAGCTCGCGCAGGTCGGCGTGAAGGTGCAGGTGCAGGCGCTCGAATCGGGCGAGCGCGTCGCGAAGGTCGAGAGCGCGCAGGACCCGGCGAGCGCACCGGTGCGGATGTTCTACATCGGCTGGTCGTCGTCGACCGGCGAGGCGAACTGGGCGCTGACGCCGCTGCTCGCGTCCGCGTCGAAGCCGCCGAAGCTGTTCAATACCGCGTACTACCAGAACGGCATCTTCGACGACGCGCTGGAGAAGGCGCTGGCGACCACCGACCGCGCGAAGAAGGCCGAGTACTACGCCACCGCACAGAAGCAGATCTGGGCCGACGCGCCGTGGATCTTCCTCGTGCAGGAGAAGATCGTCTACGCGCGCAGCAAGCGCCTGCAAGGCATGTACGTGATGCCGGACGGTTCGTTCAACTTCGACGAAATCTCGCTGAAATAAGCGCGTTCGCGCGCGTCACGGCGCGCCGGCTGCGGGATGCCGGCGCGCCGCACTGGTTCGGTGCCCTATGCTGAATTTCATCATCAAACGCCTGTTCGGCCTGCTGCCCACGCTCGCGATCGTCGCGGTGCTGGTGTTCCTGTTCGTGCACCTGCTGCCGGGCGATCCCGCGCGGCTCGCGGCCGGCGCCGAAGCCGACGACGCGACGGTCGCGCTCGTGCGCGCCGATCTCGGGCTCGACAAGCCGATGCCAGCCCAGTTCGCGAACTTCTTCGTGAAGATCGCGCACGGCGACTTCGGCGTGTCGACGCGCAGCAAGCGGCCGGTATCGACCGAGATCGGCGAGCGCTTCATGCCGACGCTGCTGCTGACGCTCGTCAGCATGGCGTGGGCGACGCTGTTCGGGATGGCGATCGGGATCGCGTCGGCGGTGTGGCGCAATCGCTGGCCCGACCGCATCGGTATGACGATCGCGGTGTCGGGCATCTCGTTTCCCGCATTCGCGCTCGGCATGCTGCTGATGGAGATCTTCTCGGTGAAGCTCGGCTGGCTGCCGGTCGTGCCGGACGGCACGTGGAAGAGCTACGTGCTGCCGTCGGTGACGCTCGGCGCCGCGGTCGCGGCCGTGATGGCACGCTTCACGCGCGCGTCGTTCGTCGAGGTGCTGAACGAGGATTTCGTGCGCACCGCGCGCGCGAAGGGCGTGCACGAGCCGATGGTCGTGCTCAAGCACTGCCTGCGCAACGCGATGATCCCGGTCGTCACGATGATGGGGCTGCAGTTCGGCTTCCTGCTCGGCGGCTCGATCGTCGTCGAGGCCGTGTTCAACTGGCCGGGACTCGGGCGCCTGCTCGTCGATTCGGTGACGATGCGCGACTACCCGGTGATCCAGGCGATCGTGCTGCTGTTCTCGCTCGAATTCATTCTGATCAACCTGACCGTCGACGTGCTGTACGCGGTCATCAACCCGACCATCCGGTTCAAGTGAGGCGCGTATGAACGCGACTGTCCAGACCGCGGCGCCTGCCGCATCGACCGCGATCCGCACGCCGTGGCGCGAATTCTGGCGCAAGTTCCGCAAGCAGACGGTGGCGCTCGTCGCGGGCGGCTTCGTGCTGGCGCTCGTCGTGCTGGCATTCGTCGGCCCGCACATCGTGCCGTTCGATCCGGAGAACTACTTCGACTACGACGCACTGAACGCGGGGCCGTCGGCCGTGCACTGGTTCGGCGTCGATTCGCTCGGCCGCGACATCTTCAGCCGGATCGTCACCGGCACGCGCATCTCGCTCGCGGCCGGCTTCTTCTCGGTCGCGCTCGGCGCGCTGATCGGCACGGTCTTCGGGCTGCTCGCCGGCTACTACGAAGGCTGGTGGGATCGCATCACGATGCGCATCGCCGACGTGCTGTTCGCGTTCCCGGGCATCCTGCTCGCGATCGGCGTGGTCGCGATTCTCGGCAACGGGATGATCAACGTGATCTGCGCGGTCGCAATCTTCAGCATTCCGGCGTTCGCCCGGCTCGTGCGCGGCAACACGCTGATGCTCAAGCACATGACCTACGTCGAAGCTGCACGCAGCATCGGCGCGTCGGACTGGACGATCATCATGCGGCACATCCTGCCGGGCACCGTGTCGTCGGTCGTCGTCTACTTCACGATGCGGATCGGCACGTCGATCATCACGGCCGCGAGCCTGTCGTTCCTCGGGCTCGGCGCGCAGCCGCCGACGCCGGAGTGGGGCGCGATGCTCAACGAGGCGCGCGCGGACATGGTGACGGCGCCGCACGTCGCGATTTTCCCCAGCCTCGCGATCTTCCTGACCGTGCTCGCGTTCAACCTGCTCGGCGACGGGCTGCGCGACGCGCTCGATCCGAAGCTGGAGCGCCGCTGATGCCAGCTGCACCGATGTGGGCCGCGACGCAGCCGGCCGGGCCGCGCGGCACGATCGCCGACGTGCCGGGCGTGACGGTCGGCCATTGCACGCTCGATGCCGGCAACGTGCAGACCGGCGTGACCGTCGTGAAGCCGCATCAGGGCGACGTGTACCGCAGCAAGGTGCCGGCCGGCGCGGCCGTGATCAACGGTTTCGGCAAGAGCGTCGGGCTCGTGCAGGTCGACGAGCTCGGCACGCTCGATACGCCGATCGCGCTGACCAACACGTTCGGCGTCGGCGCGGTCGCGCAGGCGCAGATCCGCGCGGCGATCGCCGCGAATCCGCAGGTCGGCCGCGACTGGCCGACCGTCAATCCGCTCGTGTTCGAGTGCAACGACGGTTATCTAAACGATATCCAGGCGTTCGCGGTCACCGCCGCGCATTACGACGACGCATGCCGCGCCGCGTCGCGCGACGTCGCACGCGGCGCGGTGGGCGCCGGGCGCGGGATGTCGTGTTTCGACCTGAAGGGCGGGATCGGTTCGGCGTCGCGCGTCGTCGTCGCGGCCGGCCGGCCTTATACGGTCGGCGCGCTCGTGCTCGCGAATTTCGGCCGGCTGCCGATGCTGACGCTCGGCGGCGTGCCGCTCGGGCGCATCGTCGCGCAACGGCGTGCGGCCGGGGCTGCGCACGCGGCGCCCCCCGAGCAGGGCTCGATCATCCTGTTGCTCGCGACCGATGCGCCCCTCGACGCGCGGCAGTTGTCGCGGCTCGCACGCCGCGCGGCCGCGGGGTTGGCCCGCACGGGTTCCGTCTACGGGCATGGCAGCGGCGACATCGCGCTCGCATTCTCGACCGCGTACACGATCGCGCACGACGCGTCGACCATCGCGCTGCCGGCCCTCGTGGCCGATGCAGCGCTCGACCCGCTGTTCATGGCCGCGGCCGAAAGCGTCGAGCATGCGATCGCCGATGCATTGCTGCAGGCCGTGACGGTCGCCGGGCGCGACGGCCACGTGCGGCAATCGCTGCGCGATGCTGTGCCCGATCTCGATCATCTGTTCAACGAACACAACGAAGGGCGTCTTACCCAGTCATGAAGATCCTGATCTCGACCGACATCGAGGGCGTCGCCGGCGTATTCGCCACCGAGCAGACGCGCGCCGGCAATCCGGAATACGAGCGCGCGCGCCGCTGGATGACCGCCGAGGCGAACGCGGCGATCGAAGGCGCGTTCGCGGGCGGCGCGCAGGCCGTCTGGGTCAACGATTCGCATGGCGGCTATCGCAACCTGCTGCCCGACGGGCTCGATGCACGCTCACGCGTCGTGCTCGGCAAGCCGCGCACGCTCGGGATGATGGCGGGCCTCGAACAGCAGCCGGACCTCGTGTTCATGATCGGCTATCACGCGAAATCGCAGACGCGCGGCGTGCTTGCGCACACGATCAACAGTTTCGCGTTCACGCAGGTATGGCTGAACGGCGTCGAGCTCGGCGAAGCCGGGCTGTACGGCGCGCTGGCGCGCGAATATGGCGCGCACGTCGTACTGGCAACCGGCGACGACGTGTTCGCCGAGGAAACGCAGCCGCTGTTTCCGGACGCACGTTTCGAGACGGTCAAGACGGCCGGCGGCGCATCGAGCGGCGACACGCTCACGCCTGCCGCGTCGTGTGCGCGCATCGCGACCGCCGCGCGCGAAACGGTCGCGCACGCGCTGTCGGCGGGCTTGCGCGCCGGCACTCATCGGCCCGCGCCGGCCGCTTGCACGCTGCGCGTGCAGACGGCCGCGCTGGCCGACCTGTTCTGCGTGCTGCCGTCGCTCGAGCGCGTCGATGCGGTGACGCTGCGCTTCGACGGGCCGTCGGTCGAGCATGTGGTGCGCACGCTGAACAGCCTGTCGGCGATGTCGTTCATGCTGCGGTGATGCGTGCCGCAACGATGCCGCTTGCGTGCGGCGGGTCAGTCGATGGCGGCGGGGTGTGCCGTCGCGGCGAGCAGGAACGCCTCCATCGCCGCGACCAGCGCGAGCGGCGTCTCGTTCATCGGATAGTGGCCCGCGTTGCGCAGCACGTCGACGCTGGCGCGCGGATAGCGCCGCAGGTAGGTTCGCGCCATCAGCGCCGCGTCGAACGCCGGATCGTGCTCGCCGATCAGCACTTTCACCGGATGGACGCCCACGATCCCGTCGCTGAAATCCGTATTGGCCCACGCGCGAAAGTACGCGCCGAACGCGTGCGGCGACGAACAGGCTGCCGAATACGCGGCTTTCCACTCGACCCAGGCGGCGGGTAGCCGGCCGCCCGTGCTGCGATCGATGATGGTCCTGCGATCGGCAAGATTGTCGGCGGCGCGCTCGAATAGCGCGCGCCGCTCGGCGTCGAACGGCAGGCCGCCGCACGGCACGGGCGCGATCGGCACCAGCGCGCGCACGCGGTCGGGTGCGACGGCGGCGATCTTCTCGATCGCCATGCCGCCCATCGAATGGCCGACGAGGCTGAAGGCCGGGAAGCCGAGCGCGTCGGCGAGCGCGAGGGCATCGGCGGCGATCTCGTCGATCGTGTAGTCGCCGCGTGCGTCGCGCATGCGGCCGTAGCCGCGGTAGTCCATGAACACATAGCTGAAGTGCTCGCGCGACAGCCACGCTTCGACGGGTTCGAACGCGCGGGCGTCGCCGAACCAGCCGTGCAGCACGAGAACAGGGTGAGGGCCGTCCCCCACGCGATGAAACGTATTCGGCATGTCCGCTCCGATGAGGTTGCAATCCGGCCGATCAGGCCGGCGGGTCTTGCGGCCGTCAGGTCGCGCAAGCGTGGAGCGGATCGTAGATCGATCGAAGGAGACCCGCCTTCGATATCGGGTCATTGATGATGGAATTCGGGCCGTGAGAAATACGCTGCTAGATCCCTACGAACACATTCCCCGGAGCGTGGTCGTAACCGCCAACGACTATGCGGCGGGCACGACGTTTCCGGAACACGCGCACGGGCGCGGGCAATTCGCGTTCGCGTCGCGCGGCACGATCAGCGTGTCGACGCCGCACGGCCGCTGGCTGGTGCCGCCGCAGCGCGCATGCTGGGTACCGGCCGGCGTGCGGCACGAAATGACGATGACCGGGCCGGTCACGATGCTCAACGCGTTCGTGTCCGGCGACGCCGCGCAGGAGGCCGGCCTGCCCGGGCAGTGCGGCGTGTATGGCGTGTCCGCGCTGCTGCGGCAGCTGATCGACGATGCGATCGACCTGCCGGCCATGTACGACGTAGACGGCCGCGCGGGCAAGCTGATGGCGCTGCTGATCGCGGAAATCGCGACGATGCCGCGCCTGTCGCTGCATGCGCCGCTGCCGGCCGACGCACGGCTCGCGAAGGTGTGCCGGCACCTGTTCGCGTCGCCGTCGATCGCGGCCGATCTCGACCGGGTGGCCGCCGACGCGGGCGTGAGCCGGCGCACGTTCACGCGGCAGTTCCGCGCGCAGACGGGCGTGAGTTTTGCCGCATGGCGCCAGCAGGTGTGCATGCTCGCGGCGATTTCCCGCCTGAGCGACGGGCAGCCGGTGACGCGCGTCGCGCTCGATCTCGGGTATGCGAGCGCGAGCGCGTTCACGTCGGCGTTTCGCCGCATTCTGGGCGACACGCCAAGCCGGTATCTGGAGATTCGGCGCTAGGCGGAAGGAGTCGGCGCCACGCCCGTTCGTCCGTCACAGCCGCAAAAAAATACGCGCCTGCCCGATTCGGTCAGACGCGTTTAAAGGCACTCGGTCAGAAAAAAAACGCGCACGGCCAGCAGGGCTGGTGTCGCGCATTGCCTGCGAGATTATTTCTCTTTTAGATTTAATCCTGCTGGCTCGTTGTGGATACCAAAGAATACGCCGCATAACGCGCAAACGATATCCTGTCGGCCCGACGATTCATGTGCTGTCGCAGCATGCGTTTCAATCGCGCGTTTGATGTGGGGGCAGAAGGCCGGAGCAACGGACATCGGCAACTGTGTCCCGGTGTGCTGCGGCGCAGCATCGAAAGATTGCGACTGGATAGAAAAAACGCCGCGTGGCGCGATGCCTGTCGGTATCGCGCCACGCGGCGGTGCGTCTGCATCCGGAACCGGCCTGTGCCGGCACGTGCGTCAAACGTCGAAGAACACCGTCTCGTCGGGCCCCTGCATGCGGATGTCGAAGCGGTAGACGATCGGGCGGCCCGGCTGCGCGTCGCGTTTCGCGACGAGCGTCGCACGGCGCTCGGCCGGCACTGCGTTCAGCACGGGGTCGGCTGCGTTCGCCGCGGCTTCGTCGTCGAAGTACACGCGCGTGAATGCATGGGAGAGGATCCCGCGCATCATCACGGTCACGTTGACGTGCGGCGCTTCGTCGGCGGCGATGCGGCCCGGCTTCACCGTCTCGACGACGAAGCGGTGCTGCGCATCGGTGCCCGTGCCGACTCGCGCGAAACCGGTGAAGCCGGATTTCGCGATGTCGCCGCGCGACGTCGGGTAGCGGCCCGCGCCGTCCACCTGCGTGAATTCGAGCACCGCGTCGCCGACGACGTTGCCGTCGCCGTCGAACACCTGGCCGACCAGCAGCACGTGCTCGCCTTCGGCGTGCGACGCGGCGATCGTCGGCGTGAACAGGCTTTTCAGGTCGTAGTCGTATTGCTGCGGGCACAGGCCGTACGCGAAGTACGGGCCGACCGTCTGCGAAGGGGTTTGCTTCAGCGTCGTCATGGTTCAGCGCTCCATCGGGGTAGCGTCGCGGCCGCGCAGCACGATGTCGAATTCGTAGCCGAGCGCATAGCCTTCTTCGGTGATGTCCATCGAGAAGCGCGAGATCAGGCGATCGCGCGCGGCCTCGGGCGTGCCCTGGAAGATCGGGTCGTACGCGAGCAGCGGGTCGCCGGGGAAGTACATCTGCGTGACGAGACGCGAGCCGAAGTAATCGCCGAACAGCGAGAAGTGGATGTGATTCGGGCGCCACGCGTTCGGATGGTTGCCCCACGGATACGCGCCGGGCTTGATCGTCAGGAAGCGGTAGCGGCCTTCGTCGTCGGTCAGGCAGCGGCCCGCGCCGAGGAAGTTCGGGTCGAGCGGCGCGTCGTGCTGGTCGACCTTGTGCACGTAGCGGCCGGCCGCGTTTGCCTGCCACACCTCGACGAGCGTGTTGCGCACGGGCTTGCCGCCTTCGTCGAGCACGCGGCCCGTGACGACCATGCGCTCGCCGAGCGGCTCGCCGTTCTTCACGGCATTCTTCGTCAGGTCGTGGTCGAGTGCGCCGAGATCTTCAGCGCCGTAGACGGGCGCGTACTGGTCGCGCAGCTTGTCCTTCAGCGGGATCAGCGGGCGGGTCGGGCCGCGCTTCACCGACGAGCGGTATTCGGGGTGGACATAGGCCGGATGCGACGGCCAGTCGCGCGGCGTGAGGATCGTGGGGGAATCCATCGGGCGTCTCCTGATAGGTATTTCGCGAAGTGCGATGGCAGGACTTTAGCCAATCCAGGAAGTTATGAAAAATGACCTTTTTTCGCGAGAAGCATAACCATTCGTTATGTGCGATGCGCCAATGAAAAATCCGCCGGACAGGATGCCTGTCCGGCGGATGAAAGCGATCGGGCTTTGCGTCGTCGGTGACGACCCCGTGCACGGCCCTCCAGCCAGCCCGTCGCTATTTTTTGTCTTTTGTTCTTGTTGTTATCCGGCCTCCCCGAGCCTGCCCGTCGTCATTTGTGGCCGGGATCGAACACGATCCCGTCGAATTCGAGCGACAGCGTGCCGCTGCGCAGCAGTGCGGCCGGTGTCGCGGCCCGGTCGGCGCCGAGCACATCGTTCACGTACTGCGCGCAGAACCCGCGCCGCACCCGCAGGTTGAAGCGGTTGCCGAGCAAAGCGTCGATCCGCTGTTCGGCCATTGCATGCAACCGGCGCTGCTCGTCGGCGGTCGGTGCCGCGACGCGGCGCGCCAGCGCGATGCGTCCGCCGTCGGCATGGGCGACGAAGCGCGACAGCGGCGTGAGCTTCGTCCACGCAAACGCGGGCTCGGCGATCACGGGTTCGTCGCCCGACGTATCGACGACGATGCCGAAACGATTGGCCCATGCGCCCGTCGTGCCTGCCGCGTTGCGCGGCGAGCCGGCCGGCACACGGATGAACACGAGATCGCCGACATGCGCGCCGGCGGCCAGCGTGCGGACGGTGGCGAGCGGCATCGTGCGATCCGTGTCGCGTGCATCGCGCGGTGCGGTGTGCTGCGGTTCGTAAGCGGCGGTTTCGGTTCGGGTGGCCATTTCGGCTCCGTCGTTGAGTGACAGGACGGAGCGGATTATGCAGACAAGTATCCAAAAGTGTTCATCTTCATGCGGAGGTAGCCTAATATCCGACCTTGAGCATCGTTTTTCGATACCAAAATGACCGAAACCGCCCAACTCATCGAAACGCTGAAGCGCCAGTTGAAGGCGCAGGGAATGACCTACCGCGACGTGGCGCGTGCGCTCGACGTTTCCGAGACGAGCGTGAAGCGGCTGTTCGCGAGCGGCCGCTTTACGCTGGAGCGCGTCGCGGAGATCGCGCAGTTGCTCGGCTATACGCTGGCCGAGCTCGTGCAGGAGGCATCGGCGTCGGCGCCGAGGCTGCACGTGCTGACCGAGCAGCAGGAGGCGCTGCTCGTGTCGGACGAGAAGCTGCTGCTCGTCGCCGTCTGCGCGATCAACTACTGGACCGTGCAGGACATCGTGTCGGCCTATCGATTGACGAAGGCCGAGTGCGTGAAATACCTGTTGATGCTCGACCGGATGAATGTCGTCGCGCTGCTGCCGGGCGACCGGATTCGCGTGCGCGTCGCGCGCGATTTCGACTGGCTGCCCGGCGGGCCGATCCGTCGTTATTTCCATGCGCACGCGCTCGGCGATTTCCTCGACAGCCGTTTCGACGGCGCGGGCGAGACGATGACGTTCTCGCAAGGGATGCTGACGGAGGCGGCCGCCGCGGAACTCGAACTGGAATTGCGCCGGCTGCGCAGCAAGGCGGCCGCGCTGCATGCGGAATCGTCGTCAGCGCCGCTCGGGCAGAAGCACGGGACGGGCTTGCTGATCGCGAAGCGGGTCTGGGAGCCGACCGGTTTCCATGCGCTGCGGCGTGCCGCGTGACGTGTCACCGAATGCTTGGGCTTATCCGGAAAGTTATGCAAAATGGCATTTCATCGTCATTCGCATAACCACCCGTTATGAATAACCGTATCGCCGACGGCCGCGTCAAGTTTCGGCACCTGCAGTGCTTTCTCGCGGTCGCGCAGCTGGGCGGCGTGCAGAAGGCGGCCGAAAGCCTGTCGATCACGCAGCCGGCCGTGTCGAAGACGATCGCCGAACTGGAGGCGATCCTCGGCGTGAAGCTGTTCGAGCGCGGCCGGCAGGGCGCGCAGCCGACCCGCGAAGCGCAGTTGTTCATGCCGCACGCGAATGCGTGCGTGCTGGCGCTGCGGCAGGGTGTCGGGCTGCTCGCGCGCGAGGGCGGGGCCGCTGCCGCGACGCTGGAAATCGGCATGCTGCCGACTGTCGCGGCATCGCTTGCGCCCGCGTTGATGAAGGCGCTGGCGGAGCGCTGGCCGCGCATCGTCGTGCGGATCGCGACGGCCGCGAACGCCGATCTGCTCGAGCGCCTGAAGTCCGGTGCGATCGAATGCGCGATCGGGCGACTGTCGGAACCGGAGCGGATGATCGGGCTCGCGTTCGAGCAGTTGTACAACGAGCCGCTCGTCGCGGTCGTGCGCGCAGGGCACCCGCTGCTGTCGAGCACGGCGCCGGCCACCGAGCTCGCGCGCTATCCGGTCGTGCTGCCGCCGTACGGCACGCTGATCCGCCAGTCGGCCGAGCAACTGCTCGGCACATGCGGCGTGCCGCCGCTGGATTCGTTCATCGAGGTGCTGTCGGTCTCGGTCGCGCGCGCGCTGGCGCTCGAGAACGACGCGGTCTGGTTCGTGCCGCTCTACGCGGCCGAATACGATCTGTCGGCCGGTGCGCTGGCGCGCCTGCCGCTGCCGTCCGCGGGTACCGACGAGCCGGTCGGGCTCATTCTGCGCACCGATGCGCAGCCGTCGCCGGTCGCACGGACGCTGATCGATGCCGTGCGCGACATCGCGCGGTCGCGGTTCGGCGACAAGCGCCCGCACCGGACGCCACGCGCCGCGCGCAAGCCGGGGCGCGGCGATCGCTGATCCTTCGTGCCGGGCGACAGCCCGGCTCAGTCTTTTTCTCCGTTTCCGGATTGGCCATCCGGCCAGTAGCCGTCCTCGCGGTGCTTGGCATATCGTATCGTTTTTGGTACGATCGGTGACAAGACGATGGCGAGACAGCAGATTCAGGTCACGCTCGGCGTGCGGTTCTTCAGCACGGCATGCGGCAACGAGCCGGTACGCGAATGGCTCAAGGCGCTTGAGCGCGCGGAGCGAAGGGCGATCGGCGAAGAGATCAAAACCGTTCAATTCGGCTGGCCGCTCGGCATGCCACTGGTTCGGAAGATGGCGAAGGATCTGTGGGAGATCAGGATCGTGCTGCCCACGCGCAACGCTCGTGTCCTCTTCACGGTTGTCGGCGACACGATGGTCCTGCTGCACGGGTTCATCAAGAAGTCGCCGGCCACGCCGTCGGACGATCTCGACGTCACCGTCGCGCGCCTGACAGCGCTGACGCACGCCATTTGAATTCCCGGTTGCGCCGGAACGCACCGTCTCCGACGGTCGGGCAGCCGCAACGCCATGCACTGGAGTACGACATGACGACCACGAACAACCCGCATATCGGCAGCGATTTCGATACCTTCCTCGAAGAGGACGGCAATCTCGAAGCGGCCACCGCCACCGCGATCAAGCGCGTGATCGCGTGGCAGATCGGGCAGGAAATGAAGGCGCAGCACATCACGAAAACCGCGATGGCCGCGCGGATGAAAACCAGCCGTGCCGCGCTCAACCGGCTGCTCGACGAAACCGACACGAGCCTCACGCTGGCGACGCTCGCGAGCGCGGCCGCAGCACTCGGCAAACGGCTCAGCTTCGAGCTGGTGCCGGCCTGACCGGCGTGACGAAACGGCGCGCGGTCGGTTTGCGGCGATCGTCCGCGTGATGCGTGCAGCGAATTGGCCGGTGATCCGGCCTGCGAGTCACCGGCGCGTCGCCGTGAGCGGGCAGGCGTCGGCCCAGGCGCATTCGGCGGGTCATTTGCGCGGCCCGGTCACCTGCAGATAAAGCAGCGCGCCGCCCGCGAGCAGCAGCGGGCACAGCAGATACCAGCCCGTCGTCAGGAACAGCCCGGCAACCGCAACCAGCGAAATCCACGCGCAGCGGTAAGCGATGCCGCCGCGCGGCAGCAACTTCAGCGCGGCGGCAGCACCGAGCCCATACACCATCACGAAACACCCGGACGTCACGAGCACGAGCGGTTTCGGCCCGACGTCCGAGATCGTCGTCGCGGCCAGCGCGACGGCCGCGAGCACGGCGATCACGCCGAGGCTGCGGCGCGGGACGCCGCCGACCTGGCTGCCTTGCGCGAGCCACGCGGGCAATGCGCCGTCGCGCCCGAGCGCCGCGCCGAGCTTGGCCGCGCCCGCGAAATACGCGTTCATCGTGCCGAGCGTGAGCAGCAGCGCGGCCGCGGCCGCGAGCACCTGCGCGTGGCCGCCGATGCCGCCCGCGATCAGTTCGGCGAGCGGTGCGCCCGATGCGCCTGCAGACGGCCCGAGCACCGTCACGCTCGCGGCGGCGACCGACAGATACAGGAACCCGACGACCACGACCGCGATGCCGGCCGAGCGCGGCATGTCGTGCGCGGGCCGGCGGAATTCGGCCGCGAGATGCGTGATCGCTTCCCAGCCGGCGAAGCTCCACACGAGCAGCGCGGCAGCCTGGCCGACCGCGAGCCAGCCGTGCGGCGCGAACGGCTGCAGGTTCGAGGTGCGCGCATGCGGCGCGGACGCCAGCACCGCGGCGAGCAGCAGCGCGACGAGCAGTGCCGACAGTACGAGCTGCATGCGGCCTGATACGGTGACGCCGAATGCATTCGCGGCCGACACGGTGGCGATCAGTGCGGCAGCCGTGACGATGACCGTCGTGTGCCCGCCGCCCGTGACGGCCGCGACGTACGCGCCGCCGAACATCGCGGCGGCCGGCGCGCCGGCCGGCACCGCAAAGTAGAAGCACCAGCCGACGATCGCCGCCGCCTTCGGCCCGAATGCGCGCCGTGCGTAGGTCGACACGCCGCCCGCGTCGGGATAGCGTGCGCCGAGTGCGGCGAAGGTGGCCGCGAGCGGCCCGGACAGCACGACGAGCGCAGCCCACGCGAGCAGCGACGCCGGGCCGGCGACCTCGGCGGCCAGCGCAGGCAACGCGATCACGCCGGTGCCGAGCACCGCGCCGATATACAGTGCGGCACCCTGGAAAATGGTCAGCGAGCCCGCGTGATGAGCGGCGGGCGAGTCGGCATGCGCAGGCATGAGCGGCAGTCTCCGGAAGTCTTGTTGTGTGTGGGCGCGGGAGCCCGCGCGGTCAATCGCACGATGCTACCCGAACGATGGCGGCAGCGCGGCCCGGCGATCAGTAGTCTGCGCTGCGCCGTCTGTCAGCCGATGTCAGCAGTGGCGCGCGAGCCGCAGGCGCGCATCCTCGCGCGCGGCGGGCGACAGTTCGGGCGCGTAGTGGAATGAACCCGACACGAGCGATGCGACGGGCACGCCGTCGCGGAACAGCACGCGATTGCCGGCCAGCGCCGGCACCTTGTCGCCGGGCAGCAGCGTGCCGGCGAGATTCAACGGGTCGGCGCCCGTCACGCATATGTACTGCCCGTCGCCGGGTTGCCGCCGCAGTTCGCGCAGGATCGGAATCGCCTCGGGCAGCGCGAACTGCTCGCCCGCGAGCCCGGCGACGAAACGTCCACCGCGAATCTCGCCGCGCGCTTCGAGGCGCTGCAGCACGCGCGCGAGTTCGCGCCAGCTCGGCAGCCAGTCGGCCTCGCGTTCGAGCAGCCGCCAGAACACGACGCCGTAGCGGCGCAGCAGCGTCCACGCGATGTGTTCGAGCGCGTCGGGATCGGTCGCGGCCGGGCCGCGTTTCGGCGTCGGCGCATCGTCCGGCGGCGCGTGACGCTGCACGAGCGCCCAGCGGCCCGCATCGTCCATCCCGCCGATCAGCGCGCCGCCGCGCCGCGTGCGCGGCGCATAGGTCGCGCTGCGCTTGACGGCCGGCTTCAGCAGCGCACGCAGGCCCGCGTAGCTGTCCGCATTCACGAGGCCGGCCGACACGAGCTCGCCGAGTGCCTGTTCGAGTTCGACGGGCAGCATGTGCAGGTCGTCGAGCAGCGCATCGAAAAACATCGCGCCGTGCGCGGCGAGCGCGTCGCGTACCTGCGTGGCCCGCGCGGACAGCGCCGGTTGCGCGTCGGGGTCGCGCAGTGCCTGCCATGCGGCGAGGTGGCGGCGCGGCAGCAGCACGATCGGCGTCGTCTTCACAGGCGTGCCGGCCGTGCGCGCCGGTGCGCCGATGCGGGTCCACACGAGCTTGCCCGAGCGGCACAGCTCGTCGAGGCCGCCCGCCATGTAGTCGGTGAGCCGTGCGGGCAGCAGCGCGTCTTCCCACGCGCTTGCCGCGGCTTCGTAGCCTTCGAGTTGTTCGACCACGGCCGCGAGTGCGTCGCGGCCCGTGCCGCGCGTGTCCGGCGTCAGGTGTTGCCAATGGAACAGGAAGCGCATGAAGTCGGCGCGCTCGACCGGTTCGATCTCGCGGCGCAGCCGCTTCACCGTATAGCGATGAATGCGCGCGAGCAGATGGCGTTCGCACCATTCGTCCGTCATCGCACCCGGCGTGAACCGGCCGCGCATCACATAGCCTTCGCGCTCCAGCGCCGCGAGTGCCGTCGCGATCGACGCCGGCGGCAGGCCGAGCGGTGTCGCGATCGCGTCGAGCGCAAGCGGCCCGAAGCCGGTGAGCCGCGCGCGGACCACGTCGACGAGTGCGGCATCGGCTTCCCACGGTTGCGCGCAGGCGGCCGGCACCTTGAGCGCCGGCGCCACGCGCGCGTCGGGATGCAGCGCGCGCAGGCATACGAGCCGTTCGACCGGCACCCACAGCGCGGCGCCCTCCGGCGCGACGAGTTTTGTCGCGCGGCGGCGCTCCGCGAGTTCCGCGAGCCGGTCGGGCCAGCCTTCGTGGGCCTGTGCTTCGCTGTCGGCGACGCATGCGAGCGTGAGCAGCGCATCGTGCATTTCGTCGGCGTCGCGCACGAGCGGCCATGCCTCGTCGCGCACCGCATCGATCGCGTCGGCGTCGAGCGCGCCGAGATCGTCGGCCGATTCGGGATCGCTCCAGCGGCGCGACTGCACGGCCTGCGTGCGGCGTTCCTCGAGCGGCGCATCGTCGAGGAACGCGTAGGGTTTCGCGTTCAGGATCTCGGCCGCGAGCGGCGACGGCGCGGGCAGGTCGCGCGCGACGAGCTCGATCGCGCCGCTTTCGATCCGGCGCAGCAGCGCGAGCCAGCCGTCGGTGTCCATCGCGTCGTGCAGGCAATCGTCGAGCGTCTGGTCGACGAGCGGGTGATGCGGTATCTCGCGTTCGCCGACGATGTTCTCGAGGCACGCGACCTGATCCGGGAACACGGTCGCGAGCAGATCCTCGCTCTTCATCCGCTGCAGTTGCGGCGCGGTGCGCCGGCCGCCCGTGAAGCGCGGCAGCGCGAGCGCGGTCGTCGCGTTCCAGCGCCAGCGCACGCCGAACATCGGCGCGTCGAGCAGCGCCTGGACCAGCACGTGCTCGGCGCTGGCCGAACGCAGGTAGCGCCACACCTCGTCGAGCGCGAAGCTGTGCGCGAGCGACAGCGACAGGATGATCGCGTCGTCGGTCGCGGCGGCCTGCAGCTCGAAGTTGAAACTGCGGCAGAAGCGCTTGCGCAGCGCGAGCCCCCACGCGCGGTTGATGCGGCTGCCGAACGGCGAATGGATCACGAGCTGCGTGCCGCCCGATTCGTCGAAGAAACGCTCCATCACGAGCGTGTCCTGCGTCGGCAGCGCGCCGAGCGCGGCGCGCGTGCGGGCGAGGTAGTCGGCGATCTGGTGCGCGGCGTCGGGCGACAGGTGGAGATCGTCGATGAGCCAGCGCAGTGCCGGCGCGAGGCGGCTTTCGGCGGGGGCGATCGCGGTGCCTGTTGCGGTTTCCGCTTTGGCTGCCGCCTTGCTCGCGGCGTTACTGCTTGCGCGCTTGCGTCCGCCGATGTCCGCTTGCCGGTCGCCGTCGGCGAACAGCCCGTCGAGCCGTGCACGCAGCCGGCCGACCGCCGCCGACAGCTCGTCGCTGCGCCCCGGCGCCTCGCCGAGCCAGAACGGAATGTTCGGCGACTGGCCCTGCGCGTCCTCGACGCGCACGCGGCCCGTCTCCACGCGAATGATCCGGTACGACTGGTTGCCCAGCTGGAACACGTCGCCGGCCAGGCTCTCGATCGCGAAATCCTCGTTGACGGTGCCGACCTGGATGCCCTGCGGTTCGAGCAGCACTGCATAGTCGGCCATGTCGGGGATCGTGCCGCCCGACGTGGTCGCGGTCATCATCGCGTTGCGGCGCCCGCGCACCGTACCGCCGACCACGTCGCGATGCAGGTACGCGCCGCGCACGCCGCGGCGGCTCGTGAAGCCTTCGGCGAGCATCTTCATCACTTCGTCGAAGCGCTCGCGCGTCAGCCTCCCGTACGGCGCCGCGCGCGTGAAGCTCGCATACAGCGCGTCCTCCTGCCATTCCGTGCACGCGACTTCGGCGACGATCTGCTGCGCGAGCACGTCGAGCGGCGCTTCGGGAATCCTCAACGTGTCGAGTTCGCCGCGTTGCACGCAATCGAGCAGCGCCGCGCATTCGACGAGTTCGTCGCGCGACAGCGGGAACAGCCGGCCCTTCGGCACGCCGCCGACGTGGTGCCCCGAGCGGCCGACGCGCTGCAGGAACGGCGCGATGCCGCGCGGCGAGCCGACCTGGCAGACGAGATCGACATCGCCGATGTCGATGCCGAGTTCGAGCGATGCGGTGGCGACGAGCAGCTTCAGTTCGCCGCGCTTCAGGCGCTGCTCGGCATCGAAACGGTGCTCCTTCGCGAGACTGCCGTGATGCGCGGCGATCGCTTCCTTGCCGAGCCGGTCGGCGAGATGGCGCGCCATGCGCTCGGCAGTGCGCCGCGTGTTGACGAACACCAGCGTCGTGCGATGCGCGGCCGCGAGCCCCGCGATCCGGTCGTATATCTGTTCCCACACGTCGGTCGCCATCACGGGTTCGAGCGGCACGTTCGGCAGTTCGAGCGCGAGGTCGCGCTCGCGCGTGTGGCCCGTGTCGACGATCGTGCAGTCGCGCGGCGCATCGGCCGGGCCGCCGACCAGGAAGCGCGCGACCGCGTCGATCGGCTTTTGCGTCGCCGACAGCCCGATGCGCGGCAGCGCATGGCCGGCCAGCGCGTCGAGACGTTCGAGCGACAGCGCGAGATGGCTGCCGCGCTTGGACGATGCGAGCGCGTGGATTTCGTCGACGATGACCGAGCGCACGTTCGACAGCATCTGCCGCCCCGATGTGGACGACAGCAGTACGTACAGCGACTCGGGCGTCGTGACGAGGATGTGCGGCGCGCGCTTGCGCAGCGCGACGCGCTCGGCCTGCGTCGTGTCGCCGGTGCGCACGGCGGTGCGGATCGCCGGCACCGGCAGGCCGAGTTGCGCGAGCGATTCGCCGATGCCGGCGAGCGGTGCGTCGAGGTTCACGTGGATGTCGTTCGACAGCGCCTTCAGCGGCGACACGTAGACGACGAGCGTCGCATCGGGAAGCGCGCCGTCGTGCGACAGCGCATCGCGCACCAGATCGTCGAGCGCGCACAGGAACGCGGTGAGCGTCTTGCCGGAGCCGGTCGGCGCGGCGACGAGCGTCGAGCGGCCGGCCTTGATGTGCGGCCACGCGAGCGCCTGCGCGCCGGTCGGCGCGGCGAACGTGCGCCGGAACCACGCGGCGACGGCCGGGTGGAACACGTCGAGCGCACTGGCGGCAGGGCGGGTAGCGGTGACGTCCATCGGAGCGTTGAAATGGGGTGCGAGCGCGCGGACGGATCGCGCGCGAATCGAATCGTCAGTGTGCCAGACGTCGCGCGTGCGTGCCGGGCATCGCGTGCCGTTCGGGCACGCGTGTCGACGATTCAGATCGAGATGGGGGCCCGCATCGCACTTTCAACGATGGACGTAAAGTTGCGTGCGCGCCGGCACGCCGATATCGCGCCGAAGCAACACTACTACACGCGACTACACGCGATGCAGCCAGCCGAGCCAGTGTTCGAGCAGCGGCGCGCGTGTCCACAGCGATTGCGCGAGCCACAGCGTGCCGCCCCATGCGGCGGCCACCACGATCAGGTCGCAATGTCCGCTGTTCCACAGGTTGAGCGAATGGCGCCGCCAGATCCACGGCACGCCGAGCGGGTTCGGCCAGTCGGCGAGCAGGTGCATCACGCCGCCGCACGCGAAGCCGAACAGCGGCGCGGCCCACAGCGGATGCGGATGATGGGTGAGCCCATGCCACCCGAGCGCGAGCAGCGCGATCCAGCCGATGCCCCAGTGCGTGATGGTGCGGTGCGTGATCCACAGCCGCCGCTTGCGGGTCCACCATGCGACTTCGAGCCAGTCGGGCGCGGTGCCGCCCGCGACGCCCGATGCGAACGCGGCGAGCATGCCTGCGTGCCACGGGCCTGTTGCGCCGGTCTGTGCGACGAGGACGGCGGCGGCGACGCCGGCCGCGAAGCCGGACGCATGATGCGCATTGTGTGATGCCATAGGGAATGAGACGAAGAAACGTGAAGCGGAGCGTGAGCGAAAGAAAACGATGCGGCGCGAAAGCGGGGCGCCATCTTCTCAGATCGGGCTGGGCAACGGGCGGCTCGTCCGCAGATTTTTTTGTATGCATGTGTTGCATGCGGCGCAGTTCGCAACTTTCCGTTTTGTGCGTTGCGTGATGACGCGTACCGCATGCAATTTCGACCGGTTCGTATGCATGCTGCTGCGCTGCTGCGTGACCGGACGCACCCGATCGATGGGCTTTCGCGCCGCGTCGCGTGTTCGACCCTTTTTGTCCCCCTATACTACGAAACCGGCATATGGCCGTCGGCGCGCCTGCGGCTATAAACGGACAGGTGCTTTTCCTGCCTGAAGGAGATCCACATGGGGGACATGCAATGACTACGCTGAATCGCTTCAAATCATCCGCGGTCGTGCTCGCGACGGTGGCCGGCATCGGTTTCCTGCCGAACGCGCCCGTCTATGCGAAAGGTCCGCAACCGGCGGTCCTGACGAGCTCGGCGGTCGCGGTGGCCGACAAGTACAGCGCGGATGCCGCGGAGCGGATCTTCAAGGAAGGCGGCAACGCGATCGACGCGGCCGTCGCGATCGCATTCACGCTCGCCGTCACGTATCCCGAAGCCGGCAACATCGGCGGCGGCGGCTTCATGACGATCTACAAGGACGGCAAGCCGTACTTCATCGACTACCGCGAGCGCGCGCCGCTCGCCGCGACCAAGGACATGTACCTCGACAAGGACGGCAACGTCGTCAAGGGCATGAGCCTGTACGGCCCGCGCGCGGTCGGCGTGCCGGGCACGGTCGCGGGCATGTGGGAAGCGCAGAAGCGCTTCGGCAAGCTGAAGTGGAAGCAGGTGCTCGCGCCGGCGATCCACTATGCGCGCGACGGCTTCGTCGTCGACGAGCAGCTCGCGCAGCGCGGCGTCGACGCGTCGAAGGAGTTCGGCGGCAAGACCAACTTCGACAAGTACTTCTCCGGGTTGAAGGCCGGCGTGAACTTCAAGCAGCCCGATCTCGCCGACGTGCTGACGCGAATCTCGAACGACGGCGCGGAAGGTTTCTACAAGGGCAAGACGGCCGAGCTGATCGCGGCTTCGATGAAGACCGGCGACGGCAACGGGCTGATCACCACCGAGGATCTCGCGCAATACCGCGCGGTGTGGCGCCAGCCGGTGCAGGCGAAGTGGAACGGCTATGACGTGATCACCGCGCCGCCCCCGAGCTCGGGCGGCATCGGCCTCGTGCAGCTGCTGAAGATGAAGGCCGACCGCAAGCAGGATTTCGAGGGCGTGAAGCTCAACTCGCCGCAGTACATCCACCTCGTCGCGGAAATCGAGAAGCGCGTGTTCGCCGATCGCGCGCAGTATCTCGGCGACCCGGACTTCTACAAGGTGCCGATCGCGCAACTGACCGACGACGCGTACATCGCGAAGCGCGCGGGCGAGGTCAATCCGAAGGAGCCGTCGGACACGAAGAGCGTGCAGCCGGGCCTTGGCACCACGATGCCGGAGAAGGCCGAAACGACGCACTTCTCGGTCGTCGACAAGTGGGGCAACGCGGTGTCGAACACGTATACGATCAACGGTTATTTCGGCTCGGGCGTGATCGCCGACGGCACGGGCATCGTGCTGAACGACGAGATGGACGACTTCTCCGCGAAGCCGGGCGTCGCGAACATGTTCGGCGTGGTCGGCAGCGACGCGAACGCGATCGAACCGAAGAAGCGCCCGCTGTCGTCGATGTCGCCGACGATCATGACCAGGAACGGCAAGGTGTCGCTCGTGATCGGCACGCCGGGCGGCTCGCGTATCTTCACGTCGATCTTCCAGGTGATCAACAACATCTACGACTTCAGGATGCCGTTGAAGGAAGCCGTCGGCGCGATGCGCTTCCATCACCAGCTGCTGCCGCCGAACACGATCTTCTGGGAGCCGTACCACCCGATCGAAGGCGAACTCGCGAAGCAGATCGAGGCGCGCGGCTACACGCTGAAGGGGCAGGACTTCAGCGGCGACATCCAGGTGATCAAGATCGACGGCAAGACGCCGGAGGCGATGGCCGACCCGCGCGGGCGCGGGGTGACGCGGGTGATTCACTGACTGGGCGCGTGCGGTCGCGAATGGCGGCCGCTTGTGCATCGACGAACGCCGGGCCGATGCCCGGCGTTTTTTTGTGCGCGGCTTGTTCGGCGTCGCGTGCGTGCTCATCCATCTCGGCAAGCAGAATGCCACGTGCCAGATTCAGTGTCGGCCGTTCATGTTGACGAGCGCAGCGTCTAGCCATGACGGCGGGCTTCATGGGGGCGTCAGTTTCAGTGAACATCGATACAAAGCCGTGGGCGGTGATGTCTCGTGCCAACCATGCTTAATCGAATGCTGTCGGGGTAGACCGAACGTATCGGCAAATATCAAGAGAATGCGTGCGCCGGTGTTCGCCGTCGGCGCGAGCTACCAGATCACGCGCCGGTTCTGTATCACCGGGATGGTTACCTCCATCCCGATGCGTACGAAGATTACGTTCGACATCAGCCAGCCGAACCGGACGCTCGCATCGAATACGCTCGACATTTCGACGAACCCGGTGCTAGCCAGGCGGTTTTCATCAAATTGACGCGCGACACTGAGATAATGGCCGAGTTAGGCTGCGTCAATGATGGAAGGAGGCCCCATGGGCGATAACGATACCCGCACCGAGACCGACAACCTCACCGATATGGAATCGATGGAGACGCGTCAGCGCCGCTTCGAGGAAGACCTCGTCGATGCTTACGACGAAGAGCTCGAGATGGAACTCGACGACCGCCGCTTCGACAACGGCGAGGACCTGCTGTTCTCGCTGGAGCGTCGCGAGGCGCGCAAGGAGTATTTCCGCGAGCTGTTCCGGCTGCAGGGCGAACTCGTGAAGCTGCAGGACTGGGTCATGACCACCGGGCACCGGCTCATCGTCATTTTCGAAGGGCGCGATGCGGCGGGCAAGGGCGGCGTGATCAAGCGCATCACGCAGCGGCTGAACCCGCGCGTCTGCCGGGTCGCCGCGTTGCCCGCGCCGAACAACCGCGAGCGCACGCAATGGTACTTCCAGCGCTATGTCGCGCATCTGCCGGCCGGCGGCGAGATCGTGCTGTTCGACCGAAGCTGGTACAACCGGGCGGGCGTCGAGCGCGTGATGAATTTCTGTACCGACGACGAGTACGAGGAGTTTTTCCGTTCGGTGCCCGAGTTCGAGAAGATGCTCGTGCGCAGCGGGATCCAGATCGTCAAGTACTGGTTCTCGATCACGGATCACGAGCAGGAGGTGCGCTTCCAGGCCCGGATCCAGGATCCGCTGAAGCAGTGGAAGCTGAGCCCGATGGACCTCGAAAGCCGCCGCCGCTGGGAGGCCTATACGGCCGCGAAGGAAGAGATGCTGCAGCGCACGCATATTCCCGAGGCGCCGTGGTGGGTCGTGCAGGCGGTCGACAAGAAGCGCGCGCGGCTGAACTGCATCCACCACCTGCTGGGCCAGGTGCCGTATCACGACGTGCCGCGCCCGACGATCGATCTGCCGCAGCGCGAGCATCACGAGGATTACATCCGCCGGCCGGTGCCGGACAACATGATCGTGCCGGATATTTACTGAGCGGCCGGGCGGGTTGGGGCGGCGCCGAGGGGCGAGCCGCGCAAGGCGGCGCGCGTTACTCCCGGATCAGGAAGGCGGCCCGGTCGCGCCCGGCAATCCATGCGGGTGCGCGGCCGCGCCCGCTCCACGTTGCGCCCGACACGGGGTCGCGATACTTCACGCCGACGGTGAACAGCTTCGCGCGGTCGCTGTAACCGTGACCGAAGATTTCACGTGCGGTCAGCGCGTAGCTCGTGACGAGTTTGCGCACCTGCTCCAGCACCACATTGCGTTCGCGGCACCGTGCCGCCTTGATGCGCTGATCGAGTTCTGCAAGCTGGGCTTGCAGTTTTTGGATTTGCTGCATGCGTCCGTTATCCCGTGGCTGATTTGATTATTGGCGACGCGTGGTGAGCTGCATGGCAGCACGCCCGGCCATGGCGTACTGCGTTGGCCGGAGGCGCATCTCATGCTGCGTGCTCCGACCTGCCGACAAGGCATTTGCGGAGCGTGTCGCCGGGAACCCGGTGAGATTAAGATTCGGCGCGCTGTTTTTCTATCGGACGTATCTGAATTTTCGGCTGAATTTGCATGAGGCCGTGATGGCGAGGCGGGAGGAGGCGCGTCGGTTCGTTACAGCTCCGGAAACCCCGACCGCCCCTGCGTCAGGTCGAACAGCTCGGTTCTCGCATCGGCCTCGGCGGTCTCCGGCAGCTTGATCACGAGCTTCACCGTCATCCCGTACGCGCTGTCCACCAGTTCATACCCGGCCTGTTCGATCCAGCGGCGCACACGCGCTTCCTCGGGATAGCCGATCTCGATCGCGAGCCGCGTCTGGCGGATGCGTTCGACGCGCTCGGCATCGAGCAGCGCCGATGCGATCGCATCGGTGTACGCACGCACCAGCCCGCCCGCGCCGAGCTTCACGCCGCCGTAGTAGCGCACGACCGCACCGAGCACGCCGTCGAGATCGTGATGGCGAAGCACTTCGAGGATCGGCCGGCCCGCGGTGCCCGACGGCTCGCCGTCATCCGACATGCCCGACTGGCCACCCGCCAGCAACGCCCAGCAAACGTGGGTGGCGGTCGGATGCTCGTTGCGCAGGCGCTGCAGCACCTGCATCGCGGCGTCGCGGTCGTCGACGGGAATCGCGTGCGCGATGAAGCGGCTCTTGCGGATCTCGAGTTCCCGGGTGGTGGCGGTGGCGAGCGTATAACTCATCGAAGGGAGGGCGTGCGATCCAGCATCGGGGTCACGGCAGTCAATTTTGAGGTGCGGCTGAAATGGCGGGCGTCGGCGGACCGTCAAACGGCCGGCGGATACTCGGTGTGCTCCGCATTTTATCTCACCGCGAATTGCCTTCCGGCCTATGCTCGGCCGAACCGGCGCGTGGTGCGCGTTGCTTATCATGAACAATATTGGACGAGGCGAAATTTTGGCCGATTGACAAACCATATTAAATGCCCCGGATTCACCGCCGTCCGATGTTGATTTTTTGTAACACGTCTGTTACAGTTCGGCCCCACCGGAATGCCGGTGGTTAAGTAATGCTGATTGATAATCCGGCTGCTGCGTTGTCCGGCGATTTTCCTTTATTTTCCCGATGGGCATGCCGTGTTGTCTGCGCGTTTCGGCCGAAAATAGCAATCGGCCGTCGGACACCCGGTGACGCGGAATACGAAAAACCCCAAAGAAAACAAGTCTAATCGAGAATAATAATGGCTGATTTGCATTGGACCATGCCGATCGCCAGATGGACGTCGATTTCGACCGCGGGGGTGCCGGGCGTCGAAGCCCTCGATCCGATGGTGCGTCGTCGATTGAGCCGGTTATCGCGGCTCGCGCTGCAGGCCGCTTGCGACTGTGCGGACGTGACGGGGGCATTGCGCGTGGTATTTGCGTCACGCCACGGCGAACTGGCGCGCACGACAACCATTCTCGATGCTATTCAGGCCGGTGAGCCGGTTTCTCCGACGGCCTTCAGCCTGTCGGTACTCAATGCGGTCACGGGCATCTTCGGTATCGCCCGTCGCGACCGATCGCCTGCGACGGCAGTCGCCGCCGGGCACGAAACCCTCGGCTATGCGCTGCTTGAGGCATTCTGCCAATACGAAACCTCTTCCGTGTCGCCGGTGCTGCTCGTTCATGCGCATGAGCCGGCCGACGCTGTCTACGGCGATGTCGGGGACGATCCGCAAAGCGGGGGAATCGCGATCCTGGTCGACGCGACCGCGCCGGCCGGCTACTTGACCTGCGACGTCGCGATCGACTGCGCAAATGATTCGCCGACGGCGGGCGGTGTGGAGGCCGATACGCAGAGCGCGGCGGTCCGGCATTGCCTGGCCGAACGTGTCGCCACGACATGGCGCGGCGGCGACGCGTACTGGCGCTGGAGCTGGCATGATCGCGCGGCTTGATTTCGGCTGGCGGCTCTTCGCGACCGGTGCCAGCCTGGCCTTCTTCGTGCTGTGCGGATCGGTTTTCTCGCTGGTCGCCATCACCGCCGCGGCGCTGTGGCCGCATCGCCGCTCGCGTCAGCGAGTCGTAACGTTTGTTATCCATTACTTCTTTCGTCTGCTGGTCGCATTGCTGCAACGCATCGGCGTGATGCGGCTGGAAGTGTCCGGCGTATCGCGCCTAGTCGAAGATGGTCCGGCAATCGTCGTCGCCAATCATCCGACCTGGCTCGACGTGATGGTGCTGTTGTCGTTGACGCCGAAAGCATGCTGCGTGGTCAAGCGCGGGCACTGGGGCAATCCATGCTTCTGGGGTATCGTCCGGGCGGCCGAATACGTGAGCAACGCCGATGCCGTCGAATTGGTCGAGTCCGGCGCGCGGCAACTGGCGGCCGGCTACACGATGATCATCTTCCCCGAGGGCACGCGCAGCCCCGGCGGCGACCGTCTGCACGCGTTTTCGCGCGGCTTCGCGCACATGGCGCTGCAGTCGCGCGTCCGGATCCTGCCGGTGCTGATCGATTGCGATCCGCCGGTATTCACCAAGACGCTGCGCTGGTATCACGTGCCGTCGCGCGCATTCCGCATGCGGATCGACGTGCTCGATCCGATGAATACGGATGGATTGACTGGCGGCGCTGTGGCGCCATCGATCGCAGCCCGCACTATCGCGCACGAAGTGGAAACGCACATTACCCAACACCTGTTTCGGCATGGATACTTTAAAACTGCAAATTAAGCAGCTTCTGATCGAGATGCTCGATCTCAACGACATGACCATCGACGATATCGGTGACGACGTGCCGCTTTTCTCGACCGACGGAATCGGACTGGATTCGGTCGATGCACTGGAAGTCGGGATCATGCTGCGCAAAAAATTTCAACTGTCGATCGCGGCGAACGATGAGCACGCGAAGGCGCATTTTCGTTCGATCAATACGCTGGCCGCGTTCATCGTGAGTCAGCAGGCGCATCACGCGCCGCAGGAAGCCGTGCCGGCAAAAGGGGTGTGACACGTGACCGACGCAGAAATCCTTGAGCGCATCCGCGCCATCTTTCACGAGAACTTCGCGATCGAACCGGAGCGCGTGACTGCCGATACGCATCTGTTCGACGAACTCGATCTCGACAGCATCGATGCAGTCGATCTCGCCATCAAGCTTCAGGAAATGACGGGCCAGCGCATCAAGCCGGAAGAGTTCAAGTCGGTGCGAACCGTCGGCGACGTGATTGCCGCGGTTCACGCGTTGCTTGCACGCGCCGGATGACATCGGTTGCGCATATGCGAGTGACCGGCACTGTCCGGCCGCGTTGGGTCGGTGTTGCAGCGCGAGTGGCGCTGGCGCTCGCGTATCCGCTCGTCATCCTGTTCGCGTGGCAGATGCTGACGCCGCGCTATGTCGGCTGCCTGCTGTTCGTGCTGCTGTGGGTGCAGCGCACGGTCGGGAAAGGGGCGCTCGCGATGGCGCTCAAGCGGCTCTCCGCGCACGACTGGTGCGTGGCCGGCGCCTTGACCCTCCTGTCGCTCGCGATCGCCGTGACGGACAGCGAGCGGCTGCTTCGTTTCTATCCGGCGTGCGTGAGCGCCGGCCTGCTGGTTGCATTCGGCGCGACGCTGCAGCGCGGCCCGACGATGATCGAGAAATTCGCGCGGCTGCGGTATCCCGAGCCGAGCCGGACGATCGTTCGCTATACGCGGCATGTCACGCAGATCTGGTGTGCGTTCTTCATCGTGAATGGCGGGTTTTCCATCTATACGGCGCTGTACTGGAGTCGGTCCGCGTGGGCGCTCTATAACGGCGCGATCGTGTACGTGCTGATCGGTGCGTTGCTCGCCGGTGAATGGCTCTGGCGTCGCTTGTTCATAACGGCGCGCTCCGGCGGGGGTGACGTCGCATGATGGCGCTGTGCGACCTTCTGCGCGCCGACGCGGACGTGGCTACGATCATTTGCCGCGACGGTGGCGCATATTTCACGCTGGCCGACTTGCGCGCCCGTACGGAAGCGATCGCGCGAACGATCGTAGCCGCCGGTGCGCGTCGCGTCGCGGTCTGTGTCGACGATCCATACGATTTCGCATGCGCGTTCTTCGCCGCGATGGCGACGGCTAACGAAACGGTGATTCCGGCCAGTGCGGCTCCCGGTTACTTGCACGAACTCGCGCACGCGTACGATCTGCTGCTCGACGCGGCGGCGCTGGCGGAATGCACGCGCGAGTACGTGGGGGGCATCGAGGCCGCTGGGCGCGCGATCGCACCGGACGCGGCGATCACGCTCTACACATCGGGCAGCAGCGGTGCCGCGAAACCGGTGCGCAAGTCGCTGGCGCAGTTCGATGCCGAGGTACGGACGCTGCAACGCGAATGGGGCGGGCAGGTCGGCGCGGCGGCCGCGCTGTCGAGCGTTCCGCATCATCACATCTACGGACTGCTTTTCAGAATCCTGTGGCCGTTGGCGGTCGGACGCGCGTTCGACCGCGCGTCGGTGCTCGAACCGCAGCAACTGCAGCAGCGGCTCGCGGCATACGGCGACGCCATCGTCATATCGACCCCGTCGCAATTGATGCGCTGGCCGGCATTGCCGGGTTTTCCGATGCAGGATCCCGCGCCGCGCCTGTTCTTCTCGTCGGGCGGCCCGTTGCCGGCGGAAACGGCGTCGGTTTATTCGGCGGCCTTCGGCGCCGCGCCGTTCGAGATATTCGGCAGCACCGAGACGGGCGGCATCGCGTGGCGCCGTCAGGATCTGACGAGTGCGTGGCAGCCGATGGCGGGAATCGATGTGCGTCGCGACGACGACGGCGCGCTGATCGTGCGCTCCGCGCATCTCGGTCACGAGGACTGGCATCGCACCGACGATGCCGCGCGCTTCGATCGGCAGGGACGTTTCGAATTGACGGGGCGTCGCGATCGCGTGGTGAAGCTCGATGGCAAGCGCGTGTCGCTGCCCGAACTCGAAACGCGGATTCTCCAGCATCCGTACATTGGACAGGCTGCGGCGACGGTTGTCGAAGGCACATCGCGCGCGCACATCGGCGTGGTCGCGGTACTGACCGACACCGGCCGCCAGATATTGAAGACCGACGGCCGCGTGGCACTCGCCGCGGCGTTGCGGCACGACCTCGGCGAGTATTTCGACGCAGCCGCGTTGCCGCGCTACTGGCGGTTCCGCCGCACGATGCCGTTCGATGCGCGCGGCAAGCTGCCGGCGTCGGCGCTCGCGGCCGCGTTCGCACCGACGGCGGAGGGTTTTGAACTGCTGGCCGAGTGGCGCGACGCCGACAGCCTGCATTACGAGCTGCGCGTGCCGGCGGCGCTCGCGCATTTCGACGGTCATTTCCCCGGCATGCCGATTCTCCCCGGCGTCGTGCAGATCGATTGGGCCGCCCGGCTTGCCGGCCGCGCGTTCGATACGGCGCTCGCGGTCCGCTCGATCGATCATCTGAAGTTCAAGGCGCCGGTTCCGCCGGGCGCCGTGCTCGCGCTGCGCCTCGCGCACGATCCGGCACGCGGTTGCGTGCGTTTTGCGTTCCGGCGCGGCCCGCGCGAATGCACGTCGGGTACGCTCGTTTATGGCGAGGCGGTGCAATGACCGGCGTCTGTATCGTCATCCCGATCTACAACCATCGCGACGCGATCGGCGATACGCTCGCGCGGCTTGCCGTGCACGGACTGCCGATCATCGTGGTCGACGATGGCAGCGACGGGCCGACGCAGCGGACACTGGCCGGGCTCGCCGTGCGGTATGCGGATTGCATGACCTTGCTGCGGCTGCCGGTGAATGGCGGCAAGGGGGCGGCGGTGATGGCCGGATTGCGCGCGGCGCGCGACCGCGGTTACCGGCATGCGATCCAGATCGACGCCGACGGGCAGCATGACGCGGCCGATGTGCCGAAGTTCGTCGCGGCCGCGCAAGCGGAACCGGACGCGGTCGTGCTCGGCCGTCCATGTTTCGATGCAAGCGTGCCAAAAGCCCGCCTGTACGGTCGCTATCTGACGCACGTGTGGGTCTGGATCGAGACGCTGTCGCTGGATATTCCCGATGCGATGTGCGGATTCCGTCTCTATCCGGTCGATGCGGTCTGCACACTGATCGACGCGGTGCCGATGCCGAAGCGGATGGCGTTCGACAGCGAGGTGCTGGTACGGCTTCACTGGCGCGGCCTGACGTTCAGGACGATTCCGACGCGTGTCGTTTATCCGGAAGACGGCGTGTCGCATTTCGATGTATTGCGCGACAACGTGCGCATCAGCGCGAGCCATACGCGACTGGCGCTGGGCATGCTGGCGCGCGCACCGTGGCTGATCGCGCGTCGGCTGTGCCGGCGGCGCGGCGCGCCGGGCGCGGGCGGGGCGCAGTCGTGGTGGCGCATGCCGGAACGCGGCAGCCGCGTCGGGATGGCGCTGCTGGCGTTGAGCTGCCGCTGGTTCGGCACGCGCATCACGTCGATGTGGCTGTATCTGATCGTGGGCTACTTCGTGCTGACCAACCGCACCGCGCGCGTCGCTTCGAACGCCTATTTCACACGCCTGCGCGAGGCGGGCGGCGCGGCACCGCGTCCGGGCTGGCGCACCGCGTATCGGCACATGCTCGCGTTCGCGCAATCGGGCTTCGACAAGTTCGTCGCGTGGTCCGGCCGCCTCGATGAATTCGACGTGCGCTTCGACGACGCGTCGGCGTTCGATGCCCTGGCCGCCAGCGGGCGCGGCGCGCTCGTGATCGGCGCGCATCTCGGCAATCTGGAGATGACGCGGGCACTTGCATTGCGCGACGCGCATACGAAAGTGACAGCGGTGGTCTATACGGAACACGCGCAGCGCTTCAACGAGATATTGGCGAAGACGAGCCCGGATTTCGGCAAGCAACTCGTCCAGGTGACGGATTTCGGGCCGGACACGGCGCTGATGATGCAGTCGCGCATCGATGCGGGCGAACTGCTCGTGATCGTCGGCGATCGCGTGCCGCCGCACGATGCGGGCAAGACGGTCGATGCGTGCTTTCTCGATGCCGCCGCGCCGTTTGCACAGGGCCCGTACATCCTTGCGCACGCGCTCGAATGCCCGGTTTACCTGTTCTTCTGCCTCAAGGAAGGGCGCGGTCATCGGCTCTACTTCGAACCGTTCGCCGAACGCATCGAGCTGCCGCGCCGCGAACGCTCGGGACACGTGGCCGCATGGGCGCAGCGCTATGCCGAACGGCTCGAGCATTACTGCCGCAAGGCTCCCTACCAATGGTTCAATTTCTTCGATTTCTGGGCGCGGCCCGATGGAGGTCCGCATGGCCGAACATAACGTGACCGACGAATTGCACACGCCTGCCGCGGCGCGGTCCGAAACGGCCCATGCGCCGGTCGTGATCGGCGCGCGGCATCTGACCATCGAGGATGTCGTCGCAATCGCCCGCGCCGGCGCACCGGTGAAGCTGAATGCGGACATCGGCTGGCGCGAGCGCATCGAGCGCGGCGCCGCGCGGCTGCGCGATTACCTCGCCGGTGGCGGGATCCTGTATGGCGTGACCACCGGATACGGCGACGCATGTGTTGTCGACGTGCCGCCGTCGCTCGTCGAGGCGCTGCCGCTGCAGTTGACGCGTTATCACGGATGCGGGATGGGCGACTGGTTCGATGCGCAGCAGACGCTGGCGATCGTCGCCGCGCGGCTCAATTCGCTCGCGTTCGGCTATTCAGGTGTGCGATTCATGCTGCTCGAACGGCTGGCCGACCTCGTGAATCATCGGATCCTGCCGCGGATTCCGTCCGAAGGTTCCGTCGGCGCGAGCGGCGACCTGACGCCGCTGTCCTATGTCGCGGCCGCGCTGGCCGGCGAGCGCACCGTCCTGTTCGACGGCGCAGAATGCGACGCGCGCGATGTGTGGAGCACGATCGGCCACGCGCCGCTGCAACTGGCGCCGAAGGAGGGCCTCGCGCTGATGAACGGCACGGCGGTGATGACGGGGCTCGCTTGCCTCGCGTTCGCGCGCGCCGACAACCTGACGCGCATCGCCGCGCGCCTGACCGCGCTGACGACCGTCGCGCTCGACGGCCGCGCCGCGCACTTCGACGCGCGGCTGTTCGACGCGAAGCCGCATGCAGGGCAGGCCGACGCGGCGGCATGGATACGCGCGGACCTGGCCGGTCGCGACGACACGCCGGGGCGCCGTCTGCAGGATCGCTATTCGGTGCGCTGCGCGCCGCATGTGATCGGCGTGACGCGCGATGCGCTGACATGGGTGCGTCGCGATGTCGAGAACGAGCTGAACAGCGCCAACGACAATCCGTTGATCGATCCTGACGACGGCAGCGTGCTGCACGGCGGGAATTTCTACGGCGGCCACATCGCGTTCGCGATGGACGCGCTGAAAACAGCGGTGGCCAATCTCGCGGACCTGATGGATCGCCAGCTCGCGCTGCTCGTCGACGACAAGTTCAGCAACGGCTTGCCGCGCAACCTGACCGGCGCAACGGGCGATCGCGCGGCCATCAATCACGGCTACAAGGCGGTGCAGATTTCCGCATCCGCATGGACGGCGGAAGCGCTGAAGCACACGATGCCGGCAAGCGTGTTCTCGCGCTCCACGGAATCGCACAACCAGGACAAGGTGAGCATGGGCACGATCGCGGCGCGCGATTGCCTGCGCGTGCTCGCGCTGACGGAGCAGGTTGCCGCGGCGCATGTGCTCGCGACCGTGCAGGCCGTGCGGCTGCGCCAGCGGGATGCCGCCGGCACGCAGCTGTCGCCCGTGCTGCGCGCGTTCGTCGACGACGTGGGCAGCCGTTCGCCGCTGGTGGTGGAGGATCGGCCGCTGGAGGCCGAGCTGCGCGCGTTGACTGCCCGGCTCGCCGCCTGCGAGCCGATCGGTGCATCGTCTTGCAGGGAGGCCGCATGAGTGCGCCTGGAGCGCCGCTGACGGCGACGGCCCGTGTCGAAGTCCCGTTTCACGACGTCGACGCGATGAACGTCTGCTGGCACGGCCACTATCTGAAGTATTTCGAAAGCGGACGCGCGGCGTTGCTGCGGATGATCGACTACGACTATCCGGCGATGCTGGCGTCGGGTTACATGTGGCCGGTTGTCGAAGCGCATCTGAAGTACGTGCGGCCGGCGGCCTACGGCCAGCAGCTCGACGTGCGCACGACGCTGCTCGAATTCGAGAACCGGCTGAGGATCGGCTACGAAATCGTCGATGCCGGGTCGGGCGAGCGCCTGACGAAAGGGTACACGGTCCAGCTGGCCATCGACGCCGCGACGCGCGAGTTGCAGTTCGTTTCGCCGGCAGCGTTGATCGAACGGGTGCAAGTGCGATGACGACGAACAGAGGCTACCGGGGATTTCTCGCGGCGCTCGGCGCATGCGCGACGTTCGTTGCGGGTATTGCGCACGCGGCTCCGGCCGCGTCGACAGCGCCGGCTGCGGCGCGGCCCGAGAACACCGCGCTCGTGTCCGACATCGCGGCGAGGCTGGCGCGCGTCGGCGCAATCCGCGCCGATTTTCGGCAGACCCAGACGCTCGCGGCGATGAAGCAGCCGCTCGTCAGCACGGGCTCGATGCTGTTCGATCGAGCGTCGGGTGTCGTGTGGCGGATCCGGACGCCGTACCAGGCGACCTACGTGATTACCGATGGCGGCGTGCGCGAAGTCGGGGCCGATGGCAGGCTTGTCGCACCGAACGGCAATGGCCGCGGCGTCGCGCAGGTGTCGCGGATGATGAGAGACATGCTCGGCGGCGATCTGTCGGCGCTGTACGCGCAATTCGACGTCGAAGCGAGCGGCACGCGCGAACGCTGGCAGATGCTCCTTCGACCCAACCAGCCGCAGCTCGCGCAGGCGGTCCGCACGATCGAGATGGGCGGCGGCACGTATCTCGGCCGGCTCGACATGACGTTCGCGAACGGTAACGTAACCACGCTCGAATTCACGCGGGCGACGCCGGTGGACGGTCCCGCGCCGGCCGAGCGCGCGTGGCTGGAGACGCGCTGATGAGCGAGACGCGCGACGCGATCGACGTCCCGGCCAGGCTTGCCCGGCGCCGGCTGCGCTGCGCCGCGTGGGCGCTGGTCGCACTCGTCGTCGCGCTTTACTGCATCTGGCGTTTCATGGGGCCGTCGCCGCTGCAGACGAACCTGCTGGCGCTGCTCCCCGCGACCGAGGCGAATCCGGTGGCCGAGAAGGCGGTCGAGACGATCGGCAACATGCTCGGCGGCCGCACCGTCTATCTGGTGACCGACCGCGACGCCGCGCGCGCGAAAGCCGCCGCAAAGCAGTTCGGTGCCCGGCTCGCGCACAGCGGCGCGTTTCGCTCGGTGACGGTCGAGGTGCCCCCGTTCGACGTGTCGCGGATCGCGGCGACCTATCTGCCGGCCCGCTTCGGATTGCTGACCGAGGCCGACCGCGCGTCGCTCGAACGAGGCGACGCAGCGCTTGCCGACCGACTGGCCCGGCGACTCTACGGGCCGCCGGCCGACGGCCTGCCGACCGCCGTCGCGGACGATCCGTTCGGCTGGCTCCAGCACTGGCTCGCGGGCCTGCCGCTGGCAACGTCGAATCTCGCGCTCGAGGACGGCATGCTCGTGTCGCACCGCGACGGTGTCACGGGGGTGCTCGTGATGACGTCGCTGGCTGGTTCGGCATACGAATCGAAAGTCCAGCAGGCGGTGCGCAACGCGACCGCCGATGCGGAGCGCTCGGTCGGCACGGATTATCCGGGCGCGCGAATCGATCGTGCCGGCGCGGTGTTTTACGCGGAAGCCGCGCGCGCGAGCGCGGAGCGCGACGTGCACGTGATCGGCGCAGTGTCGCTCGTCGGAATCGCGTTGCTGCTGACGAGCGTGTTCCGCACGCCGCGCCTGCTGGTGCTGGCGTTTGCATCCACGGCGTTCGGCATCGCCTGCGCACTCGCGGCGACGCTGCTCGTGTTCGGCAAGCTGCATCTGCTGACACTCGTGTTCGGCGTGAGCCTGATCGGCGAAGCGGTCGATTATTCGATCCAGTATTTCGTCGTTCATCTATCCGCCGGAAAGCAATGGGACGCGCGACGGGGCGCGGCTGCCGTGCGACCTGCGCTCGCGGTCGCGCTCGCGACGAGCCTGCTCGGCTACGCGATCCTGATGTGGGTGCCGTTTCCGGCACTGAAGCAGATCGCCTGCTTCGCGATGGTCGGCATTGCGGCCGCGTTCGCGGCCGTGACGGGGTTTCTGCCGCTGATGCTCACACAGGCGCCGAAGCGAACGCCCGCGCGCGTGTTCGCGTGTGCCGCGCGCGTGCTGGCAGGTTGGCGGTCCGTGCTGGGCGGGCGGCGTGCGATGGCGGCCGCGGTGCTGCTCGCGCTCGTCGCGGTGCCGGGTTGGATCGCGCTGCGTAGCGACGACGACATCCAGTTGCTGATCCAGCGCGATCCGGACCTGGTGCGCCAGGAGGGCGAAATTCGCGCGGCGGTCGGCCTCGAGAACACGGCCAGATTCTTCGTGGTCCAGGGTGCGACACCGGACGACGTGCTCGAACGATCGGCCTCGCTCGTTGCGTCGCTGGCGCCGCTGCATGTCGGCCGGGTCCAGTCGATCGCGGCATTCGTGCCGTCGGCGCGGCAGCAGGCGCGCAATCGCGCGGTGTTGGCCGAACGCGTGTTCGCGGATCCGGCGGCGTTGCGCGCGACGCTCGAACAAGCAGGATTCCGCGACGATGTCGCGCGCGCGTGGATCGACGCGTTCGCTCGCGACGGGCGGGCATCGCTGTCCGTCGACACGTGGCTGGCCGCGCAATGGTCGGCGCCGTTCCGCCATCTGTGGCTCGGCAAGGTGGGCGAGCGCAATCCCGTGTACGCGGCGATTGCGATTCCCGAACGGGCCGACGCGACGGATGTCGCTTCGTTCGAAGCGATCGCACGCGGCCTGCCGGGCGTGACTTGGGTCGACAAGGCCGCGAGCGTGTCGAGGCTGTTCGGTGCGTACCGCATCGACAGCGGCTTGTGGCTCGCCGGCGCGCTCGTCGTGGTCGCCGGTCTGCTGGCGTGGCGTTATGGCGTGCGCGGCGGTCTTGCGACGACGCTGCCGGTCGTGCTGGCGATCGGCCTGACGCTGGCCGTGTTCGGCTATGCGAACGTGCCGCTGACTCTATTCAACTGGCTCGCGCTGATGCTGGTGCTCGGCGTCGGCGCGAATTACGCGGTGTTCCTGCGCGAAGGGGGTATGCGGGACGCGGCCGATCTCGGCGCCGTCTGGACCGGTGTGCTGCTGTCCGCCGCGACGACGCTGCTGTCGTTCGGCATGCTGGGCGTGAGTGCGATGCCGGCATTGCGCAGCTTCGGTACGACGCTCGCGTTGGGCATCGTGTTTTCGGTACTGTTCGCGCCGCTCGCGACGCCGTCCCATACGGAGAATCGCGCATGAACCCGACACAGGCGCCCGTCTATCTGTCGGCACTCGGCATGGTCAATGCGCTCGGCGGGTCCGTCGACGAGATCGCCGCAGCACTTTGCACCGGCGTGTCGCCAGGCATGGGCCCGCACGCGGCAGAACCCTCCCGCGGCTGGGTCGGGCAGGTGCGCTCGCCGCTCGATATCGCGCCGCCCGCGCAACTGACGCATTTCGACTGCCGCAACAACCGCCTGCTGCTGGCCGCGCTCGCGCAGATCGCGCCTGCCGTCGATGCGGTGGTGGCGCGTTACGGGCCGCGCCGGATCGGCGTCGTGATCGGCACCAGCACGTCCGGCATCCGCGCGGCCGAAGACGCGTTCGCGCAGCGAGCGGCGACCGGCGCGATGCCGCCCGGATTCGATTACCGGCAGATGGAGATCGGGACCGCCGCACCGTTCGTGCGGGCGGCGCTGGGCCTGGCAGGACCGGCCTATACGGTGTCGACAGCCTGCACGTCGAGCGCGAAGGCGTTCGCGGCGGCGCGTCGCCTGCTGCGCCTGAACCTGTGCGATGCGGTGATCGTCGGCGGCGCGGATTCGCTGTGCGAGATGACGTTGCAAGGCTTTGCGTCGCTCGAATCGGTCAGCCCGACGCGGACCAACCCGATGAGCCGTAACCGATGCGGGATCACCATCGGCGAAGGCGCGGCCGTGTTCGTAATGAGCCGCGACGAAGCCGCGGTGCGGCTTGCCGGTGTCGGCGAATCGAGCGACGCGCATCACATCTCGGCACCGGACCCGGCCGGACTCGGCGCCGAGGACGCGCTGCGCGCGGCGCTCGCCGATGCGGGCGTGACGCCGTCCGCGATCGGCTACGTGAACCTGCATGCGACGGCAACGCGCCTGAACGACGAGATGGAAGCGCGCGTGACCGCGCGGGTGTTTCCCGCCGGCGTACCCGCGAGCGGAACGAAGCCGCTCACGGGGCACCTGCTCGGCGCGGCGGGCGCGACCGAACTCGGATTCGGCTGGTTGACGCTCGCGCGCGGGGTGTCGCTGCCGGCGCACGTTTGGGACGGCGACGCTGATCCGGCGTTGCCGGCGCTGGATCTCGTACAAACGGAACGCCGGCTGGCCGGCGATGCATCGGGACAGTATGTGATGAGCAATTCGTTCGCTTTCGGCGGCAGCAATGCCAGCCTGATCTTGGGGAGCTGACATGCAGACCGGTTCGCTCACCGAAACGTTGCACGACGGTGCGGAGATCGCCGTTTGCGACGTGCTCGACGTGCTGCCGCATCGCGGCACGATGTTGCTGCTCGACGCGATCGAACGCTGTTCGGAAACGGCGATCGAGGTGGCCGCGAGCGTGCGCGACGATGCCTGGTATGCCGGCGACGACGGTGCGATGCCGGCGTGGATCGGTATCGAGTTGATGGCGCAGGCGATTGCCGCGCACGTCGGGTTGCTCGCACGGCATGCGGGCGGGCGCGCGAAACCGGGCGTGCTGCTCGGCGCGAACCGGTACACCGCGCATCGGGCGGCGTTCGACGCCGGCACGGCATTGCGGATCACCGCGCGCGAATTGCTGCGCGGCGACGAAGGGCACGGCGCCTACGAATGCGCGATCCATGCAGGCGATCGGTGCTGCGCGGAGGCGATCGTCAAGGTGTACCAGCCGGACGATTTTCAGTCTTTTATCGAAGGGAGTTTCAACTCATGACTCGGCGAGTACTCGTGACCGGCGCGAGCCGCGGTATCGGCCGGGCCGTTGCCATGCGCCTCGCGTCGGACGGCTTCTCCGTGACGGTTCACTGTCGCAGCGGTCGCGACCAGGCGGAAGCCGTCGCGGCCGCGATCCGCGAGCAGGGCGGCACGGCGGGCGTGCTGCAGTTCGACGTGCGCGACCGCACGGCCTGTCGGCAGCAGCTCGAGGCTGACGTGGCAGCGAACGGCGCGTACTACGGCATCGTGTGCAGCGCCGGCGTCACGCGCGACGGCGCGTTTCCCGCGCTGACGGACGAGGACTGGGACGTCGTGATCGAAACCGGGCTGGACGGGTTCTACAACGTCGTCCATCCACTGACGATGCCGATGGTGCGGCTGCGCGCCGGGGGCCGCATCGTGACGATCGCGTCGGTATCGGGCGTCATGGGCAATCGCGGACAAGTCAACTACAGCGCGGCGAAGGCCGGGTTGATCGGTGCGACGAAGGCGCTCGCGGTCGAACTGGCGTCGCGACGCATCACGGTCAATTGCGTTGCCCCCGGCCTCGTCGACACCGGCATGCTCGATGACGTACCGCTCGAGCACGCGCTGCAGACCGTGCCGATGGGACGTGTCGGCCAGCCCGACGAAGTGGCGGCGGTGGTCGGATTCCTGATGTCCGATGCGGCGACCTATGTGACGCGGCAAGTGATCGGCGTCAACGGCGGGATGGTGTGATGAAGCGAGTCGTCGTGACGGGAATGGGCGGCGTGACCGCTTTCGGCGAAACATGGCCGGAAATCGAGGCGCGCCTGCGTGGCGGGCGCAACGCGGTGCAGCGCATGCAGGAGTGGGACTGCTACGAGTCGCTGCATACGCGGCTCGCGTGTCCGTTGCCGGGTTTCGCGGCGCCGGCATGGTACCCGCGCAAGAAGACCCGGTCGATGGGGCCGGTGTCGCTGTATGCGGTGCGGGCGAGCGAACTCGCGCTCGCCGATGCCGGGCTCGCTGACGATCCGTCGATCAAGGACGGCCGGATGGGCGTCGCTTACGGCTCGTCGTCGGGTTCGGTCGAGCCGATCCGCGCGTTCGGCACGATGCTCGAGACCGGCTCGATGCGCGACGTGACGTCGAACAGCTACGTGCAGATGATGCCGCATACGACGGCCGTCAACGTCAGCCTGTTCTGGGATCTGAAGGGCCGCATCGTGCCGGCGTCGTCGGCGTGCGCGTCCGGCAGCCAGGCGATCGGTTACGCCTACGAGGCGATCGCGGCCGGCAAGCAGGCACTGATGCTCGCAGGCGGGGCCGAAGAGTTGTCGGGGCCGGCCGTCGCAGTGTTCGACACGCTGTATGCCACCAGTACGCGCAACGATGCCGCCGCACTGACGCCGCGGCCGTTCGACGTCGGCCGCGACGGTCTGGTCGTCGGGGAAGGGGCTGCGACGCTGGTGCTCGAGGAATACGAACATGCGCTCGCGCGTGGCGCGACGATCCATGCCGAGATCGTCGGCTTCGGCTGCAATTCGGACGGCGGACACATTACGCAGCCGACCGCCGAAACGATGGCGATCGCGATGCGGCTTGCGCTGCGCGACGCGTCGCTCGATCCGGCGGCGATCGCGTACGTGAATGCGCACGGCACGTCGACCGATCGCGGCGATGTCGCCGAGAGTCATGCGACGGCATCGGTGTTCGGCGAAAACATGCCGATCAGTTCGCTGAAGAGCTATGTCGGTCATACGCTCGGCGCGTGCGGCGCGCTCGAGGCGTGGTGGACGATCGAGATGATGAAGCGCAACTGGTACGTGCCGACGCTCAACCTCGATAACGTCGATCCGGCTTGCGCTTCGCTCGACTACATCGTCGGCGGCGCGCGCGCGATCGACGCGGAGTTCGCGATGAGCAACAACTTCGCCTTCGGCGGGATCAACACGTCGTTGATCTTCCGCAGGGGCGTCGCGTGAGCGCAGCCGGTTACGCGCCGGCGCGCGTCGTCGTCACGGGGCTCGGCATCGTGTCGTGTCTGGGCAATTCGCTCGACGACGTGTCGGCCGCGCTGCGTGCCGGCCGCTCCGCTGTCCGTCGCGTCGACCGCTGGCGTGCACGCGGTTTCCGCAGCCAGGTCGCGGGCGTCGCCAGTGTCGATGCGGCTGCGCCGTTCGCGCGCAAGCACGAACGCTTCATGGGCGATACCGCCCGCTTCGGCGCGCATGCCGCGGCCGCGGCACTCCGCGATGCCGGGCTCGATCCCGCGACGCTGCGCTCGCCGCGCGCCGGCGCGATCATCGGCTCGGGCATCGGCTCGATGGCCGACTACGACGACGCGATGGCGATCGCGGCGCAGCGCGGGATCGACAAGACGCCGCCCTATATCGTCCCGCGTGCGATGAGCAGCACGGCGTCGGCGTGCGTCGCGCAGTTGTTCGGCATCGAGGGCGTGTCCTATTCGCCGTCTTCCGCGTGCACGAGCGGTGCGTTGGCGATCGGGCATGCGATGCAGCTGATCCGGTCGGGTTGCCAGGACATCGTGCTCGCGGGCGGCAGCGAGGCGCTCCACGACAACATGACGTTGATGTTCGACGCGATGGGCGCGTTGTCGGCCGGTTACAACGACACGCCGACGCAGGCGTCGCGGCCATACGCGTGCGGCCGCGACGGCTTCGTGATCGCGTCGGGGGCGGGCATCCTCGTGCTCGAGTCGCTCGACCATGCACGCTCGCGCGGCGCGCGAATCTACGCGGAACTGACCGGGTTCGGCCAGGGCACGGATGGTGCGGGCATGGCCACGCCGCACGCAGCGGGGATCGCGCGCGCGATCCGCATGGCGATCGAAGGCAGTGGACGACTGCCTGATTACGTGAACACGCACGCACCGTCGACATCGCTTGGCGATGTCGAGGAGCTGAAGGCGCTTGCCGACGTGTTCGGCGGCCACGTGCCGCCGTTTTCGTCGACGAAAGGCATGACCGGTCATCCGCTCGGCGCGAGCGGGGCGCACGAGGCGATCTACACGATCCTGATGATGCGTGACGGCTTCGTTGCCGGCACGGCGGTCGAGGGCGAGCCCGATCCGGCGCTCGGACGGATGCCGCTGGTGCGCGAAGCACGCACCGCGCGGATCGAGCGCGCGCTGTCGATCTCGTTCGGGTTCGGCGGGAGCTGCGCAAGTGTGTTGTTGGATGCCTGGAAAGGCGATTGAAGTGAACCTACTGAGCTGAGAGGACAAGAACAATGAAGCAGAAAGCACATCTGGCCGGCATGCTGATCGCGGCGACGTTGTTGACGGGCTGCGGCACCGTGGTTCGTTCGCTGCCGCTGCCCGCGTCGGCGACGGCGCCGGATGCGTCGGGTGTCAGCCTGTATTTCGGAGCGCAAGCTCATCCGGCAGTGAAGACCAGCATCGGCCCGCGTTCGGAGTCGGTGCGCGTGCGGCGTGCGACCGAAGCGGAACAGCCGACGTGCGAACAGGCGTTGAGCACGGCGCTGGACCGTCTGCGCGAATATGCGAAGAATCATGGCGGGAATGCGGTCATCAACGTGACGACGCGCTTTCACGACAAGCGTTCCGATTCGACGACCGAGTACACCTGCGGCGTGAGCGGCAGCGCCGGCGCGATCGCGGTGTCCGGCGACGTCGTGCTGCTCGACAAGCAATGACACGGAGGACGGCATGAAATACCGGATTGCATTCTCGCTGCTCATCGGCACGTTGGCGATGTCGCAGGCTCATGCGCGCGATTCTGTCGGCAACTATCCGATCGAGAGCGCGATGACGAGCGAGGGCGACACGCTCGGCGGCGATGTCGCGCTCTATTTCGGCGATCAGTCGCACCCGAAGATCGTCAAGTCGTACGGCACCTTCGCGACCAACAAGAAGACCAACGCGTTCGGCAAGAGCGATGAGGCCGCGTGCCAGCACGTGTTCCTGTCGGCGGCACTCGAGCTTCAAGCGCGAGCGCGGAAGGAGGGCGGCAACGCTGTCGTCGGGATCAAGAGCAACTACCGGAACGTGTTGCGCAGCAGTACGACCGACTTTACCTGCGGTGCGGGCGCATTCGTGGCCGGCGTGGCGCTGACGGGCGAGGTCGTGACGCTGAAGCACTGACGCGCGGCGGGCGAGCCTGAACGAGGGCCGCCCGATGGCGGGCCCCGTTCAGGCCGGCTTGCGTGCGGCGACGTTGACGAGCGTCTCGCGACGCTTGCCGGGCTTCGGGCGGTGCAGGCCGATACGTTCGAGCAGGCCGAAGTCTTTCGCGCGGCTCCACCACAGATACGGAAACGACACGTTTCGGGCGTCGAACGCGAAGCCGGTTTCACGCAGCATCGCGAGATAGCCGTCCGCGCTTTTCTGAACCTGCATAGGATGTCGAAACAACAGCCGGATGACCCACGACTTGATATAGGCATCGGTCGACTCGGCGAACAGCAGCACGCCGCCCGGCTTCAGCACGCGATGGAACTCGGCCAGCGCACGTTCCTGTTCGACGAGGTGATGGAAGGTCTGGTGGCAGAAAACGACGTCGACGCTTGCGTCGGCGAGCGGAATGCTCGCGCAATCGGCATGCCGCAATTCGACGGGGGCACCGCAATGCCGGGCTGCTTCCGACGCGTGCGCAAGCGATTCGTCGTGGCAGTCGATCCCGACGATCTTGCCGGGAGCGAACGCGTCGTTCAGCAAGCGAAACGACTTGCCTTGTCCGCAGCCGGCATCGAGGATGACGGGCGATTTCGGCAACGGCGCCGCGACGAGCCGCTTCAGGTCATTGATGGCCACGCGAAGCACATGATGTTCCCAGGTGTGCGTGCGAAGAAACCAGATGCCGAATGCGGTTTCGGGAACGTAAGTGGACGTGCGCGTGCGATAAGCGGTCATGTGCCTTTCGTTGGTATCTTTTGTTGAACGGTTATTGTAGTTTGCATCGCCGAATTGCGGCGTAAAGAATCAACCTGCCCGATGAACCGGGATGGAAGGCAAGCATGAATGAAATGAAATCGGAATCGGTCGACGTTGCGATCATCGGCGCAGGACCTGCCGGCGCGGTTGCAGCGGGGCTGTTGCGCAAGGCCGGACGGTCGGTGCTGGTGCTCGAGCGCCAGCACTTTCCGCGCTTCTCGATCGGCGAAAGCCTGCTGCCGCAGAGCATGGATTATCTCGACGAGGCCGGCATGCTGCAGGCGGTCGTCGAGGCAGGGTTCCAGTTCAAGAACGGCGCGTACTTCGTGCATCGCGACCGGATGTCGTCGTTCGATTTTCGCGAGAAGTTTACGGAAGGATGGGGGACGGCGTATCAGGTCGAGCGCGCCACGTTCGACGACGTGCTGATTCGCTGCGCGGCTCGGCAAGGTGCCGACGTGCGATTCGGCCACACGGTGCGCGCGTTTGTGCCGGGCGATCGCCCGACGCTCGAGGTCGTGGACGAAGCCGGGTGCGATTACCGCGTGCACGCGTCGTTCGTGCTCGATGCAAGCGGATTCGGCAGGGTGCTGCCGCGCCTGCTCGATCTCGAGGCGCCGACGCGGCTGCCGATGCGCGCGGCGATCTTCTCGCACGTCGAGGATCGCTTGCCCGCGGGATCGACCGATCGCGACAAGATCTGCATCGCGGTGCATCCCGAGCGGCGCGACGTGTGGTTCTGGATGATTCCGCTGACGAACGGACGCTCGTCGGTCGGTTGCGTGGCGGAGGCCGCTTTCCTCGACGTGCCGGACACGCATCGAGAAGAACTGCTGCGCGAGTTGCTGCAGACCGAACCCACGCTGGCGCGCCTCGTCGGCAGCAAGCCGTTCGTGATGCCGGTGCGGCACATTGGCGGCTACGCGTCGAACGTCGAGCGCCTTCACGGTCCCGGTTACGCGTTGCTCGGCAATGCGGGCGAGTTCCTGGACCCGATCTTCTCGTCGGGCGTGACGATCGCGCTGCGGTCGTCCCATCTGGCGGTCGCGACGCTCGAGCGCCACCTGCGCGGCGAGACGGTCGACTGGCAGCGCGACTACGGCACGCCGCTGCGCAAGGGAATCGATACGTTCCGCGCATTCGTCGAACGCTGGTATTCCGGCGATCTGCAGGACATCGTCTTCCACGAGGACAAGGCGCCGGAAGTCAAACGGATGATCTGCTCGATCCTGGCCGGCTACGCATGGGACGAGTCGAATCCGTTCGTGCGCGAGCCGGCGCGTGGTCTCGATGTGCTTGCCGAAATCTGTCGCTCGGCCCGGCCGGAGCAGCGCGCCGATTGAACGGTTCCGCTGAAGATCGTCGGCAGATGAGCAAATGCGGGGGCGCCGCGCACGTCATGTGCGGCGCCCCCGTCGGTTCATCGACGCTCAGTTGCCCTGCAGCCGGATATCGCGCGACGACGCGCCGACATACACCGTCCCGCCCGGCACGACGCGCCAGCCGTTGCGCGACGTATCCCACACGCTCTGCATCCGCGGCGACACCGTGACGCGAACATGCCGCGCCTCGCCCGGATTCAGCCGGATCTTCTCCCAGCCGACCAGCCGCTTCGGCGGCTCGTCCTTGTACGGCACGCCGAGATAGACCTGCGGCGTTTCCGCACCGGCGACGCGCCCGTCGTTGCGCACGGTGAACGCGACGCTCAGCGAGCCGTCCCATTGCCGCGACACCGACAGCCCCGAATACGCGAAGTGCGTATACGACAGCCCGTAGCCGAATTCGAACATCGGCTTGATGTTGCGCGCGTCATACCAGCGATAGCCCATGTTCAGCTTCTCCGCGTAGACGGGATCGTTGTCGAACGCGCCGTTTTGCCCCCACGTCGGCGAATCCTGGTCGCGCGCCGGGAACGTGACGGGCAGCTTGCCTGACGGATTGACGGCGCCGAACAGCACGTTCGCGATCGCCTTGCCGCCGGCTTCGCCCGGATACCACGCCTCGACGATCGCGGACACCCGGTCCTTCCACGGCATCAGCACCGGATTGCCGCTCTGGACGACGACGATCGTATGCGGATTCGCGCGCGCGACGGCTTCGACGAGCGCATCCTGGTTCGACGGGTTCGCGAGGCTCAGGCTTTGCAGTTCGCCGAAATCCTCGCCGGACGGCTGCGCGACCACGACGATCGCGACGTCGGAACGGCCCGCGAGCGCGGCGGCCTGGTCGATCTCCTGCTGCGTGTACGCGCGGAACGGCGACTGCTGGTCGCTGTTGCCCGCGTACGTGACCTGCGCGGCCGGCGCGAGCGCGCGGATCGCCGCGACGATCGGCACGTCGACCTTCAGCCATGGATTGCGCCACCAGCTGCAACCCGTCGACGACCCGAACGTCAGGCCGCCGCAGCCCGCGAACGAACCCGTCACCGGATCGCGCGTGTTGCCCGAGCCGCCGCCCGACAGCACGGCCGCATCGGCATGGCCGCCGATCACGGCGATACGCGACAGCGTGGACGCGGCAAGCGGCAACTGGTTGCCGTCGTTCTTCAGCAGTACGATCGACTGCTCGGAGGCGGCTTGCGCGAACCGGTTCGCGGCCGCGAAATCGATCGTGCCGCCGCCCTTGGCCGGATCGTCCATCACGCCGACGCGGATCATCACGGCGAGCTTGCGGCGCACCATGTCGTCGAGGCGCGCGGTCGACACCGAGCCGTTCGCGATCGCCTGCTTGACGGCCGCCGGCGTCAGGTACACGCTCGGCCCGACGTCTTCTTCCTCGTCGAGCCCGGCGTTGATCGCGGCGGCGGTGCTGTGCGTCGCGCCCCAGTCGGACTGCACCTGGCCCTGGAAGCCCCATTCGTTCTTCAGCACGTCGTTCAGCAGGTGATTGTTCTCGCATGCATACGTGCCGTTCAGGCGGTTGTAGCTGCACATCACGCTGCCTGGCCGCCCGCGCTTCGCGGCGATTTCGAACGGCAGCAGGTACAGTTCGCGCAGCGTGCGTTCGTCGATCTGCGTGTTGCCGCCCATCCGGCCGTGCTCCTGTTCGTTGCCGGCGTAGTGCTTGATGGTCGCGATGACTTTCTGCCGCTGCGTCGCGAGCGTGCGTTCGGCGAGCAGGTCGCCAGCGAGCAGCGGATCCTCGCCGAGATACTCGAACAGGCGGCCGCCGCGTGGTTCGCGCGCGAGATTGGTGCCGCCGGCGAGGCCCATGCCGAACCCTTGCGCGCGCAACTGGATCGCGACCTGCTTGCCGAAGTCGTACGACAGGCGGCGATCCCAGCTCGCGGCGACGGCGATCGTCGCGGGAAACGTCGTGCTGGCCTGCGACGTGCTGCCGGAACCGGTGGCCGAGTCGACCATGTTGAGATCGGGAATGCCGAGCCGCGGCACGCCCTGGATGTAGCCGGCGCCGCCGCCCGGCACCTTCGACATTTCGTATTGCGAATGAATGAACTGAATTTTTTCGTCGAGCGTCATCTTGCGCACGAGCAGGTCGGCGCGCCGTTGCGCGGCGGCCGACGCAAATGCGTCGGCGGCGTCGCCCTGCGAGTTGAAATCGGCGTTGCCCGCGTAGGCGGTGGTGCAGAGGGTCGCTGCCAGCACGACGGCCGGCCAGAGTTTGTCCCGCATGTTGCTCTCCATGATCGTATTGCTCGTTGTTCGGATGATGTCTGGAGCTGCGCACGCCCGGTGGATTCGCACCGGACGCATTCGGCTGGCGATGCAGGGTGGTTGCGCGTCGGCATGCCAGGCCAGGCGGGGAATCGTTACGGCCGGTTGGGCTCGACCGGTCAACGCGGACGGCGACGCGCAGGCCGTCCGACGCTGCCGAATCGGATGTAGCGACTCTCAGCAGCGACTAATGGTATGAATGTAGTTCGACTACAGCATCGGTGTTTCTACCGATACGTACGATCTTTATTCGGTACGGTCGCGCGATGCGACGAAAAGACGGTCATCGTTCCCGATTGCGGCTGTGCAGCAGGGTAAGAAGTGCCTGCGTATGGGCGTTTGCGCAGGGAGTGTGGCGAAGCAGCAGGTGCGGTTCGTTGCGTGCGCATCGAATCGACGGAGCCTGCCGTCATCCGGCGGTACGGGATCCTGGATCGCGTGCGGTGCGCGGATCGGACGACTTGCGGGCGCGGGCGAGCGGATTGGCGATGTAGCGGATCGCGCGGTCGCTGAGCGTCGACGATGGCAGCAGGCATGCGAGCGACAGCCCGGCGACGGCCAGTTTCTTGAACGGGCGCCAGAACGGATTGCGCAGCACCGTATGCCAGTAACGGCCCGAATCGGACAGGAACCAGCGCCAGCGGCGCGCGAGCGGCGCACGGTACAGCGTGCTCGCGAAGCGGGCCTTTTCGATCGAGAAATCGAACGGTTCGCTCGGCAGCGCTTCGTGAAGCCGCGAGCGGGCAATCGTGCGCAGCGTCGACCATCGGCGTTCAGCCTTCGACGCCCCCGTGGCTGCGTCTTCCGCATTGGCGAACGCGAGATCGGCGGTATCGCGGTTCGCGTCGCCGGCGGCGTGTGCGGCCGGTTGGTGAACGCGATAACCGCCAAGCGGCGCGTCGATCATGTGGACGGCGCCGAGCAGCGCGATTCCGTAGATCGCATAAAAATCGGCACCGTGCAGGTTGTCGGCCGTGACGGGCACCGGGAAGATGCGCCGGAGCGCGTCGCTCAGGTACGCGTTGCCCGACGCGGGCGGCGACGGATACAGCCAGCCCGTGCGCAGCAGGCGCCCGCAATCCGTGTCGACGCCCGACTGCGGGACGGTGACGCCGGTTGCGGCGCCTTCGCGCGTGATCACGTCGAGCCGGAAATGCACCTTCACGAAGTCGCCGGCCGCGAACGCGGCCAGCACGCGGGCGGCGGCGTCGGGATAGAGCAGGTCGTCCGCATCGAGCAGGATCACGTATCGGGTCGCGACATGCTCGAGCGCGCGGTTGTACGCGGCGACCTGGCCGCGATTCTCCTGGAAGACCGCCGCGATGCGCTCGCCGTACGAGCGGATGATGTCGCGGGAATCGTCGGTCGATCCGTCGTCGATCACCAGCACGCGGATGCCGTCCGCGGTCTGTGCGAGCGCGGAGTCGATCGCGGCACGCAGATAGGCGCCGTGGTTGTAGTTGCAGATTGCAATGGTCAGGTCTGCCATGAGCAGCTCCCCGGTGAAGCGGGTTCGAGTCTTCCGGCGCGGGCGGCCCGCGTCGCGCCGTCATGCGGCCGCATGCTAGCGGCGCGCAACGGAGCTGCCGAGCAGCGGAATGCCGGCGCGATAGACCACGGCCGCGAGCGCGGCGGCAACCGCGGCCTCCGCGAGCAGCACGGCGGCGGCGGCGCCCAGTTCGGCGAAATACTTCGCGAGCACCGGCAGCAGCACGATGTTCAGGATACCGGACGACATCAGGATGCGCGTGAAGGCCGTCTTCATGCCGAGCGGCAGCATGGTCTGCACGCCGAACAGGTCGGTCATGCCGGCCATGAACGGGATGAACGCCATCCAGCGCAACACGTGAACCGTCGGTTCGTACGACGGGCCGTACAGGATGCGCACCGCCAGCGGCGCACCGAAGAAAATCACCAGCGAGATGCCGAGCACCATCACGACCTGCACGACGAACAGCTTGCGCAGGAACGAGAACGCGTCGTTGCGCGCATGCCGCATCAGGTAGCTGATGCGCGGATAGGTGGCGGCCTTCAGCGGCTGGAGCATGCTGAGCGCCGCGCGGATCAGCTTGTCGCCGGCGGCGAAGTAGCCGGCCGCGACGTTGCCCGACACGAAGCCGAGCAGCACGGTGTTGGTCGATGCGTAGAACGCGATCGACGTGGATGCGAGAAACACCTGCCAGCCGCCTTTCAGCGATTCGGCAATGTCGGCAACGCCGACGCGCACGAAGTCGATTTCTCGATGGAGATACAGGTAGACGGCCAGCGCGATCGCCGACAGCAGCGGCACGGCGGCGTTGACGATCATCGCGCGATCGATGTCCGCCGGGCTGTGCACGACGGCGAACATCGCGGGAAGGCTCAGCACGCGGCCGACGAACAGGATCAGGCTGAGCGCGCGCAGCTTCTCCATGCCCTGGAAATACCAGCCGGGCGTGAATGCCACGCCGGCGACCATGCCGAACCCGATCAGCAGCAGGTCGCGATCCTCGCCGAAGCGCCCGATCACGAGCGTCAGCACCACCAGCACGACGAAGCAGACGGCCGCTATCCCGATCTGCGCGTACAGCGTCGCCCAGAAGATGCGCGAGCGTTCGGCGCGGTCGTCGCGGGCGAGCGCGATGCGCGGTGTCGCGGTCAGGTCGAAGCTGTAGCTCGTGCAGTTGGTGAGATACGCGATGACCGCGAGCGAGAACGCGAGCTGGCCATAGCCTTCCGGGCCCAGCGCGTGCGTCAGCAGCGGCGCGATCAGCAGCGGCACCGCATACATCGAAATCTGCAGCGTCAGCAGCAGCAGGAAGTTCTTCTTGAGGTTTGACATTCGCTCGGTCGGCGCCGTTGGGTATCGCATGGCGGCGGGTTGCGTGCTGCCGTGCGGATGCGCGGCCGGTCGGCGCTGACCCGGCTGCGAGGATTCGCGACCCGTTCCGGCGAGGCCGGCACGGCTACGTCACATCGTATGGCGGCCATGATACGGGCCGCGCGGCGACGCATTGTTCGCGAGCCTACCGTTCGCGGATTCCATTCGCACGGGCGGAACGAATCGCGAAAGTGCGCGCCGTGTTGTATCGCCGCGGTGATGAATGCATTTGTAAGCTGGCGCACCGAAGGCCGATCGGGCCGAATGATCTAATCAGACGCACTGTTTCGTCCGCGGCGGATGTGATGCAGGCGAAGCCTGCAACCGGCAGCACGACCGGCCCGCGAGCGGATGAAGCCGGTGCAACGCGGCGAATGTCACGCATGCCGGTCGGCGCGCGCTTGCGCGAGGCCGGCTCGCGCGTGGGGCAGTGCGGCGCATGGAACACGGCGAGCGGGCCGCGCAGGGGCGCGGCGGAAGACCGCAGCCGGACTTCCTGCCGTCGCCGGCCCGTCGCGGGAATCGCGCAGCCGCGCAATCCGGTGGAGCCGCCGGCGCGCGTGCGCATGGAATAACAAATACCGATCCGAGGAGTACCGAGTGAAACCGATAACGTTCGGCAGCTGTGTGGGGTGGCTGCACGAAGGACAGACGGGACAGGGCGTGATCCTGTGCGAATCGCTGGGTCACGAGGCCGCGTGGACGCACAAGCTCATGCGGGCGATCGCGGAGCGTCTCGCCCGCGCGGGCGTCACGGTGTTGCGGTTCAACTATCCGTGCGCCGGCGATTCCGCGGGCGACGATCTCGACGCCGGACGGCATGCCGCCAGCATCGACAGCATTCATCACGCGATCGACCTGCTGCGCGACGAAGCCGGCGTGACCGCGCTGACGCTCGTCGGCCTCCGCGCGGGTGCGCTGTTCGCGATGCTGGCCGCCTCGGGCGCGGGCCGGCACGCGTCGCCGCGCGTCGATGCGATGGTGGCGCTGTCGCCGGTGGTGCGCGGCCGTGCATACCTGCGCGAGCTGTCGTTCGTGCATCGCCAGTGGCTCGATACGATGCCGCCCGCGATCCGCGTCGCGCACCGCGACGAATCGTGCATGAACGTGCTCGGGCATCGCTACCCGGCCGATTTCGTCGACGCGCTGAAGGCAATCGATCTGTGCGACGCGGTGCGCGACGCGCCGGCGCTGCCCGGTGCGATGCTGCTGATCCAGCCGGAGCAGGGCGACGGGCCTGCGTTGCGCGACGCGTTGCTGGCGCGCGGCGTGGACGTGACGTGCGATCCGTTCCGTGAATGGCCGACGACGATGCTGGACGGCACGCGCTCGCGCCTGCCGCACGCGGCGATCGACGCGCTGGTGAACTGGATCGTCGGGCGCGCACCGGATACGGCCGTCGTCGCCCGCGTTTCACCGCACACGGTCGGCACGTGGAGCGGCGAGTCGGCCGTCGCGCTCGACATGAGCGACATGACGGAGCAGGTCGTCGCGGTCGGCCCGGGCCGGCTGGTCGGCGTGCTGTGCCGTCCGGCGGGGACGCGGCCGGCAACGCCGGTCGGCCCGGCGCTCGTGATCGCGAACACGTCGACGAATCCGCGCAGCGGCGAGGGGCGCTTCGGCGTGCGCATCGCCCGCGCACTGGCGCGGGCCGGCGTGACGACGTTGCGGATCGACGTGACCGGCGTCGGCGACAGCGGGCCCGGTGCGCCGGACGACCAGTCGGGCGTCGTGTATTCGCCGCAGGCGATCGACGACGTCGCGGCGGCGGCGGACTGGCTGCGTGCGATCGGCCATCCGGACGTGATCGCGGCCGGCATCTGTTCCGGCGCGTACGCGGCGTTGCATGCGGCGGTGAAAACGGCGTCGCTCGGCGGCGTGATCGCGATCAATCTCGCGCGCTTCGTGTGGCCGGCCGGACTCACGCTCGAAGCGGCGCAGAAGCAGCGGATCAACTCGGTGCGCGGCTACTGGCTGTCGGTGCGCGACTGGCGGCGCTGGAAGCGGCTCGTCGCCGAGCGGCGCGACCTGCGTCCGATCCTGCGCGCGGTGGCGGCGAACGGTATCGCGCGCATCAGCGTGCCGGTGAAGGCGGCGGCCGCGCGCGTCGGCTGGAAGCCGCGTGCCGGCACGCCGCGCGGCGTGATGCGCGAACTTGCGCAGCGCAACGTGTGGACGATGCTCGTGTACGGCGCGCTCGATCCGGGCATCGACGACGTCCGGCGCCACTTCGGCGCGGTCGAGTGCGCGTTTCGGCGCTCGCGCCACGTGCGGCTGCACCTGATGCCGCAGGTCGACCACGCGCTGTACGGCGCGGCGGGAACGGCCGCCGTGATCGATCTCTGCATGCGGGCGCTGGGCGGCGACCCGGGTTGGCCGGCCGCACGCGTCGCCGATCCGTCGGCACCCGACGCAGCCGGGCGGCCGTACGCGAACGTATCGGTCGAAAGTTCGTGACGCGCATCGCGTCGCGATGCGCGGATTACGGGGTGCGATCGCCGCTTCGTATGAAGATCGGCGTTCGGTGGGCTCGCTCACAGACGCGCCGGTCGCGGCGGTGTCCAATCGTGTATCGGTGCAGGCGCCGTCGCGCCCGTGCATGAGCGGCCGGATCGCATCAGTCCGGATCGCCCGGCTGCGCATAGGGCGACGTCGTGTACGGCGATGCGTACAGCGTGTCGCTGCGCCACAGGTCGTCGGCGGGCGCGCTGGCCGCTTTCGGGCGGCTCGGACGGCCCGGCACGAGCGGCCGCCGCAGCGTGCTGCGGGCGCGCGATGCCGGTTCCGCGGCGGTGCGAATGCCGGGAAGCGCAAGGTCCGGCACCGCGGCATCGGATGCCGCGGTTGCGATGCCGGCAGTCGCGGTTTGCGCCGAACGCTGCAGCGGGGCCGGCGCGATCAGCGCCGACGATGCGAAGGCCGGCGCGTCGGCCGGGTCGGACCGCACGGATTGCGCATCGGCGGCGCACGCGAAACCGGCCGACAGGATGCAGACGAGCGATATAAGTGACGAAAGTGACGAAGAGCAGTTCATGACGAATCGTACGGAATGACGTGCGGTGACGAGGGAGGCGCGGCGCCGCATGGCGAGCCGCGCTGGCAAGCGTAATGCCGGAGCCCGCCGCGTTTGGCGGGTTACCGCACAGTTTCGGAAGGACACCATGTCAACGACGACGCAAAAGGAATCGACGGCCGGCAGGCTGCTGTCACGCACGCGCTGGCTGTCGCGCGTGGCGCTGGCGGCCGCCGTGTGCGCGCTGAGCGCGTGCGCGCTGGCGCCGGGCATGACGTATCGCGCGCCTGCCGAACGCGACGCGAATGCGCGTGTGGGTGCCGATGCATCGGGTTCGGGCGGCCTCGACGGCGTTCAGAACGTAGCGGGCGAGGATCTGATCGAGATCACGCCGGCGTTCGTCGAGCAGCAGCATGCGGCACGGTCGGCCAGCGTCGACGCGGAAATCCGCCAGTTGTTCGGCACGCCGAAGCCATACGTGATCGGCCCCGGCGACGTGCTGAGCATCGTCGTGTGGGATCACCCGGAACTGAACCTGCCGACGACCCAGACCACGGGCGGCGGCGACAGCGTCGGCGCCAGCTCGGTCGCGACCGGTTATACGGTGGACGCGAGCGGCAGCGTGCAGTTCGCCTATGCGGGCCTCGTGCACGTGGCAGGGCTGACCGAGGCGCAGGCGCGCGCGGTGCTGACGAAGCGGCTCGGCGAATACGTGCGCAAGCCGCAGATCGCGGTGCGCGTCCAGGCATACCGCAGCAAGCGCGTCTATCTCGACGGCGAAGTGCGCACGCCGGGGCTGCAGATCGTCAACGACATGCCGATGACGCTGCCCGAGGCGATCGACCGCGCGGGCGGCTTCACCGCGACGGCCGACCGCTCCCAGGTGTCGGTGACGCGCGGCGACAAGACCGTGATGGTGAGCCTGCCGGCCATGCTGGCCGCGGGCATCAACCCGACCAGCATCCTGTTGCACGACGGCGATCTCGTGCGCGTGCGCGCGGCGAGCGACAGCAAGGTGTTCGTGCTCGGCGAAGTGTCGCGTCCGGCGACGCTGACACTGACCGACGGCCGGATGAGCCTCGGCGAAGCGCTCGGCGACACGGGCGGCGTCAGCCAGTACACGGCGGACGCGCGGCAGGTGTACGTGGTGCGGCGCGGGCCCGGCAACCGGCCGCAGGTCTTTCACCTCGACGGGAGTTCGCCGGCCTCGTTCGCGCTGGCCGACCGGTTCCCGCTCGAGCGTCGCGATGTCGTGTTCGTCGATGCGTCGTCGCTGGTGCGCTGGAGCCGTGTCGTCAACCTGCTGATTCCGTCGTCCGCGCAGGGTGCGCTGACGGCCAAGGCCATTTCACCGTGAACCTCGTGACCGATTTCGCGATCGTGATTCGTCGCGCCTACGGGACTGATCCTGCATGAACTCCCTGACCCTGCCTGACCCGCACGACGGGCCCGCGTTGCGGCCGTCCTATCCGTACCGCCGCTACTGGACCATGCTGGTCGGCGGCCGGCGGCTGATCCTGTGCACGGCGCTCGCGGGCGCGCTTGCCGGGGCCGTCTATGCGCTTTGCGCGCGTCCCGTCTACCGGACCGACATCCTGTTCCAGGTCGAGCAGAGTCCGACCGAGTCGAAGCCGAACTCGCCGCCGGGCGATCCGTCGTCGGTGTTCGACCTGAAGACCGATGCATCGACCGAGATCGAGGTGCTGAAATCGCGCGCGGTGATGGCGCGGGCGGTCGACGATACCAATCTGGCCGTCGACGCGCGGCCGCATTACCTGCCGATCGTCGGCTGGCGGTTCGTGAACGCGGCCGACGGGCTGTCGTCGCCGCTGCCGGGCGGTTACGTGTACGGCACGGAGCGCATCGACGTACCGACCTTCGACGTGCCGAAGCGTTTCCTCGGCAAGCGTTTCGCGCTGACCGTCGGCAACGACGGCGCCTATACGCTGCAGCGCACGGGCTTGCTCGGCAGGACGGGCCCGGTATGGCAGGGCAGGGTCGGCCAGCCGCTGCACGTCGAGACGCCGCAGGGGCCGCTCGACGTGTTCGTGCGCGGCGTCGCGGGCGAGCCCGGCGCGCGCTTCGACCTGACGCGCTACGCTGACGAAGAGGCGACGGCGTGGCTGCAGAAGAACGCGCTGATCTCGGAGCGCGGCAAGCAGTCGAACATGATCGGCGTGACGCTCGACGGTACCGATCCCGTGCACGACAGCCGCGTGCTGAACGCGGTCGGCGACGCGTATCTGGCGCAGAACACACAGCGCAAGTCCGCGGCGGCCGACAAGCTGATCCGTTTCATGGACGCGCAGTTGCCGCAACTGAAGGCGCAGCTCGAACAGGCGGAAAGCCGCTTCAACGCGTTCCGCGCGTCGCACGGCACCGTCAACACGAGCGACGAAGGGCTGGCGCTGCGGCAGCAGTCGGTCGACATCGAGACGCGCGTGCAGACGCTGCAGCAGCGCCGCGAAGAGCTGCTGACCCGGTTCATGCCGAAGCATCCGGCCGTCGTCGCGGTCGACGCGCAGCTCGCCGACGCACAGCATTCGCTCGATACGGTGCGCAAGCAGATCCAGCAGCTGCCGACCGTCGAGCAGGGCGTGCTGCAGCTGCAGCGCGACGTGGCCGTCGATACCGCGCTCTACACGAACCTGCTCAACACGCGCCAGCAGATGATCCTCGCGCGGGCCAGCAAGACCGGCACCGTGCGGATCGTCGATGCCGCGAAGGTCGCCGAGACGCCCACCGGGCCGCATCGCGGGATGGCCGTGATCGCGTCGCTGATCCTCGGCCTGCTGGCCGGCGCCGCGGTCGTGATCGTGCGGCAGCGTGTCGCCGGCACGGTCGGCGACGTCGAGGAAATCGAATGGTCGACAGGCCTGCCGGTGTTCGCGGCGGTGCCGCACAGCCCGGTGTCCGAGCCAGCCGTGCCGCCGTCGAAAGCAGCGCGGCGGCGCGGCGCGCGCACGCCGGAGCCGCCGGGCGCCCCGGAGGGCGCGGCGCTCGAAAGCATGCGCAATTTCCGCACGGCGCTGCAATTGTCGATGTCCGACGCACCGAACCGTGTCGTGCTGATCTCGGGGCCGACGACGGGCGTCGGCAAGTCGTTCGTCGCCGCGAATCTCGCGTCGCTGGTGGGCGCCGCGAAGCGGCGCGTGCTGCTGATCGACGCGGACCTTCGCAAGGGCTCGCTGCACGAGCGGTTTCGCTACAGCCGCGCGCCGGGCCTGGCGGATGTGGTCGCCGGCACGCACGCGCTCGACCAGGCGATCAAGCGCGATGCGACGCCCGGCCTCGATTTCATGCCGATGGGCAACGTCGTGCCCGATCCGGGCGAACTGCTGCTGCAACCCGCGCTCGCCGAGCTGATCGAGCGCGTCGCGGCGCGCTACGACATGGTCGTGATCGACGCGCCGCCGCTGCTGCCGGTGGCCGACGCGCTGGTGCTCGGACGCCTGGCCGGGACCGTGTTCCTCGTCGCGCGCAGCGGCGTGACGACGCTGACCGAGCTCGACGAAAGTGCGCGACGGCTCGAGCACGCGCATATCGACGTACGCGGCGTGATCCTGAACGACTTCAAGGGCAGCCCGGGACGGTACGACTACGGTTACACGGATGCGAACACCCATCAGGCCGCGTCCGGCTACGCTGGCGTGATGGCGGCGCGGCCGCCAGCGCGCTGAGCGGCGAACGCGTGACGCCGGCGGGTTCGCGCGGTGCGCGCACGGGTAGCGATGGAACGGACATCATGAACAAACGAGTGGGGGCCGGCGTGCGCGTGCGGCAGCGACAGCCGGCGACGGTGCGCCGGGCGGCGCGCGCCGCCCGGGCTGCCGGTTACGCCGGTTACTGGTGGGAGGATCCGGCGCGGCTCGTGCTGATCTTCATCCTGCCGCTGTACGCGATGCTGTCGATCGGCCTGCTCGGCGATCAGAAGTCGATCGCACGCATCTATTTCGACGGCTACGCCGCGTTCGCGGGCGGCCTGTTCCTGCTGGTGTTGACCGCGTCCGCGTGGTTCGCGGCGACCGACGCGCAGTTCCGGCGCGTGCCGGACGACGGGCCGGTCGAGCTGTCGCCGCGCGTGCTCGATTTCGTGTTCGCGCTCGCGCTGTTCGGCTATCTCGTGATGATGAGCGGCATCCTCGCGCATCCGGCTGTGCTGTTGTCGTTCCTGTCCGGCACGGCGAACACGTTCGAGCTGATCGAGCTGAAAGGGCGCGTCACCGGCCTGAGCACCTTCACGCAGGCGACGGCGCCGTTCGTCGCGCTGTATTTCTACGTGTTCCGGACGCCGGTCAAGGGGTTCAACCGCTACAAGGCGTACCTGGCCGTGCTCACCGTGCTGACGCTGCTGCGCAGCTTCATCTTCGCGGAGCGGCTCGCGATCATCGAGGTGGTGTTGCCGTTCGCGCTGATGGTCGTGCGGTTCCGGTTCGGCCGCAAGCGTTCGCGGCTCCTGGCGCTCGGGCCGTATGCGGCGATTCCGCTGCTGCTCGGCCTGTTCATCGTGAACGAATACAACCGTTCGTGGGAAACCTACTACATCAACATCTACGACAACATCTTCGATTTCGCGCTCGAACGCCTGGGCCTGTACTACTCGACGTCGCTGAACAACGGCGCCGGAATCCTCAACGTGCTCGGCTGGGGCAGCGGGCATCCGATGTTCACGTTCGACTGGTTGCTGCGCTTCCCGGTGGTCGGCGCGACGCTGCAGCCGTGGCTCGATTCGGGCGACAGTCTCGACCTGTTCCTGAACAGCTACGCCGACCCCGAGTTCAACAATCCGTCGGGCATCTTCGTCCACTTCTATGAATGGGGCTGGTTCGGGTTGCTGAACGCGGCGTTTGCCGGCTGGGTGTTCGGTCGCGGCTATGCGGGCTGGCGGAGCGGGAACGGCTTCTGGTGCTGCGCGCACGCGGTGCTTTATGTGTCGCTGATGGAAATCCTGCGGATTCCGAACCTGTTCAGCGGTCGCAACTTCGTACCGGTCGTGCTGTTGATCGTCGTGTTCCGGTGGTTCGCGAAGCGCCCGCAACGGGCGTCGCCGGCAGCCGCGCGCGTCGCCGCGATCCGGTATGCGCGCGATATCGGCTAACTGTCGCCCAGCCCACAGTCTTTCGCCGCCGGCATGCATAGAGTGGAGCGTCTCATGACCACTCTCAACGCGCGCGGGCCCTGACGGGGCCGCCGCATCGACCGCTCACATGACTACGACCGCACGCGAAACCAGCCTCGACGTCGCCCGTGGCGCGGGGATCATGCTTGTCGTCTACGGACACGTGTTGCGCGGAGCCGCCTCGTCGGGCCTCGTGCCGGCGGGCCTGCCCGATACCGTGTTCGAATGGATCGACTACGTGATCTACACGTTCCACATGCCGCTGTTCTTCTTCCTGTCCGGGCTGCACGTCTGCGGCTCGTTGCGCAGCGCGCCGCACCGGTTCATCGGGGCGAAGGTGCGGACGATCGTCTATCCGTACCTGATGTGGTCGGTCCTGCAAGGCGGTGTGCAGATCGCGATGGCGTCGCACGGCACCAATCATCCGTTTACGCTCGCCGACCTGCTGGCGATCGGCTGGCGGCCGTTTGCGCAGTTCTGGTTCCTGTATGCGCTGATGCTTTGCATGATCGGCGTCTGGCTGCTTGCGCGGCGGGTGCCTGCGCTTGCGCAGGTGCCGATGCCGCCGCGCATCCGCGGCGCGCTCATTGCAAGCGTGGTGCTCGGGCTGGCCATCGGCGCGGCGACGCAATGGGGCATCCTGTCGACGACGCTGATGAACTGGCCGTTCTTCGTGGCCGGCGTCGTTGCAGCGCGCGCGTTGCCGGGCTGGCTCGAACGCCACAGCGATCGCGCCGCATGCGCGGTGACGGCGGCGGTCTTCGTCGCGGCGGTCGTTTTGGCGCACGGCCTGGGCGGTGCAACGAGCATCTGGGCCGTGCCCGCCGCGTTCGCCGGCATCGCGCTGATGCTGCAATTTGCGTACCGGTATGCGTCGTCCCCCGCGCGGGCCGGGTGGCTGGTGGCGGTCGGGTGGGCGTCGATGCCGATCTACCTGATGCATATCGTGGTGATGGGCGGCGTGCGCATCGTGCTGATGCGCGCGGGCGTCAGCAGCCTCGCGACGCATCTCGTGCTCGGCACGCTCGCCGGCCTGGCGGTTCCGATGGCGGTCTACCTGATCGCGCTGCGCACGGGGACTGCTCGGCTGGCCGGATTTCCGTCGTGGCCGGGGCGCGTGTCGTGCGCCCGCAGGCCGCATGACACGCGTGGAAGCGGCCGGCATGCGTAGACGCCGATGCCTTTCCCGTCTCTGCTGCGCGATGCTCGGCGTATGGGCGATGGGTAGTCCCGCGCTGGCGGTGCACGCCGCGGCGCAGGGCGCGATCCACGCGATGGTGCCGGATGCGCATGTCGACCCCGCACCCGACGGCGCGGACCAGGCCGACGCGCTGCAACGCGCGCTGGACGCGCTGCATCCCGGCCAGCGGCTCGTGTTCGCGCCGGGGCGCTACATCGTCGGCCGTTCGCTCGTCGTTCGGCAAGCGCAGGTCGTGCTGTCGGGTTACGGCGCGACGCTGATCGCGACCGTGCCGGACGACCAGACGATCGAGATGCGCGGCGACGGCACGACGATCGTCGGATTCAGGCTCGCAGGAACCGGCTCGACGCGGATGGAAACGCCGAAATCGACCAAGATCGAAGTGACCGGGCGCGGCGTGCAGGTGCTCGACAACGTGATCGACGGCGGTGGCGGCGGCATTTTCGTGTTCGGCGGAGCGGATGTCGCGATCGTCGGCAACGAGGTGCTGGCGACGCTGGCGGACGGCATCCACATCACGCACGGCGCGCGCAACGTGCTCGTGCAGGGTAACGTCGTGCGCGGCACCGGCGACGACATGATTGCGGTGGTGAGCTACCAGGGCGACGGCGTGCTCAGCCGCAACGTGCTGATTACCGGCAACTCGCTCGAGGGCAATGTGTGGGGGCGCGGCATCACGGTGGTCGGCGGCGCGGACGTGACGATCGCGAACAACATCGTGCGCAACGTGCAGGTGAGCGCGGGCATTCTGGTCGCGCAGGAGGACAGCTTCCGGACCTACGGCGCGTCCGGCGTGCTGGTCGAGAACAACGAGATCTCGGATATCCAGACCGCGACCGCGCGCACCGATCCGCGCCCGCTGACGCAGCAGGCCGCGATCGACGTCAGTACGTGGTCGGGCTCGGTGACGCGCGTGGTCGTGGTCGGCAACCGCGTGTCGCGCGCGCGGTTCGCCGGCATTCGCGTATGGGGAAACGTGTCGCAATACCGGATCGCGGATAACCGGTTGTCCGCGATCGGCGGGATGCCGGTGCAGGTGGGCGGTGGCGGCTGCGCCGCGGGCCACCCGAATGCAGGAGGATCGAAGGTGGGGCAGTGCGGGGCGGCGGTCGTACAGCCGCTCGCGACAGGCGTGACGGTGGGCGCGGACACGTCGCAGTTGCCGCGCGTGCGCGAATCGCTGAGGCAGGCACGCTGGTCGCAGCGCGGCATCGATTGACGACACGATGCGCGCGCCGGCGGGCACGGCCTGCGCTTAACGCGCTTACCGCACGATATCTCCTTCCACAACCCGCTCATGCGGTTCCCGCGAAGCGAGCGGCACCGCACGCGTTTCCGGCAGCGCGTCGACGACGGCGCGTCCGTACTGGTCGTCGAAGCGCACGATATCGTCTTCGCCGAGATAGTTGCCGGATTGCACCTCGATGATCTCGAGCGGAATCCGGCCGGGATTCTCGAGGCGATGCACCTCGCCGACGGCGATGTACGTCGATTCGTTCTCGCTGAGCAGGAACGTCTCGGTGCCGCGCGTCACCTTCGCGGTGCCGCGCACGACGATCCAGTGCTCCGCACGGTGGTAGTGCATCTGCAGCGACAGCCGCTTGCCGGGCTCGACGACGATCCGCTTCACCTGGAACCGTTCGCCGAGATCGATCGAATCGTAGTGCCCCCACGGACGCTGCACCTTGCGGTGCTCGCTCGCCTGCGGACGCCGGTCGCTCTTCAGGCGTGCGACGATGTTCTTCACGCGCTGCACGTCGTGCTTGTTTGCGACGAGCACCGCGTCGGGCGTTTCGATCACGACGACGTCCTTCATCCCGACGCATGCGATGAGCCGCCCCTCCGAACGCACGAAGCTGTCCTGCGTGTCCTCGAACACGATAGGGCCGCGCGCGACGTTGCCGTGATCGTCCTTCGGCATGATTTCCCAGATCGCATCCCAGGTGCCGACGTCCGACCAGCCGGCCGCGAGCGGCACCACGATCCCTTCGATGCCGAGCTCGCTGCTTTCGGCAAGGCGCTCCATGACCGCGTAGTCGATCGAGTCGGACGGGCAGGCGTCGAACGCCGCCGCGTCGATCCGGAAGAACGGATCCTCGGCGACGCCCGCGCGCCACGCCGCTTCGCAGGCTGCATGGATCGCGGGCGCCAGTGCGCGGATCGCCTTCAGCCAGACCGACGCGCGCGTGACGAAAATCCCGCTGTTCCACCAGTAGTCGCCCGACTGCAGGTAGCGTTCGGCGAGCGTCGCGTCGGGTTTCTCGACGAAGCGCCCGATCGAATAGCCGCCTTGTCCGCCGTGGCGGCCGGTGCGCGGCTCGCCGACCTGGATATAGCCGTAGCCCGTTTCCGCACGGCGCGGCAGCACGCCGAGCGTGACGATTGCGCCTTCCTGTGCGTAACGCGCCGCGCGCGCGATGGTGTCCTGGAATGCGCCGACATCGGCGATTACGTGATCGGCCGGCATCACCGCGAGCACGGGATCGTCCGCGAGCGCGCTCGCGTCGAGCGCGGCGAGCGTGAGCGCCGGTGCCGTGTTGCGTGCGGCCGGCTCGAGCAGGATGCGCGCCGGCGCCGCACGGTCGGCCACTTGCGCGGCACTCATGATGCGATGCTGTTCGCCGCACACCAGCAGCAGCGTGTCGCCGAGCGACGCGTTCGCGATGCCGTTCAGGCGGCGCGCCGTCGCCGACAGCGGCGATTCGTTCGAGGTCAGCTCGATCAGCTGTTTCGGAAACTGCTCGCGCGACAGCGGCCAGAGGCGCGTGCCCGAGCCGCCGGCAAGGATGACCGGCAGGATGCGCGGCAGGTCGGGTTCGGGAACCGGGCGAAGGGTGCGGGTCATCGATTGGCTCCGGTATCGGCGGGCAGCCGGTTGTGCGCGCGGCCGTCGGCGAGCACGTCTTCGTTTCGGGGCCGGGGCGTCGAAACGTCCCGGGACAGCAGTTGACGCAGCGCACCGGCGGCGCGATCGGCCGGCCGGATCATGCCGACGAACGGTGCGCCCTGTTCGAGATACGGGCCGTACGCCTTGCGGAATCCGAAGCGTTTGTAGAACGCCTGGCGCGGCGCGGGAACGTGCGTGCGGAGCGCCGCGTCCGGCCATGCGGCCAGCGCGGCGGTCAGCGCGCGTTCGATCAGGCGTTCGAGCGTATCGCCGTCGCGACACGCCTCGCTGGTCAGTACCTTGTCGATCACGACATCCGGATCGATGTCGTCGCCGGGCAGGATGCGCGCGTAGGCCGCGACTTCCGCCGTGTCGCCGTTGCGCACGCTTGCATACACGTGCAGTGCGCCGGCGTCCTTGCCGTCGATGTCGAGATGCGTGTGTGCGTCCTCGACCACCAGCACGGCGTTGCGCGCGCGCAGGATTGCATAGAGATCGACGGCGCTCAGATGTTCGAATTCACAACAATGCCATTCCATGATGCGGTCCTCGCGTGAAGCCTTCTGCACGCTGTACCGCACGGACGCGTTCGTTCCGTGCGGTGCGGCAATGGTCATGATGCGGATGCCGCGCGCGCCGGTCTGTTCGAAAGCGCACTCACGCTGCGGTTTCGCGCGGCCGGCGTGCTGCACGGCAATGCGCGCGCCGACAGCGGCGCAATGTGCGGTAGCACACATCGGCCGTGCCGAGGCTTTCCGATAATTGGCACGTCACGGCGGCCGCACTGCGCGGTCTGCCGACATCGAACGTGAATGAAGAACCAGGGGCAGTACTTGAAGATTGCGATCGTTCACGACTGGCTGGTCGTGCCTGGCGGCGCCGAACGCGTGCTGGCGCACATGATCGACTGCTTTCCGCAGGCCGATATCTACAGCCTCGTCGATTTCCTCGAGGATCGGGACTGCCTGCGCGGCCGCGCGGTGCGCACGTCCTTCATCCAGAAGCTGCCGTTCGCGCGCAAGCGCTACCGCGGCTATCTGCCGTTGTTTCCGCTTGCGATCGAACAGTTCGACCTGTCGGAATACGACATCGTGCTGTCGAGCTCGTATGCGGTCGCGAAGGGCGTGCTGAGCGGCCCGGACCAGTTCCACGCCAGCTACGTGCATTCGCCGGTGCGCTATGCGTGGGATCTGCAGCACCAGTACCTGAACGAGGCGGGGCTCGCGCGCGGGCCGAAATCGGCAATCGCGCGGGCGCTGCTGCATTACATCCGCAACTGGGATGCGCGCTCGGCGAACGGCGTCGATCGCGTGGCCGCGAATTCGCACTTCATCGCGCGCCGCATCCGCAAGACCTACCGGCGCGAGGCGACGGTGATCTATCCGCCGGTCGACGTCGACCATCTGTCGCTGCGTACGGACAAGGACGCGTTCTACCTGACCGCGTCGCGGCTCGTGCCGTACAAGCGGATCGACCTGATCGTCGACGCGTTTTCGCGTACGCCGGAGCGCCGTCTCGTCGTGATCGGCGACGGGCCTGAAATGGCGAAGATCCGCGCGCTTGCCGGGCCGAACGTCACGCTGCTCGGCTACCAGCCGTTCGACGTGCTGCACGACCACCTGCAGCGCGCACGCGCGTTCGTGTTCGCGGCGGAAGAGGATTTCGGCATTTCGCCGGTCGAGGCGCAGGCGTGCGGCACGCCCGTGATCGCTTACGGGAAGGGCGGTGTGCGCGAGTCGGTGCGCGCGTGGCCGTGTGCCGGTGCGACGGGCCTGTTCTACCGCGCGCAGACGGTCGACGCGCTGGTCGATGCGCTGGCCCGCTTCGAAGCATTGCCGCGCGGTTCGTTCGATCCGCACGCGTGCCGCGCAAATGCAGAATGCTTCGGCTCGGCGCGTTTCCGCGGCGAGCTCACGCGCTTCGTGATGGACGGTTATGCTGCATTGCAGGAGGAGATGGCCGGCACCGCCGGTTTCACGCCGGGCGACGACGTTTCGGCCCGTGGCAGCCTGCACGATCGGCAGGCCCGGCAACGCGAGGCGGCACTGCGGACCTGACCGGCGGCGCCGGCGTTTGGTTACGACGCTGTAACGGACGACTCGGGCGCGTGCGTTCGCCGTGCGGTGCCGGCGGGGCATGCGCGCCGCGATTATCGACTCGCCGAGCGGGACGTCCGGATTTATTCCGGGATTTCGGAGAAAATCGCGGGCAATGGACGTAGCGATCTTGCCGAAAAGTGGGATTTGCCACTGATTGACGGGAATAGTCATAGATAATCAAATTTCAGTGGTCAAAGGTGTGTTGTGCGGGCCGACCGGTGGCGTAATGGGCTGAATCATGTTTATCTTTTGGTAACACGGCCATCTCGAAACGGGGTGTAGATTCACGAACGGATGAAATGCGGCGGTCATTCCGGGAGCGGGTTGGCGGCCATCCGGTTCGGCATCGGGCGCGACTGTCGTGTATGACGCGACGCACCTGCGGACGGATTTGCCGTTTGCCGACGTGCCCCGCCTGACGGCGCGTCGCATCAAAGCCGGAACGTCGTGGCTCCCGCGGCCGCGCGTTCTCTTCGAGTTCGATGACAACGAGGCCGGATGACATCCGGCTCGACCTCCGGGGCTCTCGCCGTGTGCAGTTTCGATCTTCGCCAAAGCTGCGGAAACGCAGCGCGGACAGGCGGCCATGCGCCGCCGGCCGCAGCGCACGCGAACGGTTCGCGGAGTGGAGAAAGTGATGGTTCGTTATGAATATGCCAATAACGCGCGATAAGAGCGCCGGCGGGGGAAGCGGTAACGGGCAGCGTCCGCTGATTTACTGGACGCAGTCGCCGTCCGTCATGCTGCGAAAGGAACTGGCCCGACGCGACTGGAAGGTGTCGATCGTCGAGCATGCGAACGAGCTGCGCAACACGCCCGGCGAAATCACCTGCGGCATTCTCGACCTGAGCGGCGGCCATGCCGATGCGATCGGCAGCATCGCGTCGACCTGTGCATCGATGCGCGACGTCGTGTGGGTCGCGCTCGTCGACGTCGGCCAGACCGCTTCCCCGAACGTGCGCGCGCTGTTGCGCGACTATTGCTTCGACTACGTCACGTTGCCCGCGTCGCACCAGCGGATCGCCGATACGGTCGGCCATGCTTACGGCATGGAGTGCCTGTTTGCGCGCGACCGCGAACAGCTCGAATCGGACGAGAAAGGCATCGTCGGCACCTGCAGCGCGATGCTGCGGCTGTTCGACACGGTGCGGCGCTTCGCGCGCACCGACGCACCGGTGTTCGTGTTCGGCGAAACGGGGACCGGCAAGGAGCTGACGGCCGTCGCGATCCATCGTCATTCGGAGCGGCGCAACGGCCCGTTCGTCGCGGTCAACTGCGGCGCGATTCCGCCGCATCTGCTGCAATCGGAACTGTTCGGTTATGAACGCGGCGCGTTTACCGGCGCGAACGCGCGCAAGATCGGCTATGTCGAGGCCGCGAACGGCGGCACGCTGCTGCTCGACGAGATCGGCGACCTGCCGCACGAGAGCCAGGCGAGCCTGCTGCGTTTTCTGCAGGAGCGCTCGATCCATCGCCTCGGCGGCAGCGATCCGGTGCCGGTCGATGTCAGGATCGTATCGGCGACGCACGTCGACCTGCGCGGCGCGATGGAGGAAGGGCGTTTTCGCGCGGACCTGTTCCACCGCCTGTGCGTGATGCGCATCGACCAGCCGCCGCTGCGCGCGCGCGGCAAGGACATCGAATTGCTCGCGCACCACATGCTCGAACGCTTCCGCGGCGATGCGCGTCATCGCGTGCGCGGCTTCTCGACGGACGCGATCACCGCACTCTACAAGCACGACTGGCCCGGCAATGTCCGCGAACTGATCAACCGCGTGCGCCGCGCGGTCGTGATGACCGAAGGGCGCCTGATCACAGCGCGGGATCTCGAGCTCGAATACTGTCTCGATGCGGCGTCGCCGTCCGTGGCCGACATCCGCAAGTCGATCGAGCGCGAGGCGATCGAAACCGCGTTGCTGCGCACGCGCGGGCGCGTCGCGGCTTCGGCGCGCGAGCTTGGCGTGTCGCGCGCGACGCTGTATCGCTGGATGGAAGCGTACGGGATCGAGCGGCCGCGCGGCACGGGTTCGTCCGACTGACGTTCGAAACGGGACGCTCGCGGTGCATCGAGCCCGCGAGCGTTCGTCAACCGGCCGGCGTGGCGCGCACCGTTCGCGCAGCGTTTACCGCGCGGATTTCCACGGCAGGCGGCCCGCCGTCTGCATCCTGAATCTTCCCGGCAGTTTCCAGCGGAACGAGCGCGACGCGCGCCGGCGTGCCCGGCGCGAGATGAAACCAGTCGTCGCGCGGCATGAAACCCGGCGCGTCGATCTGCACGTGGCGCGCGACGTGCCGCGTGTCGATGTCGACGTGCCACGTATCGCCGGTGCGCGACACGCACGCTTCGATCCCGAGTTCGCGGCGCGCCAGCACGGCCGGATGCGTGCGGGACGGGAAATGGAACGCCTGCGACAGCAGCGTGCCGTCGTCGGCGCGCAGCGTCGCGACGACGGTGTCGTGTTCGCAGGGCCCGAAACGGTACGCGTAAGTCCAGTCGAAGAACCGGCCGAGCAGCTCGGCCGAGCCGATCCGTATCGTGTCGTGCGCGGCGATCCGTACCGGGCAGCCGGCCCGCGCGACCGGCGTGCGGCCGTCGCGCAGCGCGACCAGTTCGACGGCCGCCGACAGTGGCGCCGGACGCTCGTTGACCACATGCACGTCGAGCCCGTTCAAGCCTTCGTCGACGAGCAGCACCTGCACGGGCTGCAGCACCTGGCGCAGCGCATACCACGCCGATTTCGGCCGGTGCGCGGCGTCGATCACACCCCATCCGGCACCCGGCATGACATCCTGGAACTGCCACACGAGCGCGCCGGCGCAGCGCGAGCCGGTGCGCCGCCATTCGGAGAACGTGTCGCGCATCACGTCCGCGATCGCGGCCCTCGACAGCTCGAAGTAACGTGCCGGATCCTCGCGCCGCAGCCGGTCCGGCACGACGTCGTACAGCGTCTGCAGATAGTGGTCGCGAATGTCCTCGAAATCCCACGACGTGCCGGGGTCGCGCGGCACGGCCGCCTTCCAGCGCGGCTCGTGTACGCCGGGCCAGCCGAGGCTGGCGAGCGTCGCATCGCACGGCACGTTCGCGAACGCGAGGCATTCGCTCGCGAAGCGCACGTCCGCGCGGCGCGCATCGTCGAGCGGGCGCAGGTACGCACCGACGCCGTAGTAGTGCGATACGCGCTCGCGCGGCGCGAACGGCAGCACGCCGCCGTCGGGCGAATCGGGTACGTACGGGACGTCGGGCCGGCGCGCCGCCGCATGGCCGGCCAGCCGCTCGGCGGTCAGCTCGAGGAAGCGCTGCTTCGGCCCGAGCCCCGACATCGCCGCCTGTTGCGCGATCTCGCTGCCGCCGCACAGCACCGCGAGCGACGGCGACGCGCCGTGGCGCGCGAGGAATTGATCGGCTTCACGGTCGACGTTGTCCGCGAACGCGGGATCGTCGAGCGCATGGTCGAAGTTCGCGAACATGAAGTCCTGCCAGACCAGCAGCCCGAGCCGGTCGCACCACGCATGGAATGCGTCGGCCTCGTAGGTCATCGTGCCGCCGACGCGGATCATGTTGAAGCCGGCATCGCGTGCGAGCCCGAGCAGGCGGCCGTAGGTCGCGTCGTCCGCGTGCAGCGCGAGCGGCGCGGCGCTGCTCCAGCATGCGCCGCGCGCGAACACGGGCACGCCGTTGATGCGCAACCCGAATCCCTTGCCGTCGGCGCCGGCATCGATCTCGATCGTACGGAAGCCGGTCGAGCCGAGCGACCGCCGTTCGTCGCCGATATGCAGCGCGATCTCGTAGAGTGCCGGCTCGCCATGCGTATGCGGCCACCAGCGGCGCACATTGGGCACCGCGACGCTTGCGCGCAGCCGGTCGGCGCCGGCGCGTTCGAGCGTCGCTTGGTGTTCGCCGCACGACAGTCGCGCCGCGAGCGCGTCGGGCAGCGGCGCGGCAAATGTCAGTTCGGCATCGAGCCAGCCGGTGTCGCCTTCGATGCGAGCACGCAGGTCGCAGTCGACCGGAACGAAGCCGTCGGCCGGATCGAGTACGTCGACGGCGCGCCACGGGCCGGCCGGCACGTATGGCGGAAACCAGCCGGGCATGTGTCCGAACAGCGACGTGCGGACCGTGCGCAGCGCCGCCGGCTCTGCGAGCCGCGTGCGCCAGCGCGCACGGCGCGGCGCGCGTGCGTCGCGCAGGTGCGGCGCGAGCGCGCGGAAGCAGAGCGTCAGCCGGTGCGTGCCGTCGAGCGATACGGGAACGTCGTGCGCGACGAACATGCTGTCGGAGCGGAGGATCGGCGTGTCGTCGAGCCACGCCTGCGCGAGCGTCGCGAGGCCGTGAAAGCGCAGCACGCGCGGCCCGCGACCGCGCAGCTCGATCCGGTACCAGTGATCGCGTTCGTCGAGCGATGCCGCTTCGTCGAGCCGGCCGGCCAGCGCGAGCGCCTGCGCGACCGTGCCGGGCACCGGCGCCGCGATCCAGCCGTCGCCGTCGGCCGGAAGATCGCGCGGTTCCCGCGCGGCGCCCGCGGCCGTCGCCAGCATCGACCACGCGGGCAGGGCACGCGCGCGCGTCACCGCATGGCCGGCACGGGCGCCGCGTCGCTGCGCGCAGGCGTCGCGGGCGCCACGTGCCGCGGCGGCGAGCCGATCTGCCGCGCGCAGGCGACGAGGTCGACGTAGGCGGCCCCGATCGCTTCGAGCGTCGAATCGCCGCGTTCTTCCTTGCCGCGTGCGCAGGCACGCGCGAGCCGGAACTCCAGCACCATCGCTTCGGACGCGATGCGGTCGCACGCGGCGCGGATCTCGGCGAACGGCCCGACGCAGCCGCTGGCCTGCAGCCAGCGCGCGTAATGGCCGAACAGTTCGAAATTCGCGCCGAGCTGCCGCACCGAATTGAACGAGTACGCGTGGAAGTGTTCGAGCGGCGCATCGGCGAGCGTCTTCGCATCGGTCTGCAACTGCCGCCGGAATGCCGCGATCGGATCGACGACCGGCAGGCGCCGCAGGTGGCGCTGCAGCGCGGCGAGCGATGCGTCGCACAGCGCGCGCTCGTCGAGCGGCGCAAAGCGCCGCTTCGCGATTTCGACATACGGCGGCAGCGTCATCGGCGAACTGCCGCCGACGAGCCCGTTGTAGTCGAAATCCTCGGCCACGTAATAGCCGCTGTTGTGGAAATAGCCGATCTGGTGCTTCGCGCGGTCGATCGCGTCGATGCCGATCGTCGTCTTCGTGTGCTGCGTACGGTAGCTGCTGCCGCGCGTGTCGGGCAGGAACCACGCGTCGACCTCGACGATCATCAGGTGACCGCGCGCGACCTGCGTTTCGATGTGCTGGTCGAGCGGCTCGTAGATCGAGTGCTCCTGCACGACGATCCCGTAGAGCCGCTCCAGTTCGTCGTGCGGAAACTTGAAGAACGTGAACTGGTCGCCCTCGAAATCGAGCGCGATCGTAAACGGCAGCGCCGCGTACGGGTTGAAGCCCCACCACCGGAGCACCTCGAGCCACATGTCGACGTAGCAGTTGGTCTGCTTCCAGACCATCTCCTGACTGTGCAGCGCGTGCGGCCGGTAGTGGCGCGCACGGTGGCGCACGTCGTCGAACGACGCGTCTTCGCCGTCGCGGGAAACGAACCTCATGGCGTGCCCCACAGCACGTCGCGGACGTCGCGCGGCCACGCGTCGATGTCGAAGCCGTGGTGACGGAACAGCGCGAGCGTGAGCCGTTCGAGGCCGAAGCCGACGCAGCCCGTATGCGCGACGTCGCCCGTCGCGGTGCGGATGTCCCACAGCAGCCCGAAATGGTCCATGTGGTAGTTGAAGCTCAGGCACGCGGTCTGGCGGTCGTCGTGCTCGATCGGGATCAGCAGCTCGAACTTCAGGTTCTGCTCGCGCTGGCTGTTCGCGACGATCTTGCCGCCGCGCCCGAAGAACGGGTCGTTCGCGAGATCGATCGCGTTCGGCAGGCGCAGCGCGTCGATCATCCGCGTGCCGCGCTCGATCCACGTCTCGCGGAACGCGACGATCTGTTCGGGCGTGCCGATTCGCACGTATTCGCGCATCCGGAACAACTGCATGCGGGTCGGATCGAGCGACGGCTCGTGGCGGAAGCAGTACGAGAACACGTCGACGATCCGGCCGTCGCCGGGCAGCGCACCCGCGCGTGCGACGACCGGATAGACCGGGTAGCACGCGGCCGGCGTCATCACGACGTAGGTCGGCTTCTGGTTTTCCGTCCAGTCGTCGCCGCGATCGAGGCATTGCAACAGGCGCTGGTGCTGCTGCTCGTCGCCGCAGAACGCATGCACGCTGCCCGCGAGCTGCGGGAAGCTCTTCATGTATTCGCTGCGCTCGAATTCGGTGCGGCTCATCGCCGGCGGGAAGCGCAGCACTTCGGCCTGTTGATCCGCACCGAGGCGCGTGACGAACGCGTCGAGCGCTTCGACGACGCGCTCGAACCGTTCGCTGCGGCCGAACAGGCCCTGGATGCCGGTCGAGACCAGCAGGCCCGCGTCGATCAGCGCATCGCGCAGCGGGTTGACGCCCGCGCGGTCGAGCGGCGCGTCGGCGGGAGAGGAGGCGGCGGAGGGCACGGCGAGGCGATCGTTCACGAATGTTTCTCCAGCGTCGCAGGACGCAGCGCGAGCAGCAGGCTCGCAGTGTTGGCGGCAATGCGGTCGTTGCTGATCATCAGCGGCGCCGCGTGCAGGTCGCGAATGTGGCGGCCGATGCTGAACGGCGTGCCTTGCTTGTAGCCGGCCATCCCGCAGATCATCATCGCCTGTTGCGCGACTTCCAGCGCGGTCGACGACACGTAGGTCTTCAGCGTGTTGATCTCGGCGGCCCAGGCCATGCCGGCCGACCACGAGCGGGACGACGTATTCGCATGAAGCCGCAGCACGTTGTCGACACGGGCCTGCATCGCCTGCATCAGCTCGAGCGATTCGGCGATGCGCCGCGACGCGGGCGACGGTGCGCCATCGGTCTGGCGTGCCTGCGCGCGGAAGAACTGGTGCGCGCGATGGAACGCGTCGCCGGCCACGCCGATCCAGACCGCGGCCCACAGAATGTGCGAGACCGGCACCATCGTTTCCTCGGCGATCTTCGCGAACGGCACCGGCAGGCATTGAACGGCAGCACCCTGTGCGTCGAGCACGAAGCCGTTGCTGCAGGTGCCGCGCATCCCGAGCGTGTCCCATTCGCCGCGGCGCGCGAGCGTATAGCCGTCGCGCAGCAGCGTGACGAGCACCTGTTCGGAAGCCGGCGCGTCCGCGTCGCGTCGCGCGGTCGCGAGGATGCCGTCCGCATAGTCGCCGTACGAGATCGTCGGCGCGGATTTGCGCAGCCGGAATTCGCTGCCGTCGGTTTCGAGCGCGCACTGGCTCGCGCGCAGGTTGCCGCCGACGCCGTCTTCCGACGTGGCCGACGCGAGCAGCCACTGGTGGCGCACGAGCTGCTGCAGGAACAGCTTGTGCCAGCCCTGGTCGACGGCGTGGTCGACGATGCAGGCGACCTGGATCTGGTGCATCGCGAACACCATCGCCGACGATGCGCAGGCCTGGCCGAGGATCGAGCAGGCCGACGCGATGTCTTCCAGCGATGCGCCAGCGCCGCCGAGATGGGTCGGCACCATCGCGCCCAGCAGCCGGCGCGCGCGCATCGCCTCGATCGCCTCGACGGGGCAGCGCGCGTCCCGGTCGACCGCATCCGCGTGCTGCGCGGCGATCTGCGCGACGGCGTGCGCGGCCTCGTCGAGCCGATGCGATTCGCTGTCGGCCGCGAGTTCGGGAAGCAGCGCGCTCATGCGGAATGCTCGGTGCGTTGCAGCGTGGCGATCGTGTCCGCGAGCGCGTCGATGCTGCGGAACAGGTTGCGGTTCAGCATCTCGTCGGGAATCTCGACGTTGAACTGCTTCTCGATCGCGAGCATCAACTGGATCGTGTCGAGCGAGGAGAGGCCCGCTTCGTAGAGGTCGTCCCCGTCGCCGATCGAATCGATCGCGGCTTCGAGGTGGGCGACGTGCTTGAGGATGGTTCTGATTTCGTTTTTCACGTGCGGCTCCGGCGTGCGTGGTGTCGTCCGCTGGGGCGGACGCGCACATTGCGCTGACATCCCCCCGGCAGTCCGGCATCAGTAGACCATTCGCACGCCCGGCGTTCTGTTCGCCACCCTACAAACCGCTAACCCCGCATGCAGGCGTCGCACGAATCGGCGCGGCAATCAGGCACGCGATGCGGCCGGCACGCCCGAATCGGCCGACAGGATGCGTTTCATCTCGTCGCGCACGATCGCGCGGCAGCCGCACGACATCTTCTCGAGGCCGTCGAGGTCGGCCAGCTCGATCGAACTCCGGTATTGCCGGATCAGGCCGAGCTTCTGGATTTCGCCGGCGGCATCGGTGACCGTTTCCCGCCGCACGCCGAGCATCTGTGCCAGCATGCTGTGCGTCACCTGGATCTCGATGCTGCGCGTACGGTCGTACGCCAGCAGGAACCATCTGCATAACTGATGTTTGAGCACGTGATGACGGCTGCAGAACGTGATCTGCGATACCTGCGCCATCAAGAGCCGCACGCAGACGAACACGAGATGGCGGATCACCGGAGATGCGTCGAACGCGGCCGCGAACACGCGACGGTCGAGCCGGTAGACGAAGCCGTCGCGGCAGGCGACGGCACGGCACGGCATCCGGCCGCTGCCGCCGATCACGTCGTCGCAGACCACGCTTTCGCTGCCGATTTCCGCGACTTCCAGCGTCATGCCGCCGGACGACACGTACTGCAGCGAGATCGCCGTCGTGACGGGCAGGTAGACGGCTGCGAGCATTTCGCCGGGTTCGCACAGCACCTGCCCCGATTCGAGGTGAACGAGTTGAAGGTGGGGGACCAGCGTGGCGAGCTCGTCGCGGTCGATGGCCGCGAGAAACCGGTTCGCATCGAAGCTGTGGGAAAGCTCGATCATGCCGTTCGCGTGCGCGACGACGTCGGGGGCCTGGTGAGTCACGGCGCATCCTCGTAGGGTGGCGGCGCGCACTGTCGCGGCGATACTCCCGAAAAAGGGAATTTCGCACGCTCGTGCGGACTTGTGTTCATCGAAATTCGAATGACGATGCTGCGCAAAGGCTAGCACGCAATTGAATTCAACCAATTTCACATTGCGTCATTTCACCAAATTTGACGATTTTGATTGGGCGCAAACGTTATCCGGATTTAATGATTCATTTGTCATGAAATTAATCATCCGCGATTGGAATGACAGACTGGTCGATCATTCAATGTCGATCGGGAATCAATCGGCCGACGCCACGCATCGTACAGGGAAATTGTCGCGCGAGCATTGAACATTATTTGACAAATAAACGGGGATTGCGCGACTTTCTCTAAGAATCAATGGCTTGCATGCGATATGTGCGGTATCGGACAGAGCCTGGAATTAGTGTGCCGATTCAAATTTGAGACAGTTTCAAACGACCGTGTGAAGCGGGGCAGCGCTGGCGCGTGCTGTCCGGCACATCACGGAAACAATTGAAAATCGGCTGTAAGTATATGACCGGCAAGCCTCATGGCACCGCTGCGGCGGCTCCGATCCGGTGCGCAAATTGATCAGTCGAATGCGGAACGGTGTCCGTCGCGCGGAAGAGTGTCCGGAAATGAGACGCTTTTTTCCGTTTTAGGCGGGTTATTCGGTCGATCTAAATCGAATGTGATTCATATATTAAGGACGGACGGGTATTGGCACGTAAATCGCTTATTCGGGCTGGCGTGTCGAAACGGGACGGTCGACTCAATCCGGAAGTGACAAGCCGATGGGCAGCCGGATTCAGGGTTGTGGGCCGCAACCGCTGTGAGCGTCCGGGCACGCATCGCGATAACGAGTTCCGTGCATGCGGCTGCACGCGGCGCGGACATAAAAGGGATACAGACATGCTTCATCTTCACTTGAGCTACTCGGCGAATGCCATCCTCGACGCCCTCCCGGAGGACAGCATCCGCACCATCGCACCGCACCTCGAACTGGTCAGGATCAAGGCCGGCATGCTCGACCGGGTCGGCGAGCCGATGCGCCATCTGCATTTCCCGACGACGGCAATGATGTCGGTGCAGCACCTGATGGAGGACGGTGCGATGGTCGAGGTGGCGGTGGTCGGCCGCGAGGGCGTGGTCGGGCTTGGCACGCTGGTCGGCGGTGTCGCCGCGTCGAACCGGGTCGAGGTGCGCATCGGCGGCATGGCCTATCGCGTACCGACCTGCGTGATGCGCGCCGAATTCGAACGGTCGCCCGAGACTTACCGTCTGCTGCTCAACTACTGCCAGGCGGCGATGGCGCAGATCTCGCGCAGCGCGCTGTGCAACCGGCATCACTCGGTCAGCGAGCAGCTCAGCCGCTGGCTGCTGCTGGCGCACGACCGGATCGACGGCGACGAGCTGGCCGTCACGCAGCAAACGATCGCGAACATGCTCGGCGTGCGGCGCGAAGGCGTGACGGAAGCGGCCGGCAACCTGCAGGAAGCCGGGCTGATCCGGCAGCGCCGCGGCCGCATCACGGTGCTCGACCGCGACGGCCTCGAACATCACGCGTGCGAATGCTACGACCTGATTCGTGCCGACTATCGCCGCTTGCTCGGCACGCGCGGGAATGCGCGGTCGACTCCGGTGCGCCCCCGCATCCAGGAGGTACGTTGCGGTTTCCCGGCACACGGTGCGTGACGATGCAGTCGAGGTCCGGTGGAACGACTACGATGCGGCGTGCCGCGATCGCGGCGGCCGACGTCTTGCTCGTGCTGGCGGGGGCGCTCGCTGCGCAGGCGGCGTCGGGCCTTGCGTGGCGCGAGCTGTCCGATGCGCAGCGCGGTGCGATCGCGCTGCTGTGCGTGTTGACCGTGGCGCTGCTGCCGCGTTACCTGCGCACCGTGCGCGGCGGCGTGGCGCCGCATGGCGGCACGCACGTACTGACGCAGACGATGGTGGCCGTCGTCTGCGCGAGCGTGCTGACGGTGGCGGCCGCGATGTGGATCATGAACCGCGGCGGCACGGTCACGACACGCTGGATCGTGCGCACGGTGCTGTCCGGCGACGCGGCGCTGCTGCTCGGCCGCGCCGCGCTGCTGGCGCTCGCGCTGACGCGTGACGACCCGCGCGCGCGGCAGCGCCGTGTCGCCGTTGTCGGCGCAACCGCGTACGGGCGCGTCGCGATCGAGCGGATGCAGCTTGCGTCGAATGGCCCGTTCGTCGCGGCCTGCGTATTCGACGACGATGCGCCGGCCGCCGCCGGCGGCATCGGCGGCGTGCAAGTGATCGACGACTGGAATGCGTTGCGCGACATGATTCGCGGCGGCGCGATCGACGAGGTGTGGCTCACGCTGCCGATGTCGCACGAATGGCGGATCCAGCGCATCGTGCGCGAGCTGCGCGACGAATTCGTCGAGTTGCGGCTGTTGCCCGACGTGCGGCAGATGGCCGTCGTCGATCGCTCGGCAACCGACGTGCTCGGCATGCCGGCGATCAATCTCGCGACCACGCCGCGCTCCGCGCCGGAGCTGTGGGCGAAGTTCGCGTTCGACCGGCTGTTCGCGTTCGGCGTGCTGATTCCGTTGCTGCCGCTGCTGTCGATGCTGGCGATCGCGGTCAAGCTGTCATCGCCGGGGCCCGTGCTGTTCAGGCAGCGCCGCAAGGGTGTCGACGGTCGCGAGTTCGACATCCTGAAGTTCAGGACGATGCGCGTGCATCGCGTACAGCCGGGCGTCCTGCGGCAGGCGTCGCGCAACGATTCGCGCATCACGCGCGTCGGCGCGTTCCTGCGGCGCACGTCGCTCGACGAGCTGCCGCAGTTCTTCAACGTGCTGTTCGGGCAGATGTCGGTCGTCGGGCCGCGTCCGCACGCGATCGAGCACGACGACTTCTATCGGCAGCTGATCGACTGCTACATGTACCGCTACCGTGTGCGGCCCGGCATCACCGGATGGGCACAGGTGAATGGCTATCGCGGCGAGACGCGCAAGGTCGAGGCGATGGCCGCGCGCGTGAAGTTCGATCTGTTCTACATGCAGAACTGGAGCTTCTGGTTCGACATGAAGATCATCCTGTTGACGGTCGTGCGCGGCTTCATCGGGCGCAACGCTTTCTGAGGATCGCGAATCGTCCGGAAAGCGGTGCGTTGTGCGGTCGAACGTACCGACCGGATCGCAGGCGGCGGACACACTGACGGCACAGCAGCATCCCGCGCAACGGGGTGTCCGGCGGCGCAATCGCGCCGCAGCCATCGGAACAGTCACGATCATGTCAACGTCGATTCGGGAGCGAGGCGCACCGGTATTGCAGGAAGCGCGCGCGAAACGGGGCGTCGGCGCAGCCGCGCACACCGCGCGGTTGCGCGGCCTCGCAATCAACGGAAAATTCACTGCGCAGCGCATGACGGGCGTTCAGCGGGTGGCATACGAACTGACGGCCGAGCTCGCGCGCATCGCGAACGCCGACGATGCGCCGGCGCTGGTCGTGCCGTCCGATCACGATCCGGCGGCATTGCCGGCCGGCGCGCGGTCGCAGACTTCCGGTCGCCGCCACGGCGCGCTCTGGGAGCAATGGACGCTGCCGCGCACGACGCGCGGCCGGACCTTGCTGAGCCTGTGCAACATCGGGCCGCTGGCGAAGCGCGATCAACTGCTGATGATTCACGATGCGGCGATTTTCGATCTGCCGGCCGGTTATTCGCTCGCGTTCCGTCTGTGGTATCGCTTTGCGTTCTCGATCCTGAAGCGGCGCGCGCGCCATATCGTGACGGTCTCGCATTTTTCTCGGGCGCGGCTGGCCGCGCGGCTTGGCGTGCCGCCCGCACGCCTGTCGGTCGTGCCGGGCGCAGTCGATCATATCGACCGGATCGACGCCGACCCCGGCGTGATGTCGCGGCTGAATCTGGAGACGGACCGCTACGTGCTGTTCGTCGGGTCGCTCGCGCCCGGCAAGAATCTCGTGCGCGCGCTTGCCGCGATCGCGCTGATGCGCGAGTCGCATCCGACGTTGCGCTTCGTGATCGCGGGCGGCGCCAATGCGAAGATCTTCGGCGCACGGGCGGCCGGCTTGCGCGAAGACGACCCGTGCATCACGTGGGCCGGCTACGTGACCGACGGCGAACTGAAGGCGCTGTACGAGCATGCCGGCTGCTTCGTCTTTCCATCGTTGTACGAAGGGTTCGGGCTGCCGCCGCTCGAGGCGATGCGGTGCGGCTGCCCCGTCGTCGTGTCGCACGAGGGCGCACTCCCGGAAGTCTGCAGCGGAGCGGCATTGTTCTGCGATGCGTATTCGCCGCCGGATATCGCGGCGTCGATCGCGCGCGTGATGGACGATCCGGAACTGCGTGCGCGGCTGCGCACGATGGGCCGCGAGCATGCGCAGCGTTACAGCTGGCAGCGCTCGGCGCGTGCGTTGCTCGATATCGTTCGTGCCGATGCCTGACGTGCGATGACGTCATGTTGCGCTGCGGATCGAGCGATCCTCACGGCGTTTGCATCAGACGAATCCGGCGATGGCGCGTTTTCGCGTCCGTCCCCAGTTTCCGCAAGCATGCGGCGAGCGCCGCGCTGATTACGGTCAACACACGCGTGTTCAATGGGTTTATCCTGCGTCGAATGCATCCGGCGCTGCATGCGTCCGGGCGCATATCCGGGCGCGGCGGCGCCGGTCGTGTCTATCCGCCGCGCACCGGCGCGACACCGCGCGCCACACTTTCCGCGCGGAACCCGGAACAGGAGAGACGGCCATGGCGCTCGACCAACAACAACGGCAGATGCTGCAACAGCGGCTGAAAGAGAGCGAGCAGACGCTGCGTGCGGAGATCCGCACGAGCGAAGACCAGCGCGCGTCGGAATCCTATGCAGATCTTGCCGGCGCGTCGCCGGACGAGGGCGACGAGGCGAACGCGGATCTGTTCGTCGACGTCGATCATGCGTTGATCGGCATGAAGCTGACCGAACTGCGTGCGATCGGACGCGCACAACTGCGGATGCGCGACGGCAGCTACGGCGAATGCATCGATTGCGATGCACCGGTCGACTATGAGCGCCTGCTCGCGCGCCCGACCGCCGAGCGCTGCACGCACTGCCAGTCGGTCTACGAGCGACGCTACGCGACGACACCGCGCGCATCGCTCTGACGTCGCGGTCGTGGTCGCAATCCCGATCCCGTTTTCGTGCTGCACGCGCTGCACGCGCTGCGCGGCCGGCGTAGGATGACGAACGGGCGCCCGGCGGCGTCGACATGCGGCGCCGGGCGGGCAGACGCCGTCGCGCACGCGTGCGGCGCCATCCACGTGGAAGGGAGCCACGCCGATCATGCCGATCCACAATGCCGAGTGCGCGGCCGTGTTCGCCGAGATCGCGGACATGCTCGAAATCCAGGGCGCCAATCCGTTCCGCGTGCGTGCCTACCGCAACGCCGCACGGACGGTTGCCGACTACGGGCGCGATATTCCGACGATGATCGCGAACGGCGACGATCTCGGGAAGATTCCGTCGATCGGGGCCGATCTCGCGTCGAAGCTGCGCGAGATCGCCGCGACCGGCACCTGCGAACTGCAGCAAACACTGCGCCACGCGCTGCCGGGCGCGATCGTCGAGCTGCTCGACGTACCGGGGCTCGGCGCGAAACGCGTGAAGGCGCTGCATGACGCACTGCACGTCGATTCGCTCGAACAGCTACGCGTCGAAGCGAAGAGCGGGCACGTGCGCGAGTTGCCGGGCTTCGGCGCGAAAACCGAAGCGCATCTGCTCGAAGCGATCGACGATCGCCTGCAGCGCGAACCGCAGCGTTTCCTGCTGCCGGCTGCCGAGCAAGCGCTGACGCCGTTGCTCGAACGCCTGCGCGCGGTGGCAGGCGTCGGCAAGGTCGTGCCGGCCGGCAGTTTTCGCCGCCGCCGCGAGACGGTCGGCGATCTCGACATTCTCGCCACTGCACGCGATCCGGTTGCGGTCGCCGACGCGTTCGTCGGCTATGACAAGGTGGCGCGCGTGCTCGCGCACGGCAAGACGAAGTCGAGCGTCGTGCTCGACAGCGGGTTGCAGGTCGACCTGCGCGTCGTCGACGCCGATGCGTTCGGCGCGGCGCTCGTCTACTTCACCGGATCGAAGGCGCACAACATCGCGCTGCGCAGGATCGCGCAGGCCGGCGGGTTGAAGATCAACGAATACGGCGTGTTTCGCGGCGACGAGCGGATTGCCGGCACGACGGAGGCGTCGGTCTACGATGCAATCGGGCTGCACGTCGTGCCGCCCGAACTGCGCGAGAATCGCGGCGAGATCGACGCATCGCGCGCGGGCACGCTGCCGGCGCTGGTCGAGCGCAAGCAGATCCACGGCGACCTGCATGCGCATACGAACGCGTCGGCCGGCCGCGACGGCCTGCGTGCGATGGCCGACGCGGCGCGCGCACGCGGGCTCGCGTACCTGGCCGTCACCGACCGGGCACCGCCTGCCGGCGGCGGCCGCAACACCTTCGAGTGGCTCGCGCGGCAGCTCGACGAGATCGATCGCATCAATGCGTCGTTCGACGATTTCGTGCTGCTCAAGGGCGTGGAAGCCGGCATTCTCGAGGACGGCAGTCTCGACATGCCCGACGCGATGCTCGGCCGGCTCGATCTGGTCGTCGGCGCGGTGCGCGACGGCTTCGACCTGTCGCGCGCCGCGCAGACCGACCGCATGCTGCGCGCGATGGACCATCCGCATTTCACGATACTCGCGCACCCGACCGGCCGCCTGCTCGGCGAGCGCGACGCATGCGAGCTCGACGTGCCGCGCGTGATCGCGCAGGCCGCGGCACGCGGCTGCTTCGTCGAACTCGATGCGCAGCCGCGGCGGTTCGACCTGCCGGACATCTGGTGCCGCGAGGCCGCGAAGGCCGGCGTGCCGGTCGCGATCGGCTCGGATGCGTGCAGCGCGGACGAACTCGACAACCTCGCGTACGGCGTCGATCAGGCGCGACGCGGCTGGCTCACGCGGCCAGACGTGCTCAACACGCGCACGCTCGCGCAACTGCGGCCGCTGCTCGCGCGCACGATGGGTGGGGGCGGCGGGTCGAAGCGGAGCCGGTCGAAGGGCGCGTGAAGACGGCTGGCAACGCGTGCTGCCAGCCGTGCGTTCATGTCATGCCAGCACGCCGGCGGCCGGCACATAAGGCAGGCCGAGCGCCAGCGCGACCGCTTCGTACGTGATGTGTCCGTTGCAGACGTTCAGGCCCGCGCGCAGGTGCGGATCGTCGGTCATCGCCTGCTTCCAGCCCTTGTCGGCGAGCGCAAGCGCATGCCCGAGCGTCGCGTTGTTCAGCGCGAAGGTCGACGTGCGCGCGACCGCGCCGGGCATGTTCGCGACGCAGTAGTGCACGACGCCGTCGACGACGAAGGTCGGGTCCGCATGCGTTGTCGCATGCGATGTCTCGAAGCAGCCGCCCTGGTCGATCGCGACATCGACGACGACGGCGCCCGTGCGCATCGTCGCGATCATGTCGCGCGTGACGAGCCGCGGCGCCGATGCACCGGGCACGAGCACCGCGCCGATCACGACGTCGGCTTCGCGCACGGCTTCGTCGATCGTATGCGCATTCGAGCAGACGGTCGTGATCCGGTTGGCGAAGACGAGGTCGAGCTGACGCAAGCGGTTCACGTTGTTGTCGAGCACGGTGACGCGCGCGCCGAGGCCGACCGCCATCTGCAGCGCACCGGTTCCCACCACGCCCGCGCCGAGCACGACGACATGCGCGGCCGGCACGCCGGGCACGCCGGCCATCAGCACGCCGCGGCCGCCGCGCGGGCTTTCGAGGTGGGTCGCCGCGACCTGGATCGACATGCGTCCCGCCACCTCGCTCATCGGCGCGAGCAGCGGCAGGCCGCCGCCGGGCGCCGTGACGGTTTCATACGCGATGCAGACGGCGCCTGACTTCACGAGCGCGGCCGCCTGTTCGGGATCGGGCGCGAGATGCAGGTAGGTATAGAGAATCTGGCCGCGCCGCAGCATCGCGCATTCGGCCGGCTGCGGCTCCTTGACCTTGATGATCATGTCGGCGCGCGCGAAGATTTCGTCGGCGCCGTCGCACAGCGATGCGCCCGCGGCTGTGTAGTCGTTGTCGAGCAGGCCGATCGCCGTGCCCGCGCCGCGCTGGACGAGCACGGCATGGCCGTGCCGCGTGAGTTCGCGCGCGCCGGCCGGCGTGAGGCCGACGCGGTATTCGTGGTTCTTGATCTCCTTCGGCACACCGATCAGCATGAGTCGCCTCCATGGCCTTCGTTATCGTTGTCGTGCATGTGCGCCGCGCGGCGAACGATGCGCGTGCGGCCGGTTGCGCAGGGGCATGCCGACTGCAGTACTGGAATACCAGCGTAGTAGTGCGTTGAGGGAAGTCAAGCGGGCGGCCGGCACGATGATGCGTGCGCATTGCACCGCAGCACGCACTGTGGCGGGTTGCGACCGGACGTCGCAATGCGCGCACTGCCGGGTTTCGGTATCGTCTTGCGTGTCGCGGGCCGGGGCCGCGTGCCGGAATCTTCCGGCAAAACGACGAGACAACGAGACGAGGACATTTACCGACATGACCGGCGCGTATTTCAGCGTGCCGACGCTCTGCGCGATCGCGCTCGTTCACGCCTACTGGGCGTTTGGCGGGCGGCTCGGCAAGCGTGCGGCCATTCCGGAGCAGGACGGCATGCCGCTGCTGCGGCCGACCGCCGTCGGCACGTTTGCCATCGCGGCGGCGCTGCTGGCCGGCGCATGCGTGGTCGCCGCGCGTGCCGGCTGGTTGGGGCGGAACACGTATCCCGGCACGATCGCATTCGCGGTCGTTGCGCTCGCATTGATCTTCGCGGTGCGGGCCGTCGGCGATTTCCGCTATGTCGGCTTCTTCAAGCGGGTTCGCGGGTCGCGTTTCGCGCGGATGGACACGCTGTATTACTCGCCGCTTTGCGCGGCGCTTGCGCTATCCCTCGCGTCGATGTTCTGGCCGTGGTGAACGGCGTACGGCTCAGCGCGCCGGCGTGTCGATCTGCGTGAGATATTCGGCCGGCACGGCATCGGTCAGCCATACGCCGTTTTCGGCGACGAAGAACGTATGGCCTTGCCGGTGCATGCGCTGCGCATCGACTTCGAGAATCGCGGGCACGCCGTAGCGTGTGCCGACGGCCAATGCAGTCCGGATGTCCGGCGACAGATGCACGTGATGACGGGCGCCGGGTTTCAGCCCTTGCGCCCGAATCGAATCCAGGAAGCGCGTCGCGGTGCCGTGATAGAGGCGCTCGGGCGGCTGCGCGGCCGGATACCGGCGTTGCACGACGGATGTCGAATGGCCTTGTACCGCGCGGATGCGTTGGCCATCGTCGGAGAGGGCGAAGCGCTGCTTGTCGCTGGTCGCGCAGACGGTTTCGATCGTCGCGCGATCGAGTTGGCGCCCGTGGCGGGCGGCGCAGGCAATTAGTTCGTCGATGCCGGCCCAGCCTTCCGGGTCGAGTTGCAGTCCGATCGCCTGCGGTTCGTGGCGCAGCAGGTAGCTCAGGTATTTGCTGATGCTGATCGCGTCGGGCGCCAGCGGTTTGTTCTTCTGTGTATTCATGAGACGCGGAGGCTACCAGACCGCGGTGCAAACCGGCACCGGCGCGTTGCGCCGCGTGGCTGGAAAGAGACAGCCGTCGGCTCCGCCCGACGCAGGCCGATCGCCTGCCCGGCGTGCGGCTCGGCCGGCGAGCGCGCCATCCTTGCGCATTCCGGGTTCCGGATTTTTCAATTGTTGCAATTTTCGATGCATTGAATTGCATCGAACCATCTCGCAATGGAACCGGTTCCATATATAATTCGCGGCACTCGTCGCCGGACCCGAAAGAGGGCCTGTGCGCGTCGCGCTTGCTGCGGCAAACGCGGCGTCCAGGTTGAATCACGGTCATGGCGATGGCGGGCAGAGCCAGGCCGACAGGCCGGTATTTGTCCGACGATCAGGCCCGCGAAGAGGTCGATCCGCGCCGCCGGAGGAACCGGCAACGCACGCGGCTGCATGAAGGCGCCGTCGCGCATTGCGCGGCCGGCGCCCGCATCGAGGTTGTTCGCAACACACGAATGAACAGGACGGCCAGCCGCATGCGGCATGGCTGCCGTGCCGGACCCGCCGCATGCGGAATGCGCGCGTCCGGCCCCCGATCCCCAACGATCAACATCCGACCATGTCCACGCCACCTGACAAACCCAACTCGCGCCGCCGTTTCCTGCGCACGTCGGTCGCGCTCGTGCCGATCGCGTCGGTCGCCGGCTGCGACCTGCGCGCGTCGTCGCCATCCGCGACGACGGCCGGCAACGCGCCCGCCGCTTCCGCCAGCGCCGAACGCGCCCCGTACAAGCCGACCTTCTTCGATGCGAAGGAGTGGGCGTTCGTCCAGGCTGCCGTCGACCGGCTGATTCCGGCCGATGCCGAAGGCCCCGGCGCGCTCGAATCGGGCGTGCCCGAATTCATCGACCGCCAGATGGAGACGCCGTATGCGCACGGTGCGACGTGGTACATGCAGGGGCCGTTTCAGCAGGGCGTGCCCGAGCTCGGCTACCAGTTGAAGCTCGTGCCGCGCGACATCTACCGGCTCGGCATCGCGGCCGTCAACCGCTATTGCGAAAAGGCCCACGGCAACGCGTTCGCGGATCTCGACGCGCCGACGCGCGACACCGTGCTCGGCGCGCTGGAGAAGGGCGGCGCGCAGATCGACGACGTGCCGCCCGGCGTGTTCTTCGGCCAGCTGCTGCAGAACACGCGCGAAGGCTACTTCTGCGACCCGGTTCACGGCGGCAATCACGACATGGCCGCGTGGAAGATGATCGGCTTTCCGGGCGCGCGCGCGGACTTCATGGATTTCGTCAACCAGAACGGCAAGCCCTATCCGTACGGCCCCGTCTCGATCAACGGGGAGCGCACCTGATGGCCGCAGAGAAAAAACCGCATGTCGATGCGGTGATCGTCGGCTTCGGCTGGACCGGCGCGATTCTCGCGAAGGAACTGACCGAAGCGGGCCTGAAGGTCGTCGCGCTCGAGCGCGGCGAGTATCGCGACACCTATCCGGACGGCGCGTATCCGAACACGATCGACGAGCTGACCTACAACGTCCGCAAGAAGCTGTTCGTCGACCTGTCGAAGACGACCGTATCGATCCGCCACGGCGTGCAGGACACCGCGCTGCCGTACCGGCAGCTCGCCGCGTTCCTGCCGGGCGAGGGTGTCGGCGGCGCGGGGCTGCACTGGTCGGGCGTGCACTTCCGGATCACGCCGGAAGAACTGCGCCTGCGCAGCCACTATGAAGAGCGCTACGGCAAGAAGTTCATCCCCGCAGGGATGACGATCCAGGATACGGGTGTCAGCTACGACGAGCTCGAGCCGCATTTCGATTTCGCCGAGAAGGTGTTCGGCACGTCGGGGCAGGCGTACAAGGTCGGCGGCAAGGTGGTCGGCGACGGCAACGTGTTCGAGGCGAACCGCAGCAACAACTTCCCGTTGCCCGCGCAGCTCAATACCTATTCGGCGCAGCGCTTCTTCGATGCGGCGCAGTCGCTCGGCCTGCATCCGTACCGGCTGCCGTCGGCGAACACGTCGGGCCCGTACACGAACCCGTACGGCGTGCAGATGGGCCCGTGCAACTTCTGCGGCTACTGCAGCGGCTACGCGTGCTACATGTACTCGAAGGCGTCGCCGAACCTGAACATCCTGCCCGCGCTGAAGCAGGCGCCGAACTTCGAGCTGCGCTCGAAGTGCCACGTGCTGCGCGTCGACCTCGACGACACGAAGAAACGCGCGACGGGCGTCACCTACGTCGACCCGGCCGGACGCGAAGTGCACCAGCCGGCCGATCTCGTGATCGTCGCCGCGTTCCAGTACCACAACGTGCACCTGCTGCTGCTGTCGGGCATCGGCAAGCCGTACGACCCGATCTCCGGCGAAGGCGTCGTGGGCCGCAATTTCGCGTACCAGAACCTGTCGACGATCAAGGCATTCTTCGACAAGGACACCTACACGAACCCGTTCATCGGCGCGGGCGGCAACGGCGTCGCGGTGGACGACTTCAACGCGGACAACTTCGACCACGGCCCGCTCGGCTTCGTCGGCGGCTCGCCGCTGTGGGTGAACCAGGCCGGCGCGAAGCCGATCAGCGGCATCGCAACGCCGCCCGGCACGCCGCAGTGGGGTTCGGCGTGGAAGAAATCCGTCAAGGATTACTACGCACACACGATCTCGATGGACGCGCATGGCACGAACATGTCGTACCGCGACGTGTATCTCGACCTCGATCCGACCTATCGCGATTCGTACGGCCAGCCGCTCTTGCGGATGACCTTCGACTGGAAGGACAACGACATCAGGATGGCGCAGTACGTGACCGGGCAGATGAAGAAGATCGCGGAGGCGATGGGGCCGAAGGCGATCGGCGTGTCGACGCGCGAGTTCGGCAAGCACTTCGATTCGCGCGCGTACCAGACGACCCACCTCGTCGGCGGCGCGATCATGGGCACCGACCCGAAGACGAGCGTGCTGAACCGCTACCTGCAGTGCTGGGACGTGCACAACGTGTTCGTGATGGGCGCGTCGGCGCTGCCGCAGGGCATCGGCTACAACCCGACCGGGATCATCGCGGCGCTGGCCTACTGGTCGGCACGCGCGATCCGCGAGCAATACCTGAAAAATCCCGCCCCGCTGGTGACCGTATGAAGAGGATGATGAACCACAACGCCGCGCGCCGCCTTTCCCCGGTGCGGCGCGCGCTGGCGGCCGGCGCGGCCTGGGCCGCGTTCGGCTTCGCGGGCACCGCGGCTTTCGCGCAACCGGCGGTCGCGCCTGCGGCGGCTTCGGGCCCGGCGGCCGCGCCCGCGGCCCGATCCGCCGACGCGGACCTCGTCAAGCGCGGCGAATACCTGGCCCGCGCGGGAGACTGCATCGCGTGCCACACCGCGAGCGGCGGCAAGCCGTTCGCGGGCGGACTGAAGTTCGACACGCCGATCGGCGCAATCTATTCGACGAACATCACGCCGGACCCGAAAACCGGACTTGGCGGCTGGACGTTCGAGAACTTCACCCGCGCGGTGCGCGAGGGCGTGCGCAAGAACGGCGACACGATGTATCCGGCCATGCCGTTCCCGTCGTATGCGCGCCTCACCGACGACGACATGAAGGCGCTGTACGCGTACTTCATGCACGGCGTCGCGCCCGTCGAGCACGAGAACCGCGCGGTCGACATCGTGTGGCCGCTGTCGATGCGCTGGCCGCTCGGGATCTGGCGCAAGATGTTCGCGCCGTCGCCGAAGCCGTTCGACGCGGCGCCGTACACCGACCCGGTGGCCGCACGCGGCGCGTATCTCGTGCAGGGTCTCGGCCACTGCGGCGCATGCCACACGCCGCGCGCGCCGACGATGCAGGAGCGCGGGCTGACCGACGCGGACGGCCCGGACTTCCTGGCCGGCGGCGCGGCGATCGACGGCTGGGTGCCGACCAGCCTGCGCGGCGAGCCGCGCACCGGGCTCGGCACGTGGACCGAAGCCGAGATCGTGCAGTTCCTGAAGACCGGCCGCACGCTGCGCACGGCCGCGTTCGGCGGGATGACGGACGTGGTCGGCCACAGCATGCAGCACATGACCGACGACGACCTGAATGCGATCGCGCGCTACCTGAAGACGCTGCCGCCGCGCGTGCAGGGCGAGCAGCCGCACGTGTACGACGCGGCTGCCGCAAAGGCCTTGCAGACCGGCGACGCGAGCAAACCGGGCGCGGCCGTCTATCGCGACAACTGCATGGCGTGCCACCGCAGCGACGGCCACGGCTACACGCGCGTGTTCCCGGCGCTCGCCGGCAACCCGGTCGTGCAGGGCGGCGATCCGACGTCGCTGATCCACGTCGTGCTGGAGGGCAGTGCGCTGCAGGGCACGCACACCGCGCCGTCGACCTTCACGATGCCGCCGTTCGGCTGGCGCCTGTCGGACCAGGAAGTCGCGGACGTGTCGAACTTCGTGCGCACGAGCTGGGGCAACACGGGCGCGCCGGTGACGGCCGCGCAGGTCGCGAAGGTGCGCAAGAGCGTGCCGTCGACCCGCCCCGAACCGCCGCCGGGCGCGCGGTTCCCGCAAGCGTCGCGCTGACGGGGCGGCGGGGCGACGCCCCGCCTGTCCGAACCGCTTCAAGGCGCCGCCGAGCCCACGCGGCGCCTGTCGTTTCGCCGGGGTTGCACCCCGCAAAGGCGCGCCACCACGTGAAATTTTCACGGCGGCGCGCCATTGTTCCGCCTCATCCCTTATCCTTCCAATCTTGAACCTTACTAAATAGTTACAAGAACTTGGGAGGGGGGATGCCCCATGACGTCAGCCTGATTGCGTTGCTCGCGGCCGGTTTCGGTCTCGCGATGATCTTCGGTTACCTCGCGTCGCTGCTGAAAATGCCGCCGCTCGTCGGCTATCTGCTCGCCGGGATCGTGATCGGCCCCGGCACGCCCGGTTTCGTCGGCGACCTGTCGCTCGCGCAGCAGCTCGCCGAAGTCGGCGTGATGCTGCTGATGTTCGGCGTCGGCCTGCATTTCTCGCTCGGCGACCTGCTCGCGGTGCGCAAGATCGCGCTGCCGGGCGCCGTCGTGCAGATTACCGTCGCGACGCTGCTAGGCGGCGGGCTCGCGCTCACATGGGGCTGGAGCCTCGGTGCGGCGCTCGTGTTCGGGCTTGCACTGTCGGTCGCGAGTACCGTCGTGCTGCTGCGCGCGCTCGAAGGGCGCGGGCTCGTCGAGACGGTCAACGGGCGCATCGCGGTCGGCTGGCTCGTCGTCGAGGATCTCGTGATGGTGCTGGTGCTCGTGCTGCTGCCGCCCGTCGCGGGGCTGCTCGGCGGCACGCCGCCCGGCGACGTGCAGGCGGCCGGCGGCAGCGTGTGGGGCACGCTCGGCGTGACGATGCTGAAGGTCGCGGCGTTCATCGCGCTGATGCTCGTGGTCGGCAAGCGCGTATTCCCGCGCATTTTGTGGCTCGTCGCGCGCACGGGCTCGCGCGAGCTGTTCACGCTGTGCATGATCGCGGCCGCGGTCGGCATCGCGTTCGGCGCGGCGAAACTGTTCGACGTGTCGTTCGCGCTCGGCGCGTTCTTCGCCGGGATGATGATGCGCGAGTCGGAATTCAGCCGTCGCGCGGCCGACGAGACGCTGCCGCTGCGCGACGCGTTCTCGGTGCTGTTCTTCATCTCGGTCGGGATGCTGTTCGACCCGAAGGTGCTGATCGAGGAGCCGCTGCACGTGATCGAGGTCGCGGCGATCGTGCTGGTCGGCAAGACGCTCGCGGCGGTCGCGCTCGTGATCGCGTTCCGCTATCCGCTGAATACCGCGCTGACGGTCGGCGCGGGCCTCGCGCAGATCGGCGAATTCTCGTTCATCCTCGCGGGGCTCGGCCGCGCGCTCGGGTTGCTGTCGGCCGAGGGGCAGAGCCTGATTCTGGCGGTCGCGCTGATCTCGATCGCGATGAACACGCTGCTGTTCGCGATGATCGATCCGGCGCTCGCGTGGATCCGCAAGCATTCGGCGTTCGCGCGCAAGCTCGAGGCGCGCGACGATCCGCTCGCCGCGTTGCCGATGTCGACGCCGCAGACGCACCTGACCGGGCAGGTCGTGATCGTCGGTTACGGCAAGGTCGGCACGCGGATCGCGCATGCGCTGGACGAGCGCGGGATCGCGTATGTCGTCGTCGAGCAGAACCGCGAGCTCGTCGAGAAGCTGCGTGCCGACGGCATCGCGGCCGTGTCCGGCGACGCGATCGAGCCGATCGTGCTCGTGCAGGCGCATATCGCGCGCGCCGGGATGCTGGTCGTCACGCTGCCGGACGTGTTCGACGTGCGGCAGATCGTCGAGATCTCGCGCACGCTCAACCCGACGCTCGAGGTCGTGCTGTGCACGAACAGCGGCGACGAGGCCGCGCTGCTGTCGAGCGAGGGCATCGGCACCGTGTTCATGGGCGAGACCGAACTCGCGCGCGGGATGACCGAGCATGTGCTCGGCAGGATGGTGAAGCCGGTAGCGGCGGCGGCGCATTGACGGTGCGCGGGCAAGACCGCCCGCAGCGCGAAAGAATTGCAGGAGTGTGCAGCCGGAACGCTTAAGTGATGCGGGGCGCTCCTGGAAAGTGGGATGAAAGCGGGGGACGGAGTTGGAGCGCGGGCGGTGCGGCATGCCGCATCGCCCGCCTAGCGGCTTCAGCTTGCCGCCGCCTTCGTCGGCACGGTCGTGCCGGGCTGTGCGGCTGTCTTCAACGGTGCGGCGGCTTTCTGCGCGGCAGCCGTTTTCGGTTGAGCCGCCGCCTTCGGCGCCTCGACCGTCTTCTGCGGTGCAACCGCCTTGGCCGGCTGCGGCTTCTCCGGTTCGACCGGCGCATCGGGCGGCACGCCGAGCAGCTGCAGCGAGCCGCTCGTGACCGACGCGAACACCGGGCCGGCCACCGTGCCGCCGTAGTAGCCCTTGCCGCGCGGCTCGTCGATCATCACCGCGACGATCAGGCGCGGGTTGCTCATCGGCGCCATCCCCGCGAACAGCGCGCGGTACTTGCCCTTCGCATAGGTCGCGCCGACCTGCTTGCGCGCGGTACCCGTCTTGCCGCCGATCCGGTAGCCGTCGACGCGCGCGCGGCGCCCCGTGCCGCCTTCGCCGACCGCCATCTCGAGCATCGAGCGGATCGACGCGGCCGTTTGCGGCGACGTCACGCGGTGGCCGCGATGCGCGTCGATCGTCTGCTGGTCGGTGCCGTTCTTCAGCAGCGACACCGGGTGCAGCGTGCCGTCGCCCGCATAGGCCGTATACGTCTGCGCGATCTGCAGCAGCGACATCGACAGCCCGTAGCCGTACGCCATCGTCGCCTGCTCGATCGGCCGCCAGCGCTTGTAGCCGCGCAGCCGGCCCGACGCGACGCCCGGGAACGTCAGCTCCGGCGCGCGGCCGATCCCGTATTCCTGGTACTTGTTCCAGATCGTTTCGGCGGGCAGGTTCAGCGCGAGCTTCGCGAGCGCGACGTTGCTCGACTTCTGCAGCGCCTGCGACACCGTCAGCGACCCGTGGTTCGACGTGTCGTGGATCACGGCCGGGCCGATCTTGTAGGTGCCCGGCGACGTGTTGATGATCGTGTTCGGCGTGACCTTGCGCTCGTCGATCGACAGCGCGACGACGAGCGGCTTGATCGTCGAGCCGGGTTCGAACGTGTCGATCACCGCGCGGTTACGTAACTGCTGGCCCGTGAGGCGCGCGCGGTCGTTCGGGTCGAAGGTCGGGTAGTTCGCGAGCGCGAGGATCTCGCCGTTCTGCGCATCGAGCACGACGACGCTGCCGGCGATCGCGTTGTTCTCGATCACTGCCGCCTTGAGCTGGCTGAACGCGAGCTGCTGGATCCGGCGGTCGATCGTCAGCTCGATCGTCGCGCCGTGCTGCGCGGGAACGAGCGGGCGCGTGTCCGACACGATGCGGCCGAGCCGGTCGCGGATCACCTCGCGCTGCCCGGACGTGCCGGACAGGCGCGCGTTCGCCGCGAGTTCGACGCCTTCCTGGCCCTTGTCTTCGACGTTCGTGAAGCCGACCACGTGCGCGGCCGATTCGCCTTCCGGGTAGAAGCGCTTCGAATCGGCGATCTGCGTGATGCCGTCGATCGCGAGCTTGTCGAGCCGGCCCGCGGTGTCCGCGTCGACCTGCCGCTTGAGCAGCACGAACGTCTTGTCGTTGCCGAGGCGCCGCTTGACCTCGACGAGCGGCAGGTCGAGCAGCTTCGCGATCTGCGGATAGTCGGTATCGGCGACCTGTTTCGGGTTCGCCCAGATTTCATAGGTCGACAGGCTGACCGCGAGCATCGCGCCGTTGCGGTCGACGATGCGCCCGCGCATCGCGTCGAGCTCGATCGTGCGCTGGTAGCGCTTCTGGCCCTGGCCGACGTAGAAATCCTGGTTCGCGACCTGCACCCAGAAGGCGCGCGCGAGCAGCGCGGCGAACGCGAGGAACACGACGATCACGACCAGCTTCGAGCGCCACATCGGCAGGCGCGACGCGAGCATCGGATTCTTCGTCGCGGCCGAGTACGGATCGGCGGGGTGGGTCTTCTTTTTCACGCTCATGCAATGGCCGGGTCGGGCCGCCGGACGGCGGCTGGTCAGTCTGAATAATGCGATTGTAATAAATGAGTAAACGCCGTGTGGGGAAAGTATGTTCCGGCCCCGTGAAAAGGCGGCTGCGGCCGACCGGCAAAGCGCTGAAAAGGGGGCTGGAAAGGAGGGGCGCGAGCGGATTTTTCAGCGCCGCGTCAGACGCTGGGCGACGGGCGATCGGCAGCATATCGATCCGGGCGTGCGGCATCCGCTACCGGTTGATCGCAGCCGTCGCCCGGATGCGATCAATTGCCCGTCCCTCGGTTATTTTTTTAATGGCGGAAAATAAAAAGCGCCCCAGAATGAGGCGCCGTTAATTCTGAATATCGAAATGACTATCTCTGAAACTGGAATAAACCCGAAACCCGTAGACGATATATGTAAAAAATTTTCTATCGGTCGACGGAAATGAATTCCCGGTATTCCGGCTGGGTCGTGCAGCGATCGACGGCCTGCAGCCGCCACGCGCCCGCGTGATTGCCTGCAAGCACGGCGGGGCCCTGTTCGCGCTGCGTCGCACCGAACGACAGCCCCTTCAACTGGCATACGGCTTTCCCGCCGTCGGCCGCGCAGAGCGCCATTGCGCCCTCGACGTCGCGGACCTTGCCCCAAGTCGGAAGATCGATGCCCTGATGTGCCTCACGCGACCACAGTCCCTCGTCGGTATCCACCCACAGTACCGCGAAGGATTGCCGGGTTGCCGATTCGCTGCCATTAATTCGAATGGTGAGGCGCATTGGATCGTCTCCTGAAAAAAGGACGAATTTGACCGTTTGGACTTGAATAGTCTAGATAGACTGGTGTGAAACGCAAGCGATAATCCGCAATAAATCGATACTGAGTCCATTGCGGTTTCAGATGAAACGACGTCTGACGATCCGCGGACATTTCGGCGGCGCGCGCAAACGCACGTGGCATCAGCGCTTGCGGTGTCGACGCAAGCATCGGCGACGTTCGAGACATGGGATGACATGGCCGGGGGCGCGTCGATCTGTCGCGCTCGGGCCGCCGCCGGAACCGGGCCGATCGACGCAATCCGGCACTGCCGGGATGCGGTCCGACCCGATGTTTCAGCGTTTTGACGGCGCGGCCGGAACGACACACTCCGACAATCGCGCACAAATCGGCACACTTTCACGAAACTTTCGGGACAGACTTGCACGCGATCGGGCCCCACACTGGGAACTTCCCGATCCTGTGCCGCGGACGCCCGTCCTCGGCGGCTGCCGCCGCCTCGTGCCAGAGGTGCGATCGACGCGATCGCGGGCCGTATGCCAGATCGGGACTGCCGGGGCGCGCGTCAGCCCCGGCCCGGCCGGTGAGCCGTGCGCAGCCCGCAACCGCAGGCGCTGCGCCGCCCGGTCGACTCTTCGAAGGAGACTATCGTGCTGATCTGGAAAACCGCGTTGTCGCTGAACTGGCGGACGAGCCTCGTGTCGCCGGCCAGCGCACCGGTCGCGGCGGCGAACGTCGGGCGGCTGGTGCTGACCGGCGCGACCGGCTTCATCGGCAGTACCGTGCTGACGGCGCTCGTCAATGCAGGGCTGCTCGAACGCATCGTGTGCGTCGTGCGCGCGCAGGACCGCGGCCACGCCGTCGCGCGGCTGCGCGAAGCGGCGCTGCGCGCGGGACTGACGCCGTACTGGGCGTCGCGCCTGACCGACGCGAACGTGATCGTCGGCGCGCTCGGCGACGTATGGCAGGGCGCCGACGCGCCGCGCCTCGCCGGCGCGACGCACGTGATCCACTGCGCCGGCCATGCGTCGCCGGCCGACGGCGCGCACCTGCAGGCGGACATCGCCGATTCGGTGCGCTTCGCCGAACGCTTCGCACGGGCGCCGCGTCTGCAGCGCTTCGTATACGTCGGCACGGCCTATGCGCATGCGGGGCGCGGCGGCATCGTGCACGAAGAAGTCGCGGCGGACGACGCGGCGAACGATGTCGCGCAACACGGCGAAGGCCTGCCGGGCGCGGTGCTCGCGGCGGACTACCTGCATGCGAAGGCGGAAACGGAGCAGCGCCTGCGCGCGCTCGGGCTGCCGCTCGTCGTCGTGCGGCCGTCGCACGTCGTCGGCCACACGGTGCTCGGCACGCGGCCCGCGCCGAATTCGTTCTGGATGTTCCGGCTTGCGCATGCCGCGCGCCGCTTCACCGCGCGGCCGATGACGCGCATCGACATCGTGTCGGTGGACGACGTGGCGCGCGCGACGATGCTGCTGGCCGTCAAGCCGACGCTCGCGCACGATCTCTATCACGTGTCGGCCGGCGACGAGGCGCCGCAGGTCGCGCAGATCGTGCGCGCGATGGACGAGGCGGCGGGGATGACGGGTGCGCCGCGCTACGCGGCGTGCGCGCCGGCCGAGCTGCCGCTGGTGGTGCGCGACGTGCTCGGGCGGCCCGATCCGGCGCTCGAGCGTGTGATCGGCCGGGCGCTGCAGCGCTGCGCGGAATTCGCGACGGTCGATCGCGTGTTCGACAACAGCCGCGTGCGCGACGAAATCGATTTCGAGCCGTTGCCGTTCATCGATTACGTCGAGGAATGCATGCGCACGTCGCGCGGCGTTGCCGTGACCGAGCTGATGCGCGGCGCGATGCACTGACCGCCGGCGCTGCACCGGCGCCCGTTCCCGCGGCTGGCGGGAGCGGGCACCATCATCACGCGTTGCCACCGAGTTCGATGAGCCGGTCGAGCGCGCGGTAGATGTCTTCTAGGCCGTCCTGGCCGAAGCGCGACTCGAGCTGCCGGTATTGCTCGTCGATGCGCGGACCGATTTCCGTGACGAGTTTCCTGCTTTGCGGCGTCAGGCTGACCAGCAGCCGGCGCTGATCCTCCTGCGCGCGCGTGCGCGTGATCAGCCCGTCGCGCTCCATCCGTTCCAGCACGCCCGTGAGGCTCGGGCTCAGGATGCAGCAGCGCCGCGCGATCTGTCCCGCTTCGAGCGCATGCGCCGGCTCGCCGTCGAGCACGCGGATGATCCGCCATTGCTGTTCGGTCAGCGCGAATTCCTTGAGAATGGGGCGGAACAGGCCCATCAGCGTTTCGCGGGCCTCGAGCAGCAGCATGGCCAGGTTGCGATGGTCGAGCGTACGGTTCATCGGGGGTGGACAGTGGACGGGGACGCATCAATCTTAACAGCCGAAGGTGCTGAATTTCGCGTATCAGGGTAATCGAGGTTGCCAGCACCCGATTGTTTACTTAAGATATTAACTATTGACGATGCGCCGCGACGCGCGGCAGGGGAATGACGCATGGAGCTGTCTTGCACGACCGCCGCGGCGCCGCCGTTGCCGGTTGCCATCGGTACCGTCTACGGTGCGCTGCTGAATGAGCGCGCAGCGCTCGACGCGCTCGGCGATGCGGTGAACGCACCGCCTTACGGCCGCCCGCCGCAGGCACCGATCCTTTACATCAAGCCGGCCAACACGCATGCGGCCGACGGCGCGGCCGTCGTCGTGCCGGCCGGCGTCGACGCGCTGGAGATCGGTGCGTCGGTGGCCGTCGTGTTCGCCCGGCGTGCCACGCACGTGCCGGCCGCGCAGGCGCTCGACTGCGTGCACGGTTTCACGCTCGCGAGCGACGTGTCGGTGCCGCATCCCGATTACTACCGTCCGGCCGTGCGCTTCAAGTGTCGCGACGGTTTCTGCCCGCTGGGCCCGGCGATCGTGCCGGCTGCGGCACTGGCCGATGTCGACGCGCTCGCACTGACCGTGCGGATCGACGGCGCGGTGGCCGCATCGGCGTCGACTTCGACGCTGATTCGCCCGGTGCGCGAACTGATCGCCGACGTGACGGCGTTCATGTCGTTCGACGCGGGCGATGTGTTGCTGCTCGGCGTCGCCGGCGGCGCACCGCGCGCCCGCGCGGGCAGCACGATCGAGATCGCCGCGGCCGGCATCGGCACGCTGCGGCATACGCTGATTGCTGAGGAGACACGATGAAGACGGCGCGCGTGATCTACAACGGCGCACTGCATGCGGCCGAGCCGGCCGGCGACGGCGCGATCCGCCTCGATACCGGGCGCGTGGTTGCCGAGGAGACGGTCGCATGGTTGCCGTCCGTCGCGCCGCGCACGACGTTCGCGCTCGGCCTCAACTACGCCGACCACGCGAAGGAACTCGCGTTCAACGCGCCGAGCGAGCCGCTGATCTTCCTGAAGGGGCCGAACACGTTCATCGGCCACCGGTCGCTCACGGTGCGTCCGGCGGATGCCACCCACATGCACTACGAGTGCGAGCTGGCCGTCGTGATCGGCCGGCCCGCGCGCAACGTGAGCCGCGCGCAGGCGATCGACTATGTGGCCGGCTATACGGTCGCGAACGACTACGCGATCCGCGACTATCTCGAGAACTACTACCGCCCGAACCTGCGCGTGAAGAACCGCGACACCTGCACGCCGCTCGGGCCGTGGTTCGTCAGCCGCGACGAGATCGGCGACGCGGGCGGCCTCATGCTGCGCACGACCGTGAACGGCCGGGAGACGCAGCGCGGCAGCACGCGCGACATGATCTTCGACGTGCCGGCGCTGATCGAGCACATCAGCAGCTTCATGACGCTCTCACCGGGCGACCTGATCCTGACCGGCACGCCCGAGGGGCTGGCGGACACGCAGCCGGGCGACGAGGTCGTGACAGAAATCGAAGGGATCGGCCGGCTCGTGAACACGATCGTCGCCGAAGCGGACTACTATCGCGCCGGCTGAGCCCGTCGCCCAAGGAGAACCCATGACCATCAAGCACTGGATCGACGGCCGCGAAGTCGAGAGCCGTGAGACCTTCACGACGCTGAATCCCGCGACGGGCGACGTGATCACCGACGTCGCGTCGGCCGGCGAGGCCGAAGTCGACGCGGCCGTGCGCGCGGCGAAGGAAGCATTCCCGAAATGGGCGAATACGCCCGCGAAGGAGCGCGCGAAGCTGATGCGCAAGCTCGGCGAGCTGATCGAGAAGAACGTGCCGATGCTCGCGGCGCTGGAGACGCAGGACACCGGCCTGCCGATCGCGCAGACGAGCAAGCAGCTGATTCCGCGCGCATCCGAGAACTTCAACTTCTTCGCGGAAGTGTGCGTGCAGATGAACGGGCGCACCTATCCGGTCGACGACCAGATGCTGAACTACACGCTGTACCAGCCGGTCGGCGTGTGCGCGCTGGTGTCGCCGTGGAACGTGCCGTTCATGACGGCCACCTGGAAGACGGCGCCGTGCCTCGCACTCGGCAACACGGCCGTGCTGAAGATGTCGGAGCTGTCGCCGCTGACGGCCGACCAGCTCGGCCGGCTCGCGCTCGAAGCCGGCATTCCGCCCGGCGTGCTGAACGTCGTGCAGGGCTACGGCGCGACCGCCGGCGACGCGCTCGTGCGGCATCCGGACGTGCGTGCGGTGTCGTTCACCGGCGGCACGGTCACGGGCAAGCGGATCATGGAGCGCGCGGGCCTCAAGAAGTATTCGATGGAACTCGGCGGCAAGTCGCCGGTGCTGATTTTCGACGACGCGGATTTCGATCGTGCACTCGATGCGTCGCTGTTCACGATCTTCTCGATCAACGGCGAACGCTGCACCGCGGGCTCGCGGATCTTCGTGCAGCGCACGATCTACGACCGCTTCGTGCAGGAATTTTCGCGCCGCGCGAACAACCTGGTGGTCGGCGATCCGTCCGATCCGGCCACGCAGCTTGGCGCGATGATCACGCGCCAGCACTGGGAGAAGGTGACGGGCTATATCCGCATCGGCGAGCAGGAAGGCGCGCGCGTGGTCGCGGGCGGTTCGGACAAGCCGGCGGGCCTGCCCGACCATCTGCGCAACGGCAACTTCGTGCGGCCGACCGTGTTCGCCGACGTCGACAACCGGATGCGCATCGCGCAGGAAGAAATCTTCGGGCCGGTCGCGTGCCTGATCCCGTTCGAGGACGAGGAAGAAGGGCTGCGGCTCGCGAACGACACGTCGTACGGCCTCGCGTCGTACATCTGGACGCAGGACGTCGGCAAGGTGCATCGCCTCGCGCGCGGCATCGAGGCCGGGATGGTGTTCGTGAACAGCCAGAACGTGCGCGACCTGCGCCAGCCGTTCGGCGGCGTGAAAGAGTCGGGCACCGGGCGCGAGGGCGGCGAGTACAGTTTCGAAGTGTTCGCGGAGATCAAGAACGTGTGCATCTCGATGGGTTCGCATCACATTCCGCGCTGGGGCGTGTAACGGGCGCGGGTCGTTTCGCCGGAAGCACGAACGATATGGAGACTTGAACGATGGGCAAACTGTCCCTCGCCGCGAAAATCACGCACGTGCCGTCGATGTACCTGTCGGAAATGCCCGGCAGGCATCACGGCTGCCGCGAAGCGGCGATCCGCGGCCATCAACTGATCGGCGAGCGCTGCCGTGCGCTCGGCGTCGACACGATCGTCGTGTCGGACGTGCACTGGCTCGTCAACGCGGGTTATCACGTGAACTGCAATGCGCGGTTCGCCGGCACGTACACGAGCAACGAGCTGCCGCATTTCATCCGCGACATGCAGTACGCGTATCCGGGCAATCCGGCGCTCGGCCGGCTGATCGCCGAGACGGCCAGCGCACGCGGGATCGCGACGCGCGCACACGAGATCGACAGCCTCGAACTCGAATACGGCACGCTCGTGCCGATGCGCTACATGAACGGCGACCAGCACTTCAAGGTCGTGTCGATCGCCGGCTGGTGCATGTGGCACACGCTCGACGAAAGCCGGCGCTTCGGCGAGGCGCTGCTCGAAGCGATCGAGAAAAGCGATTCGAACGTCGCGTTCCTTGCGAGCGGTTCGCTGTCGCATCGCTTCAACGACAACGGCAGCCCCGAGGAATCGATCCACCAGATCAGCCGCGAATTCTTCCGGCAAGTCGACCTGCGCGTGGTCGAGCTGTGGAAGCAGGGCGATTTCAAGACCTTCTGCGCGATGCTGCCCGAGTACAACACGCATTGCCACGGCGAAGGCGGCATGCACGACACGGCGATGCTGCTCGGCCTGCTCGGCTGGGATCGTTACGACAAACCCGTCGAGATCGTCACCGACTATTTCGCGAGTTCGGGCACCGGGCAGATCAACGCGATCTTCCCGCTGCCCTGAACGCCGCGGTCCCGCATCAAACATCCGACCGGAGACTTGCCATGCCCCACATCGTCGTCGAATACACCGCGAACATCCGCGACGACGCGCGCATTCCCGCGCTGCTGCGCACGATCAACGCGACGCTGATCGCGCAGGGCGGCGTGTTCCCGACCGGCGGCATCCGCTCGCGCGCGATCGAACTGCAGGACTACTGCGTCGCCGACGGCACGGAGGACGACGCGTTCGTCCACGTGACGCTGAAGATCGGCTCGGGCCGCAGCGACGACACGAAGAAAGCCGCGTGCGATGCGCTGTTCGACGCGATCAAGGCCCATTTCGCCGAGCTGTACGCGAAACGCTATCTCGCGCTGTCGATGGAGCTGACCGAGTTCAGCGAAAGCGGCTCGTACAAGCACAACAACATCCACGCCCGCTACAAGCGAGCCGGCTGACCCCATTCCCGATCCGACCATGCTCGAAACCGCCATCATCGACCAGCTCGCGCAACGTCTGCACGACGCCGAGCGCGAGCGCAAGCAGATCCGCCAGATTTCGCTCGACCATCCCGACATCACGATCGACGACGCATACGCGATCCAGCGCGCGTGGGTGACCCTCAAGCTCGCGGAAGGCCGCACGCTGAAGGGGCACAAGATCGGCCTCACATCGAAGGCGATGCAGAACACGTCGCAGATCGACGAACCCGACTACGGCGCGCTGCTCGACGACATGTTCTTCGCGGACGGCGGCACGATCCCGACCGGCCGTTTCATCGTGCCGCGCGTCGAGGTCGAACTTGCGTTCGTGCTCGGCAAGCGGCTTTCGGGCCCGAACTGCACGATCTTCGACGTGTACGACGCGGTCGATTACGTCGTGCCCGCGCTCGAGATCATCGACGCGCGCAGCCAGTCGATCGACCCCGATACGAAACGGCCGCGCAAGGTGTTCGACACGATCGCCGACAACGCGGCGAACGCAGGCGTCGTGATCGGCGGCAGGCCGGTGAAGCCGCACGACGTCGACCTGCGCTGGGTCGCGGCGATCATGTCGCGCAACGGCGTGGTCGAGGAAACGGGCGTCGCGGCCGGCGTGCTGAATCATCCGGCGAACGGCGTCGCGTGGCTCGCGAATCGTCTGTCGCGTTTCGACGTCGCGCTGGAACCCGGGCAGATCGTGCTCGGCGGCTCGTTCACGCGGCCGTGCGCGGCGCGGCCGGGCGACACGTTCAGCGTCGACTACGGCCCGCTCGGGACGATCCAGTGCTACTTCGAGTGAGCGAGCGATGCAGATTCCTTCGAATGTCTTCAAGGCCGCGCTCGCGCGCGGCGATGCGCAGGTCGGTCTGTGGCTCGGGCTGGCAAACCCGTACAGCGCCGAAGTCGTCGCGGGTGCCGGTTTCGACTGGCTGCTGATCGACGGCGAGCACGCGCCGAACACGGTGCCGACGATCCTCGCGCAACTGCAGGCGATCGCGCCGTATCCGTCGCACCCGGTCGTGCGCGTGCCGTGGAACGATCCGGTGATCGTCAAGCAGGTGCTCGATCTCGGCGCGCAGACGCTGCTGGTGCCGATGGTGCAGAGCGCCGACGAAGCGCGCGCAGCCGTTGCCGCGACGCGTTACCCGCCGCACGGGATTCGCGGCGTCGGCAGCGCGCTGGCGCGCGCGTCGCGATGGAATCGCGTCGGCGACTACCTGCATCGCGCTAACGACGAGATGGCCGTGCTCGTGCAGGTCGAGACGCGCGCGGGGCTCGATGCGACCGACGCGATTGCGTGCGTCGACGGCGTCGACGGCGTGTTCATCGGGCCGGCCGATCTGGCGGCCGATCTCGGGCATCTCGGCAATCCGGGGCACCCGGACGTGCAGGCGGCGATCGACGGCGCGATCCGGACGATCAAGGCGGCCGGCAAGGCGCCGGGGATTCTGAGTGCGGATGAGGCGGCGGCGCGGCGGTATCTCGAAGCGGGTGCGCTGTTCGTCGCGGTCGGGGTCGATACGACGCTGCTGGCGAGGAGTGCAGAGCGGTTGGCGGCGCAGTTCAAGGGGGTATCCCGACCGACGGAAAAGAATGGTGACACGACGTATTGAGCGAGGGGCGGCGACAGATATGCCACGCAACGCAGACGCACTACCTGACGAATCGGGGAATTGGCAAAAGGTTTCGCAAAGGGACCGGCTGACATCGCTTGAATTGAATGCGATCCCATATCGCGGTGCGGCGGCTCGTCGACGTGTCCGCGCCGTTGTCCTGACGCGTTGCGGGGCAGAATGCGATCAAGCGATCGCGGATGTGATGGCGGAATTGAGTGCGCAGGCGCAAGCCTTGGGGATGGGTTACGACTGACTTCTAGTTATCCTGACTTCTGATGTTCCCGCTTCCAAATACTTTCCCGGCGTCGTCCCCAGCGCCCGCCGGAACATGTCGATGAACGCGCTCACGTTGTCGTACCCGAGATCGAGCGCGATCGTCGTCACCGGCACGCCGTCGGCGATTTTCTCCAGCGCTCGCAGCAACCTTGCCTGCTGACGCCACTGGGCAAACGTCAGCCCCGTCTCGGCGACGAAGCGGCGGCTCATCGTTCGTGCGCTGATGCCGGCCCATTCGGCCCATTCCTCCAGCCGCCGGTTGTCCGCGAGGTTCGTGGCGAGCGCGTCGGTGATACGCACGAGCCGTGCGTCGCGAGGCCGCGCGAGACTCAGCGATTCGACTTCCGAAGCAGCGATTTCATCGAGGATCACATCGGCGATCCGCGTCTGGGCGTCATTCAGTTCCGACCCGTCCCAGCTCGCGGCGCGCTGTACCGCTTCCCGCAGCAGCGGCGACGCACGGATCGCGCGCGGCGTATCCGGCAACTCCGCGCAGCGCGCTTCGGCGACGAATGCCGACCAGCCGGAAATCGGCCCGAACGAGCGCAGCGAATGCCGGCAATGCGGCGGAATCCAGATCGCGTGGATCGCCGGCACGACCCACTCCTGGTCGTCGAGACCGATCGTCAGCAGCCCGCTCAGCGCACCGACGAGCTGGCCGCGCGCATGCGAGTGCGGCGCGGTCACGCGCGGGTCGCGTTGCGACAGGGCGGCGGCGACGACGAACGGGCCGTCGTCGGACGTGATGAATCGGGCGGGCAGGAGCGGATCGGACATGGCCGGATAGCGGTATCGAATGGCTGTTATACCGGAGATCGGACGGCTTCGCACGCCTACACTGCGTCCATCGATGACAACCGGAGTACGACACGATGCGAGCCGAACAGATGCTTCCCGACCATGCCGACCGGATCGATGCCGGCGGAACGACGATCCGCAAGGGCACCGTCGGCGCGTTTCTGGTCAACGCGCGCGTGCTGACCGATCCCGGCGCCACGCCCGCCGACCGGGCCCGCGCGGAAGCCGACGCGATCGATGCGTTGCCCGCGCTGCGCGCGCTCGGCCTGTTCGACGTGATGGAAGTGCGTGATCCGGCGCTGCGCGCGTGGCTCGACGCACGCTGACGTCAGCCGAAACCGTCTATCGAGATCCCCGATTCAAGGAGCCACCATGAAAGCCGCAGTCGTGAAGGGCGCCGGCGAGCGCCCCGTCCATATGGAATTCGAACCGCCGCGCGCGATGCCGGGCCACAGTCTGATCGACGTGGCGGCGTCCGCGCTGAGCCGGATCGCGCAGGGGCGCGCGTCCGGCACGCATTACTCGTCGGATCGCCGTTATCCGTTCGTCGTCGGCGTCGACGGCGTGGGCCGTCGCGACGACGGGCAGCGCGTCTATTTCTTCGGCGCCCCCGCGCCGTTCGGCGCGATGGCCGAGCGCACGATCGCGCCCGACACGCAGTGCGTGCCGCTGCCGGAAGGGCTCGACGACGTCACGGCCGCGGCGATCGCGATTCCCGGGATGTCGTCGTGGGCCGCGCTGACCGAACGCGCGCGGCTCGTCGCGGGCGAGACGGTGCTCGTCAACGGCGCAACGGGTACGTCGGGCCGGCTCGCGGTGCGGATCGCGAAGCATCTCGGCGCCGCGAAGGTGATCGCGACAGGCCGCAACGCGGCCGCGCTGGACGCTTTGCTGAACGCCGGCGCGGACGCCGTCGTGTCGCTGCAGCAGGACGACGCGCATCTGGCGCGTGCGCTCGAACCGCATTTGCGCGCGGGCGTGGATGTCGTGCTCGACTATCTGTGGGGTGCCAGCGCGCAGACGCTGCTGGTTGCCGCGGCGAAGGCGACGCCCGATGGCCGCCGGCTGCGTTTCGTGCAGATCGGCTCGATCGGCGGCGCGGACGTGCTGCTGCCGGGCGCGGTGCTGCGCGCAACCGCAATCGAATTGATGGGCAGCGGCCTCGGCAGCGTGCCGCTGCCGCGTTTGCTGGACTCCGTGCGCGGCGTGTTCGACGCGGCCGGGCCTGCGCGGCTGGCGATCGAGACGCGCACCGTGCCGTTGTCGGCTGTCGGCGAACACTGGGGCGATACAGACAGTCTCGTGCGCACGGTGTTCACGATGCGCGGCGAGTGAACGGCGACCGAACCGCAGCGGGGCTGGCTCGGCGCGATGAACGAGCTGCGCGGCGACAACCGGCTATCCGTCGTGATGCCGCCGCGCATGCGGGGAAAGCAGGGCGGTCGCGGGCGAAACACACCCGTCGCCACCCGCCGCATCAGGCTCAGAACCGCTGCTGAATCCCCGCCGTTACACCAACCTGCGTCGTGCCGTATCCCGCGAAATCGCGCGACACGCCGACCTTCTGGTCGTGCTTCGCGATCGCCAACGCGCCGGCCGCGTACAGCACCGTGCGCTTCGACAGCGCGTAGTTCGCACGCAGCGACACGAGCGTCGGATCGGCGTCGGTGCCGCCCTTGATGTTCTGGTGATAGACGGCCGCGATCAGCGAGAACGCCGGCGTGAACTGATACGACCCGCCGACCCAAACCATATCGCTCAGCTGGTTTGCTGCCGTCGTGTGGAACGTGCGCTTGTAATTGCGGTAACCCGCCATCGTCTTCAGGTTGCCGAAGTCGTAGCTCAGGCCAGCGTGGATGCCCTGGATGTAGTTGACCGTATCAGCCGGCGTGACGCTGTCGGCCGCGCCGTTCTGCCGGTCGAACGTGACCACCGCCGCGAACGGGCCGGTCTCGTAGCCGAGCGCGAAATCATATTTCGAGCTGGTCTTCACGCTGCCCGGCACGTTGCCGAAGCCGTACAGCGCGCCGAACTTGAAGCCGCTGAATTCGCCGTCGTAGCGCACCGCATTCGACGAGCGCGTGAACAGGCCGTCCTTGCGGCCGCCCGTCGCCATCGACGAGGTCGCCCACGAGTAGTTCTGCGAGTAACCCATCGGGTCGAACGGCAGCATGTAGTCGTAGGTGACGGTGAAGTTGCGGCCGAGCGACAGCTCGCCCCATTTGCCTTTCAGGCCGACCGTCGCGCGGCGCGCGAAGATCGAGTCGGGGCCGTCGTCGAAGGCGCCGTTCGCGAGATCGATCCCGCTTTCGAGGCGGAAGATCGCCTTCAGCCCGCCGCCGAGATCCTCGACGCCGCGCAAGCCCCAGCGCGACGTGTTCTTGTTGCCGGACTTCAGCTTGAACGAGTTGCCGCCCTGCGGCGCCGCGTGGTTCGTGTATTCGATGCCGGCATCCATGATCCCGTACATCGTGACGGACGACTGCGCGTGCGCGGCGGGGGCGGCGATGCAGGCCGCGGCGGCCGAGCTTGTGAGGACTACTGTGCGAATCGAACGTTCTGCGCGTGACTTCATTGACGGTGTCTCCTTGGTTCTTGTGGGTTGGGTGAAACAGGTGCTGCGCGCAACGAGCCGCGGCGGACGCCGCAAGACGTCCGCCGGACCTGCATGTCGTCGCATGGCGCGACATGCGCGGTGCGCGGCGCGCGGTGCGCAGGCGCGGCGGCGCGCGGGCCGCCGCGATCGGGTCAGCCCGCTTTCGCGAACGCCCAGCAGTCGTTGGTCGGGAATTCGAGCCAGTGCTTGCCGGCCGCGCGCGGCACGTGACCGAACGCACGCAGGCGCATGTCGCCGCAATGGAACAGGTATTCCCAGCGGTCGCCGAGATACATCGACGTGACGAGGTCGGCCTGCAGCCGGTTCGCGCCCGGGCCGTCGGCGACCTGCACGCGCTCGAGGCGGATCACGGCCTGCGCGTCCTGGCCCGGCGCGAACGTGTCGCGCGCGAGCGCGCGCAGCTCCCAGCCGTCGCCGGCGAGCGTCACGCATTCGCCGTCGATCGCGGCGACGCGCGCGTCGATCCGGTTGTTGCTGCCCATGAATTCGGCCGTGTACAGCGAGCGCGGCGCGCCGTACAGCTCGGCCGGCGTGCCTTCCTGCTCGATGCGGCCGTTGCGCAGCAGCAGGATGCGGTCGGACATCGCCATCGCTTCGGTCTGGTCGTGCGTCACGCACAGTGCCGACAGCCCGAGCGACACGATCAGTTCGCGCAGCCACGCGCGCGCTTCCTCGCGCAGCTTCGCGTCGAGGTTCGACAGCGGCTCGTCGAGCAGGATCACCGGCGGGTTGTAGACGAGCGCGCGCGCGATCGCGACGCGCTGCTGCTGGCCGCCCGACAACTGATGCGGAAAGCGTTCCGCGAGATGGCCGAGGCCGAGCTGGTCGAGCGCGGTCTGCACGCGGCGCTTCTGTTCGGCGGGTGCGACGCGGCGCAGCTTCAGCCCGTAGCCGACGTTCTCGGCGACGGTGCGGTGCGGCCACAGCGCGTACGACTGGAACACGAGGCCGAGCGAGCGCTGCTCGACGGGCAGGTCGACGCGCTTCGCACCGTCGAAGAACACGCGGTCGTCGAGCTGGATGCGGCCGTCGGACGGCTGTTCGAGGCCGGCCACCGCGCGCAGCAGCGTGGTCTTGCCGCTGCCCGATGCGCCGAGCAGGCACACGACTTCGCCGGCCTTCAGTTCGAACGACACGCCCTTGAGGATCGGATTGGCGCCGTAGCTGAGATGCAGATCGTCGACGATGAGCTTATCCATGAAGTTTCACTCCGAAGCGCAGGGCCACGCCGAGACCGGCGCCGACCATCGCGATGTTGATGACAGAAAGCGCGGCGACCTGGTCGACGGCGCCGGTCGCCCACAGCGACACGAGCAGCGCGCCGATCACTTCGGTGCCGGGCGACAGCAGGTAGACGGCCGTCGAGTATTCGCGCTCGAAGATCATGAAGATCAGCAGCCACGCGGCGAGCAGGCCGAAGCGCACGAGCGGCAGCGTCACGTCGAGCGACACGCGGCTGCGCGTCGCGCCGACGCTGCGGCCGGCTTCCTCGAGTTCGGGGCCGACCTGCAGCAGCGCGCTCTGGATGAGCCGCATCCCGTACGCGAGCCATACGACCGTGTACGCGATCCAGATGCTCCACATCGAGTTCTTCAGCTCGCGCAGGCCGGGGACGAACAGGAAGATCCACAGGAACGCGAGACCGGCGAGCAGGCCCGGCACCGCGCGCGGCAGTAGCACCAGATAGTCGAGCAGCTTGGTCGCCCAGTCGGGGCGGCGGTGGCCGGCGAACGCGACGAGCGAGTAGAAGCCGACCGCGAGCGCACCGCCGATCACGCCGATGCCGAGCGTGTTGACGATTGCGCGCACCAGGTTGTCCTGCTCGAACAGCTCGATGAAGTTCGCCAGCGTCAGCACCTCGGCGAGCGCGACGCCTTCGCCCCAGTTGGTCACGAACGCACGCAGCACGATGCCCGAGATCGGCACGATCACGGTCAGCATCAGCCACAGCGCGACGATCGCGAGCGCGACCCAGCGCCATACGCCGAGCGGCAGCACCGTCGCGCGGCCCGCCTTGCCCTTCACCGTGACGAAGCGGTTCGCGGTCTTCAACAGGCGGCGCTGCAGCAGCACGAGCGGGAACGTGATCGCGACGATGCACACCGCGACCGCGGCCATCAGGTGATACGACGGCACGCCGAGCTTGTTGGTCAGCTTGTACAGGTAGGTCGCGAGCACGAGGTGGCCTTCCGGATCGCCGAGCACGAGCGGCAGCCCGAACACCTCGAAGCCGAGGAAGAACACCAGCACGCCGGCGAACAGCAGCGCGGGCATCGTCATCGGCAGGCTCACGTCGAGCGCGACGCGGAACGGGCGGGCGCCCGTCACGCGCGCGGCTTCCTCGACGTCCGAGCCGAGGTTGCGCAGCGCGGCCGACGAATACAGATACACGTGCGGCACGTGCGTGAGGCCGACGATCACCGTGATCGCGAAGATCGAATACACGTTCCAGGGCACGTTTTGCACCCCGAACAGTTCCTTGAACCACACCGAGTAGAAGCCGACCGGGCCGGCCGCGACCACATAGCCGAACGCGAGCACCATCGGCGACACGAACACGGGCGTGAGCAGCAGCGGTTCGAGCCAGCGGCGGCCGGGCAGGTCGGTGCGCACCATCAGGAACGCGAGGATGCCGCCGAGCGGGATCGAGATGAACAGCATCCCGCCGGCGATGATGAACGAGTTCTTCACGGCCGACCAGAAGTCGGGATCGCTGAAGATGAAGCGGAAACCTTCGATGCCGAGCGTCTTGTTCGCGTCGAAGAACGGCGCGGACAGCAGGCTCTGGAACAGGATGAAGCCGAGCGGCAGCGCGACCGCGACGGTCAGTACCGCGACGACGATCCAGCGCAGCATGCCGGCGAGCGGCTGCAGGCGGTTGACCGGCAGCGCGGGAATCGCGCCGCCCTGGCCGGTGGTGGGCGCAACGGCCGGCGCCGTTCCGCGTGTGCTGGTTGAAAGCATGAGTTCGCCCCTGCGGCCATCCGGATGGCCGCCTCTAGGAAGTCGGTAAGGGGAAGCGGCCGCCCGCGCGATGTGCGGCGGGCGGCCCGCTGTCAGCGGATCAGCGCTTGATCGCCTGCTGCCATTGCTTCAGGAAGGCAAGGCGCTTCGACTGGTCGAGATAGACGAGCAGGCCGGTGCCGATCTGGATCGGCTTCAGCGAATCGCCGAGCTCCTTCGACAGGCTCGCCGCCGACGTTTCGCCCGTGACGTCCGCGCGGATCGCGTACAGGTTCGCCTGGTTCGCGATCAGCGTCTGGCCGCGCTTCGACAGCAGGTAGTCGACCCACAGCTTCGCGGCGTTCGGGTTCTTCGCCTTCTTCGAGATCGTCGCGAGGCGGCTCACGACCTGCGTGTAGTCTTTCGGAAACACATAGCCGATCGACTTGTCCTTCTTCGCCTTCGCGTACGCATACGAACCGATGATGTTGTAGCCGATCAGGTTCTCGCCCGACGAGATCCGCTCCATCATCGCGCCCGTGCTCGACTGCAGCTTCGGGCCGGTCGCGCCGATCGCCTTCACGAGTTCCCACGTGACCTTCTCGTTCACGTGCGCGTCCTGCGTCAGGTAGTTGAAGCCGACGCCCGATTTCTCGATGTCGTAGGTCGTGACCTTGCCCTTGAACTTGTCGGCCTGCGTGGTGAGCAGCTTGATCAGGTCCGCGCGCGTCGTCGGCACTTCGTTCTCGGGGATCAGGCGCTTGTTGTAGACGATCGCGAGCGGCTCGAAGGTCGTGCCGTACGCCTGCTTCTGGTATTGCGCCCATTGCGGCACGTTCGGGCTTTCCGGCGAATCGTAGGACGCCATCAGGCCGTCGTTGACGAGCTTGACCTGCAGGTCCATCGCCGAGCTCCACAGCACGTCGGCGCTGGTGCTGCTCGCCGCGTTTTCGCTGATGTAGCGGTTGTACAGCTCGGTGCTGTTCATGTCGTTGTACTCGACCTTGACGCCGTACACGCTTTCGAAGTCCTTGATCAGCGGACGCACGAGGCCCGTGTCGGTCGTCGAGTAGACGATCAGCTTGCCTTCCTTCTTCGCGGCGTCGATCACGCCCTGGTAGTTACCCGGATACCCGGCCGGAACCTGCGCGACGGCGCTGCCGGCGGCAGTGCCCAGGACGATCGCCAGCGCGGCGGCGAGGTGTTTCGGTGCAAACGGCATGTCTTCCTCCAGTTACCCATAGATGTTGTTCGAGTGACGCGGATGTTAATTGCGAGGCACTTTCAGCCTGCTTTCATTCCTGTTCACAATCGCGTCCTTTGTGTCATGGATTTCCCGAGGTCGAAACGGCGGCGGCCGCGGTTTTTGCGGCGCGCGGGGTGGTTCGATGGAGAGGGAAGCGAGTCGCCGCGGGACGCGGCGATGACGGTCATGCGGGTTGCGCCAGCAGCTTGCCGAGGATCCGGCCGCCATGCCGCGCGTGCGCGGTCGTCAGTGCCGAATACCCGACGACGACGCCCGCTTCGCACTCGGCGCTTCGGCAGAATCCGCGGATCGTCTGCAATTCGACGCCGGCCGCGTGGGCCTGCGCGACGTACGATGCGTCGTCCACCCCGGGCGGCAGCCACAGCACGAAATGAAATCCGGCGTGCTCGCCGGACACCGTGTACCGCCCGCCGGCGTGCTTCGCCAACTGGTCGAGCACGATGTCGCGCCGCTGGCGATACGCGTGGCGGCTGGCGCGCAGGTGCTTCGCGAAATCGCCGTGCGCGATGAAGCGGGCCAGCGCGAGCTGGGGCGCCACGCCGACGGAGCGCGCGGTCGCGTGCCACACGGCCGACAGCATTGGCCGCAGTTCCGCCGGCACGACCATGAAGCCGATGCGCAGCCCCGAGAACAGCGTCTTGTTGAATGAGCCGCAGTAGATCACGCGATCGCATGCGTCGAGCGATTTCAGCGCCGGTAGCGGAGCGGCCTGGTAGCTGAACTCACCGTCGTAGTCGTCCTCGATGATCCATGCCCGGTTGCGCTGCGCCCAGTCGAGCAGTTCGAGCCGGCGCGACACCGACATCGTGACGCCGAGCGGCGCCTGATGGGCGGGCGTCACGTACGCCGCGCGCGCATCGGGATGGCGATCCAGCGACGACGTGTCGATCCCTTCCCGATCGACCGGCACGTCGATCACGGTCGCACCAGCCATCGTGAAAATCTGCCAGGCCGACGCATAGCCGGGATCTTCCATCAGCACAGTCGAGCCGGGCGTAAGCAGCGTTCGCGCGACGAGGTCGATCGAATGCCGGATGCCGGTCGTGATGAAGATGTCGCCGGCGTCGCACGGGATGCCGCGGTATTCCCGCAGGTACGCGGCGATTTCGGCGCGCAGGCTTTCGACGCCTTGCGCAGGCGTCGCACCGAGGTCGTTCGCCGTCGCGGCAAGCAGGCTTGCCCCGAGCGCCTTCTTCCATTGCTGCATCGGCATCAGGCCGGGATCGGCGAGCCGCGCGACGAACGGGACGCCGGGGCGCACGCCATGTTCCGGCGCGGCCGCATCCGTCGCGCCGGCCGGCGCGGGGCACGCGTCGGGGCGGCGGGGGCTGCCGTCGCGCGACTGCGCGGCCGCGCGCAGATAGCTGTCGGGCACCATCGCGCAGACCCGCGACCCGGAGCCGCGCGTGCGTGCGATGTAGCCCTCGGAGCACAGCAGGTCGTACGCCGCTTCAACAGTTCCCCTTGCGATGCCCCAGCGTGCGGCAAGGGTGCGGCTGGACGGCAGCGAGCTGTCGCCGGGAAGCAGGCGCTTCAGGATTGCATCGCGAATCGCGTCGGCAATGCACGCCTGCTTCGACTGCGGGTTGCCGGCCGACAGCCCGGAAGGGCACGGCAGATCAAGCGGAATCGCGGCTTTGCCTCGCGGCATAGTGGTCTAGTAGATGGTCGATTTAATGGTCCTTCAGCTTATATCACTTTCCCCTTAGATTGCTGTCGACCACACCCATTCGACCGGAGACGGACTCACCGCATGAAGACGCGTTCCTTGCCCCAGTGGGGCTGGCTGTTCCTGTTGATGCTCGTCGTGTGCCTGCCGCGAGTCACGATCGACGCGTACCTGCCGTCGCTGCCTGCGATGGCTGACGCGCTGCACGGCACCGACGCCCAATTGCAGCTCACGCTGACCCTGTACATGGTCGGGTATGCGCTGTCGATGCTGGTGTCGGGGCCGTTGTCCGATCGATACGGCCGCCGTCCCGTTCTCCTCGGCGGCCTGTGCCTTTACGCGATCGCGAGCGTTGCCTGCGCGCTGTCGACCAGCATCCCGGCGATCATTGCCGCACGGATCTTCCAGGCGCTGGGCGGCTGCAGCGGAACGGTGATTGGGCGCGTCATCGTGCGCGAGCGCTTTCCGACCGCGATGCAGGCCACGATGCTCGGTCGCATCTCGGCCGGCATGGCGCTGTCGCCGGTGCTTGCGCCGCTGGCCGGCAGCGCGGTCGCAGAGTGGCTCGGCTGGCGCGGCGTGTTCGGATGGCTGGCGGCGGGCGGGCTGGTCGCGACGGCGATGGTGCTGCGCTACCTGCCCGAGACCCGTGAAAACGACGCGCGTCCGGCGCGGGGGTGCGGGCTCCTGGGGACATATGCCGGCCTGCTGCGCGAGCGCCGCTTCCTGCGCTACTCGCTGGCGATCAGCTTCGCCTACTGCACGTACTATCCGTTCATTGCGGAATCGTCGACGCTGTTCCAGCGGCAAATGGGCGTGTCCGGCCCGGTCTATGCCGCGATCTTCGGCCTGACCGTGCTCGGCTACCTGATCGGTTCGAGCGTGTTCGCGCGGACCAGCGGCCGCTGGAAAGCCGATTCGGTCATCGCGGCGGCGGCCGGCGTCAATCTGGTCGGCGCCATCGCGCTGTGGGGCTGCGGTGCGATCGCCCCCACGGCACTGGCGGCCCTCGTCGTGCCGATGTTCGTCGTGATGATCGCCGTCGGGATCGCGATTCCGGCCTGCCAGTTCGCGGTGATGCAGCCGTACACGAAGATCGCCGGCACGGCGTCCGGACTCTTCTTCTTTATCCAGATGGCGATCACGGCCGCGTGCGGCGGCGTACTGGCGTGGCTGTCGGATGGTACGGCCCGCCCGATGATTGCCGTCACGGTCGGCGCGAGCGTCGCGTTCCTGGCGGTGGTCGTCGGTCTTCGCGAGCGGAACGTAATCGGCGGTTCGCGTTTCGCGACGGGGAGCCGTCCCGCTGCCGAGCGATGAGCGGCGGTCGTCCATCCCGGGCGCTGCGGGTTCGCCGGGGCGGCGCAACCGGTGTTTCCGCGAGGCGTCGACATGGAAAGGATCATGTAATGTAGCGGCCTGTCGCTGACCTTACCGGAATCCCCATGCGTGTGCTGCTCGTCGAAGACAATCCGAACCTGGCCCAGTCGCTGAACGACGCGCTGAGCGCCGCGCGCTTCGCGGTCGATCACATGGCGGACGGGGAGGCGGCGGACCACGTGCTGCGCACGCAGGATTACGCACTGGTGATCCTCGATCTCGGGCTGCCGAAGCTCGACGGGCTGGAGGTGCTGCGGCGGCTGCGCGCGCGCCGCAATCCGGTGCCGGTGCTGATCCTCACCGCGCACGGGTCGGTCGAGGATCGCGTGAAGGGGCTCGATCTCGGCGCCGACGACTATCTCGCGAAGCCGTTCGAGCTGACCGAACTGGAAGCGCGCGCCCGCGCGCTGATCCGGCGCAGCCTCGGCCACGAGCATTCGCGCGTCGAATGCGGGCCGCTTTCGTACGACAGTATCGACCGCAGCTTCCACCTTGCGGGCGAGCCGCTGTCGCTCACGCCGCGCGAGCGCTCGGTGCTCGAGGTGCTGATCCTGCGCAACGGCCGTGCGATCAACAAGGAAACGCTGTCGGAGAAGATCTTCGGGCTCGACGAGTCGGTCAACGCCGACGCGATCGAGATCTACGTGTACCGGCTGCGGAAGAAGCTCGAGAACACGGGCGTCGCGATCGTCACGCTGCGCGGGCTCGGGTATCTGCTCGAAGCGAAGGAAGTATGAGTTACGACCCCCACGCTCACTGGTGTTCGCTGCCCTCCAAGGGGGCGCATGGCTTCCTTGGGGCGGCCCGGCGGGAACCATGGTGACCCGCCCGAACCTGCGCACGCAGGTCGCGTTGTGGCTGCTGCTGCCGCTGCTCGGCCTGCTCGCGCTCGACTCGTGGCTCACGTACCAGCGCGCGATGAGCGCCGCGCACGTCGCGTTCGACCGCACGCTGTCGTCGTCGCTGAAGTCGATCCGCGAAGGCGTGCGGCTCAACGACGGCGAGATCGAGGTCGACCTGCCGTATCTCGCGCTCGAAATGCTCGAATCGAGCGACGGCGGCAAGATCTACTACCTGATCCGCGAGGACAACGGCCGCACGATCACCGGCTACCCGGACCTGCCGCCGCCGCAGGGGCGCGACGCGGGCGACGGCGCGCTGTTCGTCACGCGCTACTACGACGTCGTCTATCGCGGCGAGCAGTTGCGGATGGCCGCGCTGCGCATACCGGTGCACGACGTGCCGACCGCGCAGTCGCGCATCGTGTGGGTGATGGTCGGCGAGACGATCGAGGCGCGCCAGGCGCTCGCCCGCGAGATCCTGGTGGGTTCGCTGCTGCAGGAAGGGCTGCTCGTCGTGCTCGCGCTCGGGATCGTGTGGCTCGGCGTCGGGCGCGGGCTGCGGCCGCTGAACCGGCTGTCGGCGACGGTCGCCGCGCGCAGCGAGGACGACCCGACACCGCTCGACACCGGCGCGATGCCGAGCGAGCTTGCGCCGCTCGTCGATTCGATCAACCAGTACATCGGCCGCACGCAGCGGATGCAGGTCGCGCGGCGCCGCTTCTTCGCCGATGCGGCCCATCAACTGAAGACACCGCTCGCGGCCGTGCAGGCCGGCGTCGAGCTCGCGCTGCGGCCCGACGAGCAGCCGCGCGCGGACGTACACCTGCGGCGCGCGAACGGCGCGGTGCGGCAGGCCGCGAAGATCGTCCAGCAACTGCTGGCGCTGTCGCGGCTCGATTCGGACAGCGGCCACGCGGTCGCGCACAAGCCGGTCGCGCTGCACCGGCTCGCGCGCAGCGTGACGCTCGACTGGTCGCCCGTCGCACGCTCGCGCGACATCGATCTCGGCTTCGAGCATGAGGCCGACGTCAGCGTGCACGGGCAGTCCGACCTGCTCGGCGAGATGATCGGCAACCTGATCGACAACGCGATCCGCTATGCGGGCGACCGCGCGGTGATCACGGTGCGCGTGTCGCGCGACGGCGAGCATGCGCAGCTCGACGTGATCGACAACGGGCCGGGCATTCCGGCGGACGAGCGTGACGCGGTGTTCGAGCGCTTCCATCGCGGCAGCAAGACGCAGACGGTCGAAGGGACGGGGCTCGGGCTGTCGATCGTGCGGGAGATCGCACGCGTGCACCAGGGCAGCGTGATGCTTGCCGATGCGGCGGGCGGCGGGCTGGTCGTGACGATCCGGCTGCCGGCGGCGAACGAGGAGGGGCCGGGCGCGGCGTGACGACGTGCCTGAGACAGGCCTGAGACAGGCCGGAGACCCCGCGGCAAGGTAGGCTGCGAAGCCGAAGCCGACATGCAGGCAAGCGTGCCGGCGCTATGCGCGCCGAGGCCCGATGACCGTCACGATATTTCCGTGAATTCCACTACCGCATCCTTTTCCGCTGCGACGGCGCGGCACGCGCAGCGCATTCATTGTGGCAGCGCCGCGATGCTCGGCGTCGCAGTGGTCTTCGCGTTCGGGGCGACGATGCGACGGCTATACAGTGCCGTGAGCGCGCTTCAATCGCCGAACCCGATCTCGGCTTCGAGCGTCTGGCCCACTTCGAGGAAACCGCCGGCGCCTTCGACGACGATCGCGTTGATGCCGAACGTCAGCGCGCCGTCGAAGGTCGGATTCGCGCGATAGGTCTGCATCGTGTCGGTCGGTTCGTGCGGCCATGCGGGATCGGGCGCGCCGGTGACCTGATCGATCGTCGGCATCGGGCAGCGCGTGCACAGCTTCACGAGGCGCAGCCGCACCGGCGTCGCGCCGTCGGTGTCGAGGTGTTCGACGAAATCCTCTTCGTATGCATCGAGATCCGACACGACGATGTTCGGGCGGAAGCGGTTCATCGGGATCGCCGGCGCACCCTTCGCGGCGAGCCGTGCGTTCAGGTCGTCGAGCGACGACTGGCCGATCACGAGCAGCGGATAGCCGTCCGCGAACTGCGTGTGCGTATCGATCTCGCCGGTCCATTTTCGGTTGCAGCCGCGGCGCGCGTCAGGCCCGAAGCGCGCGAGCTTCGTCGGCATGCCGAGGAATTCGGTGAGCCACGCGGCCGTTTCGGCGCCCGTGTCGATCGCGTCGACCGTGTCGCGCCAGACGGTCGCGGCCATTTTCGGCGTGGCGGGCGACACGTCGCCGTCGAGCGGCGTGCGGATCTCGTGCATGCCCGGCGCGTTCAGCACGAGTGCATCGCTGTCGAGTGCGGTGCGGATCAGCGCGAGGCGCGGGTGCGTGCGCTGCGTGATCATCTGCCCGTCGGGATCGGTGATCAGCCAATGACGGTCGTATGCGAGGCCCGTTTCGAGCAGTTGCGCACGCGGCAGCGCGATGCCGGCGCAGGATTTGATCGGGTAGACGAAAAGTTCGCTGATGGCTGGCATGGCGCTGGCTTCGCATGACGTGGATGGTCGAAGCGCGATTGTGCCAGATCGTGCGGAAGCCGTTCGGGCGGTTGCGCACCGCCGCGCGGCCGGTCATGCGAGCGGGAAACCCGCGTCGAAGGTGGTGCGCACGTCGAGCGGCTGGCGCAGCAGCCCGGCCTTCAGATAGAAGTCGGCCGTACGCTGCTGTTCGGCGATCACCGTCGCATCGATCGGCAGCCAGCGCGTGTTGCGGCGCTCGAACTGCAGCTTCGCGGCTGCCGGTGGAATGCCGATGATGCGTGCGAGCGCCGCGGAATACGCGTCGACATGCCGGTACGACCAGGTCTGGGCGCGCACGACGCGCCGCAGGAAATCGTGCAGCACGTCGCGCTTCGACGCGATCGCCGCGTCGGTCGCCGCGAGATAGCTGAGGCCCGACCACAGCCCGCGGCCGTTGACGAGCACGCGTGCTCGGCCGCTCGTTTCGGCGAGCGCCGTGTAAGGCTCCCACGTCGCCCAAGCGTCGATCGATCCGGTTGCGAGCGCAAGCATCGTGTCGGCCGGCGGCAGGAAGCGGAACGACACGGCATCGGGCGGCAGTCCGGCCGCGTCGAGCGCCTTCAACGTGACGAAGTGGCCGATCGAGCCGCGTGTGGTGCCGATGCGCTTGCCCTTCAGGTCGGCCGCGCCTTTCAGTGCCGCGTCGGGCCGCACGAGCACGGCCGTGCCGTACGGATCGGAACGGTTCGCGCCGATTACCTTGATGCGTGCACCGGATGCGAGCGCGAAGATCACCGGCGCATCGCCGATCGGCCCGCAATCGACGGCGGCCGCGTTCAGCGCTTCGGCGAGCGGCGCGGCGGCCGGAAACTCGGTCCACGCGATGTCGTATGGGAGGCCGTTCAGTTCGCCGGCCGCTTCGAGCAGCGCGCGCAGCCCGCCTTTCTGGTCGCCGGCGCGCAGCAGCGGCCGTACGCCCGATTGCGCGCGCAGCGCGGCCGGTGCCGCGGCGATCGTGGCGAGGGCGCTCGCCTGGGCGAGGAAATGGCGTCGGGTCGGATTCATCGTGAAGTTCGGTTGATCGAAGGAGAGGTTCGGGAATTCAGTGCGGGAGCCCGGCCTGCACGTCGCGGACGGGTTCCGCGTCGACGCGCAGCAGCAGCGCGGTCAGCGGGTCGCCGTTCGCGGCGGCCGCGGCCGGCCGAGCAGCGGCATCGGAACGACACAGCAGGTCGGCATCCGACCAGCCGGCGCTGCCCGGCAGCGCGCGCGCCCGCAGCCAGCCGCGCCGGTCGGCGAGCAGTTGCGTGCCGCCGAGTGCGTCGGGCGCGACGCCGGCAATCGTCGCGAACGCGAGCCATGCATCGGGTGTCGACGCGACGCAGTTCGCACGCGTACCGGTTGCCGGCGGCACGGCCGCGCCGCGTGCGGTGACAAGCAAGGTTTGCCAGCGCGCGTCTTCCGGCGGTGGTGCGACGCCCGGTGCGAGCGCGACGATGCGCACGCGCTGGCCTTCGCGCCAGCGATCGAGCGGTTGCGGCGCCGCGCTGCCGCAGCGCACGTCGAGCGCCGGCAGCGGGACGGGCACGGGCCATGCGCCTTCGGCCTGCGCGCCGCTGCCTGCAGAGAGCGCTTTCAGGTAGTCGAGCACGGCCCACGTGTCCTGAGGGCCGAGCGTCGCGGCGAAGCCGGGCATCGTCGGTGCGCCGTGTTCGTCGCGCGTGCCGTGGCGCACGCGCCAGAACAGTTCGCCGTCGAGGCGACGCGCAAGCAGCGAGCCGGCAAAGGTCGGCGGCCAGTGCGCGAGCGTGGCCGCGAGCGGGCCTTCGCCACGGCCGTCCGCGCCGTGGCAGGCCGCGCAGTGTTGCGCATACAGATGCGCGCCGCGCATCACGTTCGTCACCGAAAACGGCGCGGGATCGCGCTGGAAACTCGTCGGCACGGCGGGCGCGAGCCACAGCGACGACGGCGGCCATGGTGCGAACCATGCAACGGCGAGCGTGGCGATCGCGGATGCGAAACGCCACTTTCGCGAAGCGAGCGCGATGCAGGCGAGCACGACGGCCAGCGCCGTCTCCGCACCGGCGAACGCGAGTTGCCGCGTGAGTCCCGCGTCGATGCGCAGCGTCTCGAGTGCGATCCGGTGCGCCCACGGCCATGCGGCCTGACCGTCGGCATCGCCCGTCAGGCCGACCGCATGCAGCATGCGCGCCAACGCGATTTGCGCGCGATACAGCAGTTGCAGGAATGCGAGCGCCCAGTCGGAGAACGGCGGCGCGTTCATCGGCCGCGTTGCCGCCGAGCGGCGCCCAAGCGTCGAACGGCACCCTGCATCTACCAGCTCGCATCCAGCCCGAGATGCCGCAGCGCGTCGTGACGCAGTTCCGCGAGGCGCGGGTCGCCGCGATGGCGCGGGTAGGGCAGGTCGACGTGCAATTCGGCGACGATTCGTGCCGGACGCGGCCCGAACACGATCACGCGCTGCGCGAGGAACAGCGCTTCCTCGACATCGTGCGTGACGAGCAGCGCGGAGAACCCGTCGCGTTGCCACAGCGCGGTCAGCTCGGCCTGCATCGTGAGCCGCGTCAGCGAATCGAGCTTGCCGAGCGGCTCGTCGAGAATCAGCAGGCGCGGATCGTTGACGAGCGCGCGGGCGAGCGCGACGCGCTGCGCCATCCCGCCGGACAACTGATGCGGAAACACGTTCGAGAATTCCTGCAGCCCGACGCGTTCGAGCGCATCGTCGACGCGATGCTGCGCGGTACGCGCCACGCCGCGCGCTTCGAGGCCGAGCGCGACGTTTGCACGCACGCGTCGCCACGGGTACAGCGTCGGGTCCTGGAACACGACGATGCGCGACGGATCGGGGCGCTCGATCGGCACGCCGTCCTGCGCGATCGTGCCTTGCCGCGCGGCGTCGAGGCCCGCGACGAGGCGCAGCAGCGTCGATTTCCCGCAGCCGCTCGGGCCGAGCAGCGCGACGAATTCGCCGGCCGCGACCGACAGCGTGACGTCGTCGAGCACCGGCAGCGGGCCGCCGGGGCCGTCGAACGCATGGCTTACGCGGCGGATGTCGATGCGCGCGCCGCGCGGCGCCGTGATGGTGGACGAAGCGGCGGGCGAAGCGGAGACGGATGGTTCGAGTACGGCGGCGCTTACCATTTGACGGTTCCTTTCTGCCACGCGAGCACGCGGTCGCGCACCGCGAACAGCAGCGCGATCAGCCCGGAAAACAGCAGCGCCATCACGATCAGCGCCGCATACATGTTCACGTACGATGCCCAGCCCTGCGCCCAGCTCAGGTACCAGCCGAGCCCCGACTTGACGCCCATCATCTCGGCGACGACCAGCACCGTGAACGACGCGCTCAACCCCATGAAGATGCCGACGAACACGTGCGGCAGCGCGGCCGGAATCGCGACGCGCAGCACCAGGAAGCGCGCGTTCGCGCCGAGCGTGCGGGCCACGTCGTAATACTGCTTGTTGACGCTCGCGACGCCCGACCACGTCAGCACGGCGACCGGGAAGCCGGTCGACAGCGCGATCAGGAACGCGGCGGCCGAATAGCTCGACGGGAAGAAGTAGAACGTGAGCGGCAGCAGCGCGGTGGCCGGCACGGGGCCGAGCACGCGCAGCACCGGATGCACCCAGTAGCCGATCCGGCGCGACCAGCCGATCGATACGCCGACGGCAAAACCGACCGCGACGCCGTACGCAAACCCGAGCGCGAGCAGCTTCAGCGTGTTGCCGGCGCTGCCGAGCAGGCGCGGCCAGTCGTCGACATACACCTCGATCAGCGCCTGCGGCGGCGCGAAGAACGGCGTCGGCAGCCAGCCGGTTTTCGCGGTGACGATTTCCCAGGCGGCGAGCACGAGCGGCAGCGCGACGAGCCATGGGCCGGCCGGACGCACGCGCGCGAGCCGCGTGCGCGTCGCGGGAACGAAATGGCCGAGCGTCGCGACGGCGAGCAGCAACGCGGCGATCGACCATGCTGCGGTGGCGAACGTGTCCGTGTACGCCCAGTCGGTGAAGCCGACGACGCGGTTCGGCCACAGTTGCGTGAGCGCGCCGAGCGCGGCCCATGCGAACGCGGCGACGATGCCGGTCGGCCAGGTGCGGGCGCGGCGGGCTTCGGTGGCCAGCGTGGCATCACAGGCCGTGCAGGCAATGCGCGCGCACGCAGCGGAGGCAGTGGATGCAGCGGAGACAGCGGAGACAGCGGAGACAGCGGAGACAGCGGCGCCGCCGGCCGGTGCCGATGCAGCGCGCGCAGGGGAAGCATGTTCGATCGTCGACATCGCGTCACCCCAGCACGTTCGCATAGACCTGCTGCGCGAAGCGCTGCGGGTCCGTGCTTTTCTTCAGCACGCTGATGCGGCGGAAATCGTCCGCATAGAACGCGATTTCCTGTTGCAGGTCGACGTTGGTCGGGTGATGCGTGTAGGTGAGCGTCGCGTACAGCTTGCGCAGGTCGTCGGGGCTGATTTTCGGCGAATACTTCGCGAATACTTTCGCGGCCTCGTTCGGGTTGTCGTGCGTGAACTCGGTCGCCTGCACGATCGAGCGCGCGAGCGCGGCGGCGGCCGGCCGGTCGTTGCGCACGAGATCGCCGCGCGCGCCGATCACGCAGCACACCTTGCGCGCGTATTCGCCGGACAGGTTGGTCGCGAGTTCCGTGTACGCGCCGTTGCTGCGCTTTTCGAGCAGAAAGAGATTCGGGTCGCCGTCGGCGATCGCGTGGATCTCGCCCTTGTCGACCGCGACGCCGAGCAGGTCGGCCGGATACTGCCGCCACGTGATGTCGCGCTCGGGATCGATCCCGTTCTTCGCGAGCAGGATCGAGAAGAAATGCTTGCCGGGCGCGGCGAGATCGCTGACGCCGACCGTCTTGCCCTTCAGCGCCTGCAGCGTCGTGACGCCGGCCGCCTTCGCGCCGAGCAGCCGCACGCAGCCGCCGTGCGAACTGCCGATGATCTTCACGTCGAAGCCGGCTTCGAGCGGCTTCAGCCAGCGGTGGATCATCCCGACCGCCGCATCGGCCTTGCCGGTCGCGATCGATTCGAGCAGTTGGTCGGTCGACCCGCTGTAGTTGATCAGGTCGACCTTCAGGCCGTTCTTCTCGAAGAAGCCGCGCTCCTGCGCGACGACGATCGGCGTCAGGCAGAACGCGTTCTGGTTCCACGCGAACGTGAGCTTCTTCAGCGGCGGCGCGGACCATGCTTTGCGGCCGAGCGTGATCGCCGGCGCGGCGAGCGCGGCGGCGCCGGCCGCGCGCAGCAGCCGGCGGCGTTTGTCGTCGTGCGCGATGGCCGGCGCGGGTGCGGTGGGTTGGGTCATGGTGGTCTGGTCTCCGGTCTTGCGGAAGGGCGCTCAGTCGAGCAGGTCGGGTTCGTCGGCGACGACGCGCGCGAACAGGCTTTCGAACGCATGCAGCGCGCCGTCGGGGCCGCCGATCTGGCCGTGCGTGTGGCGCGCGGTCGCGTGATCGATCGGCTGCGGCGTGCCGGCCGCTTCGGCCAGCAACTGCGTGTGCGCGGCGTTGTCGAGCGCGATGTACCACCACGCGGCGGCCTCGACCGTCGGGCCGGCCGTCAGGATGCCGTGGTTCTTCAGGATCACGCCCTTGTGCGTGCTGCCGTCCGGCTTCGAAAGCGCGTGCGCGATCCGCGCGCCTTCGCTCGTGTCGACGACCATCCCCGTGAAGTCGTCGAACAGCGCGTGATCCTCGTAGAACACGCACGCGTCCTGCGTGAGCGGATCGAGCGGGCGGCCGAGCGTCGACCACGCCTTGCCGTAGGTCGAATGCGTGTGCGCGGCGGCGACGACGTGCGGATGGGCTTCGTGGATCGCCGCGTGGATCGCGAACGCGGCCTTGTTCAGCGGCCGCGTGCCGATCGCGGTTTCGCCGTGCGCGTTGACGAGCAGCAGGTCGGACACCTTGATCTGCGAGAAATGCACGCCGAGCGGATTCACCCAGAAATGGTCGGGCAGTTCCGGATCGCGCGCGGTGATGTGGCCGGCGAGCCCGGACGCGAAACCGTAGCGCGCGAACAGGCGGAATGCGGCCGCGAGCCGTTCCTGCCGGTGGCGGCGTTCGGCGGCGACGTCGATGCGCGGTGCGGGCGGGTCGAACCAGAAATGCTGGCGCGGCGCTTCGGCGAGCACGAGGCCCGAGGCGGTACGGACGGGCGTGGCGAGGACGGCGGACATGGCATGCGGCTCCGTTTGCGTTAGGCCGCGCGGCGCGCCGCGTCGCGCGTGGCGACAGCGCTGCGCACGCGCGGAATCAGTTCGCGGCCGTAGTCGATCGCATCCTCGAGCGGATCGAAGCCGCGGATCAGGAACGTCGTCACGCCGAGGTCGTAGTAGTCGAGCAGCGCATCGGCGACCTGTTCGGGCGTGCCGACGAGCGCCGTCGAGTTCGAGCGCGCGCCGGTGAGCTTCGCGATCTCGGTCCACAGCCGCTTGTCGACGCGCGAGCCGCGTTCGGCCGCGGCGAGCAGGCGGCGCGCGCCTTCGCTCTGCTGCGGGCCGCCGGCGCCGAGGCCGGCCGCTTCGCGCAGCCGCCGCGTTTCGTCGAGGATGCGATGCGCGCGCGCCCACGCTTCGTCCTCGGTCGCGGCGAGGATCGGGCGGAACGACACGGAGAAACGCACCTGCCGGCCGTGCTGCGCGGCTTCGGCGCGCACGCGCGTGGTCAGGTCGCGCACCTGGTCGAGCGATTCGCCCCACAGCGCGTAGACGTCCGCGTGCTTGCCGGCCACCGCGAGCGCGGCTTCCGATGCGCCGCCGAAGTAGATCGGCACATGCGGCTGCTGGAACGGCTTCACTTCCGAAAAACCCTGCTTGAACCGATAGTGCGCGCCGTCGTGATCGAACGGCTGCGCTTCGGTCCAGATCCGCCGCAGGATGCCGAGGTATTCGTCGGTACGCGCATAACGCGCGTCATGGTCGAGGAAATCGCCGTCGCGCTGCTGCTCGCTGTCCGAGCCGCCGGAGATGAAGTGCACGGCGAGCCGGCCGCGGCTGAACTGGTCGAGCGTCGCGATCTGCCGCGCGGCGAGCGTCGGTGCGGTGAAGCCCGGGCGATGCGCGAGCATGAAGTGGATGCGCTCGGTCGCGGCCGCCGCGAACGCGATCGTCAGCGTCGCCGACGGGCCGGTCGAGTGATGCGGCACGAGGATCCGGTCGAAGCCGGCCGTTTCGTGGGCGCGCGCAAAGTCGCGCACATAGTCGGGATCGACCACCGGGCCGGACGCCGGGTGGATTTCCGACTGCTTCTGGCTCTGGATCATGCCGATGAATTCGACGCTCATCTGGGTCTCCGGTGCAGGGATGGCCCGGCGCACGGCCGGGCAGGAATGGAGCGCAGGTTAACGCCGCGATCATGCGGAATGGAAATAATCAATCCCGATTTGAATATCAGATTTGCATGGTTTGGGTGGCGGTGCGTTGCGCATACGCTGTGGGCTCACGAACGATCGGGCGGGTGCGCGTTACGCATCGCCGGCTTCACGCGAAACCGCGCCGCGTGGCGATCGATCACCGCTATCGCGGCTGGTGCCGCGGTGGCCGCTTTTGTGCCTTTGTGCATTACCGAGGGAATCCGTCTCGATGTCCGCCAGCCTTGCCGCTTCCTCACCGTCGTCGCAGCCGCCTTCGCTGCGCCTTCTGCTTGCCGACGACGCTGACACTGCAGAAGACGCGCGCATTGCCGCGCTGCTCGACCGCCTCGCCCCCGAACTCGCCGCCGACGCCGCGCGCAACGACGTCGACGGCCGTTTTCCGCACGAGAACTTCGCACGGCTGCATCGCGCGGGGCTGATCGCGCAGGTCGTGCCGCGCGAACACGGCGGCGCGGGCGCGACGCTCGCGCGGGCGAGCCGGATCGTGGCCGCCGTCGCGCGCGCCGATCCGGCGACCGCGCTGGTGCTGACGATGACGTATCTGCAGCATCGCGCGCTCGGCCGTGCCGACAGCCGCTGGCCTGCCCAGGTGCGGCGCGCGGTGTTCGACAGCGCGGTCGCGCAAGGCGCGCTGATCAACGCGCTGCGCGTCGAGCCGGCGCTCGGTTCGCCGTCGCGCGGCGGCCTGCCGGAGACGGTCGCGCGCCGCGACGGCGACGGCTGGCGGCTGTCCGGCCACAAGCTGTACAGCACCGGGATTCCCGCGCTGCGCTGGCTGGCCGTGTGGGCGCGTACCGACGAACCGGAGCCGCGCGTCGGCGTGTTTCTCGTGCCGCGCGACCGCGATGCCGACGGCGACCGCATCCGCGTGATCGAAAGCTGGAATCACCTCGGCCTGCGCGCATCGGGCAGTCACGAAGTCGTATTCGACGATGTGCGGCTGCCGGCCGACCATGCGGTCGACGTGCGCGCGCCGCACGCGTGGGCCGTATCGGCCGCGACGCATGCGGATGCCGATGCGCACGCCGACCAGCACGCGTGGATGGTCGCGCTGCTCGGCAGCCTGTACGACGCGGTGGCGCGCGCGTCGCGCGACTGGCTGGTCGGATTCGCGACGACGCGTGCACCGAGCGGGCTCGGTGCGCCGCTCGCGACGCTGCCGCGCGTGCAGGAGGCGGTCGGCGAAATCGAGGGATGGCTGCATGCGAACCGCGTGCTGCTCGACGATCACATCTCACGCACCGACGCCGGCAACGCGCCGTCGGTCACGACGAGCGGCCTCGTCAAGCGGACCGTGACCGAGCACGCGATCCGCGCGGTCGAGCAGGCGCTGAAGCTGTCGGGCAATCATGGGCTGAGCCGCGGCAATCCGCTCGAACGCCACTATCGCGACGTGCTGTGCAGCCGCGTGCATACGCCGCAGGACGACGCGATCGCGGTGGCGGCGGGGCGTGAGGTGCTTGAAGCGGCGGCAAGCCGGGGTGAAACGAAAGCGGAGGCGGGCGGGGCGTCACGCACCGAGGTCGAACGCGGCCGAAACGATGCGTGAGCGGTGCGGCGCTGCGGGGGAAACAAACAGGGCGGCGCGAAGCAGACGCCGCCCCGTACGGTCACGCAGCCTGGCCGTGCGTCTGCTCGGGCAACGCGAACGCCGCGCGCGCATGCGCGGCGACGGCCGCGAGCGGCGCGTCGAAGCGGGCAGCATCGCGCCGGCGCAGCAGCCACAGATCGATCTGCGGCTTGAAATCGGCGAGCGGCACGATCTCGAGCGCGTCGCGCAGCGGGCTGCCTTCGACGAGCGGCAGCGGCATCAGCCCGATGCCGAAGCCGTTCGCGACGCTCTGCAGTTGCAGGTCGCGGCCGTAGGCGTCGAGCGTGACCGGCATCGGCAGGCCCTGTGCGTCGAGCGCGCGTCGCAGGCCCGCGCGAAAGCCGCAACCGTCGGGATTGAGCACCCAGCCGCGCGCGTGGCAATCGGCGAGCCGGTAGCTGCGGCGCGGCCAGTCGCCCTTGCGGCCGACCGCGACGAGCCGCGTGGCCAGCAGCCGTTCGCCTTCGACGTACGGCGGCAGCACCATCTCGCGCGCGAGGAACACGAGCGCCGCATCGAGCTCGCGGCGTGCGACGCGCTCGACGAGCATGCCGCCCCACGCGGTCGTGACCTGCGTCGCGAGCGCGGGCCACTGCGCGGCGAGTTCGGCGATCAGCGCGGGCAGCATCAGCTCGCCGAGCCCCTGCGTGAGCCCGATCCGGAATTCGCCGGCGGGCGGCTGCCGGCCGGCCGTCAGTTCGCGCAGCGCATCGACTTCGCGCAGGATCGCGCGACACTGCTCGAATACCTGCCGGCCGATGTCGGTCGGGCGCGGCGGCTTCGTGTTGCGATCGAGCAGGATCACGCCGAGCGCTTCCTCGAGATTCTGGACGCGCCGCGTGATCGCGGGCTGCGTCATCCCGAGCTCGGCCGCGGCCAAGCTCAGGGTCTGGCAGCGGACGACCGCTGCAAAAGCGTCGATATCGCTAATTTTCATGTTTGTTCTGCATGGTCTTTCGGGTGCATCATGACGATCCATCATATTCGGCATCATATTCGAGGAGGCAGCCGATGAGTACGCTTTCATTGCATCAGACGCCGCTGCGTCCGTTCGTCGACGGTCTGGGTGAGCTGCTCGCGTCCGGCGCGAACGAGGCGCGCATCCTCGACGAGGGCGGCACGCTGCTCGCCGCGCTCGTCGAACACGACGACTGGCTGCCCGACGCGTTCGCGCAGCCCGATCCCGTGCGCTATCGGCAATACCTGCTGCATCTCGACCCGGACGAACGGTTCTCGGTCGTCAGCTTCGTGTGGGGACCCGGCCAGACGACGCCGATCCACAACCACACGGTGTGGGGGCTGATCGGGATGCTGCGCGGCGGCGAGTTCTCGCAGCCGTACCGGTTCGACGAAGCGGGCAAGCCCGTGCCGGCGGGCGAAGCCGTGCGGCTGCAACCGGGCGAGGTCGAGGCCGTGTCGCCGCGCATCGGCGACGTCCATCGCGTGACCAACGCATTCGCCGACCAGGTATCGATCAGCATCCACGTGTACGGCGCGAACATCGGCAAGGTCGAGCGCGCGGTGTACCTGGACGACGGCACCGTGAAGCCTTTCGTGTCCGGCTATTCGAACGCCTGACGCGGCGCCCGCAGGCGCGGCCCGTTGCGGGCGCGTGCCGGCAGGCCGAAGATTCATCCGATTCGCTTTCCTTTCTTCACCGACTTCAACAGAATCAGACAGAGACCCCGTGACGCAATCCGCCGATTCCACCTCCCGCTTTCCCGCCGCGTCGTACCAGGACGTGCGCGCGCGCCTGCTTGCCCGTGACGAGCTCGCGTTGATCGACGTACGCGAGGAAGATCCGTACGCGCAGGGCCACCCGCTGTGGGCCGCCAACTTTCCGTTGTCGAAGCTCGAACTCGACGCATGGACGCGGATTCCGCGCCGCGACACGCCGATCGTCGTGTTCGGCGAAGCGGGCGGCGAGGATCTCGCGCCGCGCGCGGCCGCGAAGCTCGCGCAGCTCGGCTATACCGACGTGCGGCTGCTCGACGGCGGCCTCGCGGGCTGGCTGGCCGCGGGCGGCGAACTGTTCATCGACGTGAATGTGCCGAGCAAGTCGTTCGGCGAATGGGTCGAGGCCGAGCGGCATACGCCGTCGCTGTCCGCGCAGGAAGTGCAGGCGCTGATCGACGCGAAGGCCGATGTCGTGATCGTCGACGCGCGCCGTTTCGACGAATACCAGACGATGAACATCCCGACCTCGACGAGCGTGCCGGGCGCGGAACTCGTGCTGCGCGTGCGCGCGCTTGCGCCGAATCCGGCGACGCAGGTGGTCGTCAACTGCGCGGGCCGCACGCGCAGCATCATCGGCACGCAGTCGCTCGTCAACGCGGGGCTGCCGAACCCGGTCGCGGCACTGCGCAACGGCACGATCGGCTGGACGCTCGCCGGCCAGACGCTCGAGCACGGCGCCGCGCGCCGCTTTCCGGACGAGATCGATGCGACGCAGCGCGCCGAGGCTCGCCAGGCTGCACGCGCGGTGGCCGAACGCGCGGGCGTGCCGCGCATTGCGCTCGCGGACGTCGCCGCGCTCGACGAGCCGGGCCGCACGCTGTACCGCTTCGACGTGCGCACGCCGGAGGAATACGAAGCCGGCCACCTGCCGGGCTTCCTGAGCACGCCGGGCGGCCAGCTCGTGCAGGAGACCGACCATCACGCGGCCGTGCGCGGCGCGCGGATCGTGCTCGCCGACGACGATGGCGTGCGCGCGGACATGACCGCGTCGTGGCTCGCACAGATGGGCTGGGATGTACGCGTGGTGGAGCCAGCCGGCACCGCGGCGTTCGGCGAGCAAGGCCAGCCGCCGCGCGACGTGCCGGCGACGCCGCCCGCGACCGACGTGTCGCCCGCGACGCTCGCGGGCTGGCTGAAGGAAGCTGCGCCCGATGAACTCGCGATCGTCGACGTGACGGCGAGCGCGAACTACGTGAAGCGCCATATTCCGGGCGCGTGGTTCGTCGTGCGCGCGCAGTTGCGCGACGCGCTCGCAGCGATCCCGCCTGCGAAGCGCTACGTGTTCACGTGCGGATCGAGCCTGCTCGCGCGATTCGCGGCGGACGATGCGCGCGCGCTGCTGCCGGCGTCGGCCGACATTTCGGTGCTGACCGGCGGCACGGCTGCATGGATCGATGCCGGGCTGCCGCTCGAAAGCGGCGAGACGCGGCTCGCGTCGCCGCGCGTCGACCGCTACCGGCGCCCGTACGAAGGCACCGACAACGCGGCTGCCGCGATGCAGGCGTATCTCGACTGGGAATACGGGCTGGTCGACCAGTTGAAGCGGGACGGCACGCACCACTTCAGCGTGATCTGACCGATACGGCGGAGCCGGGCGCGGCGGCACGCAGTGCGCCGCACTCGGCTCCGCACGTTCAGCACGATCAGCGCTTGAACGTATCGACGGCCGTGCGGCCGACCGCCGGATCGTCGGTGAAGAAGCCGTCGATGCCCGCGCGCAGGTAGGCCTGGATCTCGCGCACCGAGCCGGCCGTGTTGCGCGTGGCCGGCGTGCCGCCGTCCTTCAGCGACGCGGGCAGGAAGTTGTTCTCCGGGCGGAACGTGTACGGATGCACGACGAGGCCGGCCTCGTGCGCGTAGCGCACGTACGGCGTCGGCTGCTGCAGCGTGCCGTCCGCGGCGACCGCGATGATCGACGTCTTGTACGGGCCGACGCCGTTCGCATAGGTCGCGATCTCGCGCATGCCGTCGCGCGTCGACAGGTCGCCGTAGGTGCGCTTGTCGTTCGCCTTCACGAAGTCGTACGGGCGCTGGCCGGCGTCGTCCATCAACTGCACGAGCTTCCAGTTCGGCTGGCTCGACTTGATCCGGTTGCGGATCGTCTTCAGGTTCGCCACTTCGAACGACTGGATGTAGACGGTCGCCGTGCGCGACGTGTACGAATCCTTCAGCAGCGCATCGACGAGGCGATCCTCGAGCGGCAGGCCGATCGACTGGAAGTAGGTCGGATGCTTGGTTTCCGGATACAGGTGGATCGTGCGGCCGGTCTGCGCGGACATCTGCTTCGCGAGCGCGACGATCTCGTCGAAGGTCGGAATCTCGAACTGGTCGTTGTATGCGGTGTTCGCGGGGCGGATCTGCGGAATGCGCTCGCGCGCACGCAGCGTCTTCAGCTCGGCGAGCGTGAAATCCTCGGTGAACCAGCCCGTGAGCTGCGCGCCGTCGATCGTCCTGGTCGCCTTGCGGCTTGCGAATTGCGGCAGCGCCGACACGTTCGTCGTGCCCGAAATCTCGTTCTCGTGGCGCGCGACGAGCACGCCGTCACGTGTCGACACGAGGTCGGGCTCGATGACGTCCGCGCCGTCCTCGATCGCCTTGCGATACGACGCGAGCGTATGTTCGGGGCGCAGCGCGCTCGCGCCGCGATGGCCGACCACCTGGACCTTCGCGGAAATCGGCTGCGTGGGATCGGACGTCAGCTCGTCGCCGCCGCACGCGGCGAGCAGGAAGGCGGCGGCACAGGCGAACGGGACGTAGCGCAGGGCGCTAGGGCGCGTGAAGAACATGTCGATGAACCTTCGAAACGGGAGTCGGAAAAGTCGGAAAGGGCGCTCGCTCCGCCGGCGCGGCTGTCGTGCCGTGCCGTATGGAATCGAACGGGACGCGATCGTCGCATCGAATAATTACATATGTATTACTCAGGCCTTTCCGTTTTGTTCGGAGGTGCGATGACGGCGGCGGGGAGCGGCGCAGCATCGATGTGCGTGCCGCATTCCGGCCGTCGCAGGCAGGCCGCGCGCCGGATGCACTAAACTTGCGGGAATTTTGCATCGCAGCGCCCGGGCCGACGCCCGCGCGGCGCGACGATGCGGCGACTCGCGGGCCGGCGCGGGCGCCCGGCGCCCGTGTGCGTCCGGGGCCCGCGCCGGCCGATTTTTCCCGACACATGACGACCCGAACCGATTCCGCCTACCTGCTCGGCGACCTGCTGAAGAACGTTTCCCGCTCCTTCTACCTGACGCTGCGCGTGCTGCCCGACGGCATGCGCGACCCGGTCGGGCTCGCGTACCTGCTCGCGCGCGCGGCCGACACGATTGCCGATACCGCGCTCGTCGCGCCCGATCGCCGGGCGGCGTTGCTGACCGACCTGCGCGACGAGGTCGAGCGGCTCGGCGACGGCGCGGCGCTGTCGCGTTCGCTCGACGACGTGACGCGGATGCAGACGGATTCGCACGAGCACGTGCTGCTCGGCTCGATGGAGCCGATGCTTGCGCTGCTGCGCGCGCAGCCGGACGCCGACCGCGCATCGATCCGCAAGGTCGTCGCGACGCTGACTTCGGGCATGGAATTCGACCTGCGCACGTTCCCGGACGAACAGTCGGGGCAGGTCGCGTCGCTGCCGACACGCGACATGCTCGACCGCTATACGTACCTCGTCGCGGGCTGCGTGGGCGAGTTCTGGACCGACATGACGGGCGCGCACACGCGTGCCGCGCGCGGCTGGAATTTGCCGGGCATGCGCGTGAAGGGCATCCGCTTCGGCAAGGCGCTGCAGATGACCAACATCCTGCGCGACTGCGCGAAGGACCTGCGCATCGGCCGCTGCTACCTGCCCGACGACGTGCTGCGCACGCACGGGCTCGGTGTTGCCGACCTGATGCAGCCCGACGCGTCGGCGCGCGCGCGCGGCGTGCTGGTCGACCTGCTGCGCATCACGCTCGACCAGTATCGCGATGCATGCCTGTATACGCTCGCGATTCCGCGCCGCTTCGTGCGGCTGCGGCTCGCGTGCCTGTGGCCGATCATGATCGGCCTCGAAACGCTCGAACTGCTGGCCGGCCACGATGCGTGGCTCGACCCGGCGAAGCCGGCCAAGGTGCCGAGAAAACGCATCTACCGGATCATGGCGTCGTCGCTCGCGCTGGTCGGCTCGAACACGGCGATCCGTGCGCGGATGACCGCACTCGCCGATGCGGTGAACGCGCAGCTGGCCTCGCCGGCATTGCGTTGAATGTCGCCGGCGCACCGCGCCGGCATCGTCCTTCGGCCCGCGTTCGCCGGGCCGCTCCCGTCCGATCTCCCGCGCGCGGACTGAAACGTTTTCATGATTTCGTTTCTCGAAATGTGGCTGTCATGAACGTCAGCGATCCTGCGCGGCGGCGTGAATCGCGGCGTCAGCTGCGATCGCGCATTTGTAAGATGATTTTTGCCGAAGGCGTCTGACGACATGGGGCGGTCGCGTTGCGCCCGTAAAAATGTAAAGCTAGGGTTTTCACCGGGAAATGCCGGAAATGCCCGCCGCGTAAGCGTTTTCAGGTGTTATGTAACTGCTTGGTGAACCCGCGCGTTGCGTCGATCATACGATGACCGACTGCGCGTGTTGGGAAATAATCGGTAATCCGTCAGAATTGCCCCGGCATGTACTCGCACATGTGTCAGTCATAAAACCACACCAGAAAAGAAATCATTCTTTGAGGACGGAGAATCAATGAAAAAGCGCGTCGCTTTCGCCATGACGGCAGCGGGTCTCGCAGCCGCTACCGCCGCCCACGCCCAGAGCAGCGTGACCCTGTACGGTATCGTCGATAACGCCATCGCTTGGCAGAACAACTCGTCGGCAGTCGGCGCGACCACGGGTGGTCACTCGAAGGTGCAGATGGCCACCGGCATTTGGGCAGGCAGCCGCTTCGGCCTGAAGGGCAGCGAAGATCTCGGCGGCGGCACGAAGGCGATTTTCCAGTTGGAAGCCGGCTTCAACGCGAACAACGGCTCGTCGCAGTGGGCCAACGGCATCTTCACGCGTCAGGCGTGGGTCGGTCTGTCCAACGCAGCGTACGGTACGCTGACGGCGGGCCGCCAGTACACCGCGTACTACACGCTGCTGTCGCCGTATAGCCCGACGACCTGGCTGACCGGTTATTACGGCGCGCACCCGGGCGATATCGATTCGCTGGACACCAGCTACCGCGCGAACAACTCGCTCGTCTACATGTCGCCGAAGTTCTACGGCTTCACGGTCGGCGGTTCGTATTCGCTCGGCGGCGTGGCAGGCAGCTTCAACCGCGGCTCGACGTGGAGCGCGGCGATCCAGTACCTGAACGGCCCGGCAGGCATCGCGGTCGGTTATCAGCGCGTCAACAACGCGACGCTCGGCGGCGGCGTGTGGGGCGCGAACTCGACGGTCCAGAACGGCCTGACGCCTTCGGGCGACGGCAACGAGCCGGCCGTTTCGTCGATCAACAATGGCTACAAGTTCGCCCAGTCGCAGCAGCGTATCGCCGTGACGGCTGGCTACCAGTTCACGCCGTCGTGGGACATTTCGGCGTCGTACTCGAACGTTCAGTACATCCCGGGTACGGGTTCGGGCTTCAAGAACACGGCGATCTTCAACACGGCAGGCGCCGTGCTGCACTGGAAGGCATCGCCGCAGTGGGACTTCGCGGCAGGCTACTCGTACACGGCGGCAACGCAGTCGAACGGTGTCTCGAGCTCGGCCAAGTATCACCAGGTCACGCTGTCGCAGTACTACAGCCTGTCGAAGCGTACGGGCCTGTACGCGGTTGAGGCTTGGCAGCACGCCAGCGGCAACACGCTGACCCCGACGGGCGGCATCATCACCGCAACGACGTCGATCGGCGACGGCGTGGGCGCAGGTTCGAAGCAGAACCAGATCGCTGCCGGCGTCGGCCTGATCCACCGCTTCTGATGTCGCGCGGCGCGCGAGCGCCGCTCACGGCACGCGGTATGAAAAGCCGGCCTTCGGGCCGGTTTTTTATTGGGTGCGCGCTTTGCGGATCTTCCGGGTTCCGTCACCAGCCGGCATCGACCGGAAGCGCGCGGCTCACGCGGTGCCTGGCGTGCAGACCAGCGGTGTTCGGCCGGTGCCAACGCCATCCTGCCGGTCACTTCGCCGCATCATCCATCCAGCTTCCCGCCAGCGCCTGAAACAGCGCCGCCGTATCGGCAAGCCGATCGGCCTGCGCGCGAGTGCGGTCGAGCGCCGTCTGCAGCGTCTGCCGCTGCGCGTCGAGCAGGTCGAACGTGCTGATCCCGCCCGCCGCGTAACGGTCGCCGGCAATCGCGTTGCGTGCCGCCGCTTCCTGCGCGGCCGTGTCCCGCGCCTGCAGCTCGGTCGCATCGTGCTCGACCGCGCGCATCGCGTCGGCTACCTGCTGAAGCGCCTGCAGCACGGTTTCCCGATAGCTCGCGAACGCGGCGTCGTACGCCGCTTCGGCCGCGCGTTTCTTCGCGCGCAGCTCGCCGCCGTGAAAGAGCGGTTGCGCAAGACCAAGGCCGACGTTCCACACATTCAACCCGCTCACGATATCCGCGATGCGCGTGCGCTCCGAGCCGATCCCCGCCGAAATCGAAAAACGCGGATACAGGTTCGCGGTGGCCACGCCGACGTTCGCGCTCGCCTGGTGCAGCATGGCTTCCGCCGCACGGATGTCGGGCCGTTCGCGCGCGAGCGTCGACGGCAGCGTGACGGGCAGCGTGCGCGGCAGCACGAGTGCATCGAGCGCGAGGTCGGGCAGCATGACGCTGGACGGCGGCGCGCCGAGCAGGATCGCGAGCCGGTGGCCGGCTTGCGCGAGGCGGGCCGCGAGCGGCGGCAGCGATGCCTGCGTTTGCGCGAGCAGCGCGCGTTGCGCATGCACGTCGGCCCGCGACACGCCGCCCGCCGCGAAGCGCGCTTCGACGATGCGCAACTGCCGCGCCTGCGCGTCGACCAGTTGCTGCGTGAGCGCGACCTGCTGCGCGAGCGACGCGCGCAGGATCGCGGTGGCGACGACGTTGCCCGCGAGCGTCAAGCGTGCGGCGTCGAGCGTGTACGCCTGATAGTCGACCTGCGCGCGCAGCGCTTCGAGCGCACGCCGGTTGCCGCCGAACACGTCGAGCACGTACGACACGCTGACCGACGCGTCGTACAGCGTGAACGGCCCCGGATTCGGCACGTTGCCCGGCAGCCCGAACGCGGCGATGTCGACCTTCTCGCGCGTGGCGGACAGGTTCGCGTCGACACGCGGCAGCATCGTCGCGCCGGCTTCGGCCGCATGGTTCTGCCGCGCTTCGTCGAGCCGCGCACGGGCCTCGGCGAGCGTCGGGCTGTTTTGCCACGCGGTGTCGACGAGCCGATTCAGCGGTTCCGAACCGAACTGCGTCCACCAGCGTTGCGGCGTGTGCGCGGCCGATGCGAACGTCTGCGCGCCGCCGGCCGGGCCACTGGCGGCCGCCGTCGTGACGGGCGGCTCGTCGCGCGTGTACTGCTGCGTGGCCGGTGCGTCCGGCATGCGGAAATCCGGCCCGACCGCGCAACCGGCGACGAGCAGCGCAGCGGCGGCCAGCGTAAAGCCGCGGGCAGCGAGGGAGGCGCGATGCGAAGCCGGTTTCATCGTGCGGCACCTAATCGAGCGTGCGCCGGTAGAAGCGCAGCGCGATGCTCATCACGACGACGGTGAACAGCGCGACCGGCCACACGGACGGCCACAGGTCGGCCCAGCCGTTGCCCTTCAGCAGGATGCCGCGCACAAGGCGGTTGAAGTAGGTGAGCGGCAGCAGGTTGCCGATGAACTGCGCCCACTTCGGCATCCCGGCGAACGGGAACATGAAACCGGACAGCAGGATGTTCGGCAGGAAATAGAACACGGCGAGCTGCATCGCCTGCAACTGGTTCTGCGCGAGCGATGAAAGCGTGATGCCGACCGTCAGGTTCGCGGCGATGAACAGCAGCGCGGACAGGTAGATCGCGAACACGCCGCCGACGAATGGCACGACGAACACGAATCGCGCCGCGACGAGGATGATCGACACCTGGATCAGCCCGATGAACACATAAGGGACGATCTTGCCCGTCATCACCTCGAGCGGCCGCACGGGCGTCGCGAGCAGGTTCTCCATCGTGCCGCGCTCGCGTTCGCGCGTGATCGCGAGGCCCGTCATCATCACCATCGTCATCGTCAGGATCACGCCCATCAGGCCCGGCACGACGTTGTACTGCGTGATGCCTTCCGGGTTGTACAGCCGGTGCAGTACGACGTCGAACGCGGCCGGGCGGCCGTTCAGGTGCGCGAGCGGCCCCGTCAGGTCCTTGTTCGCGACGGGCTGCACGAGGCCCGGCAGCGCGCCGATCGCCGACGCGGTTGCGACGGGGTCGGTCGCGTCCGCCTCGACGAGCAGCGACGGACGCTCGCCGCGCAGCAGCCGCCGCGAGAAATCCGCCGGCACGCTCAGCACGAACTGCACGTCGCCGCGGGCGAGCGCATGCCGGCCGGCCGCTTCGTCCGGCAGCGTCTCGACGATGTCGAAGTACGCGGAATTGCGCATCGCGGCGATGAAGCTGCGCGCGAACGGGCTCGAATCGGCGACGATCACCGCGGTCGGCAGGTGCTTCGGATCGGTGTTGATCGCGAATCCGAACAGCGCGAGCTGGATGATCGGCACGCCGACGATCATCGCGAACGTCACGCGGTCGCGGCGCAACTGCAGGAATTCCTTCAGCACGATGCTCCACCAGCGCGCGACCGAGAACGATTCGCGCAGGCCCGCCCACGCGTTCATGACGATGCTCCGCCGGGCGGCCCGGATGCGCGGCCCATCATGTAGATGAAGACGTCCTCGAGCCCGGTGTCGATCGGTGCGACCTGCAGCGACGCATCGTCGCTCGCGACCCTCGCGAGCGTCGCGTCGAGCGCGGCGCGATCGCGGCCGCTCACGTGCAGCGCGGAACCGAACACGACGGTTTGATCGACACCCGGCATCGTGCGCAGCCGCGCGGACAGTTCGGTCAGGTGCTCGCCGGTGATCGTGCGGGTCGACAGGTGCTGCGACGCGACGATCTCCGCCGACGTGCCTTGCGCAAGCAGTTCGCCGGACGCGATATACGCGAGCTTGTGGCAGCGCTCGGCTTCGTCCATGTAGTGCGTGCTGACGAGCACTGAAATCCCTTGCGCGGCCAGCCGGTGCAGTTCCTCCCAGAAGTCGCGGCGCGCGGCCGGATCGACGCCGGCGGTCGGTTCGTCGAGCAGCAGCAGTTCGGGCTCGTGCAGCATGCACGCCGCCAGCGCGAGGCGCTGTTTCCAGCCGCCCGACAGCGCGCCCGTGAGCTGGTCCGCGCGGCCCGCGAGGCCGAGCCCGTCGAGCGCGCGCGCGACGGCCGCCTTGCGGTCGGGCATCCCGTACACGCGCGCGACGAAATCGAGATTCTCGCGGATCGACAGGTCTTCCCAATACGAGAAGCGCTGCGTCATGTAGCCGACGTGCCGCTTGATCTGCGCGCTGTCGCGCACGATGTCGTAGCCGAGGCAGGTGCCGCTGCCCGAGTCGGGCGTGAGCAGGCCGCACATCATCCGGATCGAAGTCGTCTTGCCGCTGCCGTTCGGCCCGAGAAAGCCGAAGATCTCGCCGCGCGCGACGCGCAGCGAGACGTCCTTCACGACGTGCTTGTCGCCGAAGCGCTTGTTCAGGCGATCGACGTCGATCGCGTACGGAGCGGCCGGCGCGTTCATTGCACCCTCACGGCGACGGGCTGGCCCGGATGCAGCTTCGGTGCGTCGGCGACGGCGGGGCGCGCCTCGATCATGAACACGAGCTTGGTCCGGCTCTCGTTGCTGTAGATCACGGGCGGCGTGTATTCGGCCTCGCTCGACACGTAGGTGATGCGCGCAGGCACGTCGGCCGCGCAGCCGTCGCAGTGGATCGCGACCGCGTGCCCCGGCGCGAGCGATGCGATGGCGGCTTCCGGCACGAAGAAGCGCACCTTCAGGTTTTGCGGCGGCAGCATCTGCACGACCGGATTGCCGGCCTGCACCCATTCGCCGACGCGGTACAGCGTGTCGTACACGCGTCCGGCGGCGGGTGCGGCGACGCGCTTCTGGTCGAGCTTCCATTGCGCTTCGGCTACTGCGGCCTGCGCGGCGTCGACCTGGGCGGCCTGCGCGGCGACTTGCTGCGCGCGGCCCGGCAGGCGCGCGACGTCGACCTGCTTCTGCAGTTCGTGCATCTGCGCGGCGGTGGTTTGCGCGGACGTGCGCGAATCGTCGAGCTGCTGCTTCGACAGGCCGCCGGCCGCGTACTGGCGTTCGTCGCGCGCGAGTTGCGCGGCGGCCCGTGCGGCCTGCGCGGTGGCCTGCACGAGCTGCGCCTGCGTGACGGCGACTTCCGGCGGACGCTTGCCGGTCTGCAGGTCGGCGAGCTGCGCACGCGCCGCGGCGAGCTGATGCTGTGCCTGCAGCAGCGCGGCCGTTTCGTTCGCGGCTTCGAGCGAGAACGCGGGCGTGCCGGCGGCGACGGCCTGGCCGCGTGCGACCGACAACTGCGTCAGCGTGCCCGATTGCGACGACGACAGGTACACGAATTCGCCTTCGACATAACCCTGGTAGGTCGCGCCATTGTCCGTCGACCGTCCGCAACCGGCGAGCAGCGCGACGGTGGCGAGCGCGAGCGGCAGCGCGCGGGCCGCGTTCACGACGGCCTCCGCGGCGAGCGCGTCCGCGCACGCGGTGCGGCGGCCGGCGGCCGCAGGCCGGAACCGAGCAGCGCGCGGACGTGCCGGTGCAGCACGTCGCGATCGATCGGCGGCAGGCCGCGTGCGCTTTGCCACAGCTTCGCGGTCGCGAGCGGCAGCATCACGAGCGCGATGATCGAATGGAACAGGAACGCGGGTTCCAGCGCGGGGTTCAGCGTGCCGGCCTGCTGCGCGGCGCGGATGCGTTCGGCGAAACGCCCGACATGCTCGAGCGGAATGCGCCGGACCATCCGCTCGCGCAGCAGCCCGCCTTCATGGACGATCTCGCGCAGCCAGATCGACGGCAGCCACGGCATGCGATGCGTGACGTCGAAGAAGCGGTCGACGAGTTCGGCGACGAGCGCGAACGGATCGTTCTCGATCTGCGGCTCGGTCGGCCGCCACACGAACGCGATGACCTGCGCGAGCCGTTCCTCGACGATCGCGTCGAGCAACTGCTCGCGGTTCGTGAAGTAGTAGTGGACCATAGCGGACGTGACGCCGGCGGCGGCGGCGATCTGCGCGACCGTCGTCGCGGCGATGCCGTGCTCGGCGAACAACTGCATCGCGACGTCGAGCATGTGGTCGCGCAGGTCGAAATCGTCCACCGACGGGCGGCGCCCGCGCGGCCTGGCGACAGTGGATTTCGCGTTCATGCAGACGACGCTAATTGATGAGTTAGTTAATTTCAAGGAAGGGTTTTCGCCGGCGTTGATCGAGATCAGACGCGCGTCGAATGGCGGCGCGGACGAGCGGGAAAGCAGCGCGTGCGGCCGAAGGCCGTGTGCCGGCGGTGGAGTGTAGGGAGCGGCTAATGGGGAAATGGCGGGGGGAAACAGCGGAGGGGAAGCAGCGACAAGCAGCGGAGAAGGCAGAGAAACTGCACGGAACCGGAAGGAAAACCGGTCGCGAAACGGAGGCACGGACCGCAACGGCACGCGCCCCCGAAACGTCGTCACTGATCGATCGGCGACTTCAGCGGCTCGTGTTCGCCGGTCAGACCGAACACGACGAGCTGCGCGGGCTCGGTCGCACTCGCGTTGCGCGACACCTGGTGACGCGAGCCGGGCGCCTCGTACCAGCCTTCGCCGGCTCGGTAGCGATGCAGCGGGCCGCCGTTCACCTGCGACAGCACTTCGCCTTTCGACACGACCGCGAACACCGAGCCGAGGTGCCGGTGCGCGTCGGAAGCCTGGCCGGGCGCATAGTCGACGGTCGCGACGACGACGAGCTTGCCCGGCGCTTCGGGCACGACCTGCCGCATGATCGCGTGCACGTTGTCGCCGGCGTCGTGTGCATGGGCGGCGGCCGGCAACGCGGCGCCGAGCGCGAGTCCCGCGCACAGGGCGGCTCGCTGGAGCGTGGAGCGGATCATCGTCGTCTCCTTACTCGGGCATCTTGCGGAACGCGATCGCGAAGCGGTTCCACGTGTTGATGGTCGCGATCAGCATCGACAGGTCGAACAGCTCCTCGTCGCTGAAGTGCGGCTTCACGGCTTCCCAGACGGCGTCGGGTACGTGATTGCTGGCCACCAGCGTCAGCGCCTCGGTCCATTCCAGCGCCGCGCGCTCGCGCTCGGTGAAGAACGGCGTTTCGCGCCACACGACGACGGTCGCGAGACGGCGGTCGGTTTCGCCGCCCTTGCGCGCGTCGCTGGTGTGCATGTCGACGCAGAACGCGCAGCCGTTGATCTGCGACGCGCGCAGGCGGACGAGTTCGGCGAGCGGCTTCTCGATCGTGCTTTTCGCGATGAAGTCCTCGGCGTTGCGCATCACCTTGATCGCATTCGGGCTGGCGGTATAGAAGTTCAGGCGCGGTTGCATGGCAGGTCCTTTTTCGGTTGGTGCGCACGGTGGCGCGACAGGACCCACTTTAAGACCCGGATTGGCCTGCTTGAATAGCCAATTCTATGGAAATTCAGGTAACCAGTGCCGGGACACCGAAACTGCCCGAACCCAGCAGCCCGGCCAGCTTCGCGAGCGCCGCATCGATGCGCAGCGCGTCGATCCCGCCATAGCCGAACAGCAGCCCCGCGCGGACCGGCACGCCGACATGGAACGCCGAGATCCCGTACAGGCCGATGTCCTTCTCGCGCGCCGCGCGGACCAGCGCCGCTTCGTCGAGCCCCGGCTTCAGGTGCGCGGCGAGGTGGATGCCGGCGGTCGGCACGATCGCGTCGAACCACGGCGCCAGTTCGCCGCGCAGATGCGCGATCAGCATCTTGCGGCGCGCATCGTAATGTTTCTGCACGCGCTTCAGGTGCCGCGCGAAATCGCCTTCGAGCATGAAGCGCGCGAGCGCCGCCTGCGTCAGCGTGCAGGTGTGCCAGTCGACGATCTGCTTCGCCTTGGCGAGCGCGCCGCGCAGCGCACGCGGCGGAATCGCGTAGCCGATCCGCAGTTCGGGAAAAATCGTCTTCGAGAACGTGCCGACGTACGCGACGAGGCCCGTGCGATCGAGGCTCTTCAGCGATTCCACGGGCCGGCCTTCGAAGCGGAACTCGCCGTCGTAGTCGTCCTCGATGATCACCGCGCGGCGGCGCTGCGCCCATTCGAGCAGCGCGATGCGCCGCTCCAGCGTCATCGGCATCCCGAGCGGGAACTGGTGCGATGGCGTCACGTAGACGAGGCGCGCTTCGTCGGGCAGCCGTTCCGTGACGAGGCCGTGCGCATCGACCGGCACGCCGATCACCGTCGCGCCGAGCGACGCGAACGCGGCGCGTGCCGGCGGATAGCCCGGGTCCTCGACCGCGACCACGTCGCCGGGCCGCACGACGACGCGCGCGAGCAGGTCGAGCGCCTGCTGTGCGCCTTGCGTGACGAGCACGTCGTCCCAGCTGCACGTGACCGCGCGGCTGAACGCGACGTAGCGCGCGATCGCGCCGCGCAGCTGCGGATCGCCGGCCGGGTCGTGGTACTGGCCGGGGCCGCGCGCCTGCTGGCGTAGTGCATGGTGTAGGCAGCGTCGCCACGCGTCGAACGGGAACAGCGTCTTGTCGGTCACGCCGCCGCGGAAGTCGAAGCCGGGCGAATCCTGCGGCGCGGGCATCGCGAGCGCGTCGGGCAGGTCGTTCCACAGCGCGCGTGCGTCGACCGCGTCGATGCGCGGCGTGGCCTCGACGAGCGACGGCGCCGACATGGCCGCGGCGTGCGGCACGCGCGCGAGGCCGTCGGCGACGAACGTGCCGTCGCCGGCACGCGTATTCAGGTAGCCCTCGGCGACGAGACGCTCGAACGCGTCGAGCGTCGTCTTGCGCGATACGCCGAGCTGCTTCGCGAGATCGCGCGTCGACGGCAGCCGTGCGCCGCCTTCGAGACGCCCGTCGACGATCGCGGTGCGCAGTTGCCGGAAGATTTGCCCCGTCAGGTCGTGGCGGCCTTCGATGCGGATCGCGATGTCCATCGCAGTGGTTACCTCGATTGATGCTGTTTTGCCAGAAATGGTGTACCGCCAGTATGCCGCCGGCGCGCGGATTCGGGTTGGCGGGATGTTGCGTACGACACCCGTTCGCCCATCCGCCGCATCGAACGCCGTCCGATTGGACCGCCGCCCGCCGCTGCCTTACGATCCACGGGAGCCACGACAATCCCAGACCCACCCCGAACCGGAGCGACCCCATGCTGTCCGAAGACGAACTTGCGCTGCTCGACGCGATCCGCGCGACCGGCAGCCTGTCGCGCGCCGCCGCGCGGCTCGGCAAGGCGCCGTCGACCGTGTCGCACGCCGCGCGCCAGCTCGAAACGCGTTTCGACGCGCTGCTGTTCGACCGGCGCGGCTACCGCCTGCAGCTCACGCCGGCCGGACAACTGCTGGCCGACGAGGCGGCGCGGCTGGCGCTGGACGTCGCGCGGCTGACCCAGCGCGTGCGGCAGGTCGCGAGCGGCTGGGAGGACCGGCTGTGGATCGTCAGCGACGAGGTGCTGGAGTTCGACACGCTGCTGCCGGTCGTCCGCGCGTTCGACGCGCTCGATTCGGGCGTGTCGCTGCGCTTCACGCACGAGGTGCTCGGCGGCACCTGGGAAGCGCTGCGCGACGGTCGCGCGGATCTGGTCGTCGGCGCGACCAACGAGCCGCCGGCGATCCCCGGCTTCAAATGGTTCGAGCTGGGTGCGATGGAATGGGTATTCGCGGTGTCGCCGCGCCATCCGCTTGCATCCGCGAGCGACGCGCTGACGCGCGACGCGATCGGCGCGCATCGTGCGGTCGTCGTCGCCGACTCGTCGCGGCGCGCGGCCGGCCGCGCGTATGGCCTGCTTGGCGGACAGGCCGTGCTCGCGGTGCCGTCGATGCGCGCGAAGATCCTCGCGCAGCGCGACGCGCTCGGCGTCGGCTGGGTGCCACGCCGGCGCGTGGCGTCGCTGCTCGCGCGCGGCGAACTCGTCGAGAAACAGACGGCCAACCCGCGCGAACCGAACGTGCTGTATGTCGCGTGGCACGGCGATCGCGACGGCCGCGCGCTGCAATGGTGGCTGGAGCAATTGCGCGAACCCAGACTCGCGCAGCGCCTGCTCGACGGGATCGACGTGACTGGCTGAGCATGGAAAAGGGGGCGAATTGCCCGCTCAAACACGTTCGACGATTTCGAACATGTTCGCCGCGCGCGTCGTACGGCAATACAGGTCGCCGCGCGCATCCTGTGTTCACGGTCAACTCACCGGTTCACAGGAGAACATCATGCAACGCTTCGAAGGAAAAACGGTCCTCGTCACGGGCGGCAACAGCGGCATCGGCCTGGCGGCCGCCAAGGCATTCGCAGCCGAAGGCGCGCGGGTCATCATCACCGGGCGCGACGCGCAGACGCTGGAAGCCGCACGGCAAACGCTCGGCGATGGCGCGCTCGCGATCCGCAACGAGGCCGGCAGCGTCGCGTCGGCCCGCGCACTGGCGGACGCGATCGCCGCCGCGGGCGCGCGGCTCGACGCCGTGTTCATCAACGCGGGCGTCGCGAAACTCGCGCCGTTCGCCGACAGCGACGAGGCGATGTGGGACCTCGTGTTCAACACCAACGTGAAGGGCGCGTATTTCCAGATCCAGTCGCTGGTGCCGCTGCTGAACCGCGGCGCCTCGATCGTGATCAACGGCTCGATCAACGCGCATATCGGGATGCCCGGCTCGTCGGTGTACGCGGCGAGCAAGGCGGCCGTCAATTCGTTCGCGAAGACGCTGTCGACGGAACTGCTGCCGCACGGCGTGCGCGTGAATGTCGTGAGCCCGGGGCCGGTTCAGACGCCGCTGTACGGCAAGCTCGGGCTCGATGCTGCAACGCTCGACGAGACGGCCGAGAAGATCAAGGGCCTCGTCCCGGTCGGCCGGTTCGGCACGCCGGACGAAATCGCGTCGACGGTGCTGCACCTCAGCGCGCCGGAATCCGCGTTCATCGTCGGCGCGGAGATCATCGCGTCGGGCGGGATGGGATTGCTCTGAGCCGCAACACCGGCGGGGACCGCACCGGCCGGCGCAACGCCGCGCGGACGGTCCCCGTCACATGCGGGAAGGGCGACGCTCTCGAACCGCACCTACCGCACCTATCGCATCTATCGCATCTATCGCGTCGTGCAGGCGTTACGCGTATCGCCGCCGGCTTCGAGCTGCGTCACCGTGAGCCCCGAGAACGTTGCGCGGCCGTGCTCGGCAAACACCGCGACGCGGTCCGCGTCGAGCGGCGGAAAGATCAGGTCGGTGAGCGTGACGCGGCCGCCGTTCGCAAACACTTCGACCGACCCGCGATCGACGACGATTTCGAGCCGCAGTTGCCCGTGTTCGAGCGGCAGGTCGACGATGTGCTCGCGGCTGAACGTGCCGGCGAAATTCGCTTCGCCGGACTGCGAGCGGTCGAGCGTCAGCGTGCGTTTCGCCGTGTCGTACACGATCCGCGTGCCGGTCGTGCCGTCCGCCGAGCGCCGGACGATCAGGCCCGCGCGTGCCGCGCGCTGCGGCGCAATCGTCACCGTGATGCGTTGCGCGACGCCGCGCGTCGCAGCCGACAGCTCGCGCGTGGCGGACTCGACCGCGAGCTCGCCTTCGTGCACGGCGGGCCGGCCGTCCGCCCACGCGTCGAACGCGGCGGCCGGCGCGGCGACGAGCCGGGGTTCGCCGTCGATCGTCTTCAGCGCCAGCTCGCGCGGCAGGGTCGTCGCGCCGCGCCACGGCGTGGTCGGCACTTTCGCCGCGTAATCCCAGTTGCTCATCCACGCAATCGCGACCGGCCGAGTGCCGGGCGCGCCCGAGAAGGTGCCTGCGGCATAAAAGTCGGCGCCGTGATCGACCCAGCGGAATCGGGCGGGATCGGAACCGGCCGGCGCGACGCGATCGGGCGTGAACGTGCGGCCGTCGAAGTCGCCGACGAAATACATCGCGCCCGAGCCGCCCGCGATCGACCACGGATTCACATTGACGATCATCACCCACTTGATGTGTCGGGGATCGCCGTCGAGCGGCAGCGGCACGAGGTCGGGCATCTCCCACAATGCGCCTGCATGCGGCACGTCCGGTAACGTGAAGTCGCTCAGGAACGACCAGTGGATCAGGTCGTCGGAGCGATAGAGCTTGACGACCTGAGCATCGGCGACGACCGTCGTCATCAGCCAGTAGTGCCCGGGCGCGTACCACGACACCTTGGGGTCGCGGAACTGCTTCGATTCGGGATCGAGCGTGAGCACGGGGTTGTGCGCGTAGGGCTGCCACGTCGCGCCATGGTCGACGCTGTACGCGAGCGACTGCGCCTGCGTGCCGGGCGCGTGGCCGGAGCCGTCCTTGTAGACGCTGGTGTAGAGCGCAACCAGCGGTGTCTTGCCTGGCGACCCGAGGCCCGACGTGTTGTGCGTGTCGGCGACGATCGAGCCGGAGAAGATTTCCTCGGTGGCGTTCGCGCGCATCGCGACCGGCTGCTCGCGCCAGTGAACGAGATCGGTGCTGGTCGCGTGGCCCCACGACATGTTGCCCCAGTCGTTGCCGAGCGGGTTGTACTGATAAAACAGGTGGTAGCGGCCGTTGTCGTAGACGAGCCCGTTCGGATCGTTCATCCAGTTGCGCTGCGGCGTGTAATGCAGCGCGGGGCGCCATTGCGGCGTGCCGTTTTCGGTCGATGCAGCGCAGGGCGCGGCGGCGGCCTGCGTGCAGGCGGCGCCCGCCGCACAGGCGAGCAGCAGCCGGGCGATCCGGAAGGAAAAGCGGAAAAACGTCGATCTCATGCGGGGTTCCGTGCTTCGGCGCGCGAAGCGGGAAAGGAGGGCGCGTGCCGCTTGCAAAGGCGGCACGCGCGATCTGCGGAAGAAAAAAAGCGGCGCGCACGCGACACGCGCGATATGCGCCGCTTCAGCGCTTGCGGGCGGTGCCCGCCGCGGCCGTTACGGACCCGTTACGGGCGGGTGCCCGGGCCGTCGTTGTGGTCGGCGCCCGTCGCCGGCAGGTTCGCCGGGATGTCGCCGTAACCGCCGAGCCCGCCGCGTCCGTACGCGCGGTCGACCGCCGTCGACGTGCCGTTGATGTTGACCTTCACCGTCGGCGCGAGCGTGCCGCCGCGCCGCGGGCCGATCGCATCGATGAACGACTCGACGAGCCCGCCCGGCATCACGTAGTGCGAATACGACTGGAATTCGCGCGGGTTTTGATTCGGATCCTGCGAATACGGCGCGCCGGCCGGTGCGGAGAAGTCGGTCGGGTTGCCGAGCACGAGGCCGCTGCCGCCGTTCAGCGGCAGGAAGTCGCTGCGGATGCCGTTGCCGACGAAGCCGTACACGCCGTCCGGCCCGTCGACACCCGCGGCCATCGTCGTACGGTGGCTGATCGTGAACAGGTAGTACTTGCCGTCCTTCAGGTAGATCTGCGGGCGCTCGGTCTGGTCGTCGACGCAATTCGCCGACAGGATCGGTGGCAGGAACTTCCATTCCGTCAACTGCGGGTTCGTCGCGACCGCAAGGCCGACATTGGCCTTTTGATACACTGCGCCCGAATTCATCACCGCGTTGAGATCTTCCTTGTACGGATCGTTCGGCGCGTAGCCGAGATCGGCCTCGTTGCAGGTGCGTGCGCCGCGCTGGCCGCCCGTATTGCCTTCGAACACCATGTAGGTCTTGCCCGGGTGCGCGGGATCGGTGAACACGAACGGATCGCGGAACGAGAAGTAGGTATTCTGCTGACCGGTCTGGTAGTAGTTGCCGTCCGGCTGCAGCAGCGCCTTGTGATCGTCGAAGCCGCTGAACCACACGTGCTTGTCGTCGGCGTGGATGTGGCCGTCGGCACGCGTGATGATCGCCTGCGGAGGCGTGATGTCGGCCCCGCCGGGCGCCGAGCGGTTGAACGACGTCGCGGTGTAGTAGAGGCTGACGTTGTCGCCGTGCGTGAGGCGCGCCGAACCCGACCATTCGGCGTTGTTGGTCATCGGCGCGGTGCCGAACACCTTGGCGCTCGCGCCGTCCGGGAACAGGTGGCCGCCCCAGGTCCAGCCGCCGTTCGCGGGGCGCAGCGACGCGGGGACGCCCGCGCGGCGGTAGAAGAAGCCGATGCGCGCGTGGACGTGGCGGTCATCGAACGTGTAGCCCGCGTGCGGATCGGCGGTGAGCGAGAAGATCACCTCCCAGCCCTTGTAGCTGAGCTGGTTCGCGCGCAGGTCGGCCAGCGGCCAGGTATCCCAGACCCACACGTTCGAGTTGATCAGCGGGAAATCCTGCGGGATGTCCGGCATCGTCAGCGCTTGCGGCAGCGAGTTCCTGTCGGCGCCGGCCGTGTGCGACTGTGCGACGATCTGGCGGATGTCCGCGCGGGTCCAGCGCATCGTGAAGTTGCCTTCGGGATCGTAGGCCTGCTGCGTATGCGGCGTGGGCGCGGGGGCGCCGGCGCTCTGCGCGTGCGTGACGGACGAAGCGGACGCGAAGGCGGCCAGTGCCGCGCCAGCGAACAGCAAACGTTTGGCCGCAGTCGCGCGGCAAAAAGGAAAGTGTGTCATCTCGGCGTTATTTCAATTGACGGTGAAAGGGAACGGCTGAAGGTGGCATCGATGTCCAAACCGGTTTGGATACTATTTCAAACCGGTTTGGAACGCAAAAGATATTTATTTGACGGTAATGCTTACCAAATGGAAATAATTACCCGATTAAGGTGTTCGGGCATCCGGCGTCTGGGAATCCGGGCGACCTGGCGGACCGGCGAAAACGAGGAGCGACGGTGAAGGTGAACCTGAAGGCACTATCGGATGCGCTCGGGCTGTCGCGGACGACGGTCAGCCGTGCGTTGAACGGTTACGACGACGTCAGCGAGGCGACCCGCGAGCGCGTGACGAAGGTCGCCCGGGAAATGGGCTATGTGGCGGACCCGACCGCGCGCCGGCTCGCGACCGGGCGCGCGGACGTGATCGGGATCGTCTATCCGTTCGGTGCGGGCGATCTCGGCGATCCGCGTTTCGGCGAGGTCGTCGCGGGCATCACCGAGCGGCTGGCCGAGCGCAATCTCGATTTCATCATCGCGTCGGCGCGGCCGAATGCGGAACTGGACACCTATCGGCGGATCGTCGACGGCAAGCTCGTCGACGGGCTGATCGTCGCGCGCACGCTCGTCGACGATCCGCGCATTGGGTACCTGCAGTCGAACGCGTTTCCGTACGTCGCGTACGGCCGCACGCAAACGGCCGCGCCGTATGCGTGGTTCGATTTCGACAACGAGGCGGGTGCGCGCGATGCCGTCCGCCGGCTGACGGGTTTCGGGCATCGGCGCATTGCGATGATCAGCGCGCCGCTGGCGCTGAATTTCGCCGCGCAGCGTCGCGCCGGCTATCTGTCGGCATTGCGCGAGGCCGATATCGAGCCGGATCCGGCGCTGCTCGTCGAGTGCACGTTTACGCACGACGGCGGGCTGCAGGCCGCGCGGGCGCTGCTCGCGCGCGCCGAGCGGCCGACGGCGCTGCTGGTCGACAACAACATCGCGGGCGGCGGCGCGTTTCGGGCGCTCGCGGACAGTGGGTTGCGGCTGGGGCAGGACATCTCGCTGATCGTCTACGACGGCGTGCCGCCGGACATCGCGCATCCGCATCGCGTGACGGCCGTCATCCAGCCGACCGGGCACGCGTCGGGACGCGCGCTGGCGGAATTGATGCTGAGACGGCTGGACGACGGTGTGCGCGAGCATCGACTCGAGGCGCCGGTAATCGAGGCCGGCGATACCGACGGCCCGTTACGCGGCTAGCCGGCGCGACGGGCCCGGGCGGGGCGCGATCGGTGGCGGACGTTGCCGGATCGCGCCCGGTCGAAAAAGCCATGACGGCGACAGGGGCGAATGGCCATTTTCTAGACGACTGGTCTAATCCGCGGATATCATCCGTCCCGTGAATGCGACGACGTCCGCTGACGCGTGCCAACGAAGACGCGAAATTGCCATTTCGCGCTGCGATGCCGATCGTGCAGCGACCGCCGTCGTTTTATTTGGGATTTTTCTAGACGACTGGTCTAATAGGCGCGTACGGCATTCGGATACGCGAGTCGCACGTTGACGCGCCATAGCGGACTAACCGACAGGCGCACCGTGCCGACCGACTCCGGTCGCACGGCCCCGTTCCCCCATTTTCGAAGGAGTTTCGATCATGAAGATTCTGGTTGTCCTGACCTCGCACGACACGCTCGGCGACACCGGCAAGAAGACCGGCTTCTGGCTCGAGGAACTGGCCGCGCCGTACTACGCATTCAAGGATGCGGGCGTCGAGCTGACGCTGGTTTCGCCGAAGGGCGGCCAGCCGCCGCTCGACCCGAAAAGCAGCGATCCGTCCGCGCAGACCGATGCGACGCGCCGCTTCGACGCCGATCCGGCCGCCAAGGCCGAACTCGCCTCGACGCGCAAGCTGACCGACGTGTCGGCCGACGACTACGACGCGGTGTTCTACCCGGGCGGCCACGGCCCGCTGTGGGATCTCGCCGAGGATCTGCATTCGATCGGCCTGATCGAACGCACGCTCGCGGCCGGCAAGCCGGTCGCGGCCGTCTGCCATGCACCGGGCGTGCTGCGTCACGTGAAGAACCCGGCAACCGGCGAATCGGTCGTGCGCGGCAAGCGCGTGACGGGCTTCACCAACAGCGAGGAAGCGGCCGTCGAGCTGACGGAAGTCGTGCCGTTCCTCGTCGAGGACATGCTGAAGACCAACGGCGCGGAATTCGAGCGCAGCGCCGACTGGGCGCCGCATGTCGTCACCGACGGGCTGCTGATCACGGGGCAGAACCCCGCGTCGTCGGCGCCTGCCGCCGAGGCGCTGCTCGCGAAGCTCGGCCACCGGTAAGCACCTGGCGCCGGCCGGGCCGGCGCCGTTCCGTATCCGTCGCCGGGCGCAGCCGCGCCGACGACGGCCCGCATCGTTCTGCCGTGCGCGACGCGCGGCGAGTTCCCGGTCATTTCGTAGAACCAAGCAAAGGAGTTGTGGATGTCTGCCCTGTTCGAACCGTTCAAACTCAAGGATGTCACGCTGCGCAACCGCATCGCGGTGCCGCCGATGTGCCAGTACGTCGCCGAAGACGGCGTCGTCAACGACTGGCATCACGTGCATCTGGCCGGCATCGCGCGCGGCGGCGCGGGCCTCGTGATCGCGGAGGCGACGGCCGTGTCGCCGGAAGGGCGCATCACGCCGGGCTGCGCGGGGCTGTGGAACGATGCGCAGGCCGAAGCGTTCGCGCCGTCGGTCGCGGCGATCAAGGCGGCCGGCTCGGTGCCCGGCATCCAGATCGCGCACGCGGGCCGCAAGGCGAGCGCGAACCGTCCGTGGGAAGGCGACGACCATATCGCCGACGGCGATCCGCGCGGCTGGCAGACCATCGCGCCGTCGGCCGTGCCGTTCGGCGCGCATCTGCCGAAGGTGCCGCGTGAAATGACGCACGACGACATCGCCCGCGTGCAGGCCGACTTCGTCGCAGCGGCGAAGCGCGCGCGCGACCTGGGCTTCGAATGGCTCGAACTGCACTTCGCGCACGGTTATCTCGGCCAGAGCTTCTTCTCGGTGCATTCGAACCGGCGCGACGACGAATACGGCGGCACGGCCGAGAATCGCGGCCGTTTCCTCGTCGACACGCTCGCGGCGGTCCGCAAGGTATGGCCCGAGCATCTGCCGCTGACCGCGCGCCTGGGCGTGATCGAATACGACGGCCGCGACGAAGAGACGCTCGCCGAGTCGATCGCGCTCACGCAGCGGATGAAGCGGGAAGGGCTCGACATGCTGAGCGTGTCGGTCGGCTTCTCGACGCCCGACACACGGATTCCGTGGGGCCCGGCGTTCCTCGCGCCGATCGCCGAGCGCGTGCGCCGCGAGGCCGGGCTGCCGGTGTCGTCCGCGTGGGGGATCGACACGCCGCAACTGGCGAACCGCGTGGTTGCCGAAGAACAGCTCGATCTCGTGATGGTCGGCCGCGCGCATCTGGCCGATCCGCACTGGCCGTACTACGCGGCGAAGCAGCTCGGCGTCGAGCGCCCGTCGTGGACGCTGCCCGCGCCGTACGCACACTGGCTCGAGCGTTACCGGATCGCCGACAAGGTGGCCTGAGCGGGCGCGGCAGCGTAGCGCCGGGGCGGCCCGCGCATGATGCGCGCCGCCGATCCGGTGCCGATGGATAGAATGGCGGTTCGTGCAGGCCGGTTGCCTGCGCGAACCGCCATTTTTCCATTTCGACAGAGGTGCCATGGACGCACATGTGCCGTCGTCTCCCGAGTCCGCCGCTCAGCCGCGCGCGCAGCAGATCGCTCGCGTCGCGCTGTATGCGGCGCTGCTGGTGCTCGCGCTGTGGGTGATCCGCGACTTCATTCCCGCCATCGCGTGGGCCTGCGTGATCGCCATCGCGATGTGGCCGCTGCTGAAACGCTTCGAATCGCACCGGCTGTTCCGCAACCGGCCAACGGTCAACGCGTTCGTCATCACGGCGGCGGTCTCGCTGCTCGTCGTGCTGCCGATCGCCGTCGCGGCAACCCAGGCGATCGGGCAGGCGCACGATCTGCGCGAGTGGCTGCGTACGATCCAGGACAACGGCATTCCGCTGCCCGAGGTCGTCGGCCGGCTGCCTTACGGGTCGGCGCAGATCACCGAATGGTGGCAGGCCAATCTCGGTCATCCGCTGCATGCGGCCAGCGCGATGCACGGCGTCAACAGCGAGAAATTCCTCGCGTTCGGCCGGCAGTTCGGCACGAAGCTCGCGCATGCGCTGCTCGAATTCGGCTTCATGCTCGTCACGCTGTTCGTGATCCTGCGCGCGGGCCACAAGCTGTCGGGCGCATTGCTGCAGGGCGGGCAGCGCGCGTTCGGGCGCAACGGCGCGGAACTGATCGAGCGCATGGTCAAGGCCGTGTACGGCACGGTGACGGGGCTCGTCGTCGTCGGGCTCGGCGAGGGTGCGCTGCTTGGCGTCGCCTATGCGCTCGCGGGCGTCCCGCATGCGGCGCTGCTCGGCCTCGTCACGGCGATTGCCGCGATGCTGCCGTTCTGCGCGCCGATCGTGTTCTGCGGCGCGGCGCTGTGGCTGTTCGTGCAGGGCGCGACGATGTGGGCCGTCGTGGTGGCGGTGCTCGGTTTCGTCGTCGTGTTCGTCGCCGAGCATTTCGTGCGGCCGGTGCTGATCGGCAGTTCGGCGCGGCTGCCGTTCCTGCTCGTGCTGTTCGGCATCCTCGGCGGTGCCGAGACGTTCGGCCTGATTGGCCTGTTCGTCGGCCCCGCGCTGATGACGGTGCTGACGATGCTGTGGACCGAATGGATTGCGTGACGATGCCCGCCGTCGCGCTGATTCGATGGATCGGCGCGGCGGGATGGGTGCGCGTGCAAGCATGCGCCGGCCGCAACGATCGGCAACGATTCGGCTTGCACGCGCGGCATGCCGGGCAGGGGTTTGCATACGGATCTCTACATTTCTTTTCGATCCGGACCCAAAGGTCTAGTAGCATGGGGTTTTCGATCACGCCGGCATGGCGCAGCAGAATTCCCCAAGCATGCGATTGATTTCGATGTCCCGTCCCGCGGCGACGCTGTCCCTGGCGGCCGGCTGCCTGATGTTGCACGGCTGCGCGTGGTTCGACCCGTGGCTGCCGTTCTCGTATTCGCGCACGCCGCTCGCGCGGGCCGCATCGCGGCATGGCGCGACGCGCGCCGATGTCGTGCGCGCCGGCGGCAACCCGCGCAGCGTATGGATGGTCCGCAACGGCAGCGGCGTCTGCTACAACTACTTCATCGAGCACGGCAACGATCACCGGCCTTACTTCGTCGTATTCGACAAGGCCGGCGTCGTCACGCAATACGGCTTCGATACCTGCATGGACGCCGATCGAAAGGGCACGCTCCAGCCGGACAAGGCCGCTTCGCGCTAGCGCGGCGGCGTGCGCCGCGCGTGAGCGGTCAGGCGAGCGTGTCGACCACGCCGCCGTCGACGCGCAACGCCGCACCCGTGGTCGCCGAAGCCTGCGGCGAGCATACGTACACGACCAGGTTCGCGACTTCCTCGGGCGTCGCCGGTCGCTGGATGATCGAGCTCGAGCGATGATCGCGCACGAAATCCACGGCCACGTCTTCGATACTGCGGCCCGTTTTGTCCGCCGTTTCCTTCAGCAGCGCGCGCACGCCTTCCGACAGCGTCGGCCCCGGCAGCACCGAGTTGACGGTCACATGGGTGCCGGCCGCGAGCTTCGCGAGGCCGCGCGCGATCGACAGTTGCGCGGTTTTCGTGAACCCGTAGTGAATCATGTCGACCGGGATGTTCAGGCCCGATTCCGATGAAATGAACACGACGCGCCCGGCGTTGCGTTCGATCATCCCCTTCAGGTAATGCCGCGCGAGCCGCACGCCGGACATCACGTTCATCTGGAAGTAATGTTCCCATTCGGCGTCGTCGATATCGAAGAACGCCTTCAGGCCGTAGATGCCCGCGTTGTTGACGAGGATGTCCGCATCGGGCGTGTGCTGCGTGACGCGCGCGACGCCGGCCGCGTCGGACAGGTCGGCGGCGACGCCGTCGAAGCTCGCGTCGGGCACGGCGGCGCGCAGTTGCATCAGCGCGGACTGCACCGATGCGTCGCTGCGGCCGTTGACGACGACGCGCGCGCCGGCGCGTGCGAGCCCTTCGGCGATCGCGAGCCCGATGCCGGCGGTGGAGGCGGTGACGACCGCGGTCTTGCCTTTCAGATCGATGTGCATGAGCGTGACGGGAGAGGAGTGAACGGGAACCGCCGCGCGTGTCGCGGCGGCCGGATTTCAAAGCTTAGGCGAAACGGCGCGATTCGGCTTCGAAGCTGCAACGTGCCGGTTGCATCGGCCCGCACAGTCTTGTACGGTGAGCGTTCGCCGCCCGAACCAGGAGCCCGCAGCGTGAGCCGTCCCGTCAACCGATCCGCCGTACCGTCGCCGTTCTGGCGCGATGCCGCGCTGCCGTTCATCGAGGCGCGCACCGTCGACGACGGGCGCGCGATCTGCTACGTGAAGCACACGCACGACACGTTTTCGCTGGGCGCGATCGTCGGCGGCACGAGCACCTACGTGAACGGCGCGACGAACGAACACGTCGGGCGCGGCGTGCTCGTGATCATCGATCCGGAGCAGGTTCACGCATGCAATCCGTATGGCCCCGACGCATGGGCGTACCGGATGGTCTACGTCGACGTTCCATGGCTCGCGCGGCTGCAGCATTCGCTGGGTCGCGATCCGAACGGCGATTTTCACGGCTTTTCGCCGAAGTTGACGGAGCGGCGCGACCTGTTCGCGCAATTTGGCGGCTTCTACCGCACGCTCATGTCGCCCGGCATCGATCCGCTCGGCAAGGAGAGCGCGGCGGTCGAATTCTTCACGCAACTGCACGGCGCGCTCGATCGCGAACTGCCCGGCATGCGCCCCGCGGACGACAACGCAAAACTCGCGCGTGCGGCCGACTACATCGCCGCGCATTGCCGCGAGGGCATCACGCTCGATGCGATCTGCGCGGCGGCGGACCTGTCGCCGTCGTACCTGATCCGCGCATTCAACGCGCGCTACGGGATGACGCCACATGCGTTCCTGATCGATCGCCGCGTGCAGTACGGCCGCACGGAGCTGCGCCGCGGCCGGCCGATCGCCGACGTCGCGCTCGACGCGGGCTTCGCGGATCAGGCGCATTTCCAGCGCGCGTTCCGGCGGATCGCGGCCGCGACGCCCGGGCAGTATCGAAGCGCGATGAGTTGAGCGGCAGGGCGGGGGAGTGCGGAGTGCGCTTGCGCCGTCGATGCGCCGAAGCACCGGCCCCGCGAGCCGGCCGACTATACGTCCAGCAGAAAGAGCGCGCTGCCCGCGAGCAGCAATGCCATCAGCCGGTTGAACACGCGCATGCGCCGCGCGTTCGCGAGCCGGTGCCGCAGCGATGCGCCCGCATACGCCCAGCACGCGATCGACGCGAAACAGATCACCAGATACAGCGCGGCGAATAACCAGACCTGCGCGCGGTCGCCATCGGCCGCATACGCACCCATCGCGGCCACGCACGCGAGCCACGCCTTCGGATTCAGCCACTGCATTGCCGCGCCGGCCGCCGCCGACGGGCCGGCCACGTTCGGGTCGGCCGACAGCCGGCCGTCGTCGAGCGCGAGCCGCAGCGCCATATAGAGCAGGAACGCGATTCCCGACCACTGCGTGGCGGTCGTCAGCACGGGCCAGCGCACCAGCGCCGCGTGCAGCCCGAGGCCGATCAGCAGGAACAGCGCGACGAAGCCGAGCGTCGCGCCGGCCGCATAACGCAGGCTCGCGCCGAGACCGTGGCGCGCGCCCGCACTGAGCGCGACGATGTTGACGGGACCGGGCGTGATCGACGACGCCAGCGCGAACGCGGCCATCGAAACCAGCATGCTCATCAGGTGTCTCCATGCGAAATGTTCAAAGTCGCATCGAGACTACGGGAGCCGCACCGGCCCGTATTGAAGAAAACAACCCTCGGCGGCGCGCGGCCGCCGTCAGTGCAGCGCGCGCGGCGCGTGAGTCGGCCGCGTGTCGCGCGGATCGGCCGAGCCGGCTGCATCGCCTGCATCGGCCGGGCGCGGCGGGCCGCCCGCGCAGGATTGCGTCGACACCGAGAAACCGAACGTATTGATGCCGCCCGAGCATGCGACGAACACGCTGCCGCCGTGCATCTCGGCCACGGCCTTGACGATCGACAGCCCGAGCCCGTGGTTTTCCTTGCTGTTCGCGCGCGCTTCCTCGAGCCGGTAGAAGCGTTCGAACACGTGCGAACGCTGCACGGGATCGATCGGCTCGCCCGGGTTCGCAACGGACATTTCGACGAGCGCGTCGCGGCGCGCGATCGTCACGTGCAGCGTCGCGCCGGGCGCCGAATGCTGGATCGCGTTGATCAGCAGGTTCGTCATCGCGCGGCGGAACAGCGACGGATCGACGGCCGCGCGCGCATCGCCGTGCAGTTCGGCGCGCAGTTGCGCTTCGTCCAGCGGGATTTCGAGGAAGTCGAGCATGCGCCGCACTTCGTCGGCGAGCGACACGTCCTTCAGGTCGGTCGCGCGTTCGCCGCGGTCGCTGCGCGACAGGAACAGCATGTCGTTGATGATCACGCGCAGCCGCTCGAATTCCTCGAGGTTCGACTGCAGCGTCTGGCGCATCCGGTCGACCGAGCGATCGCGGCTCGTCAGCGCGACCTCGGTCTGGCCGATCAGGATGCTGACCGGCGTGCGCAGCTCGTGCGCGACATCCGCGTTGAAGGCCTCGAGCCGTGCGTAGGTCTGCTGGATGCGCTCGAGCGCGCCGTTGAACGACGTGGCGAGATCGCGCAGCTCGGCCGGCAGCGCGTCGGTCTGCAGCCGCTGGCGGCGGTTCGCGAGGCTGATCGCCGATGCGTCCTGCGACAGCCGGTCGAGCGGCGCGAGCCCGAAGCGCGCGACCGCGCGGCTCAGCAGCAGCGTGATGACGGTTGCGGTGGCGATCAGCGCGGCGAGCGTCAAGCCGAAACGGCGCAGCATCCGCTGCGTGCGCTCGCACGAACTGGCGACGATCAGCTTCAGCGTCGGCCGCTCGCCGTTGCCGGCGACCGTGACGGTCTTCGTCATCACGTCGTAGCTGCTGTCGTTCAGCGCGTAGCGCTGGAACGCGCCGAACGGCGGATCGACGGGCACGCCGTTCACCGGCGTACCGAAGCGGAATGCCGGGTTCGTGCTGTCGACCTGATAGCGCGTCGAGCCGTCGGGCGGTTCGAGGTCGGCCAGCTTTTCCTGCATGAGCCGCCCGCGCGCGGCCGTCGTCGCATGCGACACGATCATCTCGGCGACCTTGGTGCGCGTATCGAGCGTCGCGCGCAGCTCGGCGAACAACTGGCGCTCCATCATCACGAACAGCCCGCAGCCGACCAGCGTGAACACGAGCAGCGACACGATGCCGAACATCGCCGACAGCCGCAGGACGATCGAGCGTTTCATGCCTGCCTCTCGGTGTCGCCGTCCTCGCGCGCCTCGAGCACGTAGCCCATCCCGCGGATCGTGTGCAGCAGCTTGTCCGCGAACGGGCCGTCGAGTTTCGCGCGCAGGCGCTTGATCGCCGTCTCGACGACGTTCGCGTTGCTGTCGAAGTTCACGTCCCACACGAGTTCGGCGATCGTCGTCTTCGACAGCACCTCGCCGCTGCGCCGCGCGAGCACGCCGAGCAGCTGGAATTCCTGCGCGGTCAGGTCGAGCCGCGTGCCGTCGCGGGTCGCGCGGCGGCCGATCAGGTCGACGCGCAGGTCGCCGATCGAGATCAGCGTCGATTCCTGCACGCGCGCGCGGCGCGTCAGTGCGCGCAGCCGTTCGATCAGTTCGAGGAACGAGAACGGCTTGGTCAGGTAGTCGTCGGCGCCGCCGCGCAGCCCGCGCACGCGGTCGTCGACGCGGTCGCGCGCGGTCAGCATGATGACGGGCGTCTGCTTCTGCGCGCGCAACGCGCGCAGCACGCCGAAGCCGTCGAGCTTCGGCAGCATCACGTCGAGCACGACCACGTCGTAGTCGAATTCGACGGCCTTCCACGCGCCGTCCTCGCCGTCGAGCGCGGTGTCGACGACCCAGCCTTCCTCGGTCAGGCCGCTCTTCAGGTATTCGACGACTTTCGGTTCGTCTTCGACGATCAGCACTTTCATGTTGTTGTTCCGCGTAACCGGGTTAGGGGCCGACGCTTGCGGCGGGCTGCGGGCCGGCCGCCGCGACGTCGGACGGCGCGGGGCCGCTCGTCGTGCCGCCGTCCCAGCCGCCGCCGAGCGCCTTCGCGAGAAAGACGACGAGCGCCGCACGCTGGCCCTGGATCTGCACGGCCTGACGCTCGCTCGTCAGCAGTTGCTGCTGGGCCGTCAGCACGTCGATGAACGGCGTCAGGCCGCCCGCGTAGCGGTCCTGTGCGAGCGACACGAGCTTGCGCGCGTCGTCGACGGCCGCCGATGCCTGCTGCGCGGCGTCGGCCAGCGCCGACAGACCCGTCACCGCATTTTGCACCTCCTGGAACGCGGTGAGCACGGTCTGCCGGTAGCCGGCCTGTGCGGCGGCATAACCGGCCTGCGCGAAATCGACGCCGGCCTTCAGCTTGCCGCCTTCGAACAGCGGCTGGCTGACCGACGCGCCGACCGACCACAGCAGCGCCGGCACGGTGAACAGGCTCGCGAAGCGCGTCGCATCCCAGCCGATGTCCGGCGACAGCGCGATGCGCGGGAAATACGCGGCGCGCGCGACGCCGATCTGCGCGTTCGCGGCCGCCATCGCGCGCTCGGCCGACGCGACGTCGGGGCGCCGTTGCAGCAGGTCGCTCGGCATGCCGGTCGGCAGCGCAGGTGCGTTGATCGGCACCACGCGCGGCGGCAGCGAGAATTCGGGGGCCGGCGTGCCGACCAGCGTCGCGATCGCGGTTTCGACCTGGGTGCGCTGCTGGATCAGCAACTGCGCCTGCGTGCGCGTTGCGTCGAGCTGCGAGCGCTGCTGCAGCAGGTCGAGGCCCGACACGGCGCCGAGTTCATGGCGCGCGCTCACGTAGTCGAGCGCCTTCTGCTGCAGGTCGATCGAGCGCTTGACGACGTCGATCTCGCTATCGAGTTCGCGCAGCGCGAAATAGCTCGACGCGAGATCGGCGGTCAGCACGAGGCGCGCGTTCGCGAAATCGTCGTGCGCCTGCTCGGTGCTCGCCTGCGCGGATTCGACGCTGCGCCGCACGCGGCCGAACAGGTCGAGCTCGTAGCTGACGCTCGCGCCGACCTGGATCTCGTTCTGCACGGTCGACATGCTGCGCGTCGCGTAGTTGGTCTGCGGCCGGTCGGCGGAGATCTTGAAGCGCTGGCCGCTCGCGTTCAGGCCGACCGCCGGATACTGCGCGGACGCGACCGATGCGAGCGTCGCCTTCGCCTGGTCGTAGCGCGCGGCGACGGCCTTCAGGTTCTGGTTGTTGCGCAGCGCGTCGGTTTCGAGCGCGTCGAGCTGCGGATCGCCGAACGCGGTCCACCATGCCGGATCGAGCGGCGCGCGGGCCGGCGCGGCCGGGTGCCAGTACGCGTCGGCCGGGTCGAGCCGCCATGCGGCCGGCGTATCGACGGCCGGGCGCCGGTAGTCGGGGCCGACCGTGCAGCCGGCGAGGGCGGCCGCCGCGATGACGGCGGCGAGCGCCGCGGGCCGCACGCGGGCGCGTTTCGCGATCACGACTTTGCCCCCGCGACGGCCGATGCGGGTTTGGCCGCCGGCGTCGACACGACGACCGGGTCGCCGTTCGCGAGCGCGTCGCTCGGGTTCGCGACCAGGCGGTCGTTCGGCGTGATCGGCCCGTCGACTTCGAGCGTCTGCCCGATCGTGCGCACGACCGTCACCGGTTTCAGGCGGACCTGGCCGTTCGCGTCGACGGTCGCGACCGTCGGGCCTTCGGCGCGGAACAGCAGCGTATTGGCCGGGATCTGCAGGCGGCCGACCGGCGTCATCGGCAGCGTCGCCTGCACGTATGCGCCGGGCAGCAGCCGTGCATCCGGGTTCGGCAGCGTGATCTCGATCTGCAGCGAACGCGTCGCGACATCGATCGACCCGGACGTGCGCGTGATCGTGCCGTCGAAGCTTCGGCCCGGCAGCTCGGACTGCGCGACGCTCACGTGCTGGCCGACCTTCACCTGCTGCGCATACGCCTGCGGCACCTGTACGTAGAGGCGCAGCCGGTCGGCCTGCACGACCGTGAACAGCGAGCGGCCCGCGTTGCCGGAGCTGACGAGATCGCCGACGTCGACGTTGCGCTGCGTGACGATCCCGTCGATCGGCGCGACGATCCGCTGGAAGCCCTTCAGTTCGGTGAGCCGGCGCATGTTCGCGTCGGCCGCGGCGAGGTTCGCGGTGCCCTGGTTGAACGCGCCCTGGCGATCGTCGAGTTCCTGCTGCGACACCGCATCGCGCTGGCGCAACTGCTGCGCACGGTCGAACGACGTCTTCGCGAGCGCGAGCGCCGCCTGCGCCTGCTGGCGCTGCGCGGTGGCCTGCGCGAGTTCCTGGTTCAGCTCGGGCGTGTCGAGTTCGGCGAGCACTTGCCCCTGCTTCACGTGCGCGCCGATGTCGGCCTGCCAGCGCAGCACATAGCCACTCGCGCGTGCGTAGATCGGCGCCTCGACGAAGCCGCGCAGCGTGCCGGGCAGCGTCAGCTTGCCGCCGGTGGCCGCGTCGGTCGGGCGCACGACGTTCACGTATTGGCGCGTGTTCTGCACGGCGACCGCGTCGAGCCGGTTGCGGTTCAGCACGTTGACGACGATCGTGCGCGCGGCGCCGGCGGCCAGCAGCACGCCGATCACGATCAGCACGATTCGCCCGCGCCGCGACACCGACGTGCGCGTCGGCAGGTGCATGCCGTGTTCGTCCACCTGGATGCCGACGGAGCTGTGATGTTTCTCTTCCATGAATTGACCGGGTCTATAGGCGAAAGTCAGTGTCCGGCCTGGCGCGCGCGCCGGCGGGCCAGCCGCGAATGCACGCCGCCGAACACGAGCGGCACGAACAGCAAGGTCGAAACGGTTGCGAACAGCAGCCCGCCGATCACCGCGCGGCCGAGCGGCGCGTTCTGCTCGGCGCCTTCGCCGAGACCGAGCGCCATCGGCACCATGCCGATGATCATCGCGAGCGCCGTCATCAGCACCGGCCGGATCCGCGTCGCGCCGGCCTCCAGCGCGGCCGTGAGCGGCGGCGCGCCGGCCGCGAGCCGCTGGCGCGCGAACGACACCACGAGAATGCTGTTCGCGGTCGCGACGCCCACCGTCATGATCGCGCCCGTCAGCGCGGGCACGCTCAGGTGCGTGCCGGTGATGAACAGCATCCACGCGATGCCGGCGAGCGCGGCCGGCATCGCGCTGATAATGATCAGCGGGTCGAGCCACGACTGGAAATTGACGACGATCAGCAGGTAGACGAGCACGATCGCCATCGCGACACCCGCGCCGAGGCCGATATACGACGTGCGCATCGTCTCGATCTGGCCGCGCATCGTCAGCTCGGTGCCGCGCGGCAGGCTCGCGCGCGTGTCGGACACGATGCGGTCGATCTCGCCCGCGACCGAGCCGAGGTCGCGGCCCTCGACGCTCACGTACAGGTCGATCGCCGGGCGGATGTTGTAGTGCGTGATCACGGCCGGATTCGCGGCGGTGCGCACCTGCACGAGGTTGCCGAGCAGTTGCAGCGGCATGCCGCTGCGGCCGCTGGCCGAGATCGGCGTGCCGAGCAGGTCGTCGACCGACGAGATGTTGTATTGCGGGGTCTGGATCTGCAGCGGGTACTGGACGCCCGTCTTCGGGTTGATCCAGAACGACGGCGTCGTCTGCGAACTGCCGGACAGCGAGATCAGCATGTTCTGCGCGACGTTCTGCGCGGAGAGGTTGAGCTGCTGCATGCGCGTACGATCCATGTCGGCCAGCAGGGTCGGCTCGTCGTTGCGTTGCAGCACGTGCACGTCGACGGCGCCGGGGATTTGCCTGATCTTTTTCATCAGGTTGCTCGCGATAGTCATGTTACTCGCGAGATCGTTGCCGAGCACCTGCACGTCGATCGCGGCCGGCTGACCGAAGTTGAGGATCTGCGTGATGATGTCCGACGGCTGGAAGAAGAATTCGACGCCCGGGAAGCGTTCGGGCAGCAGCTTGCGCAGCGTCTGTACGTAATGCGTGGTCGCGCGGTGGCCGGGCTTCAGCGCGATCAGCAGCTCGCCGTCGAGCGTGCCGATGGTGCCGGCATTGCTGTACGACAGGTTGATGCCGCTGACGGGCAGGCCGAGGTTGTCGACGATCGCGCCGAGCTCGTCGGGCGGCACGACTTCGCGGATCACGCGCTCGACCCGGTCCGCGAGGCGCGCGGTTTCCTCGATCCGGTAGCCGGTCGGCGCGCGCATGTGCAGCCGGATGTTGCCGGAATCGGCATTCGGGAAGAAGTCGCGGCCCAGCGCGAACACGAGGCCCGTCGACAGCACGCAGAAGCCGAGGAAGCACATCGCGTAGAAGCGGCGCCGCACGAGCAGCATGCTCAGCAGCACGATGTACCACGCGCGCAGCCGCTCGAACGCGTCGTTGAACGCATGATGCAGGCGTGCGAAACGCGACGTCGCATGATCGGGGCCCGTGCTCGCCTGCTGCGGGCGGAACAGCAGCATCGCAAGCGTCGGCACGAGCGTGCGCGACAGCACGTACGACGCGAGCATCGCGAACACGACGGCTTCCGCGAGCGGCACGAACAGGAAGCGCGCGACGCCCGTCAGGAAGAACATCGGCACGAACACGATGCAGATGCACAGCGTCGACACGAACGCGGGCACCGCGATTTCGCCGGCGCCTTCGAGGATCGCCTCGTGCAGGTCCGTACTGAACGACGACCCCCACGCTCCCTTCGGTCGCTGCCCCCCGAGGGGGGCGCTCGGCACGCTTGGGGCGGCCCGGCGCATGCCGAGATGCAGGTGCCGCTCGATGTTCTCGATCGTGACGGTCGCGTCGTCGACCAGGATCCCGACCGCGAGCGCGAGCCCGCCGAGCGTCATGATGTTGATGGTCTCGCCGAGCGCCGACAGCGCGATCAGCGACGTGAAGATCGACAGCGGAATCGAGATCGCGATGATCAGCGTGCTGCGCCAGTTGCCGAGGAACAGCAGGATCATCATCGCGGTCAGCACGGCCGCGATCAACGCCTCGTGGATCACGCCCTGGACGGCCGCGTTGACGAACACCGACTGGTCGAACAGCGGCGTGATCGTGAGCCCTTCGGGAAGCGTCGGAATTACCTTCGGCAGCAGCGCCTTCAGGTCCGACACGACCTTGAGCGTCGACGCGTCGCCGCTTTTCAGGATCGACACGAGCACGCCGCGCTGGCCGTTCTGGCGCACGACGTTGGTCTGCGGCGCGAAGCCGTCGCGCACGGACGCGACCTCGCGCAGGTAGGTCGTCGCGCCGTTGACGGTCTGGATCGGCAGGTTGTTGATGTCGGCGACCGTGTCTGCCGACGCGTTCGTGTCGATCCGGTATTCGGTCTGGCCCATCTTCGCGGTGCCGGTCGGCAGCACGAGGTTCTGCGCGTTGACCGCGTTGACGATGTCGGCCGGCGTGAGGCCCTTCGCGAGCAGCGCCTGCGGATCGAGATCGATCGCGACCACGCGCGTGCGGCCGCCGTACGGGAACGGCACCTGCGCGCCGGGAATCGTGATCAGTTGCGGGCGCAGGAAGTTCAGTGCGATGTCCGCGAGCGACTGTTCGCTGAGCGTCGTGCTCGACAGCCCGAGCTGGATCACCGGGATGCTCGACGCGGAATAGGTGATCACGAGCGGCGGCGTCGCGCCTTGCGGCATCTGCCGCACGATCGCCTGCGCGGACGACACCGTCTGCGCGATCGCCGTCTGCACGTTCGCGCCGGGCTGCAGGAACACCTTCACGACCGCGATGCCGGGCAGCGACGTCGACTCGACATGCTGGATGTTGTTGACGGTCGTCGTCAGGATCCGTTCATGCACGGCCGTGATGCGGTTCGTCATCTCCGTCGCGGAGAAGCCGCTGTAATTCCAGATCACGCTGATCACGGGGATGTTGATCGCGGGCAGCACGTCGACCGGCGTGCGCATCAGCGCAAGCGGCGTGGCCAGCACGATCATGATGGCCATGACGATGAACGTGTAGGGGCGCCTGAGCGCGAGATTGACGATCCACATGGAGGCAGCGGGACAGGCGGTGATCAGGCGTCGGTGAAGGGAACCCGAATGATAGGCGTCGGCGTGGAACGGGTTACTGTCGCGAAACTGGCGGAATTGTCAGGTTGGGCGCGCGGTCGCCGCCGGCCGATTCTGCTGACGAAATACGTGCGCCCGCTGCGACCCGCGAACGGCTGCGGCAACGTCAGCGTACGTCGTGCCGGTGGCGGTTTCGCTCATCGCGCCGCGCTCAGATCTGCTCCATCCCGAAGCGCGCGAGCGCACCCAGATCGACGACCTCGATCTGGTTGTACGCGAGCCGCAGCGCGCCGAGCTTCTCGAGCTGCTGCAGCGCCTGGTTGATCCGCTGCCGCGACACGCCGACGAGCATCCCCAGTTCCTCCTGCGAGATCGACAGCGACGGGCCGGTGTCCGGGTACAGGGCTGGGTTGAAAAGCTGCGCGAGCGACTGCGCGACGCGCGCGTCGACGTCGAGCAGCCGGCTGTTCTGGATCGACGCGATGAATTCGCCCATCCGGTTGTTCAACTGGTGGATCACGAAGCGCGTGAACGGCAGGCTCGTGTCGAGCAGCGCATGGAACGTGTCGACCGGCACGAACAGCACGGTCGAGCGCTGGATCGCGACGACCTCGTACTTGCGCAGCTCGCGCTTGATCACGCTGCCTTCGCCGAACCAGCCGCCCGACGGCACGCCCGAAAACGTGCAGCCGCGCCCCGACGCATTGAAGATCGCCAGCTTCAGCAGCCCGCGATGCACGCCGATCCAGTATTCGGACGGCGCGAGCCGGTGCGCGATCACGTCGCCGGCCTCGCACTGCTCGACGTGCGACTGCGCGAGCACCAGCGCCTGGTGCTCGGGCGCGAGCGTGCGGAACCACGCGCACTGGCCGAACAGCGTCGACAGCGCCGGCAACGGGCCCGGTTCGGGAAGCGCGTCGGCCGGGAGGGCGGCCGCGTCGGGCGGCGCAACGTGGTGGTCGTGCATGGGTGAGGGTTTGCGAGGTTAGGGATAACGCGCAGCGCTCGAAAGGCACTCTGTCGTTTCGATGACAGACGGCTCACAATAACGCCCGTTAGGCTGTCGGCAATTGAACCACATCAAAACGATCCGGGGTGCATGCACCCCGGTCGACAGAACACGGGAGACAGGATCATGACGCAGATGTTCGAGGCCGGGCTCGGCCGCCGCGATGCCAATTACGTACCGCTCACCCCGATCGACTTCCTGGTCCGGACGGCGGAAGTCTATGGCGAGCGCCTCGCGATCGTGCACGGCGACGTGCGGCGCACGTGGGGCGAGACCTACACGCGCGCGAAGCAGCTGGCGAGCGCGCTCGCGCGGGCCGGCGTCGAGCGCGGCGACACCGTCGCCGCGATGCTGCCGAACATCCCCGCGATGGTCGAGGCGCACTTCGGCGTGCCGATGGCCGGCGCGGTGCTCAACACGATCAACACGCGGCTCGACGTGCCGTCGGTGCTGTTCATGCTGCGTCACGGCGAGGCGAAGGTGCTGATCGTCGATACCGAATACGCGGAGTTCGCGCATCGTGCTGCGCTCGAGGTGCCGGGCCTGAAGATCGTCAGCGTCGCCGATGCGATGCCGGCCGATCCCGACCGGTTCGCGGGCGCGACCGACTACGAAGCGTTCATCGCCGGCGGCGATGCCGACTACGCATGGACGCCGCCCGCCGACGAATGGGATGCGATCGCGCTGAACTACACGTCCGGCACGACCGGCGACCCGAAGGGCGTGGTCTACCACCATCGCGGCGCGTATCTGGCGGCGATCAGCAACATCCTCGAATGGGACATGCCGAAGCACGCGGTGTATCTGTGGACGCTGCCGATGTTCCATTGCAACGGCTGGTGCTTCCCGTGGGCCGTCGCGGCGCGCGCGGGCGTGAACGTGTGCCTGCGCAGGTTCGACGCGAAGACGGTATTCGACCTGATTCGCCGCGAACGCATCACGCACTATTGCGGCGCGCCGATCGTGCAGAGCGCGATCGCGAACGCGCCGGCCGAATTCCGCGAAGGGATCGACCACACGGTGCACGCGATGGTCGCGGGCGCGGCGCCCGCGCCGGCGGTGATCGCGAAGATGAAGGAGATCGGTTTCGACCTGCTGCACGTGTACGGGCTGACCGAGGTCTACGGCCCCGCGACCGTGTGCGCGAAGCAGGCGCACTGGGAAGCGCTGCCGGATGAAGAGCGCGCGCGGCTCAATGCGCGCCAGGGCGTGCGCTACCACCTCGAAGCGGGCGCGACGGTGCTCGATCCCGACACGATGGCGCCGGTGCCGGCCGACGGCGAGACGCTCGGCGAGATCATGTTCCGCGGCAACATCTGCATGAAGGGCTACCTGAAGAACCCGCACGCGACCGACGAGGCGTTCCACGGCGGCTGGTTCCATACCGGCGATCTGGGCGTGCTGACACCGGACGGCTATATCCGCATCAAGGATCGCCGCAAGGACATCATCATCTCGGGCGGCGAGAACATCTCGAGCATCGAGGTCGAGGACGCGCTGTACCGGCATCCGGCCGTCGCGGTTGCGGCCGTCGTCGCGATGCCCGACCCGAAATGGGGCGAGGTGCCGTGCGCGTTCGTCGAGTTGCGCGAAGGCGCGCGCGCGACCGAGGAGGAGATCGTCGCGCACTGCCGGCAACTGCTCGCGGGCTTCAAGGTGCCGAAGGTCGTGCGCTTCGGCGAGCTGCCGAAAACGTCGACCGGCAAGATCCAGAAGTTCCAGCTGCGCAATGCGGTCGGGTCGGACAAGGCGATCGACCTGGCGGGCGACAAGAAGTAGACGGCGGGCGGCCACCGGCCGCCGCCGGTCGACGCTCATGCGTCGCGTTCGAGCCGGAACACGCTGACGGCTTCGGACAGTTGCGCGGCCTGGTCGCGCAGTGCGACGGCCGCGCGCTCGGCGTCCGAGATCAGCGTCGCGTTCTGCTGCGTGGCTTCCCCGATCTGCGTGACGGCCTGGTTCACCTGCTCGATGCCGGTCGATTGCTCTCGCGATGCAGAGCTGATCTCGCCGATCAGCGTGCGGACCTGATCGACGCGGGCGACGATGTCGCGCATCGTGCCGCGCGCCGCGTCCGCGATTCGGTACCCCTGTTCGACGGTCGTCGACGATTCGGCGCTCAGCGCGTCGATTTCCTTGACCGCGGCCGCGCTGCGCTGCGCGAGCGCGCGCACTTCGGCCGCGACCACCGCGAAGCCCTTGCCGTGCTCGCCCGCGCGCGCGGCTTCGACGGCAGCGTTCAGCGCCAGGATGTTGGTCTGGAACGCGATGCCTTCGATCGCGCCCGTGATTTCGGCGATCCGGCGCGTTGCGCGGCCGATTTCGTCCATCGTCGCGACCACGCGCTGCACCGCCGCGTCGCCGTCGGTCGCGGCGGTCGATGCGTTCGCGACCAGCGCATTCGCTTGCGCCGCGTGCTCGGCGTTCTGCTGCACGGCGGCCGTGATCTGCTCCATGCTGGCCGCCGTCTGTTCGACGCTGCTCGCCTGCGTCGCGATCCGCGCGGCGATGTCGCCGCTGCCGGCCGCGATGCCGACCATGCCGCGCGCGATGTCGGCCGAGCCGCTGCGCACCTGCGCGACGATCCGCGCCAGGCCGTCGCCGATCCCGTCGACCGCCTGCACGAGCCGGCCGATCTCGTCGTTGCGCGTGGCGCCGCGTGCCGCCTCGCCGTCGCGAATCCGCACGCTGAGGTCGCCCGCAGCGTAGCGTTCGGACGCGCGTGCCGCCGCATCGAGCGGCCGGCTCACGACGCGCTTCACGACCACGACGAACAGCGCCGCGAACGCCGCGACGAGCACGCCGGCGATCATCAGGAAGCGGTCGCGGAGGGTGCGCATGCCGGCGAGCAGTTCGTCGTCGATTGCGATGCCGCCAACCAGCCACTGCCACTGCGGAATCGTCGTGAACGACACGAACTTCGCGGTTGGCTGGCTGTCGTGCGCGGCCGGGTCGGCCGACGTATACGCGAGCCGGCCGTGGCCGGCCGCGAGCATCTGCGTGTACGGCGCGCGCGCGTCGTCGGCGCGTTGGCCGGCTGCATCGGGATGGACGACGAAGGTGCCGCGCGATGCGCCCGGCGACGCGTCGAGCACGAAATAGTAGCCGTTCTCGCCGACCTTCAACGCACGGATGCCGTCCTGGACGACTTGCAACTCCGCGCCGACGTCGAGACCGACGAACAGCGCGCCGATCACGCGGCCGGTTGCATCGGTGACCGGCTTGTACTGCGTGATGTACTGCCGGCCGAACAGTTTGGCGAGGCCCGTGTAGCTGCGCCCGGCGACGAGCGGCGCGTACGCGGGGCTCGCGCGATCGAGGCGCGTGCCGACCGCGCGTGCCCCGTCCTGTTTCTTCAGCGACGTCGTGATGCGCACGAAATCGTCGCCGTCGCGCGCGAAGATCGTCGCGATCGCGCCGCTTTTCTTCAGGAACTGGTCGGGAATCGAGTAGTCGAGGTCGAGCGGCTGGCCGCCCGCGGACAGCGTGGGCGCGGCGACGCCGCCGATGTCGACGGTGCGCGCCGGGTCGAGCGAGAAATCGGCCGGCAGGAAACTCGCGAACAGCGACATCGAGCGACTGGCTTCGGCCGACAGTGCCTTGTCGAACATCTCGACCATCGCACGGATCGACTGCTCCTTGTCGGAGATTCGCGCGTGCGCCTCGTCCGCGAGTTGCTGGCTGGCGAAATGGGCGAGCGCCCACGCGAAAACGGTGAACAGCAGTGCAACGAGCGCGCACGCCAGCGCGGCAAGACGCGCGCCGACGCTCACCCGGCCCAATTGGGTCAATCTCATACGGCATCCTGAGTGGGGAGGGAGAGGGGCGGAACGCACGCGTCACCGCACACCGTAAGGAATACGGCAGCTTCGGCGAATTCTTTAGCGGTGCGGAGCCGGTGGCGGCGCGAGCAGGCGCCAGCGACGGAGGAAAGGTCGCGTCAGTACCGTCAGTACCGTTATTACGTCACGAGCCACGCGACGGCCAGGTAACGGCCGACCTTCGCGAGCGTGACGATCGCGACAAAGGTCGGCAGCGGCTCGCGCAGCACGCCGGCGATCATCGTCAGCGGATCGCCGATCACCGGCGCCCAGCTCAGTAGCAGCGACCAGCGGCCGTAGCGCGCATACCAGCGCTCGGCGCGCGCGAGCGCGGACGGCTTGACCGGAAACCAGCGGCGGTCGCGGAAATGCTCGATGCCGCGCCCGAGCGCCCAGTTGATCACGGAGCCGGCGACGTTGCCGATGCTCGCGACGAGCACCAGCGCCCACACGGGTTCGCGCCCGGCGAGCAGCAGGCCGGCGAGCACGGCTTCGGACTGGAGCGGCAACAGGGTCGCGGCGACCATCGACACGGCGAACAGGCCGCCGTAAGTGAGCAATTCGGACATCGCGCGATTGTACCGGCCGTATGCCGGCCGCCGTGGGGCATGCTGTCGGCGGTTTGGTGGTTTGGTGGTTTGGTGGTTTGGTGGTTTGGTGGTTTGGTGGTTTGGTGGTTTGGTGGTTTGGTGGTTTGGTGGTTTGGTGGTTTGGCGGTTTGGCAGTTCAGCGGCTCAACGATTCAGCGGTTTAGCGGCTCAATGGCTCACTGCGTCACTGCGTCAGCGGTTCACTGGGGCACGCGGCATCGGCGGTCCCGAACAATAGATGCGAGATCACCAACTTGCCGACGGGTTCGTCGTTGAGCGCGCCCGCGAGCTGCGGCGGCGGAAAAACCGTATCGGGTTTCAGCAGCCGCGGCCGTTCGAGGTTGCGCTGCTTGCTCAGTTCCAGCCGACCATGATCGCGCCCATCCCGACGAGCAGCCCGCCCGTCACGCGGTTCATCGCGCGCATCCGCGCCGGCCGTTGCAACGCGCGGCTCAGCCGGTGCGAGAACAGCGCCATCGACGCGACGCCGCCCGCGAACAGCAGCGCGAACGTCGCGGAGAGCAGCAGGTATTGAAGGTTCAGGCTCCAGTCGGCATTCGGGCTGATGAACTGCGGAAAGAACGACGGAAAGAACAGCAGCGTCTTCGGATTCAGGCCCGACGTCGCGACGCCGCGCCAGAACAGCGCGCGTCCGGTGTCGGCGTCCTGCGGGACGATCGCGGCTCCGGCTTCCGCCGATGCGGCGGGCGCGTTGACCGGCGAGCGGCCGAGCCATTGCTTGGCACCGAGCCACACGAGATACGCGGCGCCGGCCCAGCGCAGCACGGTGAGCGCGTGCTCGTCGATATGAACCAGCGAATTCAGGCACAGCGCGGTCAGCGCGAGTTGCAGCAGCACGGCGAGCGTGCCGCCCCACACGCACGGCAGCGCGCGGCGCCAGCCGGCGCGCAGCGCCTGGTTCATCGTGAGCAGGTTGACGGGGCCGGGCGCGTAGATGAGAACGACGGAAGCAGCGAGGAACGACAGATAAAGCCTGAACGACATGACGGGAAGTGCGAGAACGGGGATGCAGGCACCGGCTCCGCACGCGGTCGGATAGGCGTGCGGGCGGCGGGGAATCGCATGCCTGCTTGTCCGGCACCGCAACTCGTGATTGCGGCCGTGCGTCCCGGTGCGAAGGGGTTGTCGCGGGGAGCGTGCCGGGCAACAGGCATGGAGAAAATGTATCAAGCGGGCCGGTTAAAAGGCTTCCTGTTTTCCAGTAAAACGGGCCTGAAACCGGAATCCTGTTCAGATAGAATGACGATTTTAAGTAGAAGATTCTTCTCGTCATGGCTACCCGCGAACGCACGCCTAAAACGCTCGACAATCAGGACCGCAAGATCCTTGGTGCATTGCAGAAAAATGCACGGCTGTCGAACGCCGAACTGGCCGAACAGATCGGCATGTCGACGACCGCGTGCTGGAACCGCACGCGGCAACTCGAAGTCGACGGCTACATCGACGGTTACGTCGCGCTGGTCAACCAGCGCATGCTCGGCTATGCGGACATCGTGATCCTCGAAGTCACGCTCGATCGCCACGAAGACGACGCGCTCGCGCGTTTCGGCTCGGAACTGGCGGCGCTGCCGGAAGTGCTCGAGGCGTATCTGGTGTCGGGTGAATACGACTACTGGATCAAGGTCGCCGTGGACGGCACGGCCGGCTACGAGCGGTTCCTGCGCGAAAAGCTGTACAAGATCTCGAGCATCCGTCACAGCCGCTCGATGTTCGCGTTGCGCTGCATGAAGGATGTGCCTTCGATCCAGGTGTGAGGGGGCGGAGAAGGAGGCGCGGCCGTCGTTGAAACGACGGCGCATGCAACTGCGCGATGGCGCGGAGAAATCCGGCGATCGGCCGCCAGGGAAGGCGTTCGGCGTGGAGCCGCGCGCGGGCAGACAAAACGGATGAATCTTCCGTCCGCAACGATCAGGCGCAATCGCGCGCCGACCGGATAACGGTAGCCCGTCCGGGCAACCGGCAGACAAAACCGCGCCGATACCGATCGGCACCGGACCTCAAAGCGATCTCGACGAGCTTCCGACGCGGGGAGCGCATTCGGCCGGAACAAGCCCGGCCTGTTTCCACACGACCTGCGCGGTATTCCGATGCCGGACGCAGCGGCCTTGCGGCGCGCGTCCCGGCAAGCGGATCAGGCAGGTTGTCGTGCCGCCGGCTCGCGGCCGGTCGTTCCGCTTAGCGCGGAAGGCGCGCGTGTGCTTCGGCGATGACTTCGCAGTTCTCGAGGTGGAGCTGCCAGGCTTCTGCAAGCAGCTCGCCAACACGTGCGAGCCAGCCAGTGGATTGGGTGGAACGATCGGAGACATTAGACGTTTGCATGACGAAGCCCCATATAGGTGGCGAGTTAGGGATAACCCTAATCATAGCGAAACGTCACCGTCTTGTGAAATGCGATTTCGTTATATGAGAATTACTGACAATTTGTGTTGCTGCTTCGCAACATGAATTGGAGCGGTCCGTCCGGTCGCGGATAGGCGCGACGAGGCCGCGGCAAGCACGGCCTTGCAAGGAGAAAGAGAGGGGAATCGAGCGACGGGGAGGAAGGCAGCGGCGACGCGCCGATTACCGGCCGATCCACCCGAACCGCCACGACAGCCGCCGCGTCGCGGCGAGCAGCGTCTGCGCGAGGTCGCTGTCCGGCCCGCGCGGGAAGCCGCGCGACGAGCCGATGATCGCGATCACGAGCCGGATGCTGCCGGTGTGGTCGAACACGGGTGCGGCGACCGTCGCGATGCCCGGCACCGGCGCGTCGAACGCGAAATCGAGCGCGTCCGCGCGGATCGCCGCGAGCCGCGCGCGGAATGCGTCGTCGGCCTGCGCGGGGCCGCTGCCGGCGAGGCGTACGGGCTCGTCGGCGAGCAGGTCGGCCAGCACGTCGTCGGACATGCCGGCCGCGAAGATCCGCCCGATCGCCGTATTGACGAGCGACATCACGGTGCCGACCTGCAGGCTCACGTGTTGCGGCCGCGCCGATTCCTCGAGGCGGATCACGGTCGGGCCGAGCGGCCCGAGCGTCGCGGCGGCCACGCTCATGTCGGTCGCGGCGGCCAGCGCGACGATCTCGGCTTCCGCATCGCGCGTCGGCGACACGCGCTGCATCGCGATCAGGCCTAGCGCTTGCCCGAGCGGGCCGCCGTCGAAGCAGCCGGCGTCGTCGCGGCTCAGCAGGCCGATCTTCTGCAGGCTGACGAGATGCGGAAACGCCTTTGCCGCCGGCATGCCGGCGGCCGCCGCGAGATCGCGCAGCGGCAGCGCACGGCCCGCCGATACCAGCGCGAGCAGTAGCTCGCCGGTACTGTCGAGCGCGTTGATTCCGCGCTGCGCTTTCGCGTCGTCGGCCAGCGCGGGCGGCACGCGCGGTGCGCCCGCCGAGGGGGCGGGCGGCGGTTCCGAAACTGCCGCGCCGAGCGACGCGGTAGCCTGCCGCGCCGCATCGCGCAACGCGGTCGCGATCGGGCCATCCCAGCCGACATCGATCGACCCGCTCGAACCGATCACCGTCAACGCGAGCTGCAGGCGCCCGTGCGCGTCGAATACCGGCACGCACATCGCGCTGACGCCGGGGCTCGGCCGGTCGACGCTGCGTTCGATACCGCGCGCGCGGATCGTGTCGAGCGCGGCCAGTTGCGCTCCGGCATCCTGCGCGGGTTGCGTGCCTTCGGCACCCGCGAGCGTGTCGCCCGCGCCGGCCTGGCTGGCCGCCATCGCGTCGAGTTGCGCGGGATCGCCGAACGCGCGGAACACGCGGCCCGTCGCCGTCGTGTCGAGCGACATCACCGAACCGACGTGCAGGTTCACGTGCAGCGGATAGCCGCCGTGCTCGATGCGCACGATCGTCGGGCCGAGCACGCCCGGCACCGACAGCGCGACGCTCAAGCCCACCGCTTCCGCGAGCCGCGCCGCGTGGGGCAGCGCCGCGCGGTAGGCCGGCTGGCGCTCGATCGACATCAGCCCCAGCCGCAGCGACAACGGGCCCGGCTCGTAATTTCCGGTGATCGCGTCGCGCTTCACGAGCGCGAGCCGCGTCAGGCTGACGAGATAGGTGTGCGCCTGCGCGGTCGACAGGTCGGCTGCCGCGGCCAGCTCCGACAGGCCGAGCGGCTTGCGCCGGCGCGCGAGCGCGTCGAGCAGCCGGCCGCCGACCTCGACACTCTGGATCCCGCGCTGCGCCTTGGGCGGCGCATCGTCCGCGCTGACTTCGTGGTTCTGCACGCGATGAATCTTCCGTTGACGAAACCCCGCATGGTATCCGACGCCATTTATCGCGCCAGCCCGCAGGTTTACCCGTATTAGACAATAGCAAGCGACTTTGTCATTGACAAATAATCGATGCGAGAAGATGATCCGCTCACACCCCTCAACACATGGCTCGCCGCCACGGAACGCAACATGGCCAAAGCATTCGCCTCCCAAGCCGATCTGGAAGAGAAGAAAGTCACCTGGACGAAGCTGTCCGAGAACGCGTACGCGTACACCGCCGAGGGCGACCCGAACTCGGGCGTGATCATCGGCGACGACAGCGTGCTGATCGTCGACACGACCGCGACGCCCGCGATGGCGCAGGACCTGATCGCGAAGATCCGCAGCGTGACCGACAAGCCGATCAAGCACGTGGTGCTGTCGCATTACCACGCGGTGCGCGTGCTCGGTGCGTCCGCGTATTTCGACGAAGGCGCGCAGCACGTGATCGCGAGCCGCGGCACGTACGAGATGATCGTCGAGCGCGGCGAGGCCGACATGAAGTCGGAGATCGAGCGTTTCCCGCGCCTGTTCGCCGGCGTCGAGACGGTGCCCGGCCTGACCTGGCCGACGCTCGTGTTCGAGCGCGAGATCACGCTGTTCCTCGGCAAGCTCGAAGTGAAGATCATGCATGTCGGCTCGGGCCACACGAAGGGCGACACGATCGTCTGGCTGCCGTCGCAGAAGGTGCTGTTCTCGGGCGACCTCGTCGAATACGACGCCGCGTGCTACTGCGGCGACGCGCAGCTCGAACAGTGGCCGGCCACGCTCGAGGCGCTGCGCGCGCTCGGCGCCGAGAAGCTCGTGCCGGGCCGCGGCCCCGCGCTGCTGAATCCGGCCGACGTGAACAAGGGCCTCGACTACACGAAGGATTTCGTCACGACGCTGCTCGCGCAGGGCCGCAAGGCCGTGGAACGCAATCTCGACCTGAAGGCGTCGATGGCGCTCACGCGCGAAGCGATGGATCCGAAGTTCGGCCACGTGTTCATCTACGAGCACTGTTTGCCGTTCGACGTGTCGCGCGCGTTCGACGAGGCGAGCGGCATCAAGCATCCGCGCATCTGGACTGCGCAGCGCGACAAGGAAATGTGGGCCGCGCTGCAAGACTGAGCGGCACACGGCGGCGGGGCGTTCGTCTGAACGCGTCGCCGTTTCCCTGAGGGCTGCGGGTTCCGCTGCGGCGTTGCGCCGTGGTTCCGGCAGCCATATCCGGTCTCACAAGAAAGCAGGGCGCATGCACGCCCTCGGAGACTGCTGCGCGCTCGAATCGCGCGGCCCGTTTGGAGAGAGACATGCCCCAATCGCTTCCCGCCGAAGCGACGCTCGCGTCCGCGAGCGCTTCGGTATCCTCATCGACGTCCGAATCCGGCGACGCGCTGCTGTTCCGCAAGATCGCGTGGCGGATCGTCCCGTTCCTGTTCCTCTGCTACGTCGTGTCGTTCCTCGACCGCATCAACATCGGCTTCGCGCAGTTGCAGATGAAGCACGATCTCGGCTTCAGCGATGCGATGTACGGCCTCGGCGCCGCAGTGTTCTACGTCGGCTACGTGTTCTGCGAAGTGCCGAGCAACCTGCTGCTCGCGCGTTTCGGCGCGCGCCGCACGTTCACGCGGATCATGCTGCTGTGGGGCATCGCGTCGACGGGGATGATGTTCGTGTCGCAGCCGTCGCATTTCTACGTGCTGCGCTTCCTGCTCGGCGTGTTCGAAGCCGGTTTCTTCCCCGGCATCGTGCTGTACCTGACTTATTGGTTCCCCGCGAACCGGCGCGCGGCGGCGATCTCGGTGTTCTTCGCGGGCGTCGCGGTGGCCGGCGTGCTCGGCGGCCTGATGTCGGGCTGGATCATGCGCGACATGAGCGGCGTGCTCGGGCTGCACGGCTGGCAATGGATGTTCGCGATCGAGGGTGCACCGGCGATCCTGCTCGCGTTCGCCGCGTTCTCGTTCCTCGTCGACCGGCCGCAGGACGCCGCCTGGCTCACGGCCGATGAAAAGGCGCGCGTCGCCGCGCTGTGCGCGGACGGCCGCGGGCACGGCGGCGCGCACGACGGGCGCAGCCTCGTGGCTGCGCTCGCGAACCCGCGCGTGTACCTGTTCGCGTTCATCTATTTCTCGCTGACCTGCGCGTCGCTGACGCTCAACTTCTGGATGCCGCTGATGATTCGCGACTTCGGCGTGACCGACGTCGTTGCCGTGAGCCTCTTCACGGTCGTGCCGAATGCGGTCGGTGCGGTCGGGCTGATCCTGATCGCGCGCCGCTCGGACCGCACCGGCGAGCGCCGCAAGCACTTCGCGTGCTGCACCATCGGCGGCGGGCTCGCGCTCGCGGCGCTGACGCTGCATCTGCACAGCTTCGCGGCGATGCTCGCGTGCCTGTCGATCGCGGCGACGCTGATCTTCGCCGCGCTGCCGATCTTCTGGGCCGTGCCGACCCGCTACCTGTCGGGCAACGCGGCCGCGGCCGGGATCGCGCTGATCAGCAGCATCGGGATCACGAGCGGCATCGTCAGCCCGTGGGTGATCGGGATCATTCGCACGCGCACGGGCAGCATGGATCTCGCCGTGTACCTGCTGGCCGCGCTGCTGGTCGCCAGCGGTGTCGCGCTGATGCTCGGCGTGAAGGGCGAAGCCGCGCTCGTACGAGCGGAAGCACAACATTGATCGTGAGGTCGGGCAATCGCGCGGCTGGTGTCGTTGCCGTCCGGTTCGACGCGGGTGGCCCGTACCGCTTCGATTACGCCCGATACACCTCGATCCGGTTGCGGCCGCGATCCTTCGCGAGATAGAGCGCCTTGTCGGCGCGCGACAGCGACTGGTACGCGCCGACATCCGACTCGCGCATCGCGTCGATGCCGATGCTGACGGTCAACTCGACCTGCTGATCCTCATGCATGAGCCGCGCCAGCATCGCGCGTTGCTGCAGGCGCCGCGCAAACGCGATCGCCGTATCGAGGTCCGATCCCGGCAGCACGATCGCGAATTCCTCGCCGCCGATCCGGCCGACGATGCCGTCCGTCCCGGTTTCCGCGAGCAGCAGCCGCGCGAAATGGCGGAGCGCGCGGTCGCCGAACGGATGGCCCCAGCGGTCGTTCAGCGCCTTGAAGTGGTCGAGATCGAGCATCAGCACCGCGGCGGCCCGGCCGGTCGCGCGCACGCCGCGCAGCGCGGCTTCGCTTTGCCGCATGAACGCGTGGCGGTTCGACAGTTGCGTCAGGTGATCGGTCGTCGCCATCCGCTGCAGTTCGGCCTCGATGCGCTTGCGCTCGGTCGCATCGGTGATGACGCCGTGCCACACGGTGCCGCCGTCGGCCATGCGTTGCGGGCGCGCATCGCCTTCGCGCCAACGCAGGCCCTGGCCGGGCAGCAGCACGCGATATTCGAGGCGCCACGGCGTCAGTCGCGCGGAAGACTCATGCAGCGATTGCCGATACGCGATCAGGTCGGCCGGATGGATCCGCGTCTCGACCGCCTCCGCGTTGCGGGCGATCTGCTCCGGTGTCAGTTCGTAGATGTCGCTGATACCCGCACTCGCATAGGTAAAGGTGCGGCGCCCGTCGGCCGCCTGCCGTAGCTGGAACACGAGCCCGGGAACCTGGTCGGTGAGATCCGTGACGAGCGCGGCCGAGTCGCGCAGCCGCGCGGCGAGTTCGCGCAGCGCCGTGATGTCGGTGGTCGTGCCGACCATGCGCAGCGCGCGGCCGTTGCCGTCGCGGCTGATCACCTTGCCGCGGCTGCGGATCCACTTGTACGTGCCGTCCTTGCAGCGGATGCGGTGCTCGACCTCGTAGCTGTCGGTCCGGCGCTCGAAGTGCGCGAGCATGGCCGCCTTCACGTCGTCGGCATCGTCCGGATGCAGCCGCTCGTACGCATCCTCGATCCGGCAGCTCAGCTCGTGCGGCGCGTAGCCGAGCATCGCCTTCCAGGTCGGCGAGTAATGGATCTCGCCGGTTTCCACGTTGCGATCCCACACGCCGGTGCCGCTTTCGGTCAGCGCGAGCGTCGTCAGCGTGCTGTGCTCCTCGACGATGCCGAGCCGTTCGCGCAACGCGGCTTCCGCGATGGCGCGAGCGAACGCGCGTTCCGCGAGCGACGCGAGGTCGTGCAGGAATGCGCGCCGGGTGGCGTCGAGTGCCAGGCCGGTGTAGCTGGCGAGGCACAGCGCGCCGAGCGTGGTGCCGTCGGGCGCGGCCAGTTCGCAGGCTGCGACGACCTGCGGCGTGTGAAACGGGCCGTTGCCCACGTCGGGCACGACGAGCCGTCTGCCGGCAGGCGAATCTCGCTCGACGCCTGGCGGGAAGGTATCCGGCGGAAGCGTTGCGGGGAGCGTCCCATCGGACGCCAGCAAGCATTGCGCGCCGGCTTGGGCGCGCGCGACGAACGCGCCGGCCGTGCCGAAATGCGCGCGTGCCACGCGGCATACGGTTTCGAGTTCGGGGAGTGCCGGAAGATCCGGCGAACGGTCGGCCGAGATGCGCGGGGAAACAGGCGGGGAGACGGGCATGCTGCCGGTCTCGGTGGTGCACATACGAAGCCGCATGGTCGAATTCCGCAACGGTCGATTGCCCGGATGATCGGACGGATTGCGCCCGATATGGCGCTGCTTCGGAGACTGCAGCGGTAGAGCTTACTGTTGCGAAAAGTACATGGCAAGCGCGCGGGAATCGGCGCTCGACGACGCCTATTTGCGCCGCCGGGGAAAGAATCCCCGGCGGCATCGCGGCGCGCCGGCGCCGGGCTTTTCGTCAGACGAACGATCGCATCAACCCGCGTGCGGAAATGCGTCGCCGAACATCATCGGATCGGGGAGAAGCGGAAACAGGAATCAGCGCGCCGCCGCATAGCGCGGCGCCGGCGTATCGGTCGACAGGTGCGGTGCCATCGTCTGGCGCGCGGCCTCGTACGCATCCCATTCTTCGGCCGCGTGCAGCGACGGAATCGTCACGAGTTCGCCGCGATCGAAGCCGACCAGCGCCGCGTCGACCATGTCGGACGCCGACATCACGATTTCCTTCGGCAGGTGCTCGATCGGCAGGCCGCCCGTCTGCCAGAAATCGGTGGCCGTCGCGCCGGGCAGCACGGCCTGCACCTGGACACCCTTGCCGGCGAGCTCATGGTGCAGCGACTGGCTGAACGCGAGCACGAACGCCTTGCTGCCGCCGTACACGCCGTTCAGCGTTTCCGGCGAGATCGCGACGATCGACGAAATGTTGATTACCGCACCGCGGCCGCGGGCGACGAAGCCGGGCACGGCCGCATAGGTGAGGCGCGTGAGCGCGGTCACGTTCAGGTCGATCATCCGCGTCATCGCGTCTACGTCGCTGTCGAGCAGCGGGGCGTGCGTGCCGACACCCGCGTTGTTCACGAGCAGCGTGATGCTCGCGTCCTGCTTCAGCTTCGTTTCGACGGCGGCGAGCGCCGCGCGGTCGTTGAGGTCCGCGTCGACGATCTCGACGCTGCGCCGCGTGTCGTTCGTGATGCGCTCGGCGAGGGCGGCCAGCCGGTCGCGGTTGCGCGCAACCAGGATCAGGTCGTAGCCGCGGCGCGCGAGCCGGTCCGCGTAGATCGCGCCGATGCCCGACGACGCGCCGGTAATGAGGGCGGTACCGCGATGTGCTTGAGTCATGATGTCGCTCCGTTTTCGATGAAGTGGCCGAATGGCGTGAATGCATTCTGGCTTCGAATCGCTGCGACACAAATGACGTAGATGGGTATGATTCAGGACATCGGGCCAAACGCACGCCCGGACTGGAGAGCACGCATGCACCGAATCGGCTTTCTGATCAGCGACGGTTTCCAGATCATGGCGCTTGCCGCGCAGTCGGTGTTCGAGTACGCGAACATGGGCGCGGGCGAGCCGTTCTACGTGATGGACAACTATTCGGTCGACGGCGGCGATGTGCGCTCGTCGCTCGGGCTGTCGGTCGCCACGCGCGCGCTGCGCGGGCGGCTCGACGTCGATACGTGGATCGTCGCGGGCGTCAACGATCCGCTCGCTTCGCCGGCGCCGGCCGGCGTGGTCGCGTTCCTGCGCCGCACGAACGCGCGCGCACGGCGGATCGCCGGCATTTGCACGGGCGCGTTCGTGCTGGCCGAGGCCGGGCTGCTTGCGCAGCGCCGCGCGACGACGCACTGGGCGTTCGGCCGCGACATGCAGCGGCATTACCCGGAGATTCGCGTCGAGGAAGACCGGATCTACATCGTCGACGGTCCGATCTGGACGTCGGCCGGGATGACGGCCGGCCTCGACCTCGCGCTCGCGATGGTGGAAAAGGATCTCGGCGCCGATGCCGCGCGCTCGGTCGCGCACAAGCTCGTGATGCACCAGCGCCGGGCCGGCGGCCAGTCGCAGCATTCCGAAATGCTCGATCTCGCGCCGAAATCAGACCGGATCCAGAACGCGCTGAACTACGCGCGGCAGAACCTCGGCCGCGCGCTGACCGTCGAGGATCTGGCCGATGCCGTCCACCTGAGCCCGCGGCAGTTCAGCCGCGTGTTTACGCTCGAAACGGGGCAGTCGCCCGCGAAGGCGATCGAGCGGCTGCGGCTCGAAGCCGCAAGGCTGATGATCGAACAGAGCCGGCATCCGCTCGATGTGATCGCGAAGGAGAATGGGTTTCGCGACCGCCGGCACATGCGCGAGGCGTTCGTGCGCGGGTTCGGTGTGCCGCCGCAGGCGATGCGGCGCGACGCGCGGGCGGACGAGCGGGAAACAGGCTGACGCGTGGGCGCGAGCCGTTCGTCGCGGGCCGGAAAAATAGCGCAGAATCCCGTCGATATTCTTCGCGAGGAGACACGATGTACGCCGCCCCGTTCAGCATTGCGATTCCCGATCACGCGCTTGATGACCTGCGCCGGCGCCTGCGCGACATGCGCGCACCGATGCTGACACCCGCCGGGCTGTGGCAGCAGGGTGTCGACGGCGCGTGGCTGCGCGAACTGACCGCGTACTGGGCCGAACGCTTCGACTGGCGTGCGGTGGAGCGTGCGCTGAACCGGCTGCCGCAGTTCGTCGCAGACGCAGGCGGGCAGCGCGTGCATTTCATCCATCGACGCGGCGTCGGGCCGAGGCCTTATCCGCTCGTCGTCACGCACGGCTGGCCGGGCTCCGTATTCGAATTCGACGCGCTGATCGACCGCCTCTGCGACCCGGCGGCGTTCGGCGGCGATCCGGACGATGCGTTCGACGTCGTCGTACCGTCACTGCCGGGCTTCCTGTTCTCGCCGGCGCCCGCGGCACCCGGCATGTCGGCATTTCAGGTCGCCGACCGCTGGGCGGCGTTGATGTCCGGTCTCGGATATCGCCGCTTCGGCGCGCAAGGCGGTGATCTCGGCGCAGGCGTGTCGATTGCGCTCGGCGCGCAACATGCCGACGTGGTGGACGGCATCCATCTGAACTACCTGCCCGGCAGCTACGAGCCTCCGACCGACGCGGCTTCGCCGCTGACCGAGGACGAACAGGCCTTCGTGACGCAGCGCGGCGAATGGGCCGCGCTGGAAGGCGGATACGCGCATATGCATATGACGAAGCCGCAGACGCTGGCCGTCGCGCTCAACGATTCGCCGGCCGGGCTGGCCGCGTGGATCGCCGAGAAATTCCGCTCGTGGAGCGATTGCGACGGCGACGTCGCACGGCGGTTTTCGAACGACACGCTGCTGACCGGAATCTCGCTCTACTGGTTCACCGGCTGCATCGGCTCGTCAATGCAGATGTATTGGGAAAACCGGTTGCAGCCAATGCGCTTCGCGGCCGGGCAACGCGTGGCGGTGCCCGTCGCGTTTGCGCGTTTTCCGAAGGAAATCAGCCACCCGCCGCGCAGCTGGCTCGAACGGGTGTTCGACGTCGTGCAGTGGACCGACATGCCGAGCGGCGGCCATTTTGCTGCGATGGAAGAGCCGGATCTGCTGGCCAACGATATTCGGCGATTTTTCCGGCGTTTTCGGTAATGCGCGGGTAGGCCGGGGAAGCTGGCGAAGTGCGCAGGCGGCCATCCGCGCATAGCGAGAGCCGGCACCATGCGGATCGTGACGCGACGATGCCGCCTGTCTTACCGTGTGACGAACGCCACCGCGTCGTCCGGCGCCGTCCGCGCGTGCTTGCGCTGGCGCAGCAGCGCGACGCGGCAATTCTCGCGCGCGGTCTCGCGGCCGTCGTCGTCGAGCAGCACGAGATCGCCGCGCATCACGTTGAGCGTGATCACATCCTCGCCCGGCGCGCCGAGCGTTTGCGGCGTATGCACCGAGCCGGCCGGTTCGAGCACCGTCGAGCCGGCTTGCGCGATCCAGTCGTACTCGAGGTAGCGCCACGCACCCTGCAGCGTATGGACGAACACCTCGCCGTCGTGGCGATGGCGCGGCAGCGTGCCGCCGGCCGGCATCTTCAGCAGCGCGGTCAGCGTGTCCTCGGCCGCATTGATGTGCAGATACTTGATCGCCAGCCCCGGCAGGTCGGCGCTCATCGGCAGCCACGGCAGCGCGTCGCCGGGCAGGCACGAGATCGGCGGCAGGTCGGTGGAGAGCGGGGCGGGCGGCTGCGTCATGGCGGGAGGCGGAGCGGAAATGGGGAGCCCGCATTATCGCAGAGCCGGATCGCGCGGCTGAACGGTGGCGGTTCACGTGCGGCGCACGGCGCTGAACGCGATGCCCGCGACGCCGTTCCCGCGCGGCCCGGCGCGGGGCGGACCGTCGCGCCGGCTACGCCGCCGGCCGCGCCTTCACGTCGTGCGCGGCTTCCAGACACGACTGGAACAGCAGCGCGGCCCGCGACGGCCGCGGCGAGCGCCGCAGCAGGCTCACGAACCGGCACCGGTAGTTGAACCGGTGCGGCGCGATCGGCTGCATCAGCCCCTTGTTTTCGAAGCTTTCCGCGTAATGGTCCGGCAGGAAACCGAGATAACGGCCGGACAGGATCAGCGTCGCGATCGATTCCTGGTCCGACGCGGTCGCGCTGCGCGTGAGCTTCGCGCGATGGCTCAGTTCCATGTTCGGCGAATGGAAGCCGAGCCCGGCGAACGCATGGTTGCGGATCGTCGTCCACGTGAGCTTGCCGTGCGGCGCATCGTAGAGCGGATGCTGGCGGCCGCAGTACAGCAGCATCCGTTCGTCGAACAACTCCGAATACACGAGGCTGCCCGAGTTGCGGTGCGCGGGAATGATCCCGACCTGGTAGCTGTCGTCGATGATCCCGCGCTCGACCTCGTTGATCGATGCCACATGCAGGTTCAGCGCGACGTCGGGCGCCTCGTCCGCGAACTGGCGGATCGCGTCGCCGAGCCGCGCGTTCGGGTTGGTGGCCGTCTTGTCGAACACCGCGACGTGCAGTTCTCCGCCCATCCTGTCGTGAATACCGTCTATCCTGCTGCGAAAGGCCTCCATCGACGCGAGCAGCCGCAGCGTCTCCTCGTACACGGTCTGGCCCTCGGGCGTCAGCGTGAAGCCCGCACGGCCGCGCCGGCACAGCACGAGGCCGACGCGCGTTTCGAGATCCTTCACGTGCCGGCTGATCGTCGAGATGCCGATATTCAGTTCCAGTTCGGCCGCCGCCATCCCGCCGCACTGCACGACGCCCTTGAAGACCCGCAGCAGGCGGAGATCCATGTCGCTGAGCTGCCCGAGCAGCGCGCGGCTCTTCGGTTTCTTTGCTTGCATAGTTGCGCAAGTGAACATTGATATTGCGATATTGAAGAGACTAATTGGCCTCCCGACAATGCGCAACATCATCACAAGAAGGAGGGGCGCGCCGCGCCGACCGACATGACCGACATCACCACCGCCGCGCAGCAGGACGACCCGACTATCCGCACCGACGCCGCCTGGCTCGACGCGCACTGGATGCCGTTCACCGCCAACCGCCAGTTCAAGGCCGATCCGCGCATGATCGTGTCGGGCCAGGGCGCGTATTACACGGACGCCGAAGGCCGCAAGATCTTCGACGGCCTGTCGGGCCTCTGGTGCACGGGCCTCGGTCACGGCCGCACGGAAATCGTCGAAGCCGTGAGCCGCCAGGTCGCGCAGCTCGACTACGCGCCGGCGTTCCAGTTCGGCCATCCGAAGTCGTTCGAGCTCGCCAACAAGATCAAGGACCTGACGCCGGCCGGCCTCGACTACGTGTTCTTCACGGGTTCGGGCTCGGAAGCGGCCGACACGTCGCTGAAGCTGGCCCGCGCATACTGGCGCGCGAAGGGCAAGGGCACGAAGACGCGCCTGATCGGCCGCGAGAAGGGCTACCACGGCGTGAACTTCGGCGGTATCTCGGTCGGCGGGATCGGGCCGAACCGCAAGCTGTTCGGCCAGGGCCTCGACGCCGATTTCCTGCCGCACACGCAACTCGCCGAGAACAAGTTCTCGCGCGGGATGCCCGAACACGGCGCGGAGCTGGCCGACCGCCTGCTCGATCTGATCGCACTGCACGACGCATCGAACATCGCGGCCGTGATCGTCGAGCCGTTCTCCGGTTCGGCGGGCGTGGTCGTGCCGCCGAAGGGCTATCTGAAGCGGCTGCGCGACATCTGTACCGCGCACGACATTCTGCTGATCTTCGACGAGGTCATCACGGGCTTCGGCCGTGCCGGCGCGATGACGGGCGCCGACGCGTTCGGCGTGACGCCGGACATCCTGAACTTCGCGAAGCAGGTGACGAACGGCGTGCAGCCGCTCGGCGGCGTGATCGCGACGAAGGAAATCTACGACACGTTCATGGCGGCAGGCGGCCCCGAGTACATGCTCGAATTCCCGCACGGCTACACGTATTCGGCGCATCCGGTCGCATGCGCGGCCGGCGTCGCGGCGCTGGATCTGCTCGTGAAGGAAGACGCGGTAGCCCGCGTGCGCGATCTCGCGCCGCATTTCGAGGCGGCCGTGCACGGGCTGAAGGGCCAGCGCCACATCGCGGACATCCGCAACTACGGCCTCGCGGCCGGCCTGACGATCGCGGCGCTGCCGGGCGAACCGGCGCGGCGCCCGTACGAGATCGCGATGCGCTGCTGGGCGAAGGGCTTCTACGTGCGCTACGGCGGCGACACGATCCAGCTCGCGCCGCCGTTCATCTCGGAAAAGCGCGAGATCGACAACCTGGTCAATGCGCTGTCCGACGCGCTGAACGAAGTGGACTGAGCCGCGGCCCACCCCAAGCGACAACCGAATTCACGAAAGAGCCTGAACGATGAAACACGACAGCAATGTGACTTCCACCGTCGGCCACCTGATCGACGGCAAGCGCGTCGACGGCGGCAGCCGCGTCCAGCCGGTGTTCGACCCGGCCACCGGCGAATCGCACAAGAGCGTCGGGCTCGCCGACAAGCTGACCGTCGAAGCCGCGATCGCGTCCGCGCAGGCCGCGTTCCCGGCGTGGCGCAACACGCCGCCGCTGAAGCGCGCCCGCGTGATGAGCCGCTTCAAGACGCTGCTCGAGGAGCACGCCGACGAGCTGTGCGCGCTGATCACGGCCGAGCACGGCAAGGTGCTCGCCGATGCGATGGGCGAACTGCAGCGCGGGATCGAGAACGTCGAATACGCGAGCTACGTGCCCGAGCTGCTGAAGGGCGAGCACAGCAAGAACGTCGGCTCCGCGATCGATTCGTGGAGCGAGTTCCAGGCGCTCGGCGTGGCGGCCGGCATCACGCCGTTCAACTTCCCGGTGATGGTGCCGCTGTGGATGTGGCCGATGGCCGTCGCATGCGGCAACACGTTCGTGCTGAAGCCGTCCGAGCGCACGCCGTCGTCGACGCTGCGCATGGCCGAGCTCGCGCTCGAGGCCGGCCTGCCGCCGGGCGTGCTGAACGTCGTGAACGGCGACAAGGAAGCGGTCGACACGATCCTGACCGATCCGCGTGTGAAGGCGGTGAGCTTCGTCGGCTCGACGCCGATCGCCGAATACATCTACTCGACCGGCTGTGCGCACGGCAAGCGCGTGCAGGCGCTCGGCGGCGCGAAGAACTTCGCGGTCGTGATGCCCGACGCGGACATCGGCAACGCGGTGAACGCACTGATGGGCGCCGCGTACGGCTCGTGCGGCGAGCGCTGCATGGCGATCCCGCTGGTCGTCGCGATCGGCGACGACACGGGTGACCAGGTCGTCGCGGGCCTGAAGGCGGAAATCGACAAGATGAAGGTCGGCCCGGGCAACGGCGCGGGCATCGACATGGGCCCGCTCGTCACGCAGCAGCATTTCGACAAGGTGACGGGCTTCGTCGAAGCGGGCGTGGCAGCCGGCGCGACGCTGGTCGTCGACGGCCGCGGCGTGAAGGTCGACGGCCACGACGGCGGCTACTACCTCGGCCCGTGCCTGTTCGACAACGTGAAGCCCGGCATGCCGATCTACCAGCACGAGATCTTCGGGCCGGTGCTCGGCGTGATCCGCCTGAAGTCGCTCGACGAGGCGATGGCGCTGATCGACGCGCACGAATACGGCAACGGCACGTGCCTGTTCACGCGCGACGGCGAGGCCGCGCGCTACTTCAGCGACAACATCCAGATCGGCATGGTCGGCATCAACGTGCCGCTGCCGGTGCCCGTCGCGTACCACTCGTTCGGCGGCTGGAAGCGTTCGCTGTTCGGCGACCTGCACGCTTATGGCCCGGACGCCGTGCGGTTCTACACGAAGCGCAAGACGATCACGCAACGCTGGCCGTCGGCCGGTGTGCGCGAAGGGACGGTGTTCAGCTTCCCGTCGAACCGCTGACGCGCATTTCGGCTGCATGCGTCGCCGGCCTGTCGGCTGGCGATGCGATGTGGCCGCGTGAAAGATACGAAGGCCCGCCCCCGATTGACCACGATCCGGGCGGGCTTTTTTACGTCCGCGCCGATTGCGCGGACAACGGCGCAACAACGCTTACGGCGCGACCACGTGCCACATGTCCTTGAAGTTGTCGCCGTTGCGGTCGCCCTGTTTCATGTCCTTCGAGAAGAAGTACAGCGGCTTGCCCTTGTACGCCCATTGCGGGCTGCCGTCGTCGCGTTTGACGATCGTGTAGGGCCCGACCGGAACGTCGGTCGCGCTGGCCTTGTACGGCGGCCAGAAGGTTTCGCACTGGCCCGTGCATGCGCTGGTGCCGGCGTTGGGCTTGTCCTTGTCGAAGGTATAGACGGTCATCCCGTTCGCGGCGACGAGCGCGCCGTTTTCGACTTTCGTGATCGAGCCTTGGGCCGAGGCCGTGGCGGACGCGATGGCGAGCAGGGCGGAGCTGACGAGCAGCGCGGCTTTCATGAATGCCTCCTGTAATCCGGTGGGCGGCCGCGATCGTGCGCACGGGCGAGCGGGCGAGCGGGCGCGACGATCGCGATGAATGGTGCCGGAGCGCGGTGCCGTTGCCGCCGGTGCGAGCGACTCAGGGCCGGATGGCAGCGAACGGGGCGCTTCATTCACGATAGGCGGTTTTTGGCGGGGCTGCGAGAAAGTCGGGGCGCGTATTGGCGGCGCGTAGGCGTCGCGCAACGGCGCTGCGCGTGCCGTCGCAATCCGGTATTCGGGATCCGTCCCCGAGCCTGCATGGCGTGTGCCGATGCGTCAGCGCCGTGTGTGATTGGTCAGCGCAACGCCCGCGATCACGAGCGCGCCGCCGGCCAGCATCGATGGCGACAGCGGTTCGCCGAGCAGCGCGACCGACAGCAGCACGCCGAACACCGGCACCAGGTTGGTGAACACGGCCGCGCGGGCCGGCCCGAGTTCGCGGATGCCTTGCGAATACCAGACGAACGCGACCACGGTGCCGATCGCGCCGAGATAGATCATCGACACGACGGCCTGCCACGTCAGCGGCGTGCCGCCGCTCGCGCCCGGTCCGAACAGATGCGCGACGACCAGCAGCGCGAGGCCCCACAGCGTCGCGTACGTCGTCGCCGCGAGCGGCGACAGCCCATCGAGCGCGCGCCGGCCGATCACCGTGTAGGCGGCCCAGCTCAGCACCGCGCACAGCATGTAACGTTCGCCAGCGCCGAACGTATTGCCGAGATCGGTCAGCACGCTCAGCAGTTCGCCGCGGCTGATCACGATCAGCGCGCCGAACAGCGCGACGGCGATGCCGGCCCAGCGCGACAGCGACAGGCGTTCCCGCACGACGACCGACAACAGCACGGCGGTCGCGACCGGATTCAGCGCGACGAACAGCGCGGTGCGGCCGGCCGGCATCCGTGCGAGCGCCGCAAAAAAGCACACGTTGTACAGGAAGATGCCGGTCGCGCCGAGCGCGAAGGTCGTCACAATCTGGCGGCCGCTCAGCGTCGGCAGACCGCCTTCGAATTTCCACGTCAGCGCGACCAGCAGCAACGCGGCGATCGCGAAGCGGCCGGTGGCCGCGGAAGTCGCGGACATCGACGCGGCCAGGATCCGGCCCGCGATGAACGTGCCGCCCCAGAACAGCGCGACGAGCGTGAGCTTCACGTAGATGGCCGCATTCGGCCGGGTGGCGACGATGCCGGCGGGCGGGGCAGGAGCGTTCATGTGTCGTGGCATCTCGAAGGGGGCGAGGCAATGCGTGCACGACCGCGCGCGGCCGACGATGTCGAACCGTGCGACAACTGGCCTGCCGGTTGATTCAGCGGGGATGGGGCCGGGTGCCGCGCTGTCAGCGAAATACCGGTGCCGACGCGAGCGCCGTCAGCACGACCGGCATCGCGAGCGCCGCGGCGACCGTCTGGAACGCGGTGATACCGGCCATCAGCGGCGCGTCGCCGCCGAGCTGGCGCGCCATGATGTACGACGCCGACGACGTCGGCAGCGCCTGGAACAGCAGCGCGACGGTCAGCGCCGCATCGCCGAGCCCGAACAGGCGGCCGGCCGCGAGCGTGATCAGCGGCATCGCCATGAACTTGAACGCCGACGCGATGCACACCGGCTGCAGCCACGCACGGGCCGCATCGAATTTCAGCGCCGCGCCCACGCACAGCAGGCCGAGCGGCATCGACGCGGCGCCGAGCGCGCGCACGGCCGGCTCGACGGCAGCGGGAAATGCGAGACCGCCGGCCTGCATCGCGATCCCGAGCGCACACGCGACGACGAGCGGATTCGACAGGATTTGCCGCACGAGTGCGCCCGCACCGAGCCGCGTGTCGCCATACCGCGCGAAGACCAGCACGCACATCAGGTTGACGGTCGGGACGATCGCCGCGACGCAGACGGCCGCGAGCGCGATGCCTTTTGCGCCGAACAGCCCGGCGGCGAGCGCGGTGCCGACATAGTTGTTGAAGCGCACCGCGCCCTGGAACACGGACGTGAAGCCGGCGCCGTCGACCCGGACGAACCGACGGACCAGCAGAAGGAGCGCCGCGGCGACGGCGGTCGATCCGACCAGCGCTGCCGCGAGCGGCAAAACAGGCAGCGCTTGCAGCCGCGCGTTCGCGAGGCCGTCCGCGAACAGCGCGGGCAGCAGCACGTAGTAGCAAAGCCGCTCGGCCTGCGGCCAGAACGCTTCGGCGATGAAACCCGTGCGCCGGAGGCCGTGGCCGAACGCGACCAGCAGCGCGACCGGCGCCAGCGCGAGCAGGACCGGGCCGATCATCGGCGCGCCTTCACGCCGGCCGTGCGGACCGGTTGGCAGGCGGAGCGGCGGAACGACGCGGGAATCCATCCGGCGGGCAACATGGCGACTCGCAATCGAAAGAGTGACGATGCCGCCAAGTTAACACGCGCAAGCAACAGGAATAATTGTTAATTATCGGGTGTTCAATGAGAAATCCTCATCGATGACGCGGTGACTTCGGCGGCCAGCGCACGCGCGAAACGCTCGGCCGGACGCGACTGGTGTTCGAGCAGCACGACCGCGCGCCCCATCTGCGGCTGGCCGAACGGCAAGCGCGTGACGGGAGGCAGGCGCGCGAGCGTTGCATCGGGGAGCGCGACGATCGCGGCGCCGAGCCCGCGCGCCACCATCCGTGCGATCGTTTCCGCGCTGTCCAGCACCATCTCTTCACGCACGCGCACGCCGAGGCGGCGCAGCTCGGCGGCGATCATGCGGCCGGCCCAGGCCTGCGCGTCGAAGCGGATGAACGGCAGCGCTTCGAGCAGCGTGCCCGCGTCGCGTTCCGCATGGTCCGGCGGCGCGAGCAGCCAGAAGCGATCCTCGTACAGCGTGGTCCACGTCAGTTCCGCCGGATGCGGGCGCACGGGGCGTGTCGTGATCGCCGCATCGAGTTCGCCGGCCGCGACGCGATTCGCCAGCTCGGCCGACATGCCGGCCGATACGTGCACGCGCAGTGACGGATGTGAGTTGCGCAGCGCGAGCAGCGCGTCGGGCAGCGGGCCGGACAGCGCGGTCTGGATCGCGCCGATCCGCAGGCGGCCGACGAGCTTCTTCTCGTCGCTGAGCGCATCGGGAATCCGGTCGACCATCGCGAGCACCTGCTCGGCCTGCGCGAGCAGGATGTTGACGGCTTCGGTGAGCACCGGCTGCCGGCGCGAACGATCGAACAACTGCACGTTGTATTCGCTTTCCAGTGCCTTGATCTGCAGGCTCACCGCCGACTGCGTGAGCCCGATGGCTTCGCCGGCGCGTGCGAAGGTCCGGTATCGGGCGATGGCGACCAGCGTTCTGAATGCGCGTAGTGACATGGACGAAGTGACGTTGGCGACGGGGCCGGCATGCGGATTGCTCGCGTGACGGCGGCAGCGTTCGCGTGACACGCTGCACAGGTGCGGCGAGGTCGGCGAGAACCAGCGGAAAAAAGCGGCCGGCGAGTTCGCGGACATCATGCCCGTGCCCGCCGAATCGGGCAACCGCGGCATTGCCGGCTTACGATGGAAAGCGCGGGCTGCCGGCCGATGCGGGTTCGCGTGGATGGCAACGGGCGCATTTCGCCGAAACATCTGCACCGGTGCGAGCGAGGCTCACGCCGATTCTTCGAGGAGGTCACGACGATGCTTCAGAACCCGGACGACGTTGCGCGCGCGAGCTACCGCGCGTATGCCGACAAGAACCGCGACGCGATCGAAGCGCTGATCGCGCCGGATTTCCATTTCACGAGCCCGCTCGACAACCGGCTCGACCGCGACACGTATTTCCGGCGCTGCTGGCCGAACAGCGTGACGCTGGCGCACTTCGATTTCGTCGACGTTGCCGTTCATGGCGAGCATGTGTTCGTCGTGTATGAGGCCGAAACGAGCGACGGTCGGCGATTCAGGAACGCGGAGCGGTTGCTTATCCGCGACGGCCGGATCGTCGAGGCCGAGGTGTACTTCGGCTGGAACGTGCCGCACACTGCACCCGATGGCGGCTTCGTCGAACCGCGCGGTTGAGCGGAGTGGCGGACGCGAGAGGGCCGTTCATCGCGAAACGGATGACCAGGCGGGATCGGCCGCCGCCGCGTCACACCCAGAGCCGATACATCCAGAACGATTCGTCGCCGATGAAGCGTTGCGTGAATTCGCTCGGCGAGAATCCCGTGATGCGCTTGACCTCGCGGCTCAGGTGCGCCTGGTCGGCGAATCCTTCTTCCAGCGCCAGCGTGGCCCAAATGGCCGCTGCAGGCCGTGCACGACGAGTGCGTGACGGCGTTCCTGGCCGGCCACGAGACGACGGCCGGGGCGCTGACCTGGTGGGCATGGTGCATGGCCACGAATCCGGCCGTGCAAGCCGCCGCGCGCGACGAGGTTTCCCGCGTGCTGGGCGGTCGCGCGCCGTCCGCCGAGACGCGCTCGTCGTTGCGCTACCTGACGCAGACGCTCGAAGAAACGCTGCGCCTGTATCCGTCCGCGCCGATCCTGATCAGCCGTCGCGCATCGCGGCCGATCGCACTGGGTGCGTGGCAGTTTCCCGCGCGCACGCTGTTCATGCTGCCGCTGCAGCTCATGCATCTCGACGAACGATGGTTTCCGGAGCCGCATGCGTTCCGGCCCGAGCGCTTCGCCGACGATGCGCCCGCGCTGCCGCGCGGCGCGTACATGCCGTTCGGCACCGGCCCGCGCGTATGCCTCGGGCAGCATCTGGCGATGGCGGAGATGACGGTGGTGGCCGCAATGATCCTGCAGCGTCATGTGTTGTCGGTGCCGCCCGGCATGACGCCGCCGCGTGCGGTGTTGAACGTGACGCTGCGGCCGGAGCGGGCGCTGCATCTGGCGATCGAACCGACGGGGCTGACGGCCGATACGGTCTCCGCATGATGGGGGCATAAGCGGTCGATTCGACCCGGCCTGCATCGCGCGCGCGATTGCCGTTTGCGCGACGCGGTGTCATCGAATCGTCGGAATGTGAATGCGTGCCGGCAACTGCTTGCGGCGCCACTGGCGCGGCGTCGCGTAGCACCTATGCTTGAAGGGCCCAGGCCGGGCGGAGCCCAAGGAGGATGGTCATGCGCATGCTTCTCAACATACGAATCCCTCACGAGCCGTTCAACACGCTGGTGCGCGACGGCAGCGTCGGCGACGTGATCTCGCGAATACTCGAAGCGGTCAGGCCGGAGGCCGTGTATTTCACTGAGCAGAGCGGCGGGCGCGGGGCGGTCGTGATCGTCAATCTGGATGACCCGTCGCAGATCCCGGCGCTCGCGGAGCCGTGGTTCCTGATGTTGAATGCAGACTGCGAGTTCCGCGTGGTGATGCTGCCGGACGATCTCCGGAACGCCGGGCTCGCGCAACTCGGCGCGAAGTGGAAGTAGCAGGACGCTGCGCATGACCGTGCCCCTGCCCGAAAACCGGGCGGGCGGCATGGTTCGGGTTCCTGTTTCCGGGCAGTCGTGTTGTCGGCGGCGCATCCGTGTCGGCTTGAACGGACGACCACGGCTGCGGCGATTCACGGATAGTGCACGATTCCGCACCCGTTGCCATCCGTGCTGCGCGATGCGTTCATCCCGCCGCATCTTCTCCCAGCGCCTGAATGAACCGCGAAAACAGCTCGGGCTGCGACGAGATCCCGAGTTTCGCGTACAGATGCCGCCGATGCACCTTCACCGTTTCCGGCGAAATCGCCAGCCGCTCGGCAATCGCCTTCGACGAATTGCCGCGCAGCACCATCCTCGCGATCGACATCTCGCGATCGGTCAGCACGCCCGCGCCGAAGCGCGCAAGCGCCTGCTCGACGCGCGCGCCGAGATCGGCGTCGGGCGTCGAGCGCGCGGCGTCGCCGACCAGCCGCCAGTGCTGCCGGATCGTCGCGAGCACCCACGGCATCGCGGCCGTCAGCTTGCCGAGCGGCTCGACGTCGAAGCGCGCGGCTGCACCGAGCGACAGCGACAGCAGCGTGTCGGCGTTCGGCCGCACGAGGATCTGGATTTCGTCGTCGCCGACCGCATCGCGGAAGTAGCTCAGGAAATACTCGCTTTGCCGGAACAGGTCGGGCGCGACTTCCTCGAGCCGGTAGCAGCCGTCGGCGAGCCCGTCGTGCGCGGCCTGCAGGAACGGGTCGAGCAGATATAACCCATTCAGGTAAAGCGGCACCGGCGACGCGGTGTCGGTGCCGCCGGTGTCGTATTCGTCGAGCACGAGCGGCACGCCGTCGCGGCCGATCGCGGTCGCGAGCGCGTTGTCGAACGGCGCCATCTCATTGAGCAGCAGCACCAGGAACCGCCAGAAGCGCGGCTGGCCGAGATGATCGATTGCGCGGCCAAGCGCCTGGTGCATCGCGATTTCGGAGAAGAGACGATCCATACCACCACCGGAAGGGCGTAACACGAAGGGGGAATAGCGGTCCTGAAATTGGCTTCCTAGACTGCCACGCAATCAATCGGGCCCGAGTATGGGCGTTCAAAAAAGTGCAGCATAGGAGCACAGGAGAACGAAATGGCGATGATGTCGGAATCGACGGGCACGCTGCAAGCGGCGCCCGCAACGGAAGACGCGCCGCGCGCGCTGTCGCAGACGCTCAGCGTGCGCGACGCGGTGATGATCACCGTGTCGGGCGTGACGCCGGCGAGCTCGATCTTCGTGATCGCGCCGTTCGCGATCCAGCAGGCCGGCAGCGGCGCGGTGCTGTCATTCCTGCTCGGCGGCGTGCTCGCGCTCGCATTCGCGCTCTGTTATGCGGAGCTCAGCGCCGCGCATCGCAGCGCGGGAGGCGAATACGTGATGGCCAAGCGCGTGTTCGGCACGCTGCCCGGCTATCTGACCTTCATCACGGTGCTGTCCGTCAGCGTGTTCATTCCAGCCGTGCTCGCGAGCGGCGCCGCGCCGTATCTGAACAACGCGCTCGGCATGCACTTCGGCAACCAGTCGGTCGCACTGACGATCGTGCTGCTCAGCTACCTGCTCGGCATGCTCAACATCAAGACGAATGCGTGGATCACCGGTGCGTTCCTCGTCGTCGAGATCGGCGTGCTGATGCTGATCGCGGGGCTCGGTTTCGGCTCGCTGCATCGCGGCGCCGACGTGCTGATCGCGCCGGTCGTCGCGAGCGGCAACGCGCTCGTGCCGGCGACGCTCGCCGCCATCGTGCCCGCGATTGGCACGGCAATCTTCTGCTACAACGGCTTCGGCTCCGCTGCATACCTCGCGGAAGACTTGCGCGGCGGCAACCGCAACGTCGCGAAGGCCGTGATCTATTCGCTGCTCGTGATCCTCGTCGTCGAACTGGTTCCGCTCACCGCGATCGTGCTCGGCGCGCCGTCGCTGACGGAACTCACCAAAAGCGCCGACCCGATCGGTTATGTCGTGCGTTCGCTGAGCAACCCGGCCGTGTCGCGCGTGGTCAGCGCCGGGATCTTCCTGTCGGTGTTCAACGCGATCATCGCGATCGTGATCACGATGGGCCGGCTGCTGTACAGCAGCGGCCGGCACGCGCTCTGGTCGCGTACCTGCAACCGTGCATTCTCGACGATCCATCCGCGCCTGGAATCGCCGTGGCTCGCGACGCTCGCGCTCGCGGTGCCGTCGGCGGGGCTCGTGTTCGTATCGAGCCTCGACGAGCTGACCGCGTTCACGGTCGACCTGCTGCTGCTGATCTACCTGGTCGTCGGGCTGGCCGCGCTCGCGAGCCGGTTCGTGCGCCGCGACGTCGAACATCACTACCGGATGCCGCTGTGGCCCGTGACGCCGCTCGTCGCGGTGGCGGGGGCCGCGTACACGCTCTACACGACTCTGGCGACGGCGACGAAGCCGACCGACCTGATCATCATCGCGGGGCTGCTGATTGCCGCACTCGCGATGTATGTCGTCTGGGCGCGCCACAGCGAAGCATTCCGCGCGCTCTGAACGCCGGATCGTCACGTTGCAGCACCGACACACCGAACCATTGAAAGACTGGAGGAATTGCATCATGCGCACGAGGGATCTCGGCATCCGCATCGGACTCGGCACGCCGGGCCGCTTCAACGCGATCACGGACGTTCCGGGCGTGCGGGTCGGACATTGCACGCTGAACGTCGAGAACGGCGACGCATCGATCCGCACCGGCGTCACCGTCATCGAGCCGCGCGCGGGCGCCGCGCACGATTCGCCGTGTTTCGCCGGCCTGCACGTGCTGAACGGCAACGGCGACGCAACGGGGCTCGAATGGATCCGCGAGGCCGGCCTGCTGACGACGCCGATCGCCTATACGAACACGCACAGCGTCGGCGCGGTGCGCGACGCGCTCGTCGCGAACGAGCGGGAAGCGGCGGCCGGCCGCGTGTACTGGTGCATGCCGGTCGTGATGGAAACCTACGACGGGCTGCTGAACGACATCTGGGGGCAGCACGTGAGCGCCGCGCACGTGCAGCGCGCGCTGGCCGCCGCACAGTCGGGGCCGGTTGCCGAAGGCGGCGTGGGCGGCGGCACGGGCATGATCTGCCACGAGTTCAAGGGCGGCATCGGCACCGCGTCGCGCGTGCTTGCGGCCGATGCGGGCGGCTGGACCGTCGGCGCGCTCGTTCAGGCGAACTACGGCGTGCGCGAGATGCTGCGCGTGGCCGGTTATCCGGTCGGCGAAGTGCTGCGCCACGTGCATTCGCCGTTTCGCGCGCCCGACGCGACAGGCGAGGCCGGCATGGGCTCGATCGTCGTGACGATCGCGACCGACGCGCCGCTGCTGCCGCATCAATGCACGCGCGTCGCGCAGCGCGCGAGCGTCGGGCTTGCACGCGTCGGCGGCGGCACCGAGGATTCGAGCGGCGACATCTTCCTTGCGTTCGCAACGGGCAACGACGGGCTGCCGGCGGCGAACTACGGCAGCAAGGGTGCGCCGACCACCGGCGTGAAGATGGTCAACAACGACCATATTTCCGCGCTGTTCGTCGCGGCGGCCGAGGCGGTGGAGGAAGCGATCGTGAATGCGCTCGTCGCGGGCGGCGACGTCGAATCGCGCGGTGCGCGGGTCGAAGGGCTCGGGCAGGCGCGCTTGCTGGATGCGTTGCGCGAAGTGGGGTGGCGGCCGGGGCGCGGCGCCTGAAACGGCATGCGCCGCTTCAATCGAAGCGGCGTGGATCGGGGCGGTGCGGCGATCGGCCGGTACGCCGCCCGCCCGCGGATTCGATGCGGGCGATGCGGGCCTGGCCGTGACGACGCGGCGTCATGCTCAGCTGCCGAAGTAGATGTTGCAGAAGCTGACGGGGCCGACACAGGCGTTCGGGTCTTCCTGCTTCGACTGCGAACGATCGACGCGGCCTGCGGCCTTGACGGCTTCGGTGCGGTTCGCCTGTTGCGGTGCGGCGTCGGCCGGCGCCGGCTGTGCGTGGGCGACAGCAGCGGCGAGCGACAGGGCAACGAGGGCGAGGTGCAGCGGCTTCATTTTGTTTCTCCTGGGTGAGTGCCAGTCTCGCTGGCAGTGAGGAAACTATAGGCTCGCACTGCTTAAAGATTAATCACCGCGCCTGTAGAGCTTATTTCCATTCGGAACAAGGATCCCGTTGCACGCGCATCGATGTTCAATGGCGATGCCGGTTGAACGGCGCGTCCTTGTCCAGCAGCGCGCTGCGCATGAAGTGCAGGCAGCCGACGATCCGCTGCATGCGGCGTCGCTCGTCGGGCACGGCGTACCACGCCTGCAGCGTGTGCTGAGCGGCGCGGATCGCGAGATTCACCGATTTCAGCGTGCGCGCATGGTGGCCGGGCGTCGGATCGTCGAAGAAGCGCGGCAGCTCGTGCAGCACCGCGTCGATCGAACTGGTCCAGCGCAGCATCTGCGGCGGTTTCGCTTCGCAGAACGCGTGCAGTTCGTCGCGCAGGTCGATCACCGCATGTCCGACCTCGAGCGTCGACAGCATCCAGCGCAACGCGTCGCGATGCTGCCGCGTGCGTCGCACGAGCAGCGTGCGCAACTGCGCCATCAGGTCGTGCGTGCTCGACTGGAAGCGCTGCGCGAGGCCGTCCGGCGCGCCTTCGCACGCAAGCGTGACCTGGCGGCGCAGATCGTGCGCGATGCGGCCCGTGAGCCACGGCATGTGGGTGGGGAACACGACCGCGAACACGAGCGAGCACGCGAGCATCGCGACGACGACGGCCAGCCCGTTGTTGATCAGCACCTCGGGCGTATACGCGATCGCGTTGTCGGGTCCCGCAAGCAGGCAGAAGAACACCGCGAAGCCGATCCCGTAGCCGGACAGCCCCGGCCGCATCGCGAGAAACGCGCCGAGGCCGAGCACCGGCGCGAGCGTCGCGCACAGCAGCGGGAAGCCGTCGATGTTCGGATACACGTAGCACAGGAACAGGTAGCCGACGGCAGTCGCGAACGCCGCGCCGACGCCCATCTGCGCGACGAACTTCGGTGCGCGCGGCGACGTCGAGCTGAGCGCGCATGCAATCGCGGTGGCGATCACCGCGAGCGAGCCGCTCGGCCATTCCGACGCGATCCAGAACGCGCTCATCGCACCGACGGCGATGACCGTGCGCAGGAACGCGAAGCCGACGAAGAACGAATTGGTCTTCACCGCGTAATGCGTGACCGAGCGCTCGAATGCGTGATCGTCCTGGTCGAGCGATGCGTAGGTATCGGCGTAGCCGAGATACTCGCCGATGAAGCGGTACAGCAGCTCGATCGCGGTATCGAAATCGAGCAGGCCGCCGGCCGCGTGTTCCTCGATGGTCCGCCGCGACGCGCGCGCGGCCTTCGGCAACGCGCCGTGGAAGCGGCGCAGTTCGAGCATCGCGCCGGTGGCCGGTGCGATGCCGTGCTGCCGCTCGTCGCGCAATGCGGCGAACCGCTGCGCGAGCGCGTCGACGTGCGGCGCCAGTGCGTCGAGCACCGCGTCCGAACCGTTCGCGCGCAGGCGCTTGACGAGCTGGTGCAGCGCATGCAGCCGCGTGCATGCGTTCATGAACTCGCTGTTCAGCCGTGCGAGCCGGCGGCTGCGCGCGCGAATGTGCGGATCCTCGAACGACGCGAATGCACGGTTCGCTTCGAAGCCGACGATGTCGTCGACGAAATCGGCGAAGCGCCGTTCGAAATCGCCGCGTGCGACGCCGCCCGCGAGTGCGCCGGCCGTGAACGCCGCGAACGTCGTGTGGCGTGTGTTCAGCGAACGCATCAGCGCTTTCGCGGAACTGAGCGGCAGGATCAACGCGCTGACCGCGCCCGAGCATGCGATGCCGAGCGCAACTTCCGCGGCGCGCGTGAGCGCGGACTGGAACAGCGTCTGCGGCGTCATTACGGCCGGCAGGCCGATCAGCGCGGCCGTGTAGCCGGCGAGCACGAAGCCGTACCAGCGGAAGTGGCGGTTGCGCACCGCCAGCGCGATGCAGCCGCCGATCCACAGCGTGATGCCGGCCATGTACAGCTCGGGCTGCTGCGCGAACAGCCCGCCGAGCGCGAGCGCGCCGACGAGGCCGGCCGCCGTGCCGAGCACGCGGTAGAAACTCTTCGCGAACACCATCCCCGACAGCGGCTGCATCAGCACGAACACGGTCGTCATCGCCGTGCGCGGCTGCGACATCTCGAGACGCATCGCGATGCCCATCGCAAGGAGCGCCGCGAACACGGTCTTCGCGAGGTGCAGCCAGATCAAGCCGTCGCTGACGGCCCAGTCGCGGGCCGCGTCGCCGAGCGGATCAAGCCATGCTCTCCATCGTGCCGGTTCGATGGAAGTTCGCTCGATCGCAGGTTGTGGCTTCATGAAAAGAGGTGGCCCGTGCAGGGCCGGGCACGGTGCCGCGGCGCATCCGAACGGGTCCGTTCGACTGGTGAGGCGCCGATTGTAGGAGTGCGGCGCCCGCGCATTAACGCAGCTGCCGGGAAACGATAGTTGCAGCCGGAGTAACAATCTGTCGCATCCAGTGGAGGAAAATAGCGGCTCCGCTACAGGTTGCTCACAGGAATGGATACCCTACAAAACATGCGGGTGTTTTCGCGCGTCGTCGAGACCGGCAGCTTCACGGCCGCCGCACAATCGCTGAATTCGACGACGGGCGCGATGTCGCGCGCGGTGTCGGAGCTCGAGGCGCGCCTGCGCACCCGTCTGATGAATCGCTCGACGCGCCGCCTCGCGCTGACGTCGGCCGGCGAAAGCTATCTACGGCGCTGCCGCCAGATCCTCGCCGACGTCGACCGCGCGGAAGAAGAGGCGAGCTGCGCGCACGAACGGCCGGCCGGCGTGCTGCGCATGCACAGCTTCGCGAGTGTCGGCCATCACTATGTATTGCCCACACTGACGCGCTATCACGCGCAGTTCCCGGGCGTGTCGATCGAACTGTCGCTGTCGCAGCGCATGCCCGACCTGTTCGACGGCACGAGCGACATGGCCGTCGTGACCGCGTCGTCGCTGCCCGATTCGGAACTGGTATCGCACCTGCTCGGCTCGACGTTCAGCATCCTGTGCGCGTCTCCCGACTATGTGAAACGGCACGGCGCGCCGGCCCGTCCGCAGGATCTCGCCGCGCACGCGTGCCTGACGCTGTGTACGCCCGCGTTCCCGACGCACGAATGGGTGCTCGAAGGGCCAGAAGGCGTCGAGCAGATCCACGTCGCCGGGCCGGTGCAGACCAATACGGCCGAATCGCTCGCACTCGCGATCCGCGACGGCATCGGGATCGGCATGCTGCCGCTGTACTCGGCAATCGACGCACTGCGCGACGGCACGCTCGTGCGCGTGCTGCCCGCGCATATCCTGCAGAAGATGAACGTGTATGCGCTGTATCCGTCGCGCCGCTTCGTCGACGCGAAGGTGCGGACCTGGGTCGAGATGCTGCGCGCGCAGGTGCCGGGGATGATCGCGCGCGACGTCGAGATGCTGAACGCGATCGACCGCGAACCGCAGGCCGCCTGAGCGCCGGATGCGCAGCGGGACGTCGATACGTTGCGTGGGTCGGTGATTGCACGACACGCTTCTTCGTGCAGACGCAACATGCGCGCCGCCCGCAGCACACGATTCATGCGGGCGGGGCGCTTCATCACATCGTCACAGCGCGGGCTTCGCCGCCGTGCCCGATTCGGTTGCCGGCTCGCCGGCCGGGCCGTATGCGGCCTGCGCAGCCTTCCGCTCCGCGAGACGCTTCGCCTGCAGTCGTTCCTGCGCCGCCATGATGTCTTCCGGATAGTTGCCGGCTTCACCGCGCGCCGGGTTGTAGCCGACCGACTCGAGGTCGACCAGTTCCTGCAGCACCTGCGCGCGCGTGACGGGCGACTTCGCCGACTGGGCGAACGACAGGGCCGGTGCGGCAAGCAGGACGGCAGCGGCGGCGGTAACGACAAGCGATTTCACAAGGTTCTCCTGGGTGACGGGTAGACGTTCGGTTCGATGCGCGATGCGCGCCCCGACCTTCGATACGAGTCTACGCAGCGCTTGTGCGCGCAAAAACCCCGATTCCAGGCAGGCTGCCTTCCAGATGGAACAACATTGACGCGCGTCGCTCGCAGCGACCGAACCCGCGTGCGAACGCGGGTTCGTTGCCGGCGGGCGACGTGGCGTCACATCGGTCAGAACCGCGTGCGCATGCCGATCGCGCCGACGATCTGGTTCGGCGTGCTCGACGCGCCGCCCGAACCGTTGATGAACGCCTGGTAGCCGCGTCCCGACGCATGCTGGTACATCGCTTCCGCATACAGGTCGGTGCGGCGCGACAGCTTGTACACGGCCTGCAGGTCGACCTGGTGCCACTTCGGATCGGTACCGTGCTTGCTGTCCGGGTTCGACACGCTGGCGTCCGTGTACACGTAAGCCGCGCCGAGGCTGACGGCCGGCGTCACTGCATAACGCACGTTCACGTCGTAGTTGTTGAACGCGACCTGGCCGGTGGAGCCGAACGAGCCCGTGTTGTCGTACTGCGAGCGCGTATAGACGAAGCCGACGGTCGCCGGGCCGAACACGTAGCTGACGCCGCCGCCGTACGAGCGCATGCGGTCCGAGCCGATCGACCAGCCGCCCTGGTTCACGCTCTTCGCCTCGGCCGAATCGGTCGCGCCGGGGCTCGCGCTCGTCGAGCCCTTCGTGCCGTTCATCTGCAGGTACGCGCCGGCCAGCTTCAACGGGCCGTTCGTGTAGCTCGCCGCGACGCTGTACGCGCGGTTCGCGCTGAAGTTCGTCGAGTTGGAGAACGCGTACATTGCGCCGACCTTGAAGCCCGCGACCGTATCGCTCGTGTACTTGACCGCGTTGTTGATACGCAGCGAGTGGTTCAGGTTGTCGTTGTCGAACGGATGCGCGAAGCCCGCATCGCCGAAGTCGCCGGCCGTCGCGGACAGCGGCGCGACGAAGTCGACCATCGTGTCGTACTGGCGGCCGAGCGTCAGCGTGCCGTAGCCGTTACCGCTCAGGCCGACATACGCGTGGCGGCCGAACAGCTTGCCGTCCTGGCCGAGTGCGCCGTTGTTCGCGTTGAAGCCGTTCTCCAGCACGAACAGCGCCTTCACGCCGCCGCCGAGATCCTCGGTGCCGCGCAGGCCGAAGCGGCTGCCGTTGATCGTGCCGGTCGTCAGGCGCCACAGCGATGCGCCGCCTGCGTTGTTGGTATACGCGATGCCGGCGTCGATCAGGCCGTACAGCGTGACCGAGCTTTGCGCGTGGGCGAGCGGGGCGAACAGCGAGGCCGCGCAAGCGCCGGCGATGAGGGTTTTTTTCATGGTGAGGCTCCTGCGTGTGGGACTGGAAACGAAAGTTCGGCGCAAGTATAGGAATGCACGGCGCGCGCTAGGCCGCCTGGGCCGCGAGCGCACCTTTCCGAATCCTGCAAGAGTCCTTCACAAAACTGACACGACGCGCCGCGCGCACCCGAGGCCGGTCGTTTTTGCGTTATCGCGCGCGGGCAGCATCCGTTTGAGGCGTGCCGTCTGTCGCGCCGTTGCAACATGCGCGGGGCGCGGCGCGGCGGTTGATCGGTTCGGCCGACGCGCGGAGAATGAGCCTCTCGTGCCCACGACCGGAGACACACGATGCCCCAGCCCGACCGCCATCCGCCGATCAGCGCCGCCGTGTACTACCGCGATCCGGGCGCCGCGCTCGAATGGCTGGAGCGCGCGTTCGGCTTCGCACGCGGCATCGTCGTCCGTACGCCTGAAGGCGAGGTCACGCATGCGGAGCTCACGCATCGCGGCGGCGTCGTGATGATCGGCGGACACTGGGCCGATTTCGTTGCGATCCCGCAAGAGATCGGCGGCAGGAACACGCAAAGCGTGCACGTGCAGCTTGCCGACGGCCTCGATGCGCATTGCGAACACGCGCGGCAGGCCGGCGCGGAAATCCTGCAGGAACCGGCCGACCAGTTCTATGGAGACCGTACCTATCGCGCGCGCGATCCGGAGCAGCACGTGTGGACGTTCGGCCAGCACGTGCGCGACGTGACGCCCGAGCAGGCGGCTGCCGAGACGGGCCTGACGTTCGAAGGCTGGTCTTGATGCGCGGTGCGTGCTTTTTCTATAGATGCGGCGTGAACCGGAGCACATCACTTATCCGGATCGACCGGGTTGATGCGGAATGTGGCGACAAGCCGTCCATGCTCATGTATTCATGAAATACATGAGTCGATTCGAAAAATACGTTTGTCACATGAGAGGCGCGAGCCTACGATGCGGTCCTGACGACGGCACGCGTGTTGCGCGCCGTCCTTTCGATCCCTGTTCGCCGACCTCATGCGCCTCGATCTCCCGTCCGCTCCCGCATCCGCTTCCCCGTCCGCCGGCCCGTTCGCGCGCGTGGCCGTCGTCACGATCCTGACCGGCGTCGGCGCGGGCCTCGGCGGCATGCTGCTCGCGTTGCTGCTGCATGCGATCCAGCACATTGCGTACGGTTACAGCATCGCGCACGTGATCGGCACCGAGAGCTTCCTCACCGGCGTGACCGATGCCGATCCGTTGCGCCGGCTCGCGGTGCTGATCGTCTGCGGAATCGTCGCCGGCGGCGGCTGGTGGGCGCTTTACCGGTACGGCCGGCCGCTCGTCAGCATTCGCCGCGCGGTGCGTGCGGCCGATCCGCGGATGCCGTTCGTCAGCACGACGATCCACGCGCTGCTGCAGATCGTCACCGTCGCGCTCGGTTCGCCGCTCGGCCGCGAAGTCGCGCCGCGCGAGATCGGTTCGCTGCTTGCCGGGCAGCTCGCGCATCGCGCTGGGCTCACGCCAGACGACTGCCGGCTGATGGTTGCGTGCGGTGCCGGCGCCGGCCTCGCGGCTGTCTACAACGTGCCGCTCGGCGGCGCGATCTTCGTGCTCGAAGTGCTGCTCGGCACGTTCGAACTGCGTGCGCTGATCGTCGCGGTCGTGACGTCGGCGATCGCGGCGGCCGTCGCGTGGCTCGGCCTCGGCAACGAACACCAGTACACGGTTCCCGCGTTCGCGCTGAGCACGCCGCTCGTCGCCTGGTCGATCGGCTGCGGGCCGCTGTTCGGCTTCGCCGCGTACGGCTTCGTGCGGCTCACGACCCGCGCGCGGGCGAACGCGCCGAAAGACTGGCGGCTGCCGGTGCTCGCGCTGGTCAACTTCGCGGTGATCGGCATGCTCGCGATGCGGTTTCCGCAACTGCTCGGCAACGGCAAGGGGCCGGCGTCGCTCGGCTTCGACGGCACGCTGACGATCGGCCTCGCGGCGACGCTGCTCGTGCTGAAGGTGCTGATCGAGGCGGGCAGCCTGCGCGCGGGCGCGGAGGGCGGCCTGCTGACGCCGGGCCTCGCGAACGGCGCACTGCTCGGCGTCGTGCTCGGCGGGCTGTGGAGTCTCGTCTGGCCGGGCGCATCGATCGGCGGGTGTGCGCTGATCGGCGCGACTGCTTTTCTCGCCGCGTCGATGCAGATGCCGATCACGGCGGTCGTGCTGCTGCTCGAATTCACACGCGCGAATCACGACAGCCTCGTGCCGATGCTGCTTGCGGTGGCCGGGTCGCTTGTTGCGTACCGGTTTGCGGAGGGGCTGGGCGAGCGGCGGGCGAAGGCGATTGCGATGGTGGGCGAACACTCGGCGGCGACGCGCTAACGCGTACGAGCGATCAAAGGCCGGACAACGCCAGCGCATTCGTCGCCAGCAAGCCACCGAAAATTAACGATTTGCATTCGTTCTGGCGCATGCCGTTGCGGTGGGGACTCGCGCGGAACGACGAAGCTGTAACGATCGGGAGCGCAAGCCGGGAGTTGCTTCAACGGAACAGCAAGAGATCGATCAATTGTGCCGGGACGCATTCTCGTAGCAACTGTCGACCCGGTGAGCCTGTTTCCCTCCCCGTGTCATTCAAGATAGCCTCGGCCGCTCGGTCAATTTCAAACTATCTGAGAGAAAATGGCGAATACGTACAAGTACGGCATTCACGAGGGCTTGAGCCGTGAAGAATTGCTCTTCCTGATCTTCATCGAAGAGACTGGCAAGGAGTTGGGTGTAGACGATGCGGTCGGTATTGCGATGGTGTTACTGGGCCAGCGCTTCATCCCGACTTGCGGCAAGTTCGCGAACGCCGTCAAGGGCACCTCCATCGCGTCTGTCGTTTCCCGTCGTATGCTGCCGTACGAGCTGAAGCACCGGATTTTGCCTACCGTTACGTCGTTCACGAGTCTTATCATGTTGCGCATCAAGTTCACACGGAATATCGGCGCATTTGTCGGGCGCGCGATACCCGGAGTTGGTTGGGTAATCCTGGCCACGGATGTATCGCTGATCACTTACCGAACGGTTAGCGCCTACAACAGCATGGTGAAGCCCGAGGATCGTCTGTATGGCTGACGCATGGAAGAGTCTCGAAGCGTTTATCACGGCCGATGTCGGCAGGCTTCCGGTCGATCGAACCGAACTGACGCGGGACACGGACCTCTATCACGATCTCGACCTGGAGCCGGGCGACATCGACGAGCTCGTCAGGCAATGGGCCGTGACGTTTGGCGTCGACCTGTCCGCGTTCGACATCCACTATTACTACCCGTCCGCGAAACTCGGCATCGGATCGTTCCTCGCGGCGGTCGTCAAATCTCCGTTCAGTAACAAGGCGCGCGAGACGTTGGGCGGACGGTCACTGACGCTCGGAATGATGGAAGAGGCGATGGAGCGAGGGCGCTGGGAGCCATGATCCGTCAGGCGTTGCATGCTGCGGGCCGGATGCCTGTTTTTGCGTGCGCGCCTTCCGTCACGAATTCCGGCCCGCGACGTGTTTCATTGAGCTTCGCCGAAAGGCTTTCGGATCAACGGCAATAGGTGTCGTGACCACTGTTACTTCAACGAGCCCGGCGCACGGTATCGTCCGGATCGTGTGAATTTCTGGAGTCTGTCATGAGGGGAGCCTGGCTCGCGACCGTACTGACGTGTGTCGTGCTGCATCCTGCGGTGGTATCGGCGAAGGATGTAACGCAGGCGTCACCGGAGGCCGGTTCACGCACTTACCTCCAGAACTTCAAGGACATGGTGCTCGCGGAGTGTCTCGCGACTGCTTACAAGCAGGCGCCCGGCGCGAGCAAGGATATCGGCAGCAGCACCAGCGCGTTGCGCGACTGGACCTACTACGACATGGAGCGCACGCCGGATGTCATTCACTCGCTGGTGGCGAAGTATCTCGCGCGCGATTACCGGAATCCGGTCGTCGAATCGGAAGTGAAGGATGTGAAGTTCGACTTCCTGAAATGCACTGATCTGTACCACAGCAAGGAACTGGACGTAGCGGCCAAGAAACTCGTGTTGCACCCGAACAGCAACTATCGGACGGAAAACTCGCAGAAGCCGCAATGACGCGCAAGCGTCGCTGTGCAACGCAGCGACGCGCGCACGCTATTCGAGCGTCCGGATCGAATTGCTGATGCCGCGCGCGCAGTCGATCACGGCCGGCGCGAGCTTGCGGCGCGCGTCGTCGAACGTCCAGCGGCTCGTCGGCGCGACCACATGCACGGCCGCGACGGGCTGCCCCTGGCTGCCGAGCACGGGCGCCGCGATCGACATGTCGCCGATGAACAGTTCTTCCTGATTGGTGGCGTAGCCTTCTTGCCTTGCGCCGTCGAGCAGCGCGACGAGCGCGTCGAGCGCCGTGACCGTGCGCGGCGTGTGCGGCGTGCGCGCCATGCCGTCGAGCCGCGCGCGCGCATCGTCCGGCGGCAGCGCGCTCAGGAACGCGCGGCCGCTGCCGGTGCAATACATCGGGATGCGGCTGCCGATCGGCATGTGGATCGGCACGAACTTCGTCGACACGAAACGCGCGACGTACACCATCTCGTCCTCGTCCGGCTCGGTGAGGTTGGTGGTTTCGCCGGTCAGGTTCGTGAGCTCGGACAGGAACGGATTAGCGACGTCGATCAGCGTATCGGCCGCGAGGTAGTTGAAGCCGATCCGCATCACGTGCGGCGTGAGCTGGTAACGCCGCGTGACCGGATGCTTGCGGATATAGCCGAGCTTCTCGAGCGTATAGACCATCCGCTGTGCCGAGCTCTTCGTCATCCCCGCCGCGTCGGCCACTTCCGCAAGCGTCATCGTGCGCCGCTTCGCGCTGAACGCGCGCAGCACGTTCAGCCCTTTCTCCAGCGACTGGTTGAACAGCAGGTCGTTCGACTGATCGGGCAAAGTTTCCATGAGCAAGGGGCTTGATCGATTCGATATCGAATCATAGCGTATCGAATATCGATACGCAAAAATCTGTTTTCGATGTTTTTGATTCGTTTTAAGATCGGATCATCGTCGCAACGTCGATTGGCGACTGGCGGCGCACCGGATTATTCGAGAAGGGGACATCATGGTTTCGTTCATCAAGCAGTTCGGCGCACTGGCCGCCGGTTTCGCCACCTGTATCGCCATTTCCGCGGGATCGGCGGGCGCCGTCGCGGCCGAGCCGACGCTGAAGGTCGGCGCGACGGCCACCGGCGTGCCGTTCACGTTTCTCGACGTCAAGAGCAATTCGATCCAGGGGATGATGGTCGATGCGATCACGGCAGCCGGGAAGTCGGCCGGGTTTCGCGTCGACGTGCAGCAGACCGTGTTCTCGGCGCTCATCCCGTCGCTCACCACGCAGAAGATCGACATCATCTCGGCCGCGATGCTGAAGACGCCGGCGCGCCAGCAGGTCGTCGATTTCTCCGACACGGTCTATTCGTTCGGCGAAGGCCTGATCGTGAAGGCGGACGACCCGGGCCGCTATACGTCGATGGACGATTTCAAGGGGCAGGTGGTCGGCGCGCAGGTCGGCACGGCGTTCGTCGACGCGCTCAACAAGAAGGGCATCTTCAAGGAAGTCCGAACCTACGATTCGATCGCCGACATCATGCGCGACGTCGCGCTCGGGCGCATCAAGGCCGGCTTCGCCGACCAGCCGATCGTCGCGTACCAGATCGAACACGGCGTCAACCGACAGGTGCGGCTCGTGCCCGAATACCAGAGCGTCGTGAAGGGGCAGGTCTGCTTCATCGTGCGCAAGGGCGATACCGCGACGCTCGAGCAGCTCAACGGCGCGATCCGCAAGATGAAAACCGACGGCACGCTGCAGCAGATCCTGCAGAAGTGGCACATGAGCTGAGCGCCGGCCCCCGGTTCCACGCCGGTATCGCCCGCGCCTTGCGGGCACCCGCTGCGGCGGCCCGCTCGGCTGTCGCATAGGAGACCTCATGTTTTTTCAGAATGCGATCGATTTCCTGCCGATCCTGTTGAAGGGGGCGGTGGTCACGATCGAGATCACGGCATGCGCGTTCGTGCTCAGCTCGGTGCTCGGGCTGGTCCTCGCGTTGCTGAAGGTGTCGCGCAACCGGGCCGTGTCGACGGCCGGCAGCACGATCGTCAACGTGATCCGCGGGCTGCCGATCATCGTGCAGCTGTTCTACATGTACTTCGTGCTGCCCGATCTCGGTGTGCAACTGTCGGCGTTCCAGGCCGGCGTGCTCGGCCTCGGCATCGCGTATTCGGCCTACCAGGCGGAAAACTTCCGCGCCGGCATCGAGGCGATCGACCGTGGTCAGATCGAGGCCGCGCACGCGATCGGCATGCGCGGACCGATGATCATGCGGCGCGTAGTGCTGCCGCAGGCGTTCCGCATCGCGTTGCCGCCGTACGGCAACACGCTCGTGATGCTGCTGAAGGATTCATCGGTCGCGTCGACGATCACGGTCGCGGAGATCACGCGCGCCGGCCAGTTGATCGCGTCGTCGACATTCCAGAACATGAGCGTCTATACGCTCGTCGCGCTGCTGTATCTCGCGCTCGGCCTGCCGCTGATGTTCGGCGTGAACCGGCTCGGCAAGCGGCTCGCGCTGAGGAGAGGCGCATGATCCGGATCGATTCGATACACAAGCGCTTCCAGCAGCACGCGGTGCTGAAGGGCGTGAGTCTCGACGTGCGGCAGGGCGAGGTCGTGTGCCTGATCGGGCCGTCCGGCTCGGGCAAATCGACCGTGCTGCGCTGTATCAACGGCTTCGAGACCTACGACGAAGGTTCGATCACGATCGACGGCGTGAAGGTCGATGCGCATTCGACGCGTATCCACGAACTGCGGATGCGGGTTGGCATGGTGTTCCAGCGCTTCAACCTGTTCGCGCACCGCACGGCGCTCGAGAACGTGATGGAAGGCCCCGTGCACGTGCGGCGGATGCCGGCCGCGCAGGCGCGCGAGCAGGCCCGCGCGCTGCTCGACAAGGTCGGGCTCGCGCACCGGATGAATGCGTACCCGTCCGAGCTGTCGGGCGGCCAGCAGCAGCGCGTCGCGATCGCACGCGCGCTGGCGATGGAGCCGCAGGCGATCCTGTTCGACGAGCCGACGTCGGCGCTCGACCCCGAACTCGTCGGCGAAGTGCTCGGCGTAATGCGCGGGCTCGCGCGCGACGGAATGACCATGGTGGTCGTCACGCACGAGATGGGATTCGCGCGCGAGGTGGCCGATCGCGTGTGCTTCCTGCACGACGGCACCATCTGCGAAAGCGGGCCAGCACGCGACGTGCTCACGCAGCCGACGCATCCGCGCACGCAGGAATTCCTGCGCCGCCTGCTGGCGTCGGACGGCGCCGCCAACCCGGATCGAACATGAGCGAAAGGAAACCGGCACCTGCATGGCCAGACTCACAGTGGCCGGATTCGCTGTGGGCGGCGACGGCCGCGCCAGCGCCTGACACCCCCGCGCTCGATGCGTCCGCGTCGTGCGACGTGGCGATCGTCGGTGCCGGCTTCACGGGTCTGTCGACCGCGCTCCACCTGGCCGAACGCGGTGCGAACGTGCGCGTGATCGACGGCGCGCAGCCGGGCTGGGGGGCGTCGGGCCGCAACGGCGGGCAAGTGATCCCCGGGCTGAAATACGACCCCGACGAACTGATTCGCCGGTTCGGCGACGAGGCCGGCGAGCAGCTTGCCGGCGTGGTCGGCGGCGCGGCCGACACGGTGTTCGACCTGATCGCGCGGCACGCGATCGACTGCGATGCGCGTCGCCATGGCTGGATCCAGCCGGCGCCGACCGCCGCGATGCTCGATACGGTCGCGCGCCGTGCGCAGCAGTGGGCCGCGCGCGGCGCACCGGTCGAAGTGCTCGGCCGCGACGACGTCGCTCGGCGGCTCGGCACGCACGCCTACGCGGGCGGCTGGATCGATCGCCGCGCAGGCAGCGTGCAGCCGCTCAGCTATACGCGCGGCCTCGTGCGCGCCGCGCAGGCGAGCGGGGCGGTCGTGCACGGGCTGACGCGCGCCGCAGGGCTGACGCGTGCCGACGGCCGTTGGCAGATCGCGACGGCAGGCGGCGCGACGCTGTCGGCGGATCGCGTCGTGATCGCGACCAACGGCTACACGGACGGGCTGTGGCCCGGCTTGCGCCAGTCGGTGATCGCCGCGAACAGTTTCATCGTCGCTACGCAGCCGCTCGCGCCGGATCTCGGTCGCGACATTCTCGCCGGCGGCGAGGTCGCATCGGATGCGCGGCGCCTGCTGCTGTATTTCCGCCGCGACTCGGCCGGCCGCCTGCTGATGGGCGGCCGCGGCCCGTTCGCGGAACCGCGCGCGACGAGCGACTGGCGCCATCTGGAGCGCGCGACGACGCTGCTGTATCCGCAGCTGAAGGGCATCCGGTTCGAATACCGCTGGGCTGGGCGCGTCGCGATCACCGCGGATTTCATGCCGCACGTGCACGAGCCCGCGCCGGGCGTGACGATCGCGCTCGGCTACAACGGCCGCGGCATCGCGATGGCGACGACGCTCGGCAAGCATCTGGCCGCGCACCTGTCCGACGATGCGCAACTGCCGCTGCCGTTCCGGGCCACGCCGATCCGGCCGATTCCGTTTCACGGGCTGCAGCGCTTCTACATCGCGGCCGGGGTGGCCTGGTATCGGCTGCTCGACAGCCTTTCCTGACGGGGCGCGGACGCGGGTCGCCATTCGTCGTCCGATCGGGCAGAATCGACACTCCGAGTTTCCGCCGACGGATGCCGCATGACCGATCCGAACGAACCACCCGGCCGCCGCGCGTACGCGAGCTTCGCGCAACGCTATGCGGACATCGCGCCGACCAAGGCGCACAACGCGCTGTACGAGCGTCCGGCGACGATGGCGCTGCTCGGCGACGTCGACGGCCTGACGGTGCTCGACGCCGGCTGCGGGCCCGGCATCTGCAGCGAGCACCTCGCTCGCCACGGCGCGACCGTGCATGCATTCGACGTGACGCCGGAGATGGTCGCGCTTGCCCGCACGCGTTGCGCGGGTCTTGCGGTCGAGGTGGCCGAAGGCGACCTGTCGGTGCCGCTTGACTGGCTGCCCGACGGCCGTTTCGACAAGGTGCTGTGTTCGCTGGCGTTCGACTACGTGCGCGACCTCGAAGCGCCGCTGCGCGAATTCCGGCGCGTCGCGCGGCCGGGAGCGACGCTCGTGTTCTCGATGGCGCATCCGATGCGCGACTGGATGGACGAACGCACGCGCGGCGAGGGCACGTATTTCGACACGTCCCGGTTCGGCTTTCACTGGTCGGGCTTCGGCGAGCCGAAGCCGTATGTCGAGGCCTGGCGGCGGCCGCTCGCCGACATCCTGAACGCGGTGGCCGACAGCGGCTGGCGGCTCGACCGGTTCGTCGAACCCAAGCCGCTGCCGGAGATGAAGGCCGCGTCCGAACGGCTCCATGCGGAGCTGTCGCTGGCGCCGGCCTTCCTTTGCATCCGCGCGCGCCGCTGACGCGGCGCGGCGGTCAAGCGGCGCTCAGTGCCGCACCGGCTCGTCGTTCAGCGTGCCGAGGAACGCTTCGATATCCTTGATATCCTGCGCCGTCATCGCGGGTTTGTCGCCCGGCTTGCGATCGAACGGCGCATCGGTCACGTCGACGTTCGCGCGGTACTTCGGCGGGATGTCGTCGTACTCGTCGACCTTGCCGTCCGCGCCACGCGAGTAGAACTTCTGCGGCGAGATGCTGCGCTCGTTGTAGAACGCCATCACCTGGTCGAGCGTGTGGAATACGCCGTTGTGGAAGAACACCTGGCGCGTCGCCGAGTTGCGCAGCGTCGGCGTGAGGAACATCCCGCAATACTGCGTCTGGTCCTTCAGGTCGTCGCGGAACGGCCCGCACACGCCGAGATCGTAGAACGCCGCGTTGCGGTTCTGCGCAAGCTGCTGGTTGCGCGGCGCGCCGAGCGCCTCGTACTGGTAGTCGGTAAACATCGGCGGCAGCCCGTCCTTGCCGGGCTTCGACAGGTGGCAGCCCGCGCAATTCGCCTTGTCCGGATCGTTGAACAGGCGCAGCCCGCGCAGCTCGGCCTGCGACAGGCGCGCGCGGCCTTCGAGCCAGCGGTCGTACTTGCTGTTGTACGGATGGAACGACGGATCCTCGACCTGATACCGCGCGATCGCGAACATCGCTTCCGACACCGCGAGCTGCGGGCTGTCGAACACACGCACCCCGAACAGCTGCTCGAACTGCGCGCGGTGCGACGACTGCGCGAGCTTGTGCGCGACGTCGTCGATGCTCGCATTCGCCATCTCGACCGGATTCAGCAGCGGGCCGAACGCCTGCTGCTGCAGCGTATCGGCGCGGCCGTCCCAGAACATCCCGCCCTGCGGCACGAGCTGCGGCGCGGTTGACGTGCCGGCCACCTTCTGCGCCTTGACGACGCCGGCGGCCGCCGCGGCCTGCTGCGCGACACTCGGTGCGGCGTCGTTCTCACCGGCATCGGGGCCGATGCTGAAGTTCGGCTGGCGGTACAGGTACATCAGCGACGGCGGCGGGCGATACCCGTGCTGCGTCATCGCGAGGCCGCCCGGCTGCACGTCGAGCGCATTCGGCGGCCCGTACGCATGATCGGGGCTGTGACACGACGCGCACGACTGCTTGCCCGACGCGGACAGCGACGGATCGACGAACAGCGCCCGCCCGAGCTGCGCGACCGCCGACAGCGGCTGCACGGCGGGCCGCTGCAGCACCACCGGATGCGGATTCGCGCCCGTCCAGCCGGCGACGACGGTGCCGATCGCCGCGGGTACCCGCGCGGGGAACGCGACCGCGAACGCGCCATAGCCGAGCACGGCCGCGCCGAGCACGAACGCCGCGCGGCGCGGCAGGCGGGAAGGGGAACGCGGTGCGGGGGTGCCGGAAGCGTCGGGAGACGGGAGCGCGGGGCGAGCTGTCATGCTGTCGGTTGTCGGTCGGAAATCGGGCACCGCACGAAGCGGCGCGTTAAATGGAAACGGCCGGCGCGTGATGCGCCGGCCTGCGGTCAATGGATGCCGGTCAGATCGACGGCGCCGCGCTCAATGCCGTGCCGAGCGTCGGATCGAGGTACAGCGGCGTCGTGTTCGGTTTCGACGTGAAGTCGAACAGCCCGCGCAGGTCACCCGCCGTCGCATCGAACGAACCGCCGCCGATGCGCTGGCCGCCGAGCCAGTTGTCCTCGATGAAGCGCACGACCGATGCCTGGTCGATCATCGTGTGGTCGACGTAGTTCTGCTTCGCGTACGGCGAGATCACGATCAGCGGAATGCGCACGCCGGGGCCGCAGCGGCCGTTCACGGTGCCGCCGTTCACGCCGGTGGTGCCGCCCGTGCCGCACTTGCCGTTGCCGTTGACCTGGTCGACGGCGTCGGACGACGAACGGGTCGGCGCCGTGTACACGTGGTCGTACCAGCCGTCCGAGTCGTCATAGGTGACGATCACGGCCGTGTTCTGCCAGTCCGGCTGCTGCTGCAGGAAGTTGACGACCTTCGTCACGAACGCCTGCTCGTCGAGCGGATCCGAATAGCCCGCGTGCGCATCCTGCGCGGCCGGCGCCTTCAGGAAGCTGACCGACGGGAAGTTGCCGGCTTTCACGGCCGCGAAGAAGTCGTCGCTGTCGTACTGGTGGTTCGCGGGTTCCGCCGTCTTGCCGTCGGTCTGGACGCTCGAACCGATCGCCGCGATCGAGCTCGGGCGCGTGTGCTGCGGGTTCGACGTCGACGCGTAGTACTGGAACCAGTTGTGGTGCGGGATGTAGTCGGCCGTCGCGGCGTTCACGGCGGTGGCGATCGTGCTGCGGCTGCAGCCCGTCGTGCCGTTGCCGTTGGTCGTCGACAGGTTGAAGCCGCCCATGAAGCCGCCCCACGTGATCTTCGCGCCGTTCAGCAGGTCGCCGATGTTCTTGCCGGTCATCATCGCACGGTCGGTCGTGCTCGAGCACACGTCGAAGCCGGGGTCGACGTCGTTGATCATCGTGAAGCCGCCCTGGCCGTCGTTGATGTAGTACGAGGTGGCTGCGAGCGTCGACGGCTGCTTCGACGTCTTGACGATCTGCATCCCGTTGGTCTGCCCCGACACGACGTTCAGCGCGCCCGGCGTCGACGGGCCGTAGACCGTCGTGTATGCGTTGTCGCTCATCGCGAAGCGCTGCGCGTAGTTCCACAGCGCGGTCACGGTGTTGCCGTCGAAGTAGCCCATCACCTGGCCCTTCGTGCCGAACGCGCCGGCGCCGCCGGACGAGCCCTTGCCGGTGTATTTCGGGAACAGGTCGGCGAGGCCGTTGTCCTCGGCCAGCTGTTCGGCTGTGTACGCGTGGTTCTGGTCGGCGGTCGCGGCCTGCGTGCGGTCGAGGCGGAACGGGTTCGCCGCGTCGGTGCCGTTGGCCGTGTTCGTGAAGTTCGGGTTCGCGGTGAGCAGCGTGCCCGTCAGCCCGTTGGGCGTCGGCGTGCCGGCCTTCGCGGTGAACGCCGGTTCGCCCGACGGGTTCGTCGCGTTCGGGTAGGTGCCGAAGTAGTGGTCGAACGAGATGTTTTCGCCGTAGATCACGACGACGTGCTTGATCGGCGTGGCGGTCTGCAGCGCATCCTGCGACGACACCGCGGGCGTCGACGTCGGATCGTCGCTGCCGCCGCAGGCGAACAGCGCAAGCGCTGCGGCTGCGCAGGCGGTGACGAGCAAGGCTTGACGGAACATCGGGAAACTCCAGGTAAGGCCTTCGATGGTGAGAGCGGCCCCGTCGTCGTGTCGGTTCGGCGCGGAGCTCGCGAGAGAGCACGCGCATTGGAACAGTCGCGTATGAAGATATGGGGACGGAGTGGTTTCGCGACGGTTGCGCTGCGGTATCGATTCCATTACGGCGCAACGCGGTGCGAAAGAGAACGGAAAGGGGCAGACCGCGCGCAACCACGAAGACACATTTCGCGGCGCACGGGGCCGCCTGCCGCGCAGGCCGCATGGGGCGGGCGAAAGGGCGCGGTCGGCCGGTTCGCGCGTCATGCCGTGGATACCGCATTTTTGACAATCGTGTGACGTATTCATACGATGGATGCCCCGCGACGACGATTTCATGTTGCCGACCGTTACCGAGAATTCATCGTGCCGATCCCCGTTCTGTTTGCCGTTCTGTGTGCGGCATTCCTGCATGCGTCATGGAATGCGCTCGTCCGCAGCAGCGGCGACCGGCTGCGGTCGGCCACGGTGCTGCAGATCGCGATCGGGCTGTTCGCGCTGCTGTTCCTGCCTGCCGCCGCGCCGATCACGCTCATGGGCTGGCTCTGTGTCGTCGCATCGGCCGTGATCCATGTGGTCTATACGCTGCTGCTGGTGCGCGCCTACGAGCACGGCGACCTGACCGTCGCCTACCCGGTTGCGCGCGGCACCGCGCCGCTGCTCGTCACGCTCGGCGCGGCGGCGTTCGCGGGCGAGCACCTGAACGCCGGCGCGCAAGGCGGGCTCGTGCTGATCTGCGCGGGCATCCTGGCGATCGGGCTGGAGGGCGGGCGTGGCGCGAAGCACCGGATGACGCAGGTGCTGCCGACCGCGTTTGCGACCGGCGTGTCGATCGCGGCCTATAGCGTGGTCGACGGGATCGGCGTGCGGGAAAGCGGCAGCACGGTCGGCTATACCGCGTGGATGTTCGTGTTGACGGGCATGATGATGGCCGCGTACTACCGGCTGCGCGCGGGTCCGCTGCGGCTGACGCAGGATGTCGGCGAGACGGCGAAGGCTGCGTGCGGCGGCGTGTTCGCGGCGCTCGCGTACGGCATCGTGATCTGGGCGATGGATCGCGCGCCGATGGGCCCGGTGTCGGCGCTGCGCGAAACCAGCGTGGTGTTCGCCGCGCTGATCGCTCGCGTGTATCTCGGCGAGCGGCTGACGCCGCGCCGTGCTATGGGATGTGCGGTGATTGCGGCGGGGGCGTTGCTGATCAGTGCGTTCGAGGCGGTGCGCTGAAGGCGCCCCGGGATGCGCAATGCGTATGTTGTGAACGCCAGTTCGACACTGGAAATCGCGTCGAATCGCTGTCGCGAACATCTATGGATTGGCCCGCAAGACCCGCGCACACGAGCGCTATATATCAAATCGTTGCTGACGCAACAAATCAAACCGTATTCGGAGAGATCTGTAGAGGGAAGCGAGGCGGCGCACAAACCCCATCGGGTCGTTTCGGTAGACCGATTTAGCCGAAAAGACCTGGCACGGGTGTCGCGTAGGTCGCAAGATGAAAGAGCACGACAAATAGCGTAGTTGCAATGAACGCGATGCCCCACTTGCGCGATGACCAACGTCGGTAAGCGAAGGCATTGAGTGCGCCAAAGACGACCGAAGGCCACAAGGTCAGGGCGAACAGGCCGACGATGAATACTGCGTGTGGAGCGCAGTGTTCCATGTCGTTGCAGCCGGTCGAATGCGACGGCGGAGCAGGCCAATGAATACGGCTGAACGTATAAAGGGACGCCCATGTGATGAGCAAACCCCATAGGAACCCTGGAACTGCAACAGCCAGTCGTTTCATTGAACTTCCCAGAAGAGGATTTCTTTCGAGTTGGCCAGATCTGAATACCAATTCCCGCGTCGACCCCGAAGGTAATCAAGAGGGTTAATCATGCTCGGCACGCCTATGCGAAACCGCCAGAACGAAGCGGTAGATGGCGTAAGGGTATCTTTGTTCCATAGGTCAATATGGCCGCCGCTCAACGCGTCATCAGAATCCCCTTCTTGCCGCCAGTACCCAAAAAAATAGATGATACCGGTTCGGCCATTAATCTTGCGCTGCCAATCCTGACCCGTGATGTTTTCCGGCTTGCCCAGGCCGAGGAACGGGTGAAGCTTCAACCATTCGGCCAACTCGTAGGCGCGGGTCGCTGTTGCTTTCCCGTCGAGTATCAGACGACCTAGCGACTTCTTCCCCGGCATCGGTTTCAACACCTTCTGAGAAAACGACTTCATGTCGCTTCCGATGTGGTGAAACGTAACGCTCATGCGAATGGCGCACTGGTTCTCATACTGGCCGGTGGGATCATCGTATGGATCCTTCTTCGGATAGGCGCTCCAAAGTTCACGAAATGACAACGTCTGAAGCGTTACCGGTTTGATGGACCCTTTAGTGTCGTTCGAGCGAACCTTCGTAGGCCTGTTCGGCATCGGTCAGCTCTCGTATTGTTTTTCAATGGCTTCGTCGCCCCAATAAACCGTGTACTCATCGGGCTTGTTGCCGGTATCGATGCGAGGCAATTCTCCGCTTGGATCGAGTCGGCCGTCGTACGTGCGGCCATCTGCCGTTTCGATGTGGTACGGATATCCGACAAGTACCGACTTGCGTGTCGTACACACCAGCTTTTCGTCGTAGCCGGAAGGCGCGGCAGATCGGGTTGGCGATGTAGGTGGCTGAGCTTCGCGGGCTGCTGCTACTTGTCTGGACGTGCCGCTGTCGGCTTCGTAGAAAATTCGACTGTCGCCGCCTGCGATGACCTTGTTTTGTCCACACGGACAGAGCACGGGGTCGCCATTCAAAACGACTCTACGACCGTGGCAACTCATGCGCGTGGCGCTGCCGAAAATCCTGAACGCCCCTTTGCAATTGCCACATGTTGCCTCGTCGCCGTCCAAAGCAACGCGTTTACCGTTATCGAATATCGTTGACGTGACCGCAATGATGAATCCGCCGGTTGTTGTCGAGTCACTGTCTCTTGCTGCCGTTCTGCGCATCGTCGTTTCCTTTTGCGTTAAGGAATCGAAGACATTCGCCGGCAAGGGAGAAATTGTCTATGGGACTAATTCGAATTTGCGTGTGATCGATCCGACGGTTCGTATGCGTTAAACATCGGCGATGTGACGTGAGGCGAGCAACAACGTGCTCGAGTTGCTGTCGATCTCGCCGGCACCCGTCTGCGAATGACCGGCCGGCGCGCCGGCTGTCACGCTTCAACCGGCATCGCGCTCGTGCACTTGATCTCGTCGAGGCACACGCTCGAATGCACGCCACTGACGCCGGGAATCCGCATCAGCGTTTCGAGCAGGAACTGCGACAGTCCCTTCAGGTCGTGCGCGACGACCTTCAGCACATAGTCGATGTCGCCCGTCACCGAAAAACACTCCTGGATCTGCGCGAGATCGGACACCAGCTTCTGGAACTTGGACAGGTCGCGGATATGCCCGCGCTCCATCGTCACGTGCACGAACGCGGTGACGCCGAAGCCGAGCGTGTCGGGGCAGAGCCGGGTTTCGTAGCGGCGGATCGCGCCGATCTCTTCCAGCCGCCGGTGGCGCCGCAATGTCTGCGCGGGCGACAGGCCGACGGCCTTCGCCAGATCGAGGTTCGACGCACGGCCGTTCTCCTGCAGGATCGAAAGCAAGTGGCGATCGATGCGGTCGAGAACCGGTTCAGGCATTTTTATTTCCTCATTTGTCTCCTGGATGCAATCTTATCTCATAATGTAGGGTTTGCATGAACGGGTTACGAAACCCGATTTCGCCGTCGCGACGCTAAACTGACGCCGGATTTTCGTGTGTGGCCGCAGCAATGCGGCGTGGGCGACAAGTCGGCGGCCGGTCTGGCGGGCACGCCGACGCGAATCGGGCGCCGCCACGCGAAGATTGCAGTCCCCAACCCGGCGGCTCCACGAACGCCGCCGGCACAGCAAAAACAGCGCCCGGCACACCGAGGCGCGCCGCACCGCTTCAGGCGGAGGCGGACAGAGTGGAGAAGACATGGTTTCTGGAAACGAGAGCGACGGCCTGAAGCGCGGGCTGAAGAACCGGCACATCCAGCTGATTGCGCTCGGCGGCGCGCTGGGCACGGGGCTGTTCCTCGGCATCGCGCAGACGATCAAGATGGCCGGCCCGTCCGTGTTGCTCGGCTATGCGGTGGCCGGCATCGTTGCGTTCTTCATCATGCGCCAGCTCGGCGAGATGGTCGTCGACGAGCCCGTCGCAGGTTCGTTCAGCTACTTCGCCAACAAGTATTTCGGCCACTTCACGGGCTTCCTGTCCGGCTGGAACTACTGGGTGCTGTACATCCTCGTCAGCATGGCCGAACTGTCGGCCGTCGGGATCTACGTGCAGTACTGGTGGCCGGGCGTGCCGACCTGGGTGTCGGCGCTCGTGTTCTTCGTCGTCATCAACCTGGTCAACCTGACCAGCGTGAAGTCGTACGGCGAGACGGAATTCTGGTTCTCGATCATCAAGGTCGCGGCGATCGTCGGGATGATCGGCTTCGGCGGCTGGCTGCTCGCGAGCGGCAATGCCGGGCCGGAGGCCAGCGTCAGGAACCTGTGGCAGCACGGCGGCTTCTTCCCGAACGGCGTGTCGGGCCTCGTGATGTCGATGGCCGCGATCATGTTCTCGTTCGGCGGGCTCGAGCTCGTCGGCATCACGGCGGCCGAGGCCGACGATCCGAAGCACAGCATCCCGCGCGCGACCAACCAGGTCATCTACCGCATCCTGATTTTCTACATCGGCGCGCTCGCCGTGCTGCTGTCGCTGTATCCGTGGGAGAAGGTCGTCAGCGGCGGCAGCCCGTTCGTGCTGATCTTCCACGCGCTGAGCAGCAACCTGGTCGCGAACGTGCTGAACGTCGTCGTGCTGACGGCCGCGCTGTCGGTCTACAACAGCGGCGTGTACTGCAACAGCCGGATGCTGTTCGGCCTCGCGCAGCAGGGCAATGCGCCGAAGGTGCTGTGCTCGGTGAACAAGCGCGGCATTCCGCTCGCCGCGCTCGGCGCGTCGGCGCTCGCCACCGGCGCGTGCGTGCTGGTCAACTACTTCATGCCGGGCAAGGCGTTCGAGGTGCTGATGGGCCTCGTCGTGTCGGCGCTGATCATCAACTGGGCGATGATCAGCCTGATCCACCTGAAGTTCCGCCAGGCCAAGCGCGCAGCCGGGGAGAAGACTTCCTTCCGCAGTCTGGGCTATCCTTTCACGAATTACCTGTGCCTGGCATTCATGGCCGGCATTCTCGTCGTGATGTACCTGACGCCGGATCTCCGCCTGTCGGTGTACCTGATCCCGGTATGGCTCGCGGTGCTCGCGATCGGGTATCGCTTCCGTCAGAAGAATGCAGGCTATGCGGTGCGCGACAGCGCGTCCGCAGGCTGAAGCAGGCCACCACCGATCATTCTTCCAAACGAGACCGACTCAAGCCATGTTCGAACACATCGACGCGTACCCGGGCGACCCGATCCTGACGCTCAACGAGAACTTCCAGAAAGATCCGCGCGACCGGAAAGTCAACCTGAGCATCGGCATCTACTTCGATGCCGAAGGCCGGATTCCGGTGATGGGCGCCGTGCGCGAAGCCGAAACCGCGCTGCAGCGCGAGAGCGGCCCGAAGCCGTATCTGCCGATGGTCGGCCTGCCTGCGTATCGCGACGCCGTGCAGGCGCTCGTGTTCGGCGCCGATCACCCGGCCCGCGCGGCCGGCCGCATCGCAACCCTGCAGACGCTCGGCGGCTCGGGCGCGCTGAAGGTGGGCGCCGATTTCCTGAAGCGCTACTTCCCGGACGCGCAGGTGTGGCTCAGCGATCCGAGCTGGGAAAACCACCGCTTCATCTTCGAGCGTGCCGGCTTCACGGTGAACACGTATCCGTACTACGACGAGGCGACGGGCGGCCTGAAGTTCGACGCGATGCTCGCGGCGATCGACGCGCTGCCGGCGCGCAGCATCGTGCTGCTGCACGCGTGCTGCCATAATCCGACCGGCGTCGACCTCGACGAAGGCCAGTGGGAAAAGCTGATCGACGTGATCGAGGCGCGCGGCCTGCTGCCGTTCGTCGACATGGCATACCAGGGCTTCGGCGCGGGCCTCGATGCGGATGCGTTCGCGGTGCGCGAGCTGGCCCGCCGCGGCGTGCCGGCGCTGGTCGCGAACTCGTTCTCGAAGAACTTCTCGCTGTACGGCGAGCGCGTGGGCGGCCTGAGCGTCGTCTGCGAGGATGCGGCCGCGGCCGAGCGCGTGCTCGGCCAGCTGGCCGGCGCCGTGCGCTCGAACTACAGCAACCCGCAAACCTACGGCGCGAAAGTCGTCGCGGCCGTGCTCAACACGCCCGCGCTGCGCAAGCAGTGGGAAGAGGAACTGTCGGCGATGTGCCGCCGCATCGCGCGGATGCGCCAGTCGATCCATGACGGCCTGCGCGACCACGTCACCGGCGAAGCGCTCACGCGCTACGTGAAGCAGCGCGGGATGTTCACGTACACGGGCCTGACCGAATCGCAGGTCGACGCGCTGCGCGAAGTGCACGGCGTGTACATCCTGCGTTCCGGCCGGATGTGCGTGGCGGGCCTGAACGACTCGAACGTCGGCATCGTTGCCGACGCAATCGGCAAGGTGCTGAAGAGCGGCGTCTGATCGTCGCGCGCCCGGCGCGCAACGCTGCCGGCCGAACCGGCTGTCTCCCGTCGCGGAGGCAGCCGGTTTTTTGTTGCGCGGCCGCGATGCGTGCTACCCGGCTGACGCGTGCCCAGGCGCGGCGGTACGATCACGGAATCGGACACAGGACAGAGGGGCGACATGGGCATCCGGATCATCCAGCTCGGCACGCCGCGCGCGGCCGGCGAGGGCCTGCGGATCGGCACGGTGCGGCGGCCGCCGCGCGGCGTACCGAAGGCGGAATTCGCGTCGCGCAACTACTATGATGTATGGCTGCCGACGCTGTCGCCGAGCCCCGAGCTCGTCGCGCAGGCGCAGGCGGCCGAAACGGACGCCGAATGGAACGCGTTCAAGCGCCACTTCCGCGCGGAGATGGCGCATGGCGATCCGGCGAAGGTGCTGGACCTGCTGGCGGCGCTGTCGGCGACCACCGCGTTCTCGATCGGCTGTTACTGCGACGACGAGCGCCATTGCCACCGCAGCGTGCTGCGCGAGCTGCTCGCGGAGCGCGGCGCGGCGATCGAGCCCGACGCGGACTGAAGCGGACTGAAGCGGACTGAATCGGCGGCACGATACCGCACTGCGATCGTGCGGTGCAGCGAACCGATTGACGTGGGTCAAGCGGGCGGCCGCGCGCGCCACTATGCTCTCGTCATGGAGTCATCACGACAATGACAAGCGGACAGATGCAGATTACCTTCCCGCCCGAGCCGGCCGAATATTGCGCGCGCGACCTGGTCGTCGCGTTTTCGGCGCTGGTCGACGGACGTTGCGTGCAGTGCGCGGTCACGGCCGAGGCACTGGAAGACCATTTCGGTGCGCCGTCGCTGCTCGAACGCGACCTGCTGGCCGCGTTCGACGCGCACCGGCCGGCGATCGAAGCGATGGCACGACGGATGCTCGAGGAAATCGGCGGCCGACCGGTGCTGCTGCACAGCGGCCACTTCCGGCTCGGCGATTGACACCGCAGGAGGGCACATGACTCTGCAGGGCAACATTCACGAACGCGACTGGTCGGTCGAGGTCGAGACGCGCCCGTGCGAATCGGGCGAATTCCGCTGCCGCGTGTCGGTCGAGCACGGCAGCGGCGCCGCGCGCTTTCATCATACGTTCGAGCACAGCCATGCATATCCGACCGAGCGCGAGGCGATGATCGAAGGGCTGCGGGCCGGAATGACGTGGATCGAGATGAAGACGTCGCAGGTATTCAACGTATGAACGGTGCCGCGCCGACAGAGGTGCGGACAGACTTATCGGCAGGCCAGCGATCGAAGAATCCGCGCCGCGCCACGGGAAATACGCACCGCCGCCTTTCGGCGCGGGCGGTGCATGCAAGGCGGTCGACGAGCGGGCGGCCCCGTCAGGAGAAACGACATGGGCGTGGGCATGCAGATCGCCTGCCTCGGATTCACGGGTTCGGCCGCGATCGAAGCCGAAGCCGGCGCGCAACTGGTGCGGCTCGAACGGTTTCGCGCGCTGATCGACGGCTGTCACCTCGCAATCGAATCGCGCGCGGCGGCCGACGGTGCGCGCACATACGACGTGCGGCTAGACCTGGTGTTTCACGACGAGGCGCCCAGGCCGCTGCCGCCGTGCAGCGGCGATGACGTGGACGATGCGCTGCACCGCGCGTTCGCCCAGGCCGAACAGGCGCTGATCGCGTGGCAGGCGGGCGGTGGCAGGGTGCTGCTGCGCGACGCGGCGACCGATGGCACGGCTCGGTGACGCACGGCGCGCGATGCCTCGCGGACGATGCCGGCGCGTACGTCTGACCCGAGTCAGACCCGCGCGAGCGCTTGCGCATCGATGATGCGCACGCGCTTGCCGCGGGTTTCGACCAGTGCTTCGCGATGGAACCGCGAGAACATCCGGCTGACCGTTTCCAGCTTCATCCCGAGATAACAACCGATTTCCTCGCGTGTCATCCGCAGGTTGAATTCGGTCGCCGAATAGCCGCGCGCCTCGAAGCGCGACGACAGGTTCAGCAGGAAATGCGCGACGCGCTGTTCGGCCGACATCGTGCCGAGCAGCAGCATCTGGCTCGATTTCCGCACGATCTCGCTGCTCAGCATCTGATAGAGGAAGTGCTGCATCGGCTTGATCTCGCGGCACGCTGCTTCGAGCGCACCGAACGGGATGACGCACACGACGCTGTCTTCGAGCGCGATCGCGTCGCAGCAGTGCTGGCCGCTGCCGATGCCGTCCATCCCGAGCGTGTCGCCGGCGATCTGGAAGCCCGTCACGTGTTCGCGGCCGTCGCGATGCATCATCACCGTCTTCACCGAACCCGCGCGCACCGCATAGATGCTCTGGAACGGATCGTCGGTGCGAAACAGCGCGTCGCCCTGGCGAACCTGCCGGGTCGTGCAGATGATCGCGTCGAGCCGGCCGTATTCGGCGGCCGTCAGTTGCGGCGGCAAGCACATCGAGCGCATCGCGCAGGCCGAGCAGCGTGCGGCGGGATGTTTGGCGGCGTCGGCGCGCGTGACCGCACGAAGCGGAGTCGTCGGCCGGGGCGCGACAAGTACGTCGGCAGCGCAGGCGGTGGCGGTGGACATGAGTCGCTCCGGCTTGTCAGGGTTGATGCACGCGAGCGTGCACCAGGGATTCGATGACACGGCACGCGGCGTCGAATTCGACGGTCTTGTCGAAGAAGTAGTCGGCTCCGGCCGTCGCGCATGCCTCTCTGAATGCCGGCGCCGAATGATTCGTCAAAACGATCGTGACGATGCGCGGCGCGGCCTTCGACAGCATCCCGATCAGGTCGAGGCCGCTGCCGTCCGCGAGCCGCAGGTCGACGATCACGACGTCCGCCCGGCTGCCGAGGATCTGCGTCCACGCGTGCTGGCCGTCTTCCGCTTCGCCCACGACGGCGACGCCGCGAATCGCGCCGACGAGCAGCGCGATCCGCTGCCGGACGGCGGCGGCATGATCGACGAGAAACACCCTGAGCGTGGCGGGCGACAAGCTGGCATTCATGCCGGCAGTATCGTGTTGCGCCGCCGGAAATGAAATCGGCCGAATTGGAAGTTGGTGTAGGCCGCTTCGACGCGTTGTAGGGCGTTTCCTACAACGCGTACGGGAAATGCCGGAGCACTGCTATGCCGCGCCGGCGTCGCTCACGCGGCCGGCGGTTTTTGCTGCCGGGTCAGCCGGCCCGGCGCGCGTCCAGCGCATCGCGCGCGGTGCGGCACGCAGCGAGATCCCACGCGGCGCAGCCGACGCTCTTGAACAGCAGCGGTCCGCCGACGGCGAATGCGCCGCCCAGCACGTCGGCGAGCGACGCGACCTGCTGCCAGTCGACCTGCGCGACGATCAGGTCGCCGGCCTCGTGGCGCGCGCCGGCCGGATCGTCGACGACGAGCCGGCTGCCGCGCACCGTGTTCGCGTCGATCTCGGCCGCATCCGCGGTGAACGCGCCGACGCCGACCACGAGCCGGCCTTCGCGCGCGGCTTCGCGGTAGACGGGCGTGCGGCTCGTCGTCAGCGTGACGACGACGTCGATCGCATCGGGAATCGCGTCGCCGTCGAGCGGTGCGAGCCGCGGCGCCTGCGCGCGGTGCGCGGCGCAGAAGGCGGCCGCGCTGTCGGCGCGGGTGCCGCGCACGTGAAGGCGCGCGTCGGGAAAGATCGCCGCGAGCGCTTCCGCGTGATTGGCCGCCTGCTTGCCGGTGCCGATCAGCAGGATGTCGCGCGGCGCGGTGCCATGCAGCGCGTCGATGCCGAGCGCGGTGACGGCCGCCGTGCGGCGGCCGGTGACCGTCGGGCCGTCGAGCGCGAAGCGCATCTCGCCGGTGGTCGCGTCGTATGCGGTCACCTGGCCGAGGATCGTCGGCAGCCCGCGCGCGCCGTTGCCGGGGCACACGTTCACGAGCTTGTGGGTGGCAAGGTCGCGCGCGCTCGACGGCATCGACAGCATCACGCCGCCGGCCTGCAGCGGCACGACCAGGCGTTCGGGGCTGACGATCTCGCCCGCCGCGTACTCGGCGACGGCCTGCCTCAGCGTGGCGAGCAGCGCCGGGTAGTCGAGCAGCGCGGCCGTGTCGGCCGCATCGAAAACGGGAATCCGGGAAAGGGCGGTCATCGTGTACGTCGCAGGTGTCGGTGAGCGTGGGCGACGGGCGCATGACGCGCCCGTCAAGGGGCTGCCGGATACCGTGACACGGAGGCAGTGTGGATCGAATCTATACCAATTTCAACCGCACCCGCAACCCGGAAAATAAACCGAAGCGCCGTTTTTGGTTCTAATATCTGTCCAGAAGGGTCGCCGTGGTCTCGATGCCGGCGCCGCTCCGGTATAGTGCGAACCCATTCCAAGTCCACGCCCGCGACCGGGCAGGAGCCAAACGATGATGTCCGCGCGTCCCGAATCACTCGAAGGCGGTTTCAGGCCGCTGCAGATCTACGAGCAGGTCGCCGAGAAGATCCGCGACGAGATTCGCGCGGGGCGCTACGCGGCCGATTCGCGGCTGCCGTCCGAGCGCGAACTCGCGGTGCTGTTCCAGGTCGGCCGGCCGGCCGTGCGCGAGGCGCTCGGCGCGCTGCAGAACGAAGGGCTGGTGTTCACGAAGCGCAATTCGGGCACCTACGTCGTCGCGTCGCCGCTCGACGTGCTCGCGGAACGCGGCGACATGCGTGCGGCGTCCGAGGCCGACTTCAGCCCGACGTCGACGCTCGACGTGCGGCTGATCCTGGAACCCGCGATCGCGCGCCTCGCGGCGTCGCACGGCCGCGCCGACCCGGGCGCCGAGCGCTATCTCGCGCAGATGGAAACCATCACCGACGTCGACGATCCGCACCAGCGCGCGCTGTGGAACGAGAGCGACCGGCTGTTCCACCGGCAGCTCGCGCTGATGACCGGCGACCCGCTGATCGTGAAGATTGCGGACGAGGTCGCGAAGACGATGGACCAGCCGCTCTGGAAGCGGCTGAAGGACGACGGCATCTACGACGCGGGCCGAATCCGGCTCTACGTGTCCGAACACCGGCTGATCTACGAGGCGATCGTGTCCGGCGATGCCGATGCGGCTGCGTTCTATGTCGAGCAGCATATCCGCCGCGTGCGGCGCGACATCGCGCCGAAGTGACGTGCGCGGCTTCGTTCTGGTCTGAAATATGACCAGAATCGCTAAAATTATTTTGAAATTGCTTGCGATGTGACCACGCGTGTCCTACATTGGTTTCACACAAAACCAATCAGGAGACATCATGCGACACCTCGTTACCGCGCTCTCGGTGGCTGTTGCCGCCGGCGCGCTGACTTCCGCGCACGCGCAGGAAGTCGTGATGATCGGCCATTCGGCGCCATTGACGGGCCCGCAGGCCGCGAACGGCAAGGACAACGAAAACGGCGCGCGCCTTGCCGTCGACGAACTCAACAAGGCGGGCGTGAAGGTGGCCGGCAAGACCGTCACGTTCAAGCTGCTGTCCGACGACGACCAGGCCGACCCGAAGGCCGGCGTGCAGGTCGCGCAGAACCTCGTCGACAAGGGTGTCGTCGCGGTGCTCGGGCCGTACAACTCGGGCGTCGCGATCCCGGCATCGCGCGTGTATTCGAATGCGGGCGTGCCGATCCTGCCGGTTGCGTCGAATCCGGCGCTCACGAAGCAGGGCTTCAAGAACATCTTCCGGATCGGCGCGAGCGACGAGCAGCTCGGCGGCACGATGGCCACGTTCGCCGCAAAGACGCTGAATGCGAAAACCGCGGCCGTCGTCGACGATCGCACCGCGTACGGGCAGGGCGTCGCCGAGCAGTTCATGAACGTCGCGAAGGCGAACGGGATCAGGATCGTCGACCAGGAATACACGAGTTCGTCGGCCACCGATTTCCTCGGCATTCTCACCAAGATCAAGGCCGGCAACCCCGACGTGATCTTCTTCGGCGGCTATGCGGCGCAGGGCGCGCCGATGGCCAAGCAGATGAAGCAGCGCGGGCTGCGCGCGAAGCTGCTCGGCGGCGACGGCATCTGCTCGGCCGACATGGGCAAGGTGGCGGGCGATGCGGCATCGATCGTCTACTGCGCGCAGGGCGGCGTCGCGCTCGAGAAGACGCCGGCCGGGCGCGAATTCCTGAAGAAGTACCACGACGCCTATCACACGGATACGCAGGTCTATGGCGTCAACTACTACGACGGCGTGAAGCTGCTCGCCGACGCGATGGTCAAGGCCGGCACGACCACCGACAAGGCGAAGCTGATCGCGCAGCTCGCGAAGTCGAACTATGCGGGCGTCGCGGGCACCTATTCGTTCGACGCGAACGGCGACCTGAAGGGCGCGCCGACGTCCGTCTACGTGATCCGCAACGGCCTGCCCGAGCCGTACGCGAAGTAACCGCGGCCAGCCTGCCATCGGACGGCGGCCTGGCCGCCGTCCTTCGTTTCAACGCATTCGATCGACCTTGACGTCCTTATATGAACACCTCCCTAAAAGGAGGTGATTCCCACACCTGGCGATGCACACCCGCATCGGAGAATGTTCAACGCAGCGTTGGTATCACGATCATGCTCGACGCCACAGTCACTGCAGGTCCACTCTCTTACTCGCAGTCCCGCGATACCTTTCGGCCGCGTCGTGCTGTCTGTCGACCCGCACGCCGAACAGGACTGGGTAGAACCGCTTTCGTCGACTTCCTCGAACGTGGCCCCGTGCGCCATCGCCTTGTAACGGAGCTTGTCCCGGAAGGACGACCAGGATGCGTCGTAGACGCTTTTCGCCATCCTGGTCTTGGCGAGCTTGGCGGCCGACACGTTGCCGACCGCGATGTAGTCGAAGCGTCGCACCAGATCGAGTGCGAGCTTGTGCTGGAAGTCCGCGCGAGCACTCGCCACCTTGGCGTGCAGCTTCGCGATGTGCCGCTTGTGCTTTCGCGCACGCTGCGCTTTCGCCAGCTTTTCGGCCGCGCGCTGGCCGAACCGGTCGTTAGGCAGCTTCTCGCCGGTCGAAAGTGTGGCGAAGTCTTTCAGACCGAGATCGAGGCCGACACCAGAGCGGATCGGGCGCGCCTGAACATCGGGTATCTCGATCGCGATATTCAGGAACCAGTTGCCGCGCGCTTCCTGCGCGAAGTTGGTGCCGTCCTTGATCTTGCCGTCGGGCAGCGGGCGACTGCTGAACACGCGGAAGGTGTGGCCGGCGAAGCGGAACGCGTCGCCTTCGCGCTTCAGATCGCGGCCCTTCAGCGGCACCCAGCCCAGCGACTTCCTGCCGCGATAGCGCAGGTAGGGGCGACGGTGCTGGCTGCGCGACTTCGCATATTGCTCGCACGTCGCATTGATCGTGCCGGAGTGGAGTCCGAGTTCCTTGCTACTGCCGGTGGTCAGTACGTTCAGGTCGAAACCTGTCGGCCACTTCTTGCTCCACTTGAGCGTGCTTCTGCGTGTCGTTGCAGAAGTTCCAGACGTAGTTCACCGCACGGCTCTGCTTGTTAAGCAGTCCGTTGAGCGATTTCACCCGGTAGCGGTATACAAGAATCATGCCGGTCATTTTAACGTTGGAATGCCGCTGTCAAACAGCGGCGCTCCTTTCCTCCCCGCCCTGAAGGACGGGGTTTCTCAGAGCATCTGATGAAAATTTCCCGATCCCTTTCCACTGTCGAAGTCCATACGGGCGGCGAAGCGTTCCGCATCGTCACGAGCGGGCTGCCGCGCCTGCCTGGCGACACGATCGTCCAGCGCCGCGCATGGCTCAAGGAGAACGCCGACGAGATCCGCCGTGCGCTGATGTTCGAACCGCGCGGCCACGCCGACATGTACGGCGGCTACCTGACCGAGCCCGTGTCGCCGAACGCCGATTTCGGCGTGATCTTCGTGCACAACGAAGGCTACAGCGACCATTGCGGGCACGGCGTGATCGCGCTGTCGACCGCGGCCGTCGAACTCGGCTGGGTGCAGCGCACGGTGCCGGAAACGCGGGTCGGCATCGACGCGCCGTGCGGCTTCATCGAGGCCTTCGTCAAGTGGGACGGCGAGCATGCGGGGCCCGTGCGCTTCGTCAACGTGCCGTCGTTCATCTGGCGGCGCGACGTGTCGGTCGACACGCCGTCGTTCGGCACCGTGACCGGCGACATCGCGTATGGCGGCGCGTTCTATTTCTACGTCGACGGCGCGCCATTCGACCTGCCGGTGCGCGAATCGGCGGTGGAAAAGCTGATCCGCTTCGGCGCGGAAGTGAAGGCTGCCGCGAACGCGAAGTACCCGGTCGTACATCCGGAGATTCCGGAAATCAACCATATCTACGGCACGATCATCGCGAACGCGCCGCGCCATCCGGGCTCGACGCAGGCGAACTGCTGCGTGTTCGCGGATCGCGAGGTCGACCGCTCGCCGACCGGCTCCGGCACCGGCGGGCGCGTCGCGCAGCTGTACCAGCGCGGGCTGCTCGCGGCCGGCGACACGCTCGTCAACGAATCGATCGTCGGCACGATCTTCAAGGGGCGCGTGCTGCGCGAGACGACGGTCGGCGAGATCGCGGCCGTGATCCCGGAAGTGGAAGGCAGTGCGCATATCTGCGGTTTCGCGAACTGGATCGTCGACGAGCGCGATCCGCTGACCTACGGTTTTCTCGTGCGCTGAGCAGCGGCGCAGATCGGCCGCCGTCGCGCGGCCAGCCGGTTGTCGTACCAGGCCTGGCGCGTCGTTCCCGTTGCGGGGGCACGCGCCTTTTTTGCGTGCGACCGGTCGCGAAGCCGTGCGGTGCGCGCCGGCGCACGGCCGCCACGGCCTGCCGGCCGCGCGAGTTTTGGTACGATGCACCCTTTTCAGCCGAGCTCCACCCGCGTGAATCGCCGAAACGTGTCGTCAGTGCGTGACTTCTGTGCCAGCTGGGTTGCGCGCGCCCAACCCGTCGCGGCTGCCGCCGTCGCGAGGGTCAAGCCTCTCGCCGCCGCCGCGTGGCAGCATCTCCGTCGTCCCACGCGCCGCGGCGTGCTGCTCACGGCCGCCGCCGTGCCGGTGCTGTTCGTGCTGTACGTGATCGCGCTGATCCCGTTCACGCCGGGCATCGGCGACATCCGCAAGGCGCGCGTCGACCAGCCGGCGCAGGTGCTGTCCGCCGACGGCAAGCTGCTGGCCGAATTCAAGCCGTCGAACCGCGAGTGGGTGCCGCTCAAGCAGATCTCGCCGCACATGGTCGACGCGCTGATCGCGACCGAGGATCATCGCTTCTACGAGCATCACGGCCTCGACTGGAAACGCACCGCGTCGGCCGCGCTCCATACGTTCTCGGGCAGCCGCCAGGGCGGCTCGACGATCACGCAGCAGCTCGCGCGCAACCTGTATCCGGACGAGATCGGCCGCGCGCCGACGCTCACGCGCAAGGTGAAGGAAGCCATCACCGCGCTGAAGATCGAAGCCGTCTACAGCAAGGACCAGATCCTCGAGACCTACCTGAACACGGTGCCGTTCCTGTACAACGCGTACGGCGTCGAGATGGCCGCGCGCACCTATTTCGACAAGTCGGCCGACCAGCTCGACGTGCTCGACAGCGCGACGCTCGTCGGGATGTTGAAGGGCAACAGCTACTACAACCCGGTGCTGAATCCCGAGCGCGCGCTGCAGCGGCGCAACACGGTGCTCGGCCAGATGGTGAAGTACGGCAAGCTGTCGGCGGCGCAGTTCGCGCAGTTGCAGCGCCGGCCGCTGCGCATCGATTTCGAGCGCCAGAAGGAGCCGCCGGGGCCGGCGCCGCATTTCGCGCAGCAGTTGCGCAAATGGCTGATCGCGTGGGCCGACCGCAACGACTACAACATCTACTCGGACGGATTGATCGTGCGCACGACGATCGATTCGCGGCTGCAGCAGATGGCGACGCAGGCGCTCACGCTGCAGGGCAATCAGTTGCAGGGCATCGCGAACAACGCGTGGAGCGGCCGCGACGGCTGCGGCACCGACAACGAGGTGTTCCGCACCTTCATGCGCGAGTCGCCCGAATACAAGGCCGCGCAGGACGCCGGCAAGGACGACGCGGCCGCGATGAAGCTGCTCGCGGCTGACCGCGGCTTCATGCGTGCGCTGTGCAAGACGAAGACCGACGTGCAGGCCGGCTTCCTCGCGATCGATCCGCGCGACGGGCAGATCCGCGCATGGGTCGGCAGCCGCGACTTTACCAACGAGCCGTTCGACCACGTCGCGCAGGCACGGCGCCAGCCGGGCTCGACGTTCAAGCCGTTCGTCTATGGCGCCGCGTTCGCGGGCGGGATGAAGCCGGACGACACGTTCATCGACCAGCCGGTCGAGATCCCGCTGAAGGGCGGCGAGATCTGGCGGCCGAACGACGACGTGCCGCCTACGGGCAAACCGATGACGCTGCGCGACGCGGTCGCGCTGTCGCGCAACCGGATCACCGCGCAGGTGATGGAGAAGGTCGGGCCCACGGCGGTCGCGCGGCTCGCGCGCGACATGGGCGTGCGCGAAAGCCCGCTCGAACGCGTGCCGTCGCTCGCGCTCGGCACGAGCCCGGTCACGCTGAAGGAGATGGTCGCGTCGTACGCGACGATCGCGAACGGCGGGCTGTACGTCGAACCGCAGATGGTGACGCGCATCGAGAATCGCCAGGGCGACGTGCTCGCCGAGTACGCGCCGGCGCCGCCCGAGCGCGCGCTCGACGCCGAAACCGACAAGACGCTGCTCGACGTGATGCGCGATGTCGTGACGCGCGGCACGGGCGGCAGCATCCGCACGCGCTTCGGCGTTCGCGGCGATGTAGCCGGCAAGACGGGCACGACGCAGGACAATGCGGACGGCTGGTTCATCCTGATGCAGCCGGGCCTCGTCGCCGGCGCGTGGGTCGGATTCGACGACGGCCGCGTGACGCTGCGCAGCGATTACTGGGGGCAGGGCGCGCACAGTGCGCTGCCGATCGTCGGCGATTTCTTCCAGCGCGCGCAGCGCGCCCGGATCGTCGACACGAAGGCGAAATTCGATACCGAGCCGTCGCCCGGCTGGTTCGCGTCGCTGCGCGAGCGTGCGACGGATCTGTTCGACACGTGGTTCAGGCCCGAGCCGACGAAGGCGCCCGCGCCAGTCAGGACGCAGCGCATGGCGCCTTCATCGGAGGCCGACGAAGGCGCGGCATCGGCCGCGTCGGCGGCATCGGCGCCCGAAGCGGCGTCCGGCGGCATCGTCGAGGAATGGATACCGGCGTCCGAAGTGGCCGCATCGGCCGCCGCGTTGTCGCCAGGCGCATCGCAGCCGCAGACGGCGCAGCCGCCGGCAGTGGGCGCAAGTACGACGAGCGACGGCAGTGCGGGCATCGGTGCGGCGCCGGCCGCCACGCCGGCCCAGCCGCCCGCGCCGGTCGCTCCCGACGCGACGGGCGCCTCGCAGTAACGAAGCCGTTCAGATTTCGCGCGACGCTGCCGTAATCATGGTGTCACGACAGCTCGCGCGGTCGTTCCGCGCTTCTCCGATGCGACCTCCCACCGACTACGTCGCGCTCGTGCGCGACGACCTCTCCGTTGGCGTTCCGCTCGGCTTCGATCTCTACGATGCCGACGGCGCCGCGCTGCTGCCGGCCGGCACGACGCTGAGCGATGCCGCGCAGCATGCTTTCCTGTTCGACCATTTCCGGCCCGTGCGCGTGCGCGATGACGCCGATGCCGATCCGCGTGCACCGGTGCCGCCAGCCCCGCGCATGGGGCTGTCGGCCGGTGCCGCGATCGGCATCCGCCGCCGGGTCGGCACGACACGCGCGCTGCAGCGCTTCCGGCTGATCGGTGTCGCAACGTCGGGCGCGCTGTTCGTCGAGCCGCAGCCGGCGGCCGTGTTCGACTTCGTGCGCGGCGACGACATCGAAGCGGTGGCGATCGGCCGGGCCGCGGTGTCCCGTTTCGGCGCGACGGTCGAGTCGGTGCAGGTGTCGGGCGCCGCGCCGTTCATGATCCTGTCGCCGCCCGGTTTCGTCGACCGGCTGCGTACGCGCGCGGAGCCGCGCGTGCCCGCGCGGATCGCGGCCTGCTGCACGGGTGGAGCCGACGGGGTGGAAGGCATCGGAATGGTGCACGACATCAGCCTGAGCGGACTGTCGGTCGCGTTCGACCGGACGATCGCCGCACCCGGCGAGCCGTTGCGCGTGCTGCTGCCGTACGCGGCGGGCGACCGCGTCGAGCAGCTGGCGCTCGACGGCACGGTGCGGGCCGTGCATGCCGATCCGGCGGCGCCGGCACTGACGCTGCATCACGCGGCGTTCGGCGAGACCGGCGCCGACGACCTGGTCCGCCTCAAGGCACTGCTGTTCGACAGGCTGATGGCGTCGGCGGATATCGACCCATCGCGCTGACGCGTGGGCCGCGCGCGCCGGATGCCGTATCGCAGCATTCGGCGCATGAATGCCGATAATCGTCTGATGATTGTGGTTATTCCGGCGAAATTGTACGGTTTCCGTCAACAGTGAATTTGCGATTTAAGTATTTACCCTGATAGTCGCGCCTCCTAGACTTCTACTCATGCGCAACGACCCCGAGTCCGACGCGCCTGACAAAACAATCCTGGAGGTAACGCATCATGAAATCGCTGATCAAGGCAGTTGCACTGGCCGCCCTGGTGGCCGCACCGGTCGTCTCGTTCGCCCAATCGAACCAGCAGCCGCTGACGCGCGCGCAAGTGCGTGCCGAGCTGGTCCAGCTCGAAAAGGCCGGCTACAACCCGAACGACTGGGTGAACTACCCGGAAAACATCCAGGCCGCACAGGCAAAGATCGCTGCCGCGCAGAACACCGGCGCGCAGGCTGACGCAACGGGCTACGGCGCGAATGCAGCTGCGACGTCGCAGTCGGGCCAACGCGTGGTCGTGCCGGCCGCCGCCGATCGTTCGTCGGTGTACTTCGGCCACTAAGCCGGCCGGCGCCAGCAACGGCGCCCGGTTTGCAGGTTCCCCCGAAACCCGTGCACGGTATCCGTGTACGGGTTTTTCGTTTCCGCATACCCGAATGAGCCGGGGCGAGCGCGGTGCGCCGGCCTGGCATTACGGCGCGGTGCCCGCATGGCGGGCACGGGTCGCGAGCACCGCTGCGACGCCACCGAGGATGGCGGCCGATGCGAGTGCGAGCCGCCAGGTCGGCTGTTCGGACAGGAACAGCACGGCGCCGCACGCGGCGATCGGCGGCACGGACAACTGGATTGCCGCGGCGCGCATGGCCGTGAGGTGCCGCAGCGCGGCATACCAGACGACGTAGCCGAGGCCCGAGGTGAGCGCACCGGAAAGCACGGCAAGCGCGACGCCGGCCGGCGTCACGCGCATGCGAGCGGCGAGCGCGACGCTCAACGCGAGCGCCAGCGGTGCGGCACGCAGGAAGTTGCCGGCGGTCGCCGCGACCGGATCGGCGGGCTTGCGGCCGCGTATCGAATAGATGCCCCATGCAATGCCGGCGACGGTCATCAGCGCCGCGCCTTGCGGCGTCGGTGCCGCGAGCCCCGGCGACACGAGATACAGCAGCCCGCCGAGCGCGACGCCGAACCCGGCCCAGCCAGCCGGGGCGAACCGTTCGCCGGCGCGCCATCCTGCCGCGAACATCGTCAGTTGCACCGCGCCGAACAGGATCAGCGCGCCGGTTGCGGCACTGACGGTCAGGTACGCGAACGAGAAGCACGCGACATAGGCGAACAGCATCGCCGCCGCGGGCCAGTCCGCGGGCGGGGCGGGCCGTCGCGCACCCGCGCGGGCAACGATCGCGAGCATCAGCGCGCCCGACACGAGGCGCAGGCTGCCGAAGCTGGCCGCGTCGATCCGCCCGGCCTGCAGCGCGAGCCGGCACAGCAGCGAATTCGACGCGAATGCGAGCATCGCGACGGACGTCAGCGCGGCGACCCGCACGCCCGGCCGTACGTGCAGCGGGAATGCGGAGGCGGGCGGGCGCATTGCGGGCCTCACGCGTGGTTCGCGACGATCAGCATGGCCACGCCGAACAGCGCGGCGCCGAGCGGCGCCGTGAGCTGCCGTCCCCACGCCGCATTCTTTTCGATGGCCATCAGCGCGGCGAGCGACAGCATCCAGCCGAGACTGCCGGCGCCTACGACGAACATCAGCAGCATCAGCGCCCAGCAGCACCCGACGCAGAAGAGCCCGTGGCTTGCGCCCAGCGCAAATGCGTTCCGCAACGGCGTGCGGCCGCGCCAGCGGCTGATCACGAAACTGAAAGGGGTGCGGCACCGGTCCAGGCAGTGTTCCTTCAGCCAACTGAACTGAAATGCGCCGGCGAGCGCAAACACGGCCGCGCCGATCAGCCAGCCGCGCCACGCGAGCGCCGGCACATGCGCGACGCCCGTCAGCACCAGTGCATGCAGCCCGTGCGCGACGAGGCCGAATCCGCTCCACACGACGACGTAGCCGACGCCGACGAGCGCGAGCAGGCGCGCCTGGTCGGGGCGGTTCGCGACGACGCGCGCGAACGCATCGAACAGCGCCAGCGTGGTCGGCAGCATCATCGCAAGGATCATCAGCGTCCAGGCCGCCGCGTCGAACACGGCCGGCAGCCATAGCGCGCCGCCCGGCAGCGCGCGACAAAGTGCGCTGAACGGTTCGGAGGCGGCACCGTCGCCGTGCTCGAGATAACGCCCGTACGGACTGCGCGTCCACGCCCACAACGTGACCCACGCGAATCCGACGAGGCTCGTGAGCACCAGCGGAAACAGGCGCCGATGCAGCGACGCTGCCATGGCCGTTTCCGTGCGATCGCGATTCACGCGTCGAACAGGAACGTGCTCTGCAACGCGTTGTGATTCTTCAGATCGAGGTCGATGCCGATCGCCGCATTCTTCGACCGGTAGACGGGCGCCTTGCCGACGAACACGGGGGCGCCGGGCACGGTCGAGAACACGGTGTCGGTCAGCGTCGTCTGCGCGCCGCTCGGGCCCAGGTACGGCTCGAGTTCCGCGTGATAGTCGGTGCCGATCGACAGCGTGCCGCGCGCGCCTTCGACGTCGAACCGGATCGGTGCGCGCTCGATCGACACGACCTTGCCGATCAGTTTCGCGAGTTCGGCGATCGGGCCGCCGGCCTGTCCCGTGTAGACCTTGAGCAGCGCCTGCTCCTGCTCGGCGGACGCCGTGTCGCTGACGTAGATCGCGGCCGTCCAGTTGCCTTCCAGGATATTGCCAGGCACGCGGCACACCGCGGCGATCGTGTTGCCGCCGACGTCGACGCCATCGACCGTGCCCTTGTCGACATGCCATGCGACGATGGTGTCGCACACGCCGAAATCCGGATCCTCGCCGATCCAGCACGGGCACAGTACGCGACAGTTGCAGACCTCGAGCAGACGGCCTTCCAGGTGATAGCTCATGATTTCCTCCAGAGAGCGATGGCGATTGCGCGTTGCGCAAGGCAGAGGAAACCGGCTGACGAAACGTCATGCCCGCTCGGCGGCACGAACGCGAAATGCGCTGGGAAATGCGCGGAAGCGGGACGGGATGGATGCGATAGCGCTGGCCTGAAGCGGCGTATCAATTTTTCCAGTGTAGGTGCGCGTGGATGATATGCAAGCCGACGCGCGAGCATGATGCCGGCTGACAAGCGGACGCGCGTGCGCTAGCATCGCGGACGGTGTCGCCGCGCGCCGAGGCGCGGCAGGGGCATCAGGCTCCGCACCGGATTCCACGACTTCAACGAACAACAAGGAGCATCCATGCGTGTCTTGACCGGTCTGCTGTGCTCGCTGGCACTGGCGGCGAACGTCGCTCATGCACAGGCGAATTGTGCGGACGCAACGGATCAGGCGACGATGACGGCGTGTGCCGATCGCGCGTACAAGAAATCCGACGGGGATTTGAACCGGACCTATCAGGCCGTCACCGCGCGCCTGCGCGATGCACGGCCGCTTGCCGACAAACTGGTGAATGCGCAGCGCGCGTGGATTGCATACCGCGATGCCGAATGCGGTTTCTCCAGCGCGAACGCCGAGGGCGGCAGCGTATACCCGATGGTCGTATCGACCTGCCTCGACGATCTGACGAAAGCGCGTACGGAAACGCTGAAGGCCTATCTGTCCTGCGAGGAAGGCGATCTCGCGTGCCCGGTGCCCGCCAGGTAAAAGTCACGCACCGTTACAGTTACCGGCCGCATGCCGCGCGGCCGGTCAAGCCTGCCATCCGCTGCTACACGTCGTCCGTTACACGTCGTCCGTTTCGTCGAGCAGCTTGTGCCGCATCGCGTAACGCACCAGCGCCGCTTCGTGCGGCATCTGCATCTTTTCCAGGATTCGCGTCTTGTAGGTGCTGACCGTCTTCGCGCTCACGCACAGCGCGTGTGCGATCTCGGTCAGCGTCTGGCCGGCGGCGATCCGCCGGAACACGTCGAATTCGCGATCGGACAGCCGCTGGTGCGGCAGCGTCTCGGCCGGCTCGTTCAGGCTCTGCGCGAACTGCTCGGCCATCGCGAGGCTCACGTAGACGCCGCCCGACGCCACCTTCGTGACCGCGCCGACCAGCTCGGCGCTCGCGCTTTCCTTCGTCAGATAGCCTGACGCACCCGCGCGGAACGCGCGCACTGCGTATTGCTGCTCCGCGTGCATCGTCAGCACGAGCACGCGCAGCGCGGGCTTCTCGTCCTTGATCTGCTTGATCAGTTCGACGCCGTTGCGGCCCGGCATCGACAGGTCGAGCACGAGCACCTGCGCGGGCGTCGAACGCACGAGCGCGATCGTCGACGGGCCGTCGCAGGCTTCGCCAGCCACCTCGAATCCGCTGGCGTTCTGGAGGATGTGCCGCAGACCGTCGCGCACGAGCGTATGGTCGTCGGCGATGAGCACCTTGATCATGTGATGAGGGTTTCCTGTTGAACGGTACTGAGCGGTAACGCGACGGTAATCGAGAAACCGCGCGCGAGCGCGGTGTCGATCGTCACGGTACCACCGAGCATGTGCGCGCGCTCGCGAATGCCGATCAGGCCGAACGATTTGTCCTCGTGGACCGCGCCGCCGGGCGCCGCGCCGCGGCCGTTGTCCGCGACGCGCAGCACGCAGAAGCCGTCCTCGATGTCGAGCCGCAGCGCGACGCGCGTCGCATCCGCATGGCGCGCGACGTTCGTCAGCGCTTCCTGGACGATGCGGAACAGCGTGGTCGCGCCCGCACTGGTGAACGTAAGGCCGCCCGTTTCGATGTGACGCTCGACATCGATCCCGTAGCGGTTCGTGAAATCGTTTGCGAGCCATTCGATCGCGGGCACGAGGCCGAGATCGTCGAGCATCACCGGCCGCAGATCGGCCGCGATGCGCCGCACCGACGCGACCGTCGCGTCGATCAGCCGCCGCATGCCCTGCAGGTGCGACAGCATGCCTTCGTCCGGCTGCGCGCGGCCGGGTACGCGCAACTGCTGCTCGACCACCGACAGATCCATCTTCAGCGCGGTGAGCTGCTGGCCGAGGTCGTCGTGCAGCTCGCGCGCGATGCGCGTCTTTTCTTCTTCACGTACGTTCTGCAGGTTCGCCGACAGTTCGCGCAATTCCTCGCGCGATTGCTTCAGCGCATTCTCGGCGCGCAGCCGCTCGGTGATGTCGCGCAGCATCACCGTATAGAGCTTGCCCGACGCGTCGCGAATCTGCGAGATCGACGCCTCGATCGGAAATTCCTCGCCGCTGGCGCGCAGCCCGAACAGCACGCGCTGGCGGCCCATCTGCCGCTCGGAAACGCCCGTCACGCCGAACTGGTCGACATGCCGCGCGTGCGCGGCGCGGAACCGCTCGGGGATGAAGCGCGACAGCGGCGCGCCGATCGCCTCCATCGCGGACACGCCGAACACCTGCTCGGCCATCGGATTGAAGATCACGACCGTCTGCTTTTCGTCGATCGTGATGATCGCTTCCATCGACGAACGGATAATGCCCATCATCCGCGCCTCGTTGAGGATGCCGCGGCTGCTCGCGCCGGAATCGGCCGTGGCGCCGGACCGGCCGCGCATCAGCGCATGGACGAGCGCCGCGAACGCGAACGACGCGATCAGTCCGGCGGCAAGCACGGTGCCGGCCGCGCGCTGCGCGCCGGTTGCGCTCGGGCGGCCGTCAGCGGAATAGGCGAGCGTCAGCACGGTGCCGCCGAAATTCAGCACGTCGGTGCGCCGCAGCAGGTCGGGCGAAGCCGATGCCTCGTCGGTCGTCGCCTCGACGCTGACGATCGCGCGCGGATCGCCGCCGGCGGTCATCCACAGGTCGATCCCGCGTTCCGCGTCGAGCGCGCGCTCGATCAGGCGCCGCGGGCTCAGCGCCGCGAACAGCATCCCGTCGGCGCCGGCTTCGCGCGTGCCGGACGGCGTGGCGGCCGCATGCGGCGAGGTACTCACGGGCAGGAACAGGGTGAGGGTGCGCGCGTCGCGGGACGTGTCGTCGTCGGCCGGGTGAACGCCGAGCGCGATGTCGCCGGTCTGCAGCGCGCGCGCCAGCGGCGCCGCGTCGGACGCGCCGAAGCGCACGACGGGCGAACTCGACGGGGGCGCGCTGAGCGCCGCGGCCGCGAGCGCGCCGCCCGGCATCGGTTTCGAGCCGGCGAGGGCGCTGCGTGTCGCGGGCGGCAGCGGCACATAGCCGATCTGCCGGACCGGCGAGCGGCCGCTGTCGAGATCGAGCGTCTCCGCATACCGGCGCCATTGCTCGGGCGTCATTTCCGGGACCAGGCTGAATGCGCCGCGCGCGCCTTCGAGCACGGCGACGCCGGACTGCAGCTCGTGGCGCAGCATCGCGCTCACGTGCGTCGTGCGGCGCTCGAAGCGCGTACGGACGGCGCCTTGCCACTGCTCGCGCACCAGCAGCGCGACGCCGAGCGACAGCACCGCGCCGGCGCACAGCGCGACGATGCCAGCCGCAAGCGGCTGGCGTAACATGCTCGGGAGGCGCGTGGGCCCTCGGGAATCACGCGTTGGGGTTCCACTGGCGGTCATTCGATGGCCATTCTGTTGTCGGGGCGGCCGGCAGCACTCGGGCAGCGCGGCAAAACCGGGCAAAACTCGCACCGGCTGCGTACAGCGTCTATTTTGAAGATGAAATTGTGCGCGTTTTACACGTTTTATGTAATAGGGTCAGCTGAAAATGCGGCAAACGGCGTGGAGCAGCGGGCGCGCCGGCCGCGCTTGACGCGCGTCAACGAGCGCGTCGGCACGTGGGGCAGACTGTTCGGCAGGCAAGCCGGCACCGGGTTGGCTTGCGGTAACGGGCCGTCGTCGTACAACGCGCGACGCGTGCCCGGTCGGAGGGACGGACCATGTACAAGCGGATTTTCGTCGGGCTCGACGGCGGCCCGAGCGCGCGTCTCGCGCTGAGCGAGGCGATCAGGATCGCGGCGGCGTCCGGCGGCGAGGTCACCTGCGCGTATGTCGTCGAGCATCGGCCGCAGCTCGTCGACGTCGACGCGGGCTTCGCGGCCGAGCGCGACGGCGATGCGGCGGCCACCGCTGCCGCGACGCCGGTGCTCGACGCTGCGAAAGCGGAACTCGCTCAGCAGCACGTGCCGGGCACCGTGCGCGCGCTCGACGCGTACGGCGAGGATGTCGCCACGGTGCTGATGCGCACGGCGGCCGAAACCGACGCCGACCTGATCGTGATGGGCACGAGCGGGCGGCACGGGCTGCGCCGGCTGCTGCTCGGCAGCGTCGCGGAATCGCTGCTGCGCACGGCCGACCGGCCCGTGCTGCTGGTACGGCACAGCGAGCCGGGCACGCGGGGCGCGCCGGCGACCGCGTGACATGCGGTGCGTTGCTGACGCATGAGCGGTTGCGGGCAGGAGACTGCCGCGCGCCTTTGCCGGATGTCGGTTTGATGGAACGCGCGACGCGCAGATCGGCGCAGCGCGCGTGAGTGCGCCTGTCACGTTCGGCGCATGCGTCGTCCGGACGACGGTGCCCCGGATGTGCGCGCATGGCCGCCGTTCCATGCCCGCGGGTTGCATCCCGACCCGCAGTTCTGGCAGCATCGACCACGTCCGTTTCCTCGCCGCGCGCATGGCTGCGGCGATCGACGCAGCGGTATCCGGCGGCACCCGGTCGCATCCGCGACGAACCGGGCCCTAGCCGGATGCCGGTTTCTCACGTTACCGACGTCATCCGCCATGCCGATTTCCGCCACCGACCTGATCCGCCAGTTCGACCTGCAGCCGCACCCCGAGGGCGGCTATTTCCGCGAAACCTACCGCGCGGCCGATTCGGTCGTGCGTCCGGCCGACGGCGCGCCGCGCGCCGCATCGACCGCGATCTACTACCTGCTGTGCGACGGCGCTTATTCGTCGTGGCACCGGATCCGCTCCGACGAGGTCTGGCATTTCTACGCCGGCGATCCGCTCGAAGTGTGGGTGCTCGACGAGCGCGACGGGCTGACGATCCACCGGCTCGGCAACCCGCTCACGCATCCGGGCACCGTGTTCCAGACGGTTGTGCCGGCCGGGCGCTGGTTCGGCGCGCGCTGCGCGTCGCCGGAGCACGTCGCGCTGGTCGGCTGCACGGTTGCGCCGGGGTTCGAGTTCGCGGAATTCGAGCTGGCCGACGCAGCCGCGCTGGCTGCCGCGTTTCCCGACTACGCGGAGCACGTCGCAAGGCTCGCGCAGCGCCCGGACGCGTGATTGTCAGAGCGGTGCAACCATCGGCCCGAAGCCCGCGCCGATGGCGTGTGTTCCGCGCGATCCCGGCCAAACCCGTTTAGAATGCCCGTGATGCACAAGGTCTGCTGCGGACGTGCCGCGGCGGCCGTTGCGCAGCCGGTCCGACGGCCCCCGTCGCGCGGCCCGCATGTCTTCCAGGAGCGCCGCCGTGTGGCACTTTCCCATTGCAATTCCATCGTCGCTCGGCCCGTGGGCCGTGTTCGCGAGCGTGTTGATCACGCAGCTCGGCGTGCCGGTGCCGGCCGTGCCGATGCTGATTCTCGGCGGCACGATGGCGGCGATGGGGCAGGCGTCCTGGGCCAGCATGTTCGCGGCGGCGATCGGTGCGACGATGCTCGCCGATTCGCTGTGGTTCTTCATGGGCCGCACGCGCGGCCGGCGCCTGCTGAACGGCCTCGTGCGCTTCTCGCTGTCGCTCGACACGACGCTGCGCTTCGCGCGTAACGTATTCGAACGATACGGCGCGCCGCTGCTCGTGCTGTCCAAGTTCCTGCCGGGCCTCGGCCTCGTGTCGGCGCCGCTGCTCGGCACGACCGCGATCGGCGTCGGCGTGTTCCTGTTCTGGGATCTGGCCGGCGCGTCGCTGTGGGCCGCGTTCTGGCTGGTCGGCGGCGCGGCCATTCACGACCAGATCGTCCAGTTCGTGCTGTGGGTGCGCGCGAGCGGCGGCACGATCCTCGACGCGTTCCTCGCGATCTTCATCACGTTCCTGCTGTACCGCTGGGTGCGCCGCGTGCAGTTCCGCCGCTATCTCGCGCAGGTGCGCATCTCGCCGCCGCAGCTCGTCGAGATGATGACGTCGGACGAGCCGCCGCTGATCTTCGACGCGCGGCCGAAAGCGATTCGCGAACGCGAGCCGTACCGGATCGCCGGCGCGGTGCCGGTCGATCTCGATTCGCCGGACCTGCTCGACCCGGAAATGCTGAAACGGCCGATCGTCGTTTATTGCGTGTGCCCGAACGAGGCCACCGCGAAGCGCCTGATCGCGAAGATGCAGCGCAAGAAGATGATCCACAACATCCGGGCGCTGAAGGGCGGCCTCGATGCGTGGGAGAAGCACGGCTATCCGGTCGAGCCACTGCCGGCCGATCTCGATTCGTCGCGCTATTTCGTGCGTCCCGAACACGGCGCGCTCGAAGGCGAATATACGGTGCGCGCGACGTTGTCCAAATAAGTCGACGGCATCGGTGCCGACGAAGTCGCAAGCGGCACGGGCATGGCCTGCGCGATCGTTGATCGCGATCATGCGCGCGTGGGCCGGACGGCCTATGCTGAACGCATTGCTTGTCCGCGCTTCGCGCGGTCACCCGGCGATCCCCGCGACCGTGCCAGCCGTTCGGCCGCCCGGCCGCTGCACGCCGCTTCCGCGCGAAGCTCCCGTCGTCGTTCTGCGACGACGCACACGCACGGAGGCCTTCGCCATGCAGCCTGCTCAGCCTATCCCGACGCTCGCGCGAATCGCGCTGGCCGTCGATCCGACGCCCGAATCGCTGGCCGCCGCGCGCTACGCGCGCACACTGCTGCGCCCCGGCATGCGATTGCGCATCGTCTGCACAATCGACAACCCGCGCCTCGTATTGCCCGACATCCCGCGCATCGACGCGCTGCTGACGTCGGCGCGCGAGGACATGATCCGCGAGGCGCAAGCCACCAACGCGCGGATCGCGGCGCTGTTCGACGACAGCGGCATCGAGGTCGAGCAGGTCGTCGTCGATACGTCGGTCACGGGCGGCACGGTCGCCGATGCGCTGGTGAACGACACGCTGGCGTGGCGCGCAGACGTGCTCGTGGTCGGCGCGAATCCGCATCACGGGCTGCTGCGGCTCGTCGAAGGCGCGATGTCGGACACGCTGACGACACGCGCGCGCTGCGCGCTGCTGATCGTGCCGGCCGGCTATGCACGTCCGTCGGACGGCACGCTACAGCGGCTGATGTTCGCGGTCGACGGCAGCGAGCCGTCGCTGCACGCGGTGCGTGTCGGGCTCGGCTTCGCGGCGCCGACGACGTTGCTGTATGCGGCGTACGTGATCGATCGCGCGGTTCGTCTGACGGATTTCGTGCCGGTGCGCGCGCTCGAGGATGCGTACCGTGCGGAGGGCGAGGATGCACTCGCGAAGGTCGGTCCGCTGTTCCATGCGACCGGTAACCCGACCAAGCGCGGTATCGTCGAAACGCGTCCGACCAGCGACGATGTGGCCCATGCGCTGATGCGCGACGCCGTGCACTGGCGCGCGGAACTGCTGGTGGTCGGCTCGCACGGCCGGCGCGGCATCGCCGCCTGGCTGATCGGCAGCGTCGCGCGCCGCGTTGCGCACCTCGCGCAAGTGCCTGTCTTGCTCGTGCGCGGCGCGGAGTGACTGGCGCGGTGTCGCGCACGAAGCGGGTTTCGGTTGATCTGCGTCAGAAACGTCGTGCGCATCGCGTGAGATATTTATGGAGTATCCGCCGACGCAGCAGGTCTGTCGTGCAAATGTAATGACCGTCGCGCATGAACGCGGGCATCGATCGACGGCACGTTGGTCGCCGACCCATCCTTTTCAGGAGCCGCGCCTCGCATTGCATGGCGCATCGTCCGACCAGGGACTCTCTGGCACGAGGGTAGGCAGCCGACCGCTGCCTTGGAGGACGGGCGGGGTGCGAGTCACCCCGTCCGCTTTCCGCATTGCTGGCCCCGTCAGATTTCTTTTCCCCGCAGGAATTGTCGTGAATGCCGCCGTGTGGAACGGCACGCCATCGCACCTAATGGCGCGCAGTCGATGCGGGCCGGCGGACACTCGCGGCATGCATGGCATCGCCTTACATGGGCGGCACGCCGCGAGCCTCGTAGAAGTTTCTGTCGCGCTAGGCCATCGCACGGCCCCGTGCCGTGCCTGCTGCGTGCGCGCTCAGAGGGTGCGAAGCGTCGACCGCAGAGTGTGCCGGCGGCCGGCGCTGCGGCGTACATGCGGGCGTCGGCGCACGGCATGCAACGGTGCGCACACGCCGCATGTGCGATTGCGCAGCCGGTTCGCATGCGGCCAGCCGGGGCGCGCCTTGCGGCGCGACTCCGAAACGGCCGGCGCGTCGTCCGCGGCCCGCGCACAGAGTGCCGCGGCGAACCGTTGCAGCGCGAGTACCGACCCCGCGACGCTCTGGTACTTTTCGCGGCCGATCTGCCCGTCGAGCGTGACGAGCAGCCCGGCTTCGCGTGCGAGCGCGAGCAAGGTGTCGAGATCGTCGGATGGACGGATGCCGGCCGACCCGGCCCGGGCGGGCAGGGCGCGCGCATTGCCCGACGCGTGCCGCTGGCCGTCCCGGCCTGCAAAGTTGCGATGTGTCATGGTTGGTCTCCTGCGCCGGACCCCGCATGCCGGCTCGATGGCCGGCTGGGCGATGACCCGGTATGAACGCTTTGTTCATGCCATCAGTATCGGGCGGCGGCAACGCGCTGCCAAGCAGCGGGCGCTGAAGTCGCTGTCAGGCATTGCGCGGTGCGTATCGGAATCCGCTGACACGCGTGGCGGCCGATCGGCGGGTACGGTGCTATCTGCCGTGATCCGGCGCGTTCGTTCCGACGAATGAGCGGGGGGCCGCAGACGCCGCTTGACGCATGATTTCGGCCGGTCTAAGTTCCCCAACTGCATCGGTATCGCGCGGCGTTCCATCGTCAGCCCGTCGACCGGTGCCGCGCCCCGGGGTGGCGTGGCAGGGCTTCCAGTTTCGTTCGCGGGCGGTTTGCGCCGCGAACCAGGCGCAGCCGGTCCGGAGACGGATCGGCACGGCGGCACGCAACGTGCCGTTGATCGCGCGCAAATATGCTCCGGCGCACCGCATGCCGCGCAGCCGTCCAGTCTCTAAACTTCCAGTACCGTCTTCTTTTCGTTCCTCGACCGTCAGGAGTTCGTCGATGTCCAAGGACAATTTGCTCGATTCACTCAAGGAAGCCGCCCAACAGCGTGCGATCGGCGCAGACCAGTTGCGCGCGATGCTCGACGACGAAGTGCGCGTGCTGTCGTCCGGCGCGCGCGTGCACGACTACATCCACGTGTTCGCGATCCGGCACCTGCGCGAACGGATGCGCCAGCAGGACGATCTCGACCGCGACACGCGGGCCGATACACAGCCCACTGAATCCGATCCGCGCCCGAGCCATCGGCTATGACGGGCGCTCGCCGCGGCTGACGCCGCGGGCGTTACCCGATCCGTCGCCGGGCCGCGGCCCAATTCCGCTCGACCTTTACGCATGCGGCCGACGGCGAGCCGGCCAACCCGAAACGCCCGGTGATTTCCGCGCACGAGGCCGTCGGCACCGTCGCCGCGTCCGGCGACCTGCGCGCGGGCACCGGTCAGGCACGCCAGTCTCCTGACGATCCGCCGACAGCCGGCGGCGCCTTTCGTCGTACATTTCCCTGAATCGTCACAACGGCCTCAAGTAAGCGGCGCGTTTGCCGTTTACACGGTGAACTGGTCCACCGCGCGTTCGCGCTCCCTTACCGAGTCGTTGCCATGTTCTCGTCCATCCGCGCCCGCATCCTTGCCGCGTGCGTCGCCATCGTCGTATTCGCGCTCGTCGCCACCACGCTGATCAACTACTTCATCGCACGCTCGTACAACGACGACGCGATCGACCGCAACCTGACCTCCGTCGCGAGCGGCCACGTGGTCGGGATCGCCGACTGGGTCGCCACCCGGAGCCGGATGATCGCGTCGCTGCAGGATGCCGCGCTGGCTCCCGATCCGCTGCCTGTGTTCAAGCAGATGGCCGCGGCCGGCGGCTTCACGAACGTCTACGCGGGTTATGCCGACAAGACGTTCCGCTTCTCCGACCCGACCGGCATCCCACCCGACTACGATCCGACCGGCCGCCCGTGGTACAAGCAGGCCGCGCAGGCCGGCAAGCCGGTCGTCACGCCGCCTTACGTCGACGCCGGCACCGGCAACCTGGTCGTCACGTTCGCGGTGCCGATCCTGCGCGACGGTGCGCTGAAGGGCGTGGTCGCCGCGGACGTCGCAATGGACAGCGTGATCGCAAACGTGAAGTCGATCCACCCGACGCCCGCGAGCTTCGGGATGTTGATCGACAGCAGCGGCCACGTCGTCGCGCACCCGAACCCGAAGCTCACGCTGAAGCCGGTCGCCGACGTGTCGCCCGAGCTCGGCGCGACGAGCGCCGCGTCGATCGCGGCCGCGACCGCGCCCGTCGAGGTCGGTGTCGGCGGCGATGCGAAGCTGGTGCGCGCGCGGCCCGTGCCGGGCACCGACTGGTACGCGCTGGTGCTGCTCGACAAGACCGAGGCGACGGCCGGGATGCGCTCGCTGCTGACCGCGTCGCTGATCACGCTGATCGTGATCGTCGGCGTCGCATCGCTGATCATCGGCGCGATCACCGCGACCGCGTTCCGCCGCCTGTCGCTGGTGCGTCAGGCGATGGCCGCGATCGGCTCGGGCGCGGGCGACCTGACGCAGCGCCTGCCGGCCGACGGCCGCGACGAAGTCGCCGACATCGCGCGCTCGTTCAACAGCTTCATCGACAAGCTGAACGACGTGATGCGCCAGATCCGCGACGCGAGCGAATCGGTGCGCACGGCTGCGAACGAAATCGCGGCGGGCAACCAGGACCTGTCGTCGCGCACCGAATCGGCGGCGGCGAGCCTCGAGGAAACGGCCGCTTCGATGGAAGAAATCACGGCCACCGTCGGCCAGTCGGCGGCAGCCGCCGGCCAGGCCGACGAACGCGCGGCAGCCGCGTCGCGGATCGCGTCGCACGGCGGCGTGGTCGTGTCGGACGTCGTCGCGACGATGGGGAAGATCGAGGAAGCGTCGGGCCGGATCGGCGACATCATCGGCGTGATCGACGGGATCGCATTCCAGACCAACATCCTCGCGCTGAACGCGGCCGTCGAAGCGGCGCGCGCGGGCGAGCAGGGCCGCGGCTTCGCGGTCGTCGCGCAGGAAGTGCGCAGCCTCGCGCAACGCAGCGCACAGGCTGCGCGCGAAGTGAAGGTGCTGGTCGAATCGACGGTCGCGAGCGTGTCGGCCGGGTCCGGGCAGGTGCGTCAGGCCGGCGACACGATGCGCGAGATCGTGTCCAACGTGTCGAACGTGACGACGATCATTTCCGAGATCACGCACGCGGCGAACGAGCAGACGCGCGGCATCCAGGAAGTGAATCGCGCGGTCACGCAGCTCGACGAAATGGTGCAGCAGAACGCGGCGCTCGTCGAACAGTCGACGGCGGCCGCAACCGCGCTGCAGTCGCAGGCGAACGCGCTGGCGACGACGGTCGGGCAGTTCAAGGTCGCATGACGCGGCACGCCGGATGCGCGGCCGTGCCGCTCAGGAGCGGCCACGGTCGCGCATCAGCGCGAGCCGGTTGTAGAGCGTCTTCAGGCTGATCCCGAGCGCTTTCGCCGCGCGCGGCTTGTTGCCGTCGAAATGACGCAGTGTCGCCGCGATGAAGCGCTGCTGCGCGTGGTGCAGCGTCGCGCCGAGCGGCAGCGCCATTGCGCTCTCCGACGTGCGGTCGGGCGGCATCGCCTGCTTCGGCAGTGCGACGTCGATGCCGTCGTCCGCCAGGATGTATGCGCGCTCGAGCGTGTTGTGCAGCTCGCGCACGTTGCCGGGCCACGAATACGCGCGCAGCGCCGCGATCGCCGCGTCGGTCAGCCGCTTGTGCGAGCGGTGCCGCGCGTTCAGCGTATCGACGAATTCCAGCGCGATCGTCTCGATGTCGCCGTCGCGCTGGCGCAGCGGCGGCACGTATAACGCGAACGCGGCGAGGCGATAGAACAGGTCCTCGCGCAGCCGGCCGTCGCGCACGGCGTCGGCCGGATTGTGGCGGGTGGCCGACACGATCCGCACGTCGAGCGGAATCGGCTCGGTACCGCCCACCCGCACGATCGCGTTCGACTCGATTGCCCGCAGCAGCTTCACCTGCAGCGCCGCAGGCATTTCCGCGATCTCGTCGAGCAGCAGCGTGCCGCCGCGTGCGGCTTCGAAAAACCCTTCCCGCTGCGCGATCGCGCCGGTAAAGCTGCCTTTCTCGTGCCCGAACAATTGCGACTCGGCAATATCGGGCGGAATCGCGCCGCAGTTCACGGGCACGAACGGGCCGTCCCGCTGCGCGCTGAGATCGTGCAGCCGGCGCGCGACGATATCCTTGCCGACCCCGCTTTCGCCGGCAATCATCACGCTGGCGCGCGTCGGCGCGATTTTCTCGATGCGGCCGAGCAGCGTGCGCATCGCGGAGGACCGGCCCGACAGCCGGCGGCCGTCTGCGCGCTGCTTCGACCGGTTTGCGGTTTCGACCATCGGCGTTAGCGGGCCGTTTTGAAAATCGGCATCACGTGTTCCGTTCATTGCAATATTTATCATCGACAGCGAAACGGCCGCGAAGGTGCCGCTGAATAGAAATTTCCAATGTGCGCGGCGTGGGCGGAAGGAATCGCCCATCGGTCTTTCCGCGAACCCGTGGAACGATCCACCGGCGCCTTTTTACAGAAACCCGATGAAAAAGCCGGTTGCGATTGCATTCCTCCCGGGCGGACCGCGACTTCGACCGGTGCCGGACCGGCTGCGGCCGAACAGACGGCCGGCATGACGCCGGTCCGACCATCCTCGGTCCGGACACCGCCCCAGGCCCGCATCGGGCATGTTGCTTGCTGATACCACCATGCTCGCCCGGCACGCTCGACGACAATGCCGGATGGCCGACAAGCGGCACGATGCCGCGCGACGGGGGCCGGCGCGATGCAAGGATGCAATGAGGACCCTGAACCGTGAGCTGTTACGGCAGGGTGCATGGATCGTGCTGGCCGTCGGACTGGCGTCCGCGCTGCAGGCGTGGGCGATTCGCGTCGTCGGCGAGCACGCGCCATTTGCGCCGCTGCCTTTCTATGCGGCCGTTGCGGCTGCCGCGTGGCTGACGTCATTCGGCGGCGGCCTGGCCGCGACCATGACGAGCGTGGCCGTGATCGGCACGCTGTGGTGGCGCGATATGCCGCTGGCCACGTTGCTCGCGCAGGCGGGCACGTTCGTCGCGATCGGCTTCGTCGAGTGCGTGCTCGTGATGGCCGTGAAGCCATTGCTCGCGAACGATCGTCTGCGCGAAATCGATGACGACGGCAGCGGCAACTCTCGCTCGCCGCACCGCGAGCCCGCGCCCGCGGCGAGCGCGCCTGACGACAGCCAGCTTCGTCATGTGGTCGACGCGTCGCCCGATGCGATCGTCGGGGTCGATGCCGCGCGGCGGATCACGAGCTGGAATCCGGCCGCGTGGCGAATCTTCGGGATCGACGCGGCGCAGGCGACCGGGCGCGACATCGCTTCGATGATCGCGCCGCGCTGGTTGCAGCGGCATCCGTTGCCCGCATCGTTCGCGAACCTGCATGCGCCTGTCGGGCCGCTCGACGTGCTGTGCGTGCGCCGCGACGGCGGCCGCTTTCGTGCGACCTTTGCCGCGTCGCCGATCGTCGATGCGCAGGGCAACTGCACGGGCCTGTCGATGACGCTGCGCGAAGCGCGCGAACGCCGCCGCGGCGAACAGCGCTACCTGCGTTCGCTGCGCGGCGCACGCGACGCGCGTGCGCAGGCCGACTCGTCGAACCGGCTGAAGGACGAACTGCTGGCTACGGTGTCGCACGAGCTGCGCACGCCGGTGAACGTGATCTACGGCTGGGTCGAGGTGCTGCGCAGCGTCGACGGGCAGGGCTTCGCGCAACAGGCGATCGACGCGATCGATCGCAGCGCGCGATCGCTGTCGCACATGGTCGGCGATCTGCTCGACGCATCGTCGCTCGCGACGGGCCGGCTGCGCCTCGAACACGTGCCGGTCGATCTCGTGCGGGTCGTGCGCGACGCCACGCGCGAACTGGACGCGACGGCACGGGCGAACGGGCTCGTGCTGTCGACCGAGTACACGATGCCGACCTGCGTGATTCAGGCGGATGGCGAGCGCGTGCGCCAGATCCTGTCGAACCTGCTGTCGAACGCGATCAAGTTCACGCCGCCGGGCGGGCGCATCACCGTGGCGCTGACGCGAGCGGGCGAGTTCGTGCGGCTGTCGGTCGCCGATACCGGGCAAGGCATTGCGGCGGAATACCTGCCGCACCTGTTCGAAACGTTCAACCGGCCCGAAGGCGCGTCCGCTTCGCCGAAACGCGGCCTCGGGCTCGGCCTGTCGATCGTGCGCGACATCGCGCAACTGCACGGCGGCGACGTCGTGGCAACGAGTGCGGGCGCCGGACAAGGGACGACCGTGACGGTCACGCTGCCGGCCGGCTGGGACGCAGACGATCCGGCCGCACAACCGGTGCGCACGACGGGCCGGCCGGCCGCGACCGCGCTCGGCGGCCGGCGCGTGCTCGTCGTCGACGACGACGCGACGTCGCGCGCCAGCCTCGCCGCGGCACTCGAAACGATGGGCGCGCAGGTATCGACCGCGCAGTCGGGGCACGATGCGCTCGACGCGGTGGAACGGCATCCGCCGAGCGTCGTGTTGTCGGATCTCGCGATGCCCGACGGCGACGGCTTCTGGCTGCTCGATCACATCCGGCATTTGCCGGGCGGCGGCGGACACTTGCCGGTCGTCGCGGTGACCGCGCACGCCGGCAAGGCCGACCGCCACCGCGTGCTGGCCGCCGGCTTCGACGCGTATCTGTGCAAGCCGGTCGACATGTCGACGCTGGCGGGCGTGATCGTCGACGTCGCGCCGGACGATTCGCACGACGGGAAAGTGAGCGACCGGTAGCAGCGGACACAGCGGGCGCGTGGAGTGGAGCAACGGCGCATGGACCGGTTTCCTTATGTCGGCCGAGCGTCCCGTGTGACGGAAAACCGCGCGGCCGGCCCGCTCCGTCTCGCATACGGAGGTCCCCGGATGAAAACGAATCGGATGAACCGGGACGAACGCCGGACGGCGGTAGGCGCACTGGCCGCCGCCTGCACACTGGCGTTCGCGCTCTCGCACGCGCAGGCGCCGCCTGCTTCGTCGGTGCAGGTCGCGCCGGGTGTCGTCAGCCCCGGCCCGACCGCCGACGAGGCCGCCATGACGCAGCGGCCGACCGGCATCGATGCCGAATTCGTCGACAAGGCCGCGATGCTCTGCAAGGTCGAACGACAGGCCAGCCAGCTCGCGCTCGACCGCTCGTCGAACCCGGACGTGAAGGCGTTCGCGCGCCGGATGCTCGACGATCTCACGCGCATCGCTGGCGAATTGCGGCAGCTTGGCGCGCAAAAGGGCGTACCGGTCCAGACGCGGATGCTTGTCGATCCGGCGGTGACGGCATTGCGAACCAAGGATGGCCACGCGTTCGACACGGCCTATGTCGCGCTGGCGGGCCCGCGCACGCACGAGGCGGCGATCCGGCTCTACGAAGCCGAGGCGCGCAACGGCCGCGACCCGCAGCTTCGCGCATTCGCGGCCCGTGCGCTGCCGACGCTGAACGCGCATCTGGCCGCCGCGCGGAAGCTCGCGCAGACGGTGGCGGCCGCACACTGAATCGCGTGGCAGCCGGCCGATTTCAACGCTTGCGCCGGCCCTCGTCTTCGGGGCCGCCCGGCGACGCCTCGTACGGCGGCGAGTCGAGCGCCGTTTCGCCTTCCTCGATCAGCCAGTACGGCGCACTGCCGTAGTACGCGTGCAGCGCCTCGGCCCAGGCCGGATCGGCCATGGCCGGCCAGCGGTTCCTGTCGAAGCCGGGTGCTTCGCGCACCTGTTCGGCAGCAACCGGCAGCACGAAGCATTTGCGCTCGACGTCGAGTATCAGCGCGTTCCACGGCACCGCGAGCAGCTTGTCGCCGCTTCCGCTCCCGCCGCGCGACGCGACGACGGCATATGCGATCCGGCCGGAACGCACGTCGAGCATGATGTCGGTGATCTTGCCGATGTCGTCGCCGTCCACCGTCAGCACGCGATCGCCTTCGAGCGTGCGGGCGGCCATCACGTCGGGCCCCGGCCCGCCCGCGTGCGTGCGGCGGCCGGCGCCGACAATGCGCGCGGCGTCGCGCGACGGTTTGTCCGTTGTCATCGAAAACCTCCTGGTCGAAACGGCAACGCGGCGCACGCGCGAAACGCGTGCGTGTGCGTGTGCGTGCGTGTGCGCGTCGCACCCGGGCAGCGGGCCGTCGTGCGGAACGAGGGAGCGTGTGTGTCAGCGCCGACGCGGCAGCGACACGTCCTCGAGCGTATTGGCGAGCTCGTCGCGCTCAGGGCCGCCCGCGCGCGTCGCGATGTCGCCGAGCGACACGATGCCGACGAGCCGCAGGCTGCGGTCGAGCACCGGCAGCCGATGCAACTGCACGTCGGCCATCCGCTGCTGGACGTCGCCGACGCCGTCGTCCTCGACGCACCACTGCACGGGTGCGGATGCGACCGCCAGCACGGGCGTATCGGACGAATGGCCGTGCGACAGCGCCCGCACCGCGAGGTCGCGGTCGGTCACGATCGCGACGAGTTCGGTGCCGTCGCAAACGGGCAGTACGCCGATATCGAAGCGCTGCATCAGTTCGGCCGCCTGGCGAATCGTATCGGTCGGCGCGACGCATACCACGTCGCGCGACATGATCTCGTTGACGCGATACATGAAGCCTCCTTCGTGAGCGAATCGATTCGGGAGCAGATACCGTGCCGCGCGCGTTCCGCGCCCGCCGGCCCTGGTCGGCCGGACGGCGGAGAAATTTGCCAGCCCGCTTGTACATCTTCCACGGCGGCAGTCGCGAACGGGGGCGGCAAGCGATGTCAGTGGCCGATGCCGGTCATCGCGACGATCGCGAGCACCACGGCGCTTTCGATCGCCGCCAGCGTCGCGACGCCGGCGGCGCCGCTGATTTCATGCCATCGGCGTTCAAGGATCTTCATCAGATCGCTCCGGATTTCGCCGGCCCGCCGATGCGCCGCAGCGCATCGCGAGCCGGGTGCCGCCGTCAGCCGTGATCGCGGGGCGGGGAAGGGACGTGCGGCGCACGACGTTCGTGCTTGCCGGACGGCTTGGCGGGGTCGATACGCGTCGCACCGCCGACGGCGGGCGGATCGCTGGCCGGGAACGTCTCCTCGAGCCCTTCGTCGATGCGCTCCTCCGTCTTCTTGTCTTCCGACGGCGGGCGGGACGTGGCGAGCCTGAGCAGGCCGGCAGCCGGTGACACGGCGTCGCGGCGGCCGGGGGCGTGAACGTTCATGGTCGAACCTCCTTGTTCGTTGATGCAGGCGCAAGCGCCGTGCCCGCGCGGCATCGGCGGCACGACGCTTGCACGCCGGCGGAAGCCGGCCGTGCGACGGGCATGACCCGCGCGCCGTCGGCGTGGACGAGAGGACATCGTGATGAATGCAACCAAGGAAAGGATACGTTACGACGCGAACGTATGCGGCGGCGATTTCCGCCACGTACGCGAGCGGTTCGCCGCGTGGAAGCGCGAATCGCTGGTCTATCGGCCCGAACGGCGCATGTTCGACGGCAAGGACGAGGTGCGCGAGCTGAGCGACATCGTCTACGACGGTCCCGAACGCGCGCAGCGGGCGCTCGTCGCGCAATGCTCGCCGTCCGATCCGTTCGCGCTCGCGGTGCGGCTGATCGCGGAAGGGCGCACGATGTGGCTGGTGATGGCGGCCTACGACGACTGACCGCACGGCAGCGTCCGTCCGGATCGGGCAACGGGCACGCCGCTTGCGCACGGCCGCAGCGCCATCGAGATGCGCGCCGTCGCGCAGGAGTCACATGAAGACGCCATTCACGCTGCACCGCCCCGAACCGACACCCGACGTCGACCCCGATCCGACGCAGCCCGGGCGCGACGATCCCGTCGATCCGCCCGTGCCCGACGGGCTGCCACACGGCGATCCGCCGTCGCACCCGCCGCCGATGCGGATGCCGGGCGGGCACGGTGCGCCGCAACCGGCCGCACGACCACTGAAAGGAGGACCATCATGGACATTCACGTGCAATCGCCAGACAAGCGCGCGATCGCTCAGGTGCTGGGCCGCTATTTCGAATCGCGCTCGTTGCGTTATCACATCGAGGAGTTGCCCGGCGGCGTGCTGCATATCGGCTTTCGCGCCAGCGGCCGCCCGGTCGCCGTCACCGTATCGTTCGACGATGCTGCATACGATACCTATACGCACTGGGATGCCAGCCAGAAACAGCTCGCGCTCGGGCGGCTCGCCGACGGCTTCTCGCGGATGATGTCGACGCGCAGCCCGGCCGCGCTGGCCGGCGACTATCACGTCGAGCGTTTCTGATCCGGCAACGCTTCCCCCATCCATTCCGGAAGGCAAAGTGCCCGCGTGCAGCGGGCGCTTTGCGTCTGCGCGCGCGTCGCGTAGGATGTCCGTTAATTCAGCGCACGCTACGTTCGCGCCGCCGGTTGCCCTGCCAGCCGCTGCAGCCGAAGAGGCTGCGATGCGCTTTCCCTAAGGTTCGTTTCGCGCAACCGACGGAGACCGCCTTGATGACTGTTGCCCGCCCGTTACTGTCACCCGGCGCACGCCGGTTCGTATCCGGCTTGTCGGCATGCGCGGCGCTCGCCGCGGCCGGCGCCCGCGACGCGTCGGCCCAGACACCTTCGCCGCTCGGCGAGTGGCAATACTCGGCAGGCGTGCCGCTCGAGAAACTGTTCGATCCGACCGTCTCCACCTGGCAGGTCAGCGTCGGCGCCGCGATGACGCTGCAGCCGCGCTATGCAGGCTCCGACCGCTATCGCGTGATGGGTGGCCCGAATCTCGACATCCGCTATCGCGACCTGTTCTTCCTGTCGACGGGCGAGGGCCTGGGCGCGAACGTGCTGCGCGGGCCGAACTGGCGCGTGAGCCTGTCGGTCGGTTATGACCTCGGGCGCCGCTCGGCCGACGATCTCGGCCACCTGAACGGCCTCGACAACATCAACGCGGCGCCGGTGATGAAGCTGTCGGCCGATTACGTGATCTCGAAGGAATTCCCGCTCGTGCTGCGCGCGGATGTCCGCCGCAGCATCGGCGGCTCGAACGGCTGGACCGGCGATTTCTCCGCGTACATGCCGATGCCGGGCAGCAACGAAAACTTCTTCTGGTTCGCGGGGCCGACCGTCTCGTTCGCCGACTCGCGCTACATGAACAGCTGGTTCGGCGTGAGCCAGGGCGCCGCCGCGCGCTCGGGGCTGCCGGCTTATTCGTCGGGCGCGGGGATCAAGTCGGCTGGCCTGGGCGTGACGATGGTCTGGTTCGTGAACAAGCACTGGTTCGTGACGATGGACGGCGCGATCGAGCAGCTCGTCGGCCGCGCGGCGCGCAGCCCGATCACGCAGCAGTCGACCAACGGCGTGTTCGACATGTCGGTGAATTACCAGTTCTGATCCCTGCGTCCTGGCCGGGCGGTGGCGTGCGGCAATTCCCGTCACATTTGATATGATTCCGACCTGTACAAACGTACAGTGATCGATTCCCGTGACGCCTGCTTCGCCGACGCCCCCGGCGTTTTACTACCTGACCAATTTCGAACGCGCGCTGGCCTGGCTCGGCGAGCGTTACGACGACCTGCTCGACCACCAGGAGCAGGCGTTCGTTCGCGATTTCGCGTCGCTGCCGCAGGCGTCGCGCGCGCTGCTCGTGCGGATGCTGATGCGCAGCGGGTCCGACTTCCGCGCAAGCAAGCTCGCGTACGACGAAATCGGCTGCACGCTCGATGCGGCCGCGCCGCTCGTCGAACTCGGCTGGGTCGATCCGGCGCCCGCGCTGACGCTCGACGAGCTGTTCGCGCTGTCGACCAAGGCCGACCTGCTGCGCATCTTCCCGTCGCTCGCCGCGCATGCGGGCGAGCGCAAGCCCGAATGGCTCGAACGGCTGCGGCCCGCGCACGACGCCGCGCAGTCGCTCGACGCGTGGTGCGCGCAGGCCGATGATCGCGTGCTGCGCGTGACGGTCGGTGCGCTGTGCGACCGGCTGCGCCTGATGTTCTTCGGCAATCTGCATCAGGACTGGAGCGAATTCGTGCTCGCCGATCTCGGCGTGTTCCAGTACGAAAGCGTGCCGATCGCACCGTCGTCGCGCGCGTTCCAGCAGCGCGACGACGTCGACGCGTATCTCGCGCTGCAGATGTGTCGCGACGCGCTCGACGCGTGGCCCGACGATCTGCCGTTCGACGACCTGCTGCGCGCGATCGACGCGGTGGGCTGTGCGCAGCCGTGGCTCGCGACGCGTCGCGCGAAGCTGCTGTTCGCGCTCGGGCAGACTTGCGAGCGCCGCGCCGACTGGGCCGCCGCGCTCGACGCTTACACGCGCAGCGCATGGCCCGGCAGCCGCCATCGGCGCATCCGCGTGCTCGAGCGCTGCGGGCGCGACGACGACGCGCTCGCGCTGGCGCTCGATGCGCGCGGCGGTTTCGAGAGCGACGAGGAGCGCCAGCGCGTCGAGCGCATGCTGCCGCGCCTGCAGCGCCGCGTCGGCCAGCGCGTCGAACGTGCAGCCGCCGCGCCGGACGTGCCGCGCGAGACGCTGGTGCTGGCGCGCCCCGACGCGTTCGTCAGTGTCGAATTCGCGGTGCGCGACCATCTCGCGCAGCCGGCGTCGACGGTCCATTACGTCGAAAACACGCTGATCAATTCGCTGTTCGGGCTGCTGTGCTGGGAGCCCGTGTTCGCAGCCGTGCCCGGCGCATTCTTCCACCCGTTCCAGCGCGGCCCGGCCGACCTGCACGCGCCCGATTTCGCCGCGCGCCGCGCGGACGCGTTCGCTGCCTGTTTCGCGCAGCTCGATTCGGGCGCGTATCGCGACACGATCCGCCGGCATTACTCGACGAAGGCGGGGCTGCAGTCGCCGTTCGTGTTCTGGGGTGTGCTGACGGACGAACTGCTCGACGAGGCGCTCGCGTGCCTGCCGCCCGAGCACCTGCGGCTGTGGTTCGCGCGCCTGCTCGCGGATATCCGCAGCAACCGCTCGGGGCTGCCCGATCTCGTCCGCTTCTGGCCCGGCGAGCGCCGCTACGAGCTGATCGAGGTGAAGGGCCCGGGAGACCGGCTGCAGGACAACCAGACGCGCTGGCTCGCATACTGCGTCGCGCACGGCATGCCGGTGCGCGTCGTCGATGTCGAGTGGGGCGGCGCGGGCGGCGCGCAAGCCGACGCGGCGAGGCTGTCCGCGTGAGCTACGTCGTCGCGGTGCGGGCAATGTGCGAGTTTACCGCGCGGCGCGGCGATCTCGACCTGCGCTTCACGCCCGCGCCGACCGCGCTCGAAGGCATCGCCGGCCACGGTGCGGTCACGTCGAACCGCGGCGCGCGCTACGAAACCGAGATCGCGCTGACGGGCACGTGGGGCACGCTCACCGTGCGCGGCCGCGCGGACGGCTACGATCCCGTGGCGAACCGCATCGAGGAAATCAAGACCTATCGCGGCAGCCTCGACGCGATGCCGGCGAACCACCGCGCGCTGCACTGGGCGCAGGCGAAGGTCTATGCGCACCTGATGTGCGACGCGCGCGGCCTCGCGGAAATCGACGTCGCGCTCGTGTATTTCGACATCGTGTCCGAGCGCGAGACCGTGCTGACGGAAACGCTGGACGCGACCACGCTCGCGGCGTTCTTTGCCGAGCAGTGCGCATGCTTCGTCGGCTGGGCCGAGCGAGAGACGGCCCATCGCGCGGCGCGCGATGCGGCGCTGCGCGCGCTCGCGTTTCCGCATGGGCAGTTCCGCAGCGGCCAGCGCGAGCTGGCGGTCGCCGTCTATCGCGCGGCTCGCGACGAGCGCTGCCTGATGGCGCAGGCGCCGACCGGCATCGGCAAGACGCTCGGCACCGTGTTCCCGCTGCTGAAGGCATGCGGCGAGGGCGAGCTCGACCATGTGTTCTTCCTCACTGCGAAAACGCCCGGACGCGCGCTCGCGCTCGAAGCGGCGACGACGCTCGGCGCCGGCACGCCGGCGCTGCCGCTGCGCGTGCTGGAGCTCGTCGCGCGCGACAAGGCGTGCGAGCATCCGGACAAGGCGTGTCATGGCGAATCGTGCCCGCTCGCGCAAGGCTTCTACGATCGGCTGCCGGCCGCGCGCGACGCGGCGATCGGCGCCGGGCTGCTGGATCGCGATACCGTGCGCGCGGCCGCGCTCGCGCACGACGTCTGCCCGTACTACCTCGCGCAGGAGCTCGCGCGCTGGTCGGACATGATGATCGGCGACTACAACTACTACTACGACGGCAGCGCGATGCTGCACACGCTCGCGCAGCAGAACCAGTGGCGCGTCGGCGTGCTCGTCGACGAAGCGCACAACCTGCTCGACCGCGCGCGCAAGATGTACAGCGCGTCGCTCGATCCGTTCGCGTTCGCGGCCGCGCGCGAAGCCGCGCCCGCGGCGCTGCGCAAGGCGTTCGACCGGCTCGCCCGCGCATGGGGCACGGTCAATCGCGCGCAGGCCGAACGCTATGCGGCGTATCCGGACATTCCGGGCCCGATCGTGTCGGCCGTGCAGAACCTCGTCGCGGCGATCGGCGAACACCTGACCGACACGCCGCGCGCGAACGGCGACGCGCTGCTGCGCTTTCATTTCGAGGCGATCCAGTTCGGCGTGCTCGCCGAAGCCTTCGACAGCGCGTCGATCTTCGACGCGACGCTGCACGGCGTACCGATGCCGCGCCAGCCGGCGCTAGACGGCGTTGCGTCGGCCGGCCGCCGGCGCCGCGCCCAGTCGACGCTGTGCGTGCGCAACGTGATCCCGGCCGGATTTCTCGCGCCGCGCTACGACGCCGCGCGCGCGACCGTGCTGTTTTCGGGCACGCTGAGCCCGTTCCATTTCTACCGCGACACGCTCGGACTGCCCGGCGATACGGGCTGGCTCGACGTCGACGGGCCGTTCCGCGCCGAGCAACTGACGGTGCGCGTCGCGAGCCATGTATCGACGCGCTGGCGCGACCGCGACCGTTCGCTCGAACCGATCGCCGACCTGATCGCCGCGCAATACGCGGCGAGGCCCGGCAACTACCTCGGCTTCCTGAGCAGCTTCGACTACCTGGGGCGCGTGGTCGCGCTGATGCAGACGCGCCATCCGGACGTGCCGGTGTGGGCGCAGGCGCCCGGCATGGCCGAAAGCGAGCGCGATGCGTTTCTCGCGCGCTTCGATGCGGGCGGGCGCGGCGTCGGCTTCGCGGTGCTGGGCGGTGCGTTCTCGGAAGGCGTGGACCTGGTCGGCGAACGGCTGATCGGTGCGTTCATCGCGACGCTCGGGTTGCCGCAGGTCAACGATGTCAACGAGCAGATGCGGCGCGCGATGGACGCGCGCTTCGGCAACGGCTACGACTACATGTACCTGTATCCGGGCTTGCAGAAGGTCGTGCAGGCGGCCGGGCGCGTGATCCGCACCGAGCACGACGAAGGCGTCGTGCATCTGATCGACGATCGTTATCGGCGGCGGGAAGTGCGCGATCTGCTGCCGCGGTGGTGGCGGATCGGGTGAAGGGGGAAGATGCCCGGCCGGCAGACTGCCGGTTGTGGCGAAGGGGCGCTATCCGTTGCGTAGCGGTGTAGCGGGCGTCACCTTGGGCCCGGGGGGACGCTACAGCACGTTCAGCATCGCCAGCGCGGCTTCCTGCAGGTGCGGCAGCACGCGCCGCACGGCAGCGTCGGTCGTCTCCGTGCCGATCGGCATGTTCGTGCTCAGCGCGGCGACGACTTCGCCGTGACGATTCTTCAGCGGCACCGCGATCCCGCGCACGCCGACCTGCAATTGCTGCTCGATCGCCGCAAAACCTGCGTCGCGCGCGTGGTCGACCTGTTCGAGCAGGCGCGCCTTGTTGGTGATCGTGTGCGGCGTGAACGGCGGCAGTTCGGTGTCGTCGAGCCACGCGCGCACGGCCTCGCGATCCGGATGGTGCGCGAGCAGCACGACGCCCGGCGACGTCAGCGGCGCCGGCACGCGCGCGCCGAGCACGAAGCCGGTCGTCATCACGCGCGACACGCCGTTGCGCGCGATGAACACGAGTTCCCAGCCGTCGAGCACGCTCACGTAAGCCGATTCGTTCAACGACGCGCTCAGTTGCTGCAGATACGGCTGGACCGTGCGCGGCAGCCGCGCCGAGTCGAAGTACGACCAGCCGACCCGCAGCACGCGCGGCGTCAGGCCGTACAGCTTGCCGTCGGTGTAGACGTAGCCGAGCGATTCGAGCGTCAGCAGGTAGCGCCGCGCGGCCGTGCGCGTGAGGCCGGTGCGCGCGGCGGCCTGCGTGGGCGTCATGCGCGCGTGCTGGCTGTCGAATGCTTCCAGGATCATCAGGCCTTTTTCGAGGCCGGCAATCCAGTCGCGTCGGTCGAGTTCGGGCTTTTTCATCGTCGGGAAGCGGTGCCGTCATGCGCGGTGATCGCGCGGGAGTGGGCGATTATCGCGCGATTCGACTGGCGGCAGCTTCCAATATGCATGCGTTGTGCGTCGTCTTTGCAGGCAAGATACGGAAGATATACAATCATCAATGTATATCCAAGGAGGTACGTATGCAGGTCGCAAAGTGGGGCAATAGCCTGGCCGTCCGCCTTCCCGCCACTGTGGTCGAAGCCCTGGAGCTCCGCGAAGGGGACGACATCGAGATCGTGGTCGATAGCCCGCGCGTGTTTGCCGTCAGCCGCAAGCCGAGGGCCGATGAACTGCTGCAACGGTTGCGGCGTTTCAGGGGCAAGCTGCCCGCCGATTTCAAGTTCAGCCGGGACGATGCGAATGAGCGGGATTGAGTCGGCAAAATCATTCGTCGACAGCAATGTCGTGCTTTATCTGCTGTCCGGGGACGAAACCAAGGCGAATCGGGCGGAGGCGCTGTTCCTTCGGCGGCCGACCATCAGTGTCCAGGTCCTGAACGAAGTCGCCAGCGTTTGCAGCCGAAAATTGCGGATGCCGTGGAGCGACGTGGCGCAGTTTCTGGAACCGATCAGGAGCTTGTGCCATGTCGTACCGGTCACGATCGATACGCATGACCTGGCGCGAAGGCTGGCGGAGCGACATGGCTTGTCATTCTATGACGCGTGCATCGTCGCCGCCGCGTCGCTCGAGGGCTGCGAGTACCTGTACACCGAGGACATGCACGATGGCCTGCGTGTGGATGGTGGACCGGTGCTGCGAAATCCGTTCGCCTGAACGTCGGGAATTTCGGGCGCGCTGCCGACATGCCCATTGATGGAGCGCTGCGATCAGGCCGGGCGATGCGCGTCGATTTGCTTGTGCTCGTAGCACAGTGCCGCGTCGTTGACGCACCACAGCTCCAGAAAATCGAAGACGCGGTCATCGTTTTTGGAACCCAACATGAAATTTCGTGAATTCGCGGTGGCCTTGCTCGCTGCGGCTGTGCCGGCGCTCGCCGGCGCCAGTCCTGCAAGCGACACCGGGCTGACTCGTCCAACCGTCGACGTGCGTGCATGGCCGCGCATGACGTCGCCGAAATTCGGCTGCTACGTCGAAACGACCTTCGCCTACCGCGACAAGCGCTTCAATTGCGCGCTGAAGAAGTACCGGAACACCGGCGACGCATGCAAGAACACGACCGCGTATTACGAAGGCCCCGCATTCCCCGACCGGCTCGCGGCCCGCGTGCATCCGCTCGCGACGAAAGTCGAGCTCGACTGGGAGCATGGCGACCTGCAGATGGTCACCGTCACGCTGAAGGGAACGTGGAACGAGGCGGACGTGCGCAAGGCGTTCGGATTGCCGCGCGCGGAAGGGCGCAAGCTGACCGAAGTGGAACTGCGCAAGCAGCCGGACAACCTGATGGACACGAGCATCCAGTATCCGTCGAGCCCGACCGACGACAGCCTCGGCAGGCGGCCGAGCGATCCCGCGCACGGGACGACCGCCGTGATGCTTTACGGCTTCGACCACATGGGAGCGGGCGACGTCGAGTGCGGGGAGGGAGAGTAACGCCTGGAAGCGAAGCGGCGATCCTTCAATGCGCGCCGCTTGCCGGGCAGTCTGCCGACGCCGGCCGGGGAAGGAGGGGAGACGGATGCGGCGCCGATTTCACGCGAGCCGCACCCGCCGGAGCGGCATTATTCGCTGCTCGTCCACTCGACGTTCGCGCCGACCGAGCGCAGGTTCTCGACGAAATGCGGATGCGCGCGGCGGATCGGCAGCGCGTTCATGATTTCCGAGCGGCCTTCGATGCTCGCGGCCACCATCAGCAGCGCGATCGCGACGCGGATGATGTACGGGCTCTCGACGCGCGCCGGCGTCAGTTGCAGCCCGCCGAACGTGATCAGCCGATGCGGATCCGACAGCAGCACGTGCGCGCCGAACTTCGACAGTTCGCCGGACCAGCCGAGCGCACCGTCGTAGACCTTGTTCCAGAACATCGCGCTGCCTTCCGCGCGCACGCCGAGCGCGATGAAGATCGGCAGCAGGTCGACCGGCAGGTACGGCCACGGCGCGGCTTCGACCTTGGTCAGGATGTTCTGCGTGAACGGCCGGCGCACGCGCAGCGGGCCGTCGCGTTCCGCGCGCGACCAGCCGTCGCGGTGCGTGACGTTGACGCCGAACTTCGCGAACGTGCGGTCGATCAGCGGGAAATGCTCGGGCGACGAGTTGCGCACGGTGATGTCGCCGCCCGTGATCGCGCCGAGCGCGAGAAACGTCGCGATCTCGTGGAAATCCTCGGCGAAGCGGAATTCGCCGCCGCCGAGCTTGCCGCCGCCCGTCACGCAGAGTCGCGACGTGCCGATGCCTTCGATCGTGACGCCGATCATCGCGAGGAACTGGCAGAACTCCTGCACGTGCGGCTCGGACGCCGCGTTCATCAGCGTCGACGTGCCGTTCGCGGCCGTCGCGCACAGCGCGAAGTTCTCGGTGGTCGTCACCGACGCGTAGTCGAACCAGTGATCGTTGGCCGTCAGCGGGCCGTCGGTGCGGACGATCAGCGAATCGGGCGTGCGCTCGATGTGCGCGCCGAAGCGCTCGAACACCTCGACGTGCGGATCGATCTCGCGCACGCCGAGCGTGCAGCCTTTCACGTCGTTCTCGAGGCGCGCGACGCCGAAACGCGCGAGCAGCGGCGGAATCAGCATGATCGACGAGCGCATCGCCTCGGGCAGCCGGTGGACGGCCGGATCGAACTTCGTATTGCGATGGTGGAGTTCGAGCAGGCCCGTCGTGAAGTCGACCGACACGTCGCTGCCGAGCGTGCGGAAGATGTCGAGGATCTTGCGCACGTCGGTGATGTCCGGCACGCCGACCAGGCGCAGCGGCTGATCGGTCAACAGGGTGGCGCACAGGATCGGCAGGACGGCGTTCTTGTTCGCGGACGGCTTGATGTCCCCGCGCAGCGGAGTGCCGCCGTGGACGATGAGATTCGACATGATATGGGGGCGTATCGGTAACTGACGTAGGCCCATATGATGCCATTGGTCGGCGGGCGGCGTGGAATGTTCGGAAGGGAAAAGGGGGATCGGCGCGCGCGATTGACGGTGTTTGACGTTGGGCGAAGAGGTGCCGCCGTTCGGCTGGCGGCCGACGCGGAGAAATGGCCGGCCGCTGATCGGGCCGGCCACGCGCTCACTTCGTCACTGCGCTGCCCGCATCCGCGCGGCAACCACCAGCGAGATCAGGCAGCCCACCGCGAGATAGCCGGCGACGAGGTGCCACGAGCCGCCGGCCAGGGTGACCAGGCCGACCGCGATGAACGGCGTGAACCCGCCGCCGACGACGCTCGCGAACTGGTAGCCGACACCCGCGCCGCTGTAGCGGTATTCGGCGCCGAACAGCTCGGTGAACAGCGGCTGCTGGACGCTCACGACCATGTCGTGCGCGGCGTTCGCGAGCAGGATCGAGAAGATCACGATCCACACGATCGACCGCGCCTCCAGCGCGATGAAGAACGGCACCGCGGATGCAAGGCCGATCAGCGCGCCGATCAGGTAGATGCGGCGCAGGCCGTAGCGGTCGGCCAGCCACGCGAAGCACGGGATCGTCACGCAGCTCACCGCGCCGACCAGCAGGCCGACGTTCAGGAACAGGTCGCGCGACATGCCGAGGTTCGTCGTCGAATAGCTGAGCGCGAACGCGGTGACGATATACATCGTGAACAGTTCGGCGAGCCGCAGCGCGATGATCAGCAGGAACGCCTTCGGATGGCGCGTCAGCGCTTCCAGCACCGGCAGGCGCAGCTTGCGGTTGCCGTGCTCGACCTTCTCGACGAACTCCTGCGATTCGTCCATGTTCTTGCGCACCCACAGCCCGACCAGCACGAGCACGATGCTGAACACGAACGGCAGGCGCCAGCCCCACGACTTGAACGCGGCTTCGCCGAGCGTGTGGCTCAGGATCGACACGATGCCCGTGGCCAGCACGAGCCCGACGCCGTAGCCGACCTGCACGCCGCTGCTGTAGAACGCCTTCTTTTGCTTCGGCGCGCTCTCGACGGCCATCAGCGCCGCGCCGCCCCATTCGCCGCCGACCGCGAAACCCTGGATCGCACGCATCAGCACCAGCAGCACCGGCGCCCACCAGCCGATGGTTGCGAAGGTCGGCAGCAGGCCGATCGCGACCGTCGACAGCCCCATCAGCATCACCGTCAGCACGAGCATCCGCTTGCGGCCGAGCCGGTCGCCGTAGTGGCCGAACACGACGCCGCCGAGCGGCCGGAACAGGAAGCCGACGCCGAACGTCGCGAACGCCGCGAGCGTGCCCATCGTCGGGCTGACTTTCGGGAAGAACTCGGAATTGAATACCAGCGCGGCGACGATCCCGTACAGCAGGAAGTCGTACCAGTCGACGACGGCGCCGACGAAGCTGCCGATCGCGGCCTTGCGCGCCTGGCTGCGCGCGCGGGCGCCTGCGGCGGCGTCGAGGGTGTCGAAGGTTGGGGTCATGGCGGTGTCTCCTGGTACGGCGCATCGTGGAATCGTGGCGGCGCCGCGTCCGATGCTGCATTGAAGTCGATGAGTGAACGGAGAATAGGGGGCGCGCCGCATGGCGGCAATTGGCCAATCGGGCAAAGTGCGCGATTATCGTTCAATATCGTGCGATTATCGAACGCTTTTCGGGTTTGCACTAGGCGGCGCGACGATATCCCGTTCGGCCAGGGTGTGCCGCCGTGAACGATCTGGTTAAAATCTGCAGCATGAAAACTCGCCCGCTCGGAGCGGATGCCCGGTCGCCACATCGGCCGCGCATGCCGCCCGCGCCGGGCGCCATCCCCATCGACCGCATGCCCCCGGAGACTGGAATGCCCGGCAATTCCCACCCCCTGTCCAGCGATACGCCGCCCGTCGTCGATCCGGCCGCCAATCCGCTCGGGATGGCCGGCCTCGAATTCGTCGAATTCGCGGCGCCCGTGCCGGAAGCGCTCGCGCAACGCTTCGAGCAGCTCGGGTTCAAGGCGATCGCGCGGCATGTCAGCAAGAACGTCACGCTGTACCGGCAAGGGCAGATGCATTTCCTGATCAACGCCGAGCCCGATTCGTTCGCCGCGCGCTACGCGGAGGAATACGGGATGGGCGTCTGCGCGATCGGGCTGCGCGTGGCCAGCGCACGGCGTGCGTTCGAGCGTGCGATCGAGCTCGGCGCATGGGCGTTCGAGGGCGAGCGGGTCGGCGTCGGCGAGCTGAAGATCCCGGCGATCCAGGGCATCGGCGATTCGCACCTGTATTTCGTCGACCGCTGGCGCGGGCGAGACGGCCAGCGCGGCGGGGTCGGCGACATCTCGATCTTCGACATCGATTTCCGCCCGATCGACATCGCGACCGCACACACCGATCTCGATTGCGCGGGCGTCGGCCTGCAGCAGGTCGACCATTTCACGCAGACCGTCGGCGCGGGGCGCATGCGGGAGTGGCTGGATTTCTACCACGACCTGCTGCATTTTCGCGAGATCCACGAAATCGACGCGCACTGGCACGTGTCGGAAGAATCGCGCGTGATGGTGTCGCCGTGCGGCGCGGTGCGGATTCCGGTCTACGAGGAAGGCACGCGGCGTACCGAGCTGATGCACGCGTATCTGCCCGACCATCCGGGCGAGGGCGTCCAGCACGTCGCATTGTCGACTGACGACATCCTGTCGTGCGTCGATGCGCTGCGCGCGAACGGCGTCGAATTCATCGAGCCGCCCGCACGCTATTACGACGACGTCGATGCGCGGCTGCCCGGGCATGGCGTCGATCTCGACGCACTGCGCCGCCGCGCGGTGCTGGTCGACGGCGAGATCGGCAGCGACGGCGTGCCGCGCCTGTTCTTCCAGACCTTCGTCAAGCGCCGGCCCGGCGAAATCTTCTTCGAGATCGTGCAGCGCAAGGGGCACCACGGGTTCGGGGAAGGGAACCTCGCGGCACTCGCCCGCGCGCGCGACGCGGGCTGAGCGGCTCGCGGCGCTCGTCAAACCTCACACGGCATCTCCCGCCCCGAGCTTGCGGCTCTGGCGACGCATGCCGTCGAAGATCGCGTCCGCCACATCCGCCGGAAAATCCCCCGGGATCTGCGCGGCGACTTCGGCAATCGCAGTCTCCGTGCGCGCGGCAACGGCCGCCATCGCGGCGCGCACGTCGTCTTCGGTCAGGCCGACGCGCCGCCCCTGCGCGATCCAGTGACGCGGCTGGATCTCGCCGATCACGTAGTGCCGGTTCTTCCCGCACACGGCCATCGCGAGCCGCGCGCGGCGCGGCGGCAACTGGTTGCGGCGTGTGCCGATGATCGGATGCGCGGACAGCACGTCGTACAGCGGCGTGCTGCGGTACGTATTGCCGGGCAGGTGCGCGATGCTGAAGTTCTTCGCATGGCCGTCGATCGCCGCCAGCACCCAGAACACGAGCTGTGCGACGAAGAAATTCATCCTGTCGTGCGCGGCGTCGGTCGAATTCGCGAGGATGCCCATGATCGTCTCGATGCCGGGGCCGCCGTCGGATTCGTATTTCGCGCCGGAAGGCGTGCCGGTCGCCTGGCACATGTCCTCCTGCGGCAGCCGCAGGATCCACGTGCCGTCGCGCGAAGGACGCCGGTCGAAGCGCTCGACGATCAGCGCCTTCTGGTCGTCGAACCGGCCGATCTCGCACGGCGCGACCGGCAGGCCGTATGCGGCGACGAGCTTCGAGCACAGCCATTCGTTTTCGACGGACGTTCGCATGTCGGCCTGCATGTTCCCGACGCGCCCGAGCGGCAGCTTGAAGATGTGCGTCGTCGGCGTGCTGCCCGACGGCCGCAACCAGCGGTTGCCCTGACGCAGCAAGGCGGTCTTTTCCTGCGCGCCGGCGATCGACAGGCGCAGGTCGCCGTCCGGCTCCCCGCGGCCGGGCAGCGGCGCGGCGGTCGCGTGGCGCAGCACGTCGGCAACGGCTGCGTCGTCGAGCGTCACGCCGTCGATCGTCTCGAGGTCAACGGGCATCTCGTCGGGCGGCAGCATCTGGATCGCGCCGACGCAATCGCGGCCGATCGACGCGAGCAGTTCGAACGGCGCCGTCGATCCGAGCCGGTAACGCTGCGCGATGCGGCGGCGGATCGGCTCGCTGTCCGGCAGCAGGTTGTCGAAGTAGTCGGCGACGATCGCGCCCTGGTGCGGCTGGTTGCCGGGCGTGAAGGGCAGCGACAGCGATAGCGGCCGCCCCTGGGGATCGTCGAGCCAGCCCGGCAGGTAGACGAGGCGCTCGACGCCGCGCCGGATTTCCCAATAGCCGACCGGAATGCCGTTCATCCACAGGTCGAGCCGGTCGTGGCGGGCGCGCGGCGCCATCGTCACCAGTCCTCCCGTTTCGAGGTCCGCGGCTTGCCCGGTGCTGCCGTCGCCGGCCGCTTGCGCGCGGCGCCGGACGTGGTTTTGGTTTGAGCTTTTGCTGCCGTTGCACCGCGCGCCGGGTCCGGGATGCGCTTTTTCGCGGCCGGCTTGCGAGCCGCCGAGCCGGCATCAGTATCGGCATCTGCATCGGGCTGAGCGGATTCCGCCGAATCATCCTGCGCGCCCAGGCCGAGCGTCATGCGAACGCCAAGCGTGTTCAGCACCTTGAAAAGCCGTTCGATGCTCACCGCCGACGGATTGGCTTCGAGCTGCGCATAGGATTGCTGCGTGACGCCCAGGCGGGCGGCCAATTGCGCCTGCGTGAGCCCCGCGGATTTCCGGAAACCGACGAGTATCGGGCGCAACTGGGTCAGGGTCTGGACAGGAAAGGCCATCGGGCGCTCCGCTGGATGACAGGCGATCGTTTGTAATCGGAAAATACAGTCTATGGCATGTATTGTCAAAATACAAACCCAAGACTGTATTTCACAAAAACAAACGATAACCTGTTATGCGAAAACTCGACCAACCCTCGTGACGGCGGGTGCCGTGCACGACGCCCGCGCATCTCCCCGCATCGCGCCGCCCGCCGAGACGTCGCTCGCGCTGCTGCAACGGGCTGACGCTCGAGCAAGCGGCGGAGGAGCCGGGGATCAGCAAGAACACGGCGCGCACGCACCTGCGCGCGATCTTCTCGAAGACGGGTGCCACGCGCCAGGCGACGCTCGTACGGATCCTGCTCGGGAGTGTGGTGCCGCTCGGGTCTCGGGTAGCCGATCCATCGGAGTCGGCCGGCATTCGTCTGGCGACACGTCGTCATCGGTCAACGCCTCGCGTGACACACGGCGATGACGGCATCATGCAAAAGAGGCTCGCTCGTACGACGCGAGCCTTTTTGTCATTCCGCCCAGCCGATAACCGATAGCGCGTATCGGAGGTTTCACGCGTCGGCGCCATGCACGACGACGGCGACCGCGTTCACGAACCGCGCGTCGAGCGATTCGCCCACGCGGCCAACATCGGCCATTGCGCACCGCCGCGCCGGATGAAACCGGCGCCCGTGCGGATCACGAGCGCGCCGATCGCGAGCGCGGCCACGTCGTCGAGACGGCCGAGGCCGACCAGCGCCGCACTCATCGCGAGCGCCGCCAGCAACGCCGACAACGCATCGGTACGCACATGCCAGCCGCTCGCCTCGAGCAGCGCTGAGCCCGTCTCGCGCGCCTTGCGCAGCATCCAGTGCGAAAGCACGGCCTTGCCGGCGAGCGTGACGGCGACGAGCGCGAGCGTCGTCGCGCCCGGCTGCACGGCGGGCGGCGTGTCGAACCGGTTGACCGCGTGCCAGATCATCTGCGCGCCCGTCGCGACCAGCAATGCGCCGAGACCCGCGAGTGCGAGCGGCTCGTAGGTCGGGCGCCGCTCCGGCGGCAGGCGCGCGTCGAGCCTGCATGCGACGAGGATCAAGGCATCGGCCGCGAGATCGATCGCCGCGTGCGCGACGTCCGCGAGCAGCCCGGACGAATGCGCGGACCACGCCGCAGCCGTCTCGACGGCGAGCAGCAGCAGGTTGATCGCGAGGCTGACGGCGAGGGCGCGGGACGTGGCCGCATAAACGTGGGGCGTGGCGCGCGACGTGCGCTGCATGGCGGATTCGTCTGTCGATAGAGTGGGTGAGCCCCGAACGCTACCGGTCGACGGTGGCAGATCAATGACAGGCGATGGCCGCGGCGCAACCGGTCGGCGATGCTTGCGTGCCGACGGCAGCAGCGCGGCGAAGCGATCCGCACGCACCGGGCGCGGCCGCGGCCGCGGCCGGCACAGATGCGAGACAAGTGGCCGAACAGGCGCTCACCGAGCGTCGCGATAGTGATCCCTGATGAATACGGGAAGATCGTTCGACGGTGGCGCGAAAGGCACCTGATACATCATGTCGCCGACAAAACCGCGGTGATAGGTGCCGTGATTGACGACATGCAGCACGATTTGCTCGCGGGTCATGACGCCTTCTCCTCCGCCAACAAACTCGAAATGAACGGCTTTCGCAAGATCCACGTCCGACCAGGTGTCGACAAGATCGATGTACCAGCAGTCCATTTCCTGAACCGCTTTCCAAAGATCGGAAACTGCGGGCGTATGGTCGGTGTTGCGCGAGGTGTAGGTGTGCTTCTTTCCTTGCAGATGATGTCTGAAAATGTCGTCGACCACGTAGACGTGATTCAAGGTATGCACCATGTTTCCGAACCGTGTCGGTCTCTGCCGAAGGGCTTCGCCGGCCGGCAGGCCCATCACGCTCTTGAACGTCAGTCCATTCGCCCAGGACTTGTAGCGCACCAGCATTCTCAAGGTGTCTGCTGCCGAGGCTGGCGGTGTGATGCGATCGGTGGTTACGGATGGAGCAATCCGGTTCTGCGAGGGGGCAGACATGCTGAAACTCCTTGCGTGTTTTCGAGCGTCAGACAACGCTCAGGTTGATCCGGTACTGTCGCGTCACGCCGGCAAGCAGGCTTGCGAGCAAGCTGTTCGGCGTATGGGGCGACCCGGACAGGCGTCATGTGCGCCAGCTCGCCCGAACATCAGGTTGCCGCTTTCTCGTTTGCCTTTTCAAAAGCCGCGGAGCCGGCCTTCGACATGCGTACGCGTCTTGCCGCCGACCCAGATTTGGCCAGCCTCGTCGCGGGTCAAATGAATGCGGCCATGGCGGCCGACGCGTGTCCCCTGGGCGGCGACATAGTCGTCCTCAACCACACCTGTCGCGAACAGCCACTGCGCCATTGAAGCATTGAGGCTCCCAGTGACCGGGTCTTCGACGATAGCGCCCAGATGGTCGCTGAAGAAGGCGCGAACCTCGAAGGCCGCGTTGCCGCCTGTTGCATGAGGGCCAATAACGCCGACATCGATCCGGCCGGGCCAGTTGCGGAGCGGATCGAGGGCAAGCACCATCTCCGCCGATACCAGCCTGATGCCCAGCCATCCGGGGCCGTTGTCGATCCAGGCGGCATCAAGGACATCGCCGGATTCGATCCCCAGCAGTCGCCGAGCCTGGTCCAGTTCATCCTGTGCAGGCGCGCCGGAGCGGATCAGCGGCGGGGCGGCGAAGGAAAGCCGCTCGTGATTGCGTCGGATCGGAACCAGCCCGGCTCCGCACTCCTGGACGATTTCCGCTTCGCTCTTCGGCACGCGCCCCGTCGAGAGCCACGCATGACAGCTGCCGAGCGTCGGGTGCCCGGCAAAAGGCATCTCCCTGTCCAGCGTGAAGATCCTGACCCGGTAGTCGGCCTCAGGATGCGTGGGTGGCAAGAGAAAAGCGGTCTCGGACAGGTTGAACCACCGCGTCAGCCGCTGCATGTCATCCGTTGCCAGCGCATCGGCACCGATGACGACCGCCAGCGGATTGCCCGAAAGCGGCCCGGCGCCGAAGACATCGATCATATGGATCGCAAAGGTCATGACATCGCTCTTTCAATTCAGATCGGTTCGTGATGGCGCCGACAAACCGGAATATCAACGTTGCCAGGCAAGCAGATTGACTCCCGCAACGGCGAACACCGCGGATAGCGTGCCTTCAATCCAGCGCCGGAGGCTGGTATACAGCGCGATCATCCGGGCGGTCGAGAAGAGGACCGCATAACCACCAAACACGATGACGCCGAGGAACGCGCAACCACCGATGATCGCCGGCAAGGTGCCGCCGGGGGCGTGCTCCTGAAGCCCAAGGGACATGATTGCCATCCAGGCGAGAACCGCCTTCGGGTTTCCGACATGCATGAGAATGCCCTGGCGATAGAGCCGCCGATAACGAGGTGTCGAGCGTCCTGGTTCGATCTTCGCGAAGCCGGAGCCCGGTTTCAGCGCCGACCTGCCCGTGCGGAACGCTAGGTAGAGCAGATAGACACCCCCAACCATCTTTATGATGAAAAGCGCCTCGGCATAGGCCGCCAGCACGGCGGAAACGCCGGTCGCCGCCAGGATCGCCCAGAAGAGCGAGCCCGTGATGACGCCGGCAGCCAGAACGAGGGCCGGCAGACGGCCGTCGCGCATCGCTGTTCCCATGATCGCCATGTTGCTCGGCCCGGGGCTGGCGGTGGCGATGAGATAGGTGCCGTAGGCGAGTGCGATCTGACTGGCGATCATTCGAGTTTCTCCAGAGATGCGGGGCGTCTCCAGCGTCATGGCCGGAGGTCTCCGCGATGAACGATATGAACCTTGTTCCCGTCGGGGTCGCGCAGATACGCGCCGAAGTAGCCGTCCCCGTAGTGGGGGCGTAACCCGGGTGCACCGTCGCCCGTCCCACCGTGCTCGAGACCATTCGCGTAGGCCGTGTTCACGGCTTCTTGCGACGGGGCCAGAAAGGCGACCATGCTGCCGTTGCCGGTGGTCGCCGGCTCGCCGTCGTAAGGGATGTAGACATAGAAACGCGGCAGCGGCGCTTGACCGATTACCCAGCAAAGCGCCGGAGGCCCGCCATCGGACATGACGACGCGACGCTTCAGTCCGAGCGGAGCGAGCACCGCGTCATAGAAACGGCCTGCCCGCCCAAGGTCACGCGCCCCAACAGTTACGTGGCTGAACATTTGACTCTCCATGCGCCCGTCATGGCGATCAGGCGCCTCCAGAAATGCATGACTTCATCCAATCACATCGCGCATGTTACTCTTTTCATTTATATAAATAGTGTCACGTGACACTAATATCTAGGCGGCGAACATGCTCCTGCAATCTCCCTGGTCACCACGGCTTGCCGACATCGACGCGAATACCGCCGAGCGGTTGGTCCTCGCGCTGGCCGACGACATCGTCGAGGGGCGGCTGACGGGAGGCGACCGTCTGCCCGCTCATCGCGATCTCGCGTTGAAACTGGGGATCGGCCTTGGCACGGTGACGAAAGCCTATGCCGCGCTTGAACGGCGAGGCCTGACGCGCAGCATCAAGGGCCGGGGAACCTTCGTGGCGATCCGCCAGGCGCATCAGGATCGCCAGATCGACCTTTCGTCCAATGTGCCGCCAGCCATGCTCGACGCTCGCTTGCTGGCGCGAACATTGACGGGGATCGCACGCAAGATCGATGCGGACCATCTCAATCTCTATGCCCCGCCCGCCGGGCATATGGAGCACCGACGTGTGCTGGCTCGCTGGCTCGAAACGCTGGGCCTGATGGTGGAACCGTCGCATCTGGTGCTGACGAGCGGCGCCCGCCAGGCGCTGTCATTGGCCTTCGATCTTGCCTGCGGCTCGCAAGGGCTGCTTCTGACCGAGCGGATCACCTATCCTGGCGCGATCGCGCTGGCTCGGCGCAACGGATATCGGATCCAAGGCGTCGACACCGACGCGCAAGGGATGGCGCCGGGGGCACTGGCGGACGCACTCGACGGCACCGCATCGACCGGCAGCAAGGCGGTCTATCTCACGCCGACGCTGCAGAACCCGACCACCGCAACGATGAGCGCGGAACGGAGGCAGGCCATCGTGGATATTTGCCGCCGGGCGGGCGCGTGGATCATCGAGGACGGCGTCTATGCGTCGGCAGAGCCGGCTTTGCCGCCGCTTGCGGCGTTGGCGCCCGAGATCACCTTTCATGTGAACGGGCTGTCCAAATCGCTTGGCCCCGGTTTGCAGATCGGCATGCTCGTGCTGCCGACCGGACTCGACGACGCAGCGGAAGACGCGCTGCGGGACCTGCCAATGGCGCCGTCGCCGCTCTCTTGCGCAGTGGTTGAGGAATGGCTGGCCACCGGCGTCATCTCCTCGATCCAGCGGGATCTGCACCATGAGGCGCGGCGTCGATCCAATCTGGCCATCTCTCTGCTCGGCGCGAGCGAACTGGTCTCGCATCCCGGCGCCTACAACGCGTGGCTGCCGATGGAGCGTGACGCTGCCAATCGTGTCGCATCCGTCGCTGCAGCGATGCGCATCAAGTTGACCCCGCCGGTATCCATGATGGTGAACCCGGAAGATCGGGCGAGCGGGATTCGACTTTGCCTCGGCGGCCCGTCGTTCGAAGATCTGACAGAAGCACTGACGCTTCTGGCGGGGCTGCTGAAGCAGCGCGCTTGACGCCACCGGACGAGCGCCGGAGGTAATTGGCGGCTCAAAACCGTGCAAACGATCTGCTTCGATTCCACGCGCCACGCCCCTCGATCATCTCGACATTATAGAAATAATGTCAAATCATCAGGCAGCGAGAATTGGATATTTAACGGTTTACGTTATATTATTTACGAAATCCCCGACAAAACCCCACCATGTCCGATCTCGCCGCCGACGAACCCCGCCTGACCGCCGAAATCGAGCGCCTCAAGGCCGACTTCCCGAAAACCCGCGAGCTATACCGCGAGGTCTGCGCGCTGCTGTTCTTCCGCTTCGGCATCACACCTACCGCGAACCGCCTGTACCAGCTCGTCCGCAAGGGCAGCATGAGCACGCCGACGGCTGTCCTCGGCGAGTTCTGGGCCGAGCTGCGGGAAAAGAGTCGCGTGCGGATCGAACATCCCGACCTGCCGGCCGATCTGCAGGCGGCAGCCGGCGAGCTGGTCGCGGCATTGTGGAATCGTTCGAGCACCGACGCGGCCGCCGCGCTCGACGCACTGCGCGCGGAAGTCGAAGCCGAACGAACGGCGGCGAACGCGGAAGTCGCGACGCTGCAGGCCGAGCTGGCCCGCACCGAAACCGCGCTCGAACAACGCACGGCCGCGCTGCTGGCCGCGCAGGTGCGCATTCAGGAACTGGAGCAGGCGAGGGCGGCCGACGACGCATCGCGGCGCGCGCTGCAAGCGGAGATCGAGCGCCTGAAAGCCGACAACGCGGAAGGCGACCGCGCACTTGCGCAGGCGCGTGCGGATTTCACGACCCAGCTCGACCGGCTGCGCGACGACGCAGGCCGGGCCGAGGAACGCTTGCGCGCATCGGAGAAGCGCGCGCTTCAGGAGATCGATCGCGAACGGCTCGCCGCCGCCCGGCTGCAAAAGGAACTCGACGCGACGGCATCGCGCGCCGAGCAGCGCGATGCGCAGCAGCGGAAGGATGTCGCCGCGCTGCAGGCGCAACTCGGCGATGCACTGCATCGATGCGGGGTGCTTCAGGGGCAGCTCGACGGCGCGCAGGCGACCGATGCGGCGCGCGTCAAGGAGCTCGATGCGTTGAGGCGGGAGATGACTGTGCTCGCGCGGCGGGCACCGCTGCGCGGCACGAAAACGGCTCCGGCCGCACAGCGAAGCGAGCGGCGGGCGCGCACGAGGAAGCGTGCCGACGAAGCGGTGCGCTGACGGCGATCGATTGTCCGGTCGCGATCGGGTAAAGTGCCGCTCAACATGCCGGCCCAGCATTACTAGACGACCGGTCTAATCGTTGCTACCATACGCCATCATGAATGCATCTTCAGGCGCGGAAGTCCGCCAGCACATCCTGAATATCGCGAAGCCGATCATGCTCCACAAGGGGTTCTCGGCGGTCGGTCTGAACGAGATTCTCGCCGCGGCGGGCATCCCGAAGGGCTCGTTCTATCATTACTTCGGCTCGAAAGAGGCATTCGGCGAAGCGTTGCTCGAAGCGTATTTCGAAGGTTATCTCGCGCATCTCGACAACCTGCTCAAGCATCAGGCCGGCACGGGCGCCGAGCGCCTGATGACGTACTGGGGCAACTGGCTGCACACGCAATGCGCGGACGATCCGGAGGGCAAGTGCCTCGCGGTGAAGCTCGGCGCGGAAGTGTCGGACCTGTCGGAAGCGATGCGCGCGGTGCTGCGGCGTGGCACGAGCCAGATCATCGAACGGCTCGCGGGCGGCATCGAGGCAGGGCTCGCCGATGGCTCGCTGCGTGCGGTCGACGATCCGCCGCACACGGCCGCGATCCTTTACGAGCTGTGGCTTGGCGCAACGCTGCTGGAAAAGATTCACCGCAACCGCAAACCGCTCGAAAGGGCGATGGCCGAAACGCGGCGCATGCTCAACCTGCCGCCGGCCGCGCATGACGGAGCGCAGTCGTAACCCGGGCGCGCATCGGCGCGCCTTGTTTTTGCCCCGATTCTAGACGACTGGTCTACTTATCCACGCATGACGAATACCTCGCTCCGCGTTACTCTGTCCCGATTGTTCCAACCGCACGCGTGCAACCACGCCGGCCTGACCGCCGACGCTGCCACGCGTGCGCGCCTTCTGTCGGTCCATCCCTGATCCGATCGTGCCCACGAAGCACGTTTATTCCTGTTGACGGAGACTCACATGCCGCAAAGCAAGACCGCAAACCGCCAGATCATCCTGACGTCGCGCCCGGTCGGCGCGCCGACGCCGGGCAACTTCCGCACCGAATCCGGCGACGTGCCGACGCCCGGCGCCGGCCAGGTGCTGCTGCGCACGGTCTGGTTGTCGCTCGACCCGTACATGCGCGGCCGGATGAGCGACGCGCCGTCCTATGCCGCGCCGGTCGAACTCGGCGACGTGATGGTTGGCGGCACTGTCAGCCGCGTCGTGTCGTCGAACCTGCCCGCGTTCCGCGAAGGCGATCTCGTCGTTGCCGGCGCCGGCTGGCAGGACTATGCGCTGTCCGACGGCCGCGACCTGATTCCGCTCGGCCGCGACTTCGCGCATCCGTCGTACGCGCTCGGCGTGCTCGGCATGCCGGGCTTCACCGCATACACCGGGCTGCTGAAGATCGGCGAACCGAAGGCCGGCGAGACCGTGGTCGTCGCGGCAGCCAGCGGCGCGGTCGGCTCGGTCGTCGGGCAGATCGCGAAGCTGAAGGGCTGCCGCGTGATCGGCGTCGCGGGCGGCGCCGACAAGTGCGCGTACGTGACCGACACGCTCGGCTTCGACGCGTGCGTCGACCACCGCGATCCGGCGTTTGCCGCAAAGCTGAAGGAAGCCTGTCCGAACGGCATCGACGTCTATTTCGAGAACGTCGGCGGGGCCGTGTTCGACGCGGTCTGGCCGCTGCTCAACGACCATGCGCGCGTGCCCGTGTGCGGAATCATTGCGCATTACAACGACGCGGCATACGACGACACCGCAGTGTCGACCGGCCGTGATCGCGTGCCGGCGCTGATGGGTGCGATCCTGCGCAAGCGCATCCGCGTGCAGGGTTTCATCATCCTCGATCACTATGCGACCGGTTATGCGCCGTTCCTGAAGGAGATGAGCGAATGGGTCGCGCAGGGCAAGGTGAAGACGCGGGAAGATGTGGTCCCCGACCTGGCTGACGCACCCGAAGCGCTGATCGGCCTGCTGGCCGGCAAGAACTTCGGCAAGGTCGTCGTGCGCGTGGGCCCGGACGAACTGGCCTGATGCTGCGGCACGGCAACACAAACACACCACGGTTGCACGCTGGCGTCGCGCGACGCCGGCTTGTGGCATGCTCGATTCCGTTTCGAAAGGAGTGACAAGATGGCGCTTCACGTGATTGCTTCGCTGTTCCTGAAACCCGAACACGCGCAGGCCGCCGAGGCCGAACTGCGCAGCATGGTCGTCAAGACGCGCACCGAACCGGGCAACCGGCGCTACGACCTGTTCCGCGAGCAAGACGGCTCGCCGAACCTGCACCTGTACGAGATCTACGACGATCAGGCCGCATTCGACGCACACCTCGCCAGCCCTTATTTCGGCGAATTCCGCACGAAGTCGGCCGACTGGTTCACGGCACCGCCGGTGATCAAGGTGCTGTCGGGCATCGACGTGGCCGAGTAACGACGCAGGACCACCGCCGCGGCCCGCCCCCATCCGGGCCGCGCGGCACCCGTCGCGCACCGCGCGACGGCGATGACAACGACGACCCGCGCGGCGCGCCATGCGCGCCGCTTCCCCAATACAACGGCCCCGGAGGCTGAATGGTCACCCTCAACATCAACGGCGAGAACCGCACGGTCGACGCCCCCGACGACATGCCCTTGCTCTGGGTGCTGCGCGACGTCGTGGGCCTCACCGGCACGAAGTTCGGCTGCGGAATCGCGCAATGCGGCGCGTGCACCGTGCATCTCGACGGCGTCGCCGCGCGCTCGTGCGTGCTGCCGGTCGCGGCCGTCGCGGGCCGCAGGATCACGACGATCGAGGCCGTCGGCGCGACGCCGGCCGGCCACAAGGTCCAGCAGGCGTGGCGCGAGCTCGACGTCGTCCAGTGCGGCTACTGCCAGTCGGGGCAGGTGATGGCGGCCACCGCGCTGATCGCATCGAACCCGAACCCGAGCGACGCCGACATCGACGCGGCGATGGCCGGCAACATCTGCCGCTGCGGCACGTACAACCGGATTCGCGCGGCGGTCAAGCAAGCCGCCAAGGGAGCGTGACATGTCGCGAGGACTGATCGAAGCAGGCAAGGCCGCCGGGCAAGCGGCCGGCGCCGGCGTGTCGCGCCGCGGGTTTCTCAAGCTCGGCATGTCGCTCGGCGCGGCGGCGGGCGGCGGCTTGCTGCTCGGCTTCAGCCTGCCGGCGGCGGGCGACGACACGCGCCGTTCGGTGATCGGCGGCGACGGCGATGAAACCGCGCGCGCCGGCGTGTTCGCGCCGAATGCGTTCGTGCAGATCGACCGCGGCGGCAAGGTCACGCTGGTGATGCCGAAGGTCGAGATGGGACAGGGCGTCTATACGGCGCTGCCGATGCTGATCGCCGAGGAGCTCGAAGTGCCGCTGTCGAGCGTGACGCTCGATCATGCGCCGCCGAACGAGAAGCTGTTCCTCGATCCGCTGCTCGGCGGCCAGCTCACGGGCGGCTCGACGTCGGTGCGCTACGCATGGGAACCGCTGCGCCGCGCGGGCGCAACCGCGCGCACGCTGCTGGTTGCGGCGGCCGCGAAGCAATGGAATGTCGATCCGGCATCCTGTCGCGCCGCGAACGGCGAAGTGCAGCATCCTTCGAGCGGCCGGCGCGCATCGTACGGCCAGTTGGCCGACGCCGCGGCGAAGCTGCCGGTGCCGAAGGACGTCGCGTTGAAGAAGCCGGAGGATTTCAAGCTGATCGGCACGCCCGCGAAGCGGCTCGATTCGCCGGAGAAGGTCGACGGCACCGCGCAGTTCGGGCTCGACGTGCGCGTGCCCGGCATGCTGTACGCGGTGATCGTGAACAGCCCGGTGTTCGGCGGCACGGTCGCAAGCGTCGACGACACGGCCGCGAAGAAGATCCCCGGCGTGCGCCAGGTCGTGCGCGCGGACAACGCGGTCGCGGTAGTCGGCGATCACACGTGGGCCGCGAAGCGCGGCGCGTCGGCGCTCGTCGTGAAGTGGAACGAAGGCGCGGACGCGAAGGTGTCGACGAAGGACATCGTCGCCGATCTCGCGCAGGCCGCCGCGAACGGCAAGGGCGCGGTCGCGCGCAAGGACGGCGACGTCGGCAAGGCGTTCGCGAACGCGAAGACGCGCATCGACGCCGTCTACGAACAGCCGTTCCTGGCGCACGCGACGATGGAGCCCGTGAACTGCACGGTGCACGTGCGCGGCGACGGCTGCGAAATCTGGGTCGGCACGCAGGTGCCGACGCGGGCGCGCGATACGGTGCAGCAGCTCACGGGCCTGCCGCCCGACAAGATCGTCGTGCACAACCACCTGCTCGGCGGCGGCTTCGGCCGGCGTCTCGAGACGGACATGATCGGCCAGGCGGTGAAGATCGCCAAACAGGTCGGCGCGCCGGTGAAGGTGGTCTGGACGCGCGAGGAGGACATCCAGCACGACATGTATCGCCCGTACTACTACGACAAGATCTCGGCGGGCCTCGACGCGAACGGCAAGCCGGTCGCGTGGCAGCACCGGATCGTCGGCTCGTCGATTCTCGCGCGCTTCGCGCCGCCCGCGTTCAAGGACGGCGTCGATCCCGACGCGGTGGAGGTCGCAACCGACCTGCCATACGACCTGCCGAACCAGTTGATCGACTACGTGCGGCAGGAGCCGCGCCACGTGCCGACCGCGTTCTGGCGCGGCGTCGGGCCGACGCGCAGCACCTTCGTCGTCGAAAGCTTCATCGACGAACTGGCCGCGCAGGCCAAGACCGACCCCGTGCAATACCGCCGCTCACTGCTCGGCAAGACGCCGCGCGCGCTCAACGTACTCGACGTCGCGACCAAGGCGGCCGGCTGGGGACCGTCGCTGCCGAAGGGGCAAGGGCGCGGCGTGTCGGTGATGCACGCGTTCGGCAGCTTCTTCTCGATCGTCATCGACGTCGCGGTGGACGACGGCGAGGTGCAGGTCAAGCGCGTCGTGTGCGCGGTGGACTGCGGGATGTTCGTCAATCCGAACACGATCGAGGCGCAGGTGCAGGGCGGCATCATCTTCGGGATCACGGGCGCGCTGTACGGCGAGATCACGATCGAGGACGGCCGCGTCGCGCAGAGCAATTTCACCGACTACCGGATGATGCGAATCAACGAGACACCGCCGATCGAAGTCCATCTGGTGAAGAGCGGCGAAGCGCCGGGCGGGATCGGCGAACCGGGCACGGCCGCGACCGCGGCGGCGCTGTCGAACGCGATCTTCGCGGCAACCGGCAAGCGGCTGCGCAAGCTGCCGGTCGGCAACCAGCTGAAGACGGCCTGAGGGGGAGACGAACATGCGAAACCTCAACCTGAACACGCTCGGTGCATCGCTGCTCGCACTGTCCGCGCTGCTGGCCGGCACGGCCGCGCACGCCGCGCAGGCGGCACCGGCCGACAGCGCGCTCGTCGCGCGCGGCGCGTATCTCGCGAAAGCCGGCGATTGCGTCGCATGCCATACCGCGCCGCGCGGCACACCGTTCGCGGGCGGCCTGAAGATGGCCACGCCGATGGGCGCGATCTACACGACCAACATCACGCCCGATCCGGACACGGGCATTGGCGGCTATACGGAAGCCGATTTCGCGAGCGCGTTGCGTAAGGGCGTCGCGAAGGACGGCCGTCACCTGTATCCGGCGATGCCGTATCCGTCGTACGCGAAGCTGAAGGACGACGACGTGAAGGCGCTGTACGCGTACTTCATGCACGGCGTCGAACCGGTGAAGCAGGCGAACCGGCCGTCCGACATCCCGTGGCCGCTCAACATGCGCTGGCCGCTCGCATTGTGGAACGCGGTGTTCCTCGACACGACGCCATACGCCGACAAGCCGGGCAAGGATGCGGCGTGGAACCGCGGCGCATATCTCGTGCAGGGGCTCGGACACTGCGGGTCGTGCCACACGCCGCGCGGTGTCGGCTTCCAGGAGAAGGCGCTCGACGAAGGCGGCACGGCGTTCCTGTCGGGCGCGGCGATCGACAACTGGTTCGCGTCGAACCTGACCGGCGAGCACAACACGGGGCTCGGCCGCTGGAACGAGGCCGACGTCGCGCAGTTCCTGAAGACCGGCGCGAACCGCCACGCGACCGCGTTCGGCTCGATGGTGAGCGTGATCAACCACAGCACGCAGGCGCTGAGCGACGACGATCTGGCAGCGATTTCCCGCTACCTGAAATCGCTGCCGGCCGCGGGCGGCACGGGCGCGCCGCCGTACAGCTACGATCCGAAGCCGACGCAGGTGGTGCTGGGCCGGCCGGCAGCCGACCCGGGCGCGAAGGTGTATAACGCTTACTGCCTGCATTGCCACGGCGCGGACGGGCGCGGTTACGCGCCGCTGCTCGCGCCGCTCGCCGGCAATCCGAACGTGCTCGAAACCGATGCATCGTCGCTGATCAACGTGACGCTGAACGGCAGCGACACGCTCGTGATCGACGGCGTGCCGTCCGCGTATCCGATGCCGGCGTTCTCGAACCAGTTGAACGATCGGCAGATCGCCGACGTGCTGACGTTCATGCGCGCCGGCTGGAACAACGGCGCGCCGGCCGTGCAGGCGGCGGACGTCGCGAAACTCCGCAAGGCGACGGCGGCCGCGCACTGAGCGCGGCCCCATGCGGGACGACGGCAGGCCGGTGTGCCTGCCGTCTGCACCGCCGGGTGGTTGTCAGCCCCGGCGGCTTTGCTCTTTCTGTCAACCGGCGCGCTGCCGCTCGCGGCAGCGCGCGTTTTATCGACGCAATGTAGGGGTGTCTGGATGGCTAACGTGACTTATACGGATACGCAACTGCTGATCGACGGCGAGTGGGTCGACGCCGCGAGCGGCAAGACGATCGACGTCGTGAACCCGGCGACCGGCAACACGATCGGCAAGGTGGCCCACGCGGGCATCGCCGATCTCGACCGCGCGCTCGCCGCCGCGCAGCGCGGTTTCGAAACGTGGCGCAAGGTGCCCGCGCACGAACGCGCGGCGACGATGCGCAAGGCGGCCGCGCTGGTGCGCGAGCGCGCCGACGCGATCGCTCAGTTGATGACGCAGGAACAGGGCAAGCCGCTCACCGAGGCACGCGTCGAAGTGCTGTCGGCGGCCGACATCATCGAATGGTTCGCGGACGAAGGCCGCCGCGTGTACGGCCGGATCGTGCCGCCGCGCAACCTCGGCGCGCAGCAGACGGTCGTGAAGGAGCCGGTCGGCCCGGTCGCCGCGTTCACGCCGTGGAATTTCCCGGTCAACCAGGTCGTGCGCAAGCTGAGCGCCGCGCTCGCGACCGGCTGCTCGTTCCTCGTGAAGGCGCCGGAGGAAACCCCCGCATCGCCGGCCGCGCTGCTGCGCGCGTTCGTCGACGCAGGCGTGCCGGCCGGCGTGATCGGCCTCGTGTACGGCGATCCGGCTGAAATCTCGTCGTACCTGATCCCGCACCCGGTGATCCGCAAGGTCACGTTCACGGGTTCGACGCCGGTCGGCAAGCAGCTCGCCGCGCTGGCTGGCCAGCATATGAAGCGCGCGACGATGGAGCTGGGCGGGCACGCACCGGTGATCGTCGCCGAGGACGCCGACGTCGCGCTCGCGGTGAAGGCCGCCGGCGGCGCGAAGTTCCGCAACGCGGGGCAGGTCTGCATTTCGCCGACGCGCTTCCTCGTGCACAACAGCATCCGCGACGAGTTCACGCGCGCGCTGGTCAAGCACGCCGAAGGGCTGAAGATCGGCAACGGCCTCGAGGAAGGCACGACGCTCGGCGCGCTCGCGAACCCGCGCCGGCTGACCGCGATGGCGTCGGTGGTCGAGAACGCGCGCAAGGTCGGCGCGAGCATCGAGACGGGCGGCGAGCGGATCGGCTCGGCAGGCAACTTCTTCGCGCCGACCGTGATCGCGAACGTGCCGCTCGAAGCGGACGTGTTCAACAACGAGCCGTTCGGCCCGGTCGCGGCGATTCGCGGCTTCGACAAGCTCGAGGACGCGATCGCGGAAGCGAACCGTCTGCCGTTCGGGCTGGCCGGCTACGCGTTCACGCGTTCGTTCGCGAACGTGCACCTGCTCACGCAGCGCCTCGAAGTCGGGATGCTTTGGATCAACCAGCCGGCCACGCCGTGGCCGGAAATGCCGTTCGGCGGCGTGAAGGACTCGGGCTACGGGTCGGAAGGCGGGCCGGAAGCGCTCGAGCCGTATCTCGTGACGAAGTCGGTGACGGTGATGGCGGTTTGACAACCGGTTGAGCGTAGCGAGGCCGCCGCTTCCGCGTATGGGGGCGGCGGCCTTTTCTTCGCGCGTTGACCGGCGGCGAATCTCAGCGGGCCGGCAGAATGCCCTCGAAGACGCCTTTCACTGCGTCCTGCTCGCCGGGGTTCAGATCTCCGTAGGTTCGCGGAACCGCGCCGCATTGAGCGACCTCCGCGCTTGCGACCTTTCCTTTCGCGACTGCCCATTCGGCCGACAGATTGCCTTCGAATATCATGCCGAAGCGGCTATTGGCACCCGCCGCCTGACCCCAGCCGTTCACCATCATCGCTTCCTGCGCTCCGCCCCACGCGATCGGGTGCTTGCCGTTCTGCGACTCGCCGCGGTTCTGGCAGGACCCGGCATTCGGCACGCAGTGGCCCCCGATGATTTGCTCCGGCGCGGCCTTCTTCACGTCGGCCAGGTCCATCAGCATGTAGTTCTCGAGATTGACCAGATAGTCGCGATTGCTTTCGGCGATCAGGATCGCCGCCATCGCGTTGCCGAGCGCCTGATCGTTCGCGGCGGTTCCGCTCAGGCCGCCCGAGTAAACCGTCTTCATCGCGTTGAGCAGGTCCGCCTGCTTCCTGTCTTTGGTGGCCCTGGCAAACATCGTCGGGTAGTCGCTGGCGAAACACGTGCTCGGGTTCCCGTACGCGCGTCCCCAGAAGTGAATGTAGTTCGAGTATTGCCCGCCGCCACACTGGCGATAATAAATGGCCTGGTTCATCGAGAAGAACTGACTCTGGCCTCCTGTTCCCGCGCATTGATAGGCTGCGAGACGCAGGAACTTCAACGGGCTCACGACGTTGCCGAAATAGTTGCGGGTGCCGGGACCCTCTGCAGGTAGGTGATCGTTCGCCCCGTCGCAACGTTTCGGGTCGGGCGGGGGCGTTACCGGCGTCAACGACGTATTCCCGGCGGCGGTGACTCGCGCGTTCGCGACCTTGAGCGCGGCGTCGCGCAATACATCCGACGTCACGTAGAGCGGCCCTCCGCGCATGCCGACGGCATAGCAGGCGGTCGCCCCCTGCGCCTGCGTGGCGAAAGAAAGTGCGGCGGCAAACGAACATGCGGCGATCCCCAGGGTGCCGCCGATAAGTTTACGATCGATATCCATGAACGGGCTCCAGTGATTTCGTGGATGGGAGAGGGCCCACGAGCGGGCATGCGTCAACGACAAGCAGGCGCACGCAGACGGCCTATGGGCCGAAAGCGCTGCCCGACATCATCGGGCGAAGGACACAGGAGGAAGGGACGTTCGGGGCGAGCGGTTGTGACCTGCCCGGGGAGCGGAGGGGCGCTGTGCGTCAGTCACGCCCGAGCGGTATGACGGGCCGCCGGTCCATTGGCTATTCTCTGATCGATACGAGTATCGGGATTTTCACGGACGGCAACGCGCGCGTAATGGAGAAATGACGATTGCGCCATAGGCTCTTCAACTGCCTCGCCCACAAAAATGCGGACAGGTTCGAATCCAGATCACGGAGTGATCGTTGCCTCGTCCACGACGATCACGTAGCGACCGCCATCCGAGCAGGTTACGGCGATCGTGCGGGTATCGTGCTTGTCTTCCGGCATGCGGGCGCCAATGACATTCATTCTCGCTTCTTGATTGAGCAGTGAGGAAATTCGTGTAGAACCCGGCACGAGGAACAGGGAAAAATATCGTCCGTAATCCCCGTCGAATCGGGGCGACGGCCCTTCAATAGTAGATTCCAGTTCCCAATGTGCATTCAACACCTGTCTGACGCACTTCCAGCCAATCCGTGCGGAACAACGACCGGCTCGAGTGGGACAATCCTGAACGCGCGACACGGTTTGAAGCCCATCTTTTTAAAGCGACGGGAAATGACTTTTCAGCCATCGCGGGCGAAACCGTGCAGTCGCCACACCGAGCGCGCCGTTGGCACCGATGATCGTCGGGGTTCCTTTGTTTGTCGTGACGAGCAACGTCCGCGGTGAAGCAAACCCGGACCAGTCGAGTGACTGTCATTGCGGGGGGGCGGTCCATCGCCTATTCTCCGATCAGTACGAATATCAGGATTTCACGGACGGCAAAGGCGCCTGTAATAGAAGAACGGAAAATGCGCCATACGAAACGGGGATCATGCTGACAGAACTTGCAACAATCACCGAGCGACGCCATCTGATTGAAACAGTCTGCCTGTGATTCGGCGATCGGCTTGAATTGAGCGATCGGCAAACGATCGATACAGCTTTCAGGCACCCAGGTCAGAACCTGGCACTTTCAACAAACAAAGAAAAAGAGCAGAGGGACGCAGTTCAGGCATTAACCACCACTACGGAGATATCTTCATGGCCAACTCGATAGCGAATCAATTCGTCGATTGGGGTTCGGAATTTCACAATCCGCCGTGGCAAGCGAACGACAGCATCGCGATTGCCCCCGGCGTGACAACCGTATTCGATCTGCTGACGGCCGACGGCGTGTCGCCCGCTCTCAACCCGCAATCGCAGGGTTCAGGCGCGAACCTGTTCATTACGGCCTTGGGTGGAGTAGAGGCCAACCAGGGCGGCAACGGCTACTGGTGGGTGTATTTCGTCAACGGCCGGATGCCCGACGTCTCATGTGCGGTCTACACGCTGCAACCCGGCGATAGCGTGGCCTGGGACTACAAGCACTACTCGAGCGGCTTGAAGCAGGCGGTTCATCCGCCGCTGGCTTGACGGTCGTCGCGCGATCCATGCGACGCGGCCGGCATCGGCCCCTTCAATGCCGGCCGCTCCCCCGATAGCTCTCCACTTCCGCGTCGTACGCCGCCAGAAACGCCTTGCCGAACACCGACGCGAAATCGTCCTCGATCGCGAACACCGTATCGCGATGGGTCGCCGCGTAGCGATCCCACATCCGCGCCTTGTACAGCGCGGGCACGCGCTTCTCGTACCAGCGCATCGCATCGTCGCGTTCGCGCAGCCGTTGCGGCGAAAAGCGCGTCAGCAGATCCATCAGCGCGGCGCGCATGCCGGCGACCATGCCGATCTGGTGCGCGTGCAGATCCTGGAACGCATCGCTGACCGCGCTCTGCGGCGACATGAAGCCCGGCAGCGGCAGCCCGAACATCTGCCGCAGCACCGCGCCGCCGTCCGGTAGCAGCTTCAGCGGGTTGTTCTCGCGATCGAGCAGCATCGTCATGTGCGCCTTCACCTCGCGCTTCAGGATGCTGCGCGACGACAGCAGCTCGACCGTGCCGTTCGCGAACAGCGCCAGCAACTGGCCCGCGATGTAGAGCTGTTCGGCCGACCATTGATGCGATTCGGCGGCCGTATCGAGCCCCGCACCTTCGAAGAACGCGTTCAGCAATTCGTCGGGTGTCGGCGGCGCCGGCGCACGCGCGGCCTGCGGCGCCGGTTCGTCGACCGGACGCACGTCGGCGCGCGCGGCCGCCGGCTGCACGCGCACGTGCTGCGTCCACTCGGGTGCGTGGTCCGCCTGCGTCGCGGACGACGACGCCTCGCGATCCGCATTGCGTCGATCGGCCGACGGCGCCGTGCCCGCCGCGCCGATATCGCCGGACGACTGCGCGAACAGATCGAGCGGATCGGTCGATAGCTGATCCAGGTCGCGCTGCGACGGCGCGGATGGCATGGCGTGCCGTGCGGCACGGTTCGCCGGCTGCGCCGCATCGGCGCGGGCAGGACCGCCCGGCCCGGCGCCGGTATCCGCCGCCTTGCCGCGCGGGGCGAGACGATCCTGGAGCAGCGCCCACAGCCGGTTGCCGGCGCCTTTCGTGTCGTCGCGCGAAGGCGAGGGCGAGGGGGGCGGCGAAGGCTGCGCCGATCCGGCCGCCTCCGGCGCGCCGCGCCTGTCGACGTGCACGCCGCCGGTATCGGGCGCCATGTCGATGACCGGCGCGTCGCTGCCGTCGTCGCGTTCGGCCCGCAGCACGTACGGCCCGATGCGGATGATGTCGCCGGTATTGAGCGGGCGTTCCTGCGCATAGCCGACCGGCTCGCGATTCACCTCGATCGTCGACACGCTGCTCAGGTTCTTCAGCAGGCACGCGTCGTCGCCGACCTGCAGCAGCGCCTGCAGCCGCGAAATCTGCCGCGTGTCGTCGCGCAGCACCAGATGGTTGTCGCTGGCCCGGCCGATGGTGCCGCCCGGCGGGTGAAACACGACGGCTTCGCAGGAGTCGTTTTCGACCGGTTCGCCGGCATGTTCGATCACGATCAGTTGCATGTCATACGTCGCTCGGTGGATGAAGCGCTCGCGTGGAAACCGGTTCGTTCAGGATGACGACGCATGTCTGCGGCGCGCGAACTCGAACGCGGGCCCCCAGACCGGATGCCCCTTCTCGGCGGCGGACAGGTCGAAGCGCGGGTTGAGGTCGAGAATCTTCGAGAATTCGGCGCGGCACTGCGCGACGCGGTTCGTCACGCAATAGCTGAACGCGAGGAGCTTGTGCGCGGCGACCTGCGTGTCGGTGTCGGCGCCGTCGATCTCCTTCGCGCGGCTCAGCAGCGCGATCGTGCGCCCGTAGTCGCCGGCGGCGTACGCGGCGCGCGCGCTGTCGACCGTCGCATGCGCGGCCGACCGGGTCGGGGACGTGCCGCACCCGCCGGCCCCCAGCAACAAGGCGCCGAGGAAAATAACGAGCAATGAACGGCCTTTCATTTTTGAAATGAAAATTCGGCGTAATTGGAAAATGTGAAAGGTGGCACACAAGCGCTGTTGGATTCTAGTGCCAATCATCGGCATCGATGCCGCTGTTACGTTTTGTTTCAACTGGACGATCCGATTCCATTTAAATCGAAAAATAGACTACGAACTTCAGCACTTGTTAATCCTAAAAAACGACCTATAGTTCGCTGTGTTTTTCGGATTCGTCAGTTGTTTTATCGGCGCTCGGCAATGCACGAAAAACCGGACCGTCCGTTCGGGCGGCACGAACAGCCTGGCACACCATCAGCGTCGCGAGCATCCCTTGCCCGGCGGCCGGCTGGCTTGCGCCCTACGCCCATCCGACAGGTGTCCATGCAATAGAACCGGGCCGCCACGGCGAACCGGTCGGGTAAGTTTTTTCGATTAATAACCAATCTCGATTCAATTACCTTTCACCTCGACAATTCAACTTTCATAAATCCAGGATGATTTGCCCCGGTTTTTACGATAAGAATTTGCCGGAAAAAATTTCAGCGGAAGGATATGCCAAACACATAATTACCGGTCAATTAATTGTCCCTTTTTAATCCGATCAACCGGTTTCGAACTCGGCAACCGGCGGATGGCTATTGGGTGGCGAGGGTGGAATATGCAATGGCGGTCGAGCAGTTTCATCGTATGGGGATGCGTATTGCTGTTTCCGGGGTGCGGCGCGACGGAGCACTCAGCCGCGGTGCCGTATGCGATCACGGTCGACGTTGCGCCGGACGTCAACCCTGACATGAATCGCAAGCCTTCGCCGATCGTGCTGAAGGTGTTCCAGCTTCGCGCGGCGTCGGCGTTCGACAGCGCGGATTTCTTCTCGCTGCAGGACAAGCCCGGGAACGTACTCGGCGCGGATCTGCTCGGCACCGACCGCGTGATCCTGCGGCCGGGCGAATCGCGCACGCTGCACTATCGCGGCAACGTCGAGGCCGGCGCGATCGGTGTCGTCGCCGAATACCGGATGCTCGAAAAGAACCGCTGGCGGCTGACGGTGCCGCTGCCGCGCGCGAAGCAGCTCAACCTCTACAAGTTCTGGCAGACGTCGCCGGGCGAGCTGAAGCTGTCGATCGCGGTCCGGAACGGCGGCATCGCACTGAACGACGCGCAGGGGCGCCCATGACCGAACCGACGATGTCCGCGACGCCGGTCGCGGCCCTCCGCCAGCGCGTGGTATGGACCGAGGGGATGTTCCTGCGGCCGCAGCATTTCCAGCAGCTCGAACGGCACTGGGAACGCTACGTCGCGCTGCGCTGCCTGCCGCTGCAAGGGTTCTACTGGGGCTTCGATACGCTGGAAATCGATCGCGAGCAGCTCGCGCTCGGCAAGGTCGCGCTGCGCGCCGCGTCGGGCGTGATGCGCGACGGTACGCCGTTCGACCTGTCGCATCCGGACGATCTCCCCGAACCGCTCGACGTACCGGCCGACGCGAAGGATCAGCTCGTCGTGCTTGCGCTGCCGCTGTGGCGCGGCGGCGGCGAGGAGGTGTCGTTCGGTGCGGGTACAGCAAACGGTAGCAATGGCGCAAACGGCAACGCCGACGTCGCACGCTACGTCGTGCGCGAATACGAAGTGGCCGATGCGAACGCGGTCGCGCTCGGCCCCGCGCTGCTGCAGACGGGGCGCCTGAACGTGCGGCTGATGCTCGAAGCCGAGCTGACCGGCGACTGGCACGCGCTCGGCATCGCACGGGTCGTCGAGCGGCGCACCGACGCGCGGCTGCTCGTCGACGACGGCTACATTCCGCCGCGGCTGGTCGCGCAGCACGATGCCGTGCTGCTGGCGTATGCGCGCGAGCTGCACGGGCTGCTCACGCAGCGCAGCGAGGCGCTCGCGGAACGGCTGTCGGAGCCGGGGCGCGGCGGCGTGTCGGAAGTCGCGGACTTCCTGCTGCTGCAGCTCGTGAACCGTTATCTCGCACTGACCTGGCATGCGCAGCAGCACGTGTCGACGCATCCGGAAGCGCTGTTCTGCGACTGGCTGAAGCTCGCATGCGACCTGAGCACGTTCACGGCGGCCGGCCGCCGCCCGCAGTCGCTCGCGGTCTACGTGCACGACGACCTGCGCACGAGTTTCGCGGAACTGATGACGGAACTGCGCCGGTCGCTGTCGACGGTGCTCGAACAGAACGCAATCCAGATCGAGCTGCGCGACGCGGGCAACGGCATCCGGGTCGCGACGCTGGCCGACCCGGCGCTGCGCGACACGGCCGGCTTCGTGCTGGCGGTGCGCGCGGACGTGCCGGCCGACAGCCTGCGCGCGCGCTTTCCCGCGCAGGCGAAGCTCGGGCCGGTCGAGCGGATTCGCGATCTGGTGCAGTTGCAACTGCCGGGCATCACGATGCGCCAGTTGCCGGTCGCACCGCGGCAGATCCCGTATCACGCGGGTCATACGTACTTCGAGATCGACAAGGGCAGCGACCTGTGGAAGCAACTGGCGCGCTCCGGCGGTCTCGCATTTCATTTCGCCGGCGAATTCCCTGGGCTCTCGATGGAGTTCTGGGCGATCCGCGGGTGAGGGCGGGCATCGCGATGAATAGTTCTTCCGATTCGATCGCCACCGGCGCAGGCGCGGGCGGCTTTGTGCCGCCGAATCCGGGCGGCATGCATCCGGCCGCCGCATCCGGTACCTCCGGCGCGGCCGGGCCGACGGCCACGCAGCCGCGGCCGGGCCGCTGGGCCGCGAGCGGAACGAACCCGCTCGTCGCGGCCGCGAACCCGTTGCTCAACCTCGTGCCGCAGATCCGCTCGACCGTCCATCATCCGAACCCGGCGTGGCTGCGCGAGCATCTCGTCGTCGAGATCCGGCAGTTCGAGGCGCGCGCGCAGGAAGCCGGCGTGCCGTCCGAGGCGATCATCGGCGCGCGCTACTGCCTGTGCACGGCGCTCGACGAAGCGGCCGCGCTGACGCCGTGGGGCGGCAGCGTATGGTCGTCGCACAGCCTGCTCGTGTCGTTCCACAACGAGACGTGGGGCGGCGAGAAGTTCTTCCACCTGCTCGAACGCCTGTCGCAACAGCCGCGCCAGCATCTCGACCTGCTCGAGCTGCTGTATTTCTGTCTCGCGCTCGGCTTCGAGGGCCGCTATCGCGTGCTCGACAACGGCCACGCGCAGCTCGACGGGCTGCGGCGCCAGCTCGCGCAGACGATCCGTTCGGTGCGCGGCGAATTCGATCCCGCGCTGTCGCCGCACTGGCGCGACGTCGTCACGCGCGACGTCGCGCGCCGTTTCACCGTGCCGCTGTGGGTGTGCGTGGCGCTCGCGCTGCTGATCGGCTTCGGCGTGTTCGTCGGGCTGCGCATCGCGCTTGCCGGGCATTCGGATCAACTGTTCGCGTCGATCGACGCGCTGCATGTGCCAAAGCTGCAGCCCGCGCAGGCGCCGCCGCGCCCGGCGCCGGCGCCGCGCGTCGCGAAGTTTCTGGCACCCGAGATCGCGGCCGGCCTCGTGTCGGTGCGCGACGACGCCGATCGCAGCGTGATCGTGCTGCGCGGCGACGGGCTGTTCAAGTCCGGCTCGACGTCGGTGATCGACCGCTACGTGCCGGTGCTCGCGCGCGTCGCCGACGCGCTGAACAAGGTGCCCGGCAACGTGCGCGTGACCGGCTACACCGACGACACGCCCGTGCATACCGCGCGCTTCGCGTCGAACTGGGACCTGTCGCGCGAACGCGCGGAGGCCGTGCGCAGCATGATCGCCGCGCGGCTCGACCATCCGGAACGGCTCGCTGCGGAAGGGCGCGGCACGCTCGATCCGGTCGCGCCGAACGATTCGCTGGCGAACCGCGCGCTGAACCGGCGCGTCGAGATCACGCTGCTGCCGGCGCCCGGCAGCGCCGCCGTCGGCGCGACGCAGGGGGCGAACTGACATGAACCAGGCTGTCGCGCGTTTCGTCCGGCCGTTGCCGTCGCGGGAGATCTGGACCTTCGCCGGTCTCGTCGTGCTCGCGTGCTTCGTGTGGCTCGCGGGCCCGCTGTTCGCGTTCGCCGAGATCCGGCCGCTCGAAAGCGGCTGGGCGCGCGGGCTGACGATCGCGGTGCTGTTCGCCGCGTGGGGTGCGCGTGTCGCGTGGCGAAGCTGGCGCGCGGGCCGCCTCAATGCGCAGTTGCTGAACCAGCTTCGCGAGGCCGTGCCGGGGCCGGCCACCGCCGACGATCCGGCGAAGGCGCAGCTCGACGAACTGCGCAGTCGCTTCGACGAAGCCGCAACGCTGCTGAAGAAGGTCCGCTTCGGGCAAGCCGATGCCGTGCGCAAGGGCCTGCCGCGCTGGTTCGACCGGATGTCGCGCCAGTATCTGTATCAATTGCCGTGGTACGTGTTCATCGGCGCGCCGGGCTCGGGCAAGACGACCGCGCTCGTGAATTCCGGGCTCAGCTTTCCGCTCGCCGAGCAGTTCGGCCGCGCGGCAATTCGCGGCGTGGGCGGCACGCGGCACTGCGACTGGTGGTTCACGAACGACGCGGTATTGATCGACACGGCCGGCCGCTATACGACGCACGAAGGCAACCGCGCGCTCGACGAAGCCGAGTGGAAAGGCTTCGTCGACCTGCTGAAGAAATACCGCACGCGCCAGCCGCTGAACGGCGCGATGCTGACGATCAGCGTGGCCGACCTGCTCGGCGCGTCGGAAGCCGAACGCACGCAGCACGCGATGGTGCTGCGCAAGCGGCTGCTCGAACTGCGCGCGCAGCTCGGCATCCGTTTTCCCGTGTACCTGCTCGTGACGAAGGCCGACCTGCTCGCGGGCTTTGCCGAGTATTTCGGCGGCTACGGCCGCGCGGAATGCGCGCAGGTGTGGGGCTTCACGTTCCCGCTCGCGCAGAGCGAGGCGCCCGGCTTCGACCTGCGCGCGGCATTCGACCGCGAATACCGGCTGCTGCACCAGCGGCTGAACGACGGGCTGCCCGAACTGCTCGCCGCGCAGACCGATGCGCGCCAGCGCGAGATGACCTACCTGCTGCCGCAGCAGATCGCCGACCTGCAGGACATGCTCGGCCAGTTCGTCGCCGAGGTGTTTTCCGTATCGAGCTTCGAGCCGATGCCGATGCTGCGCGGCGTCTACCTGACGAGCGGCACGCAGGAGGGCACCGCGTTCGATCGCGTGATGAGCGGCATCAAGCGCTTCCTGAAGATCGAGGGCGTGCCGCCGGTCGCGCAGGTCGGCTCGACCGGGCGCAGTTTCTTCCTGAAGTCGCTGCTGCAGGAGCACATCTTCCGCGAAGCCGCGCTCGCCGGCAGCGACCTGCGCTGGCATCAGAAGCGGCGTGTGCTGCGGATAGCCGGCTACGCGCTGCTTGCGCTCGCATGCGTGGCCGTGCTGGTCGCGTGGCTGCGCAGCTATTCGAACAATCGCACGTATCTCGACCAGATCGCCGCGCGTGTGCCGGCCGTCGATTCACGGATCGCCGGCGCGAAATTCTCCGACGCGTCCGACATCGCGCGGCTGCTGCCCGTGCTCGACGCGCTCGGCGGGCTCGCGAATGCGGGCGGCGTCGACTTGCAGCATCCGCCGCTCGCATATCGGTGGGGGCTGTTCCAGGGCGAGAAGATCGACGAAGCCGTCGATGCCGTGTACCGGCGCGCGCTCGACGACGTGCTGCTGCCGATCGCCGCGAGCCGGATGGAAGCCGCGCTGCGCGACGCGCGGCCCGACGAAACCGACTACGCGTATGCGGCGCTGAAGGCGTACCTGATGCTGTACGACAGCGCGCACTACGATCCCGCATTCGTGCAGGCCGTCGTCGATCTGGAAATGGAGCGCTCGCTGCCGCCCGATTTCTCGCCGGCCGAACGGTCCGCGCTGCGCGCGCATCTCGCCGCACTGTTCGGCAACCGCGTCGCGGTGTCGCCGTATCCGATGAACGAGCGGCTCGTGGCCGACGTGCGCGACCGGCTGCGACAGGTGCCGTTCTCGCAGCGGCTGTACCGGCAGCTCACGCGCACGCTGCGCCCGGCGACGTCCGCGTTCGACTTCAGCGTCGCGCGTGCGGTCGGCCCCGACGCGTCGCTGGTGTTCCGGCGCCAGAGCGGCAAGCCGCTGTCGGAAGCAGTGCCGGGCCTCTATACGCGCAACGGCTATCGCAACGTGTTCGCGCCGCGCCTGGCCGGCGAGGTCGAAGCATACGGGCGCGAAGAGGTATGGGTGCTGAACCTCGGATTGTCGGAGATCCCCGGGCCGAACGACGCGGCCGCGTGGGCGCGCGACATCCGCCAGCTCTACCTGAACGACTACCTGAAGATCTGGGACGACTATCTTGCCGACATCAAGCTGCAACGCACCGCAACGCTCGCGCAGAGCATCCAGGTGGCGCGTGCGCTGTCGTCGGCCGATTCGCCGCTCACGCGGCTGATGGTCGCGCTCGCGCGCGATACGGCGCTCGGCGATGCGCCGGGCGGCGCGCGCAATCTGGCGGCGCGTGCGCAGGACAAGGTCGACGAGGCGCGCAGTTCGCTGTCGCAGATCTTCGCGGGCCAGGCCAGCGACGCGAATCCGTCCGCAGCGGCGCCCGCGAGCCCCGAGCAGATCGTCGACAGCCACTTCGCCGGCTTGCGCGCGTTCGCGCCGGGCAGCGGCGACCAGGCGCAGGGATTCGACGCGGTGCTGAAGTCGATCGACGCGCTGTACACGTACCTGACGGCCACCGACGACGCGCTGCGCAGCGGTGCGCAACCGCCGCCGTCCGACGCGCCCGCGCGGCTGCGCGCGCAGGCCGGCCGCCTGCCGACGCCGTTCCGCGAAGTGCTCGACGACCTGTCGAACGTCGCGAACGGCAGCGTCGCGACCGTCGAGCAGCGCAGCGTCGCGCTGCGGGCCGGCGCGAATGTCGGCGACTTCTGCCGGCAGGCGATCGCGGGCCGCTATCCGTTCGCGCGCGGATCGTCGCGCGACGTCGCACCGGCGGATTTCGCGCAGATGTTCGCGCCGGGCGGCCTGATGGACGATTTCTTCCAGAAGAACCTGCAGTCGATCGTCGATACGACGTCGCACCCGTGGCGCTTCGCGAACCGCAATGCGGACGCCGACCCGTCGGCGGCCGCGATGCTCGCGTCGTTCGAGAAGGCCGCGGTGATCCGCGACGCGTATTTCGGCGGCGGGGCGCGCACCGCGCAGTTGAAGGTGCAGATCCAGCCGCTCGAAATGGACCCGTCGATCACGGAGATGGTGCTCGACGTCGACGGGCAGATCGTCCGCTACGCGCACGGCCCGCTCGTGCAGAGCGCGGTGGACTGGCCGGGCCCGCGCGGCAGCAACCAGGTGCGGCTGCAGGTGTCGGCGCAGGCCGGCGCGGCCGACGGCTTCACGACCGGCGGGCCGTGGGCGCTGCACCGGCTGTTCGACCGTGCGGCCGTGTCGGCCGGGCGCGGCTCGGACCAGATGATTGCGCGCTTCACGGTCGACGGCAAACCGATCGTGCTGCAGGTGAATGCGGGCAGCGTCCGCAACCCGTTCAGGCTGGCCCAGATGGAGTCCTTTACATGCCCTCCGAAGCCATGAGCCCCACACCGCCGCTCGCGCGCGCCGCCGGCGACGCGCCGGCCTGGTACGGGAAGATTCCCGGCGCCGGCGACTTCGTGAACAGCCGGCTGCCGCATGCGCTCGCGCTGTGGTGGGAACGCTGGCTCCAGCAGGGGATGGCCGCGATGCGCCAGCGCGGCGCGGACGAGATCGAGCGCCATTACACGGTCGCGCCGGTATGGAATTTCCTGATCCCGACGGGCGCCGGCGCGTCGTGCGTGCAGCCGGGCTGCCTCGCGCCGAGCTGCGACCGCGTGGGGCGCTACTACCCGGTGATCGTCACGCTGCCGATGCGCGCGGCCGATTACTGGAACGGGCTGCCGGACACCGCCGACGCGTTCTACTGGCAGGTCGGCCATGCGCTGCTCGACGCGATCCGCCATGCGCGCGCGCCGGGCGATCTCGAACGGACACTGGAACGCGTGCGGCTCGTGCCGGGCGGCGGCAGGCATGCGGAACGCGTCGACGGCATGCCGGCGACGCTGCCGGAGCAGCCGGCGCCGGCCGCGTGGCCGGGGCTGTCCGGCTATTTCGATCCGCACGGCGGCACCAGCTTCTGGTGGACCAATCGTGCCGACGGATCGCCGCTGCGCACGCATGCGCATACGGGCACGCCCGACAACGCGCTGTTTCTGACGCTGTTCGGCGGCGGTCAACAGCCCGGCTGAAGCGCGACGGGCAGAAGGCACACGGTTTCAAGAGGTGGACATGAAGGACGCTGGATCGAGAGACAACGAGTACGACACGGCGACACGCGGCGACGCATCCGAATTCACGGTGCGGCCGCTGCCGCTCGGCCATCGCCTCGGTGAGCTGCAGCTCGACGAGGTGCTGGGGATCGGCGGTTTCGGGATCGTCTATCGCGCATTCGACCGCACGTTGCGGCGCGCGGTCGCGATCAAGGAGTACATGCCGTCGATGCTCGCGACGCGCGGCGGCGACTACACGGTGTCGCTGCGTTCCGAGCGGTTCGCGCAGGCGTTCGACGCAGGGCGCGGCGCGTTCCTCAACGAGGCGCGCCTGCTCGCGCAATTCGATCATCCGGGGCTCGTCAAGGTCCTGCACTTCTGGGAAAGCCACGGCACCGCGTACATGGTGATGCCGTTCTACGAGGGGCGCACGCTCAAGCAGCTGCTCGACGGCGGCATGCGGATCAGCGAGACGCAACTGCGCACCATCGTCGGCGCGCTGCTCGGCGCGCTCGACACGCTGCATCGCGCGCAGTGCTTCCATCGCGACGTGGCGCTCGACAACGTGCTGATCCGCCCGAACGGGAGCGCGATCCTGCTCGACTTCGGCGCGGCGCGCAAACGGATCGGCGATCTCGTCGACGACGGCGCGATGATGATCAAGCCCGGCTACGCGCCGATCGAGCAGTACACCGACGATCCGGCGTTCAGCCAGGGGCCATGGACCGATCTCTATGCGCTCGGCGCGGTGATGCACGCGATGATTACCGGCGAACTGCCGCCCGCGGCCGTCGTGCGCAGCATCAAGGACACGTACCGGCCGCTCGCGTCGCGCGAGTTGCCGGCCGGCGAGGTGTACAGCCCGGCGTTTCTCGCGGCCGTCGATCATGCGCTGCAGCTGCGGATTCCCGATCGGCCGGAGTCGGTCGCGGCGTTCGCGGCGGAGCTCGGGTTGCGGGACTTCGACCGGACGGGTGCCGGGTATGGCGCGGCGGTCGTGCCGCCGGTGGGTGATGCGGGCAGCGGCGGCGAAGGGAAGGGCGAGGCGTCGGCGGGTGCCGCTGCGTCGGGCATCGCGTCGGCTGCTGCTGCTGGTGCTGCTGCTGCGATCGGCGAGGGCGGGACGGCTTCGGGCAAGGTTGCGTCGGATGTGCAGTCGTCAACGCCTGAGCGTCAGGACGATGTGTCGGCACCGACGAACACCGCATCTGCTTCGCCTGCCGAGTCCGGCGCCAAGCCGGAGGCCGGCGCGCCTTCAGCATCGAAGGCGGCTGCAGAGGGCGCCACGATTGCGGCAACGAGCGCGCTGGCATCGTCGGCCTCGCATGCGTCACAGCCGGCGGAGAAGCCGGTTGAATCCGGTGCGCCGAACGGAAACGCTGAGCGTGCAAAGGAGCCGGCCTCCGCAAGAACCGATACGCACCACGAAGCAGATACACGATCCACGAGTGCCGACGCAGACATCGGCAAGCACAGCGCAGCGGATTCCGGGAACACGAACGGGAACGGGAACACGTACGCGTCTGCCGGCGCCGCCGATACGACCGCACCGCATCCCGCTGCATCGCCATCGAGCCGGGCATCCGCGCCGTCCGGTACCCAACGCAGCCCCTTATTCGCAGGATCGCGCCGCCGCATACCGGCCTACATCGGTGGCGCGCTCGTCGCACTGATCGCCGTCGGCCTCGCCGCAAACTATCTGTCGCGTCCCGCGCGCGTCGCCGACGAGGCCGCACCGGGCGCGAGCCAGCCGCAGGCCGGCACGTCGTCGCCCGCCAGTACGCCGGACACCACGCTGGCCCAGCACGGACCGACGCCGATCGTCGTGCCGCCGTCGAGCCTGCCGGCCGGATCGTCGGCGCAGGTTCCGCCGCCGCCAGTTGCCGCCGCGCCGGCCAGCACACCGGCCGTCGACGCCGCCGCAACCGCACCGCAGGTCGCGACCACCGTCACGAACCCGGCCCCGTCGCAATCCGGCTCCAGCTCGACCATCGCGCCCGCCGGCAGTCTCGACACGTCGGAGCGCGTCGTCAGCGTGTCGCCGTCGGAAGCGGCCGCATCACCGGCGGCGACGCCCGCCCCGGCGCCGAAGCCGCCGTCGGAAGCCGATACGGCCGTCGCCGCCGTGAACGTGCTGCCTGCCGAGCAGCGCCCGCCGAAGGCGCAGGAAACCGTCCAGGTGCGCTTCAACGTGCGGCCGTGGGGCGACGTGTACGTGAACGGCGCGCGGCGCGGCGCGAGCCCGCCGCTGCGTTCCGTGTCGCTGACGCCGGGCGTCTACCAGATCGAGATCCGCAACGGCTCGCTGCCGCCGTTGCACCGCACCGTGGCGGTCGATTTCGGCAGCAAACCGATCAACATTGACTATGCATTCGAATGACATCAGCCAGGCGGCACTCGCCGCCGCCGTGCTTTCCCCTGGGTCGCCTGTTCTGCCGGCGCCGTCGCCGCGCGCCGACCTGATCGGCCGGCTGCTCGCGGACGTCGCGCCCGATGCGCCGTGCGGCGCGAACCTCGAATACGACGCCGAGTTCCTGCAGTTGCAGGAGCGCGCGACGCCGCGCGCCGAGCAGCAGTATGGCGACACCGTGATCCCGGCCGAGGCGCCCGACTGGGGCGCGGTCGAGCGGCTCGCGCTGGCGCTGTCCGCACGCACGAAGGACTTGCGCGTCGTCGCGCACCTCGCGCGCAGCTGGATCGAGCAACACGGCATGCCCGGCTATGCGGACGCGCTCGCGGTCGTCGCGATCCTGCTCGAGCGCCGCTGGGACGATCTGCATCCAAGGCTCGACGCCGACGGCGAACCGGACCCGACACCGCGGATGAACGCGCTCGCCGACGTGGCCGGCGCGCACGACTGCGCACGTGCGGCGCGCCGCCAGCCGCTGTTCGACGGCGGCCCGAGCGTGCGCGATGCCGAACGGCTGCTCGACGGCCGCGACGAAGCCGGTGGCCGCGCGAGCCTGATTGCCGCGCTGTCGGCCGTGCGCGGCGACGGCACGACGCCGCTCGACGCCGCGCGCGCCGCGCTGCAAGCGCTGGACACGATCCGCGCGTGCGTGATCGACAAGCTCGGCCGCGAGTGGGCGCCCGATGCAGGCGATGCGGAGAAGGCGTTGCAACGGATCGTGCGCGAAGTGCCGGTGCCCGAGCCGCAACCGGACGCGCTGGACGATCCGGGTTCCACGCTGCAGGCCGTATCCGGTGACGCATCGCAGGCCGGCGTCACACCTGTTGCGCCCGCGGCGATGCCGAACGCACACGCATGGCGCGATGCCGAGCTAGCGAGCCGCGACGACGTACGGCTCGGCCTCGACAAGATGTGCCGCTATTTCGAGCTGCACGAGCCGGGCCATCCGGCGCCGCTGCTGCTGCGGCGTGCGCAGCGGCTGCTCGCGCTCGACTTCTACGAAATCATCCGCGATCTCGCGCCGGAGAGCCTGCCGAAACTGGACCTGCTGAGCGGCGAGCGAAGCGAATGAAACGAACGAACTAAGGAAGCCGCCGCGCGGGCGGCGGCAACGTACTGAGCAACCTGATCGACGTGAAGGAGTGGACGATGACTGACAGAACCAAGGCAGCGGGCAGCGGACAGAAGTTCATCGCGCGCAATCGGGCGCCGCGCGTGCAGATCGAATACGACGTCGAAACCTACGGCGCCGAGCGCAAGGTGCAGTTGCCGTTCGTGATGGGCGTGATTTCCGACCTGGCGGGCAAGCGCGCCGAGCCGCTGCCGGATCTGCCGGAGCGCAAGTTCCTCGAGATCGACGTCGACAACTTCGACGAGCGGATGAAGTCGGTCGCGCCGCGCGTCGCGTTCCAGGTGCCGAACACGCTGACGGGCGAAGGGATGCTCAACGTCGACATGACGTTCGAGCAGATCGACGATTTCTCGCCGGCCGCGATCGCGCGCAACGTCGACGCGCTGCGCCGGCTGCTGGAAGCTCGCACCGAGCTGTCGAACCTGCTGTCGTACATGGACGGCAAGCACGGCGCCGAACAGCTGATCGAGCGCGCGATCAACGATCCCGACCTGCTGAAGACGCTCGTGCGCAATCCTCACGAATCCGCGCAGCGCGGCGATGCGACCCAACCGGAGGCCCGCGATGAATGACCCCGTCCAAACCCGCGCCGACACGCGCGACGCCGCGCAGCCGGCCGTCGCGCACGACGAGTTCGCCGCGCTGCTGCAAAAGGAATTCAAGCCGAAGACGGCCGAGGCGCGCGAATCGGTGGAGCGCGCGGTGCGCACGCTCGCGCAGCAGGCGCTCGAACATACGGTCGGCATGACGACCGACGCGTACGGCAGCGTGAAGCAGATCATCGCGGAGATCGACCGGAAGCTGTCCGACCAGATCAACCAGATCCTGCATCACGACGAGTTCCAGACACTCGAAGGCGCGTGGCGCGGCCTGCATTACCTCGTCACGCATACCGAGACCGACGAGCTGCTGAAGATCAAGGCGCTGCCGGCGTCGCGCAACGAGGTCGCGCGGATGCTGAAGCGCTACAAGGGCGTCGCGTGGGACCAGAGCCCACTGTTCCGCAAGATCTACGAGGAGGAATACGGGCAGTTCGGCGGCGAGCCGTTCGGCTGCCTCGTCGGCGATTTCCATTTCAACCACAGCCCGCCCGACGTCGAGATGCTCGGCGAGCTGTCGAAGATCGCGGCGGCCGCGCACGCGCCGTTCATTGCCGGCGCGTCGCCGGAGCTGATGCAGATGGATTCGTGGCAGGAGCTGTCGAACCCGCGCGACCTGACGAAGATCTTCCAGAACACCGAATACGCGGCGTGGCGCAGCCTGCGGCAGTCGGAGGATTCGCGCTACGTCGGCCTCGCGATGCCGCGTTTTCTTGCGCGGCTGCCGTACGGCGCGCGCACCAATCCGGTCGACGAATTCGACTTCGAGGAAGACACCGACGCTGCGAACCACGACCGCTATACATGGGCGAATTCGGCGTACGCGATGGCCGCGAACATCAACCGCTCGTTCAAGCAGTACGGCTGGTGCTCGTCGATCCGCGGCGTCGAATCGGGCGGGGCGGTCGAAGGGCTGCCGAGCCATACGTTCCCGACCGACGACGGCGGCATCGACCAGAAATGCCCGACCGAGATCGCGATCAGCGACCGCCGCGAGGCCGAGCTCGCGAAGAACGGCTTCATGCCGTTCGTACACCGGAAGAACTCCGATTTCGCGGCGTTCATCGGCGCGCAGTCGCTGTACCAGCCGGCCGAATACCACGATCCCGACGCGACCGCAAACGCACGGCTGTCCGGCCGCCTGCCGTACCTGTTCGCGTGCTGCCGCTTCGCGCATTACCTGAAGTGCATCGTGCGCGACAAGATCGGCTCGTTCCGCGAGCGCGACGACATGGAGCGCTGGCTGAACGACTGGATCATGAACTACGTCGACGGCGACCCCGTGAACTCGTCGCAGGAAACCAAGGCGCGCAAGCCGCTCGCGGCCGCGCAGGTGGTCGTCGACGAGGTCGAGGACAACCCCGGCTACTACACGTCGAAATTCTTCCTGCGGCCGCACTACCAGCTCGAAGGGCTCACCGTGTCGTTGCGGCTGATCTCGCGGCTGCCGACCGCGAAGGCGGCGAACGAATGAGTTGCAACCGGCATTCAACCTGACCTCGAACCGAAACGGAGACGGCAATGGGCGTGGCAATGTTTATGAAGGTGGACGGCGTGACCGGCGAATCGGCGGACGCGCAGCACAAGGGCTGGACCGACATCCAGTCGTTCACGTGGGGCGCGAGCCAGCCGGGCGCGATGGCGAGCGGCAGCGGCGGCAACGCGGGCAAGGCGAGCTTCAACGATCTCGTCGTTTCCGCATACATGGACAAGGGCGCGCCAGCGATCATCAAGAACTGCGCGAACGGCAAGCACCTGTCGTCGGTCGAGATTTCGGCGTGCAAGACGGGCGGCACGCAGGTCGAATTCATGCGCGTGACGCTGCAGGAGGTGCTCGTCACGTCCGCGCAGGTCGCGGGCATCGATCCGGGCGACGTCGCGGACCGGCTGATGATGCATTACGGCTTCCAGGCCGCGAAGGTGAAGAAGCAGTACTGGCAGCAGAACGACAACGGCGGCAAGGGCGCCGAGGTGACGGTCGGCTGGAACATCAAGGAAAACACCGAGATGTGACGAGGCGGGCACGCACGGAGACGACGATGGACGATCCGCGAACCCGCGACGGCCGCGAGGGCCGGGAAGGCAGCCTGCGCGACCGGCTGCAGCCCGCGTTGCTCGACCGGCTCACCGACGACGCGTCGCAGCGCGCGGCCGAAGCGCCCGGCGCGCAATGGATCGGCACCGAGCGGTTGCGCACCGCCGTGCTGCGCGATCTCGCGTGGCTGCTCAACACGCGCAACGCCGAGGACGGTTTCGTCGACTGGGCCGCGTTCGCGCACGCGCAGGCGTCGGTGCTGAACTACGGGATGCGGCCGCTCGTCGGCAAGCCGATGTCGGGCGTCGAGCGGATGTCGGTCGAGGCGTCGATCCGCGATGCGATCGTCCGCTTCGAGCCGCGCATCGCGCCCGACAGCGTCGAAGTGCACAGCGTGATCGACGCGCCGGGCGGCCGGGCCGGCGAACGGCGCCACAACGTGCTGCTGTTCGAGATCCGCGGCACGCTGTGGTCGATCCCGCATCCGCTCGAATTCGTGCTGCGCTCCGACCTCGATCTGGAAACGGGCGCGATGTCGCTGCAATCCGCGGCGGGGGCCTGACGCGATGGATACGCGCCTGCTCGACTACTACAACCGCGAACTCGCTTACCTGCGCGAGCTCGGCGGCGAATTCGCGCAGCAGTTCCCGAAGGTCGCCGCGCGGCTGCGGCTGCACGAATCGGGGCCGCCCGACCCGTACGTCGAACGGCTGCTCGAGGGCTTCAGCTTCCTCACCGCGCGCGTGCAGCTGAAGATGGACGCAGAATTCCCGCGCTTCACGCAGGCGCTGCTCGATGCCGTGTATCCCGGCTATATCGCGCCGCTGCCGTCGATGGCGATCGTCCGGTTCGCGCCGATGATGAACGAAGGCAGCCTCGCACAGGGCTGGCGGCTGCCGGCCGGCACCGCGCTGCGCGCGCGACCGGCCGCGTCCGAGCAGACCGCGTGCGAATTCCGTACCGCGCACGACCTGACGCTGTGGCCGCTCGAACTGACCGATGCGACCGTCACCGGCGCGCCGTCGTGGCTGCCGCGCGGCGCCGTCGCGGCGCGGCAGGACGTGCGCGGCGCGCTGCGCATCCGGCTGAAGGCGCGCGGCGGTGCGAAGCTGTCGCAACTGCCGCTCGACCGGCTGACGTTCCATCTCGCGGGTCCCGAGCGCGACGCGCTGCACCTGCTCGAACTGATCGCCGCGCATGCGCTCGGCGTCGTGTGTCACGACCCGGCCCAGCCGCCGCGCTGGCTGCATACGCTCGACGCCGACGCGATCGTCCACGAAGGTTTCGATCCGGCGCAGGCGATCCTGCCCGACGACGGCCGCAGCTTCCACGGCTACCGGCTGCTGCGCGAGTATTTCGCGTTTCCGGCGCGCTTCCTGTTCTTCAGCATCGGCGGGCTGCGCGCCGCGCTCGCGCGCGCGACCGGCGACGAGTGCGAGCTGACCGTGCTGTTCGATCGCCACGACGCGGCGCTCGAAGCGGCCGTCGACGCGCGCCATCTCGCGCTGAACTGCACGCCGGCCGTGAACCTGTTCGCGCGCCGCGCCGATCGGATTCCGCTGCAGCCGGGCGCGCGCGAGCATCATGTCGTCGTCGACCGCAGCCGGCCGCTCGACTACGAGGTCTATGCGGTGCAGCGGCTCGCAAGCGAGCAGCGCGACGACGGGCAGTCGCGCGAATTCCGGCCGTTTCACGCATCGTTCGCCGGCGACGACGGCAACCACGGCGCGTACTACACGGTGCGGCGCGAGCCGCGGCTGGTGTCCGCGCAGGCGCGCGCGAACGGCACGCGCACCGGCTATGTCGGTAGCGAGACCTACGTGTCGCTCGTCGACAGCCAGTGTGCGCCGTACGACGAAACGATGCGCTACCTGTCCGCCGATACGCTGTGCACGAACCGCGATCTCGTGCTGCTGCAGCCGCCCGGCGACGCGAACACGTTCACGCTGCGCGTGTCGGCCCCGGTCGAGCGCATCGTCGCGATCCGCGGCCCGTCGCGGCCGCGCCCGCCGATCGCCGACGCGCAAACCGCGTGGCGATTGATCCGCCATCTCGGCCTGGCACGCCACACGCTGACCGATCTCGACGACGACGAGGGCGCGCATGCGCTGCGCGAGTTGCTCGGCCTGCATGCCGACCCGGCCGACGCCGCGATGCGCCGGCAGATCGACGGCGTGCAGCGCGTCGCGTTCTCGCCGGTGTTCCGCCGGCTGCCGGCGCTCGGGCCGCTGATGTTCGGGCGCGGCGTGCAGGTCGACGTGACCGTCGACGACCATGCGTTCTCCGGCGACAGCCCGTTCCTGCTCGGCGCGGTGCTCGAACAGTTCTTCGCACGCCATGTGTCGATCAACGCATTCGCCGAATGCGTGCTGACCAGCGCGCAGCGCGGCACGCTCGCGCACTGGCCTGCGCGCATCGGCAGGCGGCCCGCGATATGAAACGCGACACGACGCCCGGCGTGCAGCCGACCGCCGCCGACGCCCGCCGCGATGCGTGGTGGGCTCGCTTGCGGGCCGCGCCGCACGGCTACGACCTGTTCCAGGCGCTGCGCTGGCTCGACGCGCTGTCGCCCGGCCGCGCGCCGCTCGGCCATGCCGCGCGGCCGCGCGACGAGCCGGTGCGGCTCGGGCAGCAGCCGTCGCTCGCATTCGCGGCGTCGATGCTGGCCGGCGTGCACGAGAACGGAACCGCGCCGCCGCGCATCGCGATCCATGGTTTCGGGCTGTTCGGGCCGAACGGGCCACTGCCGACGCACCTGACCGAATACGCGCACGAGCGCGCGGCGCAGCACGACGACCCGACCTTTGCCGCGTTCGCGGACCTGTTCCATCACCGGCTGATCCTGCTGTTCTACCGTGCGTGGGCCGACGCGCAGCCGACGGTGAGCCTCGATCGCCCGGAGCGCGCACGGTTCGACGGCTATATCGCGAGCCTGATCGGGCGCGCGGCGCACGGCGACAGGCCGGCCGCGCAAGCCGGTGCCTCGGCCACGGCAACCGCCGACACGCTCGCGCCGCATGCACGCTATTTCCATGCCGGCCATCTCGTGCGGCACACACGCAACCCGGAAGGGCTCGTGCAGATCCTGCGCCGGCATTTCGGCGTCGACGTGCGCATCGTCGAGCACGTGCCGCAGTGGGTCGCGATCGAGCGCTCGCAGCGCTGCACGATCCGCGCGACGCGGCCGACGTTGCGTGTCGGCGCCGTCGCGCTCGGCGTCGCGGTGCGCGATGCGCAGTCGCGTTTCCGGATCGTGCTCGGCCCGCTGTCGCTCGACGCCTACCGCGGCTTCCTGCCGGGCGGCCCGCATGCGCGGCAGCTTGCGCAATGGGTGCGCGAATACGTCGGCATCGAGTTCGACTGGGACGTGCAGCTCGAACTGGCCGCCGACGCGGTGCCGGCGATCGCGCTCGGCGCGCGGCAGGGGATCGGCCGCACCGCGTGGCTCGGGCAGCGGCTCGAACCGGGCCCCGCGCGCGACCTCGTCGTCCGCTACGACGTGCGGCGTGGCGGTGCCCCCCTTCATCGCGAAACCGCCTAAACGGGAGCCGCCATGTCCGATATCGGCCGCGTCAACCTGTTCGGAAAACTGAATCCGTTCCTCTACGAGACGCTCGAGCAGGCGACCGGGTTCTGCCGGCTGCGCGGCAATCCGTATGTCGAGCTCGCGCACTGGTTCAAGCAGATCCTGCAGCGGCCCGACGGCGACCTGCAGCGCGCGCTGCGCCGCTTCGACATCGACGAGGCCGCGATCGACCGCGCGCTGGTCACCGCGCTCGACCGGCTGCCGCGCGGCGCGGGCTCGGTGTCGGACCTGTCCGTGCACATCGACGACGCGGTCGAACGCGCGTGGGTCTATGCGACGCTGAAATACGACGCGACACGGATTCGCGGCGCGGTGCTGCTGCTCGCGATCCTGAAGACACCGCAGTTGCGTAACGTGCTGATTGGTATCACGCGTGAATTCGAGCGCATCGTGCCTGATCTGCTCGCCGACGAACTCGAATCGATCGTCGAAGGCTCGCCCGAGGCACAACCGGCCGCGCAGGCTACGAAGGCTGGCAACGCGTTGCGCGCCGCGCCCGCCGACGACTCGGCGCTCGCACGCTTCGCCGTCGACCTGACCGCCCGCGCGCGGGCCGGCGAGATCGATCCCGTCGTCGGCCGCGACGCCGAGATCCGCCAGATCGTCGACATCCTGCTGCGCCGCCGCCAGAACAACCCGCTGCTGGTCGGAGAGGCCGGCGTCGGCAAAACAGCCGTCGCGGAAGGCTTCGCGCTGCGGATCGCTGCCGGCGACGTGCCGCCGTCGCTGCGCGACGTCGCGCTGTACCTGCTCGACATCGGGTTGCTGCAGGCCGGTGCGAGCGTGAAGGGCGAGTTCGAGAGCCGGCTGCGCGGCGTGATCGACGAAGCGATGTCGTCCGAGCGACCGGCGATCCTGTTCATCGACGAAGTGCATACGCTCGTCGGCGCGGGCGGGGCGGCCGGCACCGGCGACGCCGCGAACCTGCTGAAACCCGCGCTCGCGCGCGGCCTGCTGCGCACGATCGGCGCGACCACGTGGTCCGAGTACAAGCAATACATCGAGAAGGACCCCGCGCTGACACGGCGCTTCCAGCTCGTGCACGTGCACGAACCGGAAGAAGCGGCCGCGCTGACCATGCTGCGCGGCCTCGCCGCGAAGCTCGAGGCCCATCACCGCGTACTCGTGCTCGACGACGCGCTGCAGGCCGCCGTCACGCTTTCGCACCGGTATATCCCCGCCCGGCAGTTGCCGGACAAGGCGATCAGCCTGCTCGATACGGCCTGCGCGCGCGTCGCCGTCAGCCAGCATGCGGTGCCCGCGCCGATCGAGGACGCGCGCCGCCGCATCGACAGCCTGCGTGTCGAGCAGGAGCGGATAGGGCGCGAATGCGCGCTCGGCACCGGCGACGCCGCGCGGCGCGACGCGATCGAGTCGGACATTGCCGCCGCGCAGGCCGCGCTCGACCAGCTCGACGTGCGCTGGCAAACCGAACGCAATGCATTGGCGGCGATCGTCGAATCGCGCACCGCGTTGCTCGACGACGATCCGTCGCGCGAACTCGACGCCGCCACGCGCGCCGATATCCAGGCACACCTCGCGACCGCGCAACAGGCGCTGGCCGACGTGCAGGGCGACGCGCCGCTCGTGCTGCCCGCCGTCGACACGCACGCGGTGGCGGCCGTGGTCGCCGACTGGACCGGCATTCCGCTCGGCCGGATGGTGCGCGACGAGACGCAAGCCGTGCTGAAGCTCGCCGATACGCTCGGCGAACGCGTCGTCGGCCAGCGGCATGCGGTCGAACTGATCGCGCAGCGCATCCAGACCGCGCGCGCGAAACTCGACGATCCGACCAAGCCGCACGGCGTGTTCCTGCTGTGCGGCCCGTCCGGCGTCGGCAAGACCGAGACTGCGCTCGCGCTGGCCGACACGCTGTACGGCGGCGAGCACAACGCGATCACGATCAACATGAGCGAGTTCCAGGAGGCGCATACCGTATCGACGCTGAAGGGCGCGCCGCCCGGTTATGTCGGCTACGGGCAGGGCGGCGTACTCACCGAGGCCGTGCGCCGCCGGCCATACAGCGTCGTCCTGCTCGACGAGATCGAGAAGGCGCACCGCGACGTGCACGAGATTTTCTTCCAGGTGTTCGACAAGGGCTGGATGGAGGACGGCGAGGGGCGCGACATCGATTTCCGGCACACGGTGATCCTGCTGACGTCGAACGTCGGCGCCGATCGCGTGATGCAGCTCTGCCGCGACCCCGAGCGCCTGCCCGACGTACAGACGCTTGCCGATGCGCTGCGCGCGCCGCTGCTCGACGTGTTCCCGGCCCCGCTGCTCGGCCGGCTGACCGTCGTGCCGTATTACCCGCTCACCGATGCGACGCTCGCGCGGATCGTTGCGTTGCAGTTGCGGCGGATCGAGAAGCGGATCGACGCGCATCACGGCATCCGGCTGCGCTGCACCGACGCGGCGACCGCGCTGATCGTCGAGCGCTGCCGGACGATCGAATCCGGCGGCCGGATGGTCGACGCGATCCTCACGCACACCGTGATGCCGCGCATCGGCCGCGCGATCCTGCAGGCCACGCTCGAAGGCCGCGCGTTGTCGTCGATCGAGGTCAGCGCGGCCGACGGCGAATTCGCTTACCGGTTCGACGAGGAGGCAACGACGTGAATCGCGTATTCACTCTCGACAGCCCGCACGGCGACGACCTGAAATTCCACACGCTCGACGGCAGCGACGAGCTCGGCCGGCTGTTCGAATTCCGGATCGAGGCGCTGGCGGACAGCCATAGCCTGTCGTTGAAGGACATGCTCGGCAAGCCTGTGACCGTCCGGATCGAACAGCAGGACCAGTCGACGCGCTACCTGAACGGGATCGTTGCGCGCGCATCGCTTGCGGGCAGGCGTGCCGAGCGGCACTACGGCTACGAGCTGGTCGTGCGCCCATGGCTGTGGCTCGCGACGCGCCGGTCCGATTGCCGGATCTTCCAGAACAAGACCGTGCCCGAGATCGTGCAGGAGGTGCTGTCGACGTACGGCTTTCCGATCGAGAACCACCTCGCCGAATCGTATGTGCCGCGCGAGTATTGCGTGCAGTACAACGAAACGGATGCCGCGTTCGTGTCGCGGCTGATGGAGTTCGAGGGCATCTATTACTGGTTCCGGCACGCCGAGGACACGCATACGCTGATGCTGAGCGACGCGATGTCGTCGCATACGGCGCTGCCCGGCTACGAGACGATTCCGTACATCGCGCGCGACCGCACCGCGATCGCCGACGAAGAGCACATCGACGGCTGGCTGCCTGCGCAGGAGGTGAGCGTCGGCAAGCACCAGACCACCGACTACGACTATACGAAGCCGCGCGCCGATCTTTCATCGCAGAAGGTCGATCCGCGCGGCCACGATCACGATGGCTTCGCGTCGTTCGAGTGGCCGGGCGGCTATCGCGACGATGCGCCCGGCGCGCATTACAGCCGCGTGCGGCTCGAGGAACAGCAGGCCGAGCACGAACGCGCGAGTGCCGATACGGATGTGCGCGGCGCCGCGCCGGGTTATCTGTTTACGCTCGCGCATTGCCCGCGTGCCGACCAGAACCGCGAGTACCTGATCGTGCGGTGCCAGTACCGCTTTCAGGAGAACGCTTATGCGAGCGATCAGGGCGCGGAGGCTGTGGTGCATCAGACGATGATGCTCGTGCAGCCGTCGAGTTTGCCTTTCCGGTCGCCGCGTGAGACGCCGCGGCCGCGGACCAACGGGCCGCAGACGGCGACCGTCGTCGGGCCGCCGGGTGAGGAAATCTGGACCGATCAATACGGGCGCGTGAAGCTGCAGTTCCGGTGGGACAGGTATGGACAGAGCAACCAGGATTCGTCGTGCTGGGTGCGAGTGTCGAGCCCGTGGGCCGGCGGTGGATTCGGAGGGGTACAGATTCCGCGTGTGGGCGATGAGGTCGTGGTCGATTTTCTCAACGGTGATCCGGATGAGCCGATCGTGACGGGGCGCGTTTATAACGGCGAGAAGATGCCGCCGTGGGGGCTGCCGGGGAGTGCGACGCAGAGCGGGCTGCTGTCGCGGTCGTCGCCGGGCGGGACGACCGAGCATGCGAATGCGTTCCGCTTCGAGGACAAGAAGGGCGCTGAGCAGCTGTGGATGCATGCGGAACGGAATTTCGATGCGGAGACGGAGGCCGATCATTCGCTTTCTGTGGGGAACAACCATACGCATACGGTCGGCAACGACGAAACGATGCAGGTGAAGAACAACCGGCAACGGAGTGTCGGGCAGAACGAGACGGTGAATATCGGGCAGAACCGGGTTGCACAGATTGGGGCGAACGAGACGCATGGGGTTGTCGGGAATCGAACGCGGACGGTCGGACAAAACGAAACCGTGACGATTGCCGCCAATCGCGACGCGACCATCGGCGGCATTCACAACGAGACGGTTGCGAAGGGCAAGACGGAAACGATCGGCGAAGGCAAGACGCTGAACGTCGGACAGCTTTATCAAACGACATCGCAAGACATGAAGACGCTGGTTGCAGCATCGCATACCGAGGAAATCGGTGCGCGCACGTCGACGATTACGAACGCGCATACGCTCACGGTCGGCGGTGAACACACCGTCAGCGTCGGCGCGAACCATACGACGAGCGTGCGGCATCAGGTGCTCGTCAATGCCGGCGACCAGCTTGCGCTCGTCTGCGGGAAGTCGAGCATCGTGATGATGAGCAATGGCACGATCACGATTCAAGGTGTCAACGTCGCATCGACCGGCACGGACACCCACAGCGTGAACGGCAAGACGGTGACGTCGTCGGCGACGGGCGAGCATACGGTCGAAGGCACGATCCTGAAACTGAATCCGTGACGGAGGTTCGCACGAATGCAGAACTGGCAGCCGACCAATCCGGTGGAGCGCAGGTTCATGGACGCGCATACGGACTGGATGAGTTTCGCGAAGGAACGCGACGGACGATTGATGATCTGGCAGACCGATGAGACGGATGCGCAGCTCGTGCGGCTGTATTTCCAGGTTCAGGATGAAACGTCGTGCGCGGTCAGGACGATGCGTGCGTCGTTCGTCAATGAATCGAGCTATGCGAAGGCGCTGACGGACGAGCTCATTGCGTTCTACGACAGCCGGCGTGAGGCGTCCGATGCGCAAGGCGTGCGAGCCGACTGGCAAGCGCCGTACGACGATGGCAAGAATCCTTTGCTGTATCTGTTCACGGTTGCCGACAGCCTGATGCAGCACCATCCGGATGTTTTTCCGTCGATGGTCTTCGTGCTGGAGCCGGCGAAAGTGCGGGATGACGCGGCATGGGTGCAGTGGATCGATGGCTTGCTGACGATCATTGCGGTCGCTCCGCAGCTTGGCGAGCGCGTGCGCTTTGTCGTGCCGCGTATCGATATCGCGCCGTTTGCAGCGTTGATGCAACGGCATCGGGCTGCGGTGCGCGTTGTACAAGGCAAGTATTCGATGGCGAGCGTGCCGCGCGAATTGCTGGCGGAATCGGGCGAGCGCGGGCCGAGTGGTGAGTTTAGACGGCATTTCGTGATGCTGACCGAGACGATCGAAGGCGGTAACCCGTCGCGGCTCGAAGAATTGCGTGCGGCTGCGCTGAAGGTCGCGGAACGCGAGCAGTGGTTTGATCAGTGTGTCGTCGTGCATTTGATTGCCGGTGCTGCGTATCTGAAGTGGCGCGATCGGGAGCGCGCGATCGATGCTTATCGGAGCGCGGCCAGCAGCGGGATGCGTGCGGTTGAGGCCGGGCATCCGGCGGGGCACAAGCTTGTTGCAAACGGGTTGTTCGGCGAGGCGAGCGTGCATCTGACGCACAAGGATTACGCGCACTCGGCGTATTGCTATGAGCGTGCGGCGGCGTCGACCACGGCTGCAAAGGACGGGCTGATGACGGTCGAGGCGTGGCGCATGAGCGCCGTGTGCTGGGAGCGGGCAGGGGAGCGCGAGCATGCGCTGGAGGCGGGATTCAATGCACTCGATGCGGGATTGATGATCGACGAGCCGATGCGCGCGAACAGCAACCTGCCGCTCGTCGTCGAGTGGATGGTCTCGCAGTTGGGTTCAATGGACCGGCGGCGCAATGCGCTCAGCGAGAAGGTCGCTGCGTTGCGTGGCGGACGCTGAGCGGGGAGGGCGACGTGGGACTGCTGGCGGTCAAGCATCTGGATCCTGTCGTCGGGATCGACGTCCACTCCGTATTGGTCGCTCCGAGTCCGACGCCCGTATTCCTGCCGCATCCGCATGTCGGGTTCATGCTCGATTTGCGCGAGTATGTCGAGGCGGCGAAGGGCGTGGTCGGCAGCATTGCGATGGCGATTGTCCAGGAGAAGGTAAGTGAGTATCTCGAGGATCATCCGGACGTCGTAAAAAAGCTCGACGATGCCGCCGAGTTCGCATCGGGGAAGCTGACGGATATCCAGGACAACGCGATCGTTGCGGAGGGGCTGAAACTCGAGCAGCAAGCCGCGGCACTACAGAGCAGCATTGGAAGCGTGCTCGGCGCAGGCGTCGGAATGGGAGGCGCCGCCGGCAGGCCGATATTCGTGAACGGCTTGATGCGGGCCACGGTCGGAACGCATTCGTATCACGTTCCGGGGCTGCATTTTCCGCTCGGGGAGTCGTTTGCACCTCCGCCGGCGCCGGATCCCATCCCTTCGGACGACGCGGAGTCGTACATGGGCAGCCGGACGGTACTGGCCAACAACGATCCGATGTCGTTCATGGCGCTACCGGCGTTGAGCTGCTGGTCGATCGGCATGGAGCCGCCCGGTCACAACAGCGCGCATACGGAGCGGACTTATCCGTCCATGCCGAGTTCGGTGATGCTGCCGATTCCGGCAGGGCGTCCGGTGATGGTCGGCGGGCCGCCGGTCATGAATATGGCTGCGGCGGCGAAGGGGTTGTTCAAGGCGTTTCAAGGGTCGAAGTGGGCGAAGGCGCTGGCGGACAAGCTGAATTTGAAATCGGGATTCTTGCGGTGCAAGGTGCTCGATGCGGAACCCGTCGATTCGACCACCGGCGAGGTGATCGTCCATCAGCACGATTTCACAGTGGCCGGACGCCTGCCGCTCGTCTGGGAGCGCTACTACGCGAGTCACGATATGCATTGCGGCGCCGTCGGCATGGGTTGGCGGACACCCGCCGACATCCGGCTCGAACTGACGCGGAACGGAGATTCGGTCGGGGTCGCTGCGTATTTCCCCGATCACGCAACCGCTTTCGATGCGATGCCGGACGCACCGGGATGGGCAGCACACGTCCATGACTGGCAATATGGCCATGCCCTGTATCGACGGGACGCGTGGCTCGTCCTGCGCACACGTACCGGAATCGAACATGTATTCGCGTTGCCCGCCGGATGGCAACGCGCGGTGACGGAGCTTGTGGAAAACGCTGCGCTGGCGCTCCCTCTCAACAGAATGACCGACCGCCACGGGAATGCCTGGGCGTTCGAGTACGGGCCGGAAAGCAGCCTCGTGCGCGTGGTCGAGTGGAAGGGCGAGGAGGCGAGCGGGCGCGTGATCGAATGCGACACGCACGCAGGCCAACTCGCCGCGCTGACGCTGGTCGACAGCGAGGGGCTCGGACATCCACTCGTCCGCTACGAGCACGACCGGAACCGCAATCTGGTTTCAGCCCTCGACGCCATGGGCCAGCCGCATCGATTTGCGTATGCCGACGATCATCGGATGGTCCATCACGCGAGCCCCCGCGGAATCTCTTTCTGTTATAGCTATCGCCCGCGTCGCGACGGAGTGTGGCGAGTCGAGCGGGCGTGGGGCGAGGATGGACTGTTCGATTACCGCTTTTCCTACGATATCGACCATCGCGAAACGCGGATCACCGATTCGATCGGGAACCTAACGATCCTGCAGACGAACGAGCGCGGTCTGCCCGTCGTGCGGATCGATCCACTTGGAGGGGTAACGAGTTACCGATACGACGCGCACGGGCGCACGAACGGCGTCACCGATCCCGCAGCGCGAACATCCACATGGGAGTATGACGCGTACGGCAATTTGCTTGGCCATACGTTTTCGGACGGGAGCGCTGTGCGTGCCGAGTACGACGCGGACCATCGACCGGTGTGCCTGACCGCCCCGGGCGACAGGCAGTGGCGCTATGCATGGGACGAGCACGGCAAGCTGATCGAGCAAACCACACCCGGGCACGCAAGCTCACGATACGACTACAACCGTCATGGGCAACTTGCATCGCATACGGGGCCGCGAGGAGCGGTGACGCACTTCGACTACGATCGTGATGGCAATCTGGCGGAAATCGCCGACGCGCTCGGCCGGCGCACCCGCTACCTCCATGATGCACGGGCCAATATCATCCAGACCGTCAGTGCAATGGGGCAGGTGAGCTGCTACGAATACGATCGAAACGGTAACCTGACGCGGGCAATCGAGCCGGGTGGACAGGAAATCCGTTGTACTTACGATGCCGACGGAAACCTGACGCACTTTCGCGATCCGAATGGCCAGCTCACGCAACTGGAGTATGGCGCGTTGGGCCAGATCAGCAAGAGGGTGGCGCCTGACGGGGGCGTTGTGGAGTATCGGTATGACACCGAGCAGCGGCTGATTGGCGTCGCCAACGAACGCGGCGAACTGTATCGATTCAAACGCGATGCCGTCGGCCGGATCGTCGAGGAGACGGACTACTGGGGGCAGACGCGATGCTACCGGTACGGGATATCAGGTGAACTGCTCCACAGCGTCGATCCGCTGGGACAGGCCATCGAATACCGGTACGACCGATCCGGCCGCCTCGTTCAGAAACGTGCGACGACCCCCGGGCATGATGACGGCGTGCGCACGGACAGCTTCGCGTACGGTCCGCACGGCGATCTGGTACTGGCACGGAATCCGGCCGGCCGCGTCGAATTTTGCTATGACGCGGATGGCTGGGTAATCGAGGAACGTCAGAGCGACGACACGCAGGGCGATATCTTCACGATCGCAAGCACTTATGACGCATCCGGCAACCGGACCGAACGCAAAACCCGACTCGCTGCGGGCGGCGAGGTCGTCGAGCATGTCGTGCGCTACGAGTACGACACATTGAACGCGGTCACGTCGATCCGGATCGACGATGCACCACCGGTCGTCCTCGAACGCGATTCGCTCGGCCGGATCCGTACTGAACATCTGGGCACGGACTTGTGGCGCGAACTGTCGCATGAGGCAGGTGGCCAGCTTGCGTCGCAGACACTGCGGACGACCACCGACGTGCTGTTCGCATGCGAGTACGTGCATGATGCGAATGGCGAGATGGTTGAAAGGCGGACCGCTCACGACAACGTCGAGCAGTTTCATTACGATCCGATGGGGCGTCTGACAACTCACCTCGATCCCGGGGGGCGTCTGCGCCGATTGCTTCGCGATTCAACGGGCGACCTACTGAAGACGCGTGTTTGCGAACGCCGCACGGCGATCGGCAGCAATGCGACGCAGTGGGTCCGCGAAGGCGAATTCGATGGCCACTATCTGGCCTACGATCGCATGGGCAACCTGATCCGCCGACATGACGCCACACAGGACCTGACGTTGCGTTGGGACGCTGCGGGTCAACTGGAGGAAACGGTGGCGATACGATCGGCGGCGGCCGACATGGCGGGAACGCAGGCGCGTATCCAAGCACGGTACGAATACGATCCGTTCCAGCGACGCGTGCGCAAAACAGTACATGTCGGGCCGGCCGGCAAGGAACTGCAGCCGTCCAGTACCAGTCGCTTCTTCTGGGACGGCAATGCGCTCGTGAGCGAGTACACCACAGGAGATGGCAAGCCTGGCGATCCGGCCGGGCAGACACCAGCACGTGCTTTTGCGCGTGAATGGGTCTACTACCCGGAGACGTTTCGGCCGCTGGCAACGGTGCACTGCGACTGGACGGCAGATGTCGCGTCTGCACGGACATCCGGACACGCATTGCCGCACTCCCGGGCGGCCTATCTCTTCCTGAATGATCCCAACGGGGCACCCGTGCGACTGCATGATCTGCAGGGAGGGCGTGTTTGGGAAACGCGCTACGGCCCGACAGGAGGCGCGGAAGCATGCGTCAGCGCCCAGGCAATGACGCAGCCGCTCAGGTTGCAGGGACAGTATTTCGACGAGGAGTCGCGTCTGCAATACAACCGGTATCGCTACTACGATCCCGCTACCGGAAGCTTTGTCAGCCAGGACCCGATTGGTCTCAAAGGAGGGCAAAACCCATACATGTATGCGCCGAACCCGTATTCATGGATCGATCCGCTTGGCACGGACTGCAAGAGCGATTTCAGAAAATGGGCACTGGAAAAGATCTGGACCGAAGCGAACCATCCGCTGCGGTTCCTTCTCGCGCGCGACGCGCAGGGAAACGAACTCAAGGCATTCACGCGGCCACCTTCACGTAAGCATGAGGACCTGATCAACTGGGCGAACGGTCCGACAATCGAAGCCGGTCACGTTACAAGCAAGCATTCCGGAGAGCCGGAACGCCTCGGGCTGCAAGATGCCTGGGAAAATCAAATGGACAACTGGTTCGGCGAAAAGCATGGTGTCATCGTGACTCGCCACGGCATCATCGAAATCGGCGGGGTTCCAGTCCATACGCGCTCGGCCGAGGAATGGGAATTGTACGGACATTTACCCACTGGCACGGTCACAAATGCGCCGAAGAGCATCGGCTGGGCGCCGCCGTAATCGTGGGGTTGTGCAGCCTCCGTAATGCACGTCGCCACGACTATATTAGTTGACATAACGTGAATTATCGAAATTAAATCGTGTAGTGGCTAGATTGAAATGTCCGCTTTTGGCTACATAGAAATGTCCGCTTTCGGGCCGCGTAAGCTGACCGGTCGCCGGGTATCCGGCGCCGGAGGCTGCGATGGCTGCAACGGAGCGGATCACGATGACGATGCGAGAGCTGGACCGATTCAAGGTCATTCAGGACGTAGCCGACGGCAAGCTCAAACCATGGCGTGCAGCGGAACGGCTGGAATTGACGAGCCGGCAGGTCCGCCGACTGGTCGCCCGGTTACGTGAGCACGGCCCGGTGGGATTGGTGTCGGGACACCGGTCGAAGCCCGGCAACCGCCGCCTGGATCCAGGAGCCGCTGACCGGGCGCTGTCGATCATCCGTGATCGCTACGCTGATTTCGGGCCGACGCTGGCCTGCGAGAAGCTCTGGGAGTGTCACGGCATTCGGCTGGCCAAGGAGACGGTCAGGAAGCTAATGACGGAGGCTGGGTTATGGATTCCGCGTCGGCAACGACCGCCGAAGATTTATCAGCCGCGTGCGCGCCGGGCGTGCCTCGGTGAATTGATTCAGATCGACGGCAGCGATCATCGGTGGTTCGAGGAACGGGCGCCGGCCTGCACGCTGCTGGTGTATGTGGACGACGCAACGAGCCGGCTGATGATGCTGCACTTCACGCAGACCGAATCGACGTTCAGCTACTTCGAGGCAACACGGGCATACATCGAACGGCACGGCAAACCTGGGGCGTTCTACAGCGACAAGGCCAGCGTATTCCGCAACGTGAAGCCAGGAAAGACCGGTAACCGTGTGACGCCGTTCGGCCGCGCGATGTACGAGCTGAACATCGACACGTTCTGCGCGAACAGCAGCTCGGCCAAGGGGCGCGTCGAGCGCGCGCATCTGACGTTGCAGGACCGCTTGGTCAAGGAGATGCGATTGCGCGGAATTAACACGGTGGCCGACGCCAACGCATACGCGCCCTCCTTCATGGCCGCCTACAACACACGCTTCGCGAAGCCGCCGAAGAGCGACTTCAATGCACACCGGCCGCTGCGGCCCGACGAGAGTCTGGACGTGGTGCTGACATGGCGTGAGCCGCGGAAAGTGACGAAGTCGCTGACGGTACAGTATGACCGGGTGATGTACTTACTGGACGACACGCCGGAGAACAGGAAGCTGATCGACCGGCAGATCGAGGTGTGGGAGTACCCGGATGGACGGATCGAGCTCCGTGCTGACGATCGCGTGCTGCGCTGCCGGCAGTACGATCGTTTGGCTGAAATCGATCAGGGTGCCGTCGTCGAGCACAAGCGTTTGAGCCATGTGTTGCAGGTCGCGCAAGCGCTTCAGGCGCAACGCGATAACCGCCGAATCGGTAAAGCGCCGTCTCGAACGCATCGTGGCGACTCGACGCGGACTAACCGAAACGAGGCCGAGCCGGGTAAGAAGAAGCAACGCAAGATCACACAGGCCGACGTCGAGCATGTGATCGTCGATCTGGCGCAACGTCGTCAAACCGCCAAGCCAGCGGACAAACCTGGCCGTCGGTCTGCAAAAGCTGAGGAAGCGAGCGTAAGCGCCCTGCCCGTTCAGGCGCCGACCTTCGACACTGCGTAACGGTTAAAGCGAAGAAAGAGACGCTGCAAAACCAACCTTAAAACCGGACATTTTTAAATAGCTGGCAGGTGGACATCTGAATCCGGGTATGACAAATCGTGTAGTGGCTAGATTGAAATGTCCGCTTTCGGGCCGCGTAAGCTGACCGGTCGCCGGGTATCCGGCGCCGGAGGCTGCGATGGCTGCAACGGAGCGGATCACGATGACGATGCGAGAGCTGGACCGATTCAAGGTCATTCAGGACGTAGCCGACGGCAAGCTCAAACCATGGCGTGCAGCGGAACGGCTGGAATTGACGAGCCGGCAGGTCCGCCGACTGGTCGCCCGGTTACGTGAGCACGGCCCGGTGGGATTGGTGTCGGGACACCGGTCGAAGCCCGGCAACCGCCGCCTGGATCCAGGAGCCGCTGACCGGGCGCTGTCGATCATCCGTGATCGCTACGCCGATTTCGGGCCGACGCTGGCCTGCGAGAAGCTCTGGGAGTGTCACGGCATTCGGCTGGCCAAGGAGACGGTCAGGAAGCTAATGACGGAGGCTGGGTTATGGATTCCGCGTCGGCAACGACCGCCGAAGATTTATCAGCCGCGTGCGCGCCGGGCGTGCCTCGGCGAACTGATCCAGATCGACGGCAACGACCATCGGTGGTTCGAGGAGCGGGCGCCAGCCTGCACGCTGCTGGTGTATGTGGACGACGCGACGAGCCGGCTGATGATGCTGCACTTCACGCAGACGGAATCGACCTTCAGCTACTTCGAAGCGACGCGCGCGTACATCGAACGGCACGGCAAACCTGGGGCGCCCGACAGCGACAAGCACAAGCGCGTTTCGCAGCCCGAGCTGCACCACCGCCATTCTCCGTTCATTGCCGCGTGCGGTCCCTGCCGGTTTCCCGGCGCCCATACCCCGCCCTTCACGCTCCGTCACCTCAGCCGACGAACGATCACCGCCGAGACCGCGACGACGGCCGAGATTGCTGCAGATAGCAGCAACACGTATCCGATCAGTCGCCAGAATTCTGCGACGCGCTGCTCCAGTATCCATGCGCGATAAGACGTCACGTTGCTCGCTGCGTCGGCATACGACGCGCGATAAACGAAAAGCGGCATGCACACGTCGTGCTCGGGTATCGGTGAAGTCAGCAATGATCCTGCCCGCAGCTGTCCCACGGCCGCGCATTCCGCCGTATTCATTCCGTCAACGATTGCCGTGCTGATCGGGTGGTCGTAAATCGCGCCGATCCACGTAACGGCACTCGACAGCAGTACGCAAAGACCGATGCCGGCAAGCCAGCGGCGCGGCATCGGAAAGCGGAAAGCGCGCCGGAGCGCGCTACCCACGCTGCTTCTCCTCGAAATACGGCTGACGTGCCGCGACGAGACGCAACTCGTCGAGCAACGCCGCGGCAGCACGCAACAGATCGTCGAGCGTGACGATGCCGACCAGTTGGCCGTCGTCGCCGACGACCGGAAGCCGGCGTATGCCATGCTGCCGCATGCGCTTTGCGAGCAGCCAGACATCTTCGTCGCCGTTTGCGATCGCGACGGGTTCCGACATGATGTCGCCGACGAACAACGCACCCGCCTCCGCGTCCGGGCTCACCACGGCGAGCACGATGTCGCGGTCGGTCACCATGCCGACCGGCAGAAGGTGCCCTTCCCGTTCACGCACCACGACCAGATCGCCAGCGTGCGCATCGCGCATCCGTTCGGCTGCCTCGACGACCGTGATCGTTGCGAAACACGTGGCGACATCGCGAGTGCAGAGCATCGCAGCATTCATGTCATCTCCTGGTTGTCCCGGGCGACGCAAATCGTCACCGCGGCTCGGACATCCTTGACCGTCGATCAACGTCTGTCCTGCTCCTGACCGATCAAGCGATCGACAGTCGATCGACGACTTCGCGCACGCCCGGCGCCTGCCAGGCGGCATCGAACACAAGCTGCCGTTCGCTCAGCGAATCATGATCGTCGGCTCCTTTTCGCATCCGGTAAAACAACGGTAGGCGCAGTACCGCCGGCAAGAATTGATGCAGGTCAGTGTGAAAGCCCGTGCGTGCGCGCGGTAGATGTCGCGACCGGCGTCGTCCGGCGCGCGGCCGCTACGGCCTCGCCGCGGCTTTGATCCGTCCGGCCCGGTTCAATGAGGCGCAGGACGATCCGGCGTCCGTGTGTCGACAGGCTGGCGTGCGCTTCCGCTATCGACGTCGTATCCAGCCGAACGAGACCACGCTCGGCCAGGCAGTGAAGATCGGCAGGGTCGCCCGGTCGGCACCGCGGCTCGCTCGCGAGAACCATCATGATCGCGATTTCATGGGGGCTAAGCAGCCTGTCTGCATTCGTATCGGCCGGCCGTTCGCCATGAGGCGCGACAGATCCCGAGCGGGAAATGATCGGGTGATTGGCCGTGTCCTTGAAAGTCGAGGGCATGATGTGATCCGTATCGTGAACGTGAAGACGCAAACGGGACGAAACCGTGTCGACGTCGATCTTGACCGCCACGCACAACGCTCAATGTTCGCGCTTGTCGGCCAATCGTTCTTGATGCAGGTCAGCAATCGATCGAAGGTGATCGGGATGCACCCAAACTCCAGACGAAGCGCCTTCGCACGAACCTGCGTGTCACGTTGAGCGCGTGGCTCTGCTGGCGAGCAGGTCCGCGTGTCACCGTCGATAAAATCGAAAGTGCGAATGGAGGTGTTGTCTTACGAAAGCGGACAGCATGCGACGGATCCTGGCGCAGCACCTCGGATTGCCGTTCGCGCCCTATCCGGACACTCGGTTGAATGCACTCGCCCTACGTCGGCGCGTATCAAACGACGCGCCCGCGCGGCGGATTCAGTACAGCAGAAACGCCGCCCGCGCTTGCGCGAACGCCGCCGTCTGCGTGTCGACGACCCGTTCGATGTCGTCGAGCGGCCTCCCCGCTTCCAGCATGTCGGCGACCTCGCGCGAACCGACCGACGCGCGAATCGCGTCGATCCGGAACAGTCCGGGATACCGACGGTGCAAAACGAGTGCAAGTGCGAGCCCTATTTCGCCGGGTTTTGCCGCGCCGGGCAGTCGCGCAATGCGCACACCGTCGCACGGTACACCGCGATAAGGTCCTTCCGCCGGCACGAAGCGAACCGGCGCGAAGGTCGCGCCGAGCCGCATCGCACGAAGATCGTCGGCGAGTGCATGGCCGTCGATCCACGGCGCGCCGACCACGCCGAACGGCGTTGCGGTGCCGCGCCCGACACTGAGCGCCGCACCTTCGACGAGCCCCGTCTCGGGATACAGCGACAGCGCGCCGGTATCGCGCAGGTTCGGCGACGGCGGCACCCAGCCCAGCCCGGTGGCGTCGAAGCGCATCGCGCGCGCGTAGTGCGCCATCGGTACCACGGTGAGCGCGGCGCCGATTCGCATCCGGTCATTGAACAGGCGCGCGAGTTCGCCGATCGTCATCCCGTGCTGAAGCGGCAGCGGGAAATAGCCGGTGAACGTGCGCGGCCCCGGATCCGCCACCGGGCCGCCGACGACATCCGCGCCCAGCGGATTCGGACGGTCCAGCACGAGCACCGGACGATGCGCGGCAGCCGCCGCCTCGAGCGCATAACCAAGCGTGGCCAGGTAAGTGAAGAAGCGTACGCCGGCATCCTGCAGGTCGATCACCAGCACATCGGCATCGGCGAGCAACTCGGGGGCGATCCGGCGGTGGCTGCCGTAGAGGCTGTGAACCGTCACGCCGGTCGCGGCATCGATCGTGTCGCCGAACGTTTCGTCCACGTCGGTGCCGAGCCCGTGCTCGGGCGCGAACAGCGCAACGAGCCGTGCGCCCGGCGCGTGCGCGAGCAGGTCGGCGGTCCGCGTGCCGAACCGGTCGAAGCCGCTGCGATTCGTGATCAGCGCAATGCGCTTGCCGGCCACGGCCGCGAATCCGTCCGCCGCGAGCACGTCGATGCCGGCCAGCACCGGTCCGTGCGATGCCGGCAGCCGGCCGCTACGGGCGACGGCCTCGGCCATCGTCGGTGCGCGCGTGGCGATCTGCGGCAACGTCGAGGGCCCCGCCCCGCTCGATACGATGCGGAGCACCTGCTCGCGCAACGGCGCGGCGGTGCCGGTTTCATCGGGATACAGCCGGCTCGTCAGCACGACCGCGAAGCGGCGCGTCACCGGATCGATCCACAGGGCGGTGCCCGTGTAGCCGAGATGCTGCAGCACGCCGACCGCGGGCAGCCGGTAGCGGTTCGCGACGAGCGGCGCCGCGACTGCCCAGCCGGTCGTGCGCAGGTCGCCTTCGGCATCGAGCGTGGCCGGCGTCTCGAGCGTCGTGATGCTGGCGCGGCTCAGCACGCGTGCCGAGCCGAGTGTGCCGCCGTTCAGCAGCATGCGTGCGAAGCGCGCGAGATCGTCCGCGCTCGCGAACAGGCCCGCGTTGCCCGCCACGCCGCCCATCGCGGCGGCGATCGGATCGTGCACCCGGCCCCTGATCAGGCGGCCATCCCGGACGACCGTGGGCGCGACGCGCGCCAGCAACGACGCAGGCGGCCGAAACGCCGTGCTCGCCATGCCGAGCGGCGCGAATATGTGCATCGCGCACCACGCGTCGAGCGGCCGTCGCGACACGCGCTCGACGATCTGGCCGAGCACCACGTAGTTGACGTCGCTGTACCGTACGCGCGCGCCGGGCCGCGCATCGGGCGCCATCGCGACGATGTCGGCCAGCACCGCCGCGCGGCTGCGCAGCGCGCGAGACGACGACACGCCGGGCGGCAGCCCGGACGTATGCGCGAGCAACTGCCGAAGCGTGACGTCCGCCTTGCCGCGCGCGGCGAACGCAGGCCAGTAGTGTGCGGCCGGAGTATCGAGATCGAGCTCCCCGCGCTCCGCGAGCTGCATGACGGCGACGGCCGTCGCCACGGGCTTCGTCAGCGACGCGAGATCGAAAACGGTATCGGCCGTCATCGCTTCGGCGGCCGTGCCCGTCACACGAAAGCCGCGGGCCACACGTACGCGCACACCGTCCGCATCGCCCGTCACGACGACCGCGCCGGCAAGATGGCGATCGGCGATCTCGGCGGCAATGACAGCGTCGATCGCGGCGGCCGGCGGTAGCGCCGCGGCCGGGTCGACTTCCGCCCGCGCGCAGACGGGCGCCAGCGCGAGCAGCAGCGCGCCGGTCAGCGCGGCAGCGCAGCGGGATCGTAGCGATTGCGCGGATTCCACAGCATCCATCCGTCCGTGCCGGCCGTATCGGCGGCGTCGACCTGCGCGCGAATCTCATCCGCATCGAATTCCCGGTGGTCGAACGCGTAGTCGCGAAACGCCTGCAGCCAGGGCCGAAAGCGCACGCCGGCGAGCCCCGTGCGGTGCATCGCTTCGGTCAGCGAACGTTCGACGATCTCGCCCGGATGATCGGTGGGTTTGCGGCAGCCGGGCAAGCCCCACGTAAAGCCCGACGGGTACAGCATCGGCGAAATGTAGTCGACCACCCCGCCCAATGCGCCAAGCCGTTGCCCGATGTGCGTGTCGTCCTCGTTCCAGCACACGTAGCCGAAGATGTCGGCCGACACATAAACGTTGTACGGCCGCAGCCGCTCGCGCGCCCCCGCCAGGAATCCCGTGATCGCGGCCACGCGGTTCGCTTCCGTATTGGGCTCGCTGAAGCGCAGGTTGTTCGCATCGGGAAAGCGCAGGTAGTCGAACTGGATCTCGTCGAAACCCAGCTTCGCCGCCTCTTCCGCGACGTCGAAGTTGTGTGCCCACGCCGCCTGCACGGTCGGATCGATCCATCGCAAATGCTCGCGATCGCGCCAGATCCCGCCGGCCGCATCGCGCACCGCCCAGTCCGGGCGGGCAGCCGCGAGCGGATCGTCCTTGAACACGACGATGCGGGCGATCAGGTACAACCCGCGCGCATGAAACGTGCGGATCAGGCCCGCCAGGTCGGCGACGCGCGGTGCCGGATCGCTTGCCGCGCCGATCGCTTCGCGTGCCGCGCTGCGATAAGGGGTCATTCCGCGATCGCCCTTCACGTCGATCACGAACGCGTTGACTGCCGTGCGGCCCTGCAGCGCGAGCGCCGCGTCGCGCAGCGTACGGTCCGCGATGCCGTAGGCGGACAGGTAGACCGCTTTCGGACGCACGGGTGTCATGCGAATCGTATGCGTGACCCCGGCCGCCGTCAGTTCGACTTCGGTTCGTGCGTAGCCCGGCGCACGCACGCTCAAGCGTGTACCGGTCGTCTCGACCTCCAGTGAAAACGCTCCGTCGCCGTCCGCGGTTCGGCTCACGCCGGACGCATAGCCGATCGCACCGGCCAGCGGGTGCCCGTTCGTGGCATCGACGACCGTGATCGCCACCGGTGCCGCCTGCGCGGCGAAACCGGCGAGCAACAGCAGGACGCAGGCGATCAGGCGGTCAATCATGGCTTCCCCCGGCGGTTTGCAGCAATCCGTTCATGCATCGTGCGTCGCATGCATCCGTCATCAGATAACGCGGCAGCGTCATGGCCGGGTCCGTGAGCCGAACGGGACGCGCATCGAGCGTGAAGGCGGCGACATAACCTTCGCGAGCGGCCAGTTGGTCGGTTTCTTCATCGTGGACGCCGAATGGCCAGGCCAGCAGCCGGATCGGCTTGCCGGTTTCGGACTCGAGCCGTTCGCGGGAGCGGCTCAACTGGACGGACACGAAGCGCCGGTAGTCGTCCGTGGTGCGCCGGGCGCGTTCGGTGTGAAAATTCGGATGCCAGTACGTATGGGACTCGATGTCGACTCCGCCGGATCCGCCAAGCGCGCGCAGCTGGTCCCACGTCATCGCGTAGCTGGCGTTGGAGATTGCCGACGGATAGACGAACAGCGTGACCGGTATTGGGTGCCGGGCCAGCAACGGGCGCAGTATCTCGTAGACGGAACGGTGACCGTCGTCGACCGTGATCGCGACCGCCCGCGCCGGCACCGCATCCGTCTGGCCGCCATGCCAGCGCACCACGTCGGCGAGCGGCACGATGCGATAGCCGCTTGCCTCGATCGCATGCAACTGGTTGCGGAATGTCTCGGTACGCACCGTCATCGAATCCAGGCGCTCCGCTGCAAACCGGTGATAGACGAGAATCAGCACGCGTTGCGGCGCCGGCACGACGGCGTCGGCCGACGCGGCCGGCAGCACGCACGACAGAACGAACAGACAGACGATCAAGCGTAAGACCATGGCGCACCTCGGGGAATCGCTGCCCTATTCTTCCCGATCGCGCCGCGCGCTCGCTGAGCCAGGTCAACAACCGTTCGCACGACGACGATACCGCGCACGTGCCTGGCGGCATCCGCGTCAGGTTGCTTCGGCAACCAGTTCGACATGAATCCGCTCGACATCGGCGCGTGTGCAAAGCGCCGTGCCGGGATGCTCGACCGAAGCAGCCGATGCTGCCAGCGCGGGCGCAGCGTTGACGGCGGTCAAGCAATGCCGCAAAGGCGCCGGATTGCGCTCGATCAACGACGCGTGCCGGCAGGCCCTTACAGTGAATCATTCGCCGTCGCGGAGCCTCGCCATGGACGAGCAGTCGCTTTGCACCACCGTGTTCGCCGAACGCTATGCGCAGTCCGGCGAAACGTCCCACGCAGCCGTATTCCGGCGCGTTGCCCATGCGCTGTCGCTCGCCGAACCGGCGGAGCTTCACATGCAGGCCGAGCGCGCGTTCTTTCTGAATCTGATGCGCGGGGCGATCGGCGCCGGCCGCATCCTCGCGAACGCAGGCGCGCAGACGGGCGGAACGATGATCAACTGCTTCGTCCATCCACTCGAGATTCCAGCCGAGATGCCCGTGCAGGCCGTCGACGCAGCGCTCGAGCGCGCACTCGACGACGCACGGCACACGCTGCTGATGGGGGGCGGAATCGGCTACGACTTCTCGCCGGTGCCACCCGCGGACGCTTACCAGCGACGTCTCTCATCCGAACAAGGCGTGTGCGCGGCAATCGACCGCTTCGATGCGATGTGCCGCGCGCTGCCGTTCACCGGTCCGCGCCGGGGCGCGCAAATGGGTGTGCTGCGATGCGATCATCCGGACCTGGTCGCGTTCGTTACGGCCAAGCGCGGACGATCGCGCTGGTCGACGTTCAATCTGTCGGTCGGCATCACGGACGCGTTCATGGAGGCGGTCGCGTACGACCGGCCGTGGGCGCTCGTCCATGATGCGCCGCGCTATTGCGCGTCCGGCGCACCGTCCCGGCAGCCGGACGGGCGTTACCTTTACGCGACGGTTCCGGCCCGTACGCTGTGGCATGAGATCGTCAACGCCGCGCGCGACAGCGCCGAGCCCGGACTGCTGTTCCTCGATACGATCCGCGATGCGAATCCGCTGCGCGAACACGAGCGGATCGACGCGACGAACCCGTGCGGCGAGCAGCCGCTGCCGTCCCATGGCAGCTGTGTGCTGGGGCCGATCGACCTGTCGCGCTTCGTTCACCACCCGTTCGGTGTCGACGGCAAGCCACGCTTCGACTTCGCGACGCTCGCCGATGCGGTGCGTATCCAGGTACGCATGCTCGACAACGTGCTCGACCTGACCGCTTGGCCACTCGCCGCGCACGAGCGCGAGGCGCACCGGAAGCGGCGCATCGGTGTCGGCGTAACGGGGCTTGGCGATGCGCTGACGATGCTGCGGCTGCGCTATGACAGCGCCGAAGCGCGCGCGTTTGCGCGCGGTATCGCGCTGACGATGCGCGAGCATGCGTTTGCCGCATCGGCCGCGCTTGCCGCCGAGCGCGGCGCGTTTCCGGCCTACGATCCGGCCGCCTATCTGGCCGGCCCCGCAAACCGCATGCTCCTGCCGCTGAAGGTGCATCACGCGATCGCACGGCACGGGCTGCGCAACAGCCATCTGCTGTCGTTCGCGCCGGCCGGCAGCGTGAGTCTCGCGTTTTGCGACAACTGTTCGAACGGGATCGAACCGGCCGTCGGCTGGACGCAGCGTCGAATGGTCCGCACCGCGGGCGGACGCGTCCGTCCGTTTCGTGTCGAGAATCACGCTTACCGGCTGTTTCGCGAACTGCATGGCGACAATGTCCGGCTGCCCGACTATTTCGTCACCGCGGCGGATATCGCACCGGCCGATCATGTCGCGATGCTCGCTGCGCTGCAGCCCTGCATCGACGCCGGCATCTCGAAGACCGTGACGATGCCCGGCCAGTGTTCGCTTTCCCAGGTCGACGAACTGTTCTTTCTGGCGTGGCGCGAGCGGCTCAAGGGGATCACGGTGTTCCGGCCCGATCCACAGCTCGCGTCGGTCGTCACCGATGACGCCGCGCAACAGCGCGACGGCACCGTCTGCATCAACTGCTGAACGACACGATAGCCGGCCGGAAGCGTTCGGCAGTTCGGCACGAAGCGGGCAACCGTTCAGACGGGAGCGCCCGTTGTCGCCGCCGATTCCGCTTCCGCGGGCCGGCCCGGCTCGTCGGCATCGTCCGGCCCCGCAATGAGCGCCATCAGCATGTCGTGATCGATCGACTCGTGCAGCAACAGGCACTGGGCAATCCGTTCGAGCGCGTCGCGGTGCTCACCGAGCGTTGCCGCGACCCGCACGTGCGCATCCTCGAGCAGCGCACGCACCTCCTCGTCGATCAGTTGCGCCGTGTGTTCGCTGCAACGGCCGTCGCCCGGCGTCCATACGCCGGGCGCCCGGCCCTGCGATGCAGCGTCGTCGAACGTCGACAGGCCGATCTTGTCGCTCATCCCGTACTGCATGACCATGTGCCGGGCGAGCGCGGTCGCCCGCTCGAGATCGTTCTGCGCGCCGGTCGACACGTCGCCGAACGCGATTTCCTCGGCCACCCGCCCGCCAAGCAATACGTCGAGCCGGTCGAGCAATTCGCTCCTGCGCAGCACGTAGCGATCCTCGGTCGGCACCTGCTGCGTATAGCCGAGTGCCGCGATGCCGCGCGGGATGATCGACACCTTCTTCACCGGATCGCAGTGCGCGCGGCTTTGCGCGACGAGCGCGTGGCCCGACTCGTGGTACGCAATGGTGCGCTTCTCCTGCTCGTTCATCACGCGGCTCTTGCGCTCCATGCCCGTCATCGCGCGATCGATCGCCTCGTCGAAGTCGGCCATCCCGATCGCCGGTTTGCCGAGTTCGGCCGCATGCAGCGCGGCCTCGTTGACGACATTCGCGAGATCGGCACCGACAAATCCCGGCGTGCGCGATGCCAGCTCGGCCAGATCGACTTCGGGGGCAAGCTTCACGCGCTTCGTGTGCACGGCCAGAATCTGCTTGCGTCCGTTCAGGTCCGGCCGGTCGATCGCGATGTGCCGGTCGAAACGTCCGGGGCGCAGCAGCGCGGGATCCAGGATCTCCGGCCGGTTGGTCGCGGCCATGATGATGACGCCGGAATTCGCCTGAAAGCCGTCCATCTCGACGAGCAACTGGTTCAGCGTCTGCTCGCGCTCGTCGTTGCCGGACATCGGGCCGACGCCGCGCGCCTTGCCGAGCGCATCGAGTTCGTCGATGAACACGATGCACGGCGCCTTTTGCTGCGCCTGTTCGAACAGATCGCGCACGCGAGCCGCGCCGACGCCGACGAACATCTCGACGAATGCCGAGCCGCTGATCGAGAAAAACGGCACAGCCGCCTCGCCGGCGACCGCGCGCGCGAGCAGTGTCTTGCCGGTGCCGGGCGCGCCGACGATCAGCACGCCCTTCGGAATCTTGCCGCCGAGCCGCTGATAGCGTTCGGGTTCGCGCAGGAACGCGACGATCTGCTGCAACTCGGCCTTCGCCTCGTCGATGCCCGCAATGTCGCTGAACGTGATGCCGGTTTCCTGCTGCACATAGACGCGCGCCCGGCTCTTTCCCATGCCGCTCAGGTCCCTTACCCCGCCCGGCCTGCGCATCATGAAGTTCCACACCAGTACGAAGGCGATCACCGGAAACGCCCACGTTGCAAGCGTCTCGATCCAGCTCGAATCCGGCATCCCGCGATAGCGGATGCCGGCGGCCGTCAGCGTGGCGACCAGGCGGTCGTCGGCTACCCGGCTCGTCGTGAAGCGCCACGGCGGTCCGGCCTTTTTCACGGCAATCGCGTCGGAGGCCGGCAGCATCGGGCCGGCTTCGGGCATGCGCAGTGCGCCCGAGATCGACGACTGACCGATCTCCAGATCGTCGACGAGACGCGCGTCGACCAGGCGGTGAAAGTCGCTGTACGAAATCGACGTCGCCTCCGGCTGACGCATCAGCAATTGAACCGCAATCAGTACGCCGAAGGCGATCGGGATCAGCAGCGCGGAATAGTCGAATGTTTTCTTCATTGCATTGATCCTGCACGACGGGCGCAGGCCAGGTCATGCATCGTCACGTGTCCATTGCGCGCGCAGCATGTCCTCGCTGTCGCGATAGTTGAGCGCGAGATTGCCGTGATGCGCATGCAGCAATGCTTCGCCCAGGCGCCGCACCATATGCATGCCCGTCGTCCGGATGACGAGCGTATCGCGGGATTTCTCGATTTCCATGATGCGTTCGAGCGCATGTTCGCTCGTCTCCAGATCCGCCTGATGCTCGAGCAGTTCGAGGATCGCCGACCGGTGCGCGCGCACGTAATCGCCATGCAATACCAGTTCGCCCGCCGGTGCGTTTTCCCGCATGCGCTTGCAGGCCGGGCATTCGAGTTGCCGCCGGTCGAGCGGAGTCGCGTACCAGGTCCAGCGGCCCTCGTCGCAGACGGCGCCGCAGCCTTCGCAGATCCTGTCGCCCTTCGGCCGCTTCGGATCGCGATAACTGTCCTTCGTATGCGGCGGCATGCGCTGGTCGCGGCGCAGGTAGTTTCGACCGGGGCCGGAATTTGAACGGTTCATTGCTGTTTCTCCCTGTAGTGGGCAGTACGAGCAAGCCGGTCAGGCAACGGTGAGCCGGTCGACGACTTCGCGAACACCCCTGACCGACCCTGCCGCGCCGCACGCGGCACGCCTTTCCGCCAGCGACGCGACCGTGCCCGTCAATGTGACGATGCCGTCGACCGCATCGATCGAAATCCCCGCGGATTCACGCTGTGCGCGTCGCGCGAGCGCTTCGGCAATCCGCGCGCCGACGTCCGGCACCGTATGGTCGGCACGCACCTGGATGCGGTTCGCCACGCCGACGACGCCGATCATCCGGCTCACCATCGCTTCCGCCGCACGGCTCTGGAACGCGTGATCCACTTCGCCGTCGAGCGTCACGCAGCCGTGATCGACCTCGACGCGAATCTTGTGATCGCGCAACGCGTCCTGCCAGCCGAGCGCGAACGTGATCGCGATCGCCAGCTCCTGATCGGCGCAGGCGTTCTCCGGCGGTGCAACGTTCAGTTCGAGTACCAGCGCGCGCGCGTCCGCGACATGCAGCGCCGTTTTCTGCGCCTCGAGTTTCCGGGCCCAGCTGTCGACCGTGCCGCGCAATGTGACGATCCGGTCGCGGACGTCGACGTCGATCTGGCGCGCATCGATCGCCGGATTCCAGAAAAGCGCCTGCTCGACATCCTGCTTGAGTGCTGCATCGGACTTCATCGCGGTCTCCCGTCGGCCCGTGTCGATCGCGAGTCTTGCAATCGGATCCGTGCCGCACCGCATTCAGCATCGCGCATGGCGGCTCGGGCAGCTTGACGAGGATCAATCAACAGCGGGCGGCGGGCGTGCGACGGCTGAATTTGTCCGTTGATATGGATCGGTGCGCCAAACAATCACGACACCGGATTCCACGAAAGCCGTGGCAACCGGAACGCTCCGCAAATTCCTCTTACGGTATCGGTGTTATCCAAGATGCTGCACGGCATCGCCGCAGGCATTGAGCCAGGTCAACGGGTTCACCGCCGCGCCGCTGTAGGAAACGTCCTACAACCCTTCCGCATCACCTACCTCATCTTCAATGCCGGCTGATTTCCCTGGCGCTGCACGGCATCCATACTTCCCATCAAGAACAACAAACACACGTGCCTCCCGGCGCAAAGGCAGCATCACCGTCGAGACCGGTACATCGGTCTCCTGGCCCGTCCGGTGGGGTTCTCCCTTCACGAAGGCGGTAGACGCCAAGGCCGCCGGCAATACAGTCAGCGCGATCCTGCCCGACAGCAATTCGCCGCTGCCCCACGAATTGGAGCCGATCATGGAGAGCCATGCCAATGTCTCGACGACCATGCCGTTGCATCCGTTACGCCCGTTCATCCCGCTGCGTCCCGTCGAGCCGGCGGACCAGCCGAAGCGCGCCACGTCCCGCTGCTCGACGTGCACGTTGCGTACCGTCTGCATGCCGCCCGATCTTTCGCCTGACGATTTCGCGCGTCTCGACGCAATGATCTGCACGACGCGTCACGTCAGGCGCGGCGAAACGCTGTTTCGCGCGGGCGATGCGTTCAACAGCATCTATGCGGTGAGAACCGGTTCGTTCAAGACCACCATGATGCATCGCGACGGCGACGAGCAGATCACCGGCTTCCCGATCGTCGGCGAATCGCTCGGGCTCGACGGCGTGCACACCGGGCACCACAACGGCGACGCGATCGCACTCGAGGACAGCACGGTCTGCATCATTCCGTTCGGCCAGCTCGAGCAGATGTGCCGCGAAGTACGGTCGATGCAACATCACGTGTACCAGATGATGAGCGGCGAAATCGTCCGCGAATCCGCGCTGATGCTGCTGCTCGGCACGATGACCGCCGAGCAGCGCGTGGCCGAATTCCTGCTGAACCTTTCCACGCGCTTCAAGGCACGCGGCTACTCGGCCGCGGAATTCGTGTTGCGGATGACGCGCGACGAGATCGGAGAATATCTCGGGATGAAGCTCGAAACGGTCAGCCGCATGCTGTCGAAGTTCCAGCACAAGGGGCTCGTCGCGGCGCAAGGCAAGCAGATTCGCATCGTCGATTCGGACGGCCTCGGGAAAGTCTGACCTCGCTGCGGGTGCGTCGCACGCAGGCGCCGGGGGCTCGCGTACCTCTGCACACTGGACATCCGACAGGCTCGCGCATGAGCGGTCCTGCTGTTGCCGGCGAACCAGCATTACGGTGATTGCGCCGGCAACCTCGTTTCATTGAAGCGGCTGGTTTGCCAGATCGCCCAGTTTGGCTCGCGCATTTTCGACTCTCGCAAGCACGCCACGATCGTTAGGGACGTCAAGCCTGGTCCCCCGTCCGTCGCCGGACGATGCCGACCTGAACAGGTTTTCCTCCCAATCGCAGATCGCATAGACGCTGTCGCGAATCGATGTATCAAAATCGGCCGGATTGATCGGCAGGTGGAGTGCCTGCCGCCCTATTCGACGCAACAGGCCAGACACATTGGCGACCACTGTCCTTCTCGTTTGGCCGATGACATGGTTGTCCGCAATGTTCTTCATGATCCAGTTGTACGGAATGTAGTGCTTCAGCGAGCCGCTGTTGTCCCCGTCCGTCTTCGTGTAAGAAGGATTGCTCGCCGGACGGTCGATCACGACGTTACCGATCGTTTCGTCAAGCCAATTTTGTGCCTGATCGTCATGGCCAAGATGTTTCCGCGTTTGTGGTGTGAATGTCATGATGTGTCATCCTAATTAACTGTCGGCCACGTGGAGGCAGGTCGGGCATTTCAGGCAGCGCATATCGACAACGCGACGCCATGCTTCCGGAAAACAGGTCGTGCCGCCACGGGGCAAATGGAGTATGAAAGAGGTATGGGCGTTCCACCCAGGCTCACGTGTTCATGATGCATCCCTCCGTTGGTTGGTCAGTCGTTGCGCCATACCGAACGCTCACAGGCACATCGCCTTCTTGGCGATCGCCCATCGGTGCATCCGGTCTTCGAGTCCATTGACACCGCCGTTGATGCGTCTCGTCAGCGACACGAAATCGCCCGAGTCGGCGATCAGGTTGCAGCCGTGCCGTTCCCACCACCAGGCCGCCGAGCGCGCGGCCAGCGGTTCCCGTTCGAGGAGTTCGGGCTGGCGCTCGAGATCGGCACCGAGTGCGTTGCCGCATTCGCGGTAGTTCGCGCGCCCGGTGATCTGGATGAGCCCGCGTCCGAGGAAGCGCCTGCCATCGCCCGCGTGGACGTTGCCGAGTTCGGCGGCCTTGCGCGACGGCGGCTCATAGGCGCGCTGTGCAGTTGTCGGCCCCCACAGCTCGCGCGTGAGCGTGAAGCCGAGCGTCTCGTGGCCGGTTTGCGCGACGAAGGCCGCGATACGCCCGGGGGTCGAGATGCCGAATTCGGCCATCGCGGCGGCAAGTGCCGGATACCAGCGTTGCGCGAGCACGGCGGATACGGCGGCGGCAGACTGGAATTCATCGGGTGTCATCGCGTTCTCCTTGCGAGGCATGGGCGAGCGAGGCCGCGGCGGATGCGCTCGGCGGTAATGAAACGGTCGAGGCAGTCAACGCGGCTGCGTCGTCCACCTGCGAGCGCGTCGGGCTGCGCGGCGAAGGCGGAACGTTGCGATGCGCGGCCGGCCCGGTTCGCTGCGCTTGCGCGTCGATCGCGGCGACGATCGCGCGCAGCGACTCCGGCTTGACGCTGACTTCGCCTGCGAACGGACGATCGACGGCAAGCACGAAGAAGAACGCGAGTCCGAGCGTGAGCGCCCAGCTCGCGACGAGCGCGATGTTGAAGCGCGTGCCCGGAAGGATGTAAAGGAGCAGAAACGACACGACACTCGCGAGCAGCACCACACCCCACAGCGTGGCCGGCATCGCGACGTCGAGCGTCAGCAGGCGCTGTTCGCGATGCTTTGCCATCTCGTTGACGCGTGCGAGCACCTCGCCGAGCAGCACGCGCTGCCTTTCGCTGCGCGGCTCGATCCGGTTGGCCATGTCGAACAGGCGATCGAAGCGGGCCGCCGTCTGCGCATCCGCACTCGCGTGCTGCTGCATCGTCGGCCACTCGTAACGGACGACACCGTCGAGGTAGGCGCGCAGCGCGCCCGAGGCGGCGTCGGCGACCGGATCGCCGAATGCGGCGAGATCGCGCGACAGCTCGCCGGCCGCGGTCGCTTCCGCGTCGACGGTGCGCTCCGCGCTGTTGTACGCGTCCCACACGCTGATCGCCGAAAACGCGACGAGCAGCGAGTTGATCGTCGTGATGACCGACACCATCGTGAGCGCCATCGCGCGCTGCTCGGGATGCAGGTCGACCGGCGCGATGCGGCGGAACAGCGCGTAGCCGGCCAGTGCGGCCGCGACGGTCGCGGTCACGACGAAGAGCCCCATCAGCCACGACGGCCAGTTGTAAAGAAAGAGCATGGTCATTCCCCGATTGCGTTTGCGCCGTCCTGACGGCCCGTGCGCGGCGCGTCTGCCGACAGCATCGCGCGTGTGAATTCGGCGAGCCGCTGCTTGACCGCATCGGCCGGCATCCCCGTTTCGAGCGATTGCTGAAGCCGCAGCAGATCCGCCGCGAGTTCGCTTTGCCATTGCACGCGCTCGGTCGCCGCATGGGCGCGATGCGCTTCGAAGGTCGCTTGCGCGGCGGCCGCGGTGTCGCCGCGCACGAGCGTCTCGAGCGTTTCGACGAGCCGGTGCAGCAGCCGATGCACGGCGGTCGCCGAGAAACCGCCGAGCATCGCAAGCGCCGGCTTGCCGAAGCTGCGCGTGCTTGCGCCGTCGTACAGGTGCGGCGGCAGCAGCTCGACGAGAATCAGGCCGGCGATCACGCCGAGAATCAGCCGCGCGCCGTACGACGCGTCGTACTTCGGGTCGTATGTCGAATTCGCGACGTAGCGATGAGCCTGGAACAGCGTGGCGAATGACGCGCCGAGCCCGGCGCAGAACATCAGGAACAGCGCATTCCACAGCAGCCGGGTGCCGTGCGAATCGAGAAACCCCTGATCGATGTTCGCGACCGACACTTCCGGCGACAGCGACGTCGCAATCACCGCGACCAGAAACGTCGCGGCGGAGAGCGTCAGCGCGCGGATCAGCGGTACCGGGCCGAGCCACGCGAAGCGCGAGCGGACGCGCAGTTCGCCGTCGAGCAGCGTGACCGCCTGCGGCGTCGCGGGCGCGATCGCGACCGCGAGCCGGCGATGAATCGCGGCAAGCGCGTACGATGCGCCGTGCACGGACGACGCATCGTCCGCCGCGGATTCAGCCGCGGCGCGCGATGCCGCGACCATCAGCATCGACAACTGCGCGATCAGATCGGGCGCCACCGCGATGCCGTGCTGCAATGCGTAGCGCGCCATCGCATTGCATTCGATTTGCAACTGCCCGATCAGATCGCGCCTCGATGCGGCCGTGTTCGTACCGTCCGCTTCGGGCGGTGCGTCCGCCGTTGTCCGGGACCATGAACGATGCATGCGCATGACGGTTCTCCACGATGTCGGCGGGCAACGCGCGCTACAGCCGCACTTCGTCGCCGCAATTGCCGCCCGGCGCCAGGACCAGCATGCCGCCCTTGTCGCGATACGCGAATACGTCGGACCAGTCGCGCAGCCGGTAGCGCACTTCCGCGAGACGTCCGTCGGGCGTGCACAGGAACTGGACCGCCTTGTCCGCGCCGAGGAAGAAATCGTGCAGTTGCGCGTTCTTCAGCTCGTCGAGCCGCACCACCTTGTTGTCGTGCTCGTTCAGGTAGCGGCCGAGATTCGTGAGGCCGACCGCACGCGCCATCGCGGCAAGCTCGGCGGCGTAGCCGGCGGGCGCGTAGCCCGTGCAGCTCCCGTAGCGGTTCCATTGCTGCTGGAATGCATCGGCGCTCGCGGGCGCGATATACGGCGCGGCATCGCCGGGCAACGTGTCGGCCGGAACCGCCGCCGTATCGCAATCGCGCCGCGGCGTATACAGGCCGATCGCCGTGATCCGGATCGGTGTGCCGTCGGCGGCCTGGCGCGCGGACGGCGGCTGGCCGGACGTGCATGTCTGCGCGCCGTCGCCGCCGACGCACGAGCCGAGCTTCCAGGACAGCGACAGCGTCCAGTCCTGCGCGTGTGCGCCGGCGCAGGTCAGAATCAGGCTGGCGGCGCAGGCCGCCCGGGTGATGCGCAACAGGGTCGACATGTCGAATTTCTCCTTGTGTGTGGTGACGTGCGCCGGCCGACGGAATCGGCCGGCGGCCGGCGATCGGCGGTCGGCCGGCGCGGTTCGCGCGCGGTCAGCGGGCCGCCTGCTGCAACAGCTGGCGAAGGTTCTGGATGCGCGGCAGGCCGGCGCCGAAGCGATTCGCGACGTCGTACTGCACGATCGGCGTGCAGATCATCCGGATCAGCTGAAACAGCGCGGCGACGCGCTCCGGCCGGCGCGGCCCGAGATGGTTGACGATCTGCGGATCGCTCAACAGCAGCGCCGCGAGCCCCGTGATGTGCGGCGCCGCCATCGACGTGCCGGATTCGGCATTGAACGCCGACCCCGGCACGGTCGACACGACGCCGACGCCCGGCCCGCACACGCCGATTTGCGGACCGTGGCACGAGAACGTCGGCGCGAAGAGGCCGTCGGGCGTCGCAGCCTGCGCGACGATCTGCGTTTGCTCCCACGTGTTGCCGGGCAGCTCGCGCTGCAGTCCCAGCGCCGATACCGCGAGCACGTACGGCGACGAGGCCGGGTACTGGACCGGGCCGCCCGAATTGCCGGCCGCGACGATGCATGCGACGCCGGATTGCACGGCCTCCATCAGCTTCTGCTCGACGGCGAGCGACGCCTGCGGCGCGCCAAGGCTCAGGTTCACGACGTCGATGTCGTGGTCGATGCAATAGTCGAGCGCCTGGATCAGCGTACTGAACTGGCCGCCGGGAAAGATCTTCAGCACATGGATCTCTGCGTCGGGCACGAAACCGCGCATCGCCATCTGCGCGTCGGCGGCCTGCGGACTGATTCGCGCGGCGATCACGCCCGCGCAATGCGATCCGTGGCCGATCACGTCGTCCTTCCAGGTATCCGGGTTCTGGTCGTTGGTCAGATCGGCGCCGCGCAGGATATGGTTCAACAGCGGATGCGACGCGTCCGCCCCCGAATCCACGATCGCGACGCGAACGCCGCGCCCCGTCGCCGTGGCGGGAAGCTCGTCGAGGCCCATCAGGCGCTGCCCCCACCCGAGCGGCGCACGCGGCGGCACGTTCGGGTTCGGCTGGGACAACGGCGTGAGCCGCACCACGTTCGCCTGATCGCTCGACAGCAGCGGCGCCGGCAAATAGACATTCCAGTACGTGTGGGGCGGCCGCACCGCCAGCGACTGGAGCGGACCGGGCGCCATCTGCGCGACGGTCAGCGTCGTTTCGCCTCGCGCGTCGGTGGTGCCGCTCACCGGAAAGCCGTCGCCCGCGAGCGTCACCGGCACGCCGGGCTCGGGCTGGTCGTTCGCTCCCAGCACGCGGATCGTCACCGGGCGCAAGATCACCGACGCGATGGCCGCCTGCGGACGAAGCTCGGCGCCGGACTCCTGTTGCGGCTTTTTCCCATAGCCGAGCGGATGATCCTCCTCGACGATCATTCCCGGCGGCGCCGTCGCCTGCAGCACTTGCGCGTTCGCGGGATCCATCTTGACGACATACGTGTCGGTCGCTTCGTCCGGCCTCGCCGACATCATCTGCGCGTTCTTGTGGCTGTTGATCACGCGCACGACCTCGACGCCTGGGAGCCGGCCGACCGCATTGTCGAGGTCGTGAGCCGACATCGGCGTCACGGCCGCCTGGCGTGCGAGCACGCCACGCCGGGGCGCGATCAGATACTGGCGCTTGCCGCTCGTCACGTGGACCGCTTCGTCGGCCGTATCGGGCGGCGTGACGTCCGATGCGGCAGCCGCGCTGTCCGTCGGCATGGCTGCCGCCTTCGCGGCGGCGGGCTTCTTGTCCTTGTCCATCGCAATCTCCTTCGCGGCGCGCCAATCGCGACGCGTCGCGGGGTTAGTCGGTCGAAATTGACGGACGCGCATCCCGACGCGATCGGATCGTTGCGCGACGGGCGTCCGTCGGGTGCGCCACCGCGCGGTCACGCACGGTGGCGCAGGTCTTCAGTTGCAGCGGTCAGTGGAATGCCGGCTGGACAGGCATGACGGAGAACGGCAGAAAGCCGCCGAGTTGTCCGGCGACGGAGCCGACGGTGGGTGCGACCGACTTCAGGATGTCGCCGAACACACCTTGCGGTGCGAACGCTGCTTGCGGCTGAATGGCAAACGGCAGCAGGCTGCCAAGTTGGCCGAGCAGTTCGCCGATCATCGGCGCCGCGGTGCCGACGATGGCCCCGCCCACGCCCTGCGGCGCGAACGCTGCCTGCGGCTGCACCGAGAACGGCAGCAGGCCGCCGAGTTGTCCAGCAACGGTGCCGACGGTCGGTGCGACCGACTTCAGGATGTCGCCGAATACCCCTTGCGGCGCGAGCGCAGCCTGGGGCTGCGCAGCAAACGGCAGCAGACCGCCGAGTCGGCCGAGCAGCTCGCCGATCATCGGCGCCGCGGTGCCGACGATGGCCCCGCCCACGCCCTGCGGCGCGAACGCTGCCTGCGGCTGCACCGAGAACGGCAGCAGGCCGCCGAGTTGTCCAGCGACGGTGCCGACGGTCGGTGCGACCGACTTCAGGATGTCGCCGAATACCCCTTGCGGCGCGAGCGCAGCCTGGGGCTGCGCAGCAAACGGCAGCAGGCCGCCGAGTCGGCCGAGCAGCTCGCCGATCATCGGCGCCGCGGTGCCGACGATGGCCCCGCCCACGCCTTGGGGCGCGAACGCAGCCTGCGGCTGCGCCGAGAACGGCAGCAGGCCGCCGAGCTGACCGGCGACGGTGCCGACGGTCGGTGCGACCGACTTCAGGATGTCGCCGAATACCCCTTGCGGCGCGAACGCTGCCTGGGGCTGCGCAGCAAACGGCAGCAGACCGCCGAGTCGGCCGAGCAACTCGCCGATCATCGGCGCCGCGGTGCCGACGATGGCCCCGCCCACGCCCTGCGGCGCGAACGCTGCCTGCGGCTGCACCGAGAACGGCAGCAGGCCGCCGATCTGACCGGCGACGGTGCCGACGGTCGGTGCGACCGACTTCAGGATGTCGCCGAACACCCCTTGCGGTGCGAACGCCGCCTGCGGCTGCGCGGCAAACGGCAGCAGGCCGCCGAGTCGGCCGAGCAGTTCGCCGATCATCGGCGCGGCGGTACCGACGATGGCACCGCCCACGCCCTGCGGCGCGAACGCACCTTGCGCCACGGTCGACGCGTAAGCCGGAATGTGTCCCGTGACCGTGTGCGGTACCCCCGGCAATGCATGGTGTACATGAGTCATTTTCAAGTCCTTGATCGAGAGGAAAGAGACGGCGCACAAGCCGCAGGCGGTGCAGCGTGCGCGCCGTTCACATGCCGGCCGGCGATGCTTCCATCGACTCAGGACGCGTGCGTCGAAGCAAACATCGGAGGAATCGGCAGGTCAATTCTGCGAGGCAGGTCCTGCCGGCTCCATTCGGCAAATGCGGTATGCGTCGTTGTCATTGCGAGCCGGGCGGCGGAACAGAAAATGGTTCGGTGAGCCAGCCGGAAAGCACGGCCGTATGGAGCAGCGCGCAGATATTGGTAGAAGCCGCCTTCCCGAGAAGATGCGAGCGATGCTTGCGGGCGGTCTGGTCACTGATGCCCAGCGCACGGGCGACCTGCTTGTCGCTCATGCCGTCCGCAAGCAGTTTCAGTACCTCGCGTTCGCGCGGCGAGAACGGGTCGGCACGACGCGGGGCGCCGTTTTTTTGAGCACGTCAGGAAAGAGAATGAAATAGCAAATGGTCAGCTGCGCGGATTTCCGGAAGCCGAATTTGTTGAGCAGATTTTCGCGATGCTTGCGCGCGGTTGATACGGAAAAGACCAGTTCGGCCGCGATTTCACGGTCGGTCAGGCCTTTCGCGACCAGACCCAACACGACCATCTCGCGTGTGGTGAGTTTCAAGATGGATTCCCCGTTGACCCTTGAAAGGGCATCCCCTTTTCGTCACGGGAGCGGTGGTCTCCTTTGAATTTTCATGACACCCTCACCGGCGACCGGACTTCTCCCCTTACACACGCGACATGCAAAGGTGGATGCGCTTGAGACTGCAGTGATATTTCCGGTCGACCATTTATGAAACGAATTTGCCGCGAGTATTCATGTCGCTGCGGCGGTCGCAGCAACACTGCTCGGATTATTTGAATTCGGGCGATCGGAACGATGCATCATACGCCCGCCATTCGGCTTCGCATGATGATTGATATTACTGATTGAATTGACTCATCCGGCGTGCATTAAATCCTGAATTCACAGGTGAATTTTTATTTTTGTTTATAATTCACGGAATTCGACACAAACGAGAAATTCTCGGTTATTTAATTACAAAACGACGAAATCGAATTAGACGATCGAAAGCAACCTGGTCGAGGATTTGCGCTGAGCGTCTTCGTCCTTCCGAGCCGATCGTTTTTCGTTCGCAGGGCCCGCGCCCGCCACGGGGGCGCCCGGAAGCGGGCGCATCCACGATCAACTTCCCGGAAGAGGTGAAATCATGCGGTCGGCTTGCGATTGCATGCAACGTCGACGCTGCATAGCAGCGTCTCCTGGCAAACCGGGCTGTTGCGCGCCTCGCCCGAGATGATCGCAACAGATTGAGGTGAACTGACGTGCAACAGGCGACCACCCGATAAACTCGCTATTCCGCGGGCGGTTCACCTTCACTACGCGTAGAAATATAAAAGAAACACAGTTTCGTCTCGCAGATTTCCCGACGGAAATCTCGATCGCCACTGCCAACACGCAGTTCCCGGCTACGTCACCACACCCACCTGCCAGGGCACGAACTCGTTCTGCCCATAACCGTGCAACTCGCTTTTCGAATATCCGCCCGATGCGCAGTCGAGCATGCTCCTGAAAATCTCGTCGCCTAGCCGGGCGACCGTCGTCGTGCCGTCGATCACGCCGCCGCAATTGATGTCGATGTCCTCTTCCTGACGCTCCCACAGCGCCGTGTTCGTCGCAAGCTTCAGCGACGGCGCCGGCGCGCAGCCGTAGGCGGATCCGCGCCCGGTCGTGAAGCAGATCAGGTTCGCGCCCGACGCGACCTGCCCCGTCGCGGACATCGGGTCGTAGCCCGGTGAATCCATGAAGACCAGGCCGTGCGTATCGATTCGCTGCGCGTACTCGAACACGTCGACGAGGTTCGTGGTGCCCGCTTTCGCGATCGCGCCCAGCGATTTCTCGAGGATCGTCGTGAGTCCGCCCGCCTTGTTGCCGGCCGACGGATTATTGTCCAGCGCGGCGCCGTTGCGCGCGCAATAGCCTTCCCACCACGCGATTCGCGCGAGCAGCTTCTCGCCGACCTCGCGGCTGACGGCGCGCCGGGTAAGCAGATGCTCGGCGCCGTAGACTTCCGGCGTCTCGGAGAGTATCGCGGTGCCGCCCTGGCGTACCAGGCGGTCGACCGCCGCACCCAACGCGGGATTCGCGGAGATGCCCGAATATCCGTCGGAGCCACCGCACTGCAGCCCGACCACGAGATGCGATGCCGGCACCGCGACACGCGTCGTGCGGTTCGCGTCCGCGAGCATGTCCGTGACCATCGCGATGCCGCGCTCGATCGTCTTGCGCGTGCCGCCGCTTTCCTGAATCGTGAAATGCTGCAAGCGTGCGGCATCCGCGTGCCCGCCTTCGCGAAGTACATCGCCGATCTGATTGGTCTCGCACCCCAGGCCGATGAACAGCACCGAATGGAAGTTCGGATGCGCGGCGTAGCCGGCCAGCGTTCGGCGAAGAATCGCGATCCCGTCGCCGCGCGAGTCGATTCCGCAGCCGAGCCCGTGCGTGAGCGCGATCACCCCGTCGATGTTCGGATAACCGGCCAGGGCCTGCGGGTGCACATCGCGCCGGAAATGGTCGGCGATCGCGCGGGCTACCGTCGCGGAACAATTCACACTCGTCAGTATGCCGATGTAATTGCGCGTCGCGATCCGTCCGTCAGCTCGGCGAATGCCCATGAAGGTCGCCGGTGTATCGTCGAACAGCGTCGGACTCGCGGCCACGCCGAATTCATGCTCGCGCGCGAACTCGGCCATGCCGAGATTGTGCATGTGCACGTGCTGGCCGCGCACGATCGCTTCGCGCGCGACGCCGATGATCTGGTTGTAGCGCCTGATCGGCTCGCCTTTCGCGATGTCGCGCGTCGCGATCTTGTGACCGGGCGGAATCAGGCCGGCGACGACGAGCGCCTCGGATGCGATCCGGGCGCCGGATACGAGCTGGCGCGTCGCGATCACGACATCGTCGTTCGGATGCAGTCGGATCGCGACCTGTTCGGTGGCGGAGGTAGTCATGATGATGATCCTGGATGGGTCGTGAAATGGCGCGCCGGCGAAGGTTATCGATGCGTGCCGACCTGCGCGCCGCCATGCGTGCCTTCGGCCGCCGCGTGCCCCATGCCGCGCAGCGAACGCAGCAGCAGCACGCTGACGAAGCACAACGCGGCGACCACCACGAAGCCGGCGCGCGAATCGTGCGACGCCGCGTCCGCGAACGCCTTGATCTGAGGCGACACGAAGCCGCCGAGATTGCCGATCGACACGATGAACGCGATGCCGCTCGCCGCGCCCGTCCCGCCGAGATAGCGTGTCGGCAGGCACCAGAACACCGGCTGGCACGCGACCAGGCCGGGAATCGCGATGCAGAATGCGAGCAGGGTCAGCACCGGCGTATCGATCACGGACAGCGACGCGAACGCGAGGATCCCGACCGTCAGCATGCCGGCCGCGACCTGCAGATGATTGTCGCGACGATCCGCGAAGCGAGTCGCGACGATCATCGCGCCGATCGTGCACAACCAGGGAATCATCAGCAGCAGGCCGATCTTTCCATCGATCTGGGAGCCCATCGTCGCGGCGAATTTCGACGGCAGGTAGAACGCGAGCGGCGCATTGCCGATCTGGATGCAGAAGTACGCGGCAATGAACGTCAGCACGCGGCGGTCCTTCAGCACGCCGAACACGGCCGTCGACAGATGCCGGGGCTTAGCGCGCTCCTCGGCGGCGAGCGTGTCGCTCAGCGCCCGCTTCTCGTCCTCGGTCAGCCAGCGCGCGTCTTTCGGCCGGCTCGTCAGGTAGAAGAACGCGATCACGCCGACCACGGTCGCCATCAGGCCCTCGACCAGGTACATCCATTGCCAGTTCCGCAAGCCGAACATGTCATGCATCTGCAACAGGAAGCCCGATAGCGGATTGCCGATCAGCATCGCGATCGGCACGCCGAAGTAAAAGAGCCCGAGCGCACGGGCGCGCCCCTTCGCCGGAAACCAGTAGGTCAGGTACAGGATGATCCCGGGAAAGAACCCGGCCTCCGCCGCACCGAGCAGGAAACGGATCCAGTAGAACTGCGTCGGCGTGTGGGCAAACATCATCGATGCCGACACGAAGCCCCACGTCACCATGATTCGGCTCATCCATACGCGGGCGCCGATGCGGTTCATGATGAGGTTACTCGGCACCTCGAACAACGCGTAGCCGATGAAGAAGATACCGGCGCCGAATGCGAACGCCGCGTCGCTCAGGCCCGTATCGGCCTGATAGGCGATCTTTGCGAAACCGACGTTCGCGCGGTCGATAAACGCCAGCGCGTACATCAGCGTCAGGAACGGCAGGAGCCGGATCGCGGCCTTCCTGACCGCGCCGGCGAGGTGCTGCGACTGTTGAGGATCATGGTTCATCGTTGTCTCCGGGATTGTTCTCGTCGTGGGGCCGGTCGCTCACGCCCGCCATTCGGGCCCGTTCGGGTAGGCAAATGCATCGAGCGACGCCGCCTTCATCGTGACGCCGTAACCGGGTGCCTCCTGCGGCATGTAGCGCCCGCGGCGAATCACGATCGGCGCCTCGAAATGCTCGTGCAGGTGATCGACGTATTCGAGCACGCGCCGATCCAGCGAGCCCGACACCGCGATGTAGTCGAACAGCACGATGTTCTGCGAGTACTGGCACAGGCCGACGCCCCCGCCGTGCGGGCACACCGGCACCCCGAACTTCGCAGCCATCAGGACGACGGCAAGCACTTCGTTCAACCCGCCGAGCCGTGCGGGATCGAGTTGGCAGAAGTCGAGCGCGCCCGCCTGGAAGAACTGCTTGAACATCACGCGGTTGTGCGCGTGCTCGCCGGTCGCGACGCCGATCGGCCCGATTCGCTGCCGGATCGCCGCGTGACCGAGAATGTCGTCCGGGCTGGTCGGTTCCTCGATCCACCACGGGTCGAACTGCGCGAGCACGCGCATGTTCGCGACGGCCTCGTCGACGCCCCAGTTCTGGTTCGCATCCATCATCAGCTTGCGCTCCCAGCCGAGTTCCTCGCGCAGGATCCGCGCGCGCCGCACGTCCTGCTCGAGATCCGCGCCGACCTTCTGCTTCAGGTGCGTCCACCCGTCCGCGACCGCCTCGCGCGCGAGCATGCGCATCTTGTCCTCCGGGTAGCCGAGCCAGCCGGCCGCGGTCGTGTAGCCGGGGTAGCCGTGCTCGCGCATCTCCCGTTCGCGCAGCGCCTTGCCCGGCGCCGCCCGGCGCAGCATCGCGACGGCTTCCTCGCGGGTCAGCTCGTCGTCGATGTACGTGAAGTCGACGCAACTCACGAGCTGTTCGGGCGTCATGTCGACGAGAAACTTCCAGACCGGTTTGCCGGCCGTTTTCGCCCACAGGTCCCAGATCGCATTGATCAGCGCGGCCGTCGCGAGATGCACCACGCCCTTCTCGGGACCGACCCAGCGAAGCTGGCAATCGCCCGCGACCATCTCATGCCAGTACGCGCCGAAGTCCGCCGTGATCTCCTCGAGCGAGCGGCCGATCACGAACAGCTTCGCGAGCGACTTCACCGCATCGACGCACAGTTCGTTGCCGCGGCCGATCGTGAAGGTCAGGCCGTGGCCGTCGATACCGTTGCGCGCATCGGTGACGAGCGTCACGTAGGTCGCCGAGTAGTCCGAATTACCGTTCATCGCGTCGGAGCCATCCATGCTCTTCGACGTCGGAAAGCGAATGTCACGTACCTTCACATCGATAATGCGTGTCGTCATCGCTGCTTGTCTCCTTGTCGTTTCATCTTGTCTTGCCTTGTCGCCGCGCCCGGACGCCTCTGCAACGAGCCCGTGCCGCTGCGGCCGTTCAGCCAAGCGCCGCAATCAGGCGCGGCTGCCCGATCGGCAACTTCAGCGCGCGCGCCATTTCGAGCACCGGGCGCAGGCGTCGCAGCTTCTTCATGTCGTGATTGCCGGCAATGTCGGCCAGCCGGTGCGCGAGGAATGGATTCGCGAACCGGTCGCGTACCTCGTCCAGATACGACAGCGCCGCGTCGCGCTCGCCGAGCGCGGCGAACACCGGCATCACCTCGTCGTTCCACACCGCTTCGAGCGGTTCGCGGTATGCGGGATCGTCCATCGCCGCACCGACCGTCATGTCCGCCGCACCGCCGAGCGTGAGCCATTGCTGCGCGAGCATCGTGTGTCCAAGATTGAGCAGCAGCAGTTTCAGGCGCTCGTAGCGCTCGAGATCGTCGGTCGCGACGATGTCGGGGTGTTCGCACGGCAGCGTCATCCCGGCCGTGCGCCGAACCGCCCACAGCGCATACGGCTCGGCAATCGCGCCGACCGGATGGATCGGCTCCGACACGATGCGGTCGACGAGGGAATTGACCCACACGCAGCCGCCGATCAGGTAATCGACGAATGCCGCGTCCGCGCGCCAGCCCCGCGCGACGCCGACCACCAGGTCGCGCAGCGTGTCGCCGTTGCGCGCGACGAGCTCGCACGGCAGCAGCGTGACGGGCTCGCCGCCTGCCCGGAAGCGCTCGTGCAGGAGCACCGCAAGCTTCGCCGCGAAGCCGCGCGGCGTGCGGCGCCCGTCGAGCAGGTCCGGGCCGTCGTCGTCGAACAGCGCATAACCGCTGTCGCCGGTGTTCGATACGATCACCCGGACGTCGTGCGCCATGCACTCTCGCAACAGCGCCCAGTCCTCGCTCGCATGCAGCGCTTCCGTGATCGCCACGCAGTCGACCTGCCGGTCGATCGTCTCGCCGTGCCGCCTGCCGCGGATTCTCACCGGATAGCGTCCGGCCGCACGCAGCGCATCGATGCGCGCGCGGCTCTCGGCGCTCGACGTCGTCTGCACGACCGTCACCGCACCGAGCGCGCGGCCGACAGCCAGCGCTTCGGACATGAACAGATCGACATGCGCCTGCAGGAAGCGGCTGGTCCCGAATTGCAGGATCGGATTGCCCATCGGTTTGCCGTCCGCGCTCAGCATTCGACGAGCGCCTTGATCACGCCGGCGTCCGGTTCGAGCAGCTCCGCGAAGCGGTCGGGCAGATCGGCCAGGCTCAGCGCGTGCGTCTTCAGCGCATCGGTCGGAACCTGGCCGGCACGCATTGCTGCGAGCACCGTTTCGAAGTCCACCGGCGTCGCGTTGCGGCTCGCGAGCAGCGTCGTTTCGCGTTTGTGGAATTCCGGGTCCGAGAACGAGATGCGCCCTTTCACGAGCGAGATCAGCACGTACTTGCCGCCGTGCGCGACGAAGTCGAGGCCGCGCTCCATCGCCGCGAGATTGCCGGTGGCATCGAACACGACGTCGAAAAACTCATCGTCGGTGAGCGCTGCGAGACGCCGCGCGTCCGCGCCCTCCCCCGTCGTATCGAGCCGCACGGCGGCGTGCGCACCCAGCGCCGTCTCGCAAACCGCGAGCCGGTCTGCGCGACCGTCGAGCACGCAAACCCGCGCGCCGCGCAGCGTCGCGAAAATCAGCGCAGCCATGCCGATCGGACCGGCGCCGACGACCAGCACGCGCTGCCCGGAGCGGACGTCGGCACGCGCCACGGCGTGTGCGCCGATCGCGAGGAATTCGATCATCGCGGCCTGATCGAGCGTGACGCCGTTCGCGTCGAACACGAATGCCTGCGGGACGGCGAGGTATTCGGCCATGCCGCCGTCCGCGTGCACGCCCAGCACCTGGATTCGCGTGCAGCAGTTCGTCTTGCCGGCCCGGCACGCGATACACGTGCCGCATGACAGGTACGGCATCACGTAGACCTGGTCGCCGGCCTTGACGCGCGCGCCCATCGGGGCGCTCTCGACGATGCCGGCCAGTTCGTGCCCCATCACGCGCGGATAGGCTAGATACGGCTGGTTGCCGGTGAAAATGTGCATGTCGGTACCGCATACGCCGACCCGCTTCACGCGAATCAGCACATCGTCGGGCCCCGCGGCCGGCATCGGACGCTCGGCAACAACGAGGCGGCCGGGTTCTTCGCAAATGACTGTTCTCATCGGGATCTCGATAACGTATGAAAAGAAGACGGTGTTGATGCAAATTGGCCTGACCAGACGAAGGCTATTGGCCTGACCATTTGTGGTCAAGCCAATTTGGTCAAATCCATGGAAAACACCTAGATCGCGATGTTGCCGAGAAAACCCATGACAAGCCTTAATCCACCGTTATATAAGGCGATTACCGGTAAACGCCAAGCAGTGAGCGATGCCGTCTCGGGACATTCTGGTAAGGCCAATTCGAAGCCGAGTGCAAACAACTCCGACACTGCTCTCCCGAACGCTTGACAGATTGGTCAGGCCACCCAAGGTGCAGTAGACTCATCGCTCCGGAACACATGTGCGCGGTCCGCCGCGAGGGGGAGCATTGCTGGGCCAGTTCAATCAGGTGGATACCCGCCGTCTCTATCAGCGCATCGCCGACCAGATTCGCTCTCTGATCGAGGAGGGGCGCTTTGCCGACGGAGAACGCCTGCCGCCCGAGCGGGATCTCGCGCAACAGCTTGGGGTTTCGCGGCCGTCCGTTCGGGAGGCGCTCATTGCGCTGGAGATCGAAGGCATCGTCGAAGTGCGGATGGGGGCCGGCGTGTTTGTGTGTGCGGTCGCGAAGGCCGCGGCCGCGCCGGCGGCATCGCTTGGCGAAAACCCGATCGAGCTGACGAGTGCCCGTGCGGCGCTGGAAGGCAGCGTGATCGAGCTGGCCTGCGCCCGCGCGACGCCCGAACTGCTGGCACCCGTACGTCGCGCCGTGGAAGCGATGCGATCCGCGATTGCGGAAGGCCGTTCTCCGCTTCAGCACGATCGTGAACTTCACGTGGCAATTGCCGCGATGACGGGCAATTCCGTTCTGGTCCGACTGGTGGGCGAGCTCTTCGATGGGCGCCACAGTCCGATCTCGTCACGCGTCAGCGCACGCGCGGAAAGCAGGCAAACGTGGGCCAAGGCATTCGAGGAGCATGAATCGATCCTTCACGCGCTCGAGAATGGCGAAGTGCTGATGGCACAGGCAGCCATGCGGACACATCTTTACGCGTCGCAACGACGCTGGCTGGAGCAGGAGCGCAACTGACCCGCCCCGGCTCCGGTGAACGATTCGCACTGTCAGGATGGATCCGCTTTCACGTGATGCTGCGCCCCGCGCAGCCCGCGGCGGCGCGGGGCTGACGAAAATACCAACGCCCTGCTGCGACAGTGCTTCCCCAAAGGCACTGACATCAGCGGCGAGACGCTCAACCAGGAAGTGCTGTCGCTGGCCATCGCCGGCGAGGTCGCCGCGCTGGCCTCCGAGCAACACGGCGACACGCCCGCGCCCTATCCCGACACGCTGCTGGACCTGGTCGACGGCTGGAGCCGGCACACGCGAGGCAGCGGCACATCGTTGCCGGCGCTCGAGCAGCAACTGCTGGAAGAGGCGGTGCGGCGCGCCAACGGCAACCTGTCGTCAACGGCGCGCACGCTCGGCATCACCCGCGCGCAACTGGCTTATCGTCTGCAGCGGCGGGCGGGCGAGTGCGCCAAGGGCTGACGTGCCGTCGGCGATCTGCCGGGCGATGCTCCGCCGCCATCACCCGAGCACCACGGACTGATCCGGTGCTTGCCTCCATACGCCGGCAAGCACCGCCCGAACGCACCGCCATCCATCACCCGACGATTACCTGCTGCCCGGGAGCGATCTCGCCCGGATTGCTCGCCAGATTCCGGTTGAGCTGCAGGATTTCGTTGAGCGCGACGTTGATCCGCTGACCGTCCGACATCTGCTGCTGTTGATCGGCCGGCACGTGGGCCGCGGCAAGCAGCGATCCTTCGTGACGTTCGGCAATCGTCCACAACGAATCGCCCGCGACCACATTCACGGTCAGCGGCGTGGCACTTGGCGAACTCGACGGAGGCTGCGCCGGTTGCGACGGTGTCGCGGATGCGCTCGGCTGGGCAGACGCCGGTGCCGACGGCGTCGCGGAAGCACTCGGCTGGGCCGGCGCCGTCGTCGCGCCGGCCGACGGCGTGGGCGACGCGCCCGGCGTCGGTGTGCCGGCGTTCGGACCGGCCGGCGGCTGGTTCTGCTGGTCCGGCGCCATCGCCGACGTGACGAGATTGATCCCCTGCATGACGCCGAAGATCGCCACCGGCGCCAGCGCGATGCCGGTCGGCAAGCGCTCCAGCCACGGCGTCGCATTCGGGAAATGCGTATGCAGGCGGCCAGCGCCGAGCAGCATGCCGGACATCGTCGTCAGCGTGCCGGTGGTCGGATCGCCCGTCATCGCGGTATGAATGCCGCTCGCGATGCTCATGGCCGAGGTCAGGTAGTCGCCGGTCGCACTCACGGTGCGCGCCAGCTGGCTGCGATTGTCCGCATTCACGCCGCGCAGGCTGCCCTTGTAGACGATGCCGGTATAGAGCCCACTGAAGATGCCGCCCACGGCCTGCCCGCCGGCCAGCCAGTCGCCCTTTGCGATCGCCCGAGCCGCGTTCATCGTGATCGAGCCGCCGTAACCGCCGAGCGCGAGCACGCGGCCGACCCGGCCCACCGAGTGCCGCGGGCTGCCGTGGTGCAGCAGCTTCAGCGACGTGCCGCCCACCACGCCCTGCATCTGCGCGAGCATGTCGGCGGCGATCGCCTTGGTGTGCGTCACCGTGTCGTCGAACGACAGCACGCCGTCATCGTTGAGCGCGCGCAGTTGCGCGGCCTTGGCCTTGCCTTCGTGCGCGATCTGCACGAGTTGCGCGCCGCGCCCATCCACGTCGAAGCCGTTCGCCTTCAGTTGCGTCTGCAACCCGCGCACGAGCCGGTCGACCACCCTGTCGAACACGCGCGGGTCGCCGTTCTTCAGGCTCGCGACCGCGCCGTGATGCAGCGCCTGGAACACGCGACCGACCCGCAGCCCCGCATACAGCGAATTCGACGCGGTGCGAAGCGACTCCCTGCCCAGCGTGACGAGCGCGAACGCCCCGGCGCCGCCGGTCGCGGTGGCCACCGCGATGTCGCCGGCAATCCGCTGCGGCGACGGCGGCGGCGTCTGGTTGCCGAGCGGCTCGTCATGCACCCGCAGCGCATGCAGTTCCGCCTGCGCACGCTTCTCGTCGGGAATCTTCACCTTGGCGAGTTGCGCGGCTTCCCGACGGCTCGCGCCGATCGGCTTCGTGCCGTCGTTGATCAGCGCGGGATCGTGCACGACCGCACGCCAGTGGTCGAGCGGGTCCGCCGCGGCCGGCCGCGCGCTGGTGGTCACCCGGTCGGGCACGCCGGCGCCGTACTGTTCCAGCCAGCGCCCGCCGAACGTGCGCGCGCCCCGTTCCGTCTCGTTGCGCGGCGGATTGCCGTCGGCTTCCCATAGCGGCATCGCATGCTCGATCGTCGCCTTGCGCGCCTGGTTCAGCCACACGGTCGTGTTGCCTTCGTAGAGCTGCTGACGCAGCGCGGCCACGTCGGCGGGCGTCATCCCGTGCGCCGCGCCGATCCGCTCGACTTCCGCGAACAGCAGCTGATGCTGGTTCGCCAGCGTCTGCCGGTCGACGCGCTCGAACACGCGCGTCAGCGCGTCGGCACCGTGCAGGCGTCCGATCACGTCGGGCCGGTTGCGGTATTCGACGATCAGCTTCGCGAGCGCGCCGGTGAGATCGTGGTTGCCGATGAAGTCCGCGCCGTGCGTGCCGTACGACAGGCCCATGTGCACCCACTCGAGCCCGTTGCGTTCGAGCACCGCGCGCAGCAGCTTTTCATGGCCGGCGCCCGGCACCGACTCCGGCACCGCGTCCCAGCCGTGGAACGTGACCATCACGTTCGGCGCCGCGACGCCCGGATTCGCGTTGGCCCAGCGTTCGAGCGCCGTAAACATCCGCACATAGTCGTGATAGGTGTCGTTGGTGCCCGACTGGAACCGGTAGTCGGCGCCGGATACGAGCGCGCGCGACGGCGCGGTCTCGAGCCGGATCGCGAAACCCGAGCGCGCGGCCTCGTCGAGCCAGCGATGCAGATGCGCGAGATCGTCGAGCGGGAGCGCCTTGCCGTCCGTGCCGGGCGCGGGATGGATCATTCCGTTCTCGCCGTCGAACACGGCGTTTTTCTGGTCGCCGAGCGCATCCACCGCGCGCAGGAAATCCGGATCGTGCGCCTTGCCGAGCGCCGCCGCGAGCGAATGCGGATCGACCACGAGCGTGACGACCGGCATCACGCCGCCGTGCCGCTCGACCTGCTTCGTCATCAGCGCCGGATCGTCGCTCAGCGAGAACGAACGCGCCATCGGCACCATGCGGTCCTGCAACTGCGCGTTCGAGCGCGTGAAGATCTGCCGGATGCGCTTGTCGGCGACCGTCGCCGCGCCGAACCGGCGCGTGCGCTGTCTGCCCGGCACCGGCAGGAAGCGCGACGACGACGTCGACACGTCGCGTGCGACATACAGCTTGTTGAGCAGCGTCCGCCACATGCCCACGTCGACCATCACGGCCTGCGGCTCGCCCTTCAGCACCAGATCCTCCGTGTTGCCGGCGCGCTGCGCCTGCTTGTTGAAGGCCTCGACCTGCTCGTGCGTGGGGAAGTACTGCTCGGGTTTGGCCGCGCCGTTGCGCAAGTTGAACTCGACGACCGTGGTCGACGACAGCCCCGGCTGGTACGGCTCGATCGCCAGCGTCTCCAGCGCCGCGCCGTTGCGGGAGAAGCCGCTCCGCCGCAGGCGCTGCAATTCGCCGCGCACTTCGTTGTAGCCGAGCCGCGTGCGCGCCGCGAGCGCGCGGAACGGCGCGGACTGGCGGCCGCGCGCCTCCGCGTCACGCAGTTGCCCGAGCAGCGCCTGCTCGCGCGCCTCGAGCGCCGCGACGCGCGTCGGCCGCGCGGCCTTCAGGAATTCGCGCGGCGACAGTTGCGTGAGCAGGAAATGCATGTCCGCGCCGAACCGGTCGGTGCCGATCGGCATTTCGTCGAGCGCGACACCGTTGCGGCTCGCGTTGTTCGCGTCGCGGACGTTGTCGAACCAGCGCATCTCGCCGTTGCGCTCGGCGATCACGCCGCGCGGGTCGCCGAGCGCTTCCGCCACCGGGCCGTCGGTCTCGAACACGTAGATCACGTGCTGGCTGCCGCTCACCGAGCCGTTCCGGATCGCGGTCAGCAGGTGCGGCACGCTGTTGCCGCTGAAGTCGACCGCGTTGAACGCGGACTGGTCGGACGGCAACAGATGCGGATCGACGAGCGGCGAGCGCGACGCGGTGTCGCCCGCGCCCTGCTCCGCGTCCGCGCGCACCAGCGGCCGGCGGGTCGGCACGATCGACTGGAACGTGTCGCCCGCCGTGCGGCGCGGCTTCGTGTCGGTATCGGGCTCCTTCGCCGGCCGAAAGCCGCCGATCCGGTCGACGGTCTCGGGCTTGACGTCGCTGGCCACGAAGCGGATGCCGCGCCGAGGCGAGCGTCCGACCGGAATGCCGCCCCTGCGCCGCCGCCGGAACACCGCGCGCAGATCCTGTTCGGGAATCTCGGTGTCGGCGAGCGGCGCCTTCTCGTAGTACTTCCATTCGTGAGCCGCGTTGCGCTCCGCGTAGCCGAGCACTTTGCCCGTCTCGTCGTCGATCACGTGGATCCAGCGACGGTCGCCTTCGACCGCGCGCACCGCCTGACGCGGCCGCTTGAAGCGCGGCGCGTGCTGCAGCTTCGCGATGTCGGCGGCCAGCTCGCCATCGACTTGTCGGTTCGATGCCGCCACCGACCACGACGATTTGCCGTCCGGCGTCTTGATCGTCGACGGGCCGCCGAAGTGCATCAGTTCGTCGTGCGCAACCGGCGACACATAGAAGTCGTAGCTGCGGCGCGTATTGCGCCCCTTGCTGCCGGCATTCGTCAGCGCCTTCTTGAGCGCGTTCGGCACGCGCTTGCCGTCCAGCATCCGCACCGGACCGAGCGCACCGTTCGCGTCGGTCTCGAGCACCGCGACGACGGTCGGCGGCGCATGTTCGGCGTCCGCGGCGGGTCGCGCGGCATGCACGGCGACCAGCACGTGCGCGTTGGGGCCGAGCCGGCGCGCGAGTCCGTCGAGGGTCGGCGCATGCGCGCCGTCGACGCGCGTCAGCGTGCGCCGCTCCAGGCTGTCGAGCCATGCGGCGGCGCTTGCCTGGACTTCGGCCGCCGCGGCCACCGTGGCGCCCTCCGGCACGGCGGGCGCGCCCGCATGACCGGCTGCCGCGGCTGGCGTCGGCGCGCCGGACGGATCGCCGGCAGGCCCCGTGAGCCGGCTGGCCGCCGGCCCCGCCGGTCCGATCATCGGCCAGGTCGGGCTGCCGTCGGCCGCGCCGACCGCGCGCGTTCCGCCGGCATGCACGGCCGCATAGCCTTCCGGCAATCCGGAGCGATCCACGCCGACGAGCCGGTACGACACGTCGCCGGTTGCCGCGTCGCGGGTCCGCACGACATACATGTCGACGCCGGCCGGTTTGAACAGCTCGCCGCCGGGCGTGGTGACGCGCAGCGCGCTTGCCGGATCGTGGCCGAGCGTCGACAGCAGCACGACATCGGCCGGTGCGGCAGCGTCGACCGCGGCCAGATTCGCCGTCGCGCTGGCCGCGACGCGTTCCTGCGCGGTCAGGTCGCCGCGTGCGAACGCGGTTTCGTCGGGCAGCGCGTCGACCGGCACGTACGCGTAGTCGCTTGCCGCGCCGCGCGCCGCATCGAGTGCGCGCCCCAGTTCGTCGTGCCCGACGAGCCGCGTACCTTCAGCCGACGCAGGCCGCGCTTCGCTTCCCGCGTGGCTCGACGCATGCGCGGCACCTGCCGCCGCGTCGGGCACCGTGCCGCTGAAACGGAACCAGCCGTCCTCGGGATCGAGCGCACCGAAATCGGTGCCTTCGCCGAGCACGACGCTGCCGTCGCGCGTCACGAACTCGACGCGCAGGTTCGTCAGCCCGGCCTCGTCGAACGCCTGCATCACGCCGTCGATCACGCGGGTGGGCTCAGGTCCGTCGAGGAAACCGCTCGGCCAGTGCTGGCTCACGGTGCCGCCGGCGCGCGTCACGCGCGCGGCGTCGCCGATCACGCCCGGCCGGTCGGCCAGCGCGCCGCGGAACGCATGATCGAGCGTGACCGATTCGAACGTATCGTCCGGAATCGGCGTGAAATCGTAGTCCGGATCGGCGAACGTCGGATCGGGGACGCGCGGCACGGTCGGGCGCACCGGTCCGTCGGCCATCGGCCGCGCCGCCGTACGTGCCGTTGCCGGCGACGGCGCCGCGTCCGGCGCGGCGGGCAATGCCGGGCGGCCCGCGCGTGCGGGCTCGCCGCGGAACACCCGCATCGCGAGACGATCCTTGTCGACCTGGCCGGTCGGCCGCGTCCCGCGCACGGTGGCGGAACCGTCGCGCTCGACGAGCAGGATGTCCGGCGGCGCCCAGACCGACGTCGGCCGCCCGGTCAGCTCGGACAGGCGCTGCGCGAGCGCCTGGGCGAACGTCGCGCTCGCGGCCCGCACCTGACCGGGCGCGATGCGCAGCGGATCGTGCTTGCTCGAGCCGCCGTAGCAGGAATACAGCGTCACGTCCTGGTCCGGCTCGAGAAGCGGCGCGACGCGCTCGGCCACCTCGTCCGGCGTGAGATGCCGCCCGTCCGGGCCCAGCATCGCGTCGGCGGAAATCCCGTGGCCGAACACCACGTGATGGCCGGGCGGCGACATCAGTCCGCGCGCGCCGATCGCATGCAGCGGATCGTCGGCAGGCATCAGCAGCGTGTCGGCCGGGCGCAGGAATTCGGGATGCTGTGTCGCGTCGACGCCGGTCACGTCTTCGAAGCCGGGCTGCAGCACCGTCTGGCCATGAACCGTCGTCGTGACGACGCCGTCGTTGACGACCTTGCGGTCCGTATAGACGCGGCTGTTCTTCGGATAAATCTTCTGCGGGATGCCGGACAGGCCGTCGTCCGCGTCGGCTTCGGCGGCCTGCTCGGTGCGCGCGGCCCATTCGTCGGCGGTGAAGATCTGTCCCGGCCCGACCTCGACGAGCGGGGTCGGCACATAAACGGGCGGCTCGCCCGCGTCCGGTTCGGGCGCAAGACGCGGATGCGCGGGCCCGCGCGGCGTCGGCCCAGGCGCGGGCCGCCCGGCCTCCTCCGGCGTGCCGGCGTTGCCGCGCCGCCCGCTGTCCGCTTCCGGATCGATCTGCGCTTCGATCGGGCGCACCGGTTCGACCGGTGCGTCGCCGTGCGTAGCCGCGCCCCGCACAGGCTCGCCCCGCCGCGCGAACACCATCGGCGGGTCGGTCGCATCGGGCGTCTCCGGGATATGCAGATAGAGCCGCGTCGACACGTCGGGATCGTGTGCCGGCACGACGATGTCGTCGCTGTTCGGATGCAGGAACAGCGCCCCGGTGCCGCGCACCGAGTTGGACGCGATCGACGCGATCACGGGCACCTGCAGTTCGTATGCGAGCTCCTGCGCGAACGGGTAGCCGCCGGAACCGAGATAGCAGCCCGTCAGCAGCACGCCGTTGCCCTCCGTATAGGCGGGATCCTCGAGCAGCTTGCGGGCGAATTCCCGCGGCGACATCGTGCTGCCGCCTTGCGTGACGGCGGCCGAGCTTTCCCAGCTCACGTCGCGCGGCTTCGTGCCGTGCGATTCGGCGATGTCGAAGCCCGACACCTTCAGGAACTGCCGCGCGGTCGCGTGGCCGAGCAGGTTCACGACGCTCGAGCCCGGCACCGGCCGCAGTTCCAGCGGATTGATGCGCACCGGCTGCGCGCGGCCCGGCGAGAACTTGCCGTTCACGTCGGGTTCGATCTGGAAGCGCGCGAGCCGGCGGTTCGGGTTGGGGATCGCGCGGTGCCATCCGGCCGCGTCGTCGTCGCCGAGCCGGCCGAATACCGGTGCCTGGATCAGGTCCGCGAATTCCTGCAGCAACTGGGGATCGGCGCCGCTGTGCGGCCCCTCCAGCGCGACCGGCACGCCCGGCGTGTAGCCCTTCCACGCCAGATCCTCCAGCGCGTGCGTCATCTCGAGCGCGCTCGCCGAGCGGCCGCTGCGCGGATTGACGATCGCCCCGCGCCGCGTCAGCACGCGCCACACGTACACGCCGAGCGGCACGCGCACGTCGCCCGAGCTATCGCCGCCGCCCCAGCCGTTCGACACCGGGCGCAGCGCCACGTTGCTCCAGTTGACCGGATGCGCGCCCTGGTCGATGACCGCCAACGCCGGCGAGAAGCGGTAGGTGCGCGGCGCATGCTGCACCGAATGGTCGGGCACCCCCGCATAGTTGGGCGCGCCGGGCTCCACCACGATGCCGCCCGCATAGCCCGACGCGGGGCTGCCGTCGTTGCGATAGCGCGGCGATCGCCACGCGACGAAGCCGCTCGCGCCGTAGACGTCCACCCCCAGCACGTTCGCCAGCAATTGCGCGAGCGAAGTCACCCGCGTGCCCGCGCCGCATGCATAGAGGATCACCGGCGATTTGCCGTCCCAGCCGCTCTGACGCACCATTTCCGCGAGATCGTCGGCGCTCATCGCCTTGCCGGTCGCGCTCGCGAACGCATCGGCCCACGCGTGCGCATACACCGCGAAATAGCCGGGCGGCACCGGCATCAGCGGCCGTTCACCGGCCGGCAGCTGGTTCTCGGGCTGCTGCGGATGGTCCGAATAGATCGCGAGATCGGCTTCGCGGCGCGGATACGCGCCCCACTGCGTTTCTCTCAGTCCGTGCGGCGCGTTGATCACGTCGATGCGCCGGCCGTCCTCGCTGCGGATCAGCGGCTTGGCCGGATCGAACCCGCGCGGATACACCACCTGCAGCGTACGGTCGTACGCGTCGTTCATCGACAGCACGAACGCATTGCCGGCGTCGTTGAGCCCGACGTGGCCGACAACCGCCTCGGGCGGCACCGTGCCGTCCGCGGCGAGCGCGCTGCTGTCGACCAGCGCGATCCGGTAGCGGCCGGCCGCCACGCCTTCGCCGCCGACCATCAGCGCGTCGTAATAGGCCGTATAGCGGGTCACGCCGATCGTGCCTTCGTCGTCGGGCGACGCGGCCGCGCGGGCCGCCGCATCGTCGGCCGCGCGGGCGCGGCGCGCGTCCGCCTTCGCCACTTGCATGTCGTCCCACAGATTGCCCCGTTCGGTGGCGGGCAGCCCGTCTTCCTCCGGCACGCGCACGTTGCCTGCCGCGTCCTCCAGCGCGTATACGTAGTACTCGACATGCTCGAGACGGTTGCCGCTCTCGAGGATCGACCCGACCACGCTGCTCAGGATCTCCGGATCGGCGGCGACATGCGCGGGAATCGCCCACGACGTGGGGCGCGCCACCGTCCCCGGCGCACCGGCCTCGGTCGGCGCCGCCTCATCGCCCGCCAGCGCGCCGGCGACCGCCGGCGTCACCGCGCCGTCGCCCGCTTCGGCGTCGGGCGCGAGCCGCAGCAGCGTCACGTCGCCGTCTTCCGGCGTGCCCTGGGTGCGGCGCGCGCGCAGCCACGCGGAGAATCTGGACCGCAAGCCGGTTTCGGCCGGCGCGACCGGCTCGCCGTTGTCGGCCGGTTCACCGAAACTGCGTGCCTGCTGCTCGGCGTGCTGCCACGGGTTGCCGATCTCGCCCACCGCGAGACGCTGGTTCACCAGTCCGCTGGTGAGCATCGTGTGCACGACGTCGATCGTCGTCGGCCGCGGCGCCGGCGGCGCGGGCGTCTTCGTGATCGCGCGAATCGGCCGTTCCATCAGCGCGTGTGAACCGAGGCCCATCTGCGCGACGCCGATGCCGAGGTTCAGCAGCTGCTGCGCGCGATCGGAATCGGACATCGCGTCCCAGTTCTTGATCAGCGACGCGCCCTGGTCGACCATCTGGTAGCCGCCGATCGCGCCGCCCGAGAGGTTGAACACCTGCGACGTGCGGCCCGTCGTCTGCGCAAGCGACTGGAACGCGTCGGCTTCCTGCGCGAAGCGGCCCAGGCCGGCCGTTTCGACCGTGGCGCCCTCGCCGCGCGACGCAATCGTGAGGATGTCCGACATCTTCCCGGTCGTGCGCAGCAGCGACGACGCCTCCGCGAGCGACTTCGCCGCCACGCCGAGCCCGCCGCCGGCGATGCCCGCGCCGCTGCCGATCAGGCTGATCCAGTCGCCGCGCGCCTGCGCATTGTCGAAGCCGGTCGACTGGCCGTGATCGCTCAGGTTCTTCAGGTCGCCGATCGCAGCCGGCACGCCGACCGCCATCCCCGCGCCGACCGCGGTCCAGGCCGCGCCGAGCAGCACGCCGCCGACCGGCGCGCCGATTCCGCTCGCGACCAGCACGACGCCGCCGGCCGCCGCGAGAATGCCGGTGCCGATCTCGAGAATGTGTTCGGCGTGCTGGTACCACTCCGTCTTGTGCGCGTCGATCGGTTCGTATTGCCCGAGATCGACGGGCGACCCATCGAGCTTCAGGTTCTTCGGCACGTACAGCTTGCCGTCGTCGGACAGCGCATTGTTGTGCTGGTAGTCGTCGACGGTGTCGTACTTCCAACCGCGATCGTCGATCAGCTTGTACTGGTCCGGATGCCCGTCGACCTGCACCTTGAACAGCGCGCTCGGCGCGGTGCCCGTGCTCTTCGACACGTAGTAGATCGGCACCAGCGACACGACCGCGTGATCGCCGCCGACTTTCCGGATCTGGTCGACGACGGTCTGGATCATCTTCGTCGCGGCCGAATTCTGCGCGTACAGCGACTTGCTGTTCACCGCCGTGCCGTTCAGCAACTGCCCGTTGCCGACGATCATCTGCTCGAGCAGCGCCATCGACGGCACGTCTTTCGCGTCGGTCGGCACCGCGCCCGGGTCGTCGGGCTGTATCCCGAGCCCCGCGCCGACGAAGTTCGTGAGCTGGTCGGAACCGACCGTGAACGTCCGGGACTGGCCGTCGAAGTTCTTCTGGAAGTCGTTGAAGTACGCCTTCAGCTGCTTGTCCGGATCGGACTTGAACAGGTTGTAGCTGGCCGTCGCGGCCTGCTTGTTCTGGTTGCTCTGCGCGTGCTCGGTGCCTTGCTGGTAGCGGAGCTGGAAGTCGTTCGCGAAACCCGAGCGGAACCGGTCGTCGTTCTGCATCTTCGACAGCAGCGCCTTCGACAGCGAAGGATCGACGCCGGACGAAAGCGCCTGGCGCACGCCGTCGAACCCGTATCCCGTGTCGCTGCCGCGCAGCGTGTAGATCATCGTCTTCGCGTTGCCGTTGGCGTCGAGCAGCCAGCTCGCGACGTCGTCCTCGCGATGCACGGGCTCGCCGTTCGCGGTCGGCTGCTGGTCGGCCAGCCCGACCGCCTTGCTGAGCCCCTTGTAGAACTCGGTGCCGTCCCCGTAAGGCTGGGGCGTGCCCGTGTTCGACTGCGTCCACTTGTTGCCGAAATCCTTTTTCACGGTGTCGAGCACGACGCCCGCGAATTCGGGCGGCGCATTGGCGAGGATGTCCTGCATCCATTTGCCGGCCTTGTCGGCATTCATCCTGCCGTCGTAACGCGCCTGCATGCTTGCCTGGTCCGTCGCCTTCGAATCGGGCTTCTGCATCAGCGGATCGATCTGCGAATGGATGAAGTTCGCGTCGAAATGCGGCTGGCCGGCCTGCGTCCACAGCGTCTGGCGCTCGTCCAGCGAGAACGATGCGTCCATGTTGGTCTTCAGCACCTGGAGCGCGGCGCCGGGGTTGCTGCCCGGGTTCTGCATCAGCTGCGAGACCTGCTGCTTCGTGTACTGCAGCCGCACGTCGGGCGCCGCCGCGAGCAGCAGCTGGATCTTCTGGTACCCGGGCCCCGGCGACTTCGGGTCGACCTTCCCCATCGCATACTGGAACACGCCCTGCTGGTCGATCTGATCCTTCAGCGTCTTGGCCGCGGCCGGATCCTTCACGTTTTCCGGGTTCACCTCGATGCCCGTCAGCTTGACGAACGCCTCCGCGAGCGGATTCCGCTTCGCCAGGTCCTTCTCCTGGGTCGACAGCTTCGGGTCGTTCGGATCGACGGTCTGGCCCGTGTCCTGCAGCAGCGCAAAGGTGACCGGATCGGACTGCGCGAGCTGCTTCATCTGCGGCGACAGCGACGGATCGTCGGGATTGATCGTCGCGATCGTGCGTTGGAGCTGGCTTTGCTCGCCGAATGCATCGACGAGGCCGGTGTACCACATGCCGTCGTGGTTCTGCTTCACGGACGCGACGGCCTGTTTCTGCTCGTCGGCCGTCACGTAGGTCAGCGCGGTGTCGTCGCCGCCCGTCACCACCTTGTCGTACTGGCTCTGTGCCTGCGACATCTCCCGCGTGATGTCGGCCTCGTCGGCACGGCGCAATCCGCCCGGTTCCTTCTGCCACGCCGCGTAGTCTGCCTTCGCGTCGTTCAGGCGCAGCGTCGCGGCCGACACGCTGTATTCGTGGCGCAGCGCGGTCGTCAGCGCCGTGTAGGCGGTGTCGCTGTTCGCATCGGCCGCGCTGGCCGCCTGACGCAACTGCGCACCGGTTTCGGGGTCGGCGCGCCGGACGCCGCCCGGCAGCGCGTTGTACTGCTTCACGTCGGCATACGCGTCCTGGTCGTGCTGCACCGCCAGCGCGAACTGGAATGCCTTCTCGTTGGTCGCCCGCTGGGGCGCCGATTCCGCCGTGACCGCCTTCTGCGCGTCGTCGAGCACCTCGCCGAGCACGGGATCCTTCGGCGACGCGTTGCGCAGATCCGATGCGACGCCCGCGATCGCCTTGTTCGTGTCGCCGCCGCCGTCCGCGGCAACGCGCATCTGGTTCTCGACGGCCGCCTGCACCGCGCCCCAAGCGCTTTCGGCCTTCTTGACCTGGTTGTCGAGGTCGGCTTGCGACGCGCCCTGGTCGTTCAGGCGCTTGAGCGCCGCCATCTCCGCCTGCGCCAGCTGGAGCAGGCGCTGGGTCTCGGCCTGCGCCGCGGCGAGGGCCTTCTGTTCGGGGGTCTGGGCCGGAGGAGCGCCGGCGGCGCCGTTGTTGTTCGTCCCGTTATCGTTCGTCGGGTTGTTGTCGTTCTGCGGCTGCGGCACGTCGACCGGTCCGCCCCCTCCCACTGCCATCAACACCATGTCCGTTCTCCCGCGGCATGCGTGACGTACCGGGCAAGCGGCAGGCCGCCACGCGCAATGGTCCATTGTGCCGAACCGACAACGCGCAAAAAGTCGCGAATTACGTAGTCGCCGGCCCGGTTACGCCGGCACCGGGAAACGTGCGCTACGAATGTGGCGCGGGCAACGGCCGTTGCTTGCCGATACCGGATCGGCGCAGCACGAACGGTAAATTTTTCCGTTGCCTCCGGCCGTGTCGTCCAGCCAATACTCATTGGCCTGGCGAAAGCCGCGGCGGCCGCACTGAAACCGAAACGCGCCGCCGACGCCGCGACGCACTTCCTCCTGCACCACACGCGCCCCGCTCCCGACTGAATCCCCGACGCCGACGCGCCGCGATTCCGCTCGATTTCGCAGAGGACCTTTCCTGTGCAACGCCTTAATCGACCGTCGCACAATCTCCAATAATGGCCGCTCGATCCGCCGGCCACCGTGCCGGGCAAACGATAAAAACTCCTATGCATTCCTACCAGATGAACAAGCATGCCGGCGCGCGCGTCGCGGGGACCGTGATCGCCGCATGCGTGACCAGCTTCGCGCCGGCCATCGTGCACGCACAGAGCAGCGTGACGCTGTACGGCCTGATCGACACGTCGATCACCTACTCGACCAACCAGCGCACGCAGGGCGCCGGCTCGCCCGGCAGCGGCAGCGTCGCGATGACGAGCGGCGCACTGAACGCGTCGCGCTGGGGGCTGCGCGGCCGCGAGGATCTCGGCGGCGGCATGGCCGCGGTCTTCACGCTAGAAAACGGCTTCTCGGGCACCACCGGCAAGCTGTCGCAGAAAGGCGTCGACATGTTCGGCCGCCAGGCATGGGTCGGCGTGAGCTCGAAGACGGCCGGCACGCTGACGTTCGGCCGCCAGTACGACCTGATCCTCGACTTCGTGACGCCGCTCGGCGCGTCCGGCCCCGGCTGGGGCGGCAACCTCGCGGTCCATCCGTACGACAACGACGATTCGAACCGCAACCTTCGCATCAACAACGCGGTGAAATACACGAGCCCGACGTACCGCGGGCTGACGTTCGGCGCGATGTTCGGCTTCTCGAACACGGCCGGCCAGTTCTCCAACAACGCGGCATGGAGCGCGGGGCTGTCGTATGCGAACGGGCCGCTGAAGCTCGGCGCCGGCTACCTGAAGATCAGCCGCGACCGCAATTCGCCGAACCCGGACGGTGCGCTGAGCACGGTCGACGGGTCGGCGACGATCACGGGCGGCAACCAGCAGATCTGGGCCGCGGCCGGCCGTTATGCGTTCGGGCCGCATTCGGTCGGCGCCGCGTGGTCGCACTCGACCACCGACGGCGTGACGGGCGTGCTCCAGGGCAGCAATATCGCGCCGCTGAAAGGCGAATCGCTCGTGTTCGACAACTTCACGGTCGACGGGCGCTTCTTCGTCACGCGCGCGTTGAGCCTCGCCGCCGCGTACACGTACACGATGGGCCGCTTCGACACGCGCACGGGCCAGACGCGCCCGAAATGGAACCAGGTCGTCGCGCAGGCCGACTATGCGCTGTCGAAGCGCACGGATGCGTATCTCGAAGGCGTGTACCAGAGCGTGAGCGGCGGCAATGGCAATCCCGCGTTCAACGCGACCGTCTGGACGCTGACGCCTTCGGCGAACAGCAACCAGGTCGTCGTCGCGCTGGGGCTGCGGCACAAGTTCTGACGACGGCGCTTCGCCGCTGCACTGCCCGGTCGATTGCGTACGGCACGCGTTTCGAGCCCCGCTCGATCGTGGTGACCGGTGCAGAAAGGGCCGCGCCCGTGCGCGGCCTTTTTGCTGCGGCATCGCGTACCGCGTGGCGCCGGCGGGAGCAAGAATGCGTCCCCGACTGTCGCGTCCGCGCAAAAAATGCGGAGAAACTGGTCGCGTTGTGACATTTTTCCTACTCTGTTTGCAGCGACGCCGTGATTCGGTGTTCCGGTCGCAACACTCTTTCATATGGCGCACCACCGGCTGACAGACATGCATCGCGTCGACGGAGCCGGACCTTTCGCGCCGTTGCAGCCGGATACGTACGTGCCGATGGCACGCACCACGCTTTCAACGCAGTCAACCGCTGGAGACGAACGATGAGCAAAACGAACCGATTTGCGGTCCTGGCCGCCGTCGCACTGCTGGCCGGTTGCCACCACGCGGCGAAAACACCCGAGAATGCCGGCATGGCGCCGACGCCCTCGAGCGAAGCCGTCGCAACGGTGACGGCCGACGATCTCGACAATCCGAACAGCCCGCTCGCGAAACGCAGCATCTATTTCGATTTCGACGCGTATTCCGTGAAGCCTGAATTCCAGTCGCTGCTGCAGGCGCACGCCGACTACCTGCGCGGCCATCCGGCCCGGCGCGTGCTGATCCAGGGCAACACCGACGAACGCGGGACGTCCGAATACAACCTCGCGCTCGGCCAGCGCCGCTCGCAAGCCGTGTTGAGCGCGCTGGAAACGCTCGGCGTGCCGGGCACGCAACTCGAGGCCGTCAGCCTCGGCAAGGAAAAGCCGGTCGCGCTCGGCCACGACGAGGATTCGTGGGCGCAGAACCGCCGCGCCGATCTCGTCTATCGTTGACCGGACGCCGCCGCGGCGGCATCCGCGTAAAGGAAAACGTGGGAAAGCGTGGCAGGCCGCCGGCCGCGGACGCGGCCGAGCGGTGCCGTTCGGCTCGCCGGGCTCATGCGCGTCACCGGTCACGCACACGATACGCGGCGCGTCGCGCTCAACGCCGGCGTTCGAGCCGCCGATGCAGCCAGTGCGACATCACGGCCGACGTGACGAACGAATCGAGTATGGCGATCATGTTGATGCCGCCGATTTCATCGTCGTTCAGCAGGCGGCTCTGTAGCAGCACATAACAGATCATCGAGCAGGTGCCCACGACGATCCCCAGCAATACGAACCAGCGCCGCCGGATCCGCGTGCCGATCGCGCCCATGATGCCGCCCGCGACCGTCGCCGGCAGGAAATAGCCGAACAGGAACGACGCGAAGAAGATCATCGGCACCATGCCGGCGCTGACTTTCAGCACGTCCCATGACGGGCCGTCGATCAACGTCCACGCGATCAGCATCACGCCCGGCCAGACGAGCGCCGCGACCAGCGGGCCGCCGACGGCAAATGACAGGCAGCCGAGCACGATGGGCCGGGACGGACGCGACGGTTCACGCGGCGGGCTCTCGAGAGTTGCATTCATGGTTTTTGTATTCGGAATCGGAATGGCGGCGTGCCGGAGTGTACCAAGGCACCGCGCAGCGGATCCGATCCGGCACCATCGCGCGCGACGATACGCAAAAAGCATGGAATAAACGGCCCGCCCGAGACGTTTCGTCATCGCGCAGACGCGCGGTTCACGCGAACCGGCCTGTCCTGCGGACTGCGCGCTGCAAGGAGATTGCAATGAAATCGACAACGTTGGCCGCGGCGTTGATCGCGGCGCTGATGCTTTTGCTGTCGGCGGGATGTACGCAGCCGGGCAGCGGCACTTCGCAAGGACCGGGCATGAGCCGGTACGGCGGCGGCGGCTCGGGAGGCAGCGGTGGCGGAGGCGGTGGTGGAGGTGGCGGCGGCTACTGAAGAACCGCCTCGAAAAGTCGGACGATGCATCGCACGCGAGGACCGGAAACCGGCCGCATCGCGCGCGACGCCCCGCCCTGCGGCGTGACCCGGACTTAACGCATCGCCTTCACGTCGGCCGGCGTGACGCTCGCGGGCTGACCGCCCCACGTCGCGCGCAGGTAGTTCGCGAGCTGGGCGAGTTCGTCATCGCTCAGCGTGCGCGCGAAACCCGGCATCGGCTGCAGGTTTTCGAAGCCGGCAAATTTCTGCTCGTCGATGCCGTCGAGCATCGCGACCAGCAGGTTGCGCGGATCGCCCTGGCGCACCGTCGAGTTGCCGTTCATCGGCACTGCAACGTGCGGCTTGCCTTCGCCGTTGAAGCCGTGACAGCCCGCGCACACCGCGAGATACACCGAGCGGCCGGCCGCGAGCTGCGCGGCGTCGGCCGACACCGGCTTCACCGGCTGCGGCGCGGGCGGCGTATCGCCGAGCAGGTACACGGACAGCGCGCGCAGATCATCCTTCGTCAGGTATTGCGTACTCAGGTGCACGACCGGATACATCTCGCCGAACGCCGAGCCTTGCGGCGCGATGCCGACGCCGAAGAACGCCTGCAGGTCGGTACCCGTCCAGCCGCGCGCGGCGAGGCCGGCCGGCGTGATGTCCGGCGCGGCCACGCGGCCGAGCGCGGCGCCCGCGAACGGCTTCGCGCCGTCGAGCTGGCCCGTGAACGTGCGCGGCGTGTGGCATTCCGCGCAGTGGCCGAGCGCGCCCGCGAGATAACGGCCGCGCTGCCAGTCGGCGGATTGCCCGGCCGACGCGTCCGGCAGGCTGTCCTTCAGGAACAACAGATCCCACACGGCCATGCCGAAGCGCAGGTTGTACGGGAACTTCAGCTCGTGCGCGCGGTTCTCCTGCGCGACCGGCCTGACCGTCATCAGGTACGCGTACATCGCGTCGGTATCGGCACGCGTGATCTGCCGGTACGACGTGTACGGCATCGACGGATACAGCCGCTTGGACGGCGCCTTGCCGTCGTGCAGCGCGGCGTAGAAGTCGTCCGCGCTCCAGCTGCCGATCCCGTGATCCTTGTCGGGCGTAATGTTCGAGCCATAGAACGTGCCGTACGGCGAATCGAGCTTCGCGCCGCCGGCGAACGGCGCGCCGTCCTTCGCGGTGTGGCACGCCGCGCAGTCGGCGGCCTTGACGAGATAACGGCCGCGCGCGACCGGGTCGGCACCGGGCGCGCCGGTAGCCGCGTTCGAGGCCGGCGCGTCATGGCCGCCGCAGGCGGCGAGCAGCAGCGCGCAGGCCGCCGCGAGCGCGGGCAGGCCCGCGGCCCGCGCGACACGATGGGCGAATGTGCGTTTCATGCGGCGTCCTTCACGAGTCCCGGCGTCGTCAGCACCACGTCCTTCACGGCTTCGTAGTAGCGGACGTAGCCCGTGCAGCGGCAGATGTGCGCGTCGAGCGCGTCGGTGATCGTGCGTTCGACGTCGGCCTTCGCGACCGGCTCGCGCTTCAGGCGCTCGATCAGCACGGTTGCCGCGTTGACGAAGCCCGGCGTGCAGTAGCCGCACTGGAAGCTGAAGTGCTCGAGGAACTTCTGCTGGATCGGCGACAGCTCGACCACTTCGCCCGCGTCGTTGCGCTTCGCGTGGCCTTCGATCGTGCGGATCGAGCGGCCGTGGAAGAAGTGCGCGCCGGTAATGCAGGTGCGCATTTCCTCGCTCGTGCCGTCCGGCTTGTCGACGATCACGACGCATGCGTGGCAGATGCCCTGCCCGCAACCGAGCCGCGAACCGGTGAGGCCCGCGTACTCGTGCAGGAACTCGATCATCATCAGCCCTTCGGGCACCTGCATCGGGCCGACGGACTTGCCGTTGATGTTGACCGACAGCGGCTTCTGCTGGAACCGGACGAGCGGACGCTCGACGGCAGCCGGAGCTGCGGCCGGCGCGGATGCCGGCACGGCCGAAGCCGCGCTCGGCGCGGACGCGCCGGTCGCAGCCGCGCTGGCGCTCGCGGCCGAAGCCGCGGTTTGGGCGGTCGTCATGCGAGCACCTCCTGAATCTTTTGCGGGGTCACCGGCAGGTCGGTGAAACGATGGCCGATCGCGTGCGCGATGCCGTTCACGATCGCGCCGACGACGGGGATCATCACCACTTCGGCGACGCCCTTCGGCGGATCGGTCTCGGACAGCGGCGGCAGGATGTCGCCCGTCTGCGACCACACGGCGACGTCGGATGCGCGCGGCAACGGGTAGCGGTTGAAGTTCCACGTGCCGTTGCCGGGGCCGTCCTCATAGAGCGGCAGGTATTCATGCAGCGCATGGCCGATGCCCATCGCGAGGCCGCCCTGCAACTGGCCCGACACGAGCTGCGGCGAAATCTGGTTGCCGCATTCCATGATCGAGTGGTGCGTGAGCAGTTCGACCTTGCCGGTCGCTTCGTGCACGGCCAGCTCGACGAGCGTGCCGACGGCCGTGTAGTACGTGACGGCCGCGTTGTTGCGGCTCGTCGGCGGGATGAACACGCGCTTGCGGTCCAGCACGCGGTAGCCGTTCGCGGTCGGCGGCAGCGTGCCGCGCATCGCGGTCGCGCCGGCCGGCGCGGCGGTGCCCGGCACCGGGCCGCTGCCTTCGCCCGTCTTCGGCGCACCGACGCGCAGCGACAGCCCGTCGATCGGCAAACGTTCGACCGTGCCGCCCACTTCGAACTCGGCGTCGGTCCATTGCCAGCGGTTGAACACGTGCACGACGGCGCCGGTCGGCAGGCCGAGCGCATGCGCCTGCTTCGCGAGCTGTTCGAACGTCAGCGGCTCGAGGCCGTCGGCGGTCAGCTTGCCGTCGACCCAGCGCGCGTCCTCGATGCGGATCGTGTACGGCGCGGCCTGGCCGCCGCCGAGGCCGCGCGTCCAGATCGACATCGCGGCCGGCCACAGCCCGTAGCGGAACACCGCGCGCGCGGCTTCGCGCGTGCTGTGCGTGAAGTAGTACGCCGAATTCGTCGCGCTCGACGGCGACGCGTAGTTCGGCGACCAGCGCGGGTTCGCGCTCAGCCGATCCTGATCGGCCTGCGACATGATGTACGGATCGCCGCTCGTCTCGACCGGCAGGTCCGGCCACTCGGTCACTGCAACGCGCACGTCGGTCGCCGGACGGCCGAGCCATTTCGCGACCGCGACGGCCTGCGACGTCGACATGCCCGTGCCGATCTCGGCAGCCGTGTGCTGCAGCGACACTTTGCCGTGCTCGTCGAACTCGACCTTCGCGAACGATGCTTCCGCGCCCGTGCCGAAATCCTTCTGCACGCACGCGAAGCCGACGCCGTAGCGCTTGCCCGGGTTCGCGGCCTCGAATTCCGCCTTGCGCGCGGCGCGGCGCGTCCACAGCGGATGCTGCTTCGCGCGCTCCAGCACTTCGTCGACGCGCAGCGCGCCGGCCGGAATCGCACCCTGCGTGTTCTTCATCCCCGAACGCAGCGCGTTGCGCAGCCGGAAATCGATCGGGTCGAGGTTCAGTTGCGCGGCGATCTCGTCGACCGCCATCTCGGTCGCGGCCATGCTCTGCAGCGTGCCGTAGCCGCGCGCGGAACCGGCGTCGATCGCGCGCGACGCGATCGCCACGGCCGCGAGGTCGCTCTTCGGGAAGTAGTAGATCGATTGCGCGGCCGTCGCGCCGACCATCGCCACCGACGGCGAGAAGTTCGAGCGCCCGCCGCCGTTCGCCTCGAAGTCGCCCTTGAACGACTGCAGCAGGCCGGTGTTGCGGTCGACCGCGATCCGGTAGTGCATCCTGAACGCGTGACGCTTCAGCGACGTCTGGAACTGCTCGTAGCGATCGTTCGCGAAACGCACCGGGCGGCCGTCCGCGTACAGCGCGCAGACGAGCCCGTAGAACGGCACGTTGAAGTGATCCTTCGAACCGTAGCCGACCGTGTAGCACGGATGCACGAACAGCTTCTTCACCGGGAAGCGGGTTTTCGCGACCATCGCGGCCGCGCTCTCGGCCACTTCGAGCGGCGACTGCGTCGGCACGACGAGGTGCAGCGACTGCGTCGCGGCGTCGTACCAGCAGTTCGCGTTGTCGGGTTCGAGCGCGGCCGTATCGACCGACTGCGTGTTGTACTCGCGATCGAACACGAGCCAGTCGGCCGTCGGATGGTCGAGCTCGGCGGCGATCTGCGCGGCGAGGAACATGCCCTGCTCGTCGAGCTTGCCGTGCTCCTTGCCGTCCGGCCATACCGGCAGGTGCTTGCGCATCATGCTCGGGAAGATCGGCGCATCCTTCAGGCTCGAATAGACGTCGTCGTCGTAGGCTGTCTTGCCGCCCACGCGCACATACCGGAAGGTGCCCCACGGATCGCGCTCGAGCGGGCCCGTGACCGCGCCGTAGCGGATCACGTCGTCGCGGAACTTGAGCGCGTTCTTCGCGAAGCGGAAGCGCGCGAAGTCGTGATAGATGAGGATCGCGACCGCATGGCCGAGATACGCGGGCGTCTTGCCGGCCGGCAACAGCATGTCGTCGCCGTAGAACGCCGGGAACGCAACGCCGTCGCGCGCCAGATCGTCGGCCGTGACCACGCGGTCCGGTTTCAGGTCGTCGCCGAGCAGCGACAGGTCGAAGCCTTCGTAGGTGCGGTCGGCCTGCGTGACACGCAGGATCAGCGCATGCGACTGCTGCTGCGGCCAGTGCGGCATGTCGGCCGCGCGGACGTCGCGGGCGAACACTTTCGAGCCCGTGACCTTCGCGATGCCGTCGATGCGGAATTGGGGGATGCCGGTGACGCTATCCCATTTGACGGGGGTGAGGAGTTTTTCTTCGAAGAGCGCCGCGAATGCGCGGCTGCCCAGCGGCGCGACATACACTGCGACGCCCGCCAGCACGCTGGCTTTCAGAAAACCCCGCCGTGACAGGCCGTGGTTTTTCATGTGGGGGGAACCTCCTGATGCGGCTCGATCGGCGATCGGGTGTCGCGGCGTTCGGAGCGGCGCGCATTCTGGCATTGTTTTTGATATATCGCCTATAGTATTTCCCGCATGAAATACTTATTGGATTTCTTATAACGGGATTCGGCCGAGGTGCGGCGCGTGGTCGCGGGGTGCGTTTGCATGCCGCGCATCGGCTTCGGCCAGCATCGATACCGGCCGGCAGGCAAGCTCGCCACGCATCGCGGCCGGTCTCCGGCCGACCGCCGGATATCGTTTCGTCGGCAACGATGCCGCCTCCGTGCCGTCGAATGCGCAGGGCTTTCGCACGCGTGGCTTGCGACTGGCCGCCGCCGCGGTGTCCGGTGCCGGCGATGTGCTCCTGCCATGCGCCAGGACGCTCCGCGCCGCGCATGTTTCATGGTAATGTCGCGCGTATCCGGCTTGCCGGTGCCTCCGCCACGTGCCGTGCGGGCGCCGCCAGCCATCGCGACTCGTGTCGAGGTCAAAAACCATGGCAGTCAGGGCATCCATCCTGAACTCCGTTCTCGCCACACCCTCCTCCGGCAACCACCATGTCACGGCGGCGTTGCGCCCGTCGATGCTGGTCACGCTGTTCGAAGATATTCGCCCGATGGCGATGTCCGGGCTCGCGAGCGGCTTCGTCGCGGTCGTCGCGCTGATCCGGCTGCAGCAGCTCTGGTGCCTCGCGTGGCTGATCATCGACGTCGGCCTGCTCGCCGCCCGGCTCGCGATCGCGCGTGCCTACACGGTGCGCCGCGACGCCGGCGACGATCGTGCCGAATACTGGGCGAGGCGCTATGCGCCCGTGTCGCTCGCCGCATGCTTCGTGCTCGGCCTCGGCGTGATGGGTTGCGTGGACGCCGTCGACGTCGAGCTCGGCACGTTGTCGGTGATGGTCGCGGGCGGCGTGTTCGGCGGGATCGCATCGCGCAATTCGGCGCTGCCGCGGCTCGCGATGACACAGGTCACGCTCGGCGTGCTGCCGATCGCCCTCGGCGCGATGCTGGCGGACCGGCCGGGCGCGTGGCTGCTGCTGCCGCCGCTCGCGATCTATCTCGCGGCCATGCGCACGGTCGTCCAGCGCCATTACCGCGTGCTCGTCGCGCTGATCGCCGCGCGCCAGCGCAACGCCGAACTCGTCGCGCACTTCGACGCCGCACTCACCTATATGCCGCACGGCCTGTGCATGATCGACAGCGAGACCCGCGTGATCGTCGCGAACCGCCGCACCGCGCAGCTGTTCGGCTCGCCGCGCGAGATCATGCTCGATACGCCGCTGGCCGACGTCGTCGCGGCGCTCGGCACGAACGCCATGTGCGATCCCGGCGGCGCCGGTCTCGCCGCGCAGTGCGACGTCTGGCTGACCCGCGACGAACCGGAGCCGTTCGACATCGCGCTCGCCGACGGCCGCCAGCTCGAACTGACGCGCCACCGCGTGCCGGACGGCAACGCAGTAGTCATCGTCGAGGACGTCACCACGCGCCGCCAGACCGAGCAGCACATCCGGCATCTCGCGCGGCACGACGCGTTGACGGGTTTGCCGAACCGCCACGAACTGCATGCCCAGCTCAAGCGGATGCTTTCGCACCGGCCGCACATGCCGGGCCCGTCGCTCGCCGTCATGTATCTCGACCTCGACGGCTTCAAGGCGATCAACGACCGCTTCGGCCATCAGGCCGGCGACGAGGTGCTGACGCAGGTCGCCGAGCGGCTCGGCAAGACCCTGCCGCCCGGCGAGCTTGCGGCGCGCATCGGCGGCGACGAATTCGTCGTCGCGATCGACGACACGACGATGCACGCGTGCTCGCTCCTCGCCGCGCGCATCATCCGGCAGATCTCAGCACCGTATACGCTGTCGATCGGCAAGATAGTCAGCCTCGGGATCAGCATCGGCATCGCGCTCGACGACGGGCACGGCTCCCCCGACGAACTGATCCGCCAGGCCGACAGCGCGCTGTACGACGCGAAATCGGCCGGCAAGGGCATCTACCGCTTCTATTCGAACGGCAGCCGCCGCGTGGCGCCGGCCACCGCGAGCTGACCTGACGGCACGCGCGGCCCGTTCATCGTCGTTTCCGCTACCGGCCGCATCCTCCCGGCGATTCAATCTCGAAACACTTTGCGTGGTCGCACGTCGCGCCGCGCGCTCGCGTGTCACGTGACGTGTTCCGTAACATCGCCGCTCGCCACCCGTTACGTTGACCGCAGAAGCCTGCACGATCGATGCAGCGGACGCCATTTCGTGGTTGGCATTCTTATTGCTCCTTGATGGGGAAAGAACATTTCAGGGAGCCCAACATGAATACCGTCGAAGTCCTCGCCAGAACCGAAACGATCGACGAACAAACCGTGATCGACGGCGCGTCCCTGATCCGGCGGCTCGTTTTCGAGCGCCGCCCGCCCGCCCGTGAAGCCGCGTGCGTCGACAATCCGCCGCTGACGCTGTACGGCGCGTTTCGCCAGGGCGTCACCGATTACGGCGCGCGGCGCGCGAATCCGTATCGCGCCGGCAGCCGTTTCTGGGCATTGTGGGAAGAAGGACGTCTCGAAGCTGAAACATCGAGCCGCTGAGCCGGCCGCGCGCGCCGGCCCTGCTGCGGCAAGGGGTCGGCGCGAAATTTGACGCACGAATGCGGCCGGGCCACGCGGCCGCATGCGTTCACCGATGCAACATCGCGCGCGGTTTCGCGTATCGGCAGGCCGGCTCGCCCATGCGCATCCATGCGCATCCGCTCGCATGCCGGTTGACGGCAGTCGGCGTTGTGCGCTCCCCGCGCGCCGCGTGGCGGTCGTTTCCCGATAAGATGGCAGATTCCGTTCATCGAACGATGCCGCCATGACCGCCCCTTCCTCACAGCGAAACCCCATCCACTGCGAAATCGATCTCGATGCGCAAGGCAAGCACGCGGGCTACCTGCGGCTGCCGCATTCCGTGCACCGCTCGGCGTACGGCTGGCTGCCGATCCCGATCGCGTCGATCCGCAACGGCGACGGCCCGGTCGCGCTCGTGATGGCCGGCAACCACGGCGACGAATACGAAGGCCAGATCATCGTGTCGCAGCTGATGCGCGAGATCGAACCCGAGATGGTCAGCGGGCAGCTGATCCTGCTGCCGATGGCGAATTTCCCCGCGGCAGACGCGGGCCTGCGCGTGTCGCCGCTCGACGAAGGCAACCTGAACCGCAGTTTCCCCGGCGATCCGACCGGCACGCCGACGCAGATGATCGCCCACTACATCGAGCACGCGCTGCTGTCGCGTGCGCAGTATCTGGTCGACCTGCATTCGGGCGGCAGTTCGCTGCTGTACCAGGGCGGCAACATGCTCGCGATCGATCCGCTCGACGCGGACGAAGCCGCGAAGCTCAACGGGCTGCTGGTCGCGTTCGGCTTGCCGAATGCACTGCTGCACGCGCCGAACCCCGTGCATTCGGCATCGGCCGCGCGCCGCCAAGGCGCGATCTCGATCGTGACCGAACTGGGCGGCGCGGGCATGGCCGATCCGTCGCTGATCCGGCTCGGCCGCCACGGGCTGCTGCACTACCTCGGTTATATCGGCCTGCTGCGCGGCGCGCTCGTGCCCGACGCGCCGCCGACCGTCACGCGCTTCTTGCGCGTCGACGGCGACCGCCACTTCGTCTATGCATACGAGCGCGGGCTGTACGAGCCGCTCGTCGAACTCGGCGACCAGGTGAAGGCAGGGCAGCCGGCCGCGTGGGTGCATTTCCCCGATACGCCGCTGCGCGAACCGATGCTGCACCGGTTCAACGGCGACGGCGAAGTGGTGTGCAAGCGCGTGCCCGCGCAGGTGCGGCGCGGCGATTGCCTGTTTCAACTGGCGGAGTTGTCGGCTGCGCCGAGCGTTGGCCATTAGGCCAGTTCCGGATTCATCCCCTTTCCGTGCAGTCTGTCATTCATGGCGGACGGCACACGTGCGTCATTAACCAACTTGACAAATTAACCCTTTTGGTTATGATCGCAAATGGAAAAGAATTCGGCTCATTGCAAGCTGTCCCGGATCAAAACTCTCATCGAGAACGGCAAGGTGCGTTTGACCGCGAGCGCGGTATTCGGCGCCCGGCAACTCGGTTTTACGGAACGGGAGGCAGTCGGTGTCGTCATGTCGCTGACAGCCGCCGATTTCTACAAGAGCATGACGACGTATGCCGACCATACGATCTGGCAAGACGTCTATCAACGTCGCACAGTCCATGGCGACGTGTACCTGAAACTGACAGTGATCGACGACGTGCTGATCGTGTCTTTCAAGGAGCGGTGAAAATGAAGTGCCCTGCCTGCGGTGCCGCCAAGCTGGTCCGCGATACACGAGATATCCCCTATACGTACAAGGGTCGATCGACGGTCGTCCGCGATATCACCGGTGATTTCTGCCCGGCCTGCGGAGAGTCGGTCCTCGACCTCGACGAGGCGACCCGTCTCGGCGACGCGATCACCGAGTTCAACAAACAGGTGAACTCGACCATCGTCGACCCGAAGTACATTGCGAAGGTACGCAAGAAGCTGATGCTGGACCAGCGCGAGGCGGCCGAGATATTCGGTGGCGGTGTCAACGCGTTCTCCCGCTACGAAACCGGCAAGACGAACCCGCCGCTCGCCCTTGTGAAACTGTTCAAGATACTGGATCGCCATCCGGATCTGCTTGCCGAAGTGCGGGCCGCATAGGTTCGCGCCATTCGGCATTGCGCATGCGTGAAGCACGAGCTTCAACGCATGCGCTTTCCACCCCCACCCCACTCCCGCTGCAAGCCTTCTGACGCCTGCCGCGAAATCCTTATCGAAATTGCTTCGTTCGCCTTTGCCGGCCGCGCCGCTAACGTGTTCGAAACGGCGGCGGCCCGCCACATGCATCGCAGGATGCACACCGGCCGCCGTCATCACGACAACCGCGCCGCGATAACGGAACAGACCGGACGGGCCGCGTGCCCGAGCCCCGAAAGGAACGTCCGCATCGCGCGCCCTTCGCGATGCCCATGGCCACGAACGACCGCCTCATCGACACGACGCCGCTCGACGTCCGCGCGCAGCCGCTGATCGACGCACTGATCGACGAGTATTCGACCCGTTACAACGCGTACCGCCCCGACAGCCGCGCATCCGCGCGCGACGAACTCGCACGCTACCCGGCCGAACTGTTCGCGCCGCCCGAGGGCGCCTTCGTGCTGCTGCTGCGCGACGGCGAAACGATCGGCGGCGGCGCGTTCAAGCGCTACGACGCGCAGACCGCCGAGCTCAAACGCATCTGGACACGTACGGACCTGCGCCGTCAGGGCCTCGCGCGGCTCATCGTCGAAGCGCTCGAGTTGCGCGCCGCGCAGCAGGGCTATCGACGCCTCTACCTGACCACCGGTTTTCGCCAGCCCGAAGCCTGGGCGCTGTACGACCGCACCGGCTATACGCGGCTGTTCGATTCGTCGATCGACCCGGAAGCGTATTTCCACCTGCGGTTCGCCAAGGATCTCGCCGATCCGTCGCGCACGTCGACGCTCGCCGACCTGTGGGCGCCGTTGCCCGAGCCGGCGCTGCCGCGCTGAGCCCACCGCTCCACCCGACTCCGCTCCCTACGACACGACAACAGGACGTTTTCATGCAACGAGCCGTACCGCATGCTTCCCGCGCCATCCGCACGCTGGCCGCCGCGCTGATCGGCCTGACCGCATTCACCGCGGCCGCCGCGACGTTCGACCTGAGCCCCGAGCAGCGCGGCCGCCCGCGCGGCGTGGCCGATGCGGCCGTCGAACGCGCGGTGCCCGCGTCGTTCAAGTTCGCCGAGCCCGGCACGCTGACGATCGGCATCGCGCCGAGCCTGCCGCCGATCAGCTCGTATGCGACCGACGCGCGCACGGTGGTCGGCTTCGACGCCGACGTCGGCCAGCTCGTGTCCGACAGCCTCGGCCGCAAGCTGAAGATCGTCGCGCTCGCGTGGGCCGACTGGCCGCTCGCGCTCGAATCGGGGAAAGTCGATGCGGTGATCTCGAACGTGACCGTCACCGAGGAGCGCAAGCAGAAATTCGATTTCTCGTCGTACCGCCACGATCTGGTCGGCTTCTACGTGCGCAACGACAGCAAGATCCAGGCGATCCGCGAGCCGAAGGACGTCGCGGGGCTGCGCGTCGTGACCGACGCCGGCACCAATCAGGAAAAGATCCTGCTCGCGTGGGACCGCGAAAACGTCGCGCACGGGCTGAAACCCGTGCAGATCCAGTACTACGACGACCAGGCGATGCGCATCGTCGCCGTGCAGTCGGGCCGCGCCGATGCCGTGTTCAGCGTGAACTCGGTGCTCGCGTACCAGAGCGCGCAGCAAGGCAAGACGCGGCTCGTCGGCGCGATCAGCGGCGGCTGGCCGCGCACGGCCGACATCGCGATCGCGACGCGCCGCGGCAGCGGGCTCGCCGAGCCGCTGACCGTCGCGCTGAACGGGCTGATCAAGAACCGCCGCTACCAGCAGGTGCTCGACCGCTGGAACCTCGCGTCCGAAGCGATCGACCAGTCGCGCACGAATCCGCCGGGGCTGCCGAAGAGCTGAGCGCCGCACGCGCCCACCGTCCATCCACGCCATACGCAGGAACGCCGCTCACCATGTCTTATTCGCTTTCGTTGCTGGACAAGAGTCCGATCGCCGACGGCGCGAGCGCCGCCGACGCGCTGCGCTTCACCACGACGCTTGCGCAGCGCGCCGAACAGCTCGGCTACGAGCGCTTCTGGGTCGCCGAGCATCACGGCACGCCGGGTTTCGCGAGTTCCGCGCCGGAGATCGTCGTCGCGCACCTGCTCGCGCACACGTCGCGCATCCGCGTCGGCTCGGGCGGCGTGATGCTGCAGCACTACAGCCCGTTCAAGGTCGCCGAAGCGTTCAAGGTGCTGGCCGCGCTCGCGCCGGGCCGCGTCGATCTCGGCATCGGCAAGGCGCCCGGCGGGCTGCCGCTCACCACGCGCGCGCTGCAGTGGTTCCACGACAAGGCGAAGAAGCCCGACTTCGCGGGCCAGCTCGCGGAGCTCGACGCGTTTCTCGGCTGGGGCGTCGCCGAAGATCATCCGCTCGCCGGCGCGGTCGCGATGCCGGTACCGCCGCAGCCGCCCGAACGCATCCTGCTCGGCGGCTCGCCGGACAGCGGCGCGCTCGCCGCGCGCCACGGCTGGCGCTTCTGCTACGCGGGGCATTTCAACGGCGACGACGCAAATCTCGAACGCTCGCTCGACGCGTACCGCGGCGCGGGCGGCACGCGGCCGCTCGTTGCGCTGTACGCGGTGGCCGCGCCGACGCGCGACGAGGCCGAGCAGCTGATCGGACCGCTGAAGATCTTCAAGCTGCAGTTCGCGGGCGGGCAGAGTTTCAACCTGGCGAGCGCACAGGCGGCCGCCGAATTCGCGCGGCAAAGCGGCGCGTCCGACTACCGGATCGACGAGCTGCGCCCGACCGTGCTGGCCGATACGCCCGAGCGCGTGCACCGCGCGCTCGATGCGCTGAGCCGGCGGCTCGACGTCGATGCGTTCGTGATCGATTCGCCGGTGACCGACTACGCGGCGCGGCTCGCGTCGGTCGAATGGCTCGGCGGCGCGCTGTCGGCCACGCCGTTGCAAGCGGCCCTCGCGGCCGACCGCTCCCTCTCTCCTGACCAGAACGCGTGACGCTCCCATGACGACCCGACGATCGATCCCCTTCGGCCTGATGCTGCAAGGCGCAGGCAGCCACATGAACGCATGGCGGCACCCGAGCAACCCGCCGGACGCGAGCATCAACCTCGACTTCGCGATCGGCATCGCGCGCAAGGCGGAAGCCGCCGGCATCGCGTTCGCGTTCGTCGCGGACGGCCTCTACATCAACGAGAAGTCGATCCCGCATTTCCTGAACCGCTTCGAGCCGCTGACCGTGCTGTCGGCGCTCGCGGTCGCGACGAAGAAGATCGGGCTCGCGGGAACCATCTCGACGTCGTACAGCGAGCCGTTCACGGTCGCGCGCCAGCTCGCGTCGCTCGACGCGATCAGCGGCGGCCGCGCCGGCTGGAACGTCGTGACGACACCGCTCGAAGGCACCGCGAAGAATTTCGGCAAGGCGCATCCCGATCACGAACTGCGCTACGAGATCGCCGACGAATACCTCGACGTCGTGCAGGGCCTGTGGGACAGCTGGGACGACGACGCGTTCGTGCGCGACCGCGCGACCGGCCGCTTCTTCGATCGCGACAAGCTGCACACGCTCGATCACCACGGCCGCTTCTTCCAGGTCGCGGGCCCGCTCAACATCCAGCGCTCGCCGCAGGGGCAGCCGGTGATCTTCCAGGCCGGCTCGTCCGACACCGGCATCGGGCTCGCGGGAAAGTACGCGGACGCGGTGTTCACGCATTCGCCGTCGCTCGACGAAACAGCCGCGTTCACGCAGCGCGTGAAGCAGAGCGCGGTCGAGCACGGACGGCAAGCCGGCGACGTGAAGATCTTCCCCGGCGTCGGGCCGATCGTCGGCCGCACGGCCGCCGAGGCCGAAGACAAATACCAGGCGATCCGCGACCTGCTGACGATCGACGAAGCGCTCGCATATCTCGGCCGCTATTTCGATCACCACGATTTCACGCAATACGCACTCGACGCGCCGTTCCCGGAACTCGGCGACCTCGGCCGCAACAGCTTCCGCTCGACTACCGACCGGATCAAGGCCGACGCGAAGAGCAAAGGCCTGTCGCTGCGCGAGACGGCGCTCGCGGTCGCGACGCCGCGCCCGAACTTCATCGGCACGGCCGAGCATGTCGCCGACGAGCTGATCCGCTGGCACGACGCGGGCGCCGGCGACGGCTTCATCCTCGGCTTTCCGGTGCAGGCGCAAGGCGTCGACGATTTCGTCGAACTCGTGATTCCGGTGCTCGAGGCGCGCGGCCGCTACAGCCGCGACCTGCCCGGCGCGACGCTGCGCGACCACCTCGGCCTGCCGCGCAAGGCGAGCCGCCACGCGGCACCCGGCGCCGCGCAGGAAACGGCGGCCGAAGCGCACGCCTGAGCCACCGCGGCCCGGCCATGTGCCGACCGCCGCGCCGCCCGTGCGCGGCGCGACCGACTGACCGACCGATTCGAGGACTTCCAACGACATGAGCGACACGACCCACCTCGGCGGCGCACTGCCGCCGCTCTCTTCCGCCGGCGCGCGCGAGCCCGGCACGCGGTTCCGGATCGTGCCCGCGCGCCACCGGGCGCGCACGGCCGGCACCGTGCTCGCCGTCGTGCTGATCGCGATCGCGCTGCATTCGATCCTCGGCAACCCGCAATGGGGCTGGCCGGTGTTCGCCGAATGGTTCCTGTCGCCGCCGGTGCTGTCGGGGCTCGCGCGCACGCTGGTGCTGACGCTGCTCGGCGCGGTGTTCGGCTTCGTGCTCGGCGCGTTCGTCGCGCTGGCCCGGCTGTCGCGGTCGCGCCTGCTGTCCGCGAGCGCATGGACCTTCGTGTGGCTGTTCCGCTCGATTCCGCTGATCGTACTGCTGCTGATCCTGAACAACCTCGGCTACCTGTACGAGCATGTGCGGCTCGGCGTGCCGTTCACCGGCATCGTGTGGTTCGAAGCGCCGACGACCGACCTGATCAGCCCGTTCCTCGCGGCCGTGCTCGGCCTCACGCTGAACCACGCGGCGTTTTCCGCGGAAGTGATCCGCGGCGGCATTCTCGCGGTCGACCAGGGCCAGCTCGAGGCGGCCGCCGCGCTCGGGCTGCCGCGCGGCCGCCAGACCATGCGAATCGTGCTGCCGCAAGCGATGCGCGCGATCCTGCCGACCGCGTTCAACGACCTGATCACGCTCGCGAAAGGCACGTCGATGGTGTACGTGCTCGCGATGCCTGAGCTGTTCTACACGGTGCAGGTGATCTATCGCCGCAACCTCGAAGTGATTCCGCTGCTGATGGTCGCGACCGTCTGGTATTTGATCATCCTGACGGTGCTGTCGGCGATCCAGGTGCAGGTCGAGCGGCACTATGCGCGCGGCGCGCTGCGCAATCCGCCGCCGTCGGTGCTCACGTTCGCGCTCGCACGCATCGGCGTGCTGTGGCGGCGTGCCGCGTCGCGCCATTCGGCGTCGATCGCGCAGCAGGCCGAACGCAATACCGAAACCGTTGCCGCCGCCGTGCCGCGCGCCGGCGGCGAAGTGGCCGTGCATGGCGTATCGAAGCAGTTCGGCATGCAGCGCGTGCTCGACAACGTGTCGTTCGTCGCGCCGCGCGGCAGCGTGACCGCGATCGTCGGGCCGTCGGGCTCGGGCAAGTCGACGCTGCTGCGCACGATCAACCATCTCGAACGCGTCGACGACGGTTTCATCGACATCGACGGCGAACTGATCGGCTATCGCCGCGACGGCGACGTGCTCTACGAGCTGAAGGAGCGCGACGTGCTGAAGCGGCGCACGGCCGTCGGGATGGTGTTCCAGAATTTCAACCTGTTCCCGCACCTGACGGTGCTCGAGAACCTGATCGAGACGCCGATCGCCGTCGCCGGCGTCACGCGCGATGCGGCCGAGCGCACCGCACGCACGCTGCTCGCGCGCGTCGGTCTTGCGGATAAGGCCGATGCGTACCCGCGCCAATTGTCCGGCGGCCAGCAGCAGCGCGTCGCGATCGCGCGGGCGCTCGCGTTGCGTCCGAAGGTGCTGCTGTTCGACGAGCCGACGTCCGCGCTCGACCCGGAACTCGTCAACGAGGTGCTCGACGTGATCAAGGAACTCGCGCGCTCGGGCACGACGCTCGTGATCGTCACGCACGAGATCGGCTTCGCGCGCGAGGTCGCGGACAACGTGCTGTTCATGGAGCGCGGACGCATCGTCGAAGCCGGGCCGCCGGCCGTCGTGCTCGACGCGCCGTCGCATCCGCGCACGCGCGCGTTCCTGTCGCGGGTGCTGTGATGCGCATCCCTTCCGACAACCGGGGCGCCACACGATGATCGATCGACGTCAATTCATGACCGCCGCGCTGATCGCGGCATCCGGCGGCCTGTCGTCGCGCATCGCACACGCGGCGGCTGCAACCGCCGACCTCGACCCGCGCCAGGCCGGCCGGATTCGCGCGTCGCGCGACGACGCGGCCATCCGCGAGGCGAGCGGCTACCGCTGGGTGCGCGACGGCGCATTCACGGTTGCGATTTCACCGCACGCGCCCCCCGTATCGACCTACGCGACCGACGCACGCACCGTGGTCGGCGCCGATCCCGACTATGCGCAGCTCGTCGCCGATGCGCTCGGCCGCACGCTCGTACTGGTGCCGATCGCATGGGCCGACTGGCCGCTCGGGCTGACGTCCGGCAAGTACGACGCGGTGATCTCGAACGTCGGCGTGACCGAGAAGCGCAAGGAGAAATACGATTTCACGACCTACCGGCTCGGGCTGCACGGCTTCTATGTGCGCACCGGCAGCCCGATCGCGAAGATCGCCGAGCCGAAGGACATCGCGGGCCTGCGGATCATCACCGGTGCCGGCACGAGCCAGGAGCGCATCCTGCTCGAATGGAGCCGGCGCAACGTCGCTCAAGGATTGAAGGCGACCGAGCTGCTCTATTTCGACGACGACGCGACCGCGCGCGTCGCGCTGCTGTCGGGCCGCGCCGATGCGGAGCTGAACCCGAACGCGTCGCTCGCGTACGAGGCCGCGCGCAGCGGCAAGATCCGCCGCGTCGGCGTCGTCAATGCGGGCTGGCCGAACAATGCCGACGTCGCGATCGCAACGCGTCGCGGCAGCGGCCTCGCGCCCGCGCTGACGCTAGCGACGAATGCGCTGATCGGCAGCGGCTGGTATGGGCAGGCGCTCGCGAGATGGGGTTTGCAAAGCGAGGCGATCGCTCGGGCGGAAACCAATCCGCCGGGGTTGCCGTCGTTCTGAAGGCGTCGATGCGTCGATGCCTGAAATGACATCGCCCCGGCATTCCACAACGGAAATGCCGGGGCGAGTCGATGAAATACCGTTCGTCGCCTAGCCGAGCCTATGCCGTCACCGCCGCTTGATACCGGTCGAGCTCCGCGACATGCGCATGAATCGCCGGAATCAGGTCGCGCCCGTAGGCCAGCGCATCGTCGAGCGGATCGAACCCGCGAATCAGGAACGTCGACACGCCGAGCCGGTAGTACGCGCCGAGCGCCCGCGCGACCTGTTCGGGCGTGCCGACCAGCGCGGTCGAATTCCAGCGCGCACCGGTCAGGTTCGCGACACCCATCCACAAGCGCTCGTCGAGCACGTCGCCCTGCGCGGCGGCGGCCATCAACCGTTGCGAGCCCGCATTCTGCGGCGCGTGGCCGGCGATCGGCTGGCCGTTCGCGACCCGCGCCGCGCGTACGCGCTCGCGAATCGCCTCGGCCTTCTCCCACGCGGCGGCCTCGGTATCGGCGACGATCGGCCGAAACGACACGCTGATGCGCGGCGCGCGCCCGAACGGCGCGGCGGCGGCATGCACGCGCGCGATCTGCTCGCGCACCGATGCGAGCGGCTCGCCCCACGTCATGTAGACATCCGCGTGCTCGCCCGCGACCGCGAGCGCGGCCGGCGACGAGCCGCCGAAATAGATCGGCACGTGCGGCCGCTGCGCGCCCTTCACGAGCGGCGACGCGCCGCGCAGCCGGTAGAACTCGCCGTCGTGGTCGACCGGCGCGTCGGCCAGCCAGATCCGCTTCAGCACGTCGAGATATTCGCCGGTGCGGCGGTAGCGTGCATCGTGCGGCACGAAATCGCCGTCGCGCTGCAAGTCCGAATCGTCGCCGCCCGACACGACGTTCAGCGCGAGCCGGCCGCCGCTGAACACGTCGAGCGTCGCGATCTGCCGCGCGGCGACCGACGGCACGATCACGCCCGGCCGGTGCGCGAGCAGGATGCGGATGCGTTCGGTCGCGGCGGCCGCGAACGACGCGACGATGAAACCGTCCGCCGCGTTGCTGAAATGGCCGACCAGGATCTGGTCGAAGCCCGCCGCCTCGTGCGCGTGCGCGAAGCGGCGCACGTAGTCGGGCTGGACGGCCGCGCCGCCCGGTACGTCGACCTCCGCGCCGGGCGTCGCGGTGATCATGCCGATGATGTCGACTGGCATGTCGGGTTGTCCTTCTGGTTCTCGATCGGGAATCGGGGATGCGACCGCGCGATTACTGCGCGGCGGCCGTCTTTTGCGCAGGCGCCGCGAACGCACCCGCATACGAGCGGTCGAGCAGCTTCGACGTGTCGTACGCGGCCGGAATCACGCCGGCCTTGTGCAGGAAATCGGCCGTGTTCTGCGCGTCCTTCGCGGCCGTGTCGTCGACCGGGCCCACGCGCTGCTTCGCATTGTCGAGCCAGCGGTACGCGACGTCGGGCTCGAGCTTCGCGCGCTTCGACCATAGGTCCGCGTACTCGCGCGGATGGCTGTCGACCCACTGGCGTGCGGCCACGACGCGCTTCAGGAAATCGGTGATCTCCGCCCGCTTGCCCGACGCGGCCTGCTCGTTCGCGGCGACGAAGCTCAGCGCGGGCATCAGCCCCTGCGCGGTGGTGATGGGCCGCGCGCCCTGCCGCAACGCCAGCGTGCTGACGAACGGCTCCCACAGCGACACGGCATCGACCGAGCCGTTCGCGAGCGCGTTGGTCGCGTCGATCGGCATCAGGTACGCGTACTTGACCGAATCCGCGCGCAGGCCCGCGTGTTCGAGCGCGCGCAGCACGAGCTGCTGGCTCCATGCGCCGCGCCACACGGCGACGGTCTTGCCTTGCAAATCGGCCACGGTACGCACCGGCGAATTCTTCGGCACGAGGATCGCGACGCCGTCGAGGCTCTGCCGCGACACCGCGACGACCTTCACCGGCGCGCCGCGCGCGGCAAGTGTGAGCAGCGCGGAATCGCCGAGAAAGCCGATGTCGATCGCGTTGCCGTTCAGGCTCTCGGCGACCGGCGCGGCGGCCTGGAAGTGCTTCCACTCGATCGTGTAAGGCAGGTCCTTCAGCACGCCGGACGCCTCCATCGACGCCTGGATGTTGAAGTAGTTCTGTTCACCGACGCGCAGCGTGACGGTGTCTTTCGCGATGCCCGGCTGCGCGGCAAGCGCCAGCAAGAGCGCCGTGACGATTCGGCTCAGCAACGTGATCTCCCGGATGGTTGGCGGGCTGCCGCACGACGGCGGCGCCTCGTTGTCCGCCTTGCGCGACGGCCGGCGGAACGGATGGATCCGATGAAGATACGGCGATCCTCTTCATGAGACAAACGCAATATTCTTCTATGTAAAGATGCAAATATTTTATGGAACGAGCCGCGTCACGCGACACCGGACGCAGCCCTCCGCCACATATCGTTCGAATGATTCCTCGACAGATATTTCGCGCACGAAATAAATCCCGGACTATATTTCGCATACGAAATAACCATCTGGAACGAGGACGGCCATGACCTCCCAACCGATCGAGTTTTCCGCCATCGACGGCTATCCGCTGCGCGGCACGCTGTGGACGCCCGATGCCGAACCGCGCGCGCTGGTGCTGATCCATCCGGCGACGGCCGTGCCGGAGCGGCTGTATGCGGGCTTCGCGCGCTTCCTGACCGAACGCGGCTTCGCGGCATTGACCTACAACTACCGCGGCATCGGCGCGTCGCGGCCCGCGCGCCTGGGCGCGCTGCGAGCCCGCATGCGCGACTGGATGGAGCTCGACGTCGGCGCCGCGACCGCATGGGCACGGCAGGCATACGAAGGATTGCCGCTGCTGGCGGTCGGGCATAGCGTCGGCGGGCACGCGATCGGGCTTTCCGCGAGCACGACGCATCTGCGCGCGGCCGTGCTCGTCGCCGCGCATGCAGGCAGCACGCGACTGATCGCGCAGGCGGCCGAGCGCCTGAAGGTGCGGCTGATCCTGCGCGTGCTGGGCCCGCTGATGTCCGCGCTGCTCGGCTACGTGCCCGGCAAGCGGCTCGGGCTCGGCGAGGACCTGCCGGCCGGCGTGTTCCGCGAATGGAGCCGCTGGACGACGCTGCCGCACTATTTCTTCGACGATCCGACACTCGGCGCGGCCGATCGTTTCTCGAAACAGCGGCTGCCTGTCCTCGCGCTCGGCTTCGACGACGATCCGTGGGCGAACCCGGCCGCGATCGACCTGCTGGTAAGCTATCTGACCGGCGCGGCGGTCGAGCGCCGCCAGATCGATCCGCACGCGGCGGGCAGCGGCCCGGTCGGGCACATGGGCTTCTTCCGCAGCCGGCCCGGCACCGTGCTGTGGCCCGACCTGGCCGACTGGCTCGCGCAGGCACTCGACACGCCGCGCGCCGCCGGCCGTCCCTCCCTTTCCATTGCAGCCGGGAACCCAGCTTGAGCGAAAACCGACGACTGTTTTTCCTGTTGAACATCGGCCAGCGGCGCGTGCAGCGCTGGGTCGACCGCAAGGCCGAGACCGATACGCGCGCGAGCGCCGCGCAGGCCGGCGTGCTGTTCTGTCTCGCGAAGCAGGACGGCGCGCTGATCGGCGAAGTCGGCGCCGCGCTGCAGCTCGCGCCGTCCGCGATGACGGGGCTCGCCGACCGGATGGCGAAAGCCGGCCTGCTCGCGCGCCACGCCGATTCGAACGACGGCCGCGCGACGCGCCTGTACCTGACCGACGAAGGCCACACGGCGCTCAAGCGCGCGCGCGTGCTGCTGCGCGAATTGAACGAGAAGCTGTGCGACGGGTTTTCCGACGCGGAACTCGATATCGTCGCGCGCTGGCTGCACGCGTTGCAGGACCGGTTTCCGGCGGAGCGCTGAGCAGCGGCAACGCGGACGCCGCATCGCCTGCCGGCAGCGAATCGATTCGACAAAACCGGCTCGCGCCGGCCGCAATCGAAAGCGATTGCGATTCGCCTTTTCGATTCGATTTCCGCGCACTCGCGACGGCAAATTTTGCGTTCGCGCCGCGCCGCTCCGGCAACGCTTTCCGGCTACGCTCTGTTACAAAAAATTGCCTGCCGCGCCGCATCCGGATCATCTACATTGCAATCCACTTCTACGCATTCTTCGCCTGCCCGAACCGGCGTCCCAGCCGGGCGGCATCAACGACACATCCGTTACAAGCAATAAAACGAATAGGAGTCTTGACCGAAGTGCTGGCGGTATCCAGCGCACGCGGATCGCGGTGGCTGAAGCGGTATCCTGAACGACACGTCCCGGCGGCATGCATCGTGCGCGTCGCCGCGGCGCCCCGATCCGGCGGCCTGTGCCGCCGCGCATCGGCTCGCGCTGCCTCGTTCCGCCGCACCATCGCGGCCGCACGTCAACGAGGAGCAGTTCATGCGACGCACTATCGTGTCCCACCCGCTTTTCACCTGCCTGCCCGCCGTGATGGCGCTGGCCTGTGCCGCCGCGCACGCCGATCCCGTGCTCGTGTCCGGCCCCAGTCCATACGCCGCCTGCACCATAGGCGGGCCCGGCACCGTCTATGTGAATGCCGAGGTCGAACCCTGGCTTTCGGTCAATCCGGCAAACCCGACGAACATGATCGGCGTATGGCAGCAGGACCGCTGGTCGAACGGCGGCGCGCACGGGCTCGTCGCCGGCTATACGTTCGACGGCGGCGCGACCTGGGCGCGGACGACTCAGCCGTTCAGCGCGTGCGCGCCGGGCGGGCTCAAGTACGAGCGCGCGTCCGACCCATGGGTGTCCTTCGGCCCGGACGGCACCGCGTATTCGGTATCGATCTCGTTCAACCAGTCGAACAACAGCAACGCGGTCGCGGCATCGGTATCGGCCGACGGCGGGCAGACGTGGAGCAGCCCCGCATTGCTGATGGCGGACAACGAACCGACCACGCAGTTCTTCAACGACAAGGAATCGGTGACGGCGAACCCGGTGAAGGCCGGCACCGCATACGCGGTATGGGACCGCCTCGAACTGCCGAACGGCAATCCGTACGCGAACCTGCATACGCAGGCGTTCCGCGGGCCGACGCTGTTCTCGAAGACGACCGACGGCGGCAAGACCTGGAGCAAGGCGAAGGTCATCGTCCACGTGCCGTCGCGCCAGCAGACGATCGGCAACCAGATCGTCGTCGATCCGAAAAGCGGCACGCTGTACGATTTCTTCAACCTGATCCAGCCGCCGTTCAGCAAGGCCGCGGGCAAGGTCGCGTTCATCAAGTCGACCGACGACGGCGCAACCTGGACACAGCCGCAGGTGATCGCGGGGCTGCAGACGGTCGGCGTGACGGACCCGAACACCGGCGAACCCGTGCGCACCGGCGACATCATTCCCGAGCCCGCGATCGATCCCGCATCGGGCCAGCTTTACGTCGTATGGCAGGACAGCCGCTTCAACGGCGGCAAGTACGACGAGGTCGCGCTATCGACGTCGAAGGACGGCGGCGCATCCTGGAGCGCGCCGCTGCAGATCAACACGCCGACCGGCCGGCCGGCCTTCAATCCGTCGGTGCGCGTCGACAACGCGGGCGCCGTGATGGTCACCCACTACGACTTCCGCGACCTGCTGGCCGGGAACACGACGACGCTGCCGACGGGCTTCTGGCGCAAGATCTCGCACGACGGCGGCGCCACGTTCAGCGACGAGCGGCGCGTCGGCGGACCGTTCGACATGAAGCTCGCGCCGAACGCGGAAGGCTTCTTCATCGGCGACTACCAGGGCCTCGACGTCGGCCCGTCGTCGTCGTTCCATCCGTTCTTCGTCCAGACCAGCGCGGGCAACCTGACGAACCGCACGGACGTGTTCTTCGCCCAATGATGTGAACCAGGCTGCACGGCCGCCGTCGCGACGTGATCCGTCGCGCGGCGGCCGCGCGCGTCACTGCATCTCGGTCAGCACGATGCGCCCGTCGACCTTGCCTTCGCGTAACTTCGCGAACACGTCGTTGATGTTGCCGAGCCGGTCGCGATGGATATGCGCGCGCACCAGGCCGTCGGCCGCGAAGTCGAGCGATTCCTGCAGGTCGCGGCGCGTGCCGACGATCGAGCCGCGCACGGTGATGCCGTTCAGCACCGTCGAGAAGATCGGCAACGGGAAATCGCCGGGCGGCAGCCCGTTGAGCGCGACCGTGCCGCCGCGCCGCACCATCCCGAGCGCCTGCGCGAACGCGCTGCGCGACACCGCCGTGACCAGCACGCCGTGCGCACCGCCGATCTCTTTCTGGATCACCTTCGCCGGATCGTCGACCGATGCGTCGATCGTCAGTTCCGCGCCGAGCTGCCGCGCGAGCGCGAGCTTGTCGGGCGAAATGTCGATCGCGGCAACGTGCAGGCCCATCGCGCGTGCATATTGCACCGCCACGTGCCCGAGGCCGCCGACGCCGGAGATCGCGAGCCACTGACCGGGGCGCGTATCGGTGACGCGAATGCCCTTGTAGACGGTCACGCCCGCGCACAGGATCGGCGCGATCTCGTCGAACGCGACCTTCGCCGGCAGATGGCCGACGTAGTCGGGATCGGCCAGCACGTATTCCGCATAGCTGCCGTTCACCGAATAGCCGGTGTTCTGCTGGTCGTGACACAGCGTTTCCCAGCCCGTATAGCAGTACTCGCAATGTCCGCAGGCCTTGTAAAGCCATGGCACGCCGACGCGGTCGCCCTCGCGCACGTGCGTGACGCCCGCGCCGACCGCCGCGACGATGCCCACGCCTTCATGCCCCGGAATGAACGGCAGCGACGGCTTCACGGGCCAGTCGCCGTCGGCCGCGTGCAGATCGGTATGGCAGACGCCCGTCGCCTTGATGTTGACGAGGATCTGGCCGGGGCCCGGCGTCGGCACGGGCACTTCCTCGATACGCAACGGTTCGCCGAATGCGTGCACCACGGCGGCTTTCATGGTTTGCGTCATGCGTCGCTCCTGTCTGGTCGATGAGCGATCCAGTATCCGGTTTCGGAATCGGAGGACGTTGATACGTATCAACGCGATGCGCGCCATCCGCAAATCGCGGCTGCTTCATCGCGCCGCACGGCGGCGCGACGCGGTCGGGCGCGCGGCGCTTCGCTCCACGCCGTGCCGGTCGCACTCGCAGGCGATCTTCAGCCGGAACGCCTTCCGCTCGAACCGATATTTCGACGACCAGACGGAAGTCGTACGCTCCGCTGACATCCGGCTTGGAATTTGAAATGATATAACATATCATTTCGCGTGCTCGTCCGCCTGACGCCTTTCCTCCCGGGTGGCCGAGCGTCGCCGAGCCATGTTCCAACGGGTCACCGCGCGTCGTTGACGCAACAATATATCGTATCCAGCTGTGACCCGCATCGCTCGTTATCCGATCCGATTCCAACCGATTCACCGACCATGCGCGACCTCCCTCGTCTACCGCTTCGCCCGCTTTCGCCCCTTTCGCTGATGCTGCTCGCCGCCGCCGCGCACGCGCAGACCGATGCACCCGCCGCATCGGGCACGCCTTCGGCTACCGCGCTCGCGCCGATCTTCGTGACCGCGAACCCGCTCGGCGATACCGAGCTGATCTCGCCGACCGTCCAGCTTTCCGGCGACGCGCTGACGCGCCGCCAGGCCGATTCGCTCGGCGAAACGCTGAACGGGCTGCCCGGCGTGTCGACCACCACCTACGGGCCGATGGTCGGCCGCCCGATCATCCGCGGCATGGACGGCGACCGGATCCGGCTGCTGCAGAACGGCGTCGCGTCCTACGACGCGTCGTCGCTGTCGTACGACCATGCGGTACCGCAGGATCCGCTGTCGATCGAACGCGTCGAGATCGTGCGCGGCCCGGCCGCGCTGCTGTACGGCGGCAACGCGGTGGGCGGCGTCGTCAACACGATCGACAACCGGATTCCGCGCGAAGCGATCGAAGGCGTGACGGGTGCGCTCGACGCGCGCTACGGCGGCGCGAATTCCGTGCGCGCGGGTGCCGCGCAGGTCGAAGGCGGCAACGGCCGCTTCGCGTTCCACGTCGACGCGTTCGACCGCGAAACGAGCAAGCTGCGGATTCCCGGCTACGCACGCAGCAGCGCACAACGCGCGATCGACGGCCCCGATACGCCGCAGCCGGAAGGCAGCGTGCCGAACAGCGACGGCCGCGTGCACGGCGGCGCGGTGGGCGCGTCGTACACGTGGGCGGACGGCTTCGCGGGCCTGTCGTACAGCGGCTACGAATCGAACTACGGCTCCGTCGCGGAGAGCGACGTGCGGCTGCGGATGCGCCAGGAACGCCTCGCGCTCGCGTCCGAGGTGCGCAACCTGAGCGGGCCGTTCACGAAGCTGAAATTCGACTTCGCGTATACCGACTATCGCCACAAGGAAGTCGACAACGGCGAGACGGCGACCACCTTCCGCAACCGCGGCTACGAGGCGCGCATCGAGGCGCGGCATCGCAGGATCGGCCCGTTCGAAGGCGCGATCGGCGTGCAGTTCGGCCAGAACACGTTTTCCGCGCTCGGCGACGAGACGCTCGTGCCGTCCACCCGCACCAACAGCGTCGCGCTGTTCGGCCTCGAGGAATGGCAGGTCGTCCCGGCGCTGAAGCTGTCTCTCGGCGGCCGCTTCGAGCACGTGAATGTCGACCCCGATCCGGCCGGCGTCGAGAAATTCGCGGGTGCGCAGCCGCGCGATTTCAATGCGGGCAGCCTGTCGGCCGGCGCGCTGTTTTCGCTGACGCCCGTGTGGTCGGTCGCGGCGAACGTCGCGTACACCGAACGCGCGCCGACCTTCTACGAGCTGTATTCGAACGGCCCGCACGATGCGACCGGCCAGTTCCTGATCGGCAACCCGAACGCGTCGAAGGAAAAGGCCGTGTCGACCGACCTGTCGCTGCGCTATGCGAGCGGCCCGAACCGCGGCAGCGTCGGCGTGTTCTACAACCGCTTCTCGAACTACCTGACCGAGTACAACACCGGCCGCGTCGTGAACGACGACGGCGAGCCCGTCACGCCCGGCGCCGACGGCTCGCTGAACGAAGCGATCTATCGCGGCGTGCGCGCCGAGTTCTACGGCATCGAGCTGGACGGCAAATGGCGCGCGTTCTCGCGGCGCGGCCATACGGTCGACCTGGAACTGACGGCCGACTACACGCACGCGCGCAACGTCGACACGGGCCAGCCGCTGCCGCGCATCGCGCCGCTGCGCGCGACGCTCGCGGCCGACTACGGTTACGGCCCGTTCGGCGCGCGTGCGCAGGTCACGCACGCGTGGTCGCAGCATCGCGTGCCCGACAACGACTTCTCGACGGACGGCTACACGTCGCTCGGCGTGATGCTGACCTACAAGTTCCGCGTCGGCGCGACGCACTGGCTCGCGTACCTGCGCGGCGACAACCTGACGAACCAGGAAATCCGCTATTCGACTTCGGTCGTGCGCGGCTTCGCGCCCGAAGGCGGCCGCAGCGTGATGGCCGGGTTGCGCACTACGTTCTGAGTGCCGTGCGGCCCGCCGGAACTTGCGCACGCGGCGTTCGCCCGCACAAGTTCCGGCCCCGCCCGTCGCGAGATGCAGCGCACATCGCGCGGCATCTCGCCGTTTCCCCTGCGCCGACGCAGACTTTTAAAACTGGCGAATGACGAGTATCCTAAAAAAAGCACTCCCCGTTCGGACGGCGAATCGCGTGCCCTGATTCCCGTCCGATCGCATTGCGGCCCCATCGCATCGCGCGCAGCGCGCCGATGGCGGCGTCCGCTTCGCGCCCCGGCCGCACGAACCTTCCCCCAACAATCGTCAGGAGAGCTGGTGAGCCGACTCGTCGTCGTATCCAATCGCATCGCAGATCCCCGTAAAGCCGCGGCCGGCGGCCTCGCCGTCGCCGTGAAGGACAGCCTGCAGGAAACCGGCGGCGTCTGGTTCGGCTGGAGCGGCAGGCTACGCGGCGCCGACGATCAGCCCTCGCACGGCGAAGAGGTGCAGATCCAGAACGTCGGCGGGATCCAGCTCGCGACGATCGACCTCGACCCGCAGGACTACGACGCTTACTACCTCGGCTATTCGAACAACGTGCTGTGGCCGGTGTTCCACTATCGGCTCGATCTCGCGCAGTTCGACCGGCGCTTCGCCGACGGCTACCGGCGCGTGAACCAGCTGTTCGCGCGCAAGCTGCGCACGCTGCTGCGCCCCGACGACGTCGTCTGGGTGCACGACTACCAGCTGATACCGCTCGCCGCCGAGCTGCGCGCGATGGGCTGCACGAATCCGATCGGCTTCTTCCTGCATATCCCGATGCCGCCGCCGCCGATCATGGCCGCGATCCCCGAACACGAATGGCTGATGCGCTCGCTGTTCGCGTACGACCTCGTCGGCTTCCAGACCGAATCGGATCTGCTCCACTTCGAGCATTACGTCGAAGCGGAAGCCGGCGCCGCGCGGCTGCCGGATGGCCGCCTGCGCGCGTTCGGCCGCACGCTGTCGGCCGGCGCGTTTCCGATCGGCATCAACGTCGACGAGTTCGAGTCGCTCGCCCGCGATCGCGACGGCATCGACATGTTCGACCGGATGCGCGATGAATATTCGCGCCGCCAGTTGCTGGTCGGCGTCGACCGGCTCGACTACACGAAGGGGCTGCCGCAGCGCGTGCATGCGTTCCGCCAGTTGCTCGAGCAGTATCCGGAGAACCGCAACCGCGCGACGCTGATCCAGATCGCCGCGCCGAGCCGCGAGGATCTGGGCGCATACGACGACCTGCGGCGCGAGATGGACAGCCTGTGCGGCGCGATCAACGGCGACTACGGCGAACTCGAATGGATGCCGATGCGCTACATTCACCGCACCGTCGCGCGCAAGCGCTTGCCGGGCCTGTATCGCGCGAGCCGCGTCGCGCTCGTCACGCCGCTGCGCGACGGGATGAACCTCGTCGCGAAGGAGTTCCTCGCCGCGCAGGACGCGGCCGACCCGGGCGTGCTCGTGCTGTCGCGCTTCGCGGGTGCGGCCGAGCAATTGAAGCCGGCGCTGCTCGTCAATCCGTACGACACGCAAGGCACCGCGCAGGCGATCCAGCGCGCGCTCGCGATGCCGCTCGAAGAACGCCGCCAGCGTCACTCCGCGCTGATGGCGATCGTGCGCAAGACCGACGTGCACTGGTGGCGCACGCGTTTTCTCGAAGCGCTCGCCGAAGCGGCCGAAGTCGCGGCGGCCACCGAGCACTGACGCGCACTCACATATCCGTCGCCGCGTATTCGAGCGCCGCGCCGTTCACGTCGCACACATCGACCGAGATCGGGATGCCCGCACGTATGCTCTCGGTCACCACGCAATACGCATCGAACTGATCGAGCACGCGCGTCGCCGCCGCGAGATCGGCCCACGTCTTGCCGATCGACAGCCGCACGGCCATCGCGCCCACGCGCACCCTGCCCGCTTCGTTCTGCGCCATGTCGACGTCGATTCGCGCGGTGACCGGCTCCGGATCGACATGCTGCCGGTTCAGCGCGAACAGCAGGCTCGCCGCGAGACAGCTGGCGACCGACGCGGCAAGCAGCCGGATCGGGTTCGGCCCGCGCCCGTCGCCGAGCGGCGGCGGTTCATCGATGAGCACCGGCGACAACGTCGTGCCGGCAAACGTGACTTCGAAGCCGAATCGCGCCTGCTGCGCGACTTCGACCGATACGTGCGCCTCGCTCATGGCGACTCCGTAGCTGGAAAGAGGGATAGGAATTCCGGCGCATCGCCGCATCGACACGCGCCGGCCGCAGGATTGCGGCGCGTTCAGCGCTCGGGTTCGCGCGGCGGCCCGTACGCGACGAAATCGCGCTCGACTGCCGACGCCTGCTCCGGCGCGAGCGCGTCGCCGCGCGGACCGGCTTCATCACCGGGTGCCGTCGTTGTGGACGACGGTTCGATGCGCCCGTCGATCAGCGCCTGCAGCGCGTCGCGTTCGAGCACCTCGCATTGCAGCAGCCGTCGCGCGATGCGTTCGAGCGCATCGCGCCCTTCGCCGAGCGTCGCCGCGACCCGCGCATGCGCGTCGGCCAGCAGCGCGTGCACCTCGTCGTCGATCATCCGTGCCGTGTGCTCGCTGCAGCGTCCGGCGCCCGCATGCCATGCGCCGGGCATGCCCTGGCGTGCATCGCCGTCGTCGAACGTCGCGAGCCCGATCTTCTCGCTCATCCCGTACTGCATGACCATGTGGCGCGCCATCGCGGTCGCGCGCTCGAGATCGTTCTGCGCGCCCGTCGACACGTCGCCGAACACGAGCTCTTCGGCGACGCGCCCGCCAAGCAGCGCGTCGATCCGGTCGAGCAGCTCGCTCCTGCGCAGCACGTAGCGATCCTCGGTCGGCACCTGCTGCGTATAGCCGAGCGCGGCGACGCCGCGCGGAATGATCGACACCTTCTTCACCGGATCGCAGTGCGCGCGGCTTTCCGCGACGAGCGCATGGCCGGCCTCGTGATACGCGATGGTCAGCTTCTCCTGCTCGTTCATCACGCGGCTCTTGCGCTCGAGGCCCGTCAATGCGCGATCGATCGCCTCGTCGAAGTCGGCCATGCCGATCGCCGGCTTGCCGAGTTCGGCCGCATGCAGCGCGGCCTCGTTGACGACGTTCGCGAGATCGGCGCCGACGAAGCCCGGCGTGCGCGACGCGAGTTCGCCGAGATCGACCTCGGCCGCGAGCTTCACGTGCTTCACGTGCACGCCGAGGATCTGCCGGCGGCCATTCACGTCGGGCCGGTCGATCGCGATGTGGCGATCGAAGCGTCCCGGCCGCAGCAGCGCGGGATCGAGAATCTCCGGCCGGTTCGTCGCGGCCATGATGATCACGCCGGAGCCGGCCTGGAAGCCGTCCATCTCGACGAGCAGCTGGTTGAGCGTCTGCTCGCGTTCGTCGTTGCCCGACATCGGACCGACGCCGCGCACCTTGCCGAGCGCATCGAGTTCGTCGACGAACACGATGCACGGCGCCTTCTGCTGGGCCTGCTCGAACAGGTCGCGCACACGCGCGGCGCCGACGCCGACGAACATCTCGACGAACGCCGAGCCGCTGATCGAGAAGAACGGCACGGCCGCCTCTCCGGCCACCGCGCGCGCGAGCAGCGTCTTGCCGGTGCCCGGCGCGCCGACCACGAGCACGCCCTTCGGAATCTTGCCGCCGAGCCGCTGGTAGCGGTCGGGGTTGCGCAGGAACGAGACGAGCTGCTGCAGCTCGGCCTTCGCTTCGTCGATGCCCGCGATGTCGTCGAACGTGATGCCGGTTTCCTGCTGCACGTACACGCGCGCGCGGCTCTTGCCCATCCCGGTGAAATCCTGCAGCCCGCCGCGCCTGCGCAGCATCATGTTCCACACGAACACGAACAGCACGAGCGGCAGCAGCCACGAGGCAAGCGACGCGATCCAGCTCGTGTCGGGCGTGCCGTGATAGCGGATGCCGGCGGCGGTCAGCGTGTCGGTCAGGTGCTCGTCGGTCACGCGGTTGGTCGTGAAGCGCCACGGCGCGCCGGCCTGCTGCACGGCCGCGGCTTCGGACGCCGGCAGCATCGTGCCGGCCTGCGGCATCTTCAACGTACCCGTGATCGACGCGGGGCCGACCTCGAGATCGTCGACTAGCCGCGCGGCGACAAGCTGGTGGAAATCGCTGTACGCAATCGGCGCCGAAGCCGGGTGCAGCATCAGCAACTGCGCGGCGAACAGCACGAAGAAGCCCGCCGCGATCAGCAATCCCGGGTAGTCGAATTTCTTGTCCATGGCATCGAGCCTGCCGCACGCGCGGTGCGGCGCGCACTCACTCGGACAACCGCACGCGACCGGCGTACGGCATCGGCAGCCATGCGGAAACGGCATCCATCCGCGCCATCGTCGCCTCGCTGTGTCGCCTCGCCTCGTCGCCTCGATGACGCCGCGGCGGCGCCGTCGGCCGGCACCGTCGGGCGATCGTCGCCCGGGCGGCACGCCGCGACGCGCCGCCCCTGAATTCAGTCTAGCTCGCGCGCGGGCGTCGCGCATCGCCCGCCGCACGAGTCGAATCGTCCGACAAACACCTTTCGTCGGCGGCGCCCGCCGCGTTATAGTCGCGTTCATGACATTTGTGTGACAGTTGCATCGCACCTGCTTTTGCGCGACGCCGGCCGTTGCTGTCCGTTTCGCATCGCGGCAGCCCGAGCGACGCGGCCGCGTATCGATCCACACCGCCAACCTGCTCATTCGAGGAGCCCACGACGTGACCGACACCCCCGATCGCCCCGACGACCTTCCCGCCGATCCCGACCGCCGCCGCGTACTCGGCGGCCTCGCCGCGCTCGGTGCCGGTGTCGCGCTCGGCGGCTGCGAAACCACGCCGGGCAGCGCGCCGCGCTCCGCCGCCGACCTGCGCATCGACGAAGCGTTGCGCCAGCGCGTGCGCCATATCGTCGTGATCTATGCGGAAAACCGCAGCTTCGCGAACCTGTACGGCGATTTCCCGGGCGTGCGCCATCCGCTGAGCGAGGTGCGGCCCGAGCACGCGCAGCAGCTCGACCGCGACGGCAAGACGCCGCTGCCCGTGCTGCCGAAGATCTGGGGCGGGCTCGTGCCGCAGGCGCAGGAAGTGGACGGCAAGCGCTACGCGATTGCCGAGCGCGACATCGACAAGCTGCCGAATGCGCCGTTCCGGATCGCCGACGCGCAGGGCAAGCCGCTGCCGAACGGCGTGATCACGCGCGACCTGTGGCACCGCTTCTACCAGAACCAGATGCAGATCGCGGCCGGCCGCAACAACCAGTTCGCCGCCTGGGCCGATTCGGGCGGCCTCGTAATGGGCCATTACCGCAATTCGGCCGACACGCTGCGGCTGTGGAATCTCGCGCGCCAGTACACGCTGTGCGACAACTTCTTCATGGCGGCCTTCGGCGGTTCGTGGCTGAACCACATGTTCCTGATTTCCGCGCAGCCGCCGCTGTATCCGGACGCGCACAAGCATCCGCAGGCGGCGAAGCTGCTGTCGAAGGTCGAAGGCGACGATCCGGCCGGCACACGCCTCGCGCTCGCCGCCGATTCGCCGGCATCCGCGCTCGACGGCCCGCCGAAGTTCGCGGGAGACGGCCCGCTGACGCCCGACGGCTACGGCGTGAACACGATGGCGCCGCCGTACCAGCCGAGCTATGTGCCGCCGCCCGACCCGGGCAATGCCGCGTATGCCGATCCGGGCGACCATCGCGTGCTGCCGCCGCAGGGCTACGCGACGATCGGCGATCGCCTGTCGGAGAAGAACATCGACTGGGCGTGGTACAGCGGCGCGTGGCAATACGCGCTCGAGCATCGCGACACGGGCACCGTGCCCGATTTCCAGTACCACCACCAGCCGTTCAACTACTTCCGCAACTACGCGCCGGGTACCGCTGCGCGCCAGCGGCACCTGCGTGATGCAGGGCTCGGCGACGATGCGTCGACGAACCGCTTCATCGCCGACATCGATGCGGGGCGCCTGCCGGCCGTCACGTTCTACAAGCCGCAGGGCAACCTGAACATGCACGCGGGTTACGCGGACATCGAATCGGGCGACCGCCACATCGCGACCGTGATCGACCATATCCGGCGCGGGCCGCAATGGGACAACACCGTGATCGTGATGACGCACGACGAGAACGGCGGCTGGTGGGATCACGTCGCGCCGCCGGTCGGCGACCGCTGGGGGCCGGGCTCGCGGATTCCGGCACTCGTGATCTCGCCGTTCGCGAAGAAGGGCTTCGTCGATCACACGCTGTACGACACCAACTCGATCCTGCGCTTCATCAGCCGCGTACACGGGCTCGCGCCGCTCGACGGCGTGGCCGCGCGCAACAACGCGTTCGCCGCGCGCGGCGAGACGCCGCCGGGCGATCTCACGAATGCGCTCGATCTCGGCTGACGGCGGGTTGGTCGCCTAGCCGGTTCACCGTTTCACCGCTTGAAACGACGACGCCCCGGGCAATGCGATCGATTGCCCGGGGCGTCGTTCATTTCAGGCGACGCTACGCTACGCGGCGCTGCGTAATGCGTCGCGCGCCGCGTGCGCGGCGCATGTCCGTCGTGGACAGGCCCGCCGCGTCGCATTTCGCGAGATGCGGATGGAGAAACGGCATCGATGCAAAAACGTCCCGCCGCCGGCGATGGAAGCCGGCGGCGGGACGTCAAGGTCGATGCATCGATGGGCCGATGCGGATCGTCAGCCGCCGAGGCGCTGTTCGATCTTCTTCATCGTATCGGTCATTTCAGCCGGCAAGCGCAGCTTCAGCATGTCGAACAGCGCCGCGTGCAGTTTCAGCTCCTCGCGCCATTCGTCGGCGTTCATCGACGTCACCGCGGCGAACTGCTCGCGCGTGAAATCGAGCCCGTCCCAGTGCAGGTCTTCATAAGCGGGCGACACGCCGAACGCATGTTCGCCGCCGCCGCCGGTGCCTTCGAGACGATCGAGCATCCACTTCAGCACGCGCATGTTCTCGCCGAAGCCAGGCCAGACGAACTTGCCGTTCGCGTCCTTGCGGAACCAGTTCACGCAGTAGATCTTCGGCAACGTGGCGCCCGCGCCTTCGAGCTGCTTGCCGAGCTTCAGCCAGTGTGCGAAATAATCGCTGACGTTATAGCCGCAGAACGGCAGCATCGCGAACGGGTCGCGGCGCACGATGCCCTGCTGGCCGACTGCCGCGGCGGTCGTCTCCGAGCCCATCGTCGCGGCCATATACACGCCTTCGACCCAGTCGCGCGCCTCGGTCACGAGCGGTACCGTCGTCGAGCGGCGGCCGCCGAAGATGAACGCGTCGATCGGCACGCCGGCCGGGTTCTCCCAGTCCGCGTCGATCGACGGGCACTGCGCGGCCGGCGCCGTAAAGCGCGAATTCGGATGCGCGGCCTTGCGGCCCGTTTCCTTGCCGATTTCGGGCGTCCACGGGTTGCCCTGCCAGTCGGTCAGCTTCGCAGGCGGCGTGTCGGTCAGCCCTTCCCACCACACGTCGCCGTCTTCCGTCAGCGCGACGTTCGTGAAGATCACGTTTTCCTTCAGCGTCGAGATCGCGTTCGGGTTGGTCTTCACGCCGGTGCCCGGCGCGACGCCGAAGAAGCCGGCTTCCGGGTTGATCGCATACAGGCGGCCGTCACGGCCCGGTTTCAGCCACGCGATGTCGTCGCCGATCGTCGTGACCTTCCAGCCGTCGAAGCCCTGCGGCGGGATCAGCATCGCGAAGTTGGTCTTGCCGCACGCGGACGGGAACGCGGCCGCGACGTGATACTTCTTGCCGGCCGGCGACGTCACGCCGAGGATCAGCATGTGCTCGGCGAGCCAGCCCTGGTCGCGGCCCATCGTCGACGCGATGCGCAGTGCGAAGCACTTCTTGCCGAGCAGCGCGTTGCCGCCGTAGCCCGAACCGAAGCTCCAGATCTCGCGCGTCTCGGGGAAATGCACGATGTACTTGGCCGGGTTGCACGGCCACCGCACGTCTTGCTCGCCCGCTTCGAGCGGATGGCCGACGCTGTGCACGCACGGCACGAACTCGCCGTCCTCGCCCAGCACGTCGTACACGTCGCGGCCCATGCGCGTCATGATCCGCATGTTCACCACAACGTACGGGCTGTCGGACAGTTCGACGCCGACGTGCGCGATCGGCGAGCCGAGCGGGCCCATCGAAAACGGCACCACGTACAGCGTGCGGCCGCGCATCGAGCCGCGGAACAGCTCGTCGAGCGTCTCGCGCATTTCGGTGGGCGCGACCCAGTTGTTGGTCGGGCCGACGTCGTCGCGCGATTCCGCGCAGATGAACGTGCGGTCTTCGACACGTGCAACGTCGGACGGATCGGATTGCGCGAGATACGAGTTCGGGCGCTTCGCCGGGTTCAGGCGCGTAAGCGTGCCCTGGTCGACCATCGCCTGGCACAGCGCGTCGTATTCCTCCTGCGAACCGTCACACCACACGACGCGATCGGGCTCCGTGAGCGCCGCGATGCGCGACACCCAGTCGATCAGCTTGCGATGCTTGACGAAAGCCGGCGGAGCGATCAGCGGGCCGTGCGTTGCTTCGGCCAGATTGTTTTGCGACATGGGGATGTCTCCAGATTATTGGACGGGAATGGGGGATGCGGGGTGAACCCGCCAGATGGGAAATGCGATCGGAATGCAGGACGCAGCAACGCGCAACGCGGGGCACGCGAGCTGTGCGCGTGTCGATGCCGCGATGCGGGCGAGAGGATGTGATGTCTCGTTAGAAGATGCGAACGCGAGTTTCGCCATGCCAGCAACCTGCCTTACAACTTCCATGCCGGCCAGCATACCATCGCCGTTATCGAGCGGGCGTTGCGTTGCAACAAGAAACAACTGTCACGACGTGCAGGCACATGTGTTGCAGGAAAGTCATTTCGACTGCGTCGACGCGATCGCTGCCGGGGACGAAACGCGGGGAACGTCCGTCGGACAAGCGTTTGGCGAAAGCGGCAAGTTCGGCCCGCCGGTTGCGCGGATGAAAATTGCACATGCGCACCCGGCGAATTCTCGTTTTCGCTACTCAGGCAAACCCTGAATTAGGTTGCGTACACAAACATCGTGCTCCAACGCGTGATGTACGCCACTGCTCAAAACGGCGCCCCCGGCAATCCGGGGTAATACGCGCCCGCCGCCATCCCGCCGTCGACGGCCAGTTCGGCACCGTTGCAATACGACGCTTCGTCGCTCGCGAGGAGCAGCGTCGCGCGTGCGATCTCGTCGGGCAGGCCGACGCGCTGCAGCGGCACGTTCGCATAGTGGTTGTTGATCTCCTCGAGCGGCGCGCCGGCCGGGTTCGACATCGCGGTGTTCGCGCCGGCCGGATGAATCGAATTCACGCGCACGCCCTGCGGGTCCTTGCGGTCGCAGCACGTGAAATAGCGCGCCTTCAGCCGGCGGATCGCATCGGCATCCTCCAGCCTGCGCACGCGCGTTTCCAGCGATTCGACGAGGGTCATCCCGTCTCCTTGTGCCGGCGCGGATCGGACGCCGCGTCGATGCCGCATTACTGCCGCGCGACGCACCGGCTGCGCCCGATCTGTGGAGCCAAACGGTGCGCGCGCAGCTCGCCGACAAGCCGGCTTCTCGCAGCTCGCACTCCTGAAGCGGCCGCCGCGCCTCACGCACGAGGCTTTGCTCGATGTGTAGCACGACCATCACACGCTCGTCGCGATCGATACGCAGGACAACTTCCTTTAAATGCAGAACGTCGTCGTGCGTGCGCTCACGCATGCGGCGCCCGGTTGCAACGCGATCGTCGAGGAATGCTTCCCGGCTGCTGCGATGACCAATCCGCATGCGTTCTTCGATGCGGTCGGCGAAGGCGAAAAGTTTCAGCGCAATGTGGCCGAGATGATGGATAGCCGTGGACGCTCCATCCCGCCTCATCCCAAAACGCTCGCCCCCAGCCGGACTCCGCCACCTGCGGATGTTCGACGTCACGCGGACAAGCTCCCCGCAGACGCCAGCCCTCGATATCGAGCGACATTCGTCGCAGGATGCCGACCGTTACAGCCCCCATCGCCTCGGCTACGCGTACTTGTCGCCGACCGTACTGCGAATCGGATGCGTGTCGTAGACGATGATCATCCGTTCGATGAGCCCCGCGACGTCGAACTCGAACACGTCGACGCACTCGAAGCGCACCGAGGAACCGTCTTTCAGGCCCCAGTCGTAGATGAAATAACCCGTCGCGCGTCGAGCCCCGGTCGCGCTGACGCAGATATCGATTGGTGTAATCTTGCTCTCTCCCGATGCGGCAGCGACCTTCGAAAAGAACGGCTCAGCGTGCATCCAGCCGAGAAACGGCGAGAAAATCAGGGCCTCCGGCGCGAACAACGCACAGATGGCGCCAACATCACCTCGCTCCAGTTCCCGGAGGTAGGCACGAACCCGTTGCGGGTATGGTGATTCCGGCGTTGAGTTCAAAATTTTCCTCCGATCGTTCGTTGATAACCCGTCCATTCGCAAGAATGGGGCATGCGGTAGACGCACGATAGCGACGCACCGATGACTGAACAATCGAAAAATTCGCAATCCGGGTATGCAGCGCATGCATATCCGCTGGCTGACCTTACGCGCCCCCTGCCGCCGTTGACAGCGTTTCAGTCATTCGTGGCAGCGGCGCAGCTCGGCAGCGTCAGCAAGGCCGCGGACCATCTATGCCGAACGCAAGGCGCAGTGAGCCGCCAGATCCAGCAGCTGGAAGCGCATTATCGGTGCGCACTCTTTGTGCGTCACGCGTCGGGGCTGACGTTGACGGCAGAAGGAAGCGCGCTGCTGACTGTCACGGTGAACGTTCTCACGCAATTGGTTCGGCATGCCGACATCCATGCAGGGACGACCTCGGTACTCACGTTGAGGTTACCGTCCACGTTTGCAATTCGCTGGTTGCTCCCACGGCTGCCTGACATCAATCGCGCGCTGGGCGATACGGAGCTCCGCATCTCGACATCGGCGCACGATACCCCGGATTTCACTGCGACCGACGTCGATGCCATCGTCGTGCGAGGCACGGGGCAGTGGGCCGGTATGGAAGCGATTCCGTTATTCGAGGAGACGCTCACGCCGATGTGCGCGCCCATATTGGCAACATCGCTGCAATCCGTAGCCGACCTTACGCACGCCAATTTGCTCCATCCCGGCCCCAGTCATGCAGAGTGGCGATGCTGGCTCGATCATGTTGGCTCACCCCGGATCGATGCAGGACGTGGACTCGTATTCGATACCCTCGAATTGACGCTCGCAGCGTCGATGGAAGGACACGGAATTGCAATAGGCGATCCGCGGATGGCAAGAGACCGACTTCGGGAGGGATATCTGGTGACGCCGTTTCGGGACGTGGTTCGAAACGGCCTTTCCTACTTCCTCGTCTACCCGCCCCAACGGGCGGCACAACCGAAAATTCGTGCCCTCGCCGACATCCTGCTACGTCTTGCGCGAGAAGACTGACCGATAGACGAAAGTCTCGTAGCCGAGCCGACATTCACATGTTCCACCCGAGTCACGTGCGAAGGACGGGTTTTGGCCGAACCGGGACAACGCCGCACCGTGCTCGCGAGGCGGTGGCGCCCGCACTGCGGCGGTATTCGGTTGGCCGCATCGTGCGAATCTCGATGCGCGATGTAGCCTGTTCGCAGATGATTTTGGACGCAGCCAACCGGTCACCATATCGCATGGAGCAAGCAAAATTGCTGGCACCCGCCGTCACCGAGCGCCCGGCAACGAACTCCGCGTCAGCGGACGGTGATGTCGACGGTCACGATTTCGTATCCGGGGTCGGCGTTCTCGTTCGCCGCTTTTTTCGCTTCCTCATACGACAGAAAGGACATGGCGTCTTCAATCACCGGTGCCATGCCGATGTCGCCATCCTCACCGGTGCAGAGGAACTGCTCACCGGTCTTCACGACATAGATGGTCGTCATGGTCGTCATGCCTCCCTCCATGGTTTGCATGGGGAACTTCCAGTCTAGCTTCCATGATTCCGTATGCAACCCCGGCAGTCGAATTGATCTGCCGTCAAGATTCGTCATCCTCCGTGACCGCAGTTACGCCAAAGGTCATCCTGCGTGCGTCAAAGGACCAGCTCAACGATAGACGCTTGCTTTCATGACAAAACGTCTATAATTGGACAATCCATCGACAAGCCCGCCCGGAACGACATGAGCGACATGAACGACTACCCCGTTTTCGACACGCTTTGCGACCTGCTGACCACGTCCGGCGCCCGTTTCCGCGTGCTGGAGCACCCGGCGGAAGGTAAATCCGACATCATCGCCGCGATCCGCGGCACGCGCCCCGAACAGGGCGCGAAGGCGATGCTGTGCACGTTCAAGGACGGCGGCGACACGACCGCGCTCGCCGTGATCCCCGGCCACCTGAAGATAGATTTCCGCAAGGTCGCGGACGCCGTCGGCCGCCGCAAGGCGACGCTCGCGTCACCCGATGTCGCGGCCGCCGTTACCCGCTGCGTGATGGGCGCCGTGCCGCCGTTCGTGTTCGACGGCAACGTGACGCTCGTCGTCGATCCCGCGCTGGTCGAACGCAACGACGAGATCGCGTTCAACGCGGGCCGCCTCGATCGCTCGGTCGTGCTCGATGCGGCCGACTACGTGCGGATCGCGCGCCCGCTGCTGGCCGACATCACGCGGCCGGAAACGACAGCCGACCAGGAACACGCCGGTTGACCGTTTCCCGAAACCGTCGCATCGATCCGAAACCTGAACGCGAGCCCACCATGACCACCACCCGGAACAAAGCGCAGTCGGAGCAGGCATCGCTGATCGAACAGGTTCAGCGCATCGCCGAAGGGCTCGGCGAGATGTTCGCGCCGTTCACCGAGGTCGTGGTCCACGACCTGCGCACGCCGAAGCACGCGATCCTCGCGATCCACAACAACCTGTCCGGACGCGCGGTCGGCGACCCCGCGACCGAGCTCGGCCTCGCCCGCATCGAGGACGACGATTTCCCGCAGGTGCTCGCGAACTACCCGAACCGCTTCGCCGACGGCCGCACCGCGAAAAGCACGTCGATCGGCATCAAGGATTCGACCGGGCGCTACGTGGCCGCGCTGTGCCTGAATGCCGACGTCACGCTGTTCCGCGGCTTCCAGGGCATGCTGAACCAGTTCTGCAGCACGGACGGCGAGACCGTCGCCGAAACGCTCGACCCGGCCGGTGCGGACGCGATCCGGCAACGCATCGACGCGTTCGCGACGCGCCTCGCGACGACGCCGCGCGAACTGAAGACCGACCAGCGTCGCGAGCTGATGCACACGCTGAAGGCCGACGGCTTTCTCGAAGTGCGCCGCGCGATGGAGATCGTGTCGCAGCACCTCGGCGTATCGCGCGCGACCGTGTACAACGATGCGAAATGAGGCAAGCGCACTGCTTTCATGTTGACTAAATTTTCCGACCCTCGAACGACCATGAACTCTCCGACTCTCCCCACGTACGACGACGTTGCCGCCGCCGCGGCCCGGCTCGAAGGCCATGCGCACCGCACGCCGGTGATGACGTCGCGGACGATCGACGAGGCGCTCGGCGCGCAGGTGTTCTTCAAGTGCGAGAACCTGCAGCGCATGGGCGCATTCAAGTTCCGCGGCGCGTTCAACGCGCTGTCGCGCTTCGACGCCGAGCAGCGCCGCAACGGCGTCGTCGCATTCTCGTCCGGCAACCATGCGCAGGCGATCGCGCTGTCGGCGCGCATCCTCGGCATCCCGGCGACGATCGTGATGCCGCAGGATGCGCCGGCCGCGAAGATGGCCGCGACGCGCGGCTATGGCGGCAACGTCGTGACCTACGACCGCTATACCGAGGATCGCGAGCAGATCGGGCGCGACCTTGCGGAGAAGCACGGGCTCACGCTGGTCCCGCCCTACGACCATCCGGACGTGATCGCCGGCCAGGGCACGGCGGCGAAGGAACTGTTCGACGAAGTCGGGCCGCTCGACGCGGTATTCACGCCGCTCGGCGGCGGTGGGCTGCTGTCGGGCACCGCGCTGGCCACGCGTGCGCTGTCGCCGCACGCGACGTTGTACGGCGTCGAGCCGGAAGCCGGTAACGACGGCCAGCAATCGTTCCGGTCGGGCGCGATCGTGCATATCGACACACCGCGCACGATCGCCGACGGCGCGCAGACGCAGCACCTCGGCAACCTGACGTTCCCGATCATCCGCCGCGACGTCGACGACATCCTGACCGCGACGGACGCCGAACTCGTCGACTGCATGCGCATCTTCGCGACGCGTATGAAGATTGTCGTCGAGCCGACCGGCTGCCTGTCGTTCGCCGCCGTGCGACGAATGAAGGACCAGCTGCAAGGCAAGCGTGTCGGCGTGGTGATCAGCGGCGGCAACGTCGATCTCGAGAACTTCTGCGCGCTGGTATCGACATCGGCATGAACGTCGCGATGCGCATGAACATCCTGTCATCTGCGCGCCGCCGCTCCTTCACGACGCGTTAAGTTTCGCGCCCTAGACTGATTACGTTGTCCTGAAGTCAGTCGTGAAGGAGCCGTATCATGAACACGCACGCGATCGTCGCCGCCGCCCTGGCGGCCGTTTCCCTTTCGGCGTTCGCTCAACCGGGCGTTACGTCAGCCGTTTTTCCCGCCGCATCGCCGCACGAAGCAGTCGCGCAGGCGCCCCATCGTGCGCCCGGCGCGCTGCCGGCCGCCGGCTTCGTGCTCGCGAAGATCGATCAGAACAATACACCGCCCGACCGCGGCGGCGACCCGAGCGGCCGCACGCACGCCGGCACCCGCATGTAACGGCGCGTGCCGGCCGGCGCTGCCGCGCGCGGTCGTCATTGTCGGAACGACGGCAGCGACGGATCGCTCACCTAGATGACGCCGCGCACGCCCGCGACCAACTGGATCGCGCCGAATGCCGCGACGACGACGGCCGACACGCGCGACAGCCCGTGCATGAACGCGAACGACATCTTCGTGCGCAGCGCGGCGGTCGCGCCGCTCAGGCACAGCCACCACGTTGCGGAACCGATGAACACGCCGGCGACCATCAGAGACACGGCCGGCCACATCGCACCTTCCCGCGCGCCCGACAACGGGCCGAGCGCCGCGAAAATCCCGACGAACGACAGGATCGTCATCGGGTTCGACAGCGTGAGGCCGAACGTCGTCAGGAAATCGCGCAGGACAGTCGTGCGCGGCAGGTCGCGTTGCTGCGTCGACGCGGCCGGCGCCTGGCGCGCGATGGTCCACGCCAGCCACACGAGGAACGCGCCGCCGCCGATCTTCAGGCCGACGGTCAGCATCGGGAATGCGGTGACGATGCCCGCGATGCCCAGCCCGCCGAGCAGGCCATAGATCGCGTCGGCGCACGCGGCGCCGACACCCGTCGCGAACCCCGCCTGAAAGCCGCGGCTCAGGCTGCGCTGAATGCACAGCATGCCGATCGGGCCGACCGGCACCGCGATCGACAGCCCCATTACGACGGACTTGATGAACAGCATCGCCTGCTCCTTGCGACATGCAATGGGTTGAACAGGCATCGTAGGGAAAGTCCGGTCGCCGCTGAATGCGGTTTTTAAGGAAAAATAGCCGTTCTGCCTTAAAAAAACGCCGCGATGGACGATCTGGACTGGAAGATACTCGCGCTGTTGCAGGCCAACGGCCGCATCAGCTATACGGAGCTGGCCCGCCAGGTTCACCTGTCGGTGCCGGCGGTGACGGAACGCGTGAAGCGCCTTGAAACGGCCGGCGTCATCGAGGGCTACACGGCCCGGATCAACCCGGCCGCAGCCGGCTATCCGGTGAGTGCGCTGATCGGCATCACGGTGCCGCAGCCGGCGAAAGCGAAATTCCTCAAGTTGCTGGAGACGATTCCCGAAGTCGTCGAATGCCATCACGTGACGGGCGCCGACTCGTATGTCATGCGGTTCGTCGCCACCAGCATGACCCACCTCGAGCAACTGATCGAACGCATCAACCTGTACGGCGAAACGCGCACGTCGATCGTGATGTCGACGCCGCTGCCGGCGCGCGGGCTGGCGCGGCCGCCGTCGAAGTTCGATGACGGCCGCAAGTAGCTGGCCGCGTTTTAATGGCCGGCCGGAAGATCCCGGCTGGAACCCTGGGCGACCGGTGACGGTCGGCCGACCAAGAGACGGGTAGCAATGGTCGACAACTCAGCCGATGGCGTCTGGATAGGGCTCAACTTGTCGTCATCAAGACGGGCGAGCGCTGCGAATCGTTGCAGCTCTGCGTTTGAAATAAGAGGGAAAAGAATCCATCCCTCGGTTCCAAGCGCAGATATACCTAATGCTCAATCTTCAAAGTCGTTTACTCAAAACACTTATTGACCTGCTTTCGCAGGTTGTGGGTAATTGCAAGGTTGACGCCCCGTATTCACGCTCATAAGCTGGCCCTCGTTCCAATCTTGAAAAATGGGCGAAAACAATGAGAAAGCTCAATCAGGCAGTTTTTGCCGCGTTCATCATTTGGTTTGCGACGAGTTTCGCGCACGCGCAGCAGCCGGCCGCGCGCGGCTCGGACGTCGCGCCTGCCACACCGGTCATGTACGTGCGGGCTTTCCAGGTCGTTCAAGAAAGCAACGGCTCGGGGCGCTTGCTGTCCCGTTCGCGCGCGATCACGCACGGGAGGTCGGCTAGCCAGAATGCAGGTGCGTTGGCGAAGGCCATCGTCCAGCAGCTAAGCAACGCGGGCGTCACCGCGCGTTATCTCGCACCCGGCGAGCCATTGCCGATGCACGCATCGGGCTGGCTGATCGGCGGCGTTTTCTATTCACGCGTCCCGAGCGGCCGCATTCAGTCGCTGCTGCAAGGCGGCTCGGACGACGGCAACCCGAACACGGAAGTCTCAGTGACGATCGCCGACGCGGCTGGGGACTCCAACGTGCCGTTTGCGATCATCGGCGTGAAGGATGCGATCAAGGCGCAGGGCACGGTGGCGAGCTGGAATCCGTACATCGTTGCGGCAAAGTTCGTCGTCAAGAAAGTCGAGGGGACGATCGCGGTCGATTCATTGGCGAAGGAAATCGCCAATCAGATCATCGAGCACCTGGAGGCGCTGCAGCAGCATGCGGCGGCACGGCCGCATTAAGGTGAGGCCAAGAGGCGGTTTCATAACGATCGCCGTGAGGTGTTCCAGCAGATCATGCGGCAGCCGGGTTTAAGAAGCGCTTCGTGGATGTCGGCACGTCGCTCGAAACGAATGCGAGGATGCCGGAAATGATGCAAACCGAGCGTGCGTGCGTTCAACGACCCAACGGACCTTCCCGGGACCGCTGCCGTCAGGTTTCCCGCGTCGGGCGATGCTGAAGCCGTCTCCAAGGCCATTTGGCCGGTTGCCTCTGTGACGTTCGGCGCCGATCGGCTATTTGCCGACCGCGCCGCCGAGCAGGCCGCCCACCAGCGACGTCACCGGCGCGAGCGGATTGCCGCTACCGCCCAACGGCGTGGTGCCACCCGTGCCGGTCGCGGAACCGTCGTGCACGGGCGCCGGCATGCCGCCGACCACACTCGTCACCAGGCCGGCGATCGGCACCGCGCCATTCGCGCCGCTCGGATTCACGAGCCCGCCCGCATTGGTGACCGTATTGCCGACGGCACGGACGAGGTCACCGACACCGCTGACGACCGGCTGCGGCGACGTAGACGTCACCTTCCATCCGGCGGACGTGATTGCGCTGCCGACCTGCCCGAGCAGGCCGGCGACCGGCTGGCCGAGGCCGGTTGCCGTGCCGACCTGTTGCGTGAGTTGGCCTGCTGTCGTCACGAGCGGGGTGATCGCCGTGCTGAGCGCCTGCGTCGCCTGCTGGACCGGGCCCGACGACAGGGCCGAGCCGAGCATGGTGCCGCCCGACTTCAGACCGCCGGCCACCGTGTCGAGCAGGCCGCCGACCGGCGTCGTGATCGGCGCCAGCGGCGACAGCGGACCGGAGCCGAGCGCCTTCACCGTTTCGCCGAGACCGCTAACCGGATTGCTGGTCGAGCCGACGATGGTGCCGAGGCCGGCGACCGTCGTGCCGACCGGGTTCGGCGTGAAGCCGATCTGGCCGATGCCGTTGCTCACGGCGTTCGACGTATCGCGGACGATCGTGCCGACGCCGGTGACCGTGTCGGCCGGCCCGGCGGTCACGCCCTTGCTGACGCCGCCGGGCAGGCTCGCGCCGCCTATCGTGACGCCCACGTCCGTGACGACGGAGCCGACCGAGCTGACGATGCCGTTGGTGCTGGGCGTGCCGCTGGTCCCGCTGGTGCCTCCGATTCCGCTGGTGCCGCTGCTGGTTCCGCTTGTGCCACTGGTCCCGCTAGTCCCGCTGGTTCCGCTGGTTCCGCTGGTTCCGCTGGTTCCGCTGGTTCCGCTTGTACCACTGCTCCCGCTCGTGCCACTGCTCCCGCTCGTGCCGCTGCTCCCGCTCGTGCCGCTGCTCCCGCTCGTGCCGCTCGTACTCGTTCCGATGTTGTTACCGGCCAGTTTCGGCGCCGTAACGTCGCTGCCGCCGCACGCGGCCAGCGCACACGCCGCGGCAATGGCGGCGAGCGCAACGTTCGCCTTGATGAAATGATTTTGCATGGAAGTCCCCGTCAGCTATTCAGCGCGAACATTCCAGCAAGCATCTACCGTGCCATCTTCGTCGGCTTCGTTAACAATTCCTCAACCGCGCCGTAGCGGCTTTCCTGACGGCACTTTCCGGCACGACGCATCGCATGCGAGTCCAGCCCTGCGGTTCGATCCGCCCTCGCGTCCCCGCGACGCCGACGTAACACCGGCCCTGCGTTACGTAGCACGAGCGGTGAAAAAACGGCCGCGACCGCACCTCGCTTGCCCCCGCCCCGGCACCTCGCGCAAGCCGCCGCTTCATTGAAAATCTCCCGTTACCCCGAAGACGTTTCCGCTGCGTGTGGAAGTCGCGCATCGCGAATGACTTGCGAACCCGGATGCCCCATTCAAACGATCAACGTCACGCCGGCCCAGGCGATCAGCACGACGCCCAGCACGCGCCCGACAAGGTCTCCACCTGGCAGGATTTTTTCCGCGAACACGAACAGCGACAGCGCGGCAATCCAGACGACATTCATCACGCCGCCGACGAACAGCAGCGCCATCAGCAACCAGCAGCAGCCCACGCAATACATGCCGTGGCGCGCGCCGAGCAGGAAACTGCCGACGACGCCCGGACGCCAGTGCGCGACCAGAAAACCGGCCGGCGCGCGGCATTGCCGGAGGCACGCGCGTTTCAGCGGCGAGAATTGATAGAGCCCGGCCAGCGCGAGAACGACTGCGGAAAGAACAGCGCTCTTCGACCACAGCATCATTGCGGAGATCAGCCCGGCCGGCTGCAGCAGCACCTGAAGCAACGCCGCGCCGATCGAGAACGCGAGCCATGCGGCCAGATAACCGGCCAGCAGCGACACCGACATGAACGCGGCACCCGAGCCGTCCGCGCCGCGATGCCGCAGCACGCGCCGGTACAGCATCACGAGCGGCGCCGCGCTGGGCGTCATCATCGCGATCATCATCACCCACCACATCGCAATCACGGTCGGCAGCGACGGATCCATGCTGCCCATGCCGGCCGCCAGTCGATGCGGAAAGAGCGCGACCGTTGTCATCTCCAGCGCCGACATGCCGGTTCCCGCGCCCGTCCACAGATAGAACCAGCACGCGCCGACGAGCGCGGCCATGCCGAGCAGCGTGACGACGCGCTCGCGCCCGAGCCAGGTGTCGAACGGAGTCATGCCGCAACGCGATGCCGGATCAGCCCGTGGTTGTTCATGTGCAGCCGCGCGAACTGCGCGTAGGTTCCGTCGAGCGTCAACGCGATGTTGCCTTGCGAGCGCCCCGTGCCCGAACCGATCTCGGCAAGCTCGTATTCGAAGCCGTTCGGCAGGTCGATTCGCGCGCGATGCTCGGCGCCCGTCACCGGGTTGAGAATCGGATCGCCCGCAACGTCGAACACGCCGTCGACATGAATCCGGCCGCGCCGCGCATCGACATCGACGTCGAAATCGATCTTCGTGAAGATCGGCTCGAACGCGTGCTCGAGCGTCGACGCATACACCGAGAACATCGTCGCAAACGGATCGGTATCCTGACCGGTCATGATCTTCAGCACCGCTTCGCGCTGTGCCGGGCTGGCGCGCTCGTCGACGATCGGCTGGCACTTGCCCTTGCCTTCGTGGACCGCCCCCGGCCACTGAAACACGACAGCGATCCTGACGCCGTCGAGCACCACGTCGCCGTAGTGGCCGCTGTCGATCGAAATCGCGCCCATCGCTTCGCAATTGCCGTTGGTCGGCAACGCACTGAACTGGCAAGGACAACCGTATGAGCAATTGCAACTGATCAATTCGGTACCCTGAATTTCCCACGGAGTCATGACTCCACCTCGCGCTCGGTGACATAGGAACGCTTCGAATCTAGTGCACGGCACTGGGGAAATCAAAGCCGGAATGGAAGGCCGGTTCGACGCGTGAAACCCGTGCGTTCCGGCCTCACGCGTGACGTTCCGAACGACTCGACGAAGGCGGTTCCGGCCACCGTCGTCGCACCCGGATCTCACACGAACAGCGACGCGACGATCGCACACCACGCGGCACTCGCGCCGCGCGGAAACACTCGCCGAGGATCGCCGCGATCTCTTCCGCCGACAGCAGCTCGCGAGTTCATTTCCGGTTCGATTGAATCAAGAGCGGAATCAAGAGCGGCTTCGCCGCCGGCCAGCGAATACGCGTAGTCACGGATTGACAGAGTCGATTCGATCGAGCGTCATGTTGCAGCCGATTCGTCGAACACGAACACGGGTGTCGCCCGTTAACCCGGCTTTCTCGCCGCCTCTGCGACGGCCACCCAGCCCATCACGGCGCCGGCGACCCAGCAGCACGTGACCAGCAGGTCGAGATCCATCCAGCCTTCGAAATTCGCGCTGTTTTCGAAACTGCAGCGATGATGGCCCCTGACCCATATGCAGCCGCTGATGAACTGCTGAATGTGCATGTAGACGTTGAAAACCGCAAAGGCGGAGGTAATGACGGCGACCCGCAGGCGTATGCTCGTTTTCATTGGCGCTGAAGGCGTGGGATGAACTCCTGCCGATCTTAAGCCAACGGCGACGTGTGACGCAATCGATCCGGTATCGGCCCGCTCATCGTGTCCGGTTCGAGCGTCGCGTCATGCACGATCGCGCCATGGCCGACGTGGCCGTTGACGCCGAGCCGGCACGGCTCGCCGACCCTTCATGCAGCACGCAGCCGTCCTGCACGTTGCTGCTGTCCGCGACGACGATCGCGCCGAAGTCGCCGCAGGCTCGCATGCGGGCCGATGTAGCAGCGCGCGCCGATCGTCACGTCGCCGATCACGACCGCGCTCGGGTCGACATACGCGGACGGATCGACGCGCGGCCGCATCTCGTTGAATTCGAATAGCGGCATCGTCGGAGCGCCGCGACCGCTTCCGGCACGAGCGTGAACAGATCGCCGACGACACCGTAGTCGACCACGCTGAAGATCGGCGCTTCCGGATCCTTGTTGATCACGACGATCACCTTCGAATCCTTCATGCCGGCGAGATGCTGGATCGCGCCCGAGATGCCGACCGCGATGTACAACTGCGGCGCGGCAGGCATCCATCCGGAAGCGGTGCGAAACGGGGTGGAAGCCCCGTTTTCTTTTGACTGGAGGAAAGAGGCAAACGACCGCGATGCCGGGTACGCCGCTTGCGTGCCGGCTGCCCTCGCCTGCTGACGCCACGCTGTCAGCAGGCGGCGCCTAAGCTCGATCGTTCGACACCCGAGGAGCATCGCTCGTGACCCGCATCGAACAATTCGCCGAATACGCCAGCCGTGCCGGCAGACGGCGCGGCCTGACCCTGCTGCCCCTCTGCATCGCCGTGCTCGTCGCACAGGTCGACACGGCCGTCGTCAATCTCGCGACGCGCGCGATCGGCGACTATTTCCACGCGGGCGTCGATGCATTGCAATGGGTCGTCGACAGTTACAACCTCAGTTACGCGGTACTGCTGCTGACCGGCGGGCTACTCGCCGATCTCCACGGCCGGCGTCGCATTTTCATCGCCGGCACCGCGCTGTTTACGGTCGCGTCGCTGCTGTGCGCGCTCGCGCCGTCGGTGTCGGTGTTGATCGCCGCACGCGCGCTGGCCGGTGTCGGCGCGGCATTGTTGCTGCCCGCGTCGCTCGCGATCGTGCGTGTCGTGTGGCGCGATCCGGTCGAGCGCGGCCGCGCGCTCGGCATCTGGGCTGCGTGCAACGGCGCGGCAATGGCGATCGGCCCGACGCTCGGCGGCGTGCTGATCCGGCACTTCGGCTGGCGCAGCATCTTCTTCGTCGTCGTGCCGCTGAGCATCGCCGCGATGCTGCTCGCGATCCCGGCCGTGCCCGAGTCGTCCGACCCGCGCGGCCGGCATTTCGACGGCGGCGCGCAAGTTACGGGTGCGCTCGCGCTCGGCGCGCTCGCATATTCGGCGATCGTGCTCCGCGATTCGCCGGCCGCGTGCGCGCTCGCGAGCTGCGTCGCGATTGTGTCGTTCGTCGTATTCACCTCGATCGAACGGCGCCACGGCGCGGCCGCGCTTGTACCGCTCGACCTCTTCCGGATCGGCACGTTTCGCGGCGCGATCGCCGCAACCGCCGGCATGACGTTCGGGATGTACGGCGTGCTGTTCCTGCTGCCGCTGACCTGGCAAAGCATCGGCCGCCTCGACTCGATCGGCGCGGGCCTCGCGCTGCTGCCGATGGCGCTCGCGTTCGTTGTCGTGTCGCCGTGCTCCGGGCCGCTGTCCGAGCGCGTCGGCACGCGCACGACGACGGCCGGCGGCGTCGCGGTGATCGCGAGCGGGCTCGCTGCGATCGGCGTGTCCGCCGGTTCATCGAGCCTGCTCGGCGCTGAAATCGGGCTAGCGTTGACGGGACTCGGAATGGGGATCGCGACAGGGCCGTTGATGACCGTCGCCGTCGGCGCGGTCGAGGCCGCGCGCTCGGGCACCGCGAGTGCGCTCGTCAACGTCGCGCGGATGGCCGGCGCGACGCTCGGAATCGCGGTACTCGGCACGCTGTTCGCGGCCGCGCACGGCGGCGCGACCGGCTTGCGCGCGGCGATGTTTGCCGGCGCGGCCGTTCAGTTGACGGGTGCGGCGGTAGCGGCAGTCCGCGTGCAGCGCGCGCGCCAAGCGGCGTGACGCGTCGCGGCCTCTCTCACGCACGCACCGGCTTCACACCGCCCCACCCGTGCGCCGCCATACCCGTCAGCGATGCTTCCCGCCGTGCCGGCGCCGCCGGTGTTCCGCACGCGCCTGCAGCAGCGTCGGCATCAGTTCCTCGATGTATTGCCGCGCCTGCCCGCGCGTCACGATCTCGCTGAAGCGCAGATGGGCGTTGTCGTGACCGACCAGCGCCGCATGCGCTTTCTTCAGGATGTGCAGATAGGCGATCAGGCTCGTGCCGTCGCGCACGGGCAGCGCGTCACGCGGGTCCAGGGCCGGGGTCGTGCTCATGATCCAATCCTTTGCGGGCAGTCGGTGCGGCAGGTGGTCGTCACGAGCGCCAGCAGGTCGTTGGCGAGGCGGTCGCGATCGGTCAGCGGCGCGAGGCCGAACAGCCGCTCGAGCGTCGCGGCGACCGACGCATGATCGTACGGCGTGTGGTCGACCTTCCCGGCCGCGACCCACGGCGAAATCACGATCGCCGGCACGCGCACGCCATACACGTCGAAGCCGAAGCCGCTCGCATTCAGCGTCGCGGCCGCGCCGTCGTTCGGCGGCGGCGCGGCGCCCGGCCTGACCGAATCGTAGAAGCCGCCGTGCTCGTCGTAGACGATCACGAACAGGCTGCTGTTCCACACCGGCGAATTGCGGATCGCGTTGTACACGCGCGCGGCGAGCTGGTCGCCGCCGGCCAGCCCGTCCATCGGGTGTTGCGAGCTGCCGTTCCGGTAGGTGCCGTGCACGATGTCGCCGTAGCTCGGCTCGATGAACGTGTAGCGTGCCGTGTAGCCGGCCGCGAGATCGGCCTCGAAGTGCGCGAGATCGTCGACGTCGACGAAGCTGATGCCCTTCAGCGACGCGACCTGCGGCACGTGGCCGAGCGGGTCGCCCGACTGATCCTGGTAGATGCGCCAGTTGTCGTCGCCGAGCGCGCCGAAGATCGAACCCTTCGGATAGCGGAAGCCGTCGAACGCCTCCCACCCGCCCATTTCCTCCCTGGTCGGCGAATGGTCGAGCCCGGCCGACGACGCGCCGTGCAGGAAGAAGCGGTTCGGCCAGGTCGGCCCCGGCATCGACGCATGCCACGCGTCGCACAGCACGAACGCATTCGCGAGTGCGTACAGCGACGGCGCGTGCGTCCGCACGTCGGCGCCCTGCATGATCTTGCCCGCGTCGGCCGGCTGAGGCGGCGTGCCTTCGGAATGCGACGTCGCGTAGTTCGACACGAATCCCGAATTATTGACGCCCGGATAAGCCTGCCCTTTCACGAACGGCACGCCCGCGCCGCAGAGCTGTTCGAGCACGTCGGTGAATTCGTGGCACGGGTCGGTCGGCATCCGGTCGGGCGCGCCGCCGCCGAACGGATAGACGGCGCCGCCATACGCATTGCTGTCGCCCGGCGACGCGGCGACGATGTCGGCGATGCCCGACAGCGCGAACAGGTGATCGAACGAGCGGTTCTCGAGCATCAGCACGAACACGTGCTGGATGCGATCCTGAACCGGTGGGGATGCGGGAGCTGCGTCTGCACTCATGGCGCCTCCTGGCGTCGCGCGACGAATGTCCGGCTGGCACGGTCGTTGGCCCGCTGAAAGCGACTGAAGGGATTGAAAGCCACGCGCGGGCCGCGAATTGCCGACGAGTGTACGACCGTGCCGGCATCCGCGTAAAGCGACGCACTGTGCGTGCGCGGCGTGCGTGCTCAACCAGCTGCCGATGTGGCCGGCCGGCGCAATGCGCAGCGAATCAACGAGTACGGGGGAGAAACGACGATCCGAACCGGGCGGTTCGATCGGGATGCGACCTGGGCCGCCACGGCGTGACGACGCCGCCGGCGACCGACGAACGGCACGACCCGTGCCGTCCATCCGGTTCGTCCGGCCGCATGGCCGGACGGGAGTAGATCGGCGCGGTGCTGCGCGCGCGATCCTGGCCGCTTAGCGGCGCGGCCCGCTGTTGCGTTGCGGACGCGGGGAATTCGCGTCCTTGTGACGGAAGTTGATGCGGCCCTTGGTAAGGTCGTACATCGACAGTTCCAGCGTCACGCGGTCACCCGCGAGAATGCGGATGTGGTTCTTGCGCATGCGGCCCGACGCATATGCGCCCACCACCACGCCGTTTTCCAGCGTGACACGGTATTTGCTGTCCGGCAGCACTTCGTCGACGATTCCGTCCAGTTCCAGCAGTTCTTCTTTTGCCAAACCAATTCCTCCAGACAAGGTGATTGACCGCGGCCGCGGCGATCTGCCCGGCGCCGTTTCCCGCAACGGGACGACGGCCGGCAGGCTGCCGGGTATCGGTTCGTTCAGACGGGCCACGGGCCTGTCTTGCGATCGGAGCCCGGCGCGTTGCGGCGTTCGGGCGGTCGGTGGCGGCGGCGCGATGAGCGCCGCGCAAGTAGTCGGGACCGCGCCGGCTGCTATGGCATGGCGTCGGTCTGCTCGGGTTGATGCGTTAAAGCGGTGATGCGCTGGCGAAGCGGCGCTCGCTTCGCGAGGGCGTTATGTCGCACGCGGGTCACGCATGCGATGGGGAGGCGTCACGGCCGATGCATCGTGAATGTCGCGATGCATCGGTCGTGCGCATCGGAACGCGCAGGCCACCGGAACAGCGGCGCCCCGCGCGAAACTCCATCCGGCACCCGCCGCCGATCGGCGGCCGATGCCGACGCGGCTTACTGCGGCGTGATGTTCGACGCTTGCAGACCCTTCGGGCCGCGCTTCACTTCGAAGCTGACCTTCTGGCCTTCGGCCAGGGTCTTGAAGCCCGTGCCGCGAATTTCCGAGAAATGGGCGAACAGATCGTCGCCGCCGTTGTCCGGGGAGATGAAACCAAAGCCCTTGGTTTCGTTGAACCACTTGACGGTACCGGTATCCACAAATACTTCCTTAATACGAATAATTGAACATGCGCCCGCGACGGGCACAGAAAGAATCAAAGAGGGAGAGACCAACGACTGCCGCACACGGAGTGCGGCCAATGATGAGCAATCGAACTTCTTGAAGACTTCGGTCACGGACACTACGCGGTAGCGGCCGCCCCGTCAAGCTCTTTCGGTGCGACGCGCGCGCACGGGCGCCGCGCGCGCCTTATGTGGCGGGTGTTGCCGGCCGACGGAGCATATTTCGATGCGCCCCCGATTTTTGGCCGGGCCGCCGGTTTTTTGCCGCAGCTCGAGCACGTGCTGCAGCGCCGGCGGCGCGTCGCTTTTTTCGCGCGCCTGACCTGCACGCCGATAAAACACTTGCTCGACTGCGCGGCCGCCATTTCGATCCGGGTTTGCGTCATGAGACGGCCCGCACCGAAAGAGCCATCACCGAGCCGCTAACTTTCCGTCTCCGGAATCGTATTGACGATCATCGAAAACAATTTGTCGAGATCGGCTTCGAGCTCGCTCCCGTCGAACGGATCGCGATTGGCTCCGAAGGCGGCGTCCGTCTCGGCCCAGTCTTCCGCCGTCAGCAGGCGTCCGGCGGCGGGCAAAATCAACGTCTCTTCCATACACCGGTGATCGGCGTAGTACTCGGCATATTCGTCCACCTTGGCTTGCAAAGCACGAAGTGCGGGAGCGCCCTTCAGCTCATAGCGCGTCAATGCGTGCTCCAGATTCATCAACTTCAATTCTCCCAACGCGTGTTGAGATTCCAGTTCGTCAATGACACTGTCGAACTCGTTTGTCTTGTCCCGCAGCGGCGCAAACAAGTAACGCTCCTCCTTGGGATGATGCACCTTCTCAGGGTACTCGCGAATGTAATAAAGCATGGCCCGAAACACCATGAGACCCGGAGCGGGCTTGCCAGTCGTCAGAAGATGGACAAACCGCCGCATGCCGTCGATCACGGTAGACAATTGCTCATGCTCGCGGAAAATGATGGCGATGGCCCTACGCGGCCCGTGCGATGACATATCAAGCTCCGCGGCAGTACGTGAAATGCACCGGCGAATCGACCCGCTGCGCCACTCCGGCAGCAAGTACAAGCGCCAGTGTCGACACTTTCAATGTCGTTCATCAGCAGCCCGACATCAAAGCAAGCCGACGCCAAAGCCTTGATGGAAATCAACGATCTGTGCGGACATCGTGGCCCGCGGAGTCAGCGCCCCTCGGCCGGATCCTCGGTCGGTATATTCATAGCATTCTTCGATGCGTTCGAGCGATTTGCGTAGCCGTGCGTGCGCCTTCCCCCAGCGCTTGAGCGCGAGCATCTTCTGCGTCTCGTCGATCCAAGCCTGGTCGAACTGCCCCTGTTCGAGCAGCACCGGAAACATCCCGGCCTCGATCACGCCGACCAGGATCGAATTCGCGCGAACGTTGCAACGCCCCTCCTCGCGCGCTAGCCCCTTGACCAGTGCCTCGTTCGCGGCCTTCGGCGCGACCAACACGCTGCGCGTCGACGAGGACGACGACCTGTATGCGGCGATGGCGCGGGCCGTGAAAGCCAGCGCGTCGGTGCGCATGCCCGTGCGGGCCGCACGAATACCGCGCGGTGCTGGAGGACAAGAGCGGCGCGCCGCTCGTGATTTCGCAGAAACGGGCAGCATGACGATGCGCGGCGCGCGTGCGGGAATACGGGCGCATCACGCGTGGCAGGTGCGCTACGCCGGACGGGATCGAGCATCACGCATTGCCGATGACAATCGATGTCTCCAGGCAGCTTCCCGATGGCCACAGGAATCGGTACCATCAAGCGCTTGAAGACCGGCAGGCGCCGCGCGTCCGTGCAATGGCGCCGCCCGCGCCCGGTCTTCGCACCGCCATTTCGCCATGTCCCGGGAACCCACACACTCCGCGCTGCTCTGGATCGTCGCCGCTGCGTTCTTCATGCAGTCGCTCGACACGACGATCGTCAACACTGCCCTTCCTTCGATCGCGCAAAGCCTGCACGCGTCGCCGCTCGCGATGCAGCCCGTCGTGGTCGCCTACACGCTGATGATGGCGATGCTCACGCCGGCGTCCGGCTGGCTCGCCGACCGGTTCGGCACGCGCCGCGTGTTCTCGGTCGCCATTCTCGTGTTCGTGCTCGCGTCGATCGGCTGCGCGGCATCGCATACGCTCGGCCAGCTCGTCGTCGCGCGCGCCGTGCAAGGCATCGGCGGCTCGATGCTGCTGCCGATCGGGCGGCTCGCCGTGCTGCGCCGCGTGCCGGGCGAACAGTACGTCGCGGCGATCGCGTTCGTATCGATCGCCGGCCAGCTCGGCCCGATCGTCGGGCCGACGCTCGGCGGCTGGCTCACGCAGGCGATTTCATGGCACTGGGTGTTCATCGTCAACGTGCCGGTCGGCGTGGTCGGCTTCATCGCGGTGCAGCGCTACCTGCCGCACGACCAGGCGAAACAGCCGCCGCCGTTCGACTTCGTCGGCTGTGCGCTGCTGTCGGTCGCGATGATCGCACTGTCGCTCGCGATCGACCCGCCGATGCCCGCGCATCGCGCCGCCTGGTCGGCCGGGCTCGCCGTGCTCGGCCTGGCGAGCGCGCTCGCGTACCTGCCGCATGCGCGGCGGCGCGCGCAGCCGCTGTTCCGGCTCGGGCTGTTTCGCGAGCCGAACTTCGGTTCGGGGCTGCTCGGCAACCTGCTGTGCCGGATCGGCACGAGCGCGGTGCCGTTCATGCTGCCGCTGCTGATGCAAGTGCAACTCGGCTATACACCGCTGCAATCGGGGCTGATGATGCTGCCGGCCGCGATCGCGGGCGTCATCGCGAAACGCTGGATCGCGCCGCTCGTGAAGCGCTTCGGCTACGCGACGTTTCTGGTCGTGAATACGGGGATCGTCGGCTGTGCGATCGCGGGGTTCGCGCTGGTGTCGGCGCGGCCCGCGCCGGTGCTGGAGATCGTGCTGCTGATCGTGTTCGGCGCCGCGAACTCGATGCAGTTCGCGGCAATGAACGGCGTGACGCTGAAGGGGCTGTCGCATGCCGACGCCGGCAGCGGCAACAGCCTGTTCACGATGATGCAGATGCTGGCGATGGGGCTCGGCGTGTCGATCGGCGGCGGGCTAGTGAACCTGTTCGCCGCCTGGTGGGGCTCGATGGGGGCGCGGATTCATGCTGTCGTTCGCGTGCATGGGCGCCGTCACGCTGCTGTCGTCCGTCGTGTTCCGGCGGATCGATACGGCCGCGCCGCCGGCCCGTGCGGCGGCGCGATCGTCCGCGTGAGCGCGGACGTCAGTTCGCCTGGCGGCGCTCGACGACGCGCTTGAGCACCCAGCGGATCGACGAACCGTCGGCCGGCGGCCGCGCGACGCGGTATTCGTCGACTTCGAGCGTGTACAGGTAACCGGGCTGGTACGCAAAGCCCTCGATGCCCGCGTACCACAAGCTCCACGGCTCGCTCGGGCTGCTGCGGACCTGCAGGCATTCCATCGGTGCGACGCCCGTGCAGCGCGCGGATTGCGGCGCGACATAGACGGTCCTGGCCACCGGCCGGCTGTCGGCCGGGCGGGCCGCGTTCTGGGCCGTGACGGCCGCGTCGGTCTGGCATCCGGCGAGGAGCGTGCTGCCGGCAATGACGGCCGCGCCGAGCAGCGTTCTGGAATGGCGAAGCATCTGGTGTTCCTCTGGAAGCGTTGGAGGGGCGGTTAGACGATCGGCGCGGCGGGAAAGTTCGCAAATGCCCTACAGCCGGCGTTCTCCCCCCTCATTCGTGCCATGTCGCCCGCACGCCGACACGTTACCGTGCTCCGGTTCAGCCGCGCGCATCGCAGCCGACGGTCCGCATGTGCACGCCGGGCGCCTACTTCGCGCGCTTCGCGTCGTTCGGCAACACGAACTCGACACGGCGATTCAGTGCACGGCCGTCCGGATTGTCCGCGCCATTCCTGAGCGTATTGGGCGCGACCGGCCGGCTGCCCCCCAGCCCCTTGACCGACAAACGCGCCTTCTTCATCCCGTGCGACGTGAGCCAGTCGGCCACGGCATTCGCACGACGGAAAGACAGCGTCTTGTTATACGCGGCAGATCCTTTCGAATCGGTATGCCCCTCGATCACGATCGCCCCGGACGGAACGGACGCGGCGAGCCGCAGGATGTCGTCGAGTGTCGGCTCGGCAGACGGCCGGATAGTGGCCTTGTCGAAGTCGAACAGGATGTCGCCCAGCATCGACACCCGCACTGTCGCCTTGTCATCGCGCACGGACAGGCCGTCGTGCCGTGCCGCGAGCCCCGATGCCCTGGCCGACAGATCCGATACGGTGCTGTTCAGATCGGACGAGAAGCCCTTCACGTCCAGGACGGTTGCGTTGAGATCGCGAATGTCGCGATGCGCCGGCGGCGCTTGCGCGAAGGCACCGCCGACGGCGGTCGCCGACAGGATCAGCGCCACGATTGATGTGATCGCTCCGGCCATGGTCAGCGATCGGTAATCTTGATGCCGTCGAGCGCTTCCACACCCGGAATCGACAACGACACCTTGGTGACGTTCTTCGGCGGAGCGGGAAATCTCCCGTACCACGTGCCCGCGCTCGGAGAATCCTTCGATGTGCTAAGAACTACGCGAGGGCTGGCCAGCGGCTGGTTGTTGCTGTCCGTCAGCAGCAAGTGCTTCTTGTTGCCTGCGAGCACGTAGATGCCGTTCTCGTAGTCGCTCTTGCTGATCGAGCTATAGAGCACTTCCACCTTGTTTGCGACGAGCGGCTTGAACCGCAGCTTGATCGTCAGGATATCGCCTTCGCGGATCGCCTCGATTGCCTGCGCTTCGGCTACGCCGCTCGAAACGAGCCCGACAGCCAGCGGCGTAGCGGAGGAAGACCCCGCGGGCGCCTGAGCCGACGCGTTATCGGAAAGTGCCGCGGTCGCCAAGAGCGCACCCACGACGGTGCAGATGGTTGCTGCGTTTCTAATTGGTGTCACGGGAACCGTCCTTTTTTAAGGTTATTGGTAGCGTGCGTCAATTACGAAACGAGTTCTCTCGTTGCCATTCCGGCGCTGGAACCCTGGCTGTGTCTCGGATTTTATTTTATGAATTTGTAGGGAGAATACACGCCTTTCGTAAGGATCGACAACCGTCGCGGGCATATTCCCGTGGCGCGATTCGAGCGTAAATATTTCCGACTGTCAGGTGGCTCCTTGAAAAAACAAGGGACTACGCACGGCGTGGACATGCCCGATGCCATCGAATCTGCCATGTCGTGCGGAAAAACCGACCGCACTTCGTGCGCGATCGCGGTCATGGGGGTTTCGAGCACGGAGATACGGCCAGCCTCGCGAGTGAATTTGCAGGATCAGCGGAACGTCAGTGATCCGCATCAACGGACCCTGGTCCGCTTCGGCGTCGAAGCACCGGCATGCGCCGCATGACGATCGTGTACCATCGGCGCTTCCCGATACGCTTTGTCGCGCTGCCTTCGTTCGCCCGCGCGGCCCACACTGCGCCCCCGCTTCGCATGACCTCACCCGTTCCGTCCGGCGCCGCGCTGCGCCCGCTGCCGATCGATACGCTGACCGTGCCGGCCGCACTCGACGGACGCGCGGGCACCAACCGCTCGGGCAGCACGCATCCGCAGATCGCCGCGACCAACGATCTCGACGCCGTGCGCGCATGGCTCGCGCGCTTCGTCGATACGCCGACCACGTTCCAGAACTACCGCAAGGAAGCCGAGCGCCTGCTGCTGTGGGCCGTGATCGCGTGCGGCAAGCCGCTGTCGTCGCTCACGCACGAAGATCTCGTCGTCTACCGGCAGTTCCTGCTCGCGCCCGCACCGACCGACGTATGGTGCGCGAACGGCGGCCGCAAGCATCCGCGCGACGACCCGCGCTGGCGGCCGTTCTACGGGCCGCTGTCGGCGGCCAGCCAGCGGCAGGCGCTGGTGATCCTGAACGTGATGTTCTCGTGGCTCGTGCAGGCCGGCTACCTCGCCGGCAATCCGCTTGCGTTGTCGCGGCAGCGGCAGCGTCGTCCCGCGCCGCGCATCACGCGTCATCTCGGGCAACCGCTGTGGCAGTCGGTCAAGGACGCGATCGTCGCAATGCCGCGCGACGATGCGCGCGCGTGCTTCCATGCGGATCGCGCGCGCTGGTTGTTCACGCTGCTGTATCTCGGCGGGCTGCGCATCACCGAAGCGGCCGACACGACGATGGGCCAGTTCTTCTGCCGGCACGACGCGAACGGGCACGACCGCTGGTGGCTCGACGTGATGGGCAAAGGCGGCCGGCAGCGGCTCGTGCCGGCCACCGACGAGATGATGGCCGAGCTGTCGCGCTACCGGCGCGCGCACGGGCTGCCCGCGCTGCCGTCCGACGGCGAGCCCACGCCGCTCGTGCTGCCGCTCGGCCAGGCGCGCAAGCCGCTCACGCGCGCGGCGCTGCACAGGATCGTGAAGCAGGTGTTCCGGCACGCGGCCGACCGGCTGCGCGCGAACGGCGCGGCGGGCGACGAACAGGCGCGCGTGCTCGAACAGGCGTCCGCGCACTGGCTGCGCCACAGCGCGGGCTCGCATATGGCCGACGGCCGCGTCGACCTGCGGCTCGTGCGTGACAACCTCGGCCACGTGTCGCTCACGACGACGAGCCAGTACCTGCACGCGGACGACGACTGGCGGCATCGCGAGACGGAGGAGAAGCACCGGATCGGGTGGTAGGCGCTGCGCGCGCGGCAGCATGCTGTCGGTGTCGGTGTCGGTGTCGGTGTCGGTGTCGGTGTCGGTGTCGGTGTCGGTGTCGGTGTCGGTGTCGGTGTCGGTGTCGATGTCGATGTCGATGTCGATGTCGATGTCGATGTCGATGTCGATGTCGATGTCGATGTCGAAGCCGACTTGCGTTTCGCACCAGCGTTCAGTGAACGAGTTCGAGCCCGCTTCCCGGCACCCTCGCCGCGAACCGCGCGGCACGTCTCACACGGTCAATACACGGCCACCCAGTGCCCGGGCACCCACGCCCAATGATTGCCGGCCCACCGGTAATGCCCCTTCGCCCAGCGATAGCCGGGTGCCGGTGGCGGCGGCATCACTTCGACGAGCGGCGCCGGCTGCGGCGGCCGCACGGGTTCGACCACGCACGCGGACATCAGCACGGCACTCGCGCTCACCAGCACGGCAAGCGAAACGGATCGGATCTTCATCGTCAATTCTCCCTGTTGTGTAATCGTTTGGCGAGGTCGAACGCGGCGACACCCCGCATCACGCAGCCCCGTGAATCAGGCCCGTCATCGGCCGCGTCGCACCGCTTTCCGCAAACAGCGCGGACGCGGTGCGGCGAGGATCGAGCCGCAGGCTTTCGGCAGCCGCGCCCGAGATCAGCGCATCGAGCGACGCGGTCGGCTTCAGGTCGCGGCCTTCATACAGGTCGCCCGGCCGCAGTCCCGGCCAGTCGGCGATCACGCGGCCGCCCGCGACCGCGCCGCCCGCCAGCATCGCGACCGACGCCTGCCCGTGATCGGTGCCGCCCGTGCCGTTCGCCGCGGCCGTGCGGCCGAACTCGGTCGCGACCAGCACCGTGGTCTGCTGCCATGCGGGCCCGAGGCCGTCGCGCAGCGCGGCGAGCATCGTGTCGAGCGCCTTCAGTTGATTGGCGAGCCGCGTGTTCTGCGCGCTGTGCGTGTCCCAGCCGCCCGTTTCGATCATCGCGATCCGCGGGCCGTCGTCGCGCGCGAGGAACGTCGCGGCAAGCTTGCCGACACCCGCGGGATCCTGCCGCGCATGCGCGTCGCCGGCGAGGCCGCGCGCTTGCATCGCCGATTGCCACAGCGGGCCGAGCTGCGTGTCGGCCTCGTAAAGCGCCGACACGCGCGCGAGCAGGTCGTCCGGCGCGGCCGGCAAACCGGACGGCGCATACGACGCGGCCTGCACGGTGCCGCGCAACGCGAGCGGCACGGTCGGCGCGAACGCGATCGCGCTTTCGCGCGTCGCCGGCAGCAGCGCGGCGAGCCGGTTCAACCAGCCGTCCTTCACCTGATATGGCGCGCGGCCGCCTGTTTCGAGCACGTTCTGCCCGTCGAAATGCGAGCGGTCGCGATACGGCGACGCGATCGCGTGCACGAACAGCGCCTGCCCGTCGCGGTATAGCCGCGCGGTCTGCGTGAGCGACGGATGCAGCGCGAACGTGCCGTCGAGCCGCGTCGCGGCCGCGGTGTCGATCGCGAGCGCGCCGCGCAGCGACGCATACGCGGGCTCCGCATACGGGACGACGATGTTCAGGCCGTCGGCCGCGCCGCGCTGAATCACGAACACGAAGCGCCGGTCGGTCTCGACGTTCGCGAACACGATCCGCGGCGCGACGAGGATCGCGCCTGCGCCGGCGGCGGCAACGCTCAGGAATTGTCGGCGGGACAGTGCCATGTTCACCTCCGTTGGAAATCGGGCGATACGAGCAGCAGCGCGAGCGACGTGGTCGCGCTTTCCGCGCGCGACAGCGCGGTCGCGGTCGGCGCGCTCATCGACCCGGCGAGCAGTGTGTTGCCGAGCGTGCGCGGGTCGAGCCGGTCGCCGGTGCGTGCGGCCAGGCGCTGCGCGATCTCGACGCGGCGCACGAGCGCGTCGGGCGCGGCCCAACTCGCGGCGACGTCGTCGTAGCCCGCCGGCGAGCCCGGCCGCCACACCGGCTGGCCGAGCTGCGCGAGCAGCGGCGCGGCCTTCAGGTCGCCCCGATCGTCCATCTCGCGCCAGCCGAGCCCGCGCAGCGACGATACGGCCCACTCCCACGGCGTCTTGAACTTGCGGTTGACCGGCGACCACGCATCGGGCGCATCGACGAGCGCGCGATAGACGGTCGGCAGATCGCCGCCGCTCGCATCGAACGCGCGGGCCAGCCGGTCGGTCAGCGCGAGCGGCGGATTGTCGGCGACGAAATGACGGGCAAGCTGGAACGCGATATGCCGGCCCGTCGCATCCGACCGCGCGAGGTCGTGCAGGATCGCGCGCGCCTGCGCTTCGCCCGGCTGGTCGTAGGTGCGCCCCATCACCGTGCGCGTGCCCGGTTCATGCAGCTTCGGGCGAAACACGAACGCGCCGGGCGCGGCATCGCCCGGCTGCAGCCCGCGTCCGCCCGCGATGCTCCAGCCCGTCAATGCGCGCGCGAACTCCGTCACGTCGGCTTGCGTGTAGCCGGTTCGCACGCCGAGCGTGTGCAGTTCCATGATTTCGCGCGCGAGGTTCTCGTTGAGCCCGCGCTTCGCCGACGGATTGCGCGCTTCCGCGCGCAATGCAGCCGGGCTGTCCGGGCCGACCGAGCGTGCCTGGTCGAGGAAAACCTGCATCGCCGGATGCTGTTCGACGGCGACGAGCATGTCCTCGAAGCGGCCGAGCACATGCGGGCGGATCGCGTCGCGTTCGAACGCGCCCGCATACGCGGCCACCTGCCCCTTGTCGACCGACACCGCGAAATGGTTCGCCCAGAAATGCACGAGACGCTCGACGAACGGCGCGGGTGTGTTCAGCGCGCTGTTCAACCGTGCGGCGACGGCGCTGCGATACGCGTCGTAGCCGTCGCGCCGGATCGATTGCGCGGTCGCGCGCTTCGCGGCCGCGTCGTCGCCTGTCATCGCGTTGCGCGCGTTCGCGAAGCGCGTCGCGAGCGCGATTGCGTCCGGTTCGCCGGCCCACGCGGCGGGCCGCGCGTCGTAACGGTCGAATTGCGCGACGAGCGCCGCCTTCGGGTCGGCAGGCAGCGCTTCGTCGGCCCGCGCGCCGAGACCGAAGCGGTTCAGCGCGATCGCGGCCGGCGTGGTGTCGTTCGGGTGGTCCATGACGGGCTCTCTGGCGGTGCGTACCCACGTTTAACGCAGGCATGCAGGGAAATCCGTCGCGGAGCTCGCAAATATTTTCTGGATCGGAGAAACGAGGAACGGGAGAGGCGGCGGAGGTGAGGCACTGCAACGGCGCGAGTCATCGACGCGCAACGGCGCGTGCGATTCATCCCGTGTACGCATTGCGCATGACCGAATGCGGGTGCCGGCGACACGCGTATCGCGTGTCGCGCTGCCTGTTGCCTACTGACTCGCCGGCGCGTCCGGCTTCTTCTGCAGTCTCGGCGGCAGACGCCAGTTGCCGCTGTGCTGCAACCCGTCGACGAACTTCACGCGCTCTCCGGGCGTCAGCGTCGCCGCGAAATCGACGACGCTGCGCTCGACCTGCGCACGCATCGCGGTATCGGCCGCGCGCGTGCGATCAAGTGCGGCGTCGATCGCCGCGCGATCGAGTTGCGGCGCGGCGAGCAGATCCAGCACGGTGATCCGGCCGTCGCGCCCTTCCCGCGCGAAATCGCGGCCGTTCTTGCGCGCGGCCTTCAGCGCGGCGGCAAACTCGCGCTGCCGCGCATCGGGCAATTCGTCCGCCGCGAAACGCAACGCGGTGCGCTGCGCGGGCGCGCCCGCCGCAAGCTGGTCACGATGCGTCGAGAACCACTGATACACGCCGCCGCCGATCGCGCCGAGCATGAACACGTTCAACACGACCGAGCCGACGAGGATGAATTTCCAGCCGCGTTCGCTCATTCATCGCTCCCGTCGATGCTCGGGCCGCCGAACGTCGTCGTCAGATAACCCGGTTCGTGCTGCGACGTCGGCACGCTGCCGAGCATCAGCATCGACACGGCCACCGCGCCCGCCAGCGCACCGGCCAGGCCGACGCCCGCGAACGCCGCGCCCGACCACCACACGTTGCCGCGCCGCCGCGCGCGTTGCGGCGCGGGTGCCGACGCGACGATGCGCTCGACCAGCGCCGGTGCAGGCGGCATGACCGTGTCGTACGAGAGCCATTCATCGAGGTCGGCGGCATCGTCCAGTGCCAGCAGCGCGTCGCGCGGGTTCGCGCGCGCCCACGCCTCGGCGGCCGCGCGCTCGCCGTCCGGCCAGCGCCGCGCGTCCGAGCCGTACGCGGCGACGATGGTGCGAAATCGTTCGGGTGTCATCGCTTGTCCTCGCTAAGTGGGTCGCCGGCCAGTTGCGCGCGCAGGTTGCGCCTCGCGCGGGCGAGCAGGCTTTCCAGCGCATCAACGGTGATGCCCATCAGGTTGGCTGCTTCCACATTCGACATTTCCTGATAGTACTGGAGCACGAGCGCTTCCCGCTGCCGCGGCGGCAACGCGGCAAGCGCCTGCCGCACGCGCGCATCGCGCGAGCGCAGTTCCGCATGCGCGGCCGGCTCCGGTTGCGGATCCGGCACGTCGGGCAACGTATCGACGGGCTCCTCGCGCCGGCCGCGCAACCGGTCGTAGCACAGGTTCAGCACGACGCGATGCAGCCACGTGTCGAAACGCGCCTCGCCTTCGCGCCAGCGCGGCGCCTGATTCCAGATTCGCAAGAACGTCTCCTGTGCGACGTCCTCGGCTTCGCTCCGATCGCCGAGCATGCGCGTCGCCAATGCGAGCAGCCGCGGCAGCTTGCGCGCGACGAGCACGCGCACCGCCGACGAATCGCGCGCGCCGACGCGCGCGACGAGTTCCGCGTCCGGATCGCGGTCGCCGCGATCGTTCAACGCCGCCCGCTCCGTCGCGCAGCGCGATTGCGTCGCGCTGTGCCGGCAGGTGTGCCCGCCGCCCGGCTGAAGCTCATCGTCGTGCTCTCCTTGCATGCGTCGGGCCATCGCCGCGCGGCGCCACGCCGACGGTTCGGCAACGCCGTGCGCATCGCGCGCGGCGTCGCACACGGCGTCCGCCATGTCCGTTTCATCGACATCCGTGTCGCGCGGCATATCGATCCTGTCGGCAACTCACGCGTCGCCCGGTTGCGCAACCGTCGGCCGGCGTGCTCAATATACGACGACCGGCGCGGGCCGGTAATACACCGGACGCGCCGGCACCACGACGCAGCCGGCCAGCACGATGGCCGCGGCCGCCAGTATCACGATGGTTCGAAAAGGCATGGCTTCGACTCATGACATTGCGTGAATGATCCGCCGCGCCGGCCCGATGTCCCGCGCGACGGCGCGCGCATCAGGCCCAGTGGCCCGGCACCCAGCGCCAGGCCGGCCCGCGCGCGGCCCAGTGCCCGGGCACCCAGTGGTAACCGACGCGCACCACTTGCCAGTGACCCGGAATCCAGACGTAGCGCCCCTGCCGCCAGTGCCAGTGGCCCTGGTCCCACACGTAGCCCGCGCGCGGCGCCGGCATCACTTCGACGCGCGGCGCCGGCGGTGCGTAAGGCGCGACGATCACGGCCTGCGCGAATGCGGCGGACGCCGCCAGCGCCGCCACGCATCCGGCGGCAAACCGCAATGGAACAGAAAGTTTCATGAAAGACTCCGAAGTAACGGGCATCGACCGGAAGCGGCCGTTCATGCGTTAAACGGAGCGGGCAAGAGAAATCCGTCGCGAGGTTGGCGAATAATTTTCGGTGCGATCGAGCGCGCTTCGGAGCGGGCCGGATGCCACGCGATGCGCGACTCTTCGTATCGGCCGCCACACACGTGGTTGCCGTGCTGTCACAACGCGGCAAAACTGCCCGTCGACAATGCGTGTCACCGGGATCCCGCTCGTTTCCGGCCCACGCCCCGGCCGCGCTCGCGCATGGCCGAGCGGTTCCACTTTTCGCGTCCCCATCAACGAAAACTACGACCATGTCGAACCAGGACAATCTCCCTGATCAGCCGAACGAGCCGGCCGCGTCGGTGTCGCGTCGCGGCTTCCTGAAACTCGCCGGCGTATCCGGCCTTGCGACCGCTGCCGGCGGGCTCGCGGCCGCCCGGGCCGCCGCGTCGAATCCGGACGGCACGCCCGAGCAGGTCCATCTGACGTGGGGCAACGACCCGACGTCCGAAGTCGTGATCTCGTGGGCGTCGCTCGCACCGGCCGTCAATCCGCGCGCGCGCATCGTCGCCGACGGCGAGCCGCCGCGCACGGTGCACGGCGTCCAGCGCCTGTACACCGACGGCCTGAACGGCGAAACCGTGTTCGCGTACCACGCGCGCGTGCACGGGCTGAAGCCGGATACGCGCTACCGCTACGAGATCACGGCCGACAACGACAGCAACGCCGCGCAGCCGTTCGCCGCGAATTTCTCGACCGCGCCGCGCGGTCGCGCGCCGTTCCGCTTCACGAGCTACGGCGATCTCGCGACGCCGAACGGCGCATGGGTGCTGTCATCGCCGCAGAGCCGCTTCGCGGTGCAGGCCGTCGAGCAGTTCCAGCCGCTGTTCCACCTGCTGAACGGCGACCTCTGCTACGCGAACCTGAACCCCGCGCACCAGCCCGAGGTGTGGCGCGATTTCGGCAACAACAACGAGACGTCGGCCGCGAATCGCCCGTGGATGCCCTGCCCCGGCAATCACGAGATCGAGTTCAACAACGGTCCGCAAGGGCTCGACTCGTATCTCGCGCGCTATACGCTGCCGGAGAACGGTACGCGCTTCCCGGGCCGCTGGTACAGCTTCCGCGTGAGCTCGGTGCTGTTCGTGTCGCTCGACGCCGACGATGTCGTGTACCAGGACGCCGCCGCGTTCGTCGGCGGCCCCGCGCCGCTCGTGCCGGCCGCGAGCACGGGCCGCCCGCCGATCGAGCCCGGCACGTCGTTCTACGTGCGCGGCTACAGCAACGGCGAGCAGACGCGCTGGCTCGAACACACGCTGCGCCATGCTGCGCATGACGACGACATCGACTGGATCGTCGTGCAGATGCACCAGGACGCGCTCAGTTCGTCGAAGACGGGCAACGGTTCCGACAAAGGCATTCGCGAGGCATGGCTGCCGCTGTTCGATCGTTACGGCGTCGACCTCGTGCTGTGCGGCCACGATCACGACTACGAGCGCAGCTACCCGGTGCGCGGCTGCAATCACCGCGCGGGCGTCGACGCGACGACCGGCGAAGTGGTCGAGACGCTGCAGCCGCGTCCGGTCGGCTCGAATGACCCGGACCGCACGACGTTCGACACGAGCCACGGCACGATCCACCTGATCCTCGGCGGCGGCGGCACCAGCGCACCGCTCGACGTGTACGGCGAGAACCCGTCGACCGGCTTTGCGCGGGCGAAGGTGTTCACGAAGCCGAACCGGCCGGTGCCTGGCACCGCGCCGAACACGTTCGTGCGCCAGCCGGCCGATGCGCTCGAGGATGCGATCTGGTCCGCGCGCCGCGATACGGGCACCGGTTACGGGATCGCGGTGTTCGACCACGACCCGGGCAAGCCGGGCGGCCACACGACGATCACGATGCGCTACTACCATGCGCCGGGCGCCGATCAGCACCCGACCGCGCAGTACGAGCTGTTCGAGACGATCGAGCTGAGCAAGAAGCGGCACGAACGGTGATCGGGCCGGCGCCCGCTGCGGCGGGTGCCGGTTGCATTGGCATCGAGGAATGGGCGTGCCACGACGCGGGTTAGACTGCGTGCCTCGCACACCGGCCCATGAAGATGAGTTTCGAATACCGCATCCACACGCCCCCGTCGGCCGACGCATTCGATGCAATCGCGGATGCGCTGCGGCAAACGCACGGCGACGTCGACGTCGACGTCGATTCCGACAGACGACAACTTGAAATTCGCGATGACACCGGCCGCTGGCCGCTGATCGGCCTGTCGACCGACGAACACGGGTTCTTCCTCGTCACGACGCTCGGGCCGACGCGTGACGCCATGCTCGACTCGATCGGACGTGCGTTGTCGGCAATCGGAGCGGAACGGCGCATCGACGACGCATGACCGGCTAGCACGTTCCGCACACACACCTGAATCCGCCGCATGCACCCGGCTGTTCCCCCACCATCGTCCGCCACTCGGTCGCGCTGGCTCGGCCCCTTTAAACTACGCGTGTCCGGCGCAATCGCCGCATTGCATTGCCGGTTGCAGTCGCAACCGGATTTTTCCGTTCGCGCTGGCAGCACACGCGAGCGCAACCGAATCATCCGAAGTCGAATTTGAATGTCGAAACAAACAGGAAGCATGAAACGCAAGAACAAGGCAACACTTATCGGGCTCGGCGCGGTGCTGTTGTGGGCCTCGGTGGTCGCCCTCGTTCGCGGGGTCAGCGAAAGCCTCGGTGCGACCGGCGGCGCTGCGATGATCTATACGGTGGCGTCCGTGCTTCTGCTGTTTACGATCGGCTTCCCCGACCTGAGCAAGTTCCCGAAAAACTACCTGCTGTGGGGCGGGCTGCTGTTCGTCTCGTACGAGCTGTGCCTAGCGCTGTCGATCGGGTATGCGAGCAACGGCCGGCAGGCGATCGAAGTCGCGATGGTCAACTACCTGTGGCCGAGCCTGACGCTGGTCGCAGCCATCGTGTTCAACAAGCAGCGTGCCAACCTGCTGGTCGTGCCGGGCGTCCTGCTGTCGATGCTCGGCATCTGCTGGGTGCTCGGCGGCGACCAGGGCCTCGATCCGGCCGGTATGCTGCGCAACGTCGCGGACAATCCGCTGAGCTATGGCCTCGCCTTCTTCGGCGCGCTGATCTGGGCCGGCTATTGCACGGTGACGGCACGCATTGCCGACGGCAAGAACGGCGTCACGCCGTTCTTCATGCTGGTCGCAGCGGCGCTCTGGATCAAATTCGCGATCGAGGGCGGCGGCGCCATGACGTTCAGCCTTCACACGATCATCTATATCGTGCTGGCGGCATCGGCGCTCGGGTTCGGCTATGCGGCATGGAACACCGGCATCATGCACGGCAACGTGACGATCATCGTCGGCGCGTCGTACCTGACGCCGGTGCTCGCGGCCGCGCTCGCCGCAACGCTGCTGCATGCGCCTCTGTCAGCCGAATTCTGGCAAGGCGCAGTGATGGTTTGCGGCGGGTCGATCCTGTGCTGGCTCGCGACACGCAGCCGACGCAGTGAAAAGGCAGCGCCCGTTCGGGTCGGGAAGGATGCCGAAGGCAATTGCCCCGGGTGACGATGCGGGATGCTTCCGACGGGACGCAGGGTTGCCGGCTACGGCTGCGCGAACCGCAAGCCGCCCGCTTTAGCTTCGCGATTCCAGCGCGATACGCACCGCCAATCCGGCCAGCACGGTGCCCATCAACCAGCGCTGGACCGACGCCCAAACCGGTCGTCCCGCCAGAAAACCCGCGATGGAACCAGCCAAGCAGGCGATCAGCGCGTTGACGCTGACACTCACCGCGATCTGCACGCAGCCGAGCGCCAGCGATTGCGCGAGCACGCTGCCGTGCCCCGGTGAAATGAACTGCGGCAGCAGCGACAGATACATCACCGCGATCTTCGGATTCGCGAGGTTCGTGACGAAACCCATCGTGAAGAGCCTGACGCGGCTGTCGTGCGGCAACTGCCGGACCTGGAACGCGGAGCGGCCGCCCGGCTTGAGTGCCTGCCACGCCAGGTACGACAGATAGAGCGCGCCGGAAAAGCGCAGCACGTCGTACGCATACGGCACGGTCATCACCAGCGCGGTGATGCCCAGCGCCGCGCAAACCATGTAGAAAACGAACCCCAGCGCGACGCCGCCGAGCGACACGAGCCCTGCGCGGCGGCCCTGGCAGATCGAGCGCGAAACCAGGTAGATCATGTTCGGTCCGGGCGTCAGCACCATGCCGAGCGACACGAGTCCGAACGCAAACAGGGTGGGCAAAGCCGGCACGGCAGGCTCCTTCGCGGCAGGGCAGTCAGGGTGACGAGGTTCGAACACTGTATTGCATCTCGATCATCCTCGGCATGAATAAACTGCAAGGCGCCAATGAGCGTTATTCATCTCGCCGGCCGCGCGCTACCTGCCCTTTTTCGCACGCGCCTGAATCGCTTTCGCGGCTTTGGCGCGTTGTGCGTCGACGAGCCTCACGAACTCGTCGGTGACCGCGTTGCCGGCCACGTTCCACGACAACCGCACGGAACGATGCAGCCTCGGCGACAGTTCCAGCACGCGGCCGCCGAACGGTGTGTACGTGAGCGTGATGCGCGGCACGATCGATACGCCCATACCGGCCTCCGCCATCGAAAGAATGGTGCGCATCTCCACCACGTTGAACGCGGCCCGGAGCGGCGCGCCGCCACGCGCGAAGTAATCCGCGATCACCGGCCCGCACCCTGCCTTCGAGAAAATGAACGGCGCCGCGGACAACTGTTTTGCCGACACGCTCTTGCGGCCGCCGAACATGCCGTCCGGCGCCACCGCGACAAAATCCTCGTCGAGCAGCGGCAGAGTGTGTGCGAACGTCTTCGTGCCGGCCACCACGCCGATGTCGGCCGTACCGTCGTCGATCCACCCTTCGACTTCGCTGTCCGTGCCTTCGAGCAGCACCGCCGACACGCCCTGGTGCATCTCCTTCAACGCCTCGAGCGCGGGAACGACGAACGCCAGCGAGACGCTCGGCAGCGACGCAACCACCAGCTTGCCTTCGAGCTTGCCGCGCGACAGGCTGAACTGCTGGCGCAGCAGTTGCGCTTCCCGCACCACGCTCTGGACGTACGGCCACAGGCGTTCGCCCGCCGCCGTCAACACCACCGGCTGCCGGTCCCGCCAGAGCAGCTTGACCTGCGTGATGTCCTCCAGCTCGGTCAATGCATGGCTGATCGCGGATTGACTGCGGCTGAGCCGGTCGGCCGCGGCGGTAAGCGAACCGAGTTCGACTACGGCGGCCAGTGCCTGCAACTGGGCAAGCGTCATCGGGTCTCCTTGTTCCGGGGTATGTATGTTTCACATGAGGCATTGAAGCATCATGAATTATATTGAACCGTTCCGACAGTACCTCAAACGGCACCGCACCCGGCCCCGCGCTGCGCCGCGGTCGAGTCGAACGTCCACGGCAGCGCGCAGGCAAGATGCAGGTTCGATCCGCCGCGTCGATTGCACGCGCACCGACCTGCGCTCGAGAATCCATGTTGAACCACGCCACCGCATTGCTCATGCTTGCCGATACGAACTGCCGGCCTGAATCTGGGCCACGCGCCCGCCGGCCGCACACGAATAGCCGGCACGCGGGCAAGAAATAGCGATCAGCCCGCCGCCATCGATCGCGCATGCGTTCTGAAAGCTGCAAAGCGTAGTATTCGCGGACCCGGCGTATCGCTCCGCCCGACAGCGCGACGATACGTGACCGGCTTTGCTGCTCGCACGCTGACGCCGACGTCAGCGCTGCCCCGTTTTCAAAGGCACGAGATGGAAACCTATGTGTTGCTGGGCTGCGGACTCGGCGTTGGCCTGTTGATCGCCATCTGGGGAATCTGGTCGCTCCGATAAGCCGTTCAAACCCCGTTCGTCCGCAAGGAATCCGTATGGAGACGGATGGGGAATTGTAGTTTCAGGCAGCCCATTTCACCCGATTGCTTCGCAGTCCCATTCAACCGCCCATCGTCGATACGTCCGCGACGGAAGCGCCATGCGTGACCCGTTCGGCCCCGCGCGCTGCCCGGTTCCCCAAGACGCGTTAGACTATTTCGATGGAACAATGCCGTTATTGCCAGAGAATCCGCGATGAATGGGATTGCCACGGGGACGAGTGCCGCCGGGCAATCGCAAAAGCGCTGCGCCGGCAGCGCGCGGGCCTGCCGATGGTGCCCGATCGCATCCGCAACGAACTGCCGTCCGGCGCGCCGACCCAGCAGGTGATCGCCGTTCTGTCGCGCCAGCGCCTGCGCGCGCGCCGCGGCAACGAGGAACGCCGGGAGCGCAAGGAAATCGACGACGACGGCGTCTGAGCCGGCCGCACCGCGGCCCGCCCGCGTCATTTCCACCTCCGCCGTCCTCCGCCAGTCGCCACCGGGCGCCCGCCCGTATCACCGCGCCCTTGCAAATCCGGCAATACTGAATGGGGACAGGAGATATTTGTCCCGGGATTATTGCCTCCGCGACAACGATCTTTCGCTGAAATCCACGTTTACCCTGAATCGACCGGCGCCTACGATGTAATCAACCGCTTACGACATGGTGTCGAACGCGGAAAGCCAAGACAAACATCGGAGGTCATCATGAAATCGCTCGTTTCCGCAGTCGTTGCCGCTGTCGCCCTGTCCGCCTCGTTCGGCGCATTCGCCCAAAGCACCGTGACCCGCGCCCAGTTGCGCAACGAGCTGGTCCAGCTCGAAAAAGCCGGCTACACGCCGGGCCTGTCGAGCCCGCACTACCCGGCCGACATCCAGGCCGCGCAAGCCCGCGTGCGCGCCGCCGACGACAATACCGGCTACGGTGCGCAACCGGCCGCGACCGTCCAGGGTGGCGCACCGGCCGCCAAGGCGCAAAGCCCGCGCGACTCGGTCTACTTCGGCCACTAAGCCTGCCGCTGCGCGCCCCGCGCGCAGTCCGCACATGCAACGAGCCCGTCCATGACGGGCTCGTTGCGCTTGCATCGCGTGTTTTACCGGCCGGCCGTCACCGGCTGGCGCCCGATGCGACGCGGCCGGCCCCGGCTTCGTCCGGCGCAGCGCCGCCGCCGACCAGGTCCTGATAGCGCACGTACGCGCACTGCGCGGATGCCTTCGCCGCATACATCGCCGCGTCGGCCTTGACGAGCAGTTCCTCGGCCGATGCGCCGTCGGCCGGAAACTCGCTGACGCCGATGCTCGCACCGACGGCCAAGCGCCGGTCGCCGAACTCCAGTTCTTCCGCCATCACGATCTGGATCCGCGACGCGACATCGCCGATCACCGCCGGTGAACGCACGTCCGCAATCAGCACGATGAACTCGTCGCCGCCGAGCCGCGCGACCATGTCACCGTTGCGCAGCACGAGGCTCAACCGCTTCGCGACCGCGACGAGCGTGCGGTCGCCGGCCGAATGCCCGTGCTGGTCGTTGATCTGCTTGAAGCGGTCGAGATCGACGAACATCACGGCCAGCCCTTCGTGCACCGCGGCCGCATGCCGGATCGCGGCATCGAGATGCTCCATGAACAGCAGGCGGTTCGGCAGCTCGGTCAACGGATCGTGGCCGGCAAGGTGCGTGAGCTCCTGCTGCTTCGCGCGCAGCATCGCGACCTGCGTGCGAATCTCGACACGCATGCTGTCGAAACAGCGCGCGAGCACGCCGATCTCGTCGGCACGCCGAACCGGCAGCCGTTCGGCGGCCGGATCGTCGAACACGTGCGTCGCGGCGCGCGCGAGCGCCTGCAGCGGCCGCGTGATCGCGCGCGCGAACAGGATCGCGAGAATCACCGCCATCAGGCTCGATACGAGCACCATCCGGACGATCCGTTCGCCGAGCATGCCGGCCGGTGCCAGCACGTCGGCAAGCGGACGCGCCATCCCGAGCACGACGAAGCGGTTGCCCTCGTCGTGCCCGAACGGCGTGCGCGCGAACGCGAACATCTGCCCCGGCGCGTCGTCGGGCTGCTCGAGGCCATTGAGTGTCACACTCGTGCGCGTGCTGTCGAACAGCGTACGCGTGACGGCAAAGCGGTCCTGCATCAGCACGCGCAGGCCGCGATCGAAGCCGAACGTCTGCGCCGGGTCGGGATGCACGAGGAAATCGCCCCACTCGTTCGCGAGATACACCGCATAGTCTTCCGGCAGATCGCGTTCGAGCCGGTCGACCACGCGCGACAGCTCGACATCGACAACCAGCGCGCCGACCGTCTGGCCCGACGTGTCGACGACCGGCGTGCCCACGCGCAGGATCGGCAGCCCTTCGGCCGCGTGCGAACCCGTCTCGTGGTTGATCACGATCGGCGACAGGTAGATATGGCCGGGCTCCGTCGCGAGCGTATCGAATACATAGGAGAACTGTCCTTTCTCCTGGAATTCGCTTTCCGGCAGCACGACGACGCCACGCGCGTCGCGAACGACGCGGATGTGTTCGAGCCCGAAATGCCCGCTCGCGATCAGGCGAATCTGCAGGTATTCCGGATGATTTCTCATGAAGCTGCAATACACCTGCTCGAGCCGCGTGCGTCGCGCGCTGTCCGGATTGTCGCTGCCCGCGACGAGCGCGGACGACGGCAACTGCGCGAGCACGAGCGCATCGGCGGCAACGTCGGACAGCGCGGTCGTGAAGCGCTGCCCGAGCAGCTGGGTCGACATCAGCAGGCTGTGCTGCGCTTCCTGCACGAGCATCGTGCGGTTCGCGTGATACGCGTAATAGCCGGTCGTGCCGGACGCGATCACGCCGATGCACGCGAACAGCACCGACAGCTTCGACGTGAGCCCGAGCCGGATCATTTGTCGAACCGCTCCGGGCGATCGCCCGACACGATGCGGCTCCACAGCGATTCGCGCCGCGCGATGTCCTCGACGGGCTGGAGCCACACGAGATGCTGGTGCCCGGTATCGAGGCCCGGCGGCGGCTCGAGCGTGTTCGCGAGCCCCTGGCGCTCGGTCAGCAGCGTGCCGATCGCCGGTTCGAGCATGTAGTTGATCCACGCGAACGCGAGCTCGGCATGTTGCGCGCCGCGCGTGACGGCCCAGCAGTCGAGCCACGCAAGCGCGCCTTCGTCCGGGATCACGTAGCCGACATCCGCGCCGGCGCGACGCAGCAACTCGACCTGCTGCGTGCCGTAGTTGCCGAACATCAGCGCCGCGCGATGCTGGACGAACAGCGCGGTCGCCTCTTCGGGGAGCGTGTAGTACGTCAGCAGGTTGCGGCGCAGGTCGATCAGCTTGCGCGCGACGGCGAGCGTCTGCGCGGGCGACAGGCGGAACGGATCGGGATAGCCGAGCGCCAGCGCCGCGAACGAGAAATTGTGCTGCGCGCTGTTGAAGGCGAGCACCTTGCCGCGGTAGCGCGGATTCCACAGCTCGCGCATCGAGCGCGGCGCGGCCGAAACCTGCGTGCGGTCGTAGATCAGCCCCATCGACGAATACGTGAACGGGATCGCGTAGGTCGCACCGTCCTGCACGAGCCCGCCGATCGTCGCGAGTTGCCGGAAGTTCGGCAACTGCCGCTGCCGGTTCGGGATGCGCGCCAGGTCGATCGGCGCGAGCAGACGTTCGTGCGCATAGCGCTGGATCTCGGCCGTGTTCGCGGCCAGCACGTCGTACGGCGGCGGCGCCGCGCCGTGCATCCGCGCCCACAGCGCTTCGTCGGAATCGACGAACGTCACTTCGACACGGACATGAAACCGCGCCTCGAATGCGCTGACGACGTCGCGGTCCGCGTAGCCGGGCCATGCCAGCACGCGCAGCACGTTGTCGTTGACGGTTTCGGGAGAGTCGGCGAAAGCCGGCAGGCCAGGCGCAAGCAAGCCGAGTGTCAGGATGACGAACAACGCGCGCACGGCTCCGCGGGCGCGCGTACGCACGCCGATTCCCCTGATCAAGCGGACCCCGTATGAATCGCTCGGCTGCATTCGACCATCCTTTTTCGAGTCGATGCGATATCCCGCAACAAGACCATAAAAAATATGGGCGCGCAATTGGAAATAGCCGCACGCGGCAGGCGTCGCGCATGCAGACATGCGACATGCCCGGCGCCGCGTCGATCCGGAATCGTTGCGGGCGCACGAACGCGGCAAGCCGGGCGATGAATGATCAGAAGAAAGCGCGTTGCCCGATGCTGACTGGTTCGCATTTCGATGACGATGCGATGACGACGCATTGCATGCGTTGCATACCTGCCTGCGGCCGTCGACGCTGATTGCGTCGGTTCGCCCCACTCGCGGAAATGACCGTCAGCGCGATACCGGCCCGAACTTCGCGATCTGCTTCTTCATCACGCGGCTTCCGAGCTACCTGCTGCAGTCGTGCGGCTTCTCGCTCGCGTCGCTCGGCACGTGGAGCATGCCGCCCGCGCTTTTCTTTTCGGGCCGCGCATCGGACAATGACCCGCGCCCGCCGGCGCGGCGCCAATCCGGCCCGCGCGCGGCGACGGCGCCCCCCGTCCACGCAGATGAAACGCTACGAAACCCTCGCCCACACGATCGCCGACGACATCCGCAACGGCAACCTCGCGGCCGGCACGCGCCTGCCGTCGCTGCGGCAGATCATCGCGCAGCACGGCGTGAGCCAGTCGACGGTGTTTCGCGCGTACTACCAGCTCGAACAGTGGGGGCTGATCCGCGCGCGCGAACGCTCGGGCTACTACGTCGCGCCGGGCGCAACGCCGGAAGCAGGCCCGGCCGCGAAGCGCCGCGCGAGCCGTGCCGGCGCATCGCGCAAGGTCGACATCAGCGACCTCGTGTTCTCCGTACTGGATGCCGCCACGCAGCCCGGCATCGTGCCGCTCGGTTCCGCGTTCCCGGCGCCGCAACTGTTTCCGCTGCCGCGCCTCGCGAAGTCGCTCGCGCAGGCCACGCGGCTCGTCAGTCCGTGGAGCACGGTCGTCGACCTGCCGCCCGGCAACGAGGCGCTGCGCCAGCAGATCGCGCGGCGCTATCTCGCGACCGGCGTGTCGCAGTCGATCGACGAGATCGTCGTCACGAACGGCGCGCTCGAAGCGCTGAACCTGTGCCTGATGGCCGTCACGCGGCCCGGCGACGTCGTCGCCGTCGAGGCGCCCGGCTTCTATGCGGCGCTGCAGGCGATCGAGCGGCTCGACCTGCGCGCGGTCGAGATTCCAGTCGATCCGCGCACGGGCCTCGATCTCGATGCGCTCGCGAACGCGCTCGAGCGGCACGACATCCGAGCGTGCTGGTTCATGACCAATTTCCAGAATCCGACCGGCGTCACGCTGTCCGCCGAAAAAAAGCGCGCGCTCGTCGACATGCTCGCGGCGCGCGAAGTGCCGCTGATCGAGGACGACGTCTACGGCGAGCTGCATTTCGGCCCCGACTATCCGCTGCCGGCGCGCGCGTACGACCAACACGGCCTCGTGATGCACTGCAGTTCGTTCTCGAAGACACTCGCGCCCGGCTACCGGATCGGCTGGGCCGCCGCCGGCCGGTTCGCGGAGAAGGTGCAGCGGCTCAAGCTGATGACGACGCTGTCGGCGAGCATTCCCGCGCAGGCCGGCATCGCGAACTATCTCGAGCACGGCGGCTACGACCGCCATCTGCGCAAGCTGCGCGGCGCGCTGCACACGCAGCTCGACCGGATGGACGACGCGCTGCGGCGCTGGCTGCCGGCCGGCGTCGAGTGGGTGCGGCCCGAAGGCGGGTATTTCCTGTGGCTCGCGTTCCCCGACGCGATCGACGCGATGGAACTGCATCGCCAGGCGATCGCGCGCGGGATCAGCTTCGCGCCGGGGCCGCTGTTTTCGGCCGCGCACGGCTTCGAGCGCTGCGTGCGCGTGAACTTCGGCCATCCGTGGAGCCGCGACATCGAGCGCGCGATCCGCGTGCTCGGCGAGCTGGTCGCGCAGCCGTCGGTTCGCAAGGGCGGTTGACCGCACACGGTGTGCACGGTACGCGCCGTCAGCGTCGCGGCCATGCAGCCAATCCGCGCGCGGGTTACATTGCGAATCTCACCGCCCCTTCACGATTTTTCATGAGCCAACTGCCCTACCTCGATCACGACGCGCTGTTGAAACTGGCGGCCGAAGCCGCGCACGTCACGCAGCCTTGCACGTGCACGAAGACCTCGCTCGCCGGATGGACGAGCCTGCCGCTGTCGCTGCCGGAAGCGCAACTGACCGAAGTAGCCACGCTCGCGCCGCCCGGCGATACCGAGCCGACCTATGCGGAATATCATCCGGCCGGTACGCGCTACGCGTCGGACGATGCGCCGATCGCGCTGCGCCATTTCCCGTACAACCGCTGCAACGTCAGCCGCTGCCGCTCGTGCGGCCGCCTGTTCCTGCGCTATCAGGAAGGCGGCGGCTACTTCATCGACCAGCGCATCCGCGCGCTCGATCCGGCGCTCGTCGTCGACGCCGACGCATAAACACATCAACCGGCCACGGGCATGCACGACGCATGCCCGGCCCGCCGCGCCGGCGCCGCGCCCGCCATCTGCTGCGCCCTTTTCGTCCCGATCTGCTGCTTGTCCCGCCGCACCGCGTTCCCTACGCTGTCTTCCGTTGCCCGACATCCGTCGCAACGTTCCTCCGAGCCGTGCGCATGCCGCGCCGCGGCTCCTCTCGCGTATCACGTCATGTATCGATATACCGATTTCGACCGGGCGCTCGTGCTGAGCCGCGCCGCCCAGTTTCGCGACCAGCTCGAACGCTGGCAGCATGGCACGCTGAGCGAAGACGCGTTCCGGCCGCTGCGCCTGCAGAACGGCTGGTATGTGCAACGCCACGCGCCGATGCTGCGCGTCGCCGTGCCGTACGGCGAGCTGTCGAGCGCGCAGCTTCGCATGCTCGCGCGGATCGCGCGCGACTACGACGTGCCCGACGACGCCACCTACCGCGCCGCATGCGACGCGCAGGCATTGCTCGGCACGCTGCGCCTGCCGACCCGCAGCGCGCACTTCACGACGCGCACCAACGTGCAGTTCAACTGGATTCCGCTTGCGAAGGCGGCCGACGTGATGGACCTGCTCGCGACCGTCGACATGCACGGCATCCAGACGAGCGGCAACTGCATCCGTAATATTTCGTGCGACGAGCGCGCGGGCGTCGCGCCTGACGAGATCGCCGATCCGCGCCCGTTCGCCGAAGTGATGCGCCAGTGGACGACGCTGCACCCGGAATTCGCGTTCCTGCCGCGCAAGTTCAAAATCGCGATCACCGGCGCCGCCGAAGACCGCGCGGCGACCGACTGGCACGACGTCGGGCTGAAGCTCGTGCGCGACGATGCGGGCGAGCTCGGCTTTCGCGTGAGCGTCGGCGGCGGGATGGGTCGCACGCCGATGATCGCGACGCTGCTGCGCGCGTTCCTGCCGTGGCGGCACGTGATGAACTACATCGAGGCGATCGTCCGCGTGTACAACCGCTACGGGCGGCGCGACAACAAGTACAAGGCGCGGATCAAGATCCTCGTCAAGACCGAGGGGCAGCGCTACATCGACGACGTCGAGGAGGAGTTCCGCCAGATCGTCGACCATGACGGCGGCCCGCAGACGATTGCGCAGGCCGAATTCGATCGCGTCGCCGCATCGTTCGTGCCGCCGCGGCTCAAGCCTCGCACGCTCGACCTGCCCGACGTGAATGCGCACATGTCCGCTCAGGCGAGCCGCCATCCGGCATTCGCGCGCTGGCTCGCGCGCAATGTCGCCGCGCACCGCGATCCGGCGCTGCGCATCGTCACGCTGTCGTTCAAGCGCCGCCTGCAGGCGCCCGGCGACGCGTCGCCCGACCAGCTCGACGCGCTCGCCGATCTCGCCGACCGCTTCTCGGCCGGCGAGGCGCGCGTCACGCACACGCAGAACGTCGTGCTGCCGTGGGTACACGTCGACGACCTGTTCCTGCTGTGGGAGAACGCACGCGCGATCGGGCTCGCCAGCGCGAACGTCGGGCTGCTGACGGACATGATCGCGTGCCCGGGCGGCGACTTCTGCGCGCTCGCGAACGCGCGCTCGATCCCGATCGCCGACGCGATCGCCGAGCGCTTCCAGGATCTCGACCTGCTGCACGACGTCGGCGACATCGACCTGCACATCAGCGGCTGCATCAATTCGTGCGGCCATCATCACAGCGGCCACCTCGGCATCCTCGGCGTCGACAAGGACGGCGCGGAATGGTACCAGGTGACGCTCGGCGGGTCGGACGGCTCGACCGCGAGCGGCCCCGCGCGGCCGGGCAAGGTGATCGGCCCGTCGTTCTCGGCGGACGAGATCGTCGATGTCGTCGACGCGATCGTCAACGCGTATCTCGACGCGCGGATCGATGCGAACGGCCGCAGCGAGCGATTCATCGACACGGTGCGCCGCATCGGCGCGGAACCGTTCAAGGCCGCCGCGAACGACGCGCGCCACCACGCGGAGCATGCATGAAGCCAGCCAGCGACAACCCAAGCACGAACGCACGCATCCGGCTGCTGACGCCGGCCGAACACGCGGGCGATACGCAGGAACACGACGATTCGACGCTGACGATCGGCAACGACGAGGAACTGCCGCCGCTTGCCGCGCGGATCGCGCAGGCCGCGCGCATCGACCTACAGTTCCCGTCGTTCACCGACGGCCGTGCGTACAGCCAGGCGTACCTGCTGCGCAAGCGCTTCGGCTTCGCCGGCGACCTGCGCGCGACCGGCGACGTGCTGGTCGACCAGCTGCTGCTGATGGAGCGCACGGGGTTTTCGAGCGCGGTGCTCGGCGACGACACGGACATCGCGGCCGCGCGGCGGCAGCTCGACCGGTTTCCGGGCTTCTATCAGCGCGATGCGAGAACGGCAACGCCACCGCAGGACACGGCGACGCAGTCTTCAAAATGAAACGGGCGGCACGCTGGCCGCCCGTACGATGAACCGGAAGCAATCCGGCCGACGCCCGCCGCGAAGCGGGCACCGGCATTCAGCGCGCCGCCGCCGGCTTGCCGAACCCGCCGAGGATCTTCTTCTCGAGCGCGATGTAGTCGCGGCCGAAATGGTGATCGCCCTGCGTCTTGATCACGTCGGCGCCCGTGTTCGCGAGCGCCGGACACATCGTGTCCGTCTCTTCCGCGCCATAGAAGCACTGCACGAGCTGCGGCGGCACCTTCGCGATTTCCGGCGCGACCTTCAGCGCGTTGTCGCTCGCGGGCATGCCGAGCCAGCCCGTCACGCGGATCTGGAAATCGGCGGACGGCGCGAAGCCGAGCAGCGACATCACCGCGACCTTGTCGCGCAGGTCGGCCGGCAGCCGGTTGTACGCGAACGGCATCACGTCGGCACCGAACGAATAGCCGACCAGCGCGACGCGGTTCGCATGCCAGCGCGCCGTGTACGTGCGCATCACGCGCGCGAGATCGCGGCTCACCTGCGCGGGCGGCTTCTCGCTCCAGAAATAGCGCAGGCTGTCGATGCCGACCACCGACACGCCATCGCGCTGCAGCGCCTCGGCGATCGTCTTGTCGAGATCGCGCCAGCCGCCGTCGCCCGAGATCACGATCGCGAGCCGGCCGCTGCCGCCCTTGGCCGGCAGCTCGACGAGCGGCAGGTCCGACACGTCGAGTTCGTCGCCGCCGCTGCTGCTGTCGCGCAGGTGCGATGTGACCAGCGACACGAGCTTCGTGGAGTCGCCCGCTGCAGCCGTTTCGACGAAACCCGGCATCGCGCGGCGCACGATCGTCGGATCGGGCGGGCACGGCTTGAAGCGCGGATCGAGCTTCGGCGCCGGATTGACCGATACGACGCCGGCGATCGTGTTCTCCGGCGCCATCGCCAGGATCTGCTTCGCGATCGCGCCGCCCCGGCCCACGCCCGCGACGATCGGCGTGAAATAGCGCGACGACTGCGCGAGACGTTCGAGCTGGTGGCTGACCGCCTCGGCGTCGCCGTCGAGGTGATGGCAGGTCTCCTGCTTCGCGGCGAGGTTCGTCGCATAACGCTCGGAATCGACGCCGACCGTCATCGCACCGGCCTTGGCGAGCGCATCGGCGGCCTGCTGATCGGCGGCATTCCAGCCGGCCTCACGCGAGAACAGCACGACGAAGCCGCGCAGCGGCCCGCTCGGTTTGGTCACGGTAACGGGCCCGTAGCGGCCGCCCGACACGGTTTCGGCCTTCACCGCGGCCGGTTGCGCGGCGCACACGGCGCCGGCCAGCATCATTCCCGCGCAGGCGGCGGCCGCCCGCGCGATTCCCTTCTTCGACATCATGAACGCCGACCTCCAGCCAGCAATGACAGATCCGCAAGCGTGACGAACACGCCGACCGAGCCCGAGGCCGCGAGGTAACGCGGCTCCCAGTGCGGTTCGAACTTGCTCTTGAATGCGCGCAAGCCGCGGAAGTTGTAGAAGCGGCCGCCGAAGCGCCAGACCATCAGTCCGAGCCGGTGCCACGGCGACGGCATCTTCGCCGCCCCCATCCCCGAGAACGGCGCGATGCCCAGGCTCAGCTTGCGGAAGCCCGCTTCCTTCAGATGCAGCGCGAGCTGCGTAAACAGATACTCCATCGCGTACGGCGACGCGTCCGGCAGATGGCGCATCACACCGACCGTCGCCTCGGTGTTGAGGTCGGTCGTCATGAACGTGACGAACGCGATCGGCTTGTCGGCCTGCCGCACGAGCATCACCGACTGCGTCGCGAGATAGCCGTCGTGGAACGCGGCAACCGAGAAGCTCTTCTCGCGTGCATCGCGGCTGTCGAGCCAGCCGTCGGAGATGTCGCGCAGCGCCGGCAGCGCGACCGGCACGTCGCCCGGCGCGATCACCTCGACCGTCAGCGCGTCCTTGTCGCCGCGGCGCAGCGCGTAGCGCAGGTGCGAGCGGTTCGAGCCCTTCAGGTCGAACTGGTCGAGCGCGATATGCGCTTCCTCGCCGAGCTTCATCAGCGTTAGCCCCGCGTCGAGATACAGCGGCAGCGCGTTCGCGCGCACCTGGTAGAACGCCGCGCGGCCGCTGTGCGCGTGCGCGAGCGCGATGAACTTGCCGATCAGCGCCGGCCATTCTTCGCGCGGCCCGACCGGGTCGTGCAGCGCGGCCCACGTACGGCCGTACTTCGCGTACATCAGGAACGCCTGGCGCGATTCCGAGAACAGGAACGACTTGTCGCCCATCAGCGCGAGGCCCGCATCGCTGCATTCCTGCGCGCGGATGATCCGTTCGGCGTCGAACAGATCCTGCGGCGCGGGCTTCACGAAACGGCCGGGCGCCGGGCGCAGCAGTTGCCACAGCGCGAACAGCGCGACGAACACGCCGGCCGCGAGCGTCGCGCGCAGCGCACGCGGCGCACGCGCGTCGAACGAGAAATGCGACCACAGCTCGCGCGTGTACGGCACGTCACGGAACGCGAAGAACAGCACCCACACGGCCAGCATCAGCACCATCGTCACCGACACGAACCAGCTCACCGTGAAGCGCTCGGCGAGCAGCGACGAATGGCGGTTGAAGCGGCGGCGGCTGACGAGCAGCAGCACGAGCAGCGTGCCGAGCACGCCGGCCTCGACGAACGCGAGGCCCTTCGCCAGCGACAGCGCGAGGCTCGCGAGCGTCAACGCGAAGGTCATCCACCATGCGCCGTCGAGGCGGCGCAGCAGCCCGCGCGCGACGAACAGCAGCGCGACGCCGAGCACGCTGCAGATCACCTGCGAGCCTTCGAGCACCCACAACGGCACGAGGTGGCGCAGGATCGCGATCCGGTGCCAGAACGCGGGCGTCGCGCTCGAGATCACCAGCATGCTGCCGACCGCGAACGTCACGAGGCTCAGGAACAGCGGCGCGAGCAGCGACACGCGCGCGGCCTGCCGCGTCACGAGCCGGCGCCGCAGCGCGCGGCCCTCGAAACCGGCCAGCAGGCCGGCCGACAGCACGAGCGGCACGCCGAAGTAGATCGCGCGATACGCGATCAGCGCGGCGACCATCGCGTGCGCGGGCACTTCGCGGCCGAGCGTGAACACCATCGCGGCTTCGAACACGCCGATCCCGCCCGGCGTATGGCCGATCATCCCGAGCAGCAGCGCGGCCGCGTACACGGTGATGAAGGTCGGGAAGCCGACCGGCGCGGCCGGCAGCAACACCCACAGCGTCAGGCCCGCTGCGACGACGTCGAGCACCGCGTAGACGACCTGCATGACGAGATCGCGCCGTGCCGGCACGTCGAACGACAGCCACTTGAAGCGCGTAACGACCGGGCGCGCGGTGTTGCCGCACATGACGACCAGCGCGGCCAGCACCACGAGCAGCGCCGCGCCGCTCCACGTGAGCACGCCGGGCCCGACGTGCAGCATCGCGGCGAGCGCCTCCGGCACGCAGACCATGCCGACCGCCGTCATCAGCACCATCGCGAGCGCCAGCGTGCCGCTCGTGAACACCGTCATCCGGCCGATCTGCGCGGGCGTGACGCCCGATACGCCGTACACGCGCGCACGCACCGCGCCGCCCGTCAGCGCGCCGAAGCCGGTCGCGTTGCCGAGCGCGGATCCGGCGATCGCGCCGATCCACAGCGCGGCGCGCGGCACCTTCGCGCCGACATAACGCAGGCCGACCGCGTCGCGGGCGACGAGCGCGAGATAGCTGAGGGCCGTCGCGGCCAGCGACGCGCCCCATTCGCCGACGGACATGTGGCGCAACTGGCGGATCACCGACCGGTAGTCGACCGATTCCGACAGGTGCTGGAACACGACGATCAGCAGCAGGCCGATGCCGAACGCGAGCAGCGGCGACAGCACGCGCTCGCTGCGAACCAGCGCCGAGACACGGGCGATCGCCGCCGCGGCACGGCCCGGCGACCCAGGGTGGCGGGAAGACATAGGTTGTTCAGTGGTGGTGCATAGCGAGTCGCGGCGCGGGATGGCCCGGCGGCGATATATCTGGTTGTTCTGCGTGGGCGGTCGGCCGAAGACGGAGGCAGGTGGCGCCTGGATCAGAACTTACGAGTATACGGAATTTATATTACAGAATCTTTCAGGTCCGCATTGTGGGGTTTTGTGGCACGCGGGACGCGTCAACATCGCATCAAAATCGTTTGGCCGATCAACGCAAGGTGCGCATCATACCGGGAACCGGGGCGGTTTTTTCATCTGATGAATAACGGACCGCGCATTTGGGGGAATTTCTCCCGGCCGGGCTGCGCGGGGGAGGACGAAATCACCGGCGGGCCCCTCGCGCAGCCACGACGCCGGCAACCTCGGCACGACGCACTGCCCGATCCCCATCGTCACGGTCCGGCTCGCCGCTTCGACGCCCGGCGGCGGAAACGCGTTGCAGAACGGCCATCCCGACAGCCCGGATCGCCGCCGGCTGACCGGCCACCCTGCCGGGACAGCCAGCCGGCACGGCCGCGTCAAGCCGCCCCGCCTGCGTTCAATACACGTCCCGCATATAGCGCCGCGCCTTCGCGAGCCGCGCGACGTAGTCGTTCGCGTCGTCGTCCGACATTCCGCCGTGCTCGGCGACGACCGCCTTCAGCGCCGTATCGACGTCCTTCGCCATCCGCGACGCGTCGCCGCACACGTAGAAGTGCGCGCCTTCCTCCAGCCATGCGAACAGTTCGGCGCCCTGCTCGCGCATCCGGTCCTGCACGTAGATCTTGTCTGCCTGATCGCGCGAGAACGCGAGATCGAGCCGCGTCAGGAAGCCGCTGTCGTGCATCGCGCCCAGCTCGTCGCCGTAGTAGAAGTCGGTCTGCGCGTGCTGCTCGCCGAAGAACAGCCAGTTGCGGCCGCGCGCGCCGCGCGCCTGCCGCTCGTGCAGAAAGCCGCGGAACGGCGCGACGCCGGTGCCCGGGCCGACCATCACGATCGGCACGTCGCCGTTCACCGGCGGCCGGAAATGCGCGGACTTCTGTACGAACACGGGCACTCGGCCGTCGTCCGCGCGATCGGCGAGGAACGTCGACGCGACGCCTTTGCGCGCGCGCCGGCCGTTGTGATAACGCACGGCCGACACGGTCAGGTGAATCTCGCCCTGGTGCGCGCTCGGGCTCGATGCGATCGAATACAGGCGCGGCTGCAGCCGCTTCAGCATCCCGACCAGCTCGGTGCCCGACAGCTCGACCGGAAACTCGTGCAGCACGTCCGCAAGCTGTTGCCCCCACAACCATTGCTTCAGGTCGCCCTTGCGATCGTCGCCGAGCAGCGACTTCAGCGCGCCGTTCGCGCTGCGCGACGCGATGAACGCGAGCGTGTCCGGATGCGGGCGCGTGATGTCGAAGTGGCGCGCGAGCGCATCGCCGAGCCGCATGTCGCCGACGCCCGCCACCGACACGGGCGCGTCGGCCTTCAGCGCGGTGACGGACAGCAACTCGTCGACCAGCTCAGGGCAGTTGGTCGGCCACACGCCGAGCGCGTCGCCGGTTTCGTATTCGAGGTTCGCGCCTTCGGTCGACAGCGACACATAACGCGTGTCCTTCGCGGCGCCCGGACGGTTCAGCCGCAGGTTCGCGACGAGCTTCGACGGCGCCGGATGCGCCTTCGACGGCAGCAGCCCCGACGGGCTCATGCCGCCGGACGGCACCGCGTGCAGCGCTGCATCGGCCTCCTTGATCCGCGCGACGACGCGTTCGAGCCACTGGTCCGCATCGTTCTGGAATTCAACGTCGCAATCGACGCGCGCGCACAGGCGCGCCGCGCCGAGTTCCGCGAGCCGCGCATCGAGCCGGCGGCCGTGGCCGCAGAACTGGTCGTAGTTGCGATCGCCGAACGCGAGCACCGCGAAGTGCACGCCGTCGAGGCGCGCGGCGCTGCCGGCCTGCAGCGCGTCCCAGAATTCGCTGCCGTTGTCGGGCGCATCGCCGTCGCCGAACGTGCTCGTCATCAGCAGCACGTATTGCGCGCCCGCGAGCGATGCGACCGGATAGTCGGACATGCACGCGGTGCGAATCTCGAAGCCGGCGTTCATCAGCTGCGTCGCGTAATCCTCGGTCAGCGATTCGATGTTGCCGGTCTGCGACGCCCACAACAGCACGACCTTCGGGCGCGTGCGCACGATCCGCACGCCGCCGGGCGCGGCGGCATCGGCCGGCAATGCCGATGCAACGGCAACCAGCGAACTCGCCGGCAGCGAACGGCTGAACAGGCCCGCGAGCATCCCGTCGAGCCAGAACCGCACCGGCGGCGTGAGCGGCGCGCCGGCCGGCAGCACCGGCACGCCGCCCTCGCGCCGGCCGGCGCTCGCCTTCAATCCACTGACGAGGCCGGCCACGTACAGCCGCTCGGTGTCGCTCAACGGCGGCGGCGCGAAGTCGGTCACGCCGAGCGCGGCCGCGAAAGTGTCGATGTCTGCCATGTCGGATTCCTGTGAAGCAGTGGCCTGCACCATCGCCGAAGCGGGCCGTGCGTCGGCGGCGCATGCATCGGGTTGCGCCGTCTCGTCGTCGGCGGACGCGAACGCGTCGGTCTCGACGCGCCGCAGCGCGACCGCGCAATATTTCAGTTCGGGTTGCTGCGATTCGGCATCGATTGCGTCGTTCGTCACCGCGTTGATGCACAGGTCGTCGCCGTACACGTCGTTCCAGTGCATCGGCGCGAAGCAGTTGCCGCGCCGCACGCGCTCGGTCACGACGGCCGGCAGCACCGCGCGGCCGCGCGCCGAGCGGATCTCGACGCTGTCCTTCGCGGCGATGCCGAGCGCGCTCGCATCGTCCGGATGAAGCTCGACGAACGGGCGCGGGTTCAGCTTGTTCAGCATCGCGACCTTGCCCGTCTTCGTCATCGTGTGCCATTGATGCTGCAGCCGCCCGGTGTTCAGCACGATCGGGAACGTGTCGTCGGGCAGCTCGGCCGGATCGACGTGCGGCCGCGCGAAAAAGCGCGCCTTGCCCGACGGCGTCGGGAACGCGAGATGCGGCGCAGCGCTCCCGTCAGCCGCCGTGCGCAGCGTCTGGCTCACGCCGTCGTTCAGATAGCGGATCGGGTGCCGCTCGCGCGCGGTGCCCGGCGCGACCGGCCACTGCACCGGGCCGTCGCGCAGCGCCGCGTGGCTCGCGCCGCGCAGGTCGTAGCCCGTCGCCGGATTCGAGAAACGGACGATCTCGTCGAACACGTCGGCCGCCGACGCATAGTCGAACGCGTCGCCGAAGCCCATCGCGCGCGCGACTTCCGCGACGATGCGCCAGTCGGGCAGCGCGTCGCCGGGCGGCGCGACCGCGGCGCGCATCAGCGTCATGTTGCGTTCGGAGTTGATCATCACGCCGTCGCCCTCGGCCCACAGCGCACCGGGCAGCAGGATGTCCGCGTAGCGGTTGGTCTCGGTATCGAGGAACGCGTCCTGCGCGATCACGAGCTCCGCGGCCTGCAGCCCGGCGATCACGTTCTGCCGGTTCGGCACGGTCGCGACCGGATTCGTGCAGACGATCCAGCACGCCTTGATGTCGCCGGCCGCCATCCGCGCGAACAGGTCGACGGTGCCCTGGCCGGTTTCCTTGCGCAGCGTGCCGGCCGGCACGCGCCACAGGTTCTCGACGAAGCGCCGGTCGTCGTCGGACAGCACCGAGCGCTGGCCCGGCAGCCCGGCGCCCATGTAGCCCATCTCGCGGCCGCCCATCGCGTTCGGCTGGCCCGTCAGCGAGAACGGCCCGCTGCCGGGGCGGCAGATGCGGCCGGTCGCGAGGTGCAGGTTGCAGATCGCGTTGGTGTTCCACACGCCGTGCGTGCTCTGGTTGAGCCCCATCGTCCAGCAGCTCATCCACTCCTGCGCGTCGCCGATCCATTGCGCGGCCGTGCGCAGGTCGGCTTCCGCGAGCCCGGTGATTTCCGCGACGCGCTCGGGCCTGTAGTCGGCGAGGAACGCGGGCATCGCGTCCCAGCCTTCGGTGTATGCGTCGATGAACGCGGCGTCGGTGCGGCCATTCGCATGCAGCAGGTGCAGCAACCCGTTCGTCAGCGCGAGATCGGTGCCCGGCCGGATCTGCAGGAACAGGTCGGCCTTGTCGGCCGTGCCGGTGCGGCGCGGATCGACGACGATCAGCTTCGCGCCAGCCTTCACGCGATCCATCATCCGCAGGAACAGGATCGGATGGCAGTCGGCCATGTTCGCGCCGATCACGAAGAACAGGTTCGCGCGATCGAAATCCTGGTACGACCCGGGCGGGCCGTCCGCGCCGAGCGACTGCTTGTAGCCGGTGCTCGCGCTCGCCATGCAGAGGCGCGAGTTCGACTCGATGTTGTTGGTGCCGACGAAACCCTTCGCGAGCTTGTTGACGAGGTATTGCGCCTCGATCGACATCTGCCCCGACACATAGAACGACAGCGCGTCGGGGCCATGCGCATCGAGCACCGCGCGCAGGCGGCGCGCGGTCTCGGCGATCGCGTCGCGTGCCGGCAGCGGCACGAGGTCGTCCTCGCGCGCGCGGCGCACGAACGCGCGGTCGAGCCGCCCGGAGCGGCGCAGCGCGACGTGCGCCGACGAACCCTTCGTGCACAGCCGCCCGAAGTTGGTCGGATGGTCGGAGTCGCCGGACACCTTGACGACCTCGCCATCCTCGACGTGCAGCACCATCCCGCAGCCGACGCCGCAGTACGGGCACACGCTCTTGACGGGGGTGGCGGTCATGCGCGCTCCGGGGCGGTCAGGCCGCGATCCACACGTATCCGTCCTCGACCCGCGACGGATACGCGCTCACCGACTGCTCGGGCGCTTCGAGACATTCGCCGGTGCGCAGGTCGAAATGCTGCTTGTACAGCGGCGACGCGACGACGACGCGCTCGCCGAGGCTGCCGATCAGCCCGCGCGACATCACGGCCGCCTGCGACACGGGATCGACGTTGTCGATCGCGAACACGCCGCCGTCGGCGTGCGCGACGTGAAACACCGCGACCTGCTCGCCGTTGACGAGTGCGCACACGCCGGTGTTCGGCACGATGTCGTCGAGCGGGCACACGCGGGTCCAGGACAGCGGAAGACGATCGTTCATGATGGGCTCCTTGGAAAAGACGCTGGTGTCGGTCAGGGTCAGACGGTTGCGGATTCGGTCACGGCCTGCGTCGCGCTTTCGGCGACGACGGGAATCGTCACGGGCTTGCCGCGCACGCGCTCGTCGGGCGTCGCGGGGCGAATCTGGCCGCGCGTCTCGACGAACGCGATGTTCGCGTCCGGCGCATCGCTGTTCACGAAGTGGCGGAAGCGCTTGCGCGTGTCGGGATCGGTGACGGCCTTCTTCCATTCGCACTCGTAGGTGTCGACCACGTGCTGCATGTCGGCTTCGAGTTCGGCCGCGATCCCGAGCTTGTCGTGCACGACCACGTCGGCCAGGTAGTCGAGCCCGCCTTCGAGGTTGTCGCGCCATACGCTCGTGCGTTGCAGGCGGTCGGCCGTGCGCACGTAGAACATCAGGAAGCGGTCGATGTAGCGCATCAGCGTGGCGCGATCGAGGTCGGACGCGAGCAGTTCCGCGTGGCGCGGCTTCATCCCGCCGTTGCCGCACACGTACAGGTTCCAGCCCTTCTCGGTCGCGATGATGCCGACGTCCTTGCCCTGCGCTTCCGCGCACTCGCGCGTGCAGCCCGACACGCCGAACTTGATCTTGTGCGGCGCGCGCAGGCCCTTGTAGCGATTCTCGAGGTCGATCGCGAGGCCGACCGAATCGTCGACGCCGTAGCGGCACCACGTCGAGCCGACGCACGACTTCACGGTGCGCAGCGCCTTGCCGTACGCATGCCCCGATTCGAAGCCGGCCGCGATCAGCTCTTCCCAGATCGACGGCAGCTGCTCGACGCGCGCACCGAACAGGTCGACGCGCTGGCCGCCGGTGATCTTCGTATAGAGCCCGTACTTCTGCGCGACCTGGCCGACCGCGATCAGCCCTTCCGGCGTGACCTCGCCGCCCGGCATGCGCGGCACGACCGAGTACGTGCCGTCGCGCTGGATGTTCGCGAGGTAGTAGTCGTTCGAATCCTGCAGCCCCGCATGTTCCTTCTTCAGCACGAACTCGTTGAAGCACGACGCGAGAATGCCCGCGACGGCCGGCTTGCACACGTCGCAGCCGAGCCCGCGGCCGTGCTTCGCGAGCAGTTCGTCGAACGTCGTGATGCCTTCGACGCGGACCAGGTGGAACAGCTCCTGGCGCGAATGCGGGAAGTGCTCGCACAGATGGTTGTTGACCGCGAGGCCCTGCTTCTTCATCTCGGCCTTCATGATCTGCGTGACGAGCGGCACGCAGCCGCCGCACGACGTGCCGGCGCCCGTGCACGACTTCAGCGCGCCGAGGCTGGTCGCGCCGTCGGCGACCGCCGTGCAGATCTGCGACTTCGACACGTTGTTGCACGAGCAGATCTGGGCGCCGTCCGGCAGCGCGTCGACGCCGATCGCCGGCTTCGCCGCGCCGTCCGACGACGGCAGGATCAGGAATTCGGGCGATTCGGGCAGCTCGATGCGGTTCAGCATCATCTGCAGCAGCGTGCCGTATTCGGCCGCGTCGCCGACCATCACCGCACCGTGCAGAAACTTGCCGCAGTCGGACACCACGAGCTTCTTGTAGACCTGCCGGCGCTCGTCCGCGTACTGGTAGGTGCGGCTGCCGGCCGTCGTGCCGTGCGCGTCGCCGATGCTCGCGACGTCGACGCCCATCAGCTTCAGCTTCGTGCTCATGTCGGCGCCGGCGAACGCGGGTGCGTCGTTCGCGTCGCTGCCCAGCTGCTTCGCGACCACGCGCGCCATGTCGTAGCCGGGGGCAACGAGGCCGTACACCATGCCGTTCCACGCCGCGCATTCGCCGATCGCGTAGATGTCGGCGTCGCTGGTGCGGCATGCGTCGTCGATCGCGACGCCGCCGCGCGGGCCGATGTCGAGCCCGCATGCCCGCGCCAGCTCGTCGCGCGCGCGGATGCCGGCCGAAAACACGATCATGTCGGCATCGAGGTGCGTGCCGTCGGCGAACGCCATCCGGTGCGTGCCTTCCTCGCCGTCGACGATCTCGAGCGTGTTCCTGCCCGTATGCACGGTCACGCCGAGCGCCTCGATCTTCGCGCGCAGCATCCGGCCGCCGCCGTCGTCGACCTGCACGGCCATCAGGCGCGGCGCAAATTCGACGACGTGCGTGTCGAGCCCCATGTCGCGCAGCGCCTTCGCGCATTCGAGGCCGAGCAGCCCGCCGCCGACCACGACGCCGCGCTTCGCGTGTGTGCCGCACGCCTGCATCGCTTCGAGATCCTCGATCGTCCGGTACACGAAGCAGCCCGCGCGATCATGCCCCGGCATCGGCGGCACGAACGGGCGCGAGCCCGTCGCGAGCACCAGCTTGTCGTACGCGAGCGTTTCGCCCGACGCGAGCGTGACCGTATGCGCAGCGCGGTCGATCGATGCGACGCGCGCGTTCAGGCGCAGGTCGAATTGCGGATGACGCTCGAAGAAACCGGGTTCGACGAGCGACAGGTCGTCCGCCGACTTGCCCGCGAAGAATTCGGACAGGTGCACGCGATCGTAGGCCGGGCGCGGCTCCTCGCCGAGCACGGTGACCTGCAGCGCGCCCGTCGTGCCCGCTTCCGCCGCGACGCATTCGAGCAGCTTGTGGCCGACCATGCCGTGGCCGATGACGATGAGTTTCATGATGACGTTTCCTTCGGTCGATCAGTTCGCGACGCTGCCCGCGGCCAGCGCGCGGTCGCGCAGCTCGGCCTCGCGTGCCTTGTGTTCTTCGCTGAAGCGCACGGCCATCGCGCACAGCGCGGTCGCGGTGACGGCCAGGCCCAGCAGGCTCAGCGTGTGCTGCACGTCGCCGACGCCCTTCAGCAGGAAGCTCGCGGCGACCGCGCCGACGTTGCCGCCCGCGCCGACGATCCCCGCGACGCCGCCGAGCGCCTTGCGGTCGATGAACGGCACCAGCGCGTAGGTCGCGCCGCAGGCCATGTGCGTGAACAGGCCGAAGGTCAGCATCGCGAAGAGCGCGATACCGACGCCTTGCGCATGCGAGAACCAGATCAGCCCGAGCCCTTCGCCGACGATCAGCGCGCACAGCAGCGTCGCGCGCACGTCGAGGCTGCGGCGCGCGGCGATCTTGTCGGACAGCCAGCCGCCGAGCGCGCGGGCGAACAGCGCGAGCAGCCCGAACATGCCGACCGCGAAACCCGCGTCCTTCAGCGACAGGCTGAAGTGATCGACGTAGTACAGCGCGGCGATGTTGTGGATGAACACCTCGACGCCGAAGCACGCACCGTACGTGACGAACAGCATCCACACGCGATAGTTGCCGCACGCGGCAGCGAAGCTCGCCCAGCCGCCCTTCTTGCCGCTGTCGATCGTCACGCCTTCCTTGCGCAGCGCGACGAAGTCGCCTTGCGGGCAATCCTGCGTGAAGCGCCAGTACGCCCAGGCCATCACGAGCATCGCGACGCCCGGCACGACCAGCGCGATGCGCCACGACGAGCTTTCGCCGAAACCGAGCATCAGGCCGGCGGCGACCAGCAGCGGCATCAGCGCCTGCGTCGCACCCGCGCCCGCATTGCCCCAGCCGGCCGTCGTCGCGTTCGCGGTGCCGACCACGTTCGGCGCGAACATCACCGACGTGTGGTACTGCGTGATCACGAAGCCCGCGCCGATCGCGCCGATGCCGAGCCGGCAGATCAGGAACGTCAGGTAGTCATGCGCGAACGGCACGGCGAACACGGGAATCGCGCCGAGCAGCAGCAGGCCGGCATAGATGCGGCGCGGGCCGAAGCGGTCGCACAGCGGGCCGACGAGCAGCCGCACGGCGATCGTCGCGGCCACCGCGGCGATGTTGATGTTGGCGACCTGCGCCGCCGTCAGATGAAATTCGCGTGCGATGAGCGGCATCAGCGGCGCGCATGCGAACCACGCGAAGAAGCACACGAAAAACGCCATCCACGTCAGGTGGAACGCGCGCATCGGCGCGGTGCGGAGGCTGAAGAGATCGATACGGGTAGCTTTGTCGGTCATGTCATCCGCCAAACGAAAAACGGCGTCCTGCGCACCCGGTCTCGTCGAGACCCGATGCGTAGGACGCCGTTGCCCATGAAGCCCGTTGCCGGGCGCGTATGTATTCGGTACTGCGGACGAATCGCCATTGACGCGTCCGAACCAGCCTACGCAAACGCCGTGCCATGTCGGCCCGAATCGCGCCGGCATCCCCGCTGCACAAGGCTCGCCGGCCAGCATGCGCCGCGCTCCGGCACGCGGCGCACGATACGCCGCGATGCAGCGAGGCACAGATGTGGTGCGCTGCAGCACTGTCGCCGTGCGACATTGCGGTGCGCGCTGACGGGGCACGATGCACGCCGACGCGGCATTGCATCTGCCTGCGCGCCGCTGCCGCGCGCACGCGCGCGGCCGTCACACGGCCGTCGCGCCGCGCTCCCGCCGCGCATCGCGCCGGTTGGCCCGGATATTGCTGAACTCCATGCATCACACCGGCAACGGCGCCGGTGGGCAGTTCCCGCAAAACCATGCCCGTCATTCACGGCGGGCCCGTCAGGACAACGGCGTCCCTCCCGTGCGCGGCACGGCCGGATGCCGGACTGTTTCTACCGCCCGCCGCCGCCCCGCAGAAAACGCGCTATCGACGGCCGCACGCACGCGGCACAGGAACACGACATGACGACAGGCAAAGTCACCTTGCTGGGCGCCGGCCCCGGCGACCTCGATCTCCTCACGCTGAAGGCCGTGAAAGCACTGGCCGCCGCCGACGTGCTGCTGCTCGACGATCTCGTCGCGCCCGGCATCGCCGAACTCGCCCCACAGGCGCGCGTGATCCGCGTCGGCAAGCGCGGCGGCTGCCGCTCCACGCCGCAGGCATTCATCGAGCGGCTGATGCGCCGCTACGCGCTGCGCGGCGCGCACGTGGTGCGCGTGAAGGGCGGCGACGCGCTGCTGTTCGGGCGCGCCGGCGAAGAACTCGCGACGCTGCGCGCCGCCGCGATTCCGGTCGAGATCGTCAACGGCATCTCGTCGGGATTCGCGGTCGCCGCGAGCCTCGGCATCTCGCTCACGCACCGCGAGCACTGCCAGGGCGTCACCTTCGTCACCGCGCACCGCCAGGACCACGGCGAACCCGACTGGTCGCGACTCGCGGCGGCCGGCACCACGCTCGCGATCTACATGGGGATGAGCCGCGTCGACAGCATTGCGGCGGGGCTGCTCGCCGCGCTGCCGGCATCGACGCCGGCCGCGGCCGTGCAATGGGCCGGCACGCCCGACGAGCGCCGCTGGACCGGCACGCTCGGCACTCTCGCGCGCGGCATCGACGAAGCGCGGCTCGGCAGTCCGGCCGTGATCCTCGTCGGCGGCGCGATCGGCGAGGCGGCCGTGCGGCATGAGGATGCCGCACGCGACGCGGCGCTGGTCCGGGCCGCGTAGCATGCGCTGCATCACGCGGCGCCGGCCGCCCGCCTCTTCCGAATCCATTGGCCGCGTTCGCGCCGGCCGCCGGTCGCGCACGCGCGGTATCGGAACCGCGTCACGACTCGGCCGTCACATGCCGTTCGCGCGCCGCGCCGACCTTCTGCCGCTGCCGCTCGCCTCATGAGTTCGTCCGCCCTGCCCACCCGCCTGCGCGTGCTGCTCGTCACCGACACCGACAAGCCGATCGGCGAACTCGGCGACGCGCTCGCGCGCCTCGGCTACGAGATGCTGAACGACGTCGCGACGCCCGCGCGCCTGCCGGCGGCCGTCGAGGAACAGCGCCCCGACGTCGTGATCATCGATACCGATTCGCCGTCGCGCGACACGCTCGAGCAGCTCGCGGTGATGAACGCGACCGCGCCGCGCCCCGTGCTGATGTTCAGCCACGACGGCGACCAGGCGCTGATCCGCGCGGCGGTCGGCGCCGGCGTCAGCGCGTATCTCGTCGAAGGATTGTCGGCCGAGCGCCTCGCGCCGATTCTCGAAGTCGCGCTCGCGCGCTTCTCGCACGACGATGCGCTGCGCCGCCGGCTCGCCGACGTCGAGCGCGAACTCGCGGAGCGCAAGCTGATCGACCGCGCGAAACGCGTGCTGATGGACCAGCGCAGGCTGTCCGAGCACGATGCGTATGCAGCGCTGCGCAAGCGCGCGATGGATCAGGGCCTGCGCATCGTCGACATCGCGCGGCAGTTGCTCGATGCGTCACCCCAGCCATGACCGCCATGAATACTTCGCCTCCCGCCGCGCCGGAACGCGCGCATCTTCGCCTCGGGTTCGTCGCGCTCAGCGACGCGGCCCCGCTGATCGTCGCGCAGCGCCTGAACCTCGGTGCACCGCACGGCCTGACGCTCGAACTGAACCGCCAGCCGTCGTGGGCCGCCGTGCGCGACAAGCTGCTGAGCGGCGAGCTCGACGCCGCGCACGCGCTGTACGGGCTCGTCTGCGGGCTGCAGCTCGGCATCGGCGGCCCGCAGGCGGACATGGCCGCGCTGATGGTGCTGAACCGCAACGGCCAGGCCATCTCGTTCTCGCGTGGCCTCGCCGACGCGTACCGCGAGAGCGGCAGCGTGCGCGACGCACTCGCGACGCTCGGCCGCAAGCCGCTGCTCGCGCAGACCTTCCCGACCGGCACGCACGCGATGTGGCTGAACCACTGGCTCGCATCGCACGGCGTCGATCCGCTGCGCGACGTGCGCAGCGTCGTGATCCCGCCGCCCGAGATGGTCGCCGCGCTCGCGGGCGGCGAGCTCGACGGCTTCTGCGCGGGCGAGCCGTGGCATGCGGTCGCCGAAGCGTGCCAGGCCGGCCGCACCGTCGCCGTCACGAGCGAGATCTGGCCCGAACATCCGGAGAAGGTGCTCGCGGCCCGCCGCGACTTCGTCTCGCTGTATCCGGCCACCGCACGCGCGCTGATCCGCACGCTCGTCGATGCCTGCGCGTGGCTCGACAGCGCCGCGCACCGCCGCGAGGCGGCCGACTGGCTCGCGTCGCCCGACGCGATCGGCGTGCCGGCGCGGCTGATCGCGCCGCGCCTGCTCGGCGACTACGGCGCGGGGCCGTTCGCGGAGCCGCCGCTACCGATCCGCTTCCACGACGGCGGCGCCGTGAACCGGCCCGATCCGCTCGACGGCCGGTGGTTCCTGGCCCAATACCGGCGCTGGGGCATGCTCGACGGTTCGCACGACGACGCGGGGATCGCCGCGGCGATCGCGCAGACCGCGTTGTATGATGCTGCGGTCGCCGAACGCGGCGCAGCGGGCCCGTCGCAAGCGTGATGCGCGCCGCGTGACGCAGTTGGCGCGCGCTCAGGAGCCGCGCCAAGCCGATCCGGGCCACCCGGCGGCTTCCGGCATGCGTCGCACGGACGCACCGCATTGCCACTCCGTCCCCGATCCGAACCGATGCCGAAACGAACACGCGCGCCGCTCGACGTGCTGCTCACCGAAATCCGCGCGTGCCGCGCATGCGAAGCCGAGTTGCCGCTCGGCCCACGCCCGGTCGTGCGCGCGCATCGCGACGCGCGGATCCTGATCGTCGGGCAGGCGCCGGGTGCGCGCGTCCATGCAAGCGGCATCCCGTGGGACGACGCGAGCGGCAAGCGGCTGCGCGGCTGGCTCGACGTCGATGCCGATACCTTCTACGACGAGACGCGCTTCGCGATCGTGCCGATGGGTTTCTGCTACCCGGGCCGCGGCGCGAGCGGCGACAACCCGCCGCGCCCCGAATGCGCGCAACTGTGGATCGACCGGCTGGTTGCCGAGTTGCCTTCGGTCCGGCTGACGCTGCTGATCGGCCAGTACGCGCAGCGGCATTTCCTGCGCGACACGCGCAAGGCGACGCTGACCGACACCGTGCACGCATGGCGCGACTACGGCCCCGGCGTGCTGCCGCTGCCGCATCCGTCGCCGCGCAACCAGGCGTGGTTCAAGCACCATCCGTGGTTCGACGCCGACGTCGTGCCCGAGCTGCGCCGCCGGGTCGCGCCGCTGGTTGCGGGTTGATCGCGCGGCCCGGCCCATCCCCGCCTATCCCCGCCGCGCCCGGTTCGCTGTACCATCGCGGCTCAACCGCGTCACGAACCGCAGAATCCTTCATGCCATCCACCGCCCCGCCGCGCCTGTACGGGATGCCCGAACGCAGCGACCGGCTCGATTTCTACATCCGCGACCAGGCGTCGCGCCAGGCGATCACCGAGCCGCACCGGCACGCGTATTTCCAGATCCAGTTCAACCTCGGCGGCGACACCGAGCAGCGGATCGGCGGCGTCACGCGGCCGTTTCCGCGCGGCGCGCTCGCGTTCGTGCTGCCGCACCGCGAGCACCTGATCCCGCATCCGGAAGGCGCGCACTTCATCGTGATCAACTTCAGCCAGGCGTTCCTGCGCGCCGATCTCGACGTCGATCCGCTCGATCTCGAGGACGTGCCCGCGCACCGTTTTCCCGAGCTGACGCCGTTCCGCTTCCAGGAGCATCTCGATTTCATCCTGACCGGCGACACGTACGACGAAGCACGCCGCCTCGCGCTGTGCATGCTCGATACCGATCGCGTGCGCACCTTCGGCTCGACCACGCTGCTGCGCGGCTACCTGCTGCAGCTGATCGGGCTCGTCTGCACGCAGTACGCGGGCGCGCTCGACAAGCTCGCGCAGCGCGGCGCCCAGCGCGCGGGCCGGCGCGACGCGCTCGCGCGCGTGCTGCGGCACGTGCGTGCGAACCTGACCCGCGAGGACCTGACGCTCGCCGCGACCGCCGAGGCCGCGTTCCTGTCGCCGAACTACCTCGCGCACCTGGTCCGCAAGGAAACCGGCAGCACGTTCACCGATCTCGTGACCGAGCGCCGGATCGCGCTCGCGCAATCGCTGCTGGCCCACACGAGCCGGCGCATCGCGGACATCGCGCGCTCGGTCGGCTTTCGCGACGAAGGATATTTCGCGCGGCGCTTCCGCGCGCGGGTCGGCGTGTCACCGAAGGCGTACCGCGACGCGAACGCCGCGTTGCCGAACGGCGACGACGCACCGGCATCCGCCGACGCGTAGTTTTGTCCCGGTAAAACGCAGTTGTGTCGCATCCGGCCGCACGCGCGTCGGGTATCGTTGCACGCATGCCGGCCCGTGCGCCGCACGGGCGCCGGCATCCGTCTACCCACCGAACGAGGCCATCCGATGTCCGCCTATGTCATCGACGCTTCCGAGCGTCCTTCCGTCGAAGTCGAACAGTCGTCCGCGCGCTTTCCGGTGCGCCGCGTGTTCTGCGTCGGCCGCAACTACGCCGACCACGCCCGCGAAATGGGCGCCGATCCCGACCGCGAGCCGCCGTTCTTCTTCACGAAGCCGGCCGACGCGATCGTCCCGGCAAGCGGCACCGTCCCGTATCCGCCGCTGACGAGCGATCTCCATCACGAAATCGAGCTGGTCGTCGCGATCGGCAAGAGCGGCCGGTCGATCGACCCGGCCGACGCGCTGTCGCACGTGTGGGGCTACGGTGTCGGCGTCGACCTCACGCGCCGCGACCTGCAGGCCGAAGCGAAGAAGCTGAGCCGTCCGTGGGACTGGGCGAAGGGTTTCGACGCGTCGGGCCCCGTGACCGCGCTGCGCGCGGCGACGGCCACCGGCCACCCGGCCGCCGGCCGCATCTGGCTCGCGGTCAACGGCGAAACGCGCCAGCAAGGCGATCTCGCCGACATGATCTGGGCCGTGCCCGACGTCATCGCGTACGTGTCGCGCTCGGTCGAGCTGAAGGCCGGCGACCTGATCTTCACCGGCACGCCGGCCGGCGTCGGCGCACTGCAGCCGGGCGACCGCGTGACGGGCGGCGTCGACGGCGTCGCGACGTTCGAGTTCGTCGTGGGCGCGAAGCCGTAACGGATCGAAGAGGCACGCACGCGGGCCGATGCAGCGCCCGACGTGCGTTGTGCGTTGTGCGTTGTGCGTTGCGGCTCTGGCCGGCCGCAACGGCATTCCGGTTGCTCAGTCGTAGCGGCGCAGGAATGTGTCGGCGACGGCCGGCGGATTCAGCGCTTTCGCCGATTCGTTTTCCAGCGCCTCGGCTGCGTCGTCGTCGCTGATCGACACGAACAGCGTGATGGCGTCCCTTGCTTCGCCCGTGCCGAACAGGCCGTCGCGATCGAGCAGCCGCAACGCCTCGATCATGTCGGTGTGGAGTTGCCGGGAGAACTCCGCGAACCTCGACCGGACAAACGTCGGGCTCAGCACCTCGTCGGCCAGCTTGCCGCAGATCGCGTTGAACGGCGACGCTTCCGCCGCCGCGTACGCCCATTCGGGACAGCCCCACACGTACCACGGATCCGGATCGTCGTCCGCGACCGCCTGTTGCGCGCGGACCCGGCTCAGCCCTTCGACCGAATTGGCCGCCGGCACCACCGTCATCGCGCCGCTGTCCGTATAAAGCGCGAACGCGTAGAAATGCTCGTCCGGGTGCAACGCCCGCAGCGCCTTGAACGTCGCCCTCGCGGCGTCGGCAATTTCCCGCTGGAAATCAGAAAAGTCGATCATCGCATCCTCGCCCAGTCGCCCAGTCGCCCAGTCGCCCTTCGCGCGTCGGGGAATACGGCTCGCGGATGGTTCGTCGTCTCCCGGCGTTCGATGAATTGTCCGCCAATCGCGCGCGGCGCGGTAGCGGGCCGCATCCGTGTTCACTGCCCGGCGTCCCGCGCGTCGAACACGCGCACGCAGACGGCGGCCGCGAGCGCGATCGCCGCCGACAGCAGCATCATCGCGAGCGGCGCATAACCCGCGTTGCCGGCGGTCAGCACCGCGCCCGTCAACGAAGACAGCGCGGCGCCGCCGGCGATCGTCATCGCGCCGGCCAGCCCCGACGCGCTGCCCGCCAGCTCCGGCCGCACCGACACCGCACCGGCATGCGCGCCGGGATTGGTCAGCCCGTTGCCGATGCCGACCAGCACGCACGGCCCGAACCACGCGATCGCATGCGTCACGCCGCCAAATACCAGCGCGAGGCCGATCAGCGGCCCCGCGCACGCGACGACACGACCGCACAGGATCGTCGTCGCCAGCGCGTAGCGGCGTGCGAAACGCGCGGCCAGAAAGCTGCCGCACACGAAACCGGCGGTGATCGTCCCCATGTAGAAACCGATCTCCGCCGGCGCGATGCCGAACAGCGTTTTTGCGGCGAGCGGCGCGCCGGCCAGGAACGCGTAGAACGAGCCCGTCGAAAACGCCATGCAGAGCGCATAGGCCCAGAAACGGCGGGCGCGGAGCAGCGCCGGATACGCGCGAAGCTGCCGCCCGAGACTCGACGACCGGTTCGTGTGCGTTTCGACGAGATCGAACGCGCACCAGCCGAACAGCACGACGCCGGCCGCGCCGAGCAACCAGAAGCTCGCGCGCCAGCCCACCGTTTGATCGAGCACGCCGCCGAGCGTCGGGCCAAGCATCGGCGCGAACGCGGCCGCCATCGCCGCATAGCCGATCCGGCTCGCCGCACGGCTGCCGCCGCCGGTGTCGCGGATCGTCGCCATCGACACCGGATAGACCGACGTGATCGCCGCCTGCATCAGCCGGCACGCGAGAAACACGCGGATATCGGTCGCCATCGCGCAGCCGAGCGAGCCGAGCGCGAACACGCCGACGCTCGCCAGCACGATCGGCCTTCGCCCGAACCGGTCCGACAGCGGCCCCATCACGAACTCGAGCGATGCCGCCACCGCCGCGTACCCGCCGAGCGACAGCGCGACGAGCGCATAGTCGGCGCGCAGGTCGCGCGCGATCGCCGGCAGCGACGGCAGGAACAAGCTCAGCGGCAGCACCGAGAACGCGCACAGCAGGATCAGCGTCGCGTGTCGCGGCGACGCCGCAGCGGAATCGATCGGCAGGTTCGGTTGCAAGCGAATGTCCTCCGCGCACGCGCCGCGTGGGGGTGCGCAATGGAAAAAAGTTCTTCGCGGATTTCTGGGGGGCGTGAGAAAGACCGTCTGAGGTCGGCCAGAAGCGGGCGTTCGACATCGCTGGTCGGATCGTTGACAATGCGGCTGTCGACCACGCCGAGATCGGAAGAATGGATAACGATCGGGTGTTTTTGCTGCCGTGTGGAATCGACCTCAGGGTTGAGGACGGAATCGCAAGTATCGAATCCAATTTGCCGGACGCACTACCTAGCTTTAGCGATCCCGTAGAGAATGGGCGCATCGTCGGGGTTGTTGAAGGCGTCGAGCAATTGTTGCTTTCGCTCGCGCGTGTCGGTATCGATTTGTCCAATCCGCAGTTCGCGCGGGCAATCAACGACTGCGTAGCCAACCTTCAATCAGGCTGATCGGCGAATTTCCGCGTGCGGCCAGGAGCTGCCACGCGACGACCAAGCCTCAAAGGCGACGCTCATACTTCAGATATGCTCGAGGTTGGCATCCTGTTTCTAACAGTATGAGGCGTAGAACGATATGGTTGAAGGCTGGCACGGAGACGATTACATCGTCCTATTTGCAGACGATGAGGCATTGGCCACGGCGAGCGCCTGCGGATTCGACACGGCGCTTCCCGGCTTCTCAGTCTTGGGGCTCCGAGGTTGGCAAGATTTCATCGTCCAGGATGAGGCCGGGGCGACTTTCACCATCCCCAGCGTTCCGCTGGATACGCGTTACCTTGCATCTTTCAATCTTCCGGTTCCGTATGACCTGGAGCCTGATCCGCGACTCGCTGGAAAGGTCAAATGGCTAGTAAAACCACTGATTTTCGGTGGAACCGCAGACGCAGAGGAGAACGTGTCATGGGTTACGCATCAGCAGCACGGAGAGCTCGTGCGATGGTGGAATGAGCAGTACAGGTTCGCCAAGGCCTCGCAGGCTTGACGACGCAATCGCCTTGGATAGGCCGGGAGCGGTCAGCAGCCCTCGCGTCTTGTATTGGGAACAATAACAACAGCGACCGACGCTATTCTCAACGACTACCGAGAGTGGATCCGTGATGCCCGATTTACTTAATGAAACTGAGCGACCAACATGGTTTGCTTATCCGCGCCACTTTGCCCGGGCAGTTGAACTGAATATCCTCAATCTAGAGCCGTGGCAGCTACTTGAGGGAAAATGGCTCCGCGTTCGGCTAGAAGGGCTGGCTAAGCGATATCCCGATCGGCAGTTGGTCCCTTTCTTCCGAGATACGGGTAGCGATGACATAGCCTGTTGGGAGGCGGGCAAGGGCGAACGAGTGCAGATCGTTCACGACTTCGCGTCGGCAGGGTGGGAATGCGCCGGCGAGTTCGAAAATTTCCTAGCCTGGTACAAGGCCACCGTAGACATCGCATTGGACTTTGAGTGACCGCTTCCGGGATAGCCGTGGGGGCGGCTCCGGGTCGGTTTCCGCCGGTCACCACCGGCAGTTGCCGGCCAGGAACGGACGTTAGCGTGCATAAGTCGAGCGTCCGAACCGCGACTCAAATCAGTCATCGGGATTCGTCGTCGGTGTGGACTAGTAGGGCAATCATGCTGATGCCCGTCGTTATGGATCGGCCTCGAGAGCTCCCGCTCCGTGGTCACAGCAGGAGTATCCGCCGAGCGCGCCGAGTTTACTAACAACACGGTCAACGTTTCATTGTTTGCCTAAAAAGCCGGCCCCAACAAACCGACTTGGACGGTTCCTGTAATCGCGCATGTCTGGGGCGTACATCAGGTATTTTTGAGCTCGAGTCAGCCCTACATAGAACAGTCGCTGAGCTTCAGCAAACTCCTCTTCGGTCCTGAGTTGATAGAAGGGAATGCTCCCTTCGTTCAGATCAACCATCGCAACTGCACTGAACTCTCGGCCTTTTGCGGCGTGGAACGTCAAGAGCTTTACTGCGCGCTTTGGTCGCGCGAGAATTCCCATTTCCTCAATAGAGAGAGATTCTGGATCAATATTGTTTTTGCGGACATCGCGTTCCATTTCCTCCACCGACTCGCGAAGCGCCTCGACCTCGTGTGTGCAGATGTAACCTTCGGCCACAAGGTGTGCTGATACGCGTGCAGCAAGTAAATACAAGAACTCCATTCCACCAGTAGAACGATCTCGAGCATTGGCGGCATCAGACAAAATTTGGTAGATTAGCCTTCGGCCGTCATATGTGAAGAGTCGGTGAGGTGCCCGATTTGCGACCTCTAATATCATGTCGTAGAGGGACCGTTCGACGCCCACCAGTGCTTCAAAATCTGGCTCGCACAGGTGGCCGCAGATTCTCTCTGCGACCGTTGCGAATAACCTCTGTCGCCTGTAGGGTCGAGCGCCCGGTCCGAGAACAGGTATGCCCCGGATTCGAAGCTCTTTCGCGATTGGCATCAACTTGAACCAGGAGTTGGCCAGAACCACCGACTCACCAGGTGGGATACCCAATTCCGCAATTCGCGGTAAGAAAAAATCGGTCACGGCATGGGTTGGGTTACTAGCGATTACTAAATCCGTCTGGAGAGCAAGTCCTTTATGTCGGCCCTCCGCCGTCATCGCTGGGACCCTGGGGAAAATCGCATTGGCATCGTCAATGATTGCGGGAGCAGACCGGAAGTTTCCCGACAGTGCGAAGTCGCGAAGCGCGCCGATGCGCTCAGCAAAGCTTTCCGCCAGATCCGGTGCGGCGCCCGCAAAACCAAAAATGGACTGGTAAAGGTCTCCCACCAAAAAGAACTTGGTGTTCCCTCGCCTGTGAACCTCTTCGAAGATGGCAACCTGGAGGTCCGTTGTGTCTTGAAACTCGTCCACCAGGATCCAGGCAAAGCGGGCCGAAAGGTGGTTACAGATTTCCGGATAAGTTAGGCAGAGAGTCAGAGAGTGATACAACAGACTCGCGAAGTCGACCTGTCGACGCTCATACATTAACCGCCAAAAATGGCTAGCTTCTGCGGGGCTGATGGTCCCAGACACGATGGGAGGACCGACAGTAAATTTTTCAGCGGTGATTCGGAGTTGGCCGAATTCATCCGTATCGCGCCCAGTAGCACGTTTACCAAACGCGGATCGCGTCTCCTGGACAAGACTTTCGAACTCTTCGCTATCTTGCCCGATGACCTTGAATCCGTGCTGAAAGTGAGGGAGTCGGTGTGAGTATGGTCGAAAAATGTTGTTAAGGCAGAACGCGTGGATAGTAGAAATGTCCAGAGCCCATTCGTCGCGGACGCCCAACGATCTTCTCACACGCGATTCAATCTCGTGAACTGCCGCATTTGTGTACGTGATGCAGGCAACGCTCCGTGGAGTGGACTCCACTTCCTCGAGACAGCGCCCCAGCTTGGCGGTAATTACACTCGTCTTTCCGGAACCCGGACACGCGGTGAGGAACACCGAGCTATCGCACTCGACAGCGTCACGCTGTTCGTTCGTGAGTCTCATGGTTGAGACAACCATTCAACAGCTTCCCGGATATACGGGGGAATGGATGTTGCTGTCGCGATGTTTCGCGCTGCAACTTGCGCGAAGCGAGCCTTCCCATACCGCTTCGCCGTGCTGAGGACCTTGCCCCTGCATCTTTCGGCAAGCTCTTTCGCACCGTCACTTCCAGGTTCGAGCGTTTTCCATTCCTCGCGCCAGCGTCGCAGTTGTGCCGCCACCGCGACTGCACCGAGCGATGAAGCCGTCCGTGCGAACATCTCGATATTTCCATACATCGTAACGGCACGCTCAAACGTTGTGGCATTCGCGAACACCTTTACGTACTTGCTTTCGAGTCTAGAGAGGTCCGGCGCGTTAAACGGCGCCTCCTCTTCACTGAGCCCCGACTCGGCGGCGTCTGAAGGCGTTAGGTCACCATCGGCGATGATTGCACATTTCTTCGGTAGCCCATACTTTGAGAAGAGCTTTGCGTAGACGTCGAAGTGAACCCCGTAGATGGGAATTACGGTAATGCCTTCACGGTCTAGGTCGCGCCCCAGTACCTGGTTCACTAGGGCGGGAATCAAGAGCAGTTCAGCGGGCCCCTCGACCAAGATCACCTTTCTTGCGAAAAGCAGGCCCGATTTGGTTGCATCCAAATAGCGTTCTAAGTCAGCAACATCATCGTCGGAGAGGTTGTCGCAGGCAGACGGTACCGAAGAGTGTGAGCATCCAGTGCCAACATTCGTTAACGCGACGAATTTGTTTAACCCAGCCTGTGCCGTGATGTGAGTGCTGTGTGTGGTCAGAATAGTCTGGAATGGCAGCCCTTCCAGCGCGGCGTAGAGGGAGAGTTGCAATTGAGGGTGCAGATGGGCTTCCGGTTCTTCGAACAGTATGAGTTGCCCTGCTGAGTTTTCTTGCTGGAGTCGTCGCTTAAAGTACTCGATGAGGATGGCGATGTAGAGAACATTGTTAACGCCAAGGCCATTCGAGCTTGGATCTGCATCAGTGACTGCGTCATTGGAGAGCAGAAGCCGGAGCGCCCGCACCACTGACTGAAATGTAGGCTCTGCCAAGCCGACATCAATGGTCATTTCGAACGCAGGGCCGGCGACCTCATTGAACGACTTATCAACGGCGCGGGCGAGCTTCGTGATAGTGTCCGACGACGATATTGTACCGTTCGCCTTTTCCAGTGCAGTGACAAGCTTCTGCTTCTCTGCATCCGTGATAGCAGACGCCTCAATGAGTTTCACGAAGGGCGACGACCGAGGTTGCCGGAGATCGCTCTCCACATCACGGAGTGCCGGGAGAAATACAACCTGGAAGGCCTGGAGGTCAGAGAACCGGATCCCGAACCCAACATCTTCGTCCCAATCAATTTTTGCGAGGTTTATCTCGGCGTCACCTCCCCCTTGCAGTTCCCACTGATAGTCAGAAAGTACAAGCTTTCCGAGGGTTGGGTCCGCGGCCGCCAGTCGTTCGCGGATGCTCGGCCGAGGCCGAAAACGATAAATCAGACGAGCTCGGTTCGATTCAACACTCCACGCTCCAGCGAGAGCTTCCTCGTTAACCTTCCCCGCATAGTCAGTTATTTCGAGGCCAATTAATACCTCGGCAGGCTTGCCAATATCAATGGCGGTTGATATATCGCGCATCGACAAACTACGATACGTCGATGGGAGATTTGCGTCTATGCAAAGCCGAATCGCATGGAGAAATGCAGACTTGCCGGTGTTGTTCTCCCCGATGACGCAACTGATATTGTTGTCCAAGGATATATCGAGGTGCTGGAAGGCTCGAAAGTTGCGAATTACGACACGGCTGATTCTCACGACGTCTCTCTCTCGAAGGCAATGCTAGAGATGATAGATCGAACCCGTGAAATTGGGCCGAATTTTGGGGTAGATAACTGATGTTATTTGTCGGCGTCAGAAGGACCGCTAGCCAACTGGAAGCCGTCGCTGGAGTCCTGTAAATCGAATGACCGCGGCGGGTCGGGTTGCGACCGCCCGACGCGGCGCACACTTAATCTCCCTTCGCTTGAAAGGAGATTGTCATGGAATCCGAGAATGTCGTGGTTGTCCACCGCGTGCCGTGGAACAAGGGCAAGCTCACCGGGCAGAAGCCACCGTTAAAGCTTCGGGAAATCTGGGCGATCCGGACGAGACTTCAGATGGCGTCGAACATTCGTGAGCTCGCGATGTTCAATCTCGCGATTGATAGCAAGCTGCGGGCGTGCGACCTCACGCGGTTACGGGTCCAGGATGTCCGTCACGGAAGCCAAGTGGCGTCGAGAGCGACAGTCATGCAGCAGAAGACCCAGCGGCCGGTGCAATTTGAGATCACGGAACAGACTCGTGAGAGCCTCGAAGCGTGGGTCGAAACCCGGGGACTGAAGGCGGCGGATTTTCTGTTCCCGAGCCGGATTCATACGTCACCGCACCTGTCGACGCGGCAATATGCCCGGCTGGTACACGGCTGGGTCGCATCGATTGGCCTCGACGATACCGCATACGGTACCCACACGATGCGCCGCACGAAAGCTTCGCTGATCTACCGGCGGACAAAGAACCTTCGGGCGGTGCAGTTGCTGCTCGGACACACAAAGCTGGAAAGCACGGTTCGCTACCTGGGAATCGAGGTCGACGATGCCCTCGAGATGGCGGAGCAGACCGAGGTTTGATCGCGTCTTGGCCGGCGAGCGGTCGCTTGCCGGCCAGGAACGGTCTCTCAGGCACTGTCAGCGAGCGGCGGCTTATGAGCGACCAAGAGCCCATAAGGCAAGTAGTGCGTGTGGTTGGGATCAGAGGGTTGTTGCTTCGAATCCTATCGGGGGCCGGTTAGTAGTCGCTGACCCCGTTGTTTTTACACGACGCAACGAGATCGCGCGCGATGTATTCCTCTGCATGGCAAGCCGCATCCCATGCAATCCGCCGGTGTCCGGAAATTGATTGCCGCAGGGCGATTCGTTCAGGGCTATTATCTTGCTGTTTTCATCTGAAAGGGCGGCCATGGAGAATGATCCACCTGAAGAGATTTCATCGATGACTATCAAGTCGATACACGATCTCATTTCCTATACGGACACCATAGGCGCCGCGTACGGTCCGGTCGTATACCGAGGGCAATCTGTACGAGGCAACTTGCTGCCATCCATTGCGCGAGCCAATCCCCACGAGAATACAACCGACGAGGAACGAGCGCTTATCGAACAGATGCAACGTGTCGGAGTAACGCGCATTCCCGCCCACGTCACCCGTACTATCGATCTGCTTGTACTCGCGCAACACTTCGGGATGAAGACGCGACTACTTGATTGGACAACAAATCCTCTCGCAGCGCTTTGGTTCGCGTGCGCAGGGAATTCAAAGGGCAAGCGTCGCGGGGACCGCTACGTGTATCTTCTCGACGCCAAAGACCGCTTTGTGCCCGAGACGCCTGACTTTGATCCATTCGATATAGACGCGACTAAATTGATTGAACCTCGGCTGAGTAACGATCGAATCGTTGCGCAGCACGGGTGCTTCACCGTCCATCGATACTCGAAGCGATCTCAATGCTTCGTTCCGCTTGAACGGCAAAGCTTGGCGATCAAGCAACTCAGTGAATTTGTAATTCCATCAAGGTACGTCGATTCCATTCTAGCTTCGTTGGATCGGGTCGGTATAAATCAGAGTACACTGTTCCCAGACCTTGAGGGGTTGTGTCGGTACTTAACGTGGCGGCACGAGTCCCGCGAATTCTTGTGATCTGCACGCCGCGTTCGGGGGAGGTTTCCGCATGGATTATGATGCGTCATCAAACATCAAAGCGCTCCGGGCGGGAGACTCGATATACAACGTATACTCGGATTATTGCGATAATCGCGAGAACGTAAGTGAATAGTTTGCGATACGGTGGACGTCCGATAACGTGCTGCACGTATCGCTGTCATTGGATAACGATCACACATCCTACCGGATACGACACATGCCTGAGCTAGAATTGCCTGCTGCGCGATGTTTGGCAAGAGCACCAGCGCTACCGCGAGCGTCGATCGCGTGACCAATTTTCGCGACCTGTGAAGCTCGAACTTTCAGAGAAAAAAATGCCTGGATTATATGCAAATCGCAATCACCAAAGGGACTTTGTCCGAAATGCACTGTTCGATTCAGCGCGTTCGGCATGCAACGTTTACATTGCTGTGGCGTTCTTTACCGAAGCCTCCGTCGTTGAAGAATTGGTTGCCTCAGGTTGCAGCGTTCGACTGATCGTTAGGTTGGGTTTTCCGACCAACCCGCACGCGTTGGAACGTCTGATGACAAATCCTCGCGTGCAGATGCGGTACTTCACCGGCCATAGCTTTCATCCGAAGCTATATATCTTTGGAGACGAGATTGCCTTCGTCGGCTCAGCGAACCTCACAGGATCGGCCATTCTGACCAATCAAGAGATCGTCGTGGGCATTGGTCGAGACGATGATCGATTCGCAGACCTCTCTTACATTTTTTCCGAGTATTGGGAGGAAGCGAGGGTATTGGGTGACGTTGATTTAAAGGGCTACAAGCAGTTCTTCAATAAATTTCAGCAGCACCAAGCAGCCGCGGAACAGCTAGGGCAACAGGTTCTTAACCAGTTCGGCGACTTCTCACCGGCGAACATCACTCGCGACAGACCCAAGTTAACAAGCCAAGGGATGTATCTCGAAGAGTTTCGCAAGACATACCAAGAGAGCCTATCTGCATTCAATATTGTCCGCTACGCGTACGAAGCTACTGGGTATAGGAAAGCCGACGATAGCCTTATCCCTTTGCGCCTTGAAATAGATTCATTCATCAGCTTCGTTCGTGAACGCAAAGCCCAAGGCGATGCATGGCGGCAGGCGCCACTTCGTTCTATCTCGGACCAAATACGGATAATCAATGATCTCGTGCAAGAATGGAGTGAGACGCCTTGGGAGTACTTCGAGCGTACAGTAGTACACGAGACCTATCCTCGACTCATGGAAGTATTTGAATCACATGATTCAATCGAGAATACGCTGCCAGAACAACTGTTCGACGCCCTGTGTACCCTGCACTCGTTCCATGATAGATTTAGATTCTTCGAGGGTGGAATGTCAACTTGGAAGTCCACGTTTGTGGCGATCAATGACGCTAAAAAGGTTCGTGACTCTCTGACATATCTTGTGTTTGGGACTGATAGCGTCGAGCAACGAATGGCCAATTTAATTTTCAATCCACAATACAAACTCGCCGAATTCGGGCGCGCAAATGTCCAAGAATTGATCGGCTGGTGTAATCGTGAGCAACTTCCGGTCATCAATGGACGAACAACCAAGGTTCTTCGATTTTTCGGGTCGGAAGTCGCTCAACTGTGAAACTGGATCTCCGCTGTCTTAAGTAGGTGGGGCAGCGGACGGCCGACGACTTTGATCCGATGGCTCAAACGGGTCGGCAAGCGACACCCACTGAATTCCACGAAGCCCCCCAAAAAAGCCCCCGAACGAGTCGTGGGCGCATGAGTGCCCGCTCGGCACCGCTACCGGACCCTGCGCCAGCGTACAACTACGATAAAGAACGCCGCTTTCACGCGGAACGGCTCCTGAATGCCCGGCCGTCTGCCAGCGATACTGGACGATGACAGGCGCACGACACCGGCCACGTCAACACCCTACCGCACCCGCACCGACACGAACTTCCTCGCGTTATTACGCTGGATCAGCAGCGCGATCACGGTGCCGTTCGCTTCGAGCGACTGCACGTCGTCCGGCGTCTCGAGCAGCGTGTCGTTGATCTCGAGCACGACATCGCCCGGCTGGATGCCCGCCCTCGCTGCCGGGCCGTGCACCGCGTCCACCATCATCCCGACAGCGAGCCCCGTCGAGCGGCGCTCGTCGTCGCTCAGCGCATGCATCGTCAGCCCCAGGCGATCGCCGCCTTCGCCCGCCCCCGGCCCCGGCCGTGCAGCGGCCTTCGGCGCAACCATGCCGACTGTCGTGCCCGCGCTGCCGGCCGCGTCGTCGGCGCCCGTGATCGTCAGCATCACCGGCGCGCGCTTGCGAATCACCCGCAGCGACACCTTCTCGCCGGGTGACAGCGCGGCGGCCAGGTCGTTCAGTTCGGCCGAGCGGCCGATCGGCTTGTCGCCCAGCTTCACGATCACGTCGCCGGGCTTCACGCCGGCCGCGGCGGCCGGCGAGCCGGGCGCGACGCCGTTGACGAGCGCGCCCGCCGGACGCGGCAGCCCGAACGCCGCGGCCAGCCCGATGCCGACATCCTGCACGTCGACGCCGAACGCGTTGACTGACGGCGCGCCCTGCGCCTGAGCCTGAGCCTGCGCCTGTTGCGCCTGCATCTGCGTCTGTAGCTGCGCACGCACCTTTGCCGCGAACGCGATCGGGATCGCGAACGTCATGCTCGCGTAGCGGTCAGCGCCCGTATAGACCTGCACCGCAATACCGATCACGTCGCCCGCGCGATTGAACACGGGGCCGCCCGAGTTGTCGGGATTTGGCGCGATATCGGTTTCGAAGAACGGAAACGCGCTGCCGTCCGGCAGCCGGTGCGACGTCGCGCTGACGATGCCGGCCGTGACCGTATTGCCCGATCCGTCCGGCGCGCCGATCGTCATCACCGGTTCGCCCGCACGCACCTTCGCCGAATCGCCGACACGCACGAACGGCAGCTTCGTTCCGCTGACACGCAACACGGCGACATCGCTTTGCGGATCGACGGCCAGCACCGTCGCCTTGAATTCGCGGCGGTCGGTGAGCCGCACCGTCACGTCGGTCGCATCGTCGACCACGTGCGCGGACGTCAGGATCAGGCCGTCGGCGCTGACGATGAAGCCCGAGCCGCTGCCCGATACCGCACGCAGCGCCGTGTCGGGCGGCGGCGCCTGCGAGCCCTGCGCGGGCGCCGGCGCGCCGCGCCGGAAGAACGCGGCGAGCGGATCGTCGGGATCGAGCATCGCGAAGGACGGTCCGCCGGCCTGCTGGTCGGGCGCGGCGGTCATGATGGTCACGACCGCCGGGCCGTAGCGATCGACGATCGCCGGAAAATCGACCGGCATCGCGTAAGGCGCGGCGGCCGGCCTTTCCTTCATGGCAGGTTTGACGGGCGGTGCGAGGGTCCCCGCCATGGCCGCTGGCGGCGGTAGCAAGAAACCGGCAAACACGCCGCCGATCAACGCGGTGCGAAGCACGGCGCGAGCAAGCGTCTGGCGAACCACGGTGCACCTCCCCCGGCAGTCGCGGCGCCGACTTGCGCGAGACGCGCAGGCACCCGACAAGCACCGGTACACGCATCCATTTATACTCCACGCGGCCCGATGAAACATACGAATCGAAACCCGCATGCCGGGTGATTCAGCGGCCGCGGAGCCGCGACGGCGTTCGTTTCGAACAAAGCACGCGATTCGTCAATCCGCACAAGTCCGGCGACCGCTCAATCCCCGCCGACCCGCTCCGCGATCGCCGACAACGTCCGCAACATCGGCTCGAACGCATCGGCCGACGTATTGCCGAAACCGAGCACGAGCCCGTTGGCCGCCGACTCCGCATGAATCGAAAACCCCGACAGCGGAAACGGGCCGATGCCATGCGCGCGCGCCGCGTCGACGATCGCGCGGTCGCGGTAACGCGCGGGCAGCCGCAGCGCGAGATGCAATCCGCACGGCCCGCCCTCGACCTGGTGCGGCACGCTCAGGCTGCCGTCGAGCGCGGCGAGCAGCAACCGCCGCCGGTCGCGATACAACCGACGCATCCGCCCCAGATGCCGGCCGTACTCGCCTGTCTCGATGAAATCCGCCAGCGCGAGCTGCACGTGGCGCGTCCCGCCGCGCAGCATCTCCGGCAACACCGACCGCACGGCGGTCAGCAACGCCTCGGGCAGCACCAGAAAGCCGATCCGCAGCGCCGGAAACATCGTCTTGCTGAACGAGCCGAGGTAGACCACCGGCGAATCGGGCGCGAGCCCGTGCATCGCGCCGATCGGCTCGCCGGTGTGGCGGAATTCGCTGTCGTAGTCGTCCTCGATGATCCACGCGCGATGCCGGCGCGCGGCATCGATCAGCGCGAGCCGGCGCGAGATCGACAGCACGGCGCCGGTCGGAAACTGGTTCGACGGCGTCGTATAGACGAGGCGCGGCGTCCGCTCGCACCAGTCGTCCTCTTCCGCGCGCAGCCCTTCGGCGTCGACCGGCATCGGCACGACATCGAGGTCGGCCGCCTGCATCGCGGTGCGCGCGCCGCGATAGCCGGGCTCCTCGACCCACACCGTCTCGCCCGGGTTCGTCAGCAACTGCGCGCACAGCGCAATCGCACCCTGCGCGCCTTCGGTGATCACGATCTGCTCGGGATCGCAGCGCACGCCGCGCGTCACGGCCAGGTGACGCGCGATCGATTCGCGCAGCGCGCGTTCGCCGAGCGGATCGCCATAGGCGAGCAAGTCGCGGGCGGCACGGCGCAGCGCGCGGTCGATCGCGTGCCGCCACGCATCCACCGGGAAATGCGACAGCGCGGGCACGCCCGGCCGGAAGCCCTCCGATTCGCCGCGGCCGACGAGGCTCGGGCGAATCCGGCCGAGCCGCTGCGCGACGGCCGGCGGCGCGGCACGCCGGCGCGGCGGCCCCGGCCGCGACAGCCCGACCACGCGCGTGCCGCGGCGGTCGGACTGCAGGAAGCCTTCGGCGACGAGCTGCTCGTAGACGGCGGCCGTCGTGTTGCGCGACACGCCGAGCGTCTCGGCCAGCGCGCGTGTGCCGGGCAGCCGCGTGCCGGCGGGCATCGCGCCGCCGAGAATCGCGTCGCGCACGCGGCGCAGCAACTGGCGCTGCAGCGAAGGCGCGCCGGGCGTGCGCGCCAGCGGCGCGTCGAGCGGCAGCAACGGAGAGTCGCCGGAAGGCAAGACAGTCGTCATCGGAACATCGCAGCGTGAAAGTGTCGGAGCACGGCGCACGGCTAGTGGCGCCCGTGGCGTGGCACCATAAATTTGCCGATCTGTGGCGCTTTTCATGGTACCTCACCGCGACTACGATCGTCTGCATGCCGGCATGTCGCCGGCCGCCAACCGAAGCGAGATCGACCTTGTCCACGCTCACCAACGCCTTCCAGCAACCCATCGGCCACCCCGTTCCCGACTGGTCCGCGCGCCCACGCCCCGAGCGCATCGTGCTCGAGGGCCGCTACTGCCGGCTCGAGCCGCTCGACGCCGAGCGTCACGCGGCCGACCTGTATGCGGCCTACGCGCAGGCGCCCGACGGCAGCGACTGGACCTATCTCGCGCACGGGCCGTACGCCGACGAGTCGGGCTACCGCGACTACGCGCGCGGCGCGCAGGCAAGCGCCGATCCGCTGCACTACACGGTGATCGACGTTGCCACGGGCCGTGCGGTCGGCACGCTCGCGCTGATGCGCATCGATCCGGCCAACGGCGTGATCGAGGTCGGCTCCGTCACGTTCTCGCCGCTGCTCAAGCGCACGCCCGTGTCGACCGAAGCGCAGTACCTGCTGATGAAGTATGCGTTCGACACGCTCGGCTACCGGCGCTACGAATGGAAGTGCGACGACCTGAACGCGCCGTCGCGTAAGGCGGCCGCGCGGCTCGGCTTCCGCTACGAAGGCACGTTCCGGCAGGCGATCGTCTACAAGGGCCGCAGTCGCGACACCGCGTGGTATTCGATCGTCGACGGCGAATGGCCGGCTGTACGCGCCGCGTTCGACGCGTGGCTCGCGCCGGAGAACTTCGACGCACAGGGCGAGCAGCGCCGGTCGCTCACCGCGATCCGCCACGCGCAGGCGAACGCGCGCGACGCGGCCGCCCGCGCGAACGACGCGACGCGCGTCACGGTGCGCCCGCTCGTCGCCGCCGACGAAGCTGCGTGGCGCCCGCTGTGGCAGGGTTATCAGAAGTTCTACGACACCGCGCTGAGCGATGCCGTGTTCGCGACGACGTGGGCGCGCCTGATGGATCCCGCCGAGCCGATGTTCGTGCTCGGTGCATTCGACGCATCGGGCGCGCTGGTCGGGATTGTGCATTCGATCTACCACCGCTCGTGCTGGACCGAAGGGCCGTACTGCTACCTGCAGGACCTGTACACGGCGCCCGACGCACGCGGGCAAGGCGCGGGCGGCGCGCTGATCGAGGCCGTGTACGAACGCGCCCGCGAAGCCGGCGCGAGCCGCGTGTACTGGCTCACGCATGAAACCAACACGACCGCGCGCGCGCTGTACGACAGGCTCGCGAACAATGCCGGGTTCATCCAGTACCGGCACGATCTGAAGAAGTAGCGCGGTGTAGTGGCCGGCCGGCGTTCAGTCGAGAACGTCGGCCGGGTCCCGTGAAGCGTCGTCCTCGGGCACAACGTCCGCCCGCGCCGCACCGGCCGCGCACGGCACCGACGCCGGACAGATCATCTCGTCGCCATTCGCGGGCACGGGCCGCCGCACCGGCCGGAACACCGGCTCGCCGGGCTCGATCGGCCGCCCCGAGATCGCACAGCGGCCCGGCTGCAATGCGACACGCAGGCGCCAGCGCTGCTCGCCGTAATGGCAACGGCCGCTCTCGACCCAGCGAATCAGCAACCCGTCATCGCCGGCCTCCAGCACCGTGACGAACAGTTGCGGGCGCAACGGCGACATCGCGGCTGCGGCATGCCCCCGAACCGGCGCGGGGCCGATCGTCACGAGCGGATGCCCGACGCCGCCGCCGTGCAGTGGCATCGCATCGTGTTCGCCAGATGCCGGCGCTTCGCACGACACATCTTCTTCGCAGATCGGGCTTTCCATGGTGTTCGGCATGCTTGAAGGATTGACGTGCAGGTTGAACGGCACCGGCGCTAGTCCGATCGCCGCGCCGGCGACGGCGGCCGCGATCGGACTGGCGCACATGATACAAATTGAAGTTCACTTCAAGTAAAGGAAAAGTTGCGCAACGATGCGTTTCGCCGATCGCTGTAATGGGCCGGCGCGACAGCGACGGCATCCTGATCTAAGCTGTCGGCTTCGCCCCGACGCCGCCGCGTACATACGCATGCCGACTGCCTCCCCCGCTGACGCCACGCTTCCGCTCGACTCGGTCTGGTCGACCTTCCTCCACCGCAAGGCCGCCGTGCGCACCTTCATCGCCGGGTACTGCGCCGCGCGCGACCGGCGCGACGCGCCGCTGCACGACAGCCCGGACGGCCACGTCGTACAGTTCGATGGCGGCATGGGCCGGCCTTTCGAGCATTTCATGATCGAGGGCGCGCCCGTGTGCAGCGACGGCCCGTTCGCCGTCGGCGCATGGATCACGCGCTATGGCGCCGCACCGCTGCCGCCCGCGCTGCAAGGCAGGACGCGCCGGCTGTCGGACGAGCATTTCATGGCCGCCGATATCGGCGTGCTGTCCGGCGACGACGCCCTCGCGAAAGCACTCGCCTGTCGCACGTCGGGCGACATCGACGCGTTCAATGCGAGCGCCCCATTTCCGCCGTTCCGGCCGAATCCGGCCGCGTTCCTGTTCACGCAACGGCTGGACGGGCAAATCGCGGCCACCGCGCGCTACGGCTTCGCGTCGGCGCGCGATATCGTCGTCGACCGGGTCGGGACGGCGGACGCATACCGGCGCCGTGGCCTCGCAATGCAGTTGCTCGCCGCGATCGTCGCGCACGCGCGCCAACGTGGCGCGCGGCGTGTGTGGCTCGTGTCGACCGAGGCCGGTCAGCCGCTGTACCGCGCCGCCGGATTCACGCCGCTCGCGCCGGTCGCGGTGGACGAAGTCGTCGCCTGAGCGCGCTTCGAATCGCACCAATGCCGTTCGTCTCGCGATTCGTCTCATTTCGCTGAGACGAACGTCCCGGCGTCTCACCCGGCCCGCGACTGCGCAACCGCAGCAAATTCACGCACGGACTCTCGTCATATCGCTTCCTGAGAAGCGTATAGCGCAATAGTGCGTCGCACACTTCCGCCCCTGCCCGACCACCCCGCACCGCACCGATTCACGCTGGCCCCGTTCCTGCATACCGTTCGATCGCGCAATCGCGCGACGGGCGCACCGGCAGCGACGCCTCACGCCCGACGACAACCTGACGGAGACAGCAACGTGAGTACACCGGCACCGACTACCGCCCGCAGCATGAAAGCCGCCGTCTGGCGCGGCCGCCACGACATCCGCGTCGAAGAGGTTCCCGTTCCGGAGCGCCCGCCGGCCGGCTGGGTCACGATTCGCGTGCACTGGTGCGGCATCTGCGGCTCCGATCTGCACGAATACGTCGCGGGCCCCGTGTTCATCCCGGTCGATGCGCCGCATCCGCTGACGGGCCTGAAGGGCCAGTGCATCCTCGGCCACGAGTTCAGCGGCGAGATCGCCGAACTCGGCGCGGGCGTGACGGGCTTCGCGGTCGGCGACCGCGTGACGGCCGACGCGTGCCAGCATTGCGGCACCTGCTGGTATTGCAGGCACGGGCTGTACAACATCTGCGAAAACCTCGCGTTCACCGGGCTGATGAACAACGGCGCGTTCGCCGAATACGTGAACGTGCCGGCCGAGCTGCTGTACAAGCTGCCCGACAACTTCCCGACCGAAGCCGGCGCGCTGATCGAACCGCTCGCGGTCGGGCTGCACGCGGTGAAGAAGGCCGGCAACATCGTCGGGCAGACCGTCGTCGTGGTCGGCGCGGGCACGATCGGCCTGTGCACGATCATGTGCGCGAAGGCCGCCGGCGCCGGGCGCGTGATCGCGCTCGAAATGTCGGCCGCGCGCAAGCAGAAGGCGCTGGAAGTCGGCGCGAGCGTCGTCATCGATCCGAAGACGTCCGACGCGATCGCGGAAGTCAAGGCGCTGACGGGCGGCTACGGCGCCGACGTGTCGTTCGAGTGCATCGGGCACACGGCCACCGCGAAGCTGGCGATCGACGTGATCCGCAAGGCCGGCAAGTCGGTGATGGTCGGCATCTTCGAGGAGCCGACGTCGTTCAACTTCTTCGACATCGTGTCGACCGAGAAGGAAGTGATCGGCTCGCTCGCATACAACGGCGAATTCGCGGACGTGATCCGCTTCATCGCGGACGGCCGCATCGACGTGCAGCCGCTCATCACCGGACGCATCGCGCTCGGCGACATCGTCACGCAAGGCTTCGAAGAACTGGTCAACCACAAGGACCGGAACGTGAAGATCATCGTCCAGCCTGCCGTCGCCTGACGGCGCACGCGGCCGCGGCTGCGGCAACGATTCGTGCCGCGGCACGCGTGCCGTTGTTCCTCCCGCAAGAGTCGCCCCGGACATGGGCGACGCAAACGTTTGCCGAACGATTCCCCTCCAGCGCCCTCTTCCCTGCTGTCGTCATCCGAAGCGATTTCAAGCCGTTCTCCGGCCATACACGGCGATTCAAAACATTCGCAATCCAAACCATTAGCCGCAACACCCCACCCGTCGAACCAGAGATCAGGGTTTCCCCCGAGTCAAGCACGATTCATCCGGTGTCGACAGGAAGGTGGCGCAAGGCGATCCTGTGCAACGCGCGATCCGGCATCCCGGTCAGGATCGTTGCCGCCGCGTGACGGCGAAATACCTGTTGAACCTCACGGCGCAACGGCGCCGACAGGCCGAGAACCCGGGCCTACCCGGGATAGCTTGCAAACATGACGCGTCATGAATATGTCATTTAATCGGGAATACGCAAACAACGGTCGATCGCTGACGATCCAGCAGAAGACGCATATCGGCTTCGCGCTCGTCACCACGCTGCTGGCCTTGCTGTGCGGCACGATCGTCTGGGGAAGTTTCCGGCAATACCGGCAGGAAAACGCCGACCTGCAAGGCTTCGAATTAATCCACGGCGCGATGGTCGCGGCCAACATGATCTCGGCCGAGCGCGGCCCGACGAACGACCTGCTGGTACGCCTGCAGCACGACGAAGCGACGGAAGTGCGCAACCTGCTCGCCGCGCGTGCGCGATCCGACGAGGCGCTCGAACACTTTCGCGCCGGCATCGGGCAGGCGAGCGCACTCGACGATCGCAAGCGCGGCAACCTGCTGCACGCGCTCGACGCGATCCGGGTCACGCTCGCCGACGCACGCGCGGAAGTCGACGCGCTCGACGCACGGCCGCTCGCGTCACGGACCGTTCACGATATCCAGCACGCGCAGGCGCACCTGTTCCGGGCCGTCGACACGGTTTCGTTACTGATCGACGGCGCGATGACCGATACGGCAATGCGCGACCCGCACACGTCGGGCGCGATCCTGCTGGCGCGGTTGCTGAGCGACCTCCGGGAATACGCGGGGCGCACGGGTTCGCTGCTCATTGCCCCGATGTTCGCGCGGCAGCCGCTCGACCGCGCGCAGTTCGCGGACATCATGCGGATGCGCGGACGCATCGAGCAATTGCGCGCATTGGTCGACGGCGCGATCGGCGCGCAGCTCGACGATGTCGACGTGGCGCGCGAGTATGCACAGCTCAACACGGCGTTCGACACTCATCTTCTCCCGCTTGTCGACACGATCGTCGCGAACGGCCAGACTGGCGCCTACACGATGAGCGCCACCGATTTTTCCAGGACGATCGTCCCGTACTTCCGGCCGTGCGAACTGCTGCGCGACCGTGTCATCGACGTTGCCCGGCGTCGTGTCATTTCGGACCGGAACACGGCCCGGATCAAGGTTGCGATGTCGGCGTTCGCGACGGCGCTCAGCATCGCGATCCTGTTCTCGCTCGCGCGCGGCACGCAGCGGCTGCTGTCGAAGCCGCTCGATACGCTCGGCCGCCGGATCATCGCGCTCAGCAACGGCGATACGGCTCACGTCGCGATGCCGCGCGGAATCGCGCCCGAGATCACCCGCATTCATCAAGCGCTGGAGACCTTGCGCAACGCTTACGTACGCCGCGACATGCTCGAGCGCCAGCGCAACGACATGCTGACGCTGTTCTCGCACGACATGCGCGCGCCGCTGACGTCGCTGATCATCCTGATCGCCACGCAGGAACAGCATGCGGACGACGCGCAGAAGAAGCGGCAGTTCGCGAGAATCGGCAAACTCGTGCGGCACACGCTGGCGATGGCCGACGGTTTCGCTCAGCTGTCGCGTGCGGAGGCCAGCGAATACGAGCGCGTGCCGGTCAACCTCGCCGACCTGATGAACGAGGCGCGCGACGCGGTCTGGCCGCACGCGCACCAGAAGCTCATTTCGATGGACGACGTGCCGCGCCGCGACGACGCGATCGTGCTCGGCGACCCGGCCCTGCTGTCGCGCGCGCTGATCAACCTGCTGGACAACGCGATCAAGTACAGCGCATCGCTGACGAGCGTCGAATGCCGGGTCGAGCCGAGCGCCGACGGCAAGACCGTGCGCTGCACGATTCGCGACAGCGGATGCGGGATCAGCAGCACGGACCAGACGCGGCTGTTCGAGCGCTACCGGCGCTTTCGCACCGCAGGACAACCGGAAACCGGCGGCGTCGGGCTCGGCATGGCGTTCGTCAAGGCGGTCGTCGAACGGCACGCAGGCGAGATCCACGTGCATAGCGTCGTGCGGCACGGCACCACGGTCACGATCACGCTGCCGGCAGCCCCAATGCGTGATGCGTGACCAACGCGCCGGCGGCGAACGGCCGTTGCAACACCGCAGCCCGGCGCGATTCTTCGATATACTGGACCGAACCCTTTTCAGGGCAACCGCGGGCAACCACGCCCGTCGCGCGTTCGCCCCAACCTGCGTGGAATTGCGTACCGTGAAACCGCGAGCCGGCCTGATTCTCGAACTCTTCGTCAACCTGCTGCTGCCCTGGGTCGCGTACCGGGTCGCGCATCCGTATTTCGGCGAAACCGGCGCGCTTTACGCGTCGGCGGTTCCGCCGATCATCTGGTCGATCGTCGAATTCGTCCGCTCGCGCCGCGTCGACGCGGTGGCGGCCGTCGTGCTGCTCGGCATCGCGCTGTCGATCGCCGGAATGGCGTTCGGCGGCAGCCCGCGCACGCTGCTGATGCGCGAGTCGCTCGCGTCGGGCACGATCGGCATCGTGTTCCTGCTGTCCCTGTTCCGCGAACGTCCGCTGATCTTCTATCTGGCCCGCGCCACCGTGGCGCGGGAAATGGCCGGCGGCGCCGCGCACTTCGAATCGGTCTGGGCAGCACAGCCGGGGCTGCGGCAGATGCTCCGCCGGATGACCCTCGTATGGGGCACCTTCATGACGCTGGAGATGCTGCTGCGCTGCTGGATGGTCGTGACCTGGCCCGTCGAGCGCGTGCTGGTCGTGTCGCCGATCATGGGCTACACCGTGTTCGGCTGTCTGCTGATGTGGACATTCTGGTACCGGCGGCGGATGCGCGTGCGCAACAGCGTCGACATCCCGACCCGCGACGGCGTCACCGAGGTCGCCGGTCGCTGACGGCCGACCGGCCGGCGCCGGCCCGGCGGCATGTCGCCGCGCCTGCTGTATGATGCGCGGCGTCTTGTCCGACCTATGCGTTTCCTGTCATGTCCCTTTCGCTCCTTCCGTGCGCCACGATCTGGCTCGCCCTGTTCGCGGCCGCCGCACTCGTGTGGCATCGCCCGCAGCACGGCCTGAGCCTCATTCTGGCCGTGCTCGGCTATGCCGGCGCGCTGGCGTTCGGCAAGCTCGAACCGGTCGCGCTGGCGCCGCTAGCGCTGCTGGCCGCGGCCGCGTGGGGCGTGTCACCCGCGCGCCCGCTCGCGGTGCGGATCGCCGCGCACGCGGTATTTGCCGCGCTCGCGATCGCGCTGAGCCTGCACCTGATCCCCGGTTTCCACAATCCGCTCGTGATCGCCCCGACGCGCTTCACGCCGGACGCCGTGCCGTTCACGATGTACCTGAATCTCGACAAGCCGCTGGTCGGCCTGTGGCTGCTGTGGGTGCTGCCGTGGGTCGCACCCGATGTCGCGCTGTCGCGCGCGCTGCGCACGGGCGCAGTGGCGGCCGTCGCGACGGCCGCCGCATGTCTGGCCGGCGCGCTCGCGTTCGGGATGGTCGGCTGGGCGCCCAAATGGCCGGCGTCGGGCTGGCTGTGGCTCGTGAACAACCTGCTGCTCGTGACGCTCGCCGAGGAAGCGCTGTTCCGCGGCTACGTGCAAGGCGGGCTGACGCGCGCGCTCCGCGCGTTCGCATGGGGCCCGTGGGCCGCGCTCGCGATCGGCGCAGTACTGTTCGGCGCCGCGCACGCGGCCGGCGGCTGGCAATGGATCGTGCTCGGCACGGCGGCCGGCGTCGGCTACGGCCTCGCGTGGCGGCGCGGCGGACTGCTCGCCTCCGCGCTCGCGCATGCGGGGCTGAACGTCGTCCACTTCGGCCTGTTCACCTACCCGATGCTCGACGCCGCGCGCTGATCCCGGCGCGCGGCGCCGCCCGTCGAGATACCGCGCTCAGTTGAACCCGGCGATCGCGTGCGGCACGTACGGGCCTTCGAGCTTGGCGATCTCGTCGTCGGTCAGTTTCAACTCGAGCGCGCCGAGCGCATCGTCCAGCTGCTGCGGCTTCGAGATGCCGACGATCGGCGCGGTGACGCCGCGCTTTTGCGCGACCCATGCGAGCGCGACCTGCGCGCGCGGCACGTTGCGCGCGGCGGCAATCGCGGCGACAGCGTCGACGACCGCCTTGTCCGCATCGGCCGTCGCGTCGTACAGCCGCTGGCCGACGTCGTCCTTCTGCTGCCGTTCCGACGATTCGTCCCAGTTGCGCGTCAGGCGGCCACGCGCGAGCGGGCTCCACGGAATCACCGCGATGCCCTCGGCTTCGCACAGCGGCAGCATTTCCCGCTCTTCCTCGCGATACAGCAGGTTCAGGTGGTTCTGCATGCTGACGAAGCGGGTCCAGCCGTTCTGCTTCGACGTGTACAGCGCCTTCGCGAACTGCCACGCGAACATCGACGACGCACCGATATAGCGCGCCTTGCCGGCCTTCACGACGTCGTGCAGCGCCTCGAGCGTCTCCTCGATCGGCGTGCCGTAATCCCAGCGATGAATCTGGTAGAGGTCGACGTAATCGGTGCCGAGCCGCTTCAGGCTCTGGTCGATGTCGGTCATGATCGCCTTGCGCGACAGGCCCGCGCCGTTCGGCCCCGGCCGCATCCGGTAGAACACCTTGGTCGCGATCACGATGTCGTCACGCTTCGTGAAATCGCGCAGCGCGCGGCCGACGATCTCCTCCGACGTGCCGTCCGAATACATGTTCGCGGTATCGAAGAAGTTGATGCCGGCTTCGACCGCCCGCTGGATGATCGGGCGGCTTTCCGCTTCCGGCAGCGTCCACGGATGCGTGCCGCGCGACGGCTCGCCGAACGTCATGCAGCCCAGCACCAGTTTCGATACTTCCAGCCCGGTCGATCCGAATTTCACGTATTCCATCGCACGCCTCGTCATTGAAGTTGAGCTTGCGGCCGGATGCGCGCCACCGTTCGGCGCGCAGGGCGCGAACGGTGCGCCGCGCATCCGCCAGACGTCGCATGTTATCCCGCGCCGCGCAAACGCGTATGACGCGCACGCCGGCACGCTGCGCGCATCGGGTGCACGGTCGCAACGCGGAAAAGGACGGGCGGGTTACTTGACCTGGTCGGCGATCGGCTGCAGGAACGCGGAGAAGCCGGTCAACATGATCTGCACGCCGATGCACAGCAGCAGGAACGCCGACACGCGCATCGCGACCTTGGTGCCTTCGGTGCCGAGGTAGCGCGACAGCAGCGCGGCGCGGCTGTAGGTTTGCCAGATCACCACGGCGACGAGCACGGACACGGCAATCGATACGATGCTCGACAGCATGAACTCCGACAGCTTGTGCGTGCGGTTCGCATTCAGCGCGATCGCGGTCGAGATCGAGCCGGGGCCGACCGTCAGCGGCACGGTCAGCGGGAAGAACGCGCGCGTCATGATCGCGTTCGCATCGATCGGCTTGACCGGCGTGTCGCCGCCGCCCGGCACGTCGGGCTCGTTCAGCATCTGCCAGCCCGCCACCGCGACCGCCAGGCCGCCGCCGATCCGCAGCGCCTCCATCGAGATCCCGAAGAAATGCAGCACGGGCGTGCCGGCGAAGAACGCGACCATCAGCACGATGAATGCGTTGAACGCCACCTTCCTCGCGAGCAGGTCGCGCTCGTGCTCGGTGAGCGCCTCGGTCCGCTCGAGAAACAGGAACGCGATGCCGATCGGATTGATGATGCCGATCAGGCCGGTGAAGCCGAACAGGATCTCGGAGATAAGGCGGTTGACGATCATCGGGCGAAGAATCGGTCGGGGCTGGGCCGGCAGCGTGCCGGGGGTCACGCATTGTAGAGCAAGCGCCCGCGCCCGAGACGCAAAATGCGGCCGGGCGCGCTTAGCCGCCGATCGTCGTGCTTTGCCCTTACTCGGCGCCCGCTTCCCACGCCGGCGGCCGCTTCGCGAAGAACGCGGCGAAACCCTCCTTCGCCTCCGGCGTCGCCCGCACGCGGGAGATCGTCTGCGCGGTGAACGCCGCGCGCTCGTCCGACGGCGGATACTCGCCGATCGCGTCGAAGAAGCGCTTGATTTCCATCAGCGCGTTCGGGCCGTTGCGGCCCAGTTCCGCGAGCGTCCGTTCGAGCGCTTCGTCGAGCGCGTCGAGCGGCACGGCCTGGTGGATCAGGCCGATCGCGACGGCTTCGCCGGCGGCGAGCTGCGTCGCGGTCAGCGCGAGCCGACGCGCCTGGCGCTGGCCGACCGCCTCGACCAGATACGGGCCGATCACGGCCGGCAGGATTCCGAAACGCGCCTCGCTCACCGAAAAGCGCGCATGGTCGCTCGCGATCACGATGTCGCAGGCCGCGCACAGGCCCACGCCGCCGCCGAACGCGTGGCCCTGCACGCGTGCCACCGTCGGCTTCGGGCACTGCCGGATCGCGCGCATCATCGCGGCGAACCGCTGCGCGTCGCGCAGGTTCGCTGCCGCATCGTTCGCGCTCGCGCGCTGCATCCACTGCAGGTCGGCGCCCGCGCAGAATGCGCGGCCATCCGAGCGCAGCACGATCGCGCGCACGTCGTCGCGCCGGCCGAGCGCCGTGAATGCGTCGGTCAGCTCGGCGATCATCGTCTCGTCGAACGCGTTGAGCACGTCGCCGCGCTGCAGCGCCACGGTCGCGATGCCGCGCGCATCGACCGCGACGGCCAGGGTCTTCAATTCATCCATCGAACAGGTTTCCTCGGGTAGAACGGCAAACATCGGAATCAGGCGGCCTGGCGGCGGTCGATCACGCGCCGGGCCTTGCCGGTCGAGGTCGCCGGAATGCCGCCCGCCGCGAGCACCGTCACGCCGGACGACACGCCGACCATCGTCTTGATCCGGTGCTGCAACTCGCGCGCGAGCACGGCGCGATCGCTTTCGGTAACGGACGCCGCAACCTCGGAGCGCAGTTCGACCGCGATGTCGAGCCGGTCCATGTGACCGTCGCGCGACAGCGTGATCTGGAACTGGCCCGACAGCGCCGGCAGCGCGACGACGATCTCCTCGATCTGGCTCGGGAACACGTTCACGCCGCGCACGATCAGCATGTCGTCGGAACGGCCGGTGATTTTCGCGAGACGGCGCATCGCGCGCGCGGTCGGCGGCAGCAGCGCTGTGAGGTCGCGCGTGCGGTAGCGGATCACCGGCATCGCTTCCTTCGTCAGCGACGTGAACACGAGCTCGCCCTGACTGCCGTCGGGCAGCACTTCGCCCGTGACGGGATCGATGATCTCCGGGTAGAAATGGTCTTCCCAGATCACCGGGCCGTCCTTCGACTCGACGCATTCGCACGCGACGCCCGGGCCCATCACTTCCGACAGCCCGTAGATGTCGAGCGCGTCGATGCCCACGCGCGTCTCCACTTCCTCGCGCAACGCCTGCGTCCACGGCTCGGCGCCGAAGATGCCGATCTTCAGCGACGACTCGGCCGGGTCCATCCCCTGCCGCACCATCTCGTCGATCAGGTTCAGCATGTACGACGGCGTGACGAGGATGATCTTCGGCTCGAAATCGCGGATCAGCTGCACCTGCTTCTCGGTCTGCCCGCCCGACATCGGCACGACCATGCAGCCGAGCCGCTCCGCGCCGTAATGAATCCCGAGGCCGCCCGTGAAGAGGCCATAGCCGAACGCGTTGTGCAGCGTGTCGCCCGGGCGGCCGCCGGCCGCGCGGATCGAACGCGCGGTCACGTTCGCCCATGTGTCGATGTCGCGCGCGGTGTAGCCGACCACGGTCGGCTTGCCCGTCGTGCCGCTCGACGCATGCACGCGCACGACCTGCTCGCGCGGCACCGCGAAGAGCCCGAACGGATAGTTGTCGCGCAAGTCGTTCTTCGTCGAGAACGGGAATTTCGCGAGATCGGCGAGCGTCTTCAGGTCGTCCGGATGCACGCCCGCCGCATCGAACGTGCGCCGATAGTGCGGGACGTTGTCGTACGCGTGGCGCAGCGACCACTTGAGGCGCTCGAGCTGCAGCGCCTGCAGTTCGTCGCGGCTGGCGGTCTCGATCGGTTCGAGGGCGGCGGCGGGATGCGTCGGGTGGGTCATCGGGGTGCTCCTCCAATGGAGTGATGTCGTTATCGTGTTCGGGGTAATCGGAGTGGCCGGGGCCGGCGGCTACGACCGGAACGTGCGGCCGGCCGCATGCAGCGCGGCGATGCGCGGCGACACGCGATAGCGGTCCTCGCCGTAGCTCGCCGCCAGGTTCGACAGCACGCGAAACACACGCCCGATGCCGATCGCATCGGCCCACGCGAGCGGGCCGCATGGGTAGTTCACGCCCTTCTCCATCGCGAGATCGAGATCGGCGGGCGAGCACACGCCCTGGTTCACCGTGTCGGCCGCCTCGTTCGCGAGCATCGCGACGGTGCGCATCGCGATCATCCCCGGCACGTCGGCCACGCCGACGACGCGAAAGCCCGCCTGCTGGAACAGACCGACCGCGTCCGCATAGGCGGCATCGCTGCACTGGAGCGCACGTGTCAGCGCAACGAGCCCGGCCTGCGCGTAATCGCGCGCGAGGTCGACGAGCACGAGATCGGCCACGCCCGTTTGCGCGGCGCGCGCGGTGGCCGTGCGGCCGTCGGTCAGCGCGATCGACGCGCGGCCGGCCATCGCGAGCAGGTCGTCCGGATGCGCGCCGGCTGGCCGTGCGAGCGCGACGCGTTCGGCGAAGCGTGTGTGCAGCGCGGCAGCCGGGCCATCCTGCGCGTACAGCATGACATCCGACGGTGCATCGCGCGGCGGCTCGAGATCGGGCGCGGGCGGCGTCGCGCCGTCCGTATACGAATAGAAGCCGCGCCCCGACTTGCGCCCGAGGAAACCCGCGTTCACGAGCTCCTGCTGGATCAGCGACGGCGTGTAGCGCGGGTCGTTGAAATACGCGCGGAACACCGACTCGGTCACCGCGAGGTTCACGTCGTGGCCGATCAGGTCCATCAGCTCGAACGGCCCCATCCGGAAGCCGCCGGCCTCGCGCATCACCGCGTCGATCGACGCCGGCGCGCCGCCCTGCTCGTTCAGCACGCGCAGCGCCTCCGCGTAATACGGCCGCGCGACGCGGTTCACGATGAAGCCCGGCGTCGATTTCGCCATCACGGGTTGTTTGCCCCACGCGGCCGCGGTCGCATACAGGACCTGCGCAACGTCGGGCGCGGTCGCCAGCCCGCTGACCACCTCGACGAGCGCCATCAGCGGCGCCGGGTTGAAGAAATGCAGGCCGGCGACGCGCTGCGGCACGCGCAGCCCGGCCGCGATCGACGTGATCGAGATCGACGACGTGTTGGTCGCCAGCAGGCACGCGTCGTCGACATGGCGTTCGAGCGTCGCGAAAATGTCGCGCTTCACGTCGAGCCGTTCGGCCGCCGCCTCGACGATCAGCGCGGCGCCCGCCAGATCGGCCAGCGCGCGCACCGCGCGGATCCGGTTGCCGGCCGCGTCGGCCTGTGCCGGTTCGAGCCGCCCCTTCTCCGCGAGCCGCGCGAACTGCGCGCGGATGCCGGCCAGCGCGTTGTCGCAGGCCGCTTCGTTCAGGTCGTACAGCAGCACCGAATGGCCGGCCGCCGCCGCGACCTGTGCAATGCCCGCGCCCATCGCGCCGGCGCCGATCACGCCGACGATGGCCGACGGCGCCAGCGCGCCCGAGTTCACCGAATGTGCAGAGGAAACAGCCATCGCTTGCGATCCGTCATGAAGTGGAAGTGCGAGCGATTATAAACCGACCGGTCGGTAGATTTATGTCAGGGCGAGCCCGAATTTGTCGTGCAAGAGACCGTTACGGAAACTGCAAAGACAAAAAATTGAAGAATTGGGGCACTTTTTGTAAACCGAAAGGTCAATGAAAGCATTCGAATATGAGATTGCGGCCCCCAAACGCCTGATAAAATTCGACAACTCGACGGATTTCAGGGGGAAACCGCGTGTCACGCCGCCACCGATGTCCATCGTCCGCCACCCTTCCGGGGCCGGAACCGAGCCTCCGGCCGGCGTGTCTTCACGATTGTTCGCCCTGCCATCGGCGGCCAGCCTCATCGAACCGTTTCACCCAGCGACGGGCTCCAGCCCGCCCGCGCCCCTCGCCGCCTCACGGCGGCGAACTCAAGGCAGCGCCATTACGCGCGGCCACCCTTCGGTTTCATCGTCCTCGTTCGGCGGATAGTACGGCCGGGCTTCGTCACCCCGTGACGGCGCGTCGCGCGCCGCCACTCGCATAAGGAAACCCTCCATGCCGCTCTCGTCCAACCAGCTCCCGCGCTGGACCCTCTGGGCCCCGCTTGCCGCATGGCTGGTACTCGCGCTGTCGCGCGCCGTGCCGGCCGAAGGCCTCGTCATCGCGCTGTTCGCCGCCGCACTGGCCGGCGCCGTGTTCGCCGCCGTCCACCATGCGGAAGTCGTCGCGCACCGCGTCGGCGAACCGTTCGGCACGCTCGTGCTCGCGGTCGCCGTGACCGTCATCGAAGTCGCGCTGATCGTGTCGGTGATGCTCGGCGCGGGCCCGGAGAAATCGGGCCTCGCGCGCGACACCGTGTTCGCCGCCGTGATGATCATCTGCAACGGCATCGTCGGCATCTGCCTGCTGGTCGGCGCGTGGAAGCACGGCGAACAGGACTTCCAGGGGCGCGGCGCGAGCAAGGCGCTCGCGGTGCTGGCTTCGCTGTCGGTGCTGTCGCTCGTGATGCCGAATTACCTGAACGCCGCACCGGGCCCGTTCTTTTCGAAATCGCAGCTCGCGTTCGCCGGCGTGTCGTCGCTCGTGCTGTACGGCGCATTCGTGTTCGTGCAGACCGTGCGTCACCGCGACTACTTCCTCACCGAGCACGACAGCGCGAACGAATCGGTGCACGCGGCGCCGCCGAGCAACCGAACCGCGGCGATCAGCATGCTGCTGCTGTTCGCGAGCCTCGTCGCGGTCGTGCTGCTCGCGAAGCTGCTGTCGCCGGCCGTCGAGCACGCGGTGCTGAAGCTCGGCGCGCCGGAAGCCGCGGTCGGCATCGTGATCGCCGCGCTCGTGCTGCTGCCGGAAGGGCTCGCGGCCGTCACCGCCGCGCGCGCGAACCGCCTGCAGACCAGCATGAACCTCGCGCTCGGCTCGGCGCTCGCGAGCATCGGGTTGACGATCCCGACCGTCGCGGCCGTATTCATCTGGATCGGCCAGCCGCTCACGCTCGGCATCGGCGCGATGGAAACCGTGCTGCTGGCGCTCACCTTGCTGGTCAGCACGCTGACGCTCAGCCAGGGGCGCACGACGGTGCTGCACGGCGTCGTGCACCTGTCGCTGTTCGCCGCGTACCTGTTCCTGTCGATCACTCACTGACGCCAATATGCGCGCGGCCCGGCGGATCGCCTCCGCCGGGCCGCGCGTTTTTGCTTCCTTTCACAGACCTTCGTCCACGTCACGCCACAGCTACCGGACCGGAATCACGAGATGCTGGCCCGCCAGGATCAGGTTCGGATTGGCGAGGTTGTTGCGGCGCTGGATTGCTTGCCATCGCGGCGCCGCAAGCTTCCGGATTGAAAACCTGTGACACGGCCCGAACGTGCTACGCCGCCGCGCCGCCCTGCTCCTGCGCGAGAAACCGCTCGACCATCGCGTTGAACACGGGCAGCGCCGGGTTGTCGTTGTCCGCCCGCCACGCGAGATACAGCTCCGCTGCGGCGTCGACGTCAGCGAGCGGCCGGAACACCACGCCGTCCACATGCAGCTCGCGCGCCGACGCCGGTACGAGCGCCGCGCCGAGCCCAGCCCGCACGAGGCCGAGGATCGTATGCGTCTGCCCGACGTAATGCAGGTAGTTCGGCAGCCGCCCGGCGTTCGCGAACAGGCCGGAGATCATGTCGTGGAAATACTTCCCCTCGTTCGGCGAATACGCGATGAACGGCTGCCGGTCGAGATCGTCGGGGCCGATGCGCTCGCACGCGGCGAGCGGCGCGCCTTGCGCGACCGCGACCAGCATCGGTTCGCGCCGCACGAGCCGGTATTCGAGCGGCTGGCGCGCGGCGCGCTGGCGCACGAAACCCGCGTCGAGCATCCGCGACGCGAGCGCGTCGATCTGCACGGTCGACACCATCTCGCGCAATTCGACGTCGACGTCCGGCAGCGCGTGCGCGGCGTGCGCCAGCAGCATCGGGATCATCCGGTACGCGCTGACGGCCGTGAAGCCGAGCGTGATGCGGCCGGCCCCGCCGTGCGCGACGCGCTGCGCGGCCTGCTCGGCCCGCGCGGAGAATTCGAGGATGTGCCGCGCATCGCGCAGGAAACGCTCGCCGGCCGCGGTCAGGCTCACCTGCCGGCTGCTGCGTTCGAGCAGCGCGATGCCGAGCGCGTGCTCGAGCAACTGGATCTGCCGGCTGAGCGGCGGCTGCGTCATGAAGAGCCGCCTGGCCGCGCGGCCGAAATGAAGCTCCTCGGCCACCGCGACGAAGCAGCGAAGCTGGTGCAGTTCAATCATCCAGATTTTGTATCGATCGATGGTCTTTCGAGGTTAGACCGATATCGATACGATTTCCATGCTCGGTTGCACCTGATGCGCGGCCGCGCCCGCCCACACCGTCAAGCGCGCTTGCGGCCGCCCGGCATCTGCTCGACCGTCAGACGGTCGAGTTCGCGCAGGTCGTTCTCCAGCGCGGGCGTGAGCGTCGTGCGCAGGTGATCGAGGAACGTGCGGATCTTCGCATCGAGATAACGGCGCGTCGCGTAGACGGCGTACACGCTCACCGTCTGCAGCCGGTACTCGGGCAGCACGCGGATCAGCCGCCCGGCGCGGATGTCGTCGAGCACCGTATACAGTGCGACGCACGCGATCCCGCGCCCGGCGCGCACCGCGACGCACAGCGCGTCCGGCACGTTGACCTGGAACGGTGCCGGCTGCAGTTCGTAGACGGCCACTTCTTCGTCATTGCGCTCGAGCCGCCATTCGCCGGCCGGCGATGCAGGCGTATCGAGGCGCAGGCACACGTGGTTCGGCAAATCGTCGGGCGACTGCGGCGTGCCGTGCCGCGCGAGGTATTCGCGCGACGCGACGAGCACGCTGCAGCTCGTGCCGCAGGTCTGCGCGACGTAACCCGAATCGGGCAACTGCGACGCCGTCACGATCGACACGTCGTAGCCTTCCTCGACGAGATTCGGCATCCGCTGCGCGAGCGTCAGCTCGACCGACACGTCGGGGTTGTCCTCCTGGTAGCGGACGATCGACGACACGACATGACTCTGCCCGAGCCCCGTCATCGCATGAATGCGCATCTTGCCGCTCGGCCGCAGCAGTGCGTTGCGCGCCTCCGCGTTCGCGTAGTCGATTTCCGCGAGGATCGATTTCGCGCGCTCGAAATAGCGTTCGCCGCTTTCGGTAAGGCCGAGATGGCGCGTCGTGCGATGCAGCAGGCGCGTCTGTACGTGCGCTTCGAGGTTCGATACCGCGCGGGAGACCTGCGCGGTAGTCGCGTCGATTTCCTTCGCGACCGCCGTAAAACTGCCGGCTTCGACAACGCGCACGAACAGGCGCATGTTTTCGAGCATGTCCATTGATTTGGCTTGGGGAGAGTCAGTGGGGAGGCGTCGGTGGCGCTCGCGTCAGGTGGGGAACGGAGCGCGGCCGCGAACCACGCCGAATCGATGAGCACCGTGCCGGGGGAAAGGCGGGAGAGCGGGCATCGCGTACGTGGTTCTGGTATGTCGGGGATTCAGTGGGCGGAATTGTACGCCGCCGCAGACAAATTTGCGCTATTGCCAACCACCCAAGCTTTCGTCCGATGAAAGGTTTATGCAAGGCGCGTACGTCGTGCGCGCGCAACGGCTTGATGCAGCGCGACAATTTGTATCACAACACGATATAATTCCGCCCTTGTCGCCGCACATACCCGCGCTGTCATTTTTACCGCTTACCCGTCCATGTCGTCAGGCTCCTCTTCGTCGCACCGCACGTTGCGTCAATGGCTGCACAGTTTCATTCCCCATCCGATGTCGCTCGGCTGGCGCGAGCGACTGCGTTCATGCACGGGCGCGCTCGTCGGCATCGCGACGGTCGGCGTCACGATGCGGTGGCTGCCCGGCGTGCCGGGCCTCGTGCCGCTGCTCGTCGCGCCGATGGGGGCATCGGCCGTGCTGTTGTTCGCGGTGCCGGCGAGTCCGCTCGCGCAGCCGTGGTCGATCATCGGCGGCAATCTCGTCGCGGCGACGGTCGGGGTCGCGTGCGCGTTATGGATCGCCGATCCGATTACGGCCGCCGCGGTCGCGATCGCATGCGCGATCGGCGGCATGTTCGCGCTGCGCTGCGTGCACCCGCCGTCGGGCGCCGTCGCGCTCACGGCCGTGGTCGGCGGCCCGGCGATCCATTCGCTCGGATTCAGTTTCGTGCTGGAGCCGATCGCACTGCAATCGGCGATCCTGCTGTCGGCCGCGCTCGCGTATCACGCGCTGACCGGGCACCGCTACCCGCATGGCGGCGCGCGCGCCGAAGCGAAACCACGGGCAGGCGCCGCGCCGGCGCGCGGCGGCTTCACGCGCGGCGACCTCGACGCGGTGCTGAAGCGTCGCGGCGAATGGCTCGACGTCGATCCGGATGATCTCGAAACGCTGCTGCGCGAAACCGAGATGCAGGCCTATACACGCACGTTCGGCCAGCTCAAGTGCGCCGACCTGATGACGAAGAATGCGATCGAGGTCGCGCCGTCGACGTCGGTGACGGCCGCGCTCACGCTGCTCGACCGCCACCGCGTGAAGGCGCTGCCGGTCGTCGACGGCGAAGGCCGCCTGGCCGGCATCGTCACGCGCGCCGACCTCACGCGCCAGCTGCGCCGCCCGACCCCGCTGTGGCAACGCCTGTCCGCACGGCTGCCGCAATCGTTCGGCGGCCAGCCCGCGAGCGTCGCGGCGGTGATGACGCGCGACGTTGCGTTCGTGCAGGAAACGATGCCGATCACCGCGCTCGTGCCGCTGTTCACGCATTCGGGCCATCACCATATTCCGGTCGTCGACGCGTCACGCCAGCTCGTCGGGATCATTACGCAGACGGATCTCGTCACGGGCCTTTACCAGCAGACGCAGATGCTCGAGGCCGCTTAACGCAAGCGCAACGCGCCGACGCAACGCGGAATGCAGTCATTCCGCATTAATTCGGCCATTTATATCATATTGTGATATATTTATCGCTTCCGAAACCGACTGCCCGACCGACCTCGATGAACGATACCAGACGCGCGCTGAACAAAAGCGATTTCCAGCAACTGTCCGAGTTCCGCTACCAGATGCGCCGCTTCGAGCGCTTCTCCGAACGCGCCGCGCAAAGCGAAGGCGTGACGCCGCTGCAATACCTGCTGCTGCTGCACATCAAGGGTTATCCGCATCGCGAATGGGCAACCATCGGCGAGCTCGCGGAACGCCTGCAGGCGCAGCATCACGGCGTCGTCGCGCTGGTGACGCGCTGCGAAGCGCTCGGGCTCGTGAAGCGCAAGACGAGCGAAGCCGACCGCCGGCAGGTCGAGGTCCATCTCGAACAAGCCGGCGAGACGCTGCTCACCCGCCTCGCGGCGATGCATCGCGCCGAGCTGAAGTCGCTCAAGGGCACGTTCCAGGTTCCCCAGATCGATTACTGACCCCTTGCTTTTACCACTCCGATGAACGCACCGCACAAACGCGATTTCTCGACCAACGAACGCCTGCCCAGGATCGCGTTGCTTGCCGCCGGGATCGGCCTGCTCAGCACGCTCGCCGCGTTCGTGCTGTTGAGCCTGATCCACCTGTTCACGAACCTGTTCTTCTTCCAGCAGCTCTCGTTCGCCGACCGCTCTCCGGCGAACCATACGCTCGGCGCATGGGTGATCGTCGTGCCGGTGATCGGCGGGTTGATCGTCGGGATGATGGCGCGCTTCGGTTCGGAAAAGATTCGCGGCCACGGCATTCCGGAAGCGATCGAGGCGATCCTGTTCGGCAAGAGCCGCATGTCGCCTAAGGTCGCGATTCTCAAGCCGCTGTCGTCCGGCGTCGTGATCGGCAGCGGCGGCCCGTTCGGCGCCGAAGGCCCGATCATCATGACGGGCGGCGCGCTCGGCTCGCTGATCGCGCAGTGCGTACACGTGACCGCGGCCGAGCGCAAGACGCTGCTCGTCGCCGGTGCGGCCGCAGGGATGACGGCCGTGTTCGGCACGCCGGTCGCCGCGGTGCTGCTCGCGGTCGAACTGCTGCTGTTCGAATGGCGTCCGCGCAGTTTCCTGCCGGTTGCACTCGCGTGCGCGGTGGCCGGTTTCGCACGCGCGCTGTTGTTCGGCGTCGATCCGCTGTTTCCGCTCGCCACGGCCGCGCCGACGCCCATCGCGCTGCTGTCGTGCATCGTCGCGGGCCTGTTGTCGGGCATGCTCGCCTGCGGCCTGTCGGCTGCGCTGTACCACGTCGAGGACACCTTCGCGAAGCTGCCCGTGCACTGGATGTGGTGGCCCGCGCTCGGCGCGATCGTGATCGGCATCGGCGGCTGGCTCGAACCGCGCGCGCTCGGCGTCGGCTACGACGTGATCGGTGATCTGCTGCACCAGCACATCGCGTTGAAGATCGCGCTCGCGCTGCTGATCGTGAAGGCCGTGATGTGGGTGATCGCACTCGGCTCGGGTACGTCGGGCGGTGTGCTCGCCCCGCTGCTGATGCTCGGCGCCGGCCTCGGCACCGTGCTGTCGCCGGTGCTGCCGGGCGGCGATCCGGCGCTGTGGCCGCTCGTGTGCATGGCCGCGACGCTCGGCGCAACGCTCGGCGCGCCGCTGACCGCGATCGTGTTCGCGTTCGGCCTCACGCACGACGCCAACGCGCTGCTGCCGCTGCTCGCGGCGACGCTCGTCGCGCACGGCTTCGCGACCGTCGTGATGAAGCGCTCGATCATGACGGAAAAGATCGCGCGCCGCGGCTATCATATCTACCGCGAATACGGCGTCGATCCGCTCGAGCGGCATGACGTCGGCGAAGTGATGACGTCCGCCGACCGGCTCGTCGCGATCGACGGCGCGGCGACGCTCGATGCCGTCGACACGCAGTACTTCGGCGCGAAGCAGACGCACCGTGCGTACCCGGTCGTGCAGAACGGCCGCCTGCTCGGCCTCGTCGATCGCGCAACACTCGACGCGCAGCGCGCACACGCCGCGGCCGACACGCCGATCTCGGCCGCGTTCGCAGACCGCGTGCCCGCCGTCGCGCTTGCGCACGAGACGTGCCGCGTCGTCGCATCGCGTCTCGCGATGCTCGGCCTCGAACGCCTGCCGGTCGTCGACGACGAGCAATCGCTGCGCATCACGGGCATCGTGTCGCGCAGCGACCTGATCAAGCCCGCGCTCCAGCACTTCGATGACGAACAGAAGCGCGAGCGCTTCCGTCCGATCGTCCCGGTCAACCTGCGCGACATCGGCACGCGCAAGGCCGGCTGACACATCCCGCATGCGCGAGCAACGTGCCCTCGCCTCACCTCGCTGCACGATGCGGCGCGCGCCTCGCGCACCGCATCGCATTCCGCTGCTTCCCGCGTTTAAAGTTGGTTAACAATCCGACCGACGAAAGTTTGTCATCATGGTCCTCATGCGACGGGGCCAACACAATCAAGCCATTCCACTTCGCGATCGGATAAAGAGTCGCGGCACGGCATGCAGACACATGCCGCTCGCCGCGACCGTCATGTCACCACACGACCGGGCAGCGCGCCGACCGGGCAACGCATGACGTCGTTGCCGCATCGCCCGTCCACCAACGGGCCGCACACGATGCATGCCGCGCCGCAGCAGAGTGCACAGCACCGCAGCCGCCGTTTGGCAAGCGCGTTAACAACTTGTTTCGGAATAGCCGGAACCGTGCTTGTCCGCTGCGATCTCACTAGCACGCAGTACTGCTGCGCATCCCACTCAATCAATCACGACTCGAGGGAGATAACGTGAACGTGAAATACTTACCGCTCATCGCATTGACCGTGGCATTTTCTGCTCATGCAGCCGATTCTGCCCTGCAGAACGTGGGACAAAGTCAGAAACCCGCCGACCAGGTGGCGCAGTGCATCGCGAAGACCTGGGCCGACAAGTCGCAGCAACAGGTGACGTCGCAGTATGAACTGGCGAACGGCCTCGCGATGGCAGTTTATGCACCGGGCCAGCAGCCGCCGAATGGCGCCGCTGCCGTGGTGCGCCCGGCCAACGCCGCAAACGCGAAGACCTGGGTCGGTTTCCGCGGCGGCGATGCGTCGTCGGCCGGCGACATCAACGCCTGCCTGTAACGAGACGAGAACAGGCGCTCCGGATGGCCTTGCGCCATCCGCTTGCGACAAGCCCCGCTTCGGCGGGGCTTTTCTTTTTGTGCCGCCCGCGCTTACAGGTAGCTGCAGACGTAGTCGAGCGTCTCGAGCACTTCGATGTCGAAGCGGCTCTTGCCCGGCACCGAGAACGATTCGCCGGCGCCGTAGGTCTGCCATTCGCTGCTGCCGTCGAGCTTCACGCGGCACTTGCCGGCCTGCACTTCCATCAATTCGGGCGCGTCCGTACCGAAGTTGAGCGCGCACGGCAGGATCACGCCGAGCGTCTTGCGCGTGCCGTCCGGGAAGAGCACGGTATGCGACACGCACTTGCCGTCGAAATAGACGTTCGCGCGCTTGACGACCGATACGTTGTCGAATTGGGTTGCACTGGTCATGTGATGCCTCTGCTTGCTGGATGCCGGATGGCGATGTTGTTGGAAGCCGGCCGGAGCGGCGGGCCGGCCGCTATGATACCGGCTCGCGCGGCGTGCGCCGGAACTGCGCGCCCGGCGGGCAAGCGTCGTGCCGTTCAAACGACAGCGCGGCGCACCATATCGTCAGGATGACTACGCGATGACGGTCGCTTCCCGAGATGCCGGCTCACCGCAGCCCCTTGCGTCGCGCCGAATCGCGCAGGCAGTCGAGCAGCATCGCCGCGGCCGGCGTCAGCGGGCTGTCGCGGCGCGTGACGACCTGCACCGACACGGCCGGCAAACGCTCGCGAATCGGCAGCACCGTCAACTGATCGCGTGCCCACTCGCCCTGAAGCAGTTGCTCGGGCATCGACGCGATCAGGTCGCAACCCGTCATCAGGCTGTGCGCGAGCCCGAAGCTCGGGCATTCGACGATGCGCGCCGGCACCGGCAACCCGTGCGCGACGAACGAATTGAACAGCGCCTGCGTCGAGCTTTCCGGTGACGGATTCATCAGCCAGTCGGCCTCGACGAGATCGGCGAGCGACGTGGCCGACGCGAGCGGATGCTCGTTGCGCGCGACGATCAGCGAGCGGCTCGCATAAAGCTCCGCATGATCGAACTCGGCCGCCAGCAATTCGGGCACGACGACAGCCACCGCAAAATCGAGCGAGCCGTCGTGCAGGCGCGGCAGCGCCACGCCCGGAAACCCTTCGATCAGGTTGACGCGCGCCACCGGAAAGCGGCGCCGGAACGCGCGAAACGCATCGGGCAGGATCGTCACCGCGGCGGCCGGCGTGATCGCCGCCGCGACGGAGCCCGTCGTCGCCCCCTGCGCCTGCTCGATGTCGTCGCGAGCGCGCTGCATCTCGGCGACGATCAGCCGCGCGCGCACCTGCAATTGCTGGCCGAACGCGGTGAGCTGCACGCCGCGCGCGGTGCGCACGACGAGCGACACGCCGAGCGCGATCTCCAGCTCCTTGACCGCCTTCGTCAGCGCCGCCGGCGACACGTTCAGGCGGCGCGCGGCCGCGCGAATGCTCCCCTCTTCCGCGACGGTGACGAACGCTTTCAGCTGATGGTATTTCATGGCGGCGATGCGTGATCCGTGGAAACCCGGTACCCGGCCGTACGCGCCGGTTCAGGGTATTCCCGAGCGGCAACCGGTGGTGAGCACCAAAGCAATTTAGCAGCTTCTGGTGCGCAAAAGAAATTTATATGCTTGCACGTCATATGCGCGTCAAACGCCCCACCGGTCCCACAGGAGACACCATGTTGCAAGCCGTGAACCCCGTCATCCCCGGCATCGCCGCGATCGCCCCCGAGCTGGTCGAGGTGCGCCGCCGCATCCACGCTCATCCCGAACTCGCGTTCGAAGAGACGCTCACGAGCGATCTCGTCGCCGAGCTGCTCACCGGCTGGGGTTATGAAGTGCATCGCGGCATCGGCAAGACGGGCGTCGTCGGCGTGCTGCGCGAAGGACAAGGCACACGCACGGTCGGCCTGCGCGCCGACATGGACGCGCTGCCGCTCGCGGAAGCCACGGGCTTGCCGTACGCGAGCCGCCACGCTAACAAGATGCACGCATGCGGCCACGACGGTCACACCGCGATGCTGTTGTGCGCGGCGCGCCACCTCGCGGCGACGCGCCAGTTCTCCGGCACGCTGAACCTGATCTTCCAGCCGGCCGAGGAAAACTTCGGCGGCGCGAAGGCGATGATGGACGACGGCCTGTTCGACCGCTTCCCGTGCGATGCGATCTTCGCGATCCACAACATGCCGGGCCGCGCGGCCGGCGACATGGCCTTCCGCACCGGCGCCGCGATGGCGTCGGCCGACCGCGTGACGATCACGCTGCGCGGCGTCGGCGGCCACGGCGCGATGCCGCATTTCGCGCGCGATCCGATGTCGGCCGCGGGCAGCATCATGGTCGCGCTGCAGACGATCGTCGCGCGCGAGGTCGACGCGCAGCATGCGGCCGTGATCACGGTCGGCAGCGTGCAGGCCGGCGAGACGTTCAACATCATTCCCGAAACCGTCGTGATGAAGCTGTCGGTGCGCGCGCTGAACGCCGACGTGCGTGCGCTGCTCGCGCGCCGCATCGAAGCGCTCGTGAAAGGCCAGGCGGAAAGCTTCGGCATCGCCGCGGAAGTCGACTACGACTACGGCTACCCGGTGCTCGTCAACCACGCGGAACCGACCGCGTTCGCGGCCGACATCGCGCGCCGGATGCTCGGCGCCGAGCGGGTCGAAACCGAGGCCGCACCGCTGATGGGCAGCGAGGATTTCGCATTCATGCTGGAAGCGCGCCCCGGCTGCTATGCATTCATCGGCAACGGGATCGGCAGCAAGGGCGGCTGCATGGTGCACAACCCCGGCTACGACTTCAACGACGACATCCTCGCGATCGGCGCGAGCTACTGGGTTCGCGTCGCCGAAGCCTGGCTCGCGGCCTGACGGCCCTTCACCACGCAGTTTCGCGCTTACCCGGGGGAATCCCATGGAAACGTCTGCCCTTCCGTTCGCCGGCACGCCGGCCGATGCCCGCGCCGCCGCGAAGAAACGCCGGCTGATCGCGGCCGCCGCCGTCGGCAACGCGCTCGAGTTCTACGACTTCACGGTCTACAGCTTCTTCGCGATCCTGATCGGCAAGCTGTTCTTCCCGGTGCATTCGTCGTTCGGACAGCTGATGCTCGCGGTCGCGAGCTTCGGCGTCGGCTTCGTCACGCGTCCGCTCGGCGGGCTCGTGATCGGCATGTATGCCGACCGCGCGGGCCGCAAGAAGGCGATGATCCTGACGCTGCTGCTGATGGCGCTCGGCACCGCGATGATCGCGGTCACGCCGACCTTCGCGCAGATCGGCCTCGCGGCGCCGCTGCTGCTCGTGCTCGCGCGCCTGCTGCAGGGGTTCGCGTCGGGCGGCGAAGTCGGCGCGTCGACGACGCTGCTGCTCGAACAGGCGCCGCAGCATCGACGCGGCTTCTACGCGTCGTTCCAGTTCTCCAGCCAGGGGCTCGCCGCGCTTGCGGGCGCGCTCACCGGCGTCGCGCTGACGTCGACGCTGAATGCCGCGCAGCTCGAAAGCTGGGGCTGGCGCGTGCCGTTCATCATCGGCACGCTGTTCGTGCCGATCGGCTATTGGTTGCGCCGCACCGTCGAGGAAGTGCCGGCCGCTACGCCTGCCGCCGCGCACGACGAGCCGGTCGCGTCGCTGCCGCTCGCCGACGTGCTGCGCCATCACGGCAAGGCCGTGTTCGCGGGCCTCGGCGTGACGATCGGCGGCACGTCGATCCACTACATCATCGTGTTCTACATGGCGATCTACGGCGTGCAGGTGCTGCACCTGCCGACCTGGCTGTCGATGACGGCCGGCTGCGTCGCCGGCGCGATCCTGATGTTCGTGACGCCGATCGGCGGCCACCTGTCCGACGTGTACGGGCGCAACCGGATCGTCTGGTGGACGCGCATCGTGCTGATGGCCGCGATCTACCCGGCGTTCATCGCGCTGAACCGCTGGCCGGGCGCCGCGTCGCTGCTGTCGATCATCGCGGCGCTGTCGATCGTGCATGCGATCAACATCGGCGCAACGGGTGCGATGCTCGGCGAACTGTTCCCGCGTGCGGTGCGCGCGACCGGCGGCGCGCTCGTGTACAGCGTCGGCGTCGCGATCTTCGGCGGCTTCGCGCAGTTCTTCGTCACGTGGCTGATCGCGGCAACCGGCAACCCGAATGCACCCGCTTGGTATGCGATCGGCTGCGGCGTGCTCACGCTGCTCGCGATACGTTGCATGGACGAAAAGGCCGGGAAGTCGCTCGATTGAGCGGCGGCCGATGCACGGCACGCGATTGACGCGGTGCGTGCGCGTCGGGCATGATCGCTCCATGCGCCACGCCACGACCACTTCTTCGACCACGACGCGCACGACCGCCTTCGGCGGGCTCGTGCGGCAAGTGCGCGCAAGGTCGTAGCGCCACCGATTCCTCACAGGCCCCGCCGGTTCCGGACGGAGTCTTTCCGCTTCTCCGTCCGTACCGGTCACTCAGGAGAATGCGATGTCCGAAGCCCCTTCCCCCAAACGCGCGCTGCTCGTCGTCGACATGCAGGTCGGGCTGTTTCATGGCCTCGATCGTCCGCACGACGGCGACCGTGTGCTCGCGAACATCAACCGGCTGATCGGCTGCGCACACGAAGCCGGTGCGCCCGTGTTCGCCGTGCGTCACACCGGGCCCGCCGGCTCGCCGATTGCACCCGGCTCGCCGCTCACAGCACTGCTGCCGGAACTCGCGATCGATCCCGCGCGCGATACCGTGTTCGACAAGACGCGGCCGAGCTGCTTCGCGGGCACACGACTCGCCGAGTGGCTGCGCGCGGCCAACATCGGAGAACTCGTCGTCACCGGGATGAAGACGCAGTACTGCGTCGATACGACCTGCCGCGCGGCCGCCGATCTCGGCTTTCGAGCGGTGCTCGTTGCCGACGCGCACACCTGCATGGATACGCCGGCCCTGTCGGCCGAGCGGATCGTCGCGCATCACAATGCGACGCTCGACGGCCCGTTCGCGATGCTGACGACGACCGACGCGTGCGTGTTCTGACCGGCACCAGCCTCACGCCGTAAACGCAACAACGCACGGACGATTACCGCCCGTGCGTTGCTTGGTAGCTACCCCGCTCAGAACGTATGCATCATCCCCACATACGCCCCCGTCTGCGACTCGCCCGTCAGCGGGCTCGTGCCCGACGTCGCGTCGCGCGGCGTCGCGAGCAGCGAGAAGTTCGAGTTGCCGCCGTTGCGCACGTACGCGACCGTACCGTACAGGAACGTGCGCTTCGACAGGTTGTACGTGGTGCCGAGCACGTACATCATCGCGTGGCCCGACGGATCGTGCGACGCATCGCCGCCGCCGTCGCCGACCTTCACGTAGTACCCGCCGCCCGTCACCGCCCACTGCGGCGTCGCGGTGTAGGTCGCGCCGAGCCAGTAGTGATCGGCGCGATCGGCGACACCGGCCGGGCTGTCCGGCGCCTGGTAGTGCGTATACGCGCCCTGGATCTTGAACTTCGACACCTTCACGTTCGCGCCGACGAAATACTCGCGCGACGCGGTGAAGATGTTGCTGAACTTGCCGTTGTTGTCGCGCAGTTCGTCGTAGATGCCGCGCACGTCGAGCACCGGCGAGTGGTACGAGATCATGATCCCGTCCGAGCGGCCGAAATCGTCGGCGGCGCCGTAGTTGAAGCCGCGCGACTGGTTGCCGAACGCGTATTGCGCCTGCACGTCGAAGCCGCCGATCACCGGGCTGTGATATTCGATGTTGTTGCTGCTTTGCTGCCAGTTGCGGCCGCGCACGAGCGATGCCGACGAAAACGCCTGCTGCACGAACGGATCGAATTCCCACACGCCGTCGCTGTCGATGAACAGGTTGCGGCCGGCCTGCAGCTGGCCCCACGTGTCGCTCTTCAGGCCGACATACGCGCGCCGCGACCACATGCGGCCGCCGCCGGTCTGGCCGTTCATCACCTGGAACGCGGTTTCGAGGTTGAAGACCGTCGACAGCCCGCCGCCCAGATCCTCGATGCCCTTCAGCCCGAACATGCTGGTGCCCCAGTCGCCGCTTTCCGCGCTCCAGCGCGACTTGCTGCCGTTCGGCGTCGCGATGTGGTTCAGGTATTCGACGCCGCCGTCGACACGGCCGTAAAGCGTCACGCTCGTTTGTGCAAAAGCGGCCGCCGGTGTGGCGGCCGCGATCAGCCATGCGAAATGTTTGAGTCGCAAAATGATGCCCCCTCGGAGTCTCGACCTTCCAGCGCGCGCCCCATGCGCGCGCCACGGGCCCGTTTATCCGCGATCGATCGAAAAACGTCCGGGGCCCGCCGCGCAGAGCGCGAGCAGGCCGCCCGAGATCGCGATGTTCTTGTAGAAATGAATCATGTTGTTGATCTGCTCGCCGCCCGTCATCGTCCAGTAGTGGTGGCCGATGATGGCGGTGCCGATCGTATACAGCGCAAGCAGCAGCGCGAGCGGCCGCGTCTGGAAGCCGGCCAGGATCGCGACCCCGGCGAACAGCTCCATCGCGACGGAGATGGCCGCGGACACGATCGGCGCGGGTGCGCCTTCCGAACCCATGAACGCGATGGTACCGGGGAAGTCGACGATCTTCTTCCAGCCGAACATCACGAACAGGATCATGAGCAGGATCCGGGCAAGCAGCAGCAGCACATCGCGCTGGGACGCGAGAAACGGTTGATTCGGTGTCATGGTGTCGATCAACGAAAAACGATGCGCGGCTCGCGCACCGGATTGCCAATGAACCGGGACGGGCAGCCGCCTGCACTGCCCGCCCCGCTCTGCAACAACCGGCATCGGGGTCCGCCCGATGTGCTGTGCCCCTCCTCTCGTTCGATGCCGCTCTTCTTCGATGTTGCGCTGCGACGCCGTCGCGCGCCGCGTCAACGCAGCTTCGCGACGTCCTGCTCGGTCACCTTCGCGGCCGGATTGCCGAACTGCCCGGTCAGGTAGTTCGTCAGCGCGGCGATCTGCGCATCCGACAGCTCGTGGCGGAACGCCGGCATCCCGACGTCCTCGCTGCCGGCCTTGCGCTGCACGCCGTTCAGGATCACCTGCACGAGGTTGGTCGGATTCGGTGCGCCGACCGTCGAGTTGTGGAACAGCGGCGGGTAATACCCGTCCGGCGTGCCCTTGCCCTGCATCTGGTGGCAGGTCGCGCAGTTGCCGAGATACAGCCGCGCCGGATCGATGCCCGACGACGCGAGCGCGACGCCGCGCAGCTTCAGGCCATCCTCGGCCGGCTTGCCCCACGACGAGCGCGACTGCTTCGCGTCGCCGCTGGCGACGGCCGGCACCGTGCGGATGTACGTCGAGATCGCGCCGATGTCGGATTCCGTCATCTTCGAGAAGCTGTGCTCGATCGCCTCGGCCATCGGGCCGGCCGCCTGCGCGACGCCCGGCACGCTGCCGGTGCGCAGGTACTGCACGAGCTGCTGCTGCGTCCAGCCGCCGATCCCCGCGTTCGGGTCGGACGTGATGTTGTAGCCGTCCCAGCCCGCGAGCACCGAGCCCGACAGGAAGCTGCCGCCCGACTCGTCGAGCGATTTCTCCTGCATCGCGATGCCGCGCGGCGTGTGGCACGTGCTGCAGTGCGCGAGGCCCTGCACGAGATACGCGCCGCGGTTCCACTCGGCGCTCTGTGCCGGCTTCGGCTGGTACACGCCGTCCTTCAGGAACAGCCAGTTCCAGATCTTCAGCGGCCAGCGCATGCTCAGCAGCGCGGGAATCTCGTTCTTCGGCGGCGCCTGCTTGACCGGTTCGACGCCGTGCATGAAGTACGCATACAGCGCCTGCACGTCGTCGTCGTTGATCTTCGCGTACGACACGTACGGCATCGCCGGGTACAGGTTGTCGCCGTTCTTCGAGACGCCGTGGCGCACCGCGCGCTCGAAGTCGTCGAACGTCCAGTTGCCGATGCCCGTATCGGGATCGGGCGTGATGTTGCTCGTGTAGATCTTGCCGAGCATCGGCACGGGCATCCCGAGGCCGCCCGCGAACGGCTTGCCGCCCTTCGCGGTGTGGCACGCCATGCAGTCGCCCGCGATCGCGAGGTATGCGCCGCGCTTGACCTGCGCCGGATCGGCCGCGTCGGCCGCGCGCGCGAGCCCCGGCAGCGCGAGGCAGCCGGCGAGGAGGAAGGTGAGAGTAGATTTCCGCACGGTCAGACTTCCTTCTTCAGCGTGTCCGACATCCGCAGCGCGAGCGCCGCGATCGTCAGCGTCACGTTTACCGTACCGACGGTCGGCATCGTCGAGCTGCTCGAGATGAACAGGTTCGGATGGTCGAACGTGCGGCAGTCCTTGTCGACGACCGAGTCGCGTGCATCCGCGCCCATGATCGTCGCGCCCGTGATGTGGTTGTTCGGCGCGAACTCGTCGTTGAAGACGACTTCGGTGCCGCCCAGCACCTTCGCGGCCGTCGCATAGACCTCGCGCGTGTGCACGGCGCCGCGCTTCACGTAGTCGTCGATCGCATACGTGATCTCGGGGCGCGGGATGCCGATCGCGTCGGTGGCCGTCTTGCTCGGCACGATGCGGTTCTCGGGTTGCGGCAGGATTTCGTGGAAGCAGTCGAACTGCACGTAGCGCGCGGAACGGTCGCGGATCTGCGCGTCGAGCTCCTCGGGCTTCATCAGCTTGCCGCCCTTGAAGATCTTCTGCGTCTCCTGGTTGATGCGCGACATGTTCGACAGGTGGATCTTCTTCGCGGCTTCGGTCGCGCGGAACGGGCCGTCGCGGAAACCGATCAGCGACGTCATTTCCTGCGGGCCGCGGCCCGGCCACAGCTTCTCGTTCGCGTAGAACGACACGCCGGTGCCCGGGTGGTCCATCAGGTTGCGGCCGACCATGTCGGAGCTGTTCGCCACGCCGTTCGGGAAATCGCGGTTCGCCGACATCAGCAGGATCTTCGGCGTCTCGATGCCGTTCGCCGCAACCACGAAGTACTTGCCTTCGACGCGATGGTCGGCGCCGGACTTGTCCTTGTAGATCGCCGCGACGATGCGCTTGTTCGGGCCGGTTTCCAGCTTGTAGACGACCGCGTTCTCGATCAGCTTCGCACCGGCCTGCTCGGCCTTCTCGACGTGCACGATCCCGTTGTACATCGCGCCGATCGGGCAGATCGGCATGCAGTTGTTGTTCCCGCAACAGGTTGGCCGGCCGTCGTACGGGCGGCTGTTGCGCGCGACCGGCTCGGTCACCACGTGGAACTTCGGGTCGTAGCCGTTGAGCGCGCTCTTGATCGTCTGCTCGTTGAACGACAACGGCAGCGGCGGCATCGGGTACGGCTGCCTGCGCGGCGAGTACAGGTCTTCCTCGGGGCCCGGGCCCCACACGCCGAGCTCTTCCTCGGCGCGCTGGTAATAATGCTCGAGGTCGTCGTACTGGATCGGCCAGTCGCGGCCGACGCCGTACACGGTCTTCATCTTGAAGTCGTTCGGGATGAAGCGCCACGCGGACGCGGCCCAGTGCCACGTCGTGCCGCCCACCGCGCGGATGTACTGCGAGTTGAACTTGTGCTCGCCCTTCAGGACCAGGTAGTCGTTCGGCGGGCCGTATTCCGGATGCGGGGCCCACGGGCTCGACGGGTACGGCGCCATGAAATCGGTCTTGTCGGTCTGATTCCGAAAGCGCTCGACGATTTCCCAGCGCGGCATGCGCGGGCCGGCTTCCAGCAGGATCACCGACTTGCCCGCCATCGCGAGCTGGTGCGCCACGATCGCGCCTGCGACACCCGATCCGACGACGACGACGTCGGCCTTTTGCGTATCGGTATCGGCCATCAGGCTTGCCTCTCGATCGGTTTTTCGGCCCAGAAGCCGGGTTTGTTGGGGCAATACGAAGGGATCACGAGCGTATCGGATACGACGCTGAACATTAATGCTTCTTCGTAGGTAATCACGACGTTGTCGACGATGCCGAGATACCACGCTTCAAGAATCTTCAGCGCGAGCGCTTCCTGATCGGGATTCAGCGAGCCGGACGCGAGTGCGCCGGCGAGTTGCGGCAGGCTGTCGGCCGTCTTGAACGAGCCCTGCTGCAACGCCTGCAGGAAGCGCTGGCCGAGCACGCGGCTCAGCCCCTTCTTGCCGGTCAATGCTTCGGAGAGCGTCATGAACGTATCGAGCGGCGCGGTGCCGGGTGCATCGGCCAGGGCCCGCAACGCCAGCGAGCCCGTGAGGCCCGCCGCCGTCAGCGCCAGTGCGCCCTGCAGCCATTGACGCCGCGTGATGCCGGTTGCTGCGTCGCCGTCGCGACGCGAGTGGGGGGTGTTGTCGTTGTGCATGTTTCCTTCTCTCGAACGCCGGATTCGGGAAAACCACGCTTGATATTTCTCAAACTTCGGCGCGGACCTGAAATGTACGCGCACAAATCGGATCGAACAATCTTTTTATAGTCCATTAAATGTTCCGCAATCCGAGACAATCGACATTTCGCTGCATTTTTGTGTCGTCGGCGCGACAAATCTGCGACGGACGCGCCGGTGTCGCATGCCGACGACACACTGCGGCTGCGCGCGACGATGCGTGTGCATGGCGGTCGGTTAGAATCCCGTGCAATCAAACAGAAAGCTTCCCTCCGAGGGCAATCGAGCGTTGACTGCTCCCCTTCCTGGTGGAAGGCGATTCCCACTTCACTGAATGCAACCCGACATCGCCTCACAAAGAGACATGGGAATTACGCCTTCTCCATGGGCTGACACCGCCAGTCCGGCGGCCAAAACGTTCCGCGCTGCGTTGATGTCGCGGTCGTGCGCCGTTTCGCATCCTGGACAGACCCACACACGCACCTTCAACGGCAGCGTTGCGACGATATGCCCGCAATCAGCGCATCGCTTGCTGGACGGATACCAACGATCGATGCCGATCAGCGTACGACCGTACCACGCAGCCTTGTACGTCAACTGTCGCACAAATTCCGACCAGCTTGCGTCGCTGATCGATTTCGCGAGCCTTCGGTTCTTCAGCATGTTTCTGACAGCGAGGCTTTCGATGGCGATCACTTGGTTTTCGTTGATCAACCGGGTCGAGAGCTTTTGCAGGAAGTCCCTGCGACAGTCTGCTATCCGAGCGTACATGCGTGCGACTTTGAGTCTCGCCTTTCTGCGATTGGCAGAACCCATCTGCTTCCTTGCCAATCGCCGTTGCAATTTGACGAGCATGGCCGCGTTCTTGCGCAACGCGTTCGGCGCGGCAATCTTCTCGCCCGTCGAAAGAACGACAAAATCTGTCAACCCGAAGTCGATGCCGACCTTACCGGTTGCTGCGGATTTGGTAGAAACCACGTCATCGCAAAGCATCGATACGTGGTATCGACCTGCCGTGTCTTTCGAGACCGTGACAGTCGTCACCCTTGTGCCTTTGGGGATCGTGCGCGACCAGCGAATCGCAAGTGGTGCATCCATCTTCGCCAGCTTTAGCACAGTGCCGTCCCACCTGAAGGCGCTTGCCGTGTATTCGGCGGATTGTGTTCCGTCCTTGCGTCGGAAGTTTGGATACTTCGCGCGCTTGGCAAAAAAATTCACGAACGCCGTCTGCAAGTGGCGCAGCGCCTGCTGGAGCGGAACCGAACTGATCTCATTCAGCCATGCATGCTCAGGTGTTTTCTTCAGCGCGGTGAGCGCGGCGGAGGTTTCGTGATAACCGATACGCGCCTGGTGCTGCTGCCATGCATCGGTACGCAATCGCAGCATGTGGTTATACACATAGCGCGCGCAGCCGAACGTCCGGGCAAGCATCGCTGCTTGCTCGGGCGTCGGGTAGAACCGGAATCGGTACGCGCGCTTGATATCCATATCTCGCACCATGTCATAGGCTGGCGTCAACCTCAAGCTTTGACGCAGCAGCAAATCGGCCGCACCTCTTTCAGCCCCCAACCTGAAGGACAGGGTTTCCCGGAGCAAGCATGATGAAGCAGCACGACAAACAGAACAAAGCGAAGCGAACCAACCACACCACACGGCTGCTCTGGCGCATCGGCGCCGTCGCGGCGCTCGGCGGTGCCGCGGCCCTGTCGCTGCATGCGCTCGCGGCGCGCACGGTGAGCGTGTCGCCGCAAGGCACCGTCACCGAAGTCCGGCAGGCCGTCGTCAAGTTCGACGAACCGATGGTCGCGTTCGGCTCGGCATCCGCGCCGAATCCCGCGCGCGTGACCTGCAACGACTCGACCGCCGCGCGCGGCCAGGGTCACTGGCTCGACGACAAGACCTGGGTTTACGATTTCGAAAACGACCTGCCGCCCGGCGTGCGCTGCTCGGTCGCGCTCAACGACACGCTGCGCTCGGTCGCCGGCAATGCGGCCAGCGGCCCGCGCCGCTTCACGTTCCAGACGGGCGGCCCGTTCCCGGTGAACGTGCGCCCCGGCTCGCGCGAGATCGAGGAACGGCAGGTCTTCGTGATGAAGCTGAACGGCCCGGCCGAACCGCGCTCGGCGCTCGCGAACATCTGGTGCGAAGCGGCCGGCATCGGCAACCGCATTCCCGTCACGGCCGCCGACGACGATACGCGCAACGCTCTGCTCGACCATTTCGGGCTGAAGAAGGACGCCGCGCGCGTATTGACGCTGTCTTGCTCGCAGGCGCTGCCGGCGAGCGCCAAGATGCAGCTCGTATACGGCAAGGGCGTCGCGAGCCCGAGCGGCATCGCGAACGAAACCGAACGACGCTTCGATTTCACCGTACGCGCGCCGTTCGCCGCGAGCTTCTCGTGCGAACGCGAGAACGCGAAGGCGCCCTGCACGCCGCTGCGCCCGCTCACGCTGTCGTTCAACGCGCCGATCTCGCGCAAGAACGCCGAGGCGATCAAGCTGCGCGGCTCCGACGGTTCGCTGTCGCCGACCTTCGCGGCCGACGACCGCAGCGAGGAAGTGACGACCGTCACGTTCAACCCGCCCTTGCCCGCGCAGGCTGCGCTGACGATCGAACTGCCGTCGGGCCTGCGCGACGTGACCGACCGCTCGCTGTCCAACGCCGACCTGTTCCCGCTGGCGACGCGCACCGCGCCGATGCCGCCGCTCGCGAAATTCTCGTCGGGCACCTTCGGGATCGTCGAGCGCTTCGCCGAACCCGATACGCCGGCGCTCGTGCCCGTCACGCTGCGCAACGTCGAGGCTGACCTGCATATCGCCGGCCTCAACGCGGGCGGCGCGCAGTTCGCGAACCTGAAGGTCGAGAACGACACCGCGATCCGCCAGTGGATGCGCACCGTCGACCGCTTCGACAACTGGTCGATGACGGCCGGCTCGATCGACAGCCAGATTCCGGGCCTGCTCCAACGCAAGGGCCAGCACCCCGTCTACGTGCCGCTCCAGGCCGGCGAAAAGCAGCCCGCGCCGAAGGATCGCCGCATCGACGTGCGCTCGCTGTCGCTGCTCAAGGGCGAGCCCGGCGCGCAGGCGCTGACGCTGCCGCAGGCCGACCCGAAGACGCTGCGCCCGTTCGAGATCGTCGGCGTGCCGATCGACAAGCCCGGCTTCTACGTGCTCGAACTCGCGTCACCCGCGCTCGGCCGCTCGCTGCTCGCGAAGCCGTCGAGCATGTACGTGCGCACCACCGTGCTCGTCACGAACCTCGGCGTGCACCTGAAACAGGGCCGCGAGAACAACCTCGTGTGGGTCACGACGCTCGACAAGGGCAAGCCCGTGCCGAACGCGCAGATCCGCGTGTCGGACTGCAACGGCGATGAAATCGCCGCGGGCAAGACCGATGCGCAGGGCCTGCTGAAGATCGATGGGCAGTTCGAACCGAAGCACGAATGCCGCTCGTCCGAGCGTTTCGACGACTACTTCGTGTCGGCGCGCGTCACCGATCCGAAGACGGGCCCCGACATGGCGTTCGTCAGCTCGGGCTGGAACCGCGGGATCGAATCCTGGCGCTTCAACGTGCCGACCGACACCGACAGCGCGCCGACCGTGCGCGCACACACAGTATTCGACCGCACGCTGCTGCGCGCAGGCGAAACCGTGTCGATGAAGCATTTCATCCGTACCGAGACGCTGCAGAGCCTCGCGTTCCCGTCGCAATACCCGACGCGCGTGACGATCCGCCATCTCGGCACGGGCCAGACGTACAAGCTGCCGCTCACGTGGGCCGCCGATCACAGCGCGGACACGCAGTTCACGCTGCCGCCGGCCGCGAAGCTCGGCGAATACAGCGTCGAGCTCGAAGGCGGCCCGGAAGATGCGCCGACCGCCACCTACTACAGCGGCAGCTTCCGCGTCGAGGCGTTCCGCCTGCCGGTGCTGAAGGGATCGATCGGCGCGCGCGACGCGCAGAAGAGCCCGCTCGTCGCGGTGAAGGAAGCGCCGCTCGCGGTGCAGATCGACTACGTGTCGGGCGGCGGCGCATCGAACCTGCCGGTGCAGGTGTCGGCGCTGATGAAGTGGGCGTCTCCGCCGTTCGCGGATCGCTTCGAGGACTTCAGCTTCACGCCGTATCGCGCCGACAAGAGCGACGGCAACGCCGACGACGATACGCAGGACGGCGACAACGCGTCGTCGTCGAACAACGATCCCGACGCGACCAAGCTGATCGCCGACAAGCTGCCGCTGACGCTCGACCGCAACGGCGCGGGCTCGGTCACGCTCAAGGGCCTGCCCGACGTCGACGCACCGAAGCGCATCGCGCTCGAAGCGACGTTCTCCGACCCGAACGGCGAAGTGCAGACGATCCGCGGCGACACGATCCTGTGGCCGGCCGCGGTGGTGGCAGGCATCAAGGCCGGCCGCTGGGTGTCGGTCGGCCAGCGCGTGCCCGTGCAGGCGCTCGCGGTCGACCTGCAGGGCAAGCCGCGCGCCTCGGTGCCGATCGAGATCAAGGGCGTCGCGCACATCACGACGTCGTCGCGCAAGCGGATGGTCGGCGGCTTCTATGCGTACGACAACAAGAGCGACACGCGCGATCTCGGCGTGCTGTGCTCGGGCAAGACCGACGACAAGGGCCGCATGGCCTGCGACGCGACGCTCGAACAGGCCGGCAACGTGCAGCTGATCGCGGTTGCGAAGGACGGCGACGGCCGCACGTCGAACGCATCGACGTCGGTGTGGGTCACGCGCGAGGACGAACTCTGGTTCGGCGGCGACAACACCGACCGGATCGACGTGATCCCGGAAAAGACCTCGTACGAACCGGGCGAAACGGCCCGCTTCCAGGTGCGCATGCCGTTCCGCTACGCGACCGCGCTCGTCGCGGTCGAACGCGGCGGCGTGATGGAAACGCACATCGTCGAGCTGAACGGCAAGAACCCGACCGTCGACCTGAAGGTCGGCGAATCGTGGGGGCCGAACGTCTACGTGTCGGTGCTCGCGCTGCGCGGCCGGATTCGCGAAGTGCCGTGGTACTCGTTCTTCACGTGGGGCTGGAAAGCGCCGGTCGAATGGGCGCGCGCGTTCTGGCGCGAAGGCCGCCACTATGAGGCACCGACCGCGTTCGTCGACCTGTCGAAACCCGCGTTCCGCTACGGCCTCGGCGAGATCAAGGTCGGCACGGGCGTCCACCGTCTCGGCGTGACCGTGACGACCGACGCGACGCGCTACACGGTGCGCGGCAAGGCGCAGGCGCACGTGAAGGTCACGCTGCCGAACGGCCAGCCCGCGCCGGCCGGCACGCAGATCGCGGTCGCGGCCGTCGACGAGGCGCTGCTCGAACTGATGCCGAACAACAGCTGGGACCTGCTCGACGCGATGCTGCGGCGGCGGGCATACGGCGTCGAGACGGCCACCGCGCAGATGGAAATCGTCGGCCGCCGCCACTTCGGCCGCAAGGCCGTGCCGGCCGGCGGCGGCGGCGGCAGCGCGCCGACGCGCGAGCTGTTCGACACGCTGCTGCTGTGGAACCCGCGCGTGACGCTCGACGCGAACGGCAGCGCGAGCGTCGAGGTGCCGCTGAACGACGCGCTCACGCGCTTCAGGATCGTCGCGATCGCGGCGGTCGGCCCCGACCGTTTCGGCACCGGCAGCACGTCGATCCGCAGCACGCAGGATCTGCAGCTGATCTCCGGCCTGCCGCCGCTCGTGCGCGAAGGCGACGCGTTCCGCGCGCAGGTCACGCTGCGCAACACGACCGACCGCGCGATGCAGGTCGTCGTGACGCCGCGCGTGACGGGCCTCGACGTCGCGCCGCAAACCGTGTCGCTCGCGGCCAATACGGCGACCGAGGTCGCGTGGACGATCACCGTGCCCGAGCAGGCGCTCGACGCGGCCGGCGCGCTGAACTGGCGCATCGAAGCGGCCGAGCAAGGCGGCAAGCGCGCGTCCGACGCGCTGGCGGTCGCGCAGAAGGTCGTCCCTGCACTGCCGGTAACCGTGCAGCAGGCGACGCTCGCGCAGGTCGACGGCACGCTGACGGTGCCCGTGTCGGCACCGGCCGGCGCCGTCAGCAACGCACAGGGCACGCCGCGCGGCGGCATCGCCGTGTCGCTGCAGTCGAAGCTGGCCGACGGCCTGCCCGGCGTGCGCCGCTGGTTCGAGCGCTATCCGTACCGCTGCCTCGAACAGCAGGCGTCGCGCGCGATCGGCCTGCGCGACCCCGCGCAATGGCAGGCGCTGGTCGCACGCATGCCCGTCTATCTCGACAGCGACGGGCTCGCGAGCTACTTCCCGCCGTCGTCCGACGATTCGCACCACGGCAGCCCGACGCTGTCGTCGTACCTGCTCGTGCTGTCCGACGAGGCGAGCCGTGCCGACCCGCGCTTCGCGCTGCCGGAAGACCTGCGCACGCAGCTCGAAGCCGGGCTCGCGCGCTTCGTCGACGGCCGCCTCGAGCGCAACGCGTGGGCACCGCGCCAGGATCGCGACCTGCGCAAGCTCGCCGCGATCGAGGCGCTGTCGCGCTATGGTGCCGCGCAAGGCCGCATGCTCGGCTCGATCGAGATCGCGCCGAACCAGTGGCCGACGTCGGCGGTGATCGACTATCACGCGATCCTGACGCGCGTGAAGGACATCCCGCAGCGCGACGAGAAACGCGCGCAGGTCGAACAGATCCTGCGCGCGCGCCTCACGTACCAGGGCACGCAGCTCGTGTTCTCGACCGCGCGCGACGACGACCTGTGGTGGCTGATGACGAGCAACGAGACCAACGCCGCGCGTCTCGCGATGGAATTCGCGGGCGACCCGGCGTGGAAGGACGAGATGCCGCGCATCACGGCCGGCCTGCTCGCGCTGCAGCGCCAGGGCGCGTGGCAGACGACGACGTCGAACGCGCTCGGGCTGCTCGCGGTCGAGCGCTTCTCGCGCACCTACGAGAGCACGCCCGTCTCCGGCGCGACGAAGGTCGCGCTCGGCGGCAACGAGCGCTCGATCTCGTGGTCGCAGGCGCCGGCCCCGGCCGACACGCCTGCATCGGCCACCGCCGCGACCCGCGCCGCCGCCGCGCGCAGCGTGCTGATGCCGTGGCCGCGCGCGTCGCAGGCACCGGCCACGCTGTCCGTCACGCAGGAAGGCACGGGCCGCCCGTGGGCGACGGTCGAGAGCCTCGCGGCCGTGCCGCTGCGCTCGCCGTTCGCGGCCGGCTACCGGATCACGAAGACCGTCACGCCGGTGTCGCCCGCCGTCAAGGGCGTGCTGACGCGCGGCGACGTCGTGCGCGTGCATCTCGACATCGATGCGCAGAGCGACATGACGTGGGTCGTCGTCAACGATCCGATCCCGTCCGGCGCGACGATCCTCGGTTCGGGCCTCGGCCGCGATTCCGAAGCGGCGACGCAGGGCGAGAAGACTCCGGACGGCGCGTGGCCGGCGTTCATCGAGCGCGATTTCGACGGCTATCGCGCGTACTACGACTATTTGCCGAAGGGCAAATTCTCGGTCGAGTACACGGTGCGGCTGAACAACGTCGGCACGTTCGGATTGCCGCCGACGCGCGTCGAGGCGCTGTACGCGCCGTCCGTGTATGGCCTGTGGCCGAACCCGCCGATGACCGTGAAGCCGGCCGACGCGGGCAAGCAGTGAGCGCGTGATGATCGATCGGGTTTTGCCGCGGCCGGCGCGTTTTGCCGGCCGCATATTCGTCGCCGTCGTGCTGGCCGCGCCGCTCGTCGCGCATGCGCTGCCCGGCTACGACGACGTGCGCCGCAACTGGCGCAGTTCCGACTGGGTGCTGCTCGCGCGCGACGGCACGCCGCTGCAGCGCACGCGCGTCGACCTCGCCGAACGGCGCGGCGACTGGGTGTCGCTCGCGGACGTATCGCCCGCGTTCCGCGAGGCGATCGTCGTCTCCGAGGACAAGCGCTTCTACGAACACAGCGGCGTCGACTGGCGCGGGATCGCCGGCGCCGCGTGGGGCAACCTGTGGAACGAGCGCACGCGCGGCGCGTCGACCGTGACGATGCAGCTCGCCGGACTGCTCAGCGATTCGCCGCGCCGCTCGGGCCAGCGCTCACTGCCGCAGAAGGCCACGCAGGCCATGAACGCGCTGCTGCTCGAACGCGGCTGGCGCAAGGACCAGATCCTCGAGGCGTACCTGAATCTCGTGCCGTTCCGCGGCGAGACGGTCGGGCTCGGCGCACTGTCGCAGGTGCTGTTCGGCAAGGCGCCGTCGGGCCTCGACGCGCGCGAGGCCGCGATCGCGGCCGCACTCGTGCGCGCGCCCAACGCGACGCCCGCGAAGGTCGCCGAGCGCGCATGCCGGATCCTGCGCGACATGCATGCCGAGCAGGCGTGCGCGTCGCTCGACGGCTACGTGCAGCTCGTCACCGCGCGCCCGGCCAACGCCATACGCGACGACGGCGCCGCCCTCGCCCCGCACTTCGCGCGGCGCATCGCGGCCGAGGTCAGGCCGGCAGCCGGCGCGCAGGTCCGCACGACGCTCGATGCACCGCTGCAGCGCTTCGCGCGCGACACGCTGATGCGCGCGCTGACCGAACTCAATGCGCCCGCGCACCGGCGCAACGTACAGGACGGTGCGGTCGTCGTGATCGACAACGCGACCGGCGAGATTCGCGCGTGGGTCGGATCGTCGGGCGCGTTGTCGAGCGCGCGCGACGTCGATGCCGTGCTCGCACCGCGCCAGGCCGGCTCGACGCTCAAGCCGTTCCTTTATGCGCAGGCAATCGACGAAAAACGGCTGACCGCCGCGTCGCTGCTCGACGACGCGCCGATCAACCTCGCCACCGGCGGCGGCCTGTACATTCCGCAGAACTACGACAAGGATTTCAAGGGCTGGGTAAGCGTGCGCAGCGCGCTCGGCGGCTCGCTGAACGTGCCGGCCGTGCGCACGCTCGTGCTCGTCACGCCGCACCGCTTCGCGCGCACGCTGACCGCGCTCGGCCTGCCGCTCGCGCAGGAAGGCGACTACTACGGTTTCAGCCTCGCGCTCGGGAGTGCCGACGTCACGCTGCTGTCGCTGACCAACGCGTATCGCGCGCTCGCGAACGGCGGCGTCGCGCGCAAGGTCGTCGACCTGCCTGCGCCGGCGTCCGGCGCGTCGGCGCCCGCGCATGCGGACGGCGGCACGCGCGTGTTCAGCGAGGCGGCCAGCTTCGTCGTTACCGACATCCTCTCCGACAACAATGCGCGCGTACGCACGTTCGGCTTCGACAACCCGCTCGCGACGCGCTTCTTCTCGGCGGTCAAGACCGGTACGAGCAAGGACATGCGCGACAACTGGACGGTAGGCTTCACGTCGCGCTATACGGTCGGCGTGTGGGTCGGCAATGCGGACGGCTCGCCGATGTGGGACGTGTCGGGTGTCACGGGCGCGTCGCCCGTGTGGTCGGCCGTCGTCGGCTACCTGCACCGCGACCTGCCGAGCCGCGCGCCGCGCGCGCCGGCCGGCGTCGAGACGCGCCGCATCACGTTCGAGCGCGACATCGAACCTGCACGCAGCGAGTGGTTCATCGCGGGAACGGCGGTCGACACGATCCGGCTCGCCGCGCCCGTCACGCCGGGCAAGGACGGTGCGCGCGCGCCGCTGACGATCGGCGCGCCGACCGACGGCACGATCTTCGCGATCGACCCGGACATTCCGCCGAAGAATCAGCGGATCTGGTTCGAACGCTCGGCCGGGCGCGCCGCGCGGTTCGCGTGGCGGCTCGACGACAAGGTGATCGGGCATGCCGACCGCGTCGCGTGGATGCCGTGGCCGGGCCGGCACCGGCTCGAACTCGTCGATGCGCGCGGCAACGTCGCGGATGCGATCAGCTTCGAGGTGCGCGGCGCGTTCGCGAAGACGGCTGCGCGCAAGCCTTGAGCGCGTGAGCCGGCTGCTCACAGGCTAGCCGCGTTGCCCGCAAGGCTCGCGCCGCTGAACTTCACGCCCGCCCCCTCGGGAGCGGCGCGCTCTCGTCGTTTTCAGTCGTCGCGCGACATAGGCCATTACGAAGGAAACTGAAAGGTTTCCGGCTGAACGGGCAAACGGGCGAGCAGCCGGCGAATCGGGAACCTAGAATATGAGCAGCGCCGCCGTATTCCCGACGCCCACCGGTTGCCCCATTCTCCCGATTGCACGCGACCATGAACATTCGTCATGAACGCTTCACCCGCCCCGCGCTGCGCACACTCTGCGTCGCAACGCTCGCGACGCTCCAGGCCTGCAACGGCGACGCCTGCTTCGGCGTGGATGTCTGCTTCAACAACAACACGCAAACCGTCTCGCTGTCCGGCACGGCCGCCACGGGCAACGCGCTCGCGAGCGCGCCGGTGGCGGTCAGTTGCGCGGCAGGCTCCGCGACGACGCTGACGGACGGCGGCGGCAACTACCGTGTGACGGTCAACGCCGCGCTGCCGTGCGTCATCACCGTGACATCGGGCGGCACGAGCCTGCATTCGCTCGCATACGCGGGCGGCACCTTCAACACGACGCCCGAGACCGAACTGATGCTGGTCTATCTCGCGGCACAGCTCGGCACGAATACGGCCGGGCTGATCGGCAATTTCCAGGGCAATCTGCACTTCCAGCAGGTGATGGGCAGCCCGAATGCCGTGCAGGCCGCGCAATCGGCCGTCGTGACGAACCTGCAGCAGCGCTATGCGATCACGCTCACGACGCCGGCGTTCCTGACGACGTCGTTCGTGGTCGGGCAACCGGGCGTCGACAGCGATCTCGGTGCGCTGGCAAAAGCGGGCGCGATCGATTCGAATGGATTGCCGGATCCGGTTGCCGTTTCGCTTTTGACGCAGGCCGGCGCCGCGCATCCGCTGTAGGCGGCCTGCGGCGCGCAAGGAACCGAACGTCAGGCACCCGCTTCGTTCTCGTCGTCGGCCAGCAGCGCCCACCGTTCGTGGTCGCGCCATTCGCCGCCGATGCGCAGATAGCGCGGCGAAAACCCCTCTTTCCGGAAACCGAGCCGCCGAACCAGCGCGATCGACGCGTGGTTGCCGGGCTGGATGTTCGCTTCGAGCCGATGCAGCCCGAGTTCACCGAACGCGATGCCGATCGTCGCGCGCAACGCGTCCGTCATCAGCCCCTTGCGGCTGAAATCCGCCATCCCGTAGTACCCGAGATACGCGCTCTGAAACACGCCGCCGACGATCTCGTTGAGGTTCACCACACCGACCACCGCCCCGGACGCCCGCTCCCGCGCGACGAGGCCGATATTCGGCCCCGTCAGACAGCGGGCGAACCACTGGTCGAATCCTGCCTGGTCGGTGAACGAATCGACCCACGGCAGATGGTGGCTCCGGCTCGCGCGGTTGGCGGCGATCAGGTCGGCGGCGTCGGATCGGGCGACACGGTTCAGCAGGATCAGGCTCATGATTCGGTCGGATGCGGTGTGTTGCGCAAGCGGTCCGGCAAGCGAGGCCGTTCCCTCCGCTTCGCCACCGCTCGCGATCGATCAACGAAACGCCTACGCCGCCTCCCCACTCCCGCACACGACGACGGTCGCGGCCTGCTGCTGCGTCAGGTACCGCAGCAGCTTCGTCACCATCCATACGACGATGAACGACAGCGCGACGAAAAACACCGCGAGCGGCGTCAGCACGTGGATCGACACGAACCCGGCCAGCCCCATCATCGCGGACGACACGAGCAGCAGCGCGCACCCGAGGATCGCGCTCGTCAGCCCCGCGATATGCGGAAACAGCGAATTGCCCTTGGCCATCAGCGTCGGATACATCGCGCCCGCGCAGAAACCCATCACGAGCACCGGCGTCGCGAGCGTCCACACGCGCAGGCCGACGGTCAGCGCCAGCACCAGCATCGCGACCGACGCACCCGCCATCACGCGTGCACCGATGCGCAGCCGTTGCTCGGCGCTCGGCAGCCCGCGCCCGTGAATCCGGTTCGACAGCCCGCCGAGGAAATACATCAGGCCGATGCCGAGCGCGAGATAGCCGAAGAAGGTCGGCGGCTTGTGCAGCGTGGTCTGCACCATGAACGGCCCGACGATGTTGAACACGAGCAGGATGCTGTAGCACAGCCCCTGCGCGAGGAAGCAGCTCTGGAACACCGGGCTCGCCAGCACCTTGCCCGCGTTCGCGATCAGCGTGCGCGGCTCGAGATGCACCGGTTTCGGCAAGGTCTCTCGATAGCGCCACAGCAGCGCCCACATCACCAGCGAATAGACGAGCAGGAACACGAGGCAGGCGCGCCAGCCGAACCATTCCTGAAGGTGCGCGCCGATCACCGGCGCGACGATCGGCGCGAGCCCCCACGCGATCGACATGTACGTGAACGCATGCATCAGCGCCTGGCCGGAGAACGAATCGGTGATGATCGCCTTCGCGAGCAGGTTGGTGGTCGCGATCCCGAAACCCTGCAGGCAGCGCGCCAGCACGAACGTCTCCAGGTTCTGCGCGCCGAGCGACAGCAGGCAGCCGATCGTGTAGATCACGAGCCCGAACGCGAGCACGCGCTTGCGCCCGTACGCGTCGGCGATCGGGCCGAAGATGAGCTGGCCGAGCGCGTAGGCCGCCATGTAGCCGGACACGCTCGACTGGATCGCCTGCGGCGTCGTCGCGAACGAACGCGCCATGTCGGGCAGCGCGGGCACGTAGATGTCGATCGCAAGCTGGCCCGCGGACGCGAACAGGCAGATCAGGAACAGCAGGAAGCGCGGCGAATTCGACTCGCGCGCGGAAGTGAGCGTGGCGTTCATGACGACTGGGAAGGATTCGGGCGGCGACGACGCGGCCGCGCATGTTCGAATTGCGAACATGCGTACGATCGTAGCGAATTGCGTATTGTGCCCGTTGTTGCGTCGAGCGACCGTATTCCCCTGGCGCGGGCGAGGTTGAAAGCCGATTGCAGCACGCGGGGAAATGCGCTAGCCGGGCCCGCTCCCGTCATTGGGGCGGCCCGGCCGCGGGCATGTTCCGCTACCGCGGCGACGCACCGCCGCACGCGGGGCGTCAATCAACGCCGCACGTATGTCGCGCCCCGCTCGCCCCTGCCGTCAACTCCGCCGGCAGCGCCGGCGGGTTTTCATTGCGGCACCGCATTCGGATCAATACTGCGCCTGGTCAGTCGGATTCCTGAACAACTGCTTCATCTCCGCCGACAGCGGATAGTTGAGGCTCACGCCCTTCGGCGGAATCGGCTGCGTGAACCACTGGTTGTAGAGCTTCTCGGCCGCGCCCGACGTCTGCATCTTCGCGATCACGCCATCGACCACATGCTTGAACGGCGGATCGTCCCTGCGCATCATGCATGCGTAGTTTTCGTGGACGAGCGGCGTGCCCGTCACCGCGTACGCGCCCGGGTTGCGGTCCTTCGCGATCTCGCCGTATAGCAGCGGCTCGTCCATCACGAACGCCACCGCGCGCCCGGTCGTGACGTTCATGAACGCTTCGGCGTGATCCTTCGCGCTGATGATCGTCATGTTCATCCCTTTCTCTTCGTTGAGCTTGCGCAGCAGGCGCTCGTCCGACGTGCCGGCTGTCGTCGCGACCGTCTTGCCGGCCAGGTCCGAGAAATCCTTCACGCCCGAATCCTTGCGCGTGCTGAAGCGGATGCCGTACAGAAAGATGCTGTTCGAGAACGCAGCCTGTTTCTGCCGCTCGAGCGTGTTCGTCGTCGATCCGCATTCGAAATCGATCGTCCCGTTCTGCAGCAGCGGAATCCGGTTCTGCGACGTGATCGGAATCTCCTTCACCGTGAGGTTCGGCAGGTTCAGTTCCGTCTTCAACTGGTCGATGATGCGCGACGCGATGTCCCGCGAGTAGCCGATGTTCTTCTGCTGGTTGTCCGAATACGAGAACGGCACCGACGATTCGCGAATGCCCAGCGACACGACGCCCGTGTCCTTGATCTTCTTCAGCGTACCGGTGAGAGCCTGCGCATGCGCGGCGCCCGCCAGCGCACAGGACAGCGCGACAGCCAGCCAACGGAAGCGGCGATCCATGCTTTTCTCCTGACGAAACGTTGATCGAATCGCGATCGTACGCCCGACAAAATTCGCACCGTATCAGGGAAAGCGTCAGGCGCCCTCCGCTAGGGCTACGCCGCGGGCTGCCGTTTGCCGTGGCGCGCAAAAACGCCCGCGCCTGCGCGTTTCGCCCGACCGGCCGCTTGCGGGCTCGACCCCACCTTCTGTGCCACCCGTTCCAAACGCGTGTTCGTGCTGCAATGCCGCAACGTAATCGTTTGCGTCTTGCTCTTTTTTCACACAAAACATACTCAAGAAGCCGCCACAGCGGCCGTTACCCAGTGCATGGCGCGTCGCAGCAACCCCGCCGCGACCACCAGACAAAAAACGACAAGGTCCGGTTTTGCCGGACCGGGCACACCGCCGGCACGACGGTTCTATACGAGGATCGACTTTCAACATGAAAGCCAAACGTTTCAATTTCGCGCTGGCCAGTTCCGCTCATGCGCGCATGCTCGCCGGCATGTTGTCTGCCGCCGCCCTCCTGCCCCTCGCCGGCTGCGGCGGCGGAGGCGGCGACGGCAGCAACCCGTCGCCGACCAACGCAGCACCGGCCCCCGCCCCGACGCCCGCCCCCGCGCCCGCCCCAACGACCCCGCCCACCACGTCCGGCAGCAACGCCTGCACGTCCCAGCAGGCGGCCGTGCAGATGGCCGCCCAGACCACGCCCGACGAGCCGCCGGTCGACCACCTGATCGTCAAGCTGAAAACGCTGACGGCCACGCGTGCGATGGCGGCCATCGACGACGGCACGCGGCTCGATGCGGTGATCCAGCGTTCGATGACGCGCTGGACGGCGCCGACGGCGACCGGCGCCGCACGTGCGTATGCGGCCTCGACGACGCAGACGCCGCTGAACGTGCAGGTCGAGCGGACGATCTCGAACGGCGCGGCCGTGCTGTCGCTCGGTCAGCGTGTCGCAGCCGCCGACGCGACGGCGCTCGCGCAGACATTCGCCGCCGACGCCGACGTCGACTACGCGGAACCGGATCACCCGATGAAGGTCCGCGACACGCCGAGCGACCCCAGCTACAGCCAGCAGTGGTATCTGTCCGACCCGACCGCCGGCGTCGACCTGCCGCCCGCATGGAACACGACCAAGGGTTCGCCGACCGTCGTCACGGCCGTGCTCGACACCGGCTATCGGCCGCACCCCGACCTCGTCGGCAACCTGTTGCCCGGCTACAGCTTCATCACCAACGTCAACACCAGCAACAACGGCCTGTCGCGCGGCCCCGACGCGACCGACCCGGGCGACTGGGTCACGCAGCAGGAACTCGACAACACGAGCGGCCCGTACTACCACTGCGCGAGCGAACCGAGCGCCAGCAGCTGGCACGGCACGCGCGTGATGGGCGTGATCGGCGCGACCGCCAACAACGGCATCGGCATCGCCGGCGTGTCATGGCTCGGCCGGATCCTGCCGGTCCGCGTGCTCGGCAAGTGCGGCGGCGTGACGAGCGACATCGCCGACGCGATGCGCTGGGCGGCCGGCATTCCCGTCACCGGCGTACCGACGAACCCGACGCCCGCGAAAATCATCAACCTGAGCCTCGGCGGCGTCGGCGCATGCAGCACGACGTTCCAGCAGGCGATCGACGACGTGAACGCGAAGGGCGTGACTGTCGTCGTCGCCGCCGGCAACGACGGCCTGTCGACCGGGCTCGACCAGCCTGCGAACTGCCGCGGCGTGATCAGCGTCGGTGCGACCGACGCGACCGGCCGCCGCGCATCGTTCAGCAACTTCGGCGCCAACATCACACTGAGCGCGCCGGGCGTCAACATCCTGTCGACGGCCAACAGCGGCACGACGACGCCGGGCGGCGACACCTACGGCCCGGCGAGCGGCACCAGCCTCGCGACGCCGCAGGTGACGGGTGTCGCCGCGCTGATGCTCGCGGTGAACGGCAACCTCACGCCCGCGCAGATCCAGCAGAAACTGCAAGGCGGCACGCGCGTGGCGAAGCTGGCGGCCGGCACGTCGTGCACCGCGATGCCGGCGGGCTCGGGCATTCTCGACGCAGGGACCGCCGTCGCGGCAGCCAACCGGTAAGCGGCATCCTGCTTCGACGCAGCCGCGCGCATGCCGACATGGCGTGCGCGCGGTTTGTTTTTTCAGGCGGCCGGCGATCGCTCATCGCCCTGGTTCCGTTTCTCAAAATAACACCTGACAAAAAGGTTGACGCTTCGCACGACGAGCCTTTACCATCGCCCCCGTCTAATTACATGGAGTGTTCTGTGAACACCGATGCGAGTTGTAGTTGGTGCTCGACCAACTTGACTGCTGCCTGAGGAAAACGCGCAGAGCCTCGTCTTCTGCCGCATCCCGGGAAGCAGGATGCGGCGTCCTTCCGGCCTGACAGGCCAGATTCCCCGCCGAATTTTTCGATGTTGTCGAATGCACGCGACGCGCCGTCGCGCGTGTGCGTTCGTGTTGCGCGCGGCGCCAGCCGCGTGCGTTTTCCGTTCGCGTGCCGTCCGGCCGCGCGCCTTCGTGCGTGCGCGGCTGCCGATCGCCCGTGCCGATTACTCGCAACCGACAGGAGTGCAGATGAACTCAGACGACAGTAGTCGATTACCGCTCGCCGGTGCGACGCTGCGCATCGACACTCCGACCGCACTCCGCGCGCCGGCGAGCGTTCCAGCCTTTACCGATCCACAGCCGATCGCGTTTGACGCGACGCGGCGGGGAGCGCTCGTGCGTCGATAACGTCACGGCCGCTCCCCGTCCGCCGCCTCGCGCGCCAGGAGCGACCATGACACAACGAAATCATTCTCAGAAAAAACAGCGCGGCTTCATCAAGACCGGCCCCGGTCAGCAGAACGAACCGCGCATCATGCGCGCCGCGCAGGAAGCGGCCCGCCCGCTCGAAGACACGCTGAAGTCGCTGCGCACCAGCACGCGCGGCCTCACCTACGACCAGGCCGCCGACCGCCTGCAGCACCACGGCCCGAACGAAATCGCGCACGACAAGCCGCCGCACTGGTCCCGCCAGTTGCTGATGTCATTCCACAACCCGTTCGTCTACGTGCTGCTGGTGCTGGCCGCCATCAGCTTCTTCACCGACGTCTGGTTCGCGGCGCCCGGCGATCGCGACTACGTCGGCATGACGATCCTGCTGACGATGGTCACGATCAGCGCGCTGCTGCGTTTCGTGCAGGAATTCCGTTCGCTGCGCGCGGCCGAGAAGCTCAAGGCGATGGTCCGCACGACGGCCACCGTGCAGCGCGCGATCACCGATATCGCCGAGCCGGCGCGCCGCGAGGTGCCGATGCGCGAGGTCGTGCCGGGCGACATCGTGCACCTGTCGGCCGGCGACATGATCCCCGCGGACGTGCGCCTGCTCGCGTCGCGCGACCTGTTCATCAGCCAGGCCGTGCTCACCGGCGAAGCGCTGCCCGTCGAGAAATACGACACGCTCGGCGCGGTCGCCGGCAAATCGGCGAGCACCGGCACGGCCGGCGCGGCGAACGATGCATCGACGCCGCTGCTCGATCTCGAGAATGTCTGCTTCATGGGCACCAACGTCGTCAGCGGCACGGCGACGGCCGTCGTCGTCGCGACCGGCGAAGACACGTACTTCGGTTCGCTCGCACGCAACGTCGTGAGCCACAAGCGCATCGAGACGAGCTTCGACCGCGGCGTCTCGAGCGTGAGCTGGCTGCTGATCAAGTTCATGTTCGTGATGGTGCCGATCGTGTTCATGATCAACGGCCTGACCAAGGGCGACTGGCTGAGCGCACTCACGTTCGCGCTCGCGGTGGCCGTGGGTCTCACGCCCGAGATGCTGCCGATGATCGTCAGCGCGAACCTCGCGCGCGGCGCGATCGCGATGGCGCGCCGCAAGGTCGTCGTCAAGCGGTTGAACTCGGTGCAGAACTTCGGCGCGATGGACGTGCTGTGCACCGACAAGACCGGCACGCTCACGCAGGACAAGATCATCCTCGAACACCACCTCGACCTGTCCGGTCATAAAAACGAGGAAATCCTGCGACTCGGCTGGCTGAACAGCTTCCACCAGAGCGGCCAGAAGAACCTGATCGACATCGCGGTCGTTGCACGCGCCGACGAGATCGGCGATCGCGCGAAGCCGCAGGGCTACAAGAAGATCGACGAGCTGCCGTTCGACTTCGTGCGGCGCCGCCTGTCGGTGGTCGTCGAGGATACGCGCGGCACGCACCTGCTGGTCTGCAAGGGCGCGGTCGAGGAAATGCTGGCCGTCTCCACGCATGTGCAGGACGAAGACGGCGTGCGCCCGCTCGACTTCGTCGCGCGCAAGCGGCTGCTCGAACAGGCCAACGCATACAACGAGGACGGCTTCCGCGTGCTCGTGCTCGCAACGCGCATGATCCCGTGCGGCGACGAACGCGAGCAGTACCGCACCGCCGACGAACGCGACCTCGTCGTGCGCGGCTTCCTCACCTTCCTCGATCCGCCGAAGGAGTCGGCCGCGCCGGCACTCGCCGCGCTGCGCGAGAACGGCGTCGCGGTGAAGGTGCTGACGGGCGACAACCCGACCGTCACGATGAAGGTGTGCCGCCAGGTCGGCCTCGAACCCGGCAAGCCGATCCTCGGCGCGGAAATCGAGGCGCTCGACGACGCAACGCTCGCGCAGGTGGTCGAACGCACGACCGTGTTCGCAAAGCTGACGCCGCTGCAGAAGGCGCGCATCGTCAAGGCGCTGCAGGCGAACGGGCACACTGTCGGCTTCCTCGGCGACGGCATCAACGATGCGCCCGCGCTGCGCGACGCCGACGTCGGCATCTCGGTCGACAGCGGCGCCGACATCGCGAAGGAAACCGCAGACATCATCCTGCTCGAAAAGAGCCTGATGGTGCTCGAGGAAGGCGTGATCAAGGGCCGCGAGACGTTCGGCAACATCCTGAAGTACCTGAACATGACCGCGAGCTCGAACTTCGGCAACGTGTTCTCGGTGCTCGTCGCCAGCGCGTTCCTGCCGTGGGAGCCGATGCTCGCGACGCAGCTGCTCGTGCTGAACCTGGTCTACGACACGTCGCAGATGCTGCTGCCGTGGGACAAGATGGATCCCGAGTTCCTGAAGAAGCCGCGCAAGTGGGAAGCCGGCAACATCAGCCGCTTCATGCTGTGGGTCGGGCCGACGTCGTCCGTGTTCGACATCACGACCTACGTGCTGATGTGGACCGTGTTCGGCGCGGGCGCGATGTATCACCTGAACGGCGGCACGAGCGGCCAGATCGTGATGAACTCGGGCTGGTTCATCGAGAGCCTCGTATCGCAGACGCTCGTCGTGCACCTGCTGCGCACGCAGAAGATCCCGTTCCTGCAAAGCACGGCCGCGCTGCCGGTGCTGCTGTCGACGTTCACCGCGATCGCGATCGGCTGCTGGCTGCCGTTCTCGCCGTTCGCGGATGCGCTCGGCTTCATGCACCTGCCGGGCACCTTCTGGCTGTGGCTCGCCGCGACGATGGTCGGCTACATCCTGCTCGCGCAGATCGTCAAGACGATCTACGTGCGCCGCTACAAGCAGTGGTTCTGATTCCGTTCGGATAACGACGTGCCGGCCCGCGCAACGCGCGCGGGCCGGCCGCTCACGATGCAATACGGGTGATGCAATGAAAAGAATCCTTCCGCTCGCAGCCGCGAGCGCCCTCCTCGCACCGCTCGACGCCTATCCGGCCCATCCGCTCGTCAGCGACGATACGGGCACGCAGGGCAATGCGAACTGGCAGTTCGAGTTCAACGCCGAGGAAACCTCGAAACAGGAAGACAGCGGCCGCCACCAGCTATGGAACGCGACGCTCACGCGCGGGTTCGGCGAACACGTCGACCTCTACGTCAACGCGCCTTATACGCATCTGCAAACGCGCACCGACGAAAACGGCGCGGGCATCGGCGATGTCGAGATCGGCATGAAATGGCGCTTCGTCGAACGCGGGCCGCTGTCGCTCGCGCTGAAACCGAAGGTGACGATGCCGACCGGCAACGACGGTCGCGGGCTCGGCACGGGCCGCGTCGGCACCGGCGCGACGCTGCTCGCGCAGGCCGACGTCGCGCGCTTCTCGCTGCTCGCGAATGCGGGCCTCGCGTACCAGCCGAATCGTCAGGGCGACCTGACGTCGATCTGGGCCGTGTCGGGCGCGGCGCTCTACAAGGCGACCGACCGGCTGCAGCTCGCGGTCGACGTCGGCATGTCGCGCAACACCGAAAGCACCGCCGGCGCGAATCCGGCGTTCGTGCTCGCGGGCGCGATCTATTCGCCGACGCGCTGGCTCGATCTCGACGTCGGCTACCGGCACGGGCTGAACGACCAGACCTACCGTCATTCGGTGATGGGCGGCGTGACGGCGCGGTGGTGATACACAGGCTGGCGCGGTGAATGCGTCGGGCTGCAACACGACGGGCCGCATCAGCGGCCCGTTCCTTTATCCGGCGTCGTTCGCGCCGAACAGTTGCGCGCACATCGCGCGCCCTTCGTCGGTCAGCGTGGCGCTGCCGGTACCGTCCTCGTTCAGCGTCGTCGCGCTCAGGCCCGCGGCATCGAGCTGCGTCAGCACGCGGCGCAACGTGCTCATCGGCAGTTGCGCGCGTTTCGCGATCTTCGGCAGCGACCACGTCTTGCCCGCCGGATCGTTCGCGGCCTCGTTCAGCGTCGCGAGTGTCGCAACGAGTGCGGGATCGAGCGGGGATTCGTCGGATTCTGAAGTCATCGGTTCGGGTTCGTGAGCCGGTGCCGGACCGGCATTCATTCAGGAGGAGGATGCAATCGCGAGCACTATACGCCGCGTCACGCACCCTTGATCGCGGCGCGCATGAACGACACGAAATGCGTCGTGACGGGATCGTCGCGGCCCGACAGCCACGCGAGCCCCACGCGCCACTTCGCGTCCCTGCCGTCGAGCGGCAGCACCGTCGCGTCGCGCAGCAGGTACTGCGCGCGCGACGGGATGAACGCGACGCCAACGCCGGCCGCGACCGAGGTCAGCACCGATTGCACATCTTCGGCCTGCTGCGTCACGTGCGGCACGAAGCGGCGCTCGACGCACCATCGGTCGATCTGCGCGGCAAGCCCCGGGCCGCGCGCCCGCTGCAGCGCGATGAAGCCGATCTCGTTGAGCACGTCGAGGTCGGCCGGCACGCGCTTGAAGCCGAGATGCGGCGGCACCGCGAGCGCGAGCCCTTCGTCGATCACCTTGAACGACGACAGCCCGTCGTCGGACGGCAGGCGCAGGAACCCGGCATCGAGCTTGCCCGCACGCAGCCGGCGCGTCTGCTCGGACGACGACAGGTCGCTCAGCGTGACGGCGATGCCCGGATTGCGGCGACGAAATTCCGCGACCAGCTTCGGCACGAGCGTCAGCACGGACAGGCAGATGCCGAGCCGCAGATGCCCGCGCTGCCCGCTGGTCGCCTCCCGCGCACGCGCGAGGATCTCGTCGGCATCGCGCACGAGCGCCTGCGCATCGGGCAGGAAGCGTTCGCCGAACGGTGTCAGCTCCGCGCCGTGCCGCCCGCGCTCGAACAGCTTGCCGCCGAGGCTCGCCTCGAGCGCGCCGATCTGCTTGCTCAGTGCCGGCTGGCTCATGTGCAGCGCATCGGCCGCGCGGCTGAAATGGCACAGCTCGGTGACCGTCAGAAACGTTCGCAGCAGTTTCAGTTCCATTCTTGAAGGGAATCGTAACGATCGAAATATTCATTTTACTGATCGAATGCGATGACGTTCAATACGGGCATGCCCTTCCCGGAATTTACTGTCATGTCACTAGATCCCGTGTCCGAATGCGTGGCGGTCCCATCCTGCGATGGCGCGGCTGCAAACGAACGCACCGCCGCCGTCGATACGCGCGCACCGAAGCGTCGTGCCGAACGCAGCGACGGACGCAGCCGCCGTTTTCGCTTCGGCGATGCGATCGAAGACGCGCCGCCACGCGCCGCGACGGGTTCGATCGCGATCAGTTTTGCGGTCGTGTCGCGGCGGAACTGGCCGCGCTGAACTGCGCCGCATCCTGCGGTGTGCCGGCCCGGAACGGCACGCCTTTACGATTTTTCACGGCATGCGTGCCGTTGATCGACAGCAAAAGAACGACCCGAATCTGCCTGCATCACGCGCCATTGCGCGCGATCCAATCGTCATCGCCACGCGATCGACCGTATAATTTCCCGCACCCGCTGACCGCCCATGCATTCCGCGCAGCCGCATCGCGCGTGAAAAGGAGACTTTCGCTTGACCGGCCTCATCGCGCGCCTGCGTCGCGCCCGGACCACCCTGATCCTCGCCCTCTCGTTCCTGCTGCTCGCGTTCGCCGCGAACGCGTCCGCGCAGCGCGCGCAGCCGCATCGCACCGCACATGTCCATGCGCATGCGAAAGCCGTCAAGAAGAAGCCCGCCCACCGCAAGGTCAAAGCCGTCAAGCATCGCCGCCCGCACGCGAAGCATCGTGCGGTCAAGCGTCATGCGGCGCCCGCCCCGCAGCATCGCCGTGCGAAGCGCACGACCGCCGTACGCCCGCGCCCGGCCGCCGCCAAACCGCGCCTGATGGCAAGCTGCGGCTATACCCCGCGCGCGGTCAGATCGTTGCATTCACGCGCGGCCTATGTGCTCGACGTCGACTCCGGCACACCGCTGCTGGCCCGCAACGCGCGCACCGTGCGGCCGATAGCGTCGATCTCGAAGCTGATGACGGCCGTCGTCGCACGCGACGCGGATCGTCCGCTGAACGGCGTGCTGCGCGTCACCGCGCACGATCGCGACACGATCAAGTTCACCGGTTCCCGATTGCAGGTCGGCTCGGAGCTGTCGCGCCGCGACATGTTCCATATCGCGCTGATGTCGTCGGAAAACCGCGCGGCCGCCGCGCTGAGCCGCGACTATCCGGGCGGGCGCGCCGCGTTCGTCAAGGCGATGAACCGAGAAGCGCGCCGGCTCGGCATGCGCCACACGCACTTCAGGGAGCCGACCGGCCTGTCGCCGCACAACGTGTCGACCGCCGAGGATCTCGCGAAGCTCGTCGGCGCGGCGGCGCAGGATCCGCTGATCCGCTATTTCTCGACGGATACGTCGACCACCGTGCGCCCCGGCGACGGCGAGCTGCTGTACGTGAATTCCGACCCGCTCGTCCGCTATCGCCGCCTGCCGATCCGGCTGCAGAAGACGGGCTTCATCAACGAATCGGGGCACGGCGTCGTGATGGGCATGCGCGTGAAGGGCCGCCGCGAAACGGTCGTGCTGCTCGGCGCGCCGACCCGCGCCGGCGTATCGAGCGACGCACTCAAAATCCATCGCTGGCTGACCTGCTCGATCCAGTAAGCGCGCACAGGCGGCCGGCGCGTTCACCCTACGGGAGCGATGCCATGCAGGACGAATACCGCTTCAGCGCATTCGGACGGCTGCTCGCCGTCGTGCGTACGAACGGCCACTGGGCCGTGTTCGATCTCGGCGCCGAAGGCAAGCGGCGCCCGGCCAACCTGCAGATTCCATCCGCGCTCGCCGCGGACGAACTCGCGCAATATCTCGGCGACCTGCTGCACGAGGACGCCACACCTAAATACAGCGAAGTCGTGCCGGTCGCCCTGCCGCGCCGCACGTAACCGCTCGCCTGGCGGTGACGCGGCCTGCCGATCAATTAGACAGTTAAACTTGCAAGTTTAACTGTCGTGTTCTAAGATCCGCCGCATGAACCCGCCACGCAAACCCGGCGTTTCCGCCGACCTCGTCGCCGCCGACCTGACCCTCGCGGTCGGCCAGTTGATCCGCCGGCTCCGCTCCGAGATCGAATCCGAAGGGCTCGGCATGTCCCAGACGAGTGCGCTCGCGCGGCTCGAACGGCACGGGCCGATGACGACCGCCGATCTCGCGCGCGCCGAGGCGATGAAACCGCAGTCGATGAAGGCGATCCTCGCGAGCCTCGAGGAAGACGGTCTCGTCGAACGCGAACCGCATCCGACCGACGGCCGCCAGATCCTGTTCATGCTGACCGCCGCCGGCCTCGCCGCACGCCGCAAGCGCAATGCCGCGAAGCACAAGTGGCTTGGCGCGGCGATCGAAAGGCTCGATCCAGAAGACATCGACACGCTCGCCGCCGCGATCCCGCTGATCCGTCGCATCGGCGAGCAATGACCCCGGCCTGCGCGCCACGCGGCATTCGCGCGCCCGCCTTCCTTCGTCCATTCCACGGAGCCCCATCATGAGCGCAACCCGTCTCGACACGAACACGGCACTCGTCGTCATCGACCTGCAGAAAGGCATCGTCGCCCTCCCCACCGCACACCCGGTCGCGCCGGTGGTCGCGCATGCCCGCGAACTGCTCGACGCATTCCGCAGCCGCGGCCTGCCGGTCGTGCTCGTCAACGTCGCCGGCGTCGCACCGGGCCGCACGCAGCAGCAGGTGCGCCTGGACGCGCTGCCCACCGACTGGACCGAACTCGTGCCCGAACTGAACCGGCAACCGGGCGACCATGTCGTGACGAAAAAAACCTGGGGCGCGTTTACCGGCACCGATCTCGACGCGCACCTGAAGGCGGCCGGCGTCACGCAGATCGTGCTGACCGGCGTCGCGACGAGCATCGGCGTCGAATCGACCGCGCGGCAGGCCCACGAACTCGGCTACAACGTGACGCTCGCCGTCGACGCGATGACCGACCTCAACGCGGACGCGCACGCGAACAGTATCGAATGTCTGTTCCCGCGCCTCGGCGAAACGGGCTCGACGCAGGACATCGTCGCGCTGCTCGACCGGCGCGGCGCGTGAGCGACCGACGCGCACAGCCGGCGCCGGGCCGCGCGGCCGGCCGGCTCGCTCCGTCGATCTGGAAGGTCAGCGCGGTCGCGACGCTCGGCTCGCTGCTGTCGCAGCTCGACGCGACGATCGTCAACGTATCGCTGTCGAGCCTCGCGACCGACCTGCATGCGGGCCTGTCGACGATCCAGTGGGTGACGAGCGGCTACCTGCTCGCGCTGACGCTGGTGCTGCCGCTGAACGGCTGGCTCGTCGACCGCATCGGCGCGAAGGCGCTGTACCTGTGGTGCTTCTCCGCGTTCACGCTCACGTCGGCGCTGTGCGGGCTCGCGTGGTCCGCGCCGTCATTGATCGCGTTCCGCGTGCTGCAAGGCGTCAGCGGCGGGCTGCTCGCGCCGATGGCGCAGATGATGATCGCGCGCGTCGCCGGCCAGCAGATGGCCCGCGTGATCGGCTACGCGGCGGTGCCCGTGCTGCTCGCGCCGATCCTCGGCCCCGTGGTCGCCGGCGCGATCCTGCAGTACGCGTCGTGGCGCTGGCTGTTTCTCGTGAACCTGCCCGTCGGTGTGCTGGCGCTCGCGCTGGCCGCGCGGTTCCTGCCGGGCGACCGGGACGACGCGCAACCGCGCAAACTCGACTGGATCGGCCTCGCCTTGCTGTCGCCGGGACTCGTGCTGTTCCTGTATGGCGCCGAGCGGATCGGCACGGCGCTCGGCATCGCCGCGATCGCATGCTCTGCGCTGCTGCTCGTCGCGTTCGTGCGCTTCGAGCAACGCAAGGGCGAACACGCACTGATCGATCTCGCGCTGTTTCGCTCCCGCGTATTCGGCGCGGCGGCCGGCACGCAGTTCCTGTCGAACGGCGCGATGTACGCGGGCCAGATGCTGATTCCCGTGTTCCTGATCCAGGCGTGCGGGCGCTCGCCGGGCGAGATGGGCTGGCTGCTCGCGCCGCTCGGGCTCGGCATGCTCGTCACCTATCCGTCGATGGGCGCGTTGACGAGCCGGTTCGGCGTGCGCCGGCTGGCCGCCGCCGGTGCGTTGCTCGCCTTCGTCGCAACGCTGCCGTTCGTGTCCCTCGCGCTGACCGGCTACGATCCGTACGTGCTCGTGCCGGCGCTGTTTCTGCGCGGCATGGGCCAGAGCGCGATCGGTGCGCCGTCGATCTCCGCCGCGTATGCGTCGGTCGAGCGCCGCAACCTGCCGATGGCGACGACGTCGCTCAATATCGTGCAGCGCCTCGGCGGCCCGACGTTCACGACGATATGCACGCTGTTCCTCGCATGGCGGCTACAGGCCGAATCGTCGGCGGGCGGCGGCACGCAAGCCGCCGCTTACGCGTGGGCGTTCGGCCTGCTTTGCGTGCTGCACGCGGCGAGCTTCGTCACGACGCTGCGGCTGCCGTTGTGGTCGGCCGGTACGGGCGGGCGATCGGCCGGCGCCGCGCGCTTCGGTTCGCGCTGAGCGCGAGGGGCGCCGCACGACGCGCGCGGCTTCCCGGCTACGGCAGCCACATCGGCACGATCGACACCACGAGCAGCACGCCCAACCCGACATTCAGGCAGCGCCACTGCCGCTCCGTGCGCAACACGCGCGCGAACAGCAGCCCGGCGAAACACCACAGCGACAGCGACGCCATCGCGGCCAAGCCGAACGCCAGCCCGAGCAATACGCCGAGCCGCGCCGGCCCGGACGCGAGCGCGGCGAACGACGCGGCCGCGCCGAGCGTCATCGCCCAGCCTTTCGGGTTGTGCCAGAGCATCCAGACGCCGCTGACGAACCCTTGCGGCCGGTGCACGGCGGCATCGAGCCGCGGCTTGCCGCCGCGCCCGATGCGCACGGCCAGCCACACGAGATACAACGAGCCGGCCGCCTTCATCGCGAGTTGCAACGCGGGCAGCGCAAGCAATACGCTGCCGAGCCCGGCCGCGGCCGCGGCCGCCATCGACGCCAGGCCGGCCGCGATGCCGGCCATCAGCGGCAGCGACCGCCGATAGCCGAAATGGGCGCCCGATGCGGTTGCGAGCGTCGTCGCGCCGCCCGGCGTCACGGTGGACACGATCACGAACAGCATCAGCGGCAGGTAGTCGCGAAGCAGCACGGAGGCTCCCGGTTGTCGTCGTCGAAGCCCCCGTTTTACCCGCGATCTTTCCATTACGACAGCGAAAGCTTTTTATGCCTGCCATTAGCGTTCATAATCCGACGCATGGCACGCAATCTCGACATCGCGCTGCTGCGCGCCTTCGTCACGGTCGCCGATCATCGCAGCATGACGGCGGCCAGCCGCGCGCTGCACCTGACGCAAGGCGCGGTCAGCCAGCAGGTCGCGCGGCTCGAAACGCTGTCCGGCCCGCTGTTCGTCCGCGAGCATCGCAACCTGCTGCTCACCGCGGCCGGCGAGCGGCTGCTCGAACAGGCGCGCCGGCTGCTCGCCGTGCACGATGCGCTGCTGACCGACCTGACGGCCGGCGCGGTCGAAGGCGCCGTTCGCGTCGGCGCACCGCAGGATCTCGTCGGCACCTGTCTCGCGCCGATCCTGAAAGGCTATGCGCAAGCGCATCCGCAGGTCGCGCTCTCGCTCGTGTGCGCGGCATCGCCGGAACTGCGCCGGGGGCTCACGCAGGGCGATCTCGACGTCGCGCTGATCGAGGCGCCGGTCGGGCCGTCGCGCGGCGAATGCATCGCGGTCGACCGGCTGGTCTGGGTCGGCGCGAAAGGCGGCACCGCGCATCGGAACATGCCGCTGCCGGTGTCGATGGTCGCGCCGGCCTGCGCGTTCCGCCCGACCGTGCTCGACGCGCTGCGCGGCAGCGATCGCGCATGGCGCACCGTGTTCGAGAACGGCAGCTTCGACGCGACGGCCGCGACCGTGCGCTCCGATCTCGCGGTGACCGTGTGGCTCGCGTCCACCGTGCCGGCCGACCTCGACATCCTGCCCGCCGGCAGCGGCCTGCCCGCGCTGCCGAATTTCGCGATCAACCTTCATCTGCCGCGCGGCCAGCGCACGCCGGCCGCGACGGAACTGGCCCGCCACCTGCGCAACGGCTTCGCGCGCTTCCGCACGGCCGCCTAGCGCCGGTTCACGCTACACGGTGCCCGGCTCCTGCGGCGACGGTGTCGTGCCCGCCGCCTCCAGCGCCTGATGCAGCGTCGCGAAGATGCACGACGCGCCGACGACCTCGGTGATCCGGTGACGATCCATGTCCGCGCGCAGATAGCGGCTGACGCGCCCGAACAGCACGCCGATTCCGCGCGCGTGCAGCGTCTTGACGAGATCGGTCACGGTCCGCGCGGCCGAATAGTCGAGATCGGTGATCGCGCCCGCATCGACGACGAACCAGCGCGGCGGCACCGGCGCCGCATCGACGAGTTCGGTCACTTCGGCAGCGAACAGATGGTCGTTCGCGAAGAACAGGCCGGAACCGAACCGGTAGACGATCAGCCCCGGCGCCGTCATCGCGCCGGGCCGCGTCGGCACCGGCTGCCACCGTCCGTTGCCTTCGACCGGCTCGAGCACCATCGTGTGCGGCTGGTAGCTGTGGCGCACGTGCCGCATCAGCGACAACGCGACGGCCAGCAGGATGCCCTGCTCGACGCCGACCGTCACGACGGCCACGGCCGTCACCAGCGCGAGCGTGAATTCGCCGGGGCTTTCGTTGCGGATCGCCGCGAGGCTGCGCACGTTGATCAGCCCGAGCGCGATCGTAAACACGATGCCGGCCAGCACCGCATGCGGCAGATACTGCAGGGTCGTGCCGAGGAACAGCAGCACGACGACCACGACGGCGGCGAACGCAAGGTGCCCGATCTGGCTGCGCACGCCCGCGCCATCGGCCATCGCCGTCTGTGTCGGGCTGCCGTTGACGACGAACGCGCCGCCGACCGCGGCGGCCGCATTCGCGGCCGCGAGCCCGAGGATGTCGGCGTTGGTGTCGACGTCCTCGCCGTACTGCTGCGCGAACACGCGCGCGGCGGCCGCGCTCTGCGCGATGATCATCACGAAGCACGACGCGGCGACCGGCACGAGATCGAGGAACTGCTGCCACGTGACGGACGGCCAGCGCAGCGGCGGCAGCCCGCCCGCGACGGGCCCGAGCACCGCGATGCCGTGCGCGGCGAAGCCGAACGCATGGCTCGCGGCGATGCTGCCCGCGACCGCGATCATCGGCATCGGCACGCGCGGCACGAACCGCTTGCACACGAGAATCGCGACGACCACGAGTGCCGCGAGCGCGAAGGTCGGCCGGTTCGCGTGGACGAGATGCGTGACGACATAGGCGAGTTGCGCGAGGCTGCGCGATGCCGGGTACGGCACGGCCAGGCCGAGCATGTCGCCGAGCATCGCGATCGACACCTGCACGCCCACGCCGGCGAGAAAGCCGACCAGCACCGTGCGCGACAGGAAATCGGCGAGAAAGCCGAGCTTGAAGACGCGCGCGAGCAGCAGCATCGCGGCGGTCAGCAGCGCGACCATGCCGGCCAGCGCCGCATAGTCGGCGCTGCCGGCCGGCGCCATCTTCGCAAGCCGGCTCGCGAAGATCGTCGCGGTCGCGGAATCGGCGGCGACCACCAGATGGCGCGACGCACCGAAGCACGCGAACGCGATGAGCGGCAGGAACACCGTGTAAAGGCCCGTGACGGCAGGCATGCCGGCGATGCGCGCGTAACCGAGCACCTGCGGGATGTCCATCGACGCGAGCGAAATGCCCGCGAATACATCGCGGATGGCCCCCGCGCGGCGGATCGGCAGGATGCCTTTCAGCAACCGCACGCGTGACGGAGGGTTTTCGCTGGAATCTTGCATGCGTGAAATGCGTGATGACGAAGTAACGGGGTGACGCGGTTCGCGAAGTCGTTCGCGCATCGTGCCTCGGGCAGGCATCGCATGGCAAGTGCGCGAAGCTGCCGCGTATCGCTCACCGTCGGCGAGCGACGCAACGGCAGCGCATGCAATGCCCGCATGATTGCATGGATCGCCGGTCCGGCGCTGTCACCCGCGAGGGCCCGCCGCAAAGGCTTCGAGTCGACTGCGGGCATACGCGCGACGCATCCGGTAACCGGTGCGCACACCGGCTTGCGGTGATGCGGATTCGCCTTTCACCCTCACCCGATTACAGAGGATACCTGCGCAATGGTGAGAGGGTTCGGGAGCCGCGCGACGCGCGTCAGACTCATGCGCCCGGAACCCGATGGCACAATCACGGTCCCTTTCATGTGCCCTTCACCGGGCGCGCGCCGCGTCGCGGCGCCGATTCAACGCACAAGAAGGCCCCTGTCTGCCCCTATGACCCTGAACGAATCCTGGTTTGCGCCGCTCGTCGGCCTCCTCGTCCTGCTCGCCGCCGCCGGCGCAATCACCGCGGCCGTCCATTTCCTGCTGTTTCGCGTGGTCGCGCGGCTCGCGCGGCTGTCGGCCACGCGCGTCGACGACGCGCTGTTCGAGTTCGGCGCGTTCAGGTGGCTGAACCGCATCGTCCCGTTCGTCGTGATCAAGCTAGGCCTCGGCGCGGTGCCCGGCATTCCCGACACGGCCGTGCAGGTCGCCGACAAGGTGCTGTTCGCGCTGATCGTGTTCCTCGTGACGATGACCATCAGCGCGACGCTGTCCGCGCTCGAACACACGCACCGCACGCACCATCGCGACCAGCCGCGCCTGTCGCTGAAAGGCGCGATGCAGCTCGTCAAGCTCGTGATGTTCATCACGGCCGCGCTGGTCGTGATCGGCGATGCGACCGGCAAGCAGATCGGCCTGCTGCTGTCCGGCATCGGCGCGATGTCCGCCGTGCTGATGCTGATCTTCAAGGACACGCTGCTCGGCCTCGTCGCGGGCGTGCAGCTGTCGTCGAACGACATGCTGCGGATCGGCGACTGGATCACGATGCCGTCGGCCGGCGCGGACGGCACGGTCATCGACATCACGCTGAACACCGTGAAGGTCGCGAACTTCGATCACACGATCATCACGGTGCCGACGTGGAAACTGATCACCGAGAGCTACCAGAACTGGCGCGGGATGACCGAGGCGGGCGGCCGCCGCATCAAGCGCGCGCTGTTCGTCGACGCGACGAGCGTGCGCTTTCTCTCCAGCGACGAGATCGAGCGGCTCGAACGCCTGACGCTGCTGAAGGACTATCTCGAGGACAAGGTCGACGCGATCGAGCAATGGAACGGTACGCTCGGCGCGGCGGGCGATTGCCCGGCAAACCGCCGCCAGCTGACGAATCTCGGCACGTTCCGCGCGTATGTCGCGAACTACCTGAAGGGCCATCCGCGGATCCGCCGCGACATGACGTGCATGGCGCGGCAGTTGCCGCTCACGGCCGAAGGCATTCCGCTCGAACTGTACTGCTTCACCGATACGACGTCGTGGGTCGACTACGAGACCATCCAGTCCGACCTGTTCGATCACCTGATCGCGGTGCTGCCGGAGTTCGGGCTGCGCGTGTACCAGCACCCGTCGGGCTTCGACATGCGGCAGATGGCCGGCGCCGTGCAAGCCGGGCTGCAAGCGCCGCACGCGGGTTGACGCATGCCACGGCGGCCGGCCACCGGCCGCCGCCTGCCACCCGGCATTGCGCCGTTCACCTCGCCGCGCACTCCGATGCGAGCCGCCCCAGCACCTTCAGCGCTTCCTCGATCTGCCGCGACCACGGATAGCTGTAGTTGAGCCGGATGAAATGCCGGTAATCGGTGCCCGCAGAAAACATGTGCCCGGGCCCAACGGTGATCCGCTGCGCGAGCGCGAGCGTGTAGAGCTTCATCGCATCGACCTGCGGCGGCAGCTCGACCCACAGCACATACCCGCCCTGCGGCTGCGACAGCCGCGTGCCTTCCGGAAAGAACCGCCGCACCATCGCGCTCATCAGGCTCGCCTGCTGCGCGTACTGCTTGCGCATGCGCCGCAGGTGGAAATCGTAGCCGTCATGTTTCAGGTACTCGGCGATCGCCAGTTGCTCGATCGCGGGCGTCGCGAGCGTGTTCAGGAATTTCAGCTTCTCGACCTGGTCGCGGTAGCGGCCCGGCATCGCCCAGCCGATCCGGTAGCGCGGCGACAGGCTTTTCGTGAACGACGCGCAATGCAGCACGAGCCCGTCGCGGTCGAACGATTTCAGTGCGCTCGGCGTCGTGTCGCCGAAGTGCAGCTCGTGATAGACGTCGTTCTCGATCGCCGGCACGCCGTGCTTCGCCAGCAGCTCGACGAGCGCGCGCTTGCGCGCGTCGGGCATCTGGAAGCCGAGCGGATTCTGGAAATTCGACATCACCATGCACGCGGCGATGCGCTCGCGCTCGAGGATCCGTTCGAGCGCGTCGAGATCGATGCCGTCGACCGGATGCGTCGCGACTTCGAGCGCACGCATGCCCATCCGCTCGATCGCGTGCAGCATCGCGTAGAACGTCGGCGACTCGACGGCGATCGTGTCGCCCGGCTTCGCGACGGCCTGCAGGCACAGGTTGATCGCCTCGGTCGCGCCGATCGTCATCACGATCTCGCCCGGCTCGACCGCGATTCCGCGCTCCGCGTAACGCCGCGCGATCTGGCGGATCAGTTCCTGGTTGCCGGGCGGCAGGTCGTCGATCACGCCCCAGCGCGTGCGGCGGCGCCCGATCGCCTGCGCATAGCGCGCGAGGCGCTGCACCGGGAACTGCGATGCATCGGGATACGGCGAACCGAGCGGCACCGCATCGTCGCGCGCGATCGAGCGCAGCGTCGACAGCACGAGCCGGCTCACGTCCACCGCCGACGGCTCGGCCGCCGGCGCGGACATGTGCAGCTCGGCCTCGGCCGGCGCTGCCGCGCGCGCCCGCACGAAATAGCCCGACTGCGGCCGGCTTTCGATCAGGCCGCGGCTTTCCAGCACGAGGTACGCGCGCAGCACGGTCGTGACGCTGAGCTGCTGCTGCCGGCTCGCCTGCCGGACCGACGGAATCCGCTCGCCGGGCCGGTACACGCCGCGTTCGATCTGCGCCTGGAGATCGTCGGCCAGTTGTTCGTAACGCTTCACGCGCCTCCCTTTCAACTTCCCTTCAACAACACAGTTGCGATCCGCACTGCCTGAATGGCCGAAACTGTACTCTTTTTTGAAGTGAACAGGTGTACACACAGCCGCACGGGTGCCGCGCGTACTCTGCACCCATCGACCCCGACACCTGCTGCACCATGAAAAAGAAATCCGCCACCGCGCGCATCGAACCGTACACCCACCCGGCCGCCGGCTGGGGCGCGCTGAAAGCCGTCACGATCAACCTGATCAAGGAAAAGGTCGCCGGCGGCAACTACCGCACGCTGCTGCGCCAGAACCAGCCGGACGGCTTCGACTGCCCCGGCTGCGCGTGGCCCGACCGCCAGCACGCATCGACGTTCGAATTCTGCGAGAACGGCGTGAAGGCGGTGGCCGCCGAAGCGACGAGCAAGCGCGTGACGCCCGAATTCTTCGCCGCGCATACCGTCACCGAGCTGCTCGAACAGTCGGATTTCGAACTCGAACAGCACGGCCGGCTCACCGACCCGATGGCGTACGACGCGCAGACCGACCGCTACGTGCCGATCGCGTGGGACGACGCGTTCGCACTGATCGCGCGCCACCTGCGCGCACTGCCCGACCCGAACCAGGCCGCGTTCTACACGTCCGGCCGCGCGAGCAACGAAGCGGCGTTCCTGTACCAGCTGCTCGTGCGGCGGTACGGCACGAACAACTTCCCCGACTGCTCGAACATGTGCCACGAGGCGACGAGCCGCGGGCTGCCCGCGTCGGTCGGCGTCGGCAAGGGCACCGTCACGCTCGACGATTTCGAGCACGCGGACACGCTGCTGATCTTCGGCCAGAACCCTGCGACCAACCATCCGCGGATGATGGGCGAACTGCGCGAGTGCGCGAAGCGCGGCGCGACGATCGTGTCGATCAATCCGTTGAAGGAACGCGGCCTCGAACGTTTCGCCGATCCGCAAAGCCCGCTCGAGATGCTGACGATGTCGGGCACAAAGATCGCATCGACGTTCGTCCAGCCGACGATCGGCGGCGATTTCGCGCTGATCAAGGGGATGGCGAAACGCGTGCTCGAACTCGACGACGCCGCGCGCGCCACCGGTGTGCCGCGCGTGCTCGACACCGCGTTCATCGGCGAGCACACGGCCGGCTTCGACGCGTTCGCCGACGATCTGCGCAACGAAAGCTGGTCCGCGCTGACGGCTGAAAGCGGCGTGCCGTACGAGCAGATCGACGGCCTTGCACAGCTCTATGCGCGCAGCGAGCGCGTGATCGCGACGTGGGGCATGGGCATCACGCAGCACAAGCATTCGGTCGCGACCGTGCAGATGCTGACGAACCTGATGCTGATGCGCGGCAACATCGGCCGCCCCGGCGCCGGCCTGTGCCCGGTGCGCGGCCACTCGAACGTGCAGGGCAACCGCACGGTCGGCATCGAGGAAAAGCCGTCACAGGCGTTCCTCGACCGGCTCGGCCACGTGTTCGATTTCGAACCGCCGCGCCACCACGGCTACGACGTCGTCGAGACGATCGAGGGGATGCTCGAAGGCCGCGTGAAGGTGCTGATCGGCCTCGGCGGCAACTTCGCGATGGCGACGCCCGACACGCCGCGCACGTGGGAAGGCATGCGCCGCTGCGACCTGTCGGTGCACATCACGACGAAACTGAACCGCAGCCACCTGATCCACGGCCGCGACGCGCTGATCCTGCCGACGCTCGGCCGCACCGAGATCGACCTGCAGGACAACGTCGCGCAAGGCGTGACGGTCGAGGATTCGATGAGCATGGTCCACGTGTCGTACGGGATGAACAAGCCGGCGTCGCCGAACCTGATGTCGGAGCCCGCGATCGTCGCGCATATGGGCCACGCGCTGTTCGGCAGCGGCAAGATCGACTGGCTCGCGTACAAGGACGATTACGCGAAGATCCGCGACGCGATCGAGGCAACGCTCGACGACTTCTACGACTACAACACGCGCATCGCGCGGCCGGGCGGCTTCCACCTGCGCGTCGCATCGCGCGACCGCGAATGGCTCACGCCGACGGCCAAGGCGAACTTCATCGCGCACGCGCTGCCGACCGACACGCCGATCCAGCGCGCCCGCGCGCTGCACGGCGAACGCCTGATGACGCTGATGACGACGCGCTCGCACGACCAGTACAACACGACCGTCTACGGGCTCGACGACCGCTATCGCGGCGTGTTCGGCCAGCGCCGCGTGGTGTTCGCCAACCGCGACGATCTCGCGATGCTCGGCCTGAAGGCCGGCGAATGGGTCGACATGGAAACCGTGTGGCACGACGGCATCGAGCGGCGCGCGGACGGCTTCCTGCTCGTCGAGTACGACATCCCGCGCGGCTGCATCGGCGCGTACTACCCGGAAACCAACCCGCTCGTGCCGCTCGACAGCGTCGGCGACGTGTGCAACACGCCGACGTCGAAGTCGGTGCCCGTGCTGCTGCATCGCGCGGCCGCGCCGGCATCGACCGCCGCCTGACGGAGCCCGACGATGATCGTTCGTCCGCGCGAGCACTGGCTGCGGATGCTGCTCGTCTGGAACGGCTCGGTGCTGCCGACCATCCTGCCGCAGCTCGTGCTGACGCTCGCGATCAGCCTCGTCGCGGTGTGGGGCGGCGGCCGCGTGCTCGGCGAGAAAGTGCCGCTGAACCCGACGCCGTTCACGCTGATCGGCCTGACGCTGGCCATCTTCGCGGGCTTTCGCAACAACGCAAGCTACGACCGCTACCGCGAGGCGCGGCAACTGTGGGGCGGCGTGCTGACCGCCACGCGCACGCTGGTGTCGCAGGCGCTCTGCTACGGCGCGGTCGATAAGGATGACGATGCGCGGCGCGCGTTCGTGCGGACGGTCGTCGCGTTCGTCTATGCGCTCAAGCATCAACTGCGCGGCACCGATCCGGCCGCGGACCTGCGCGCGCTGCTCGACAGCGGCACCTATGCGCACGTCGCCGCCGCGCGGTTCCGCCCGATCGCGATCGTGCACGGGCTGCGCGAAGCGTTCGCCGCGCGCGCCGATGCGGGCCGCCTCGCCGACACGCGCCTGTGGATGCTCGACGCGCGCCTCGACGAGCTCGTCGCGATGGTGAGCGGCTGCGAGCGCATCGCGTCGACGCCGATCCCGTTTTCGTACGACGTGCTGCTGCACCGGACCATCTATGCGTACTGCGTGCTGCTGCCGTTCGGCCTGGTCGACTCGATCGGCGCGGCGACGCCGTTCGTCACCGTGTTCGTCGCGTATACGCTGATCGCGCTCGATGCGATCGCGCATGCGATCGCCGAGCCGTTCGGCGACGGGCCGAACCATCTCGCACTCGATGCGATCACGCGGCAGATCGAACGTACGCTGCTCGAGCTGAACCGCGAGCCGCTGCCGGCGGAAGTGACGCCCGGCCGGTCCTATCGGCTCACCTGACCCACCGCCCGCGCCGCGCCGCTCAGCCGTGGCGCGCGCGCAGGAAGCCGCCGTGCGCGGCAGCTGCATCGGCAATGCGCCGCAGCAACACGATGCCGCGCAGCAACGCGTACGTATCGTCACCGCCGCGAGCGGCCACGCGCCGCCGCAGCACACGGGCCGCCGCGTCGCAGGTCCGGTCGAGCTGCGCGAATTCCCAGCGCGCGACCCGTCCACGCACCACGGTCGCCGCACGGCGCACGGCCGGCTCGCGCGCCGCCAGTTCGGCGAGCGACAGCAGGCTGTCGCCGATTCCCCAGATCGCCAGCAGGTCGCGCATGTCGCGCTCGATCAGCGTCTGCGGCAGGCTGCCCGCGAACCCGAGTTCGCGCGCGAGACGGTCGGCCGTGCGGCTCAACCACGTGCTCGCGGACCACGCACTCGGGTCGCGCGCAATGGCGGCCAGATCGCGGCGCACCGCGCGATGCAGGCGCCGCCGGCTGGTGCCGGGATCGCCCGGAAACACGAGCGCGAACACCAGCGCGCCGAACGCGATCCCGAGCAGCGTCGAGACGGCGTCATTCAGGAACGCGGCGTCGCCGATGCGCGCCGTATTGTCCGGCGACGTGAAATTCCAGAAGAAGATCGAAAACGCGCTGCCCATCGCGGCCGTGCGCGGATGACGCATCGCGATGCCGGTGCCGATCAGGAACACGCCGAGGATGTAGGCCAGCATCTCGAAGCCCGACACCGCGGGCAGCAGGATGAAATTGCAGACGACGCCCGCGACGGCCGCGCACGCCGAGCCCTTCAGGAAGCCGACGACTGCACGCACCGAGTTCGGGCGGGTCGAGAACAATGCGCCGACCACCGCCGTGATCGCGACGAAACCGGCGCCCGACGGCCACGCGGTGACGATCCAGAGCGCCGACGCGGCCAGCACCGCGACGAACGCGCGGATGCCGTTGTGCCAGGCGAGCACCGCATCGTGATGGAACGCATAGCGCACGCGCGTCGGCGGCGGCTCCGACCGATCGAGCCGCGCCTGGCTCGCGAACGCGTGGTCGAAGCCCGCGAGCAGCGCCGCCAGCCGGTCGAGCATCAGCAAGCGCGACGTGTCGGGGCCGGCCGACCCGGCGGCCTCCGAGCGCAGCGCGTCGTTCACGCGCGAGCGCAACGCCGCCATCTCGCGCCCCAGGTCGCCTGACGCGCCCGGCTCGCGCGATGCGGCGACGCCGTCGAGCAAGCGTGCCGCATCGTCCACCAGCGGGTCCGGCGCATCGCCGCCGCGCGCGCCATGTTCGCGAATCGCCTGCCCCGCCGCCTGCGCGGTCAGCACACCCAGCGCCGCGGCACGCAGATGGCCGATCGCGTTGCGCACCGGCGGTGCGCCGGCGGCCGCGTATTCGGCCGCCGTATCGAGTTCGAGCGCGTCCGCGAACAGCCGGTGTACCGCTGCGCCGTTCGGCTCGCGGCGCAGCGCGCCCGCGCCGACGGCAACCGCGCGATCGAGATAGCGCGCGAGCCGCGTGCGCACGTCCGTCAGCGGCGCGCCCGGCGCGAAGATCGTTTCGAACGCCGCGCCGCACAGGATGCCGATCACCACGTACAGGAAACGCGCGATCGCGATGTCGAACGCATGCAGCGGCGCGGACGCCGCGTCCATCGCGATGATCGCGGCCGTGTAACCCGCGAGCACCGCCGCATACGCACGGAAATTCCTTTGGAACGTCGCGACGCCCGCGCACAGGCCGATCCACGCGGCGAGCGCCGTCAGGAACAACTCGGGCGTCTGCGCAAATGCGCCGGTCAGCGCGAGCGCGACGGCCGCGCCGATCGCGGTGCCGAGAATCCGGTACTGACTCTTCGACAGCCCCATCCCGCGGCTGCCCTGCGCGACGATCCACACGGTCGACGCGGCCCATTTCGGGTCGTCGAGGTTCATCCGGAATGCAATGTAGAGCGCGAGCAACGACGCGGCCGTATTGCGCAGCGCGAACGCGACGGCACCGGGCGGCAGCGTCGGACGCGCGTCGCGCAGCGCGGCCCGGACGGCCGCGAGCGGCGGCAGGCTGGGGAAAGCGAATTTCATTCGGCGAGCATACGGTCGCGCGCAGCCCGCCACTACGGGGCGCCGACAGGATGCGTTATTGCGCCGCGCAGGATAATCGGCGCGACACGAAGCGATCCGGCGCGCGACGGTAAGATGCCCACTGACCGAACACTGAAACGAGCCGTATGGACTTCGAGAGCATCCGGATATTCTTGCGCGTGGTGGAACGCGGCAACTTCACCGCCGCCGCCACGCAACTCGACATGCCGCTCAGCCGCGTGAGCCGCAAGGTCAGGCAGCTCGAGGACGATCTCGGCGTCCAGCTGCTGTACCGCACCACGCGCCGCGTGTCCGTCACCGAAGCCGGGCGCGACTACTACGAGCGTTGCCTGCGCGCCGAGGACATCCTGCTCGATGCGGACCGCCAGGCCCGCGCGCTGCGCACGGAGCCCGAAGGGACGCTGCGCGTGCTGGTGCCCTACTCGATCGGCCTGTTCGAGCTGGAGCCGGCGCTCGCCGAGTTTCACCGGCGTTACCCGCTGGTCCAGCTCGTGCTGATCTACGACAACAGCGCGCTCGACCTCGTCGAACACGGCTTCGACGTCGCGCTGCGCGCGGGCGTGCTGAACGATTCCGGCTATATCGCGCGCTCGCTCGGCTGGTCACATGCGAAGCTCGCCGCAAGCCCCGCCTATCTCGATCGCGCCGGCCGACCGCAAACGCCGCAGGATCTCGTCGAACACGACATCCTGTTCGTCGGCCGCGACACGCCTGGCCTGACGCTGCGGCTCACCAACGCGGCCGGCGACGTGGCCGACGTGCCGGTGCGGCCCGTGCTGATCTCGAACGAATCGGTCACGGTGCTGCGCCAGGCCGCGAGCGGCGGCGGCATCGCGCTGATCTCCACGCATTACACCGCGCGGCGGCTCGCGAAGAACGAACTCGAAATCGTGCTGCCCGACTGGCACCGCACCGACGACATCGAGCTTCACGTGCTCTACCCGCGGCGCGCGACGCTCGACAGCAAGGTGCGCGCGTTCGTCGAGTTCCTGACGGAAGTCTTCACCGCGTGGCGGACCGTGCCTTGACCGGCAATCGATGTGTCACATTCGGATTATTGCGGCACACGAAAGGATTTAATGAGCGCGCGAGCGTTGATCGTCGTTCGACGCATCGTTAGCCTGTGCCGATGAAAAACGACCACAGCCGCTACGGCAGCCACGTGCCAACTGCCCGCCGACGCGTCACGCGCGTCGCGCCTTCCTGACCGGCTATATCCCGCCTCCCGGAGCCCGCCACGGCTTCGTCGATCCGTTTGAACGCTTGAACCGCGCGCGGTGCGTATCGGTTCCGTTCGTCCCGTTCGTCCATTTCGCGGCTCGTCCCGCGCAGGCGCCGCACGCGCGTGCGCAACGGTCGGCGTGCGCGCCGCGCCAGGCGCCCCTCCATCACGCAGGAACACCATGTCATCTCCGTCCTCCCCGGGCCCGTTGTCGGGCGGCCGGCTCGCGATCGGCACGATCGCGGTATCGCTCGCCATGTTCATGAACGTGCTCGACTCGTCGATCGCGAACGTCGCGATTCCGACGATTTCCGGCGATCTCGGCGTGTCGGTCGACGAAGGCACGTGGGTGATCACGATCTTCGCGGCCGCGAACGCGGTGTCGATTCCGCTGACGGGCTGGCTCACGCAGCGCTTCGGCCAGGTGCGCCTGTTCATCACGTCGATCCTGCTGTTCGTGTTCGCGTCGTGGCTGTGCGGGATCGCACCGAACCTGCCGACGCTGCTCGCCGCGCGGATTTTGCAGGGCGCGGTCGCGGGGCCGCTCGCGCCGCTGTCGCAGGCGCTGCTGCTCGGCGCGTGGCCGCGGCAGAAATCGTCGAGCGCGCTCGCACTGTGGTCGATGACGGCGCTCGTCGGCCCGATCGCGGGGCCGTCGCTCGGCGGCTGGATCACGTACGACTACAACTGGTCGTGGATCTTCTACATCAACATCCCGGTCGGCTTCTTCGCGGCGGCCGTCACGTGGATCGTGTTCCGCGATCGGGAATCGGCCACGCGCCGCATGCCGATCGACACGGTCGGCCTGCTGCTGCTCGTGCTGTGGGTCGCGTCGCTGCAGATCATGCTCGACAAGGGCAAGGACCTCGACTGGTTCAACTCGCCCGTCGTCGTCGCACTGGGCATCGTCGCGCTGATCGGCTTCGCGTTCTTCCTCGTGTGGGAGCTGACCGAGAAGAATCCGATCGTCGACCTGCGGCTCTTCACGCAGCGCAATTTCGCGGGCGGCACGATCGCGATCTCGGTGGCCTACGGGATGTTCTTCGGCACGCTGGTGCTGCTGCCGCAGTGGATGCAGGGCTATCTCGGCTACCGCGCGGTCGATTCGGGGCTCGCCACCGCGCCGCTCGGGATCTTCGCGATCCTGCTCACGCCGGTCATGGGGCGCCTGCTGCCGCGCACCGATCCGCGCTACATCGCGACGCTCGCGTTCATCGGCTTCGCGGTCGTCTTCATGATGCGCACCACGTTCTACACCGATGTCTCCCACTGGGACCTCGTGCTGCCGACGCTGCTGCAAGGCATTCCGATGGCGATGTTCTTCGTGCCGCTGACGTCGATCATCCTGTCCGGGCTGCCGCCGGAAAAGATCCCGGCCGCGGCCGGCCTGTCGAATTTCGGCCGCACGTTCTGCGGCGCGGTGGGCACGTCGCTGATCGGCAATGCGTGGAACGACCGCACGATCCTGCATCATGTGCGGCTCACCGAACAGGCGAGCGTCACCAACCCGATCTTCGCGCAGCAGGTCGGCGCGACGCGCTCGCTGCTGCACCTGAGCCCCGATTCCGCACTCGCGTTCTTCAACGCATCGGTCGATTCGCAGGCAGCCGTGATGGGGTTGAACGACATCTTCTACGTGTCGGCGATCATCTTCATCGCGATCATTCCGCTGATCTGGATCACGAAACCGTCGCGCTCGGGCGGCGGCGATGCCGATGCGGCGGCGGCCGGCGCGCATTGATTCGCGGCGGCCGGGCCCCGCGCCGCAAACCGCAGACGTAATAAAGACTTGCAATCGATACAGGCCGACACGTCAACAACCGGTGCCCGCTCCGCGTTTTCTCATCAAGCGCCCACGATTCGGACGCGCAACGACAGGAGAAAACACCGTGCGAGCCCTTCGCGATCGGCGCCACGCCGTGCCAGCACGCGCATCCGCGCCGCGAAGAGGTCAACCGGCGTCTCGCAAACCAGAATCGCCGCATCCATCACGAAGTGAAGGAAGGCGAGATGTCGCACGCACAGGCCGCGCGCCTGCACCGTGACGACCGCAAGATCCGCCGGGAAGAGCGGGACATGGCCGCGCAGGATCACGGCCACATTACGAAGAGCGAACAGCGCGTGCTGAACCGGCAGGAAAATGCGGTCAGCAACAAGATCGGCCAGTAAGCGACCACAACAAGCGCCCAAGCGCCATCGCCTGAAACGCCCGCTGCCGCCGTGCGGCAGCGGGTGCTTGTTGTATCGAATCGTTTCAACGTGCCATCCGCGTCAAATGCCGCGGGTATACTCCGTCGTCAGCCGCTCGCCGTATCGACCGTCAAAAACGGCCCGATTCCGGGCGGTTTCGTCGCGAAGCTTCGCGTTTCGCCTCCCCCGCGCCCCAGCCTCGACACGAGACACTCGACGATCCGACCATGAAACGATTCCTGCTGCTCCTCCCCGCCGCCCTGCTCGCCGCCTGCGGTTCCGCCCCTTCGTCCAACTCGGCCGCATCCGGCGCAGCGCCGATGATCTACGTGTCGTCGCAACGTCCGGCCCACGCGATCGCCAACTGCCTCGACAGCCGCCTGTCGGGCACCGAGCAGTCGCAGCACAACGGCGTGACCGACATTGCCGTCGGCTCGAATGCGTACTTCGTCACGCTGACGCCGTCGGGCAACGGCTCGGTCGTCAAGGTCGTGCGCGGCTCGGGCAGCGAGCCGCCCGAGGAAGCGATGCGCTTCGCGATCGCGCGCTGCGTGATCTGATCCGACACCTGCCTGCGCCGGGCGCCCGCCCGGCCCGTTCCCGCGCGCCACCGCGCGCGCATCGAATATTTTCATCCGGGCAGCCGTCGATGAGAGAATCGCACCCACGATTCCCTTTCAACGGAGCCCGCATGAAGCACCTGCTGTCCCGGCTGTTCGTCAGCGCCGCGCTCGTCGCGCTTGTTCCGGCGCTGCCGGTGCAGGCCGCCACGCCGCCCGGCATCTTCGTCGTCGCCACGCAGCTCGGCGAATTCACGACCCTCGACCCGAGCGGGATCTACGAACTGGTGCCGTCCGAGTACGTCGCGAACACCTACGAACGCCTGGTGCGCGTCGACCTGAAGGACCCGACGCGCTTCGACGGGCAGATCGCGCAATCGTGGACGGTCGGCGCCGACGGCGTGACCTACACGTTCAAGCTGCGCCCCGGCCTCGCGTTCCACTCCGGCAACCCGGTGACCGCCGACGACGTCGCGTGGTCGCTGCAGCGCACCATCCTGCTCGACAAGGGGCCGGCCGGCGTGCTCGCCGATCTCGGCCTCACGAAGGCGAACGTGACCCAGAAGGTACGCGCGATCGACCCGCAGACCGTCGTGCTCGAAACCGACCGCAAGTACGCGCCGAGCTTCGTGCTCAACGTGCTGAGCGCGTGCCCGGCATCGGTGTTCGACAAGAAGCTGCTGCTGTCGCACCAGCAGGGCAACGATTTCGGCAGCGGCTGGCTCAGGACCAACGACGCGGGCTCGGGCCCGTACCAGCTCGTCAAGTGGACGCCGAACGAAAGCATCGTGCTGCAGCGTTTCGACAAATACCGCACGCCGTACCCGATGAAGCGCGTCGTGCTGCGCCACGTGCCCGAAGCGTCCGCGCAGCGGCTGCTGCTGGAGAACGGCGACGCCGACGCCGCGCGCAACCTGAGCCCCGACAGCCTCGCCGCGCTGACGAAGGCCGGCAAGATCAAGGTCGCGTCGTGGCCGGTGTCCGCGCTGCTGTACCTGAGCCTGAACACGAAGAACCCGAACCTCGCGAAGCCCGACGTGCAGCAGGCGATGAAATGGCTCGTCGACTACGACGGCATCCAGCGCAACATCGTCAGCACGACCTACAAGGTGCATGAAACCTTCCTGCCCGAGGGCTTCCTCGGCACGCTGAACGCGCGGCCGTACAAGCAGGACGTCGCGAAGGCGAAGGCGCTGCTCGCGAAGGCCGGCTTGCCGAACGGCTTCGACGTGACGATGGACATGCCGAACGACTATCCGTACCTCGAGATCGCGCAGGCGCTGCAGGCAAACTTCGCGCAGGGCGGCATCCGCGTGAAGCTGATCCCCGGCGATGCGAAGCAGGCGATCGGCAAGTACCGCGCGCGCCAGCACGACATCTTCATCGGCGAATGGTCGCCCGACTACATGGACCCGAACAGCAACGCGCGCGGCTTCGCGTGGAACCCGGACAACTCGGACCAGTCGCCGACCAAGATGCTCGCGTGGCGCAATAGCTGGGACATTCCGCAACTGACGAAGGATACCGAGGCCGCGCTCGTCGAGCCGTCGCCCGCGAAGCGCGCGCAGCGGTACGAAGCGCTGCAGAAGGCCGTGCTCGCGAACTCGCCGTTCATCATCATGTTCGAGAAGGTCGTGCAGGTCGCGACGCGTCCCGGCGCGACCGGGCCGGAAATCGGGCCGATCAACGACCTCGTGTCATACCGGACGCTCGCGAAGTAATCGCGGCCGCGGTGCGACGTGCTGGCCGACGGGCAGGCGCAGCGCAAGGGCACCGGACTGATGGCGCATTTCCGGTATCGGGTCGCGGCCGGCTCGGTCATCACGCTGCGCTCGACGAGCCTCGGCGGCCAGCAGCGCAACGCGATCTGGCGGCTGCGCGAAGCACCGGACATGCAGCACAGTGGGCGGCGCCCCGGCGGTCGCCGCGCACCGCCGCCGTTCAATTGAATGCCGCCCACACCAGATACGCATTCAGCCCGACGATCACGATCGTCGCCGCGCCGGCGACGATCCGCAACGGCATCCGCATCGCGTAGGCGCCCATCACGTCCTCGCGCGCCGACAGCATCAGCAGCGCGATCATCGGCATCGGCAGCACGAAACTCAGCACGACCTGGCTCGCCACCATCGCGCGCGTGACGTCGCAGCCAAATGCGACCACCGCGAACGCGGGTGCGATCGTCACCGCGCGCCGCACCAATATCGACATGCGGCGGCGGATGAACCCCTGCATCACGACCTGCCCGGCCATCGTGCCGACCACCGAACTCGACACGCCCGACGTCAGCAGCGCGACGAGAAACAGCGCACCGGCCGCCGGCCCGAGCACCGGGATCAGCGTGTGATACGCGTCGCCGATGTCGGTCATGCCCGGCGCGCTCAGGTGGAACGCCGACGACGCCATCATCACCATCGCGAGATTCACGAACCCGGCCAGCCCGAGCGCGACGACGACCTCGCGGTTCGAGAAACGCACGAGCCGCCGCCGTTCCGTGTCGTCGCGCGGCGCGGCGCGATCCTGCGTCAGGCCCGAATGCAGATACAGCGTGTGCGGCATGATCGTCGCGCCGATGATCCCGACCGCGATCGTCAGCGCCGCATGATCCGGAATCTGCGGGACGACCAGGTGGAACGCGGCTGCGTGCCAGTCCTGCGGCGCGATCAGCAGTTCGCCGAGATAACACGCGCCGATCACGCCGACCAGCGCCGCGATCGCGGCTTCCAGCGGCCGGAAGCCGCGCTTTTCGAGCGCGAGGATCGCGCAGGTCGCGCACGCCGTCGCGATCATCCCCGCGAACAGCGACAGGTGGCACAACAGCCCGAATGCGAGCGCGCCGCCGAGGAATTCGGCGAGATCGGTCGCCATCGCGGCGATCTCGGACGCGGCCCACATGCCCCACACGACCGACGCGGGGAAACGGTCTCGGCACAGCTCCGCGAGATTGCGGCCGGTCACGATGCCGAGCTTCGCCGACATCGCCTGGAACAGCATCGCGATCGCGTTCGCGGCCAGCACGACCCACAGCAGCCGGTAGCCGTACGCGGCGCCGGCCTGGATGTTGGTCGCGAAGTTGCCGGGATCCATATAGCCGATCGACGCGATCACGGCCGGGCCGACGAACGGCAGCAGCGCGGCGACACCGGTGCGGCGCCCTTCCAGCGCGGCGCGCGCCGCGTCGTCGGCGCGCTCGGGAGACAGAGCCGGCAGCGCGAAGCCGCCGGCGGATTTGCTCGTGACGGGAACCATGGTGTGTTGTATTCCGTTCGGATAAGGAAGGCTGGCCCTGAAGCGGGCACCGCGGCCGGCCTGCCGCCTGCCGGCCACGGCAGAACGACGGCGGCGTTACAGCGGCACGACGTCCGGGCGGTTGCGCGGAAACTGCGCGATCACGTCCGGCGCGAGGTTCAGGTGCGCCTCGACGAGCTTCGGCGGCGTGTGCGCGAGCCAGTCGGACAGCGACACCTCGGCGTAGCGGTCGGTCTTGAAGATCTCGAGGAACACCAGGTCGGTCTTGCCGGTGTTCTGCACGTAGTGGCCGAGGCTCTTCTTCACGTAGCCGACGTCGCCCGCGCGGAAGTCGGCCGTCTGCGCCTTCGGCCCCGTGTCGAACACGGTCATCCTGGCCTCGCCCTGCAGGTAGTACTGCCATTCGTCCGCGTTCGGATGCCAGTGCAGCTCGCGCATGCCGCCCGGATGCACGGTGACGAACGCCGCCGCGACGGTCGTCGACACGTTGAAGTTGGTGCTGTCCGCGATCCGCACTTCGCCGCCGCGCGTCTTCCTGACCGGCTTCATGTCGCCGAGCGAGAAGATGAACGGATGCGGCGGCGCACCGGCCGACGAAGCCGACGCGCGCTGCGCTTGCGCAAGCGGGCCGGGCTCGTCGCCCTGGAAGATCCACAGGTTGTCGAGCGGAACGTTCCTGAACGCATCGGCCGGCACGCCGAAGTTCAGCGCGAGCACGTCGGGCGGCGTATGCGCGATCCAGTCGGTCAACAGCAGCGTATTGAATTCCGACGCACGGCCGTTATCGAACGCGAGCAGGAATTCGGCGCCGTCGGTGCCGAGGCCCTGCAGTGAATGCGGCAGGCCCGGCGGGAAATACCAGAGATCGCCGGTTTTCACGTCCTGCACCGACGGCCGCCCCAGTTCGTCGAGCACCGTGATCCGGCAGCGGCCGTCGAGCATGATCGCCCACTCGGCCTGCTGGTGCCAGTGCATCTCGCGAATGCCGCCGCGCGTCAGGCGCATGTTGACGCCGGAAATGGTTTCCGAAATCGCAAAATCGTCCTGCGTGACTTCGCGCGCCCACCCGCCATTTTGAATTCGTTTATGGGCATTATTGAACGACGCCCAGAATAATGGCATCCCGTTGATATCGGTGGCCGGCGGATCCTGAAAAGACGGAAACTGGTTGGCGATTGCCGGATTTTTCGGACCAGGATCGGTCAGGCTCTGGCGGTTGCGCGCATTCACAGCGCCTTCCGGCGGGCTGTCCGGATTGCCGAACGAGGCGGCCTTGGCCGATACCGCGATGCCCGCGGCGGCAATGGCGCCGGCCGTACCCGCCAGCATCTTGCGTCGAGAAAGATTCGTCATGATTTCCTCTTCATTCTTGCGATTGAGCGAATTTCCATTACGGAATACTTGCCGTTTTTCTGATTATCGAAAATCGAACACCCCGTGACGCAAGTTAAATCCAAATCGCCACAAAACTTAAATGAATTATTAATCTGAATTAATGATTTAATCTGATCGGCTTTAATTTTGTAATTATTGCGGTGCGGAGGGGTGCCGGGCGGCGACGGATGTCGGCGAATCGGTCAGGTCCGGTGAATACGGAAATACGACCGTGGTAGGTCGTGATGTCACGAATGGCGACGAGAAACGATTGATGCGCGCAACGCGCGATCACCGATGCGATACGATGCAGTCGATTCGGATCACTGATCGTGAAAAACGGAAAACAGGCGAACGCCGATACGTCGAACATCGGCTAACCGGGCCGCGTCGGCCACGGTTTACTCCCGCGGCATGTCGGCGAGCCGTTGCGCGGCGAACCGCAATCCGCCCAGAATGCGCTCCGCGACCCTCGCCGGAAACCCGGGAGGCAGTGCAGCGCCGACCGACTCGATCACGTGCGGCGTCATCGCAATGAGCCGTTCGACGATCGGCGTCGCGATATCGCCGAGCAGGCAATATTCGGCCATTGCGGTGAAGTGCCGTCGCGTGATGTCGCGCATCGCATAGTGCTTGCGCTTGCCGTGCACGGCCATCGCGAGCTTCGCCTTGTGCCACGACCACTGGTTCGCGCCATCGCCTTCGACCGGCCAGATCGACATCACGTCGTAAAGCGGCGTGAGGCGGAAACGGCCGCCCGGCAGCAGGCGCAGGCTGAAGTTCTTCGCATGCCCGTCCGGTGCAGCGAGCATCCAGAACACGATCAGGGCCGCGAACAGTGTGTCGAGATCCTCGCGCGCCGTTTCCGAACGGCGCAGAAGGCCGGCCAGGTCGGGCACGCCGGGGCCGCCCTGCGACTCGTACTTCAGGTGAGGCGGCACGCCGAGCGCCTGGCAGAAATCCTCCTGCGGCAAGCGCAACAGCCACCCGCCGTCACGATGCAACACACGATCGAACCGTTCGACCGACAGTACCTTGTGCGCGCCGAAACGCACGATTTCCGCACCCGCCGCGGGCAGGCCGAACGCTCGCAGGATCGCGAGACACAGCCACTCGTTCTCGACGGAGGCCGTGAGATCGGCCCGCTTGTTGCCGACCAGCCCGAGCGGCAACTTGAGAATATGCGTCGTCGGCGTGGCGCCATGCGGGCGCATCCAGCGCCCGTCGTGAAACAGCAGTGCGGTCTTTTCCTGCGCACCGGCCAGCGACAGCCGGAAATCGTCGTCGTCTTCGGCCCCCGTCGCCACACCGCTCGCCTGATCGAGCACGCGTGCGACGTCCTCGTCCGACAGCGGCGTACCGTCGATGCGATCCAGGCCGGCTGGCGCATCGTCTTCGCCGAGCAATTGCACCGCCCCGACGCAGTCACGGCCGAGCGCAGCAAGCAGATCGAACGGCTCGGTCGTCGCCGTGCCGAACCGGGCGGCCAATCGGCGCCGAATGGCGTCGCTGTCCGGAAGCAGGTTGTCGAAGTAATGATTGACGCGTTCGCCGCGCAACGGGGCATCGCCGACACCAAACGGCAGCGACAGCGACAACGGGCGGCCGACGGCCGACTGCTTCCAGCCGGCGTCGTACAGCAGCTCCATGTCGCCGCGAGCGGGAATCCGCCATGTGCCGACCCTCTGGCCATTCGTCCAGATCGACAGCGCGCGCGTGTGCGATTTGCGTCCCATCGCTTACCACTCGGCGGCGGCTGAGTCGCGCCCGTCCTTCGTGCGGATGCTGAGTTCGAGACCGTACAGCGCGGTCAGCTCGAGCAGCTGGCTGAGCGACAGGCTTTCGGTACGCGTGGTTTCGAGCAGCGACAGTCGCGACTGGCCCACGCCGATTCGCACTGCCGCTTCAGCTTGCGTCAGACCCTTGGCTTGACGCGCGGAAGACAGGATTTCGCCCAGTTGCGCGGGCGTATTGACGATGAAATTCACGGCGCGTATTCCTGTAGGCAATAAACGCAGTATATTCCCGACAGGCATAAACGCAAATTATTCCCCACATGCATAAACGCGAAATATGCCTGTCAGACATAAAACTCCCCTTGCACACCACCACCCCGCCGCCGAACGCGCTTTCGACCCTATCACCCATCCTCACACCATAGTTTTTATCCGCTGGCGCGAATGATTTTGGCTTTGTTAGATGGATGACATTCGATCAACAGACGACAACGATCTAACATCCAATGACCTGCGCGTTTGCCCGTACCGTCGAATCCCGCTATGCCGAGCTGACGCCGACCGCCAAGCGCATCGCGAGCTACATGCTCGCGAACCTCGACCGGCTTGGACTCGAGACGGCCGACCAGATCGCGCAGCAGGCCGGCACGAGCGGCATCTCGGTCGGGCGCTTCCTGCGCAGCGTCGGCTACCGCAATCTCGACGACCTGAAGCGCGAACTGCGCGGCGGCGGCGATCGCCCGTGGATGATCACCGACCGGCTCGACGAATACCGCCGCGTCGCCGGCACGCAACCGGCCGAAGACAGCGGCAGCGACGGCACGCTCGCGTCGTCGCTCGAACGCGAGCTCGATGCGATCCGCCACGTGTACCGGCTCGCCGAAGGCCCCGTGTTCGCGCAGGTCGCCGATCGCATCGCGCATGCCGACGCCGTATTCATCCTCGGCATCCAGTCGACGCGCGGCATCAGCAACGCGTTCAGCAGCTACCTCGAATACCTGCGCCCGCGCGTGTTCTATTCCGACGGCCAGTCGGGTTCGTATGTCGATTCGCTGAACTCCGAATTCGAGCGGCCGTACTGCATCGTCACCGACACGCGCGCGTATTCGCGCAGCGCACGCCGCTATTGCCAGGCGGCCGCCGAGCTTGGGCAGCCGTTCGCGCTGGTCACCGATCTCTCGTGCCCGTGGGCACGCGAATGGCCGGCCGACCTGCTGCAGGTGAAGACCGACGTCGGCCAGTTCTGGGATTCGCTCGCGCCGCTCACCTGCCTGTTCAACCTGCTGATCACGGCCGTCGTCGACCGCCTCGGCCCCGCGATCGACCGGCGCGTCGCGCGCAACCGCGAACTGCAGCACACGTTCGACCAATTCGAATCCTGAGCGAGCCTGAACCAACCTGAACCGCCGATGAACGACCACCGCCTCGTCGAAATCACGCCCGCCACGCATCGCGTCGACCTCGATCTCGTCTACGCGACCGACCGCAACCTGACCGGCAAGCCGATCTACCGCCGCGCGCACTGCCTGCTGCTGGAGCCGGCCGAAGCCGCATTGCGCCGCGCGGTGGACGTCGCCGCGCAGGCCGGCTTCACGCTGCGCATCTACGACGCGTACCGGCCGCCGCAAGCGCAGCAGGTGCTGTGGGATTTCCTGCCCGATCCGAACTTCATCGCCGATCTCGGCCGCGGCTCGAATCACAGCCGCGGCACCGCGCTCGACCTGACGCTGGTCGGCGCGAACGGCGAGCCGCTCGACATGGGCACGGGCTTCGACGAGATGGTCGCCGCGTCCGGCCATTTCCACGCAGGGCTGCCCGAAGCCGTGCAACGCAACCGCCTGCTGCTGCTCGGCGTGATGCACGCGGCCGGCTTCGCGCACATCGACAGCGAATGGTGGCACTACGAACTGCCCGGCTCGCACGCGTTGCCGCAGATCGACAACGCGGCGAGCGGCCCGTGGCGCCTGATGTGATGCACGTCCCGTTATCGTTTTACGTTCACCCATTGCACGTTCACCTCACGATGGAGCGCACATGAAACCCCTGACATCCCGGCTCGTCGCGGCGCTGGCCGCCGCGTCCGTTCTCGCCGCCGTTCCGCTTTCCGCCGCGTACGCGGAAACGCCGAAGGACCTGTTCGTGATGGCCACGCTGCTCGACGAATTCACGACGCTCGACCCGGGCGAGATCTACGAGCTGGTGCCGGAGGAATACGTCGCGAACACGTACGACCGGCTCGTGCGTGTCGACCTGCGCGATCCGTCGAAATTCAACGGCGATGTCGCGCAGTCGTGGACGGTGAGCACCGACGGGCTGACCTATACGTTCAAGCTGCGCGCCGGCCTCAAGTTCCATTCGGGCAACCCGCTGACGGCCGACGACGTCGCATGGTCGATCCAGCGCGCGGTGCTGCTCGACAAGGGCCCGGCCGCCGTGCTGACCGGCATCGGCCTCACGAAGGCGAACGTCGCGGCGAACGTGAAGAAGCTCGACGACCTGACTGTGTCGGTCACGACCGACCGCAAATACGCGCCGACCTTCGTGCTGAACGTGCTCGGCTCGTGGCCCGCGTCGGTGCTGGACAAGAAGCTGCTGCTGTCGCACCAGCAGGGCAACGACTTCGGCAACGCATGGCTGAAAACCAACGAGGCCGGCTCCGGCGCGTACAGGCTGGTCAAGTGGACGGCCGGCGACAGCATCGTGCTGCAACGCTTCGACGGCTACCGCCTGCCGCTCGCGATGAAGCGCATCGTGCTGCGCCACGTGCCCGAAGCCGCGAGCCAGCGCCTGCTGCTGGAAAACGGCGACGTCGATGCCGCACGCGACCTGAGCCCCGACGATCTCGCTTCGGTCGTGAAATCCGGCAAGGCGAAGGTTTCGGCGTCGCCGCAGGCGACGCTGCTGTATCTCGGCCTGAACACGAAGAACCCGACGCTCGCGAAGCCCGACGTGCAGGAAGCGCTGAAGTGGCTCGTCGACTATGCCGGCATCCAGGGCAATGTCGTGAAGACGACCTACAAGGTGCACCAGACCTTCCTGCCCGAAGGCTTCCTCGGCACGCTGAACGCGAACCCGTACAAGCTCGACGTCGCGAAGGCGAAGGCGCTGCTCGCGAAGGCCGGCGTGCCCGGCGGCTTCACGGTGACGATGGACGTGCGCAACGACTATCCGTACACGGAGATCGCGCAGGCCGTGCAGGCGAACTTCGCGCAGGCGGGCATCAAGGTGCAGCTGATCCCCGGCGACAACAAGCAGACGCTCGCGAAATACCGCGCGCGCCAGCACGACATCTACATCGGCGAATGGTCGGCCGACTACATCGATCCGCACAGCAACGCGCAGGGCTTCGCGTGGAATCCGGACAATTCCGACAAGTCGAGCTATAAAATGCTGGCCTGGCGCAACAGCTGGGACATCCCGCAGCTCACGAAGCAAACCGACACCGCGCTCGCCGAACCGACCGCCGCGAAACGCGCGCAGCTCTACCAGGCGATGCAGAAGGACGTGCTCGCGCGCTCGCCGTTCGTGATCATGTTCGAGAAAGTCGCGCAGGTGGCGACGCGGCCCGGCGTGAGCGGGCTCGAAGTCGGGCCGATCAACGATCTCGTGTCGTACCGCAACCTGAAGAAGCAATAAGATTCGCCGCATGTCGACTCCCGCCTCCTCCCTCGAAGCACTGCGCACGCTGCCCGCGCGGCGCCCGGCCGTACGCTGGGCACTGCGCGTGCTGCGCTGGGCGCTCACGCTCGCCGTCACGTTCGCGGGGCTGCTCGCGCTGACGTTCGTGATCGGCCGCAAGGTGCCGATCGATCCCGTGCTCGCGATCCTCGGCGATCGCGCGTCGGCCGATGCGTACGCAGCCGAACGCATCGCGCTCGGGCTCGACAAGCCGCTCGTCACGCAATTCCTGATCTACGCGCGCGACGTGCTGCACGGCAATCTCGGCGTGTCGCTGCTGACCGCGAACCCCGTGCTCGACGACATCAGGCGCGTGTTCCCGGCCACGCTCGAACTGGCGACGATCGCGACGCTGATCGGCATCGCGATCGGCGTGCCGCTCGGCGTCGCGGCCGCCGTGAAGCACAACCGGCCGATCGATCACATCGCGCGCTTCGTCGGGCTGATCGGCAATTCCGTGCCGGTGTTCTGGCTCGGGCTGATGGGGCTGCTGCTGTTCTACGCGCGGCTGCACTGGGTCGGCGGGCCCGGCCGGCTCGATCCCGTGTACGACGGAATGGTCGATCCGCGCACGGGCAGCCTGCTGATCGACGCGGTGCTCGCCGGCGAGTGGGACGTGTTCCGCAACGCGGTGTCGCACATCGCGCTGCCGGCCGCGATCCTCGGCTACTACTCCGTCGCGTATCTCAGCCGCATGACGCGCTCGTTCATGCTCGACCAGTTGAGCCAGGAATACATCGTCACCGCGCGCGCGAAGGGCTTGTCCGAGCGCCGCGTGATCTGGCGGCATGCGTTCGGCAACATCGCAGTGCCGCTGCTCACCGTGATCGCGCTCACGTACAGCAACCTGCTCGAAGGCTCGGTGCTGACCGAGATCGTGTTCGCGTGGCCGGGGCTCGGCTCGTACCTGACCGGCGCGCTGCTGAACGCCGACATGAGCGCGGTGCTCGGCGCGACGCTCGTGATCGGCGCGATGTTCATCACCGTCAACCTGCTGACCGACGCACTGTACCGCGTGTTCGATCCGCGAGCGCGCTGAGGGCCGTTTCGACATGACCGCTTCCACCCTGCTTCTTTCATCGCCCATGCCGAAGGTCGTCCAATCATGAACGCCGAGCGCCTCACGCTGCGCGCGTGGCTGCTTTCCGATGCGCCCGCGTCGCGCTCGCAGGCCGCGCTCGGCCTCGCGTACCGACGCTGGCGCCGTTTCGCCACGAATCCGCTCAACCTGTTCGGGCTCGCGATCCTCGTCGCGCTGATCGTCGTCGCGATCGTCGGTCCGCTGATCATGCCGCACGATCCGCTGCGCCAGGTGCTGTCCGACCGCCTGCTGCCGCCCGGCTCGCCGTCGCACTGGTTCGGCACCGACCAGCTCGGCCGCGACATCCTCTCGCGGCTGATCGCCGGCTCGCGCCTCACGCTCGGCATCGCGCTGCTCGTCGTCGTGATCGTCGTGCCGATCGGGCTGCTGATCGGCACGACGGCCGGCTATTGCGGCGGCTTCGTCGACAGCGTGCTGATGCGCATCACCGACATCGCGCTCGCGTTCCCGAAGATCGTGCTTGCGCTCGCGTTCGCGGCCGCACTCGGACCCGGCGTGATCAATGCGGTCGTCGCGATCTCGATCACCGCATGGCCCGCGTATGCGCGGCTCGCACGCGCCGAGACGATCCGCATCGCTCAGGCCGACTACATCCATGCCGCGCGGCTGCAGGGTGCATCGGGCCCGCGGATCCTGCTGCGCTACATCGTGCCGCTGTGCATGTCGTCGGTGATCGTGCGTGCGACGCTCGACATGGCCGGCATCATCCTGACCGTCGCGGGCCTCGGCTTTCTCGGCCTCGGCGCGCAGCCGCCGAGCCCCGAGTGGGGCTTCATGGTCGCGTCGGGCCGCAACGTGCTGCTCGACGCATGGTGGGTCGCGACGCTTCCCGGCATCGCGATCCTGCTCGTGAGCCTCGCGTTCAACCTGCTCGGCGACGGGCTGCGCGACGTCTTCGATCCCCGTCATGGAGCGTGACATGCCGATGAATACCGCCACCGCGCCCGCGCCGCTCTGCGAGATCGACGGGCTGAAGATCGGCTTTCGCGGGCACGACGGCGTCGTGTCCGATGCCGTGCGCGACCTGTCGCTGACGCTCGCGCCGGGCGAACGGCTCGGCATCGTCGGCGAATCGGGTTCCGGCAAATCGCTGACGGGCCGCGCGCTGCTCGGCCTGCTGCCCGACGCCGCGCGCTGGTCGGCGCGCACGATGCGCTTCGGCGGCCACGACCTGCTCGCAATGAACCCGCGCGAACGCCGGCGGCTGTGCGGCAGCCAGATGGGCATGATCCTGCAGGACCCGAAATATTCGTTGAACCCGGTGATGACGGTCGCGAAGCAGATGGGCGAAGCGTTCCGCCTGCACGAGCCCGGGCTGCGCGGCCGCGCGTTGCGCGAACGGATCGTCGACGCGCTCGCGGCCGTGCAGATCCGCGACCCGGCGCGCGTCGCCGATGCGTATCCGCACGAGTTGTCGGGCGGCATGGGCCAGCGCGTGATGATCGCGATGATGGTGTCGACCGGCCCGCGCCTGCTGATCGCCGACGAACCGACGTCCTCGCTCGACGTCGCGGTCTCGATGCAGGTGCTCGCGGTGCTCGACGCGATGATCGCGCGGCATGGTACGGGCCTGATGTTCATCAGCCACGACCTGCCGCTCGTGATGTCGTTCTGCGATCGCGTCGCGGTGATGTACGCGGGCCGCGTGGTCGAAACCTGCGCCGCGCGCGACCTGCGCGACGCGTCTCATCCCTATACGCGCGGGCTGCTCGCGGCGAACCCGCCGCTCGCGAACCCGCCGGACGAACTGCCCGTGCTGCGGCGCGATCCGGCCTGGCTCGATCCCGCGCCGCCGTCCATCCCGCCCGCCGATCGACAGGAGGCTGCACGATGATCGACGTCGATCACGCATCGATCCGTTTCCCGACCCGCACGGGTCACGTCGACGCCGTGCGCGACGCGAGCTTCGCGGTGCGCGACGGCGAGGTGTTCGGGCTCGTCGGCGAATCGGGCTCCGGCAAGTCGACGCTGCTGCGCGCGCTGACCGGCCTCGTGCCGCTCGCGGCCGGCAGCCTGTCGATCGACGGCCGGCCGGTCGGCGGCACGCTCGACCGCGCATTCCGCCGTCACGTGCAGATGGTGTTCCAGGATCCGTACGCGTCGCTGCATCCGCGCTTCACGGTCGACCAGACGCTGCGCGAACCGCTGTCGATCCACGAGATCGGCGACGCCGACACACGGATCGCCCGCGCGCTGGCCGAGGTCGGCCTCGGTCCCGCGTTCCGCTTCCGCTATCCGCACCAGTTGTCGGGCGGCCAGCGGCAGCGCGTCGCGATCGCACGCGCGCTGATCGTCGAGCCGCGCGTGCTGCTGCTCGACGAACCGACGTCCGCGCTCGACGTGTCGGTGCAAGCCGAGATCCTGAACCTGCTGCGCCGCCTGCACCGCGAACGTAACCTGACGATGATCCTCGTCAGCCACAACCTCGCGGTGATCGGCTTCCTGTGCCAGCGCGTCGCCGTGATGCAGCATGGCGAGATCGTCGAGCAGCTTCGGGTCGAGGACGTGCGCGCCGGCCAGGTCGCGCGCGACTACACGCGCACGCTGCTGCAAGCGACCGAAGGCTACCGCCGTCTCGCCCCGGTGACTGGCGCACCGCACGCCTGACATCTGCGCGACGCGCCGGCATGCGATACTCCGCACACCACGCGCCGGCTTGCCGCCGCGTGGAACGCTTGTGCGCCGCACGGGTCAATTTCCTTTCGTCAACAGCTCAACAGCAATAGGGAGGCGTTCATGCTGCAATTCATCGAAACCCTGGTCGTCGGGCTCATCGTCGGCCTCCTCGCCCGCGCGCTCAAGCCCGGCGACGACAAGATGGGCATCCTGATGACGGCCGTACTCGGCGTCGTCGGCGCGCTGGTCGCCGGCTACGTCGGCCGCGCCGCCGGCTGGTATGCGCCGGGCCAGGGTGCGGGCTGGATCGCATCGATCGTCGGCGCGATCGTGCTGCTCGTGATCGTCGGCGCGGTGCGCAAGCGCATGGCCTGATCGCGCCGCCGCACCGCCCCACGCAAAACGGCCGCTCGTCATCACGAGCGGCCGTTTTCTTTTGGCGAACGACGCTTGGCGCTACTACCGATTCGTTGATTCCGCAACGATTCACCCGCAAAAAACGGCGTCCGCCGGCAACCGTCCCTCTGGTTTACTACACCGGCATTACCCGGGCTTGCGGCCGCTCAATTTTGAGATAAATTGATTGAAGGAATACGCCGCAGTTTGCTTATTCCCGTTACTTCCGTTTTTTCATTCAAGAGGTCCGATGGATTTGCCGTTTACGCAGTCAGCATCGCGGCGATGACGGACTGCCACCCGAGCGGCCCCGCTGCGACGCGCTTCCTCTCTGGAGCCTGTCATGAAGCATCGCCTGTTCGCCGCCTCGTTCGCTCTGGCTGCCTCGCTTCTGGCCACGTCCTCGTCCTTTGCCGCCGGCGCGTCCGGCACCATCTACTTCTCCGGCATGATCGTCGAGCCGCCCTGCTCGTTCGCGCTCGATACGCCCAACGCCGCGCCCGCTCGCGTGCGCGCCGACTGCCCGCGGCCGGCAACCGGCCAGATCGCGTTCGTCGACGCGGCGAGCATGCAGGCCGTCAAGACCACGACCTTTACTCAGGCCTCGCGCGCAATCGTTTTACCGAACCGTCCGGGCAACAATCTCGCGCCGATGATCGCCGTCGTGACCTACCAGTAACACCGGCCGCCCGCGCGGCGCGCGGCGGGTCCGGCGCGGCCGCGCGTCAGTCGCGATGGCGCGCGATCCAGTCGCTGAACGCGCGGATCTTCTGCTGGTTGCCGATGTTCTCGGGATAGACGAAGAAGTAGCGTGCGCCGGTCTCGAGCACGATGTCGAACGGCCGTTCGAGCCGGCGCGCGCTGACGTCGTCGTCGACGAGCGTCACGTCGCCGATCGCGACGCCGAAGCCCTGCATCGCCGCGTTCGTCGCGAGATCGAGCGTGTCGAAGGTCGGCCCGCGCGCGGGATCGACGCCGCGCTCGCCCGCATGATCGAGCCAGGCACGCCAGTCGCGATGGTCGCGGGTCGGATGCAGCAGCGTATGACGCGCGAGATCGCCCACCGCCTCGAGCGGCGACGCCTGCCGCAACTCCGGTGCGCATACCGGCGTCAGCCGTTCGTCGAACAGCGGCAGTGCGAATATGCCCGCGCCGGGGGGCGCCGTGCCGTAGACGATTGCCGCGTCGAACGGCTCGGTCGAGAAATCGACGACGTGCTGCCACGCGGTCGTGATCTGCACATGGAGATCGGGATGCTCGCCCTGGAAGCGCATGATGCGCGGCAGCATCCAGCGGATCACGCAGGTCGGCACCTTCAGCGCGAGATCGGTGCGCTGACGCGTGAGCTTCATCGAGATGTCCTCGATCCGCGCGAAGCTCTCGTTGACCACCGGCAGCAGCTGCTCGCCCTCCGCCGTCAGCGTGAGGCCCTTCGCATGGCGCTTGAACAGCGGAAAGCCGTAATGCGCCTCGAGCGTCTGGATCTGCCGGCTCACCGCGCCCTGCGTGATGCATAGCTGCTCGGCCGCGCGCGTGAAGCTGCGGTGGCGAGCCACCGTCGAGAAGATCTGCAGCGCGTGCAGGGGCGGAAGTCGGCGCATGAAAAGGCACAGGAAACGGAAGGACCGCGCGCCGACGCCGGCGCGCGCTGACCGACACGATAAGCCAAACGCCGGCTTTGCGCGAGGCGCGCGCCGCTCAGGCCGTTGCGGCCAGTGCGCCCGCCGCGATGCGCGCCGCCGATGCGACGACGTCCGCGCGAGCCGCAGCGTCGGCCTGCGGCTGCGTGAACGACACGGCCATCACGAGCGGCGCGCGCGACGGCGGCCACAGCACCGCGACGTCGGTCGTCGTGCCGTACCCGCCCGTGCCGGCCTTGTCCGCGACGCGCCAGCCGGGCGGCACGCCCGCCGCAATGCCGGTCGCGCCGCGCGCGCCGCCGACCATCCATTCCGTCAGTTGCGCGCGCTGCGGTTCGCGCAGCGTGTCGCCGAGCAGCAGCCGCTGCAGCGTGTCGACCATCGCGACCGGCGTCGACGTGTCGCGTTCGTCATCCGGCACGGCCTTGTTCAGTTCGGGTTCCCAGTGATCGAGGCGAAACGTCGTGTCGCCGCTCTCGTGTGCGAACGACGTGACGGCCTGCGGGCCGCCGAGCACGCCCATCAGCAGGTTGCCCGCGCCTTTGTCGCCCGAGCGCAGCATCGCGTCGCAAAGCTGCGCGATCGTCATGCCCGTGTCGACATGGCTTTCCGTGATCGGCGAACCCGACACGACTTCGTAGCGACGGTACAGGATGCGGCGCGGCAGCAGCGACGCGTCGAGCGCGCCGCGCGCGAGTATCGCGCCGGCGGCGACGACCGCATACGTGCCGCACAAAGGAAAGCGCTCGCGCGCGTGGTGGGCGATGCGCACGCCGTTCGACGTATCGAGCGCGGCGACGCCGAGCCGGCCGTTCGACGCTTTCTCGAGTGCGGCGAGTTCGGCTTGCGCGGCGTGGGCGCGCCCCTGGTCGGCGACCGGCGCTGACGTGCACGCGGCGACGAACGGTGCGGCAACGGCGGCAAGCAACAGCGAGCGGCGTGTCGGAGAGTGTTCCATGGATGAGGTGTGTTCTGTCGGAAACGATGGCACGAAGCAACGCGGGCGCGCATCGGCGATGCACGCCCGTTCACGCCGACGGCCGCCCGCGACGGCATTCGTCGCCGCATCCCCGAAAGACGCTCGTCGGCCCCGCGCGAAGCGCGGGATTCGCAAACAGCCCCTAGCCTAGCAGCGACAGTCGTCGCGTTCCAGCAGAACGGCCCGGCTTCATCCTTGCGAAGAAGGCAGATACGGCATCGGATTCACCGGCTTGCCGTCGCGCCGCACCTCGAACAGCAGCGCGACGCGCGAATTGTCGAGGTCGCCCATCTCGGCGATCGCATCGCCCTGGCGCACGATGTCGCCCGTCTTCACGAGCAGCTTGCGGTTATGCGCATAGGCGGTCAGGAAATCCGCGTTGTGCTGGACGATGATCAGGCTGCCGTAATCGTTCAGGCCGGTGCCCGCGTACATCACGCGGCCGTCGGCCGCCGCGCGAACCGGGTCGCCCGGCCGGCCGGCGATCTGGATGCCGCGGTTCTGGCCCGGCCGAAACCCCTCGACGATCTTGCCGTTTGCGGGCCACTTGAGCGCGACGCCGCCCGCATGCCGCTTCGTTTCCTTCACGACCTGACGGTCGCTCGCCGTCGATGCGGTTGCCTGTGCCGTTGCCTGATTGCCGGCCACCGCATCGCTCGCCGCGGCCGGCGCGGCGGCCTGCGTGCCGGCCGTGCCCGACGACGGCGGCAGCGGCTGCTGCCTGACGATGCGCAGCACCTGCCCCTTGCGCAGCTTGCCGTTCGCGCCCAGCTTGTTCCAGGTGCGCAGGTCGGCAACGCTGCAGTTGTTCGCGGACGCGATGCCCGTCAGCGTGTCGCCGCGTTTCACGACGTACTTTTGCGCGACGAGAATCGGCGCCGGCGGCAGCGTGGCGGCCGACGGCGCAGCGACGGGCTGGCTCGACGGCGACGGCTGCCCCGCCAGCGTGTCGCTCGGCGGGACGGACTGCGTATTTGCACAACCGGCCATGACGAGCACGGCGGCCAGGCCCGGCAGCCACGCCGCGTTGCGGCAAATCTCGCGCGTTTTCATGGACGATCAACTCCGATTTGACAATCTTTCAAGCATCTCAAAAACGGAACGGCCGACGTGTAACCGGATGCAAACAATGATGACAAACGATCACGAACGGGACGCCGGCCGACATTCGCTACCGGTAATACGGTCCGATCCCGAAAAACTTGATGGTCTTTTCGCGTGAAAACGGAAGAATTTTCGTCTCAGGAGACTATGACGGATTGATTTCAATAGGAGCGTGCCGCCGCGCTCAACGCAGCCATGCGACGAGTTCGGAACAGGCCCACGCAATGCCGATGCACAGGAACAACACATGCAACGCGATCTTGAACGACACACCCCACGACGAATCGATCTGCATGACTGGCTCCCCGGTATTGAGATGCGGCCATGATCGGGCATCGATCGTGCCCCGAAAATGCGGAACCGGCGAATCGGGTCTCAGGCTGCGCCTGAGACCGGCGCTGCGGTTCCTGCTAACTTATCGGCCATTCCAACGCTATCGCTCCCCGCCCATCATGCGCTTCGACCTGACCGACCTGCGGCTCTTCCTGAACATCTGCGAGGCCGGCACGATCACGAGCGGCGCCGAACGCACGCACATCACGCTGCAGGCCGCGAGCGAGCGCATCCGCGGCATGGAGGACGAGCTCGGCGTGCCGCTACTGCACCGGACCAAGTCGGGCGCGCAGGCGACCGACGCCGGCCGCGCGCTCGAACACCACGCGCGCACGGTGCTACAGCAGATCGACCACATGCGCGGCGAACTGCAGCAATACGGTCAGGGGCTGCGCGGCCATATCCGGCTGCTGTGCAACACGGCGTCGCTGAGCGAATACCTGCCCGACGCGCTGGCCGATTACCTGCCGCATCATCCGAAGCTGTCGATCAGCGTCGAGGAGCGCTCGAGCCAGGAGATCGTGCATGCGATCCGCAACAAGACCGCCGAGGTCGGCATCGTTGCCGATTCGGTCGGGCTCGGCGGGCTCGAACAGAAACCGTTCCGCGAGGACTGGCTGATCGTCGTCGTGCCGGCCGCGCATCCGCTCGCGTCGCACGACAAGGTCGCGTTCGACGCGATCGCCGACGCCGATTTCATCGGCCTCACCGACGGCAGTGCGCTGCAGGTGCACCTGGCCGACCAGGCGCGCGCGCTCGGCAAGCGGATCCGCTATCGCGCGCAACTGAGGAGCTTCGACGCGATCTGCCGCGTGATCGCGAGCGGCGTGGGTATCGGCATCGTGTCGCGGCACGCGGCCGAGCGCGCGATGCAAACGCTGGACGTGCGGCTCGTCGAGCTGGCCGATCCGTGGAGCCACCGGAAGCTGACGCTCTGCGCGCGGTCGTTCGACGCGTTGCCGAAGTACACGCGGGAGTTCGTGGCGTTTTTGTCCGGCGAAACAGCACCGCGGTGACGCGCGCCGCATTCGACCCACCCCACCGACACACGGAGGCACGGCCATGACCGACACCGATCTCGCCACCCGCTACCGCGCGTATATCGACTGCCTGAACCGGCAGGACTGGCCGTCACTCGGCCAGTATGTCGACGACAACGTGATCCACAACGACCGGCCGCTCGGCCTCGCCGGTTACCGCGCGATGCTGGAACAGGACTTTCGCGACATTCCCGATCTCCGTTTCGACATCCGGCTGCTCGCGTGCGAGCCGCCGCGCGTCGCGAGCCGGCTTCGCTTCGCGTGTTCGCCGAAAGGGACGTTCATGGGGCTCGCCGTCGACGGCAGGAAGGTCACGTTCGCCGAGAACGTGTTCTACGAGTTCCACGACGGCAAGATCCGCCAGGTCTGGTCGGTGATCGACAAGGCGGCGATCGAGGCTCAGCTTTAGCAGCGCCGGCGAGGCCGGGCGCCGGTCATGATCGATGCGCCGACGCCCGGCTCGATTCGTTTCGATCCTTATGGATAACGTTTTCTCTAAAATGTGATCAAACGCGCATCGCAGGAGAGCGAGCCCGCCTGCCGCTTCAGTATCGGTATCCTGCGCTGCACCCAATCGACTTCGGAAAAAATTCCCCGCAATTTCCGCGTAATCCCGATCTCGCCCCACACCTCCCTCTTCCCACTATTCGGGTTTCTACCGGCGCCTCCAGCGTCAAAGTTCATTGACATCAAGCCGTTCGATGCCTAAATTTGGAAAACGTTTTCCAATGTATCAGCGCGACGCCGGCCACGGCCCGCGCAGGGGGAACGCTTGCCCGCTCGAGTTGTGATTCAGGCCATCCGTCTTCAGGGATCAGGGTTGCAAGGCGGAGGTCAGGTACGGGCGTCGAGCGCGGCAACGGCCACACCTGCCCGTCCTTCATCACTATTCAAACTGGAGACACAATGCATCCGCGCAGCAGATTCGCGCTCGGCGCCGCGCTCAGCGCCCTTTCCGTCCTGTTCGTCAGCGCGTGCGGCGGCAGCGACGTGACCGACACGCCGCCGCAGTCGTCGTCGCCCCCGCCTTCGACACCCACACTCGCGGCGAACTCGCTGCAGGCGCTCGTCTACGGCGCGCCCGACACCAGCGTGCCGGCCGGCACGAACATTCCCGCCACGATGATGGGCCAGATGCGCGCGCTGTTCGACCTGATCCGGAAATCGCCCGACTTCACGCAGGTCGTGATGGATCTCGGCGACGGCACGCCGGTGCACGTGCTCGATACCAACACCGGCGACAAATTCCTGCCCGGCAAGCTCGCGCTCGGCCTGTCGTACATCCTGATCGACATGAAGTCGAAGGGCGACCCGCAATACGCGAGCTACCTCGCGACGTACCAGACGATCACGACCGCGATGATGGCGCAGTCGGGCGGCAACTACGCGTATGCGAACACGTCGTGGGGCGAGTACTACTACCTCGTCGCGCTGAACAACCTGAAGGCGCACGGGATGCTCAACGAAGTCTTCAGCGACGCGATGCTCGCGACGCTGCAGCAGCGGCTCACCTTCTGCGACATGTTCGGCCCCGACGCGAGCGGCAAGACCAGTACGTGCCCGGCCGCCGGCACGCCGATCGACATCGCGTCGCTCAACACCGCGCAGAACTACTATGCGGTGTCCTACGGAATCGCCGGGCTGCGGCAGAAGCTCGGCTGGAGCAGCCCGTCGTTCGCGTCGGCGACCGATCCGTCCGTCGCGACGATGGGTGCGCGCGACGCGCTGCTGTACACGCTCGCGAACCACATCCGCAAGGATTCGTCGGGCGGGTTCTCGGACGAAGCGTCGAACACGCACACGACCTTTTACGACCAGGCCCGCTTCGACCGCTACAGCACGCTGCTGATCGGCGAAGTGGTCGAGCGCACGTTCGAGATGGGTAACGAAGCGAATCTCACACCGGAACTGAAGGGTTATCTGCGCAAGTCGGTCGACCTGATCCTGCCGCAGCTGAACACCGACGGCCAGGGCTTCAACTACGGCCGCTCGATCGGCCCGTACGGCGATTCCGCGTTCATGGAAGTGCTGACGGCCGCGGCCAACGCCGGTGTGCTGTCCGACCAGGAGAAGCAGGTCGCGTATGCATTCATCTACCGGGCCGCGCATCGCTTCGACACCTACTGGTACGACCCGTCGCTGCCGACGCCGTCGGTGAACATGTGGGTCAAGGGCCGCGGCACCGACACGTATCGCGGCAAGCCGCGCGTGATGGGCGAGAACTTCAGTCTGCTGCACCAGTACCTGTACGTGAACGCGTGGTGGAACAAGCTCGGCTTCGGCGGCAAGGCGCCGATGGCGGATGCGGACTACAACGCGTGGCTCGACGCGCTGCCGCGCTACACGCTCACCTGGTACAACCAGCCCGGCGACACCGCGCATCCGTACAGCGCGGCGCTGCTCACCGTACGCGACGGCCGGCGCGTGATCAACCTGAACCTCAGCCAGGCGCCCGACTACAACTCGTTCACGCCGTACTACCCGGTACCGTTCTCCGACAAGCTGATCTATGGCACGACCGATCTAGGCTACGCGCTGCTGGTGCCGCAGGTGTCGTACAACGGGAAGACCTACATTCCCGTCACGTACTACAGGAACCTGAACGTGCAGCAGGCCAACGGCCAGGTGATCGTGTCGTTCGATACCGCGAAATTCCGTCTCGCGTCGAAGAACGCGGCGTACACGACCGATCTCGACCTGCAGGTGCATACGGTACTGACGTTCGCGCACGGCACGGTCGCTCGCAGCGATACGCTGAGTTCGGGCACGCTCGCCGGCAACCTGTCGGTCGAGACGGACTTCACGTCGTTCGCGGATTTCGCGTCCACGCACGCCAACGGCGACGGCATATCGGTGGCATACGCGAACAGCGCTGCGACCGGCTATACGGCATCCGGGTTCGACAACTGCGTGCTGTCCGCCTTCGACACGGCAAACGGCGCGACGAATCCGCTGTCGACGACGCCTATCGGCCAGTTGCATTCGAACTTCGCGTGCACGACGAAGCCGTTTGCGCTCGGCGCGGGCACGACCCGCACGCTCGGTTGGACGCTGAAATACGCCGATCCGGCCTGAGCGGTGCGACCGCCGTCCTGTTATCGCTCCCGAAGCCGGCAGCAGAAACCGGCTTCGGGATGTTTCGGGACGGCGGGCATCACGCTCCGCGGCGATACCCGCTTACAGCCACCCCGAGGCGGCCATGTACGCACCGAGCGCAATCAGCCCGACGAAGAAGCAGCGCCTGAACGCCTTCTCGCTCATCACGCGCCGCGCGTATTGCCCGCCGGCCATTCCGGCCAGAGCCGGCACGAGTGCGAGCGCCGACACGCCGAGATCGACCGTCTGCAGCGCGCCCGTCACGCGCAACTGCAAGCCGAGCGCGATCGTCGATGCGGTAAACGACAGCCCGAGCGCCTGGATCAGGTCGTCCTTCGACAGCCGCAGCGCCTGCAGGTACGGCACGGCCGGCACGACGAACACGCCGGTCGCGGCCGTCACGACACCCGTCAGGTAGCCGACCACGGCCGACAGCCAGGTTTCGTGACGCCCCGGCGCGGGCAGCCGCGCGGCGGCCAGCCCCCACAGCCCGTAGGCGATCAGCACCACGCCCAGCGCCGCATGCGTCCATGTGCTGCCGGCCGCGAGCGCGGGCAGTCCGCCCGTCAGCGTGCCGATCGCGAGACCGGCGAGCAGCGGCCACAAGCGACGCAGCAACGGCCCGAACGACGGGCCGAGCCACAACTGCCACACATTGGTGATGAACGACGGCACGAGCAGCAGGCTCGCCGCGGCCGACGGCGGCATCGCGAGCGTCAGCAACCCCATCGCGATCGTCGGCAGCCCGAGCCCGATCATTCCCTTCACCGCGCCGGCCAGCAGGAAAACCAGCACGATGATCGTCAGCGTATGAATTTGCATGGAGGGCGTTCCGTCCGGTCGGGTTGAATACGGCGCCGATGGTGAACCGCCGTCAGTCCGCCCGCCATCTGGTTTTGCCTGAGGCTGGCTAGGGCCCGTCGGGCGGGCATGTCGGGCAACCGTTCAGGCCCCATGGATCACCCCCGCGCCTGCTCGCTGTCGAGGTGAGCCATCGGTGAAGCCGGATAGCAGTCACCGGTAGCCGCCCCGGCGGGAACCGCCGTTTCGATGCGAGAGGGATCATTGACCGTTAGTTGCAATTCAGGCGCGTGCAATGCGTCTTTCAATTGCGTGCGCTTGCGCGCGCCGACCAGCGGCACGATGTCGATGCCGTGCGACAGCACCCACGCGATCGTGACCCGGGCCGGATTGCTGCCCTTCTCGTCGGCGATCGTGCGCAGCGCGTCGACCTTCACGTGGTGAATGGATGGACCGGATTGTCGGTGCATCTCGGCGCGCGATAAACGCGAAACGCTCCACCCAACCATTCCGCGCTGATTAACAATGGAGCCTGTTCCAACCCGCCAACGCTCCTGCCCCGCATGGACCACCTGCAAGCAATGCGCATCTTCGCGCGCGTCGCCCATCTCGGCAGCTTCACGAAAGCGGCCGAGCAGTTGCAACTGCCACGCCCGACGGTGAGCAACGCCGTCCAGTATCTGGAAAAGCACCTGAATATCCGCCTGCTGCAGCGCACGACGCGGCGCGTCGCGCTGACCGCCGAGGGCGCGACCTATTACGAGCGCTGCGTGCAGTTGCTGGCCGATCTCGACGATGCGGAATCGCTGTTCGAGGACGCCCGCGCGTCGCCGCGCGGCGTGATCCGCGTCGACCTGCCCGAGCGCTTCGCGCTGAACCAGGTGATTCCGGCGCTGCCGGATTTTCATGCGCGCTATCCCGACCTGCGCGTCATGATCAGCACGACCGACCGCTTCGTCGATCTCGTCTCCGACGGCATCGACTGCGCGGTGCGGGTCGGCGTGCTGTCCGACACGTCGCTCGTCGCGCGGCGGATCGGCGAGATGGCGCAGGTCAACTGCGCGTCGCCCGCGTATCTCGCGCGCCACGGCACGCCGCGATCACCGGACGAACTGCCCGACCACGTCGCGGTCGGCTATTTCTCGAGCCGCACGGGCCGCGAGCTGGACTGGGAATATGCGGACATGGATACGGGCGAGCTGCACACGGTGAAGATGCGCAGCATCGTGTCGGTGAACAGCTCGCAAGCGTATCTCGCGTGCTGTCTCGCGGGCCTCGGGCTGATCCAGGCGCCGCGCGACGGGCTCGCGCCGCTGTTCGCCGACGGCTCGCTGGTCGAAGTGCTGCCGGAATGGCATGCCGAGCCGCTGCCCGTGTCGGTGGTGTTCCCGCACGGGCGCCATCTCGCGCCGCGCGTGCGGATCTTCGTCGACTGGCTCGCGGAAACGCTCGGCGGCACGCGCCAGGCGGGCTGACAAGGGCCGGCCCGGGGCACCCCGGCCCCGGGCCGCCGCCCGTTCAGAACTTGTGGCGGATTGCGGCGCGCACCGCGAACTGGTTCGACGACGACGACGGGCCGTCCGTCCCGACGACGTAGCCGCCGTCGGCCGCCGTGCCGGTCTTGTCGCCGCCGACCTTCTGCCACGCGCCCTGCAGATAGACGTCGGTGCGCTTCGACAGGCTGTAGTCGGCCATCAGGCCGACCGTGTGGTACTTCGGCTTGAACGAGCCGGCCGCGGCATCGAACTTGCCGTCCGTGTACACGTACTGCGCGCCGAGATAGAAATCGGGCGTGAGCTGGTACTTGCCGTTGATCTCGAAGTTCTGGAACTTCGTCGCGGTCAGCCCGAGGCCGGCGAACGTCGAGGCCGGCAGGTAGACGGTCGACACCGGGTTCTTCACGTCCGTCTTCGTATAGACGAAGCCGACCGTTGCCGGGCCGAACGTGTAGTTGACGCCGCCGCCGAAGATGCGCAGGCGATCGGCGACGAAGTTCGCGTCGTCGGCCGCGATCGCGCCCGCGCTGCCGATGCCCGGGTTGTTCGCCTGCAGGTATGCGGCCGCGACCTGCAGCCCGGCCAGCGAATACTGCGCACCGATGCTGTACTGGCGGTTGTTCGAGAAACCGGTGCTGTTGCTGAAGCTGTACGTGCCGCCCAACGTCAGGCCGTTCCAGTCGGGGCTCGCGTACTTGACCGTGTTGTTGACGCGGAACGAGTTGTCCGTGTTGTCGTTGTCGAACGGGTGCGAGAACAGCGTGCCGCCCCAGTTGCCGTTCGCGGTCAGCGGCGCGAGATAGTCGACGACGGAATCGTACTGGCGGCCGAAGGTCAGCGTGCCGAAGCGCGACTCGCTCAGCCCGACGAACGCCTGGCGGCCGAACATGCGGCCGCCCTGGTTGAGCCGGCCGTTGTTCACGTCGAAACCGTTTTCCAGCGTGAAGATCGCCTTGAGCCCGCCGCCGAGATCCTCGCTGCCCTTCAGGCCCCAGCGGCTGCCTTGCGCGAAACCGCTCGCGAGCTGGTAATTCGTCTTTCCGACCCCATTGACGTTCACGTTGTTCGTGTAATTGAAGCCTTCGTCGATCAGGCCGTACAGCGTCACGCTGTTCTGGGCAAAGGCCGGCGCGGCGAAGGCAGCGAGCGCGGCTGCAAAAATGACGTGCTTCTTCATGACGGATCTCCGGAGCCGAGGGCCGGGCGGGCCGAGCGCCCGGCGAATTGTTTCGTCTGTTTTGTGTATGGCCCGCAGGGCGGACGACGCGGTGTGCGGCCGCGTGAGGACAAAATGGTGTCACGTCGCAAATCGTCCGTCCATCGGGGTAAGGAAACCGCGCGCAAAGCGTTGCGCTCTCCCAACTGCCCCGTTGCGCAGACAGCCTGACCGGGCTTGTCGGCAGCGGCAGTCCGGCCCGCCATCCGCGTAAACCCGACAAGCGTCGCATCGGTGGCACAATGCGCATCCGTTCGCCATTTCTTCACGAAGTCATGCTTCACCCCGATTCATGCGCGGCATGTGCCGGCCGCGCACGCGACCCGCGCCGGGCGGCGGTCCGATGACCGCGCCTGCCCGGGCCGGCCGCTACGCCGAGCTCGATTTCTTCCGCGGCCTCGTGCTGCTCGTCATCGTCGTCGACCATATCGGCGGCAGCATCCTGTCGCGCGTGACGCTGCACGCGTACGCGCTGTGCGACGCGGCCGAGGTATTCGTGTTCCTCGGCGGCTTCGCGACCGCGATCGCGTACAACTCGCTCGCCGAACGGCACGACGAGGCCGCCGCGCGCCAGCGCTTCATCCTGCGCGCGTTCGAGATCTACCGCGCGTTCCTCGTGACGGCCGGCCTGATGCTGCTGATCACGGCCGCGCTGAACGCGTTCGCGATCGACGGCCCGAACATGCCGACCAACGATCTCGACGGCCTGCTCCACAAGCCGCTCGCCGCGCTGCGCGACATCCTGCTGTTCCGCCGCCAGCCGTACCTCGCGTCGGTGCTGCCGATGTACGCGTTCTTCGCGCTGCTCGTCCCGCTCGCACTGCCGCTCGCGCGCACGCAGCCGTGGCTGATGCTCGCGTTCAGCGGATCGCTGTGGTACGCGGCACCGCACGTCGCGCGCTTTTTGCCGACCGTCGAAGGCGCGCCGTGGGACTTCAACCCGTTCGCGTGGCAGTTCCTGTTCGTGCTCGGCGTGATCGCGCGCTGCCAGCCCGTCTACCAGACGCTCGCGCCCAGGCCGCAGGGCTGGCTGCTCACGGCCGTGTCGCTCGCGATCGTCGCCGCCGGCGCGTACTACCGGCTGCGCATCGAACCGTTCCCGACCGATCCGTCGATCAAGCAGAATCTCGGCGCACTGCGGCTCGTGAACTTCCTCGCGATCGCGTGGCTCGCGGCCAAGCTCGTGCACCTCGGCTGGATGAAGAAGGTCGCGCACGCGATGCCGTGGATCGGCACGATCGGCCGGCAGGGGCTGCTGTGCTTCGTCGCGGGCACCGGCATCTCGCTCGCGGTCGATTCGCTGCTTTACCAGGCGACCGAAGGCTATCTCGACGTGCCGCTCGGCCTGACCGCCGATGCGGTCGCGATGGGCCTGCTGTATCTCGTCGCCAAACTCTACGGGCCGCTCGTCGCGCGGCTGCCGTTCCGTTCGCGGCAATGACGCGCCGCGCCGTCATGCGCCGCTGCTACGATAGCCGGCGCCTCTCCTGAAACGATTCGCCATGCGCCGACTCGCCCTTCCGTTCGCCGTCGCCCTGATCGCCGGCTCCATCGCCACCGCCCGCGCCACGCCGGCCGCGCCAACGGTATCGCCCGCGCCGCCGTCGGCCACGCAAGCCACCCAGGCCGCGCCGGTCACGCCGGCCGCCCAGGAGCCGCCGGTCAATCCGGGCAGCAGCGTCGCGCTGCGCACGTTTCGGTCGGCATCGCTGAAGCGCGACTGGTCGTACACGGTCTACCTGCCGCCCGGCTATAACCCGGAAGGCGCGCGCTATCCGGTGATGTACCTGCTGCACGGCAATGCCGGCAACGCGAACGACTGGATCACGCAGGGCCGGCTGCAGGCCACCGCCGACACGCTGATCGAGCGCCGCGAGATTCCCCCCGTCGTGATCGTGATGCCGCAGGGCGGCACCGACTGGTACGTCGACCGCAAGGAGAAGATGCAGAGCGCGTTCCTCAACGACCTGCTGCCCGAAGTCGAAGCGCACTTCGCGGTGTCGAACCAGCGCGCGGGCCGCGCGATCGGCGGCGTGTCGATGGGCGGTTTCGGCGCGCTGCGCTTCTCGCTGCTCGAACCCGGCCTGTTCTGCGGCGCGATGCTGCTGAGCCCCGCGATCTATGCGAACGAGCCGCCGCTCAATTCCGCCGCGCGCTATGTCGGCGTGTTCGGCGACCGGCAGTTCGACTCGCGCGTGTGGCACGAACTCAACTACCCGGCGCTGATGCGCGGCTATTTCGCGCGCAGCTGGCGCGTGCCGATGTTCATCGCCGCCGGCGACGACGACCTGACGATCCAGGCCGAATCGAGCGTGCTGTACACGCAGCTGCGCCGTGCGCAGAACCCGGCCGAGTTGCGCATCGTCGACGGCGGGCATACGTGGGACGTGTGGCGCGGGCTGCTCGGGCAGGGGTTGAAGTACGCGCTCGAGTGCGTGAAGTGACGGCGGGCGGGCGTTGCCCCGCCCGTTTTCGTCAAGGCGGCCGATGCCCGGCCCATCTTCCGTCGACTGGCGCGATGCACTGTGCGCGCGGCTCGGGCCCGCGCTCCGGGCTCAAAGCCACGTGCCGCCCTGCCGCTCGCTCGGCGCCTCGGCGAGCGCATCGAAATCGTGAATCCAGTCCAGGTGATGCAGCACGCTGTCGCGTTCGGCCAGACGCGCGTTGCGCGCCTGCGCGGCCGGCCCGTCGGGCAGGTGCAGCACGTCGGCCGCGGAAATCGACGCGTACTGCACCTTGCGCGTACGGCCGCGACGCAGGCGCTCGTACGCTTCCTGCGCTTCGCGCCAGTTGCCCGGGCGGGCCTTCGCCAGTTGCGCCGCCAACACCACCGCATCCTCGATCGATTGATTCGCGCCCTGCCCGTGATGCGGCACCAGCGCGTGCGCGGCGTCGCCGATCAGCGTCACGCGCCCGCGGCTCCAGCGGCCGAGCGGCGGCCGATGGAACAGCCCCCAGCGCTGGCTGATCGGCACGGCGGTGATCATCTGCACCACCGCCGGATGCCAGCCCCTGAACACGCGCAGTTGCTCGCCCTCTTCCGCCGGCATGACCCAGTCGCGCGACGGCCACGGTGACGGATGACGCTCGACCAGCAGGAAATTCTGGTCGCCGTTGTCGCCGATCGGGTAGTGCAGCAGATGCCCATGCGGCCCGACCCAGAACTGGATCGTGTCGGGATCGGGCAGCAGGTCCATGCGCGCGGCCGGTACCACACCGCGAAAGCCCGAGCAGCCCGAATACAGTACATCGTCATAACCGAGCATCCAGCGCCGCGTGATCGAGCGCGCGCCGTCCGCGCCGATCACGAGATCGGCTTCGACGCGCTCGCCGTTGTCGAACGCGAGCGTGACGCGATCGGCATCCTGCGCGAGATCGACCAGCCGATGGCCGAGATGGATGCAGTCGAGACCGACCGCCTTCGACAGCACGGCCTGCAGATCGGCGCGATGCACGCCCCAGTACGCGCCGCCGAATTGCCGGCGATAGTCGGGTTCGCCGCGATGATGGCCGATCACCGCGCCGCTGTGCCCGTCGCGATAGACGAGGTCCGGGATGTCCGCGCACACCGCGTCGAAGGCCGCGCGCAAGCCCATGCGTTCGTAGAAGCGCGTCGCGTTGGCCGACAGCGCGACGGCCGCGCCGACTTCGCGCAATGCGTCGGTCTGCTCGTAGAGCTGCGCGTCGATGCCGTGCTCGCGCAGCGCGAGTGCGAGCGTCAGGCCGCCGATGCCGGCGCCGACGATCGCAATCTTCGGGTTCGTCTGCATGATGAAGGTGTCTCCGATATTCAGATGTGGGGTCTGCGGGCTGCGCAGCGGTCATGTCGAATGCATGCGCCGTATCGGTAGTTTCAGGAGTGGACATTCATCCCGCAATAAAATGAAATGAATCTGCTTCATCACCGAATGCAATGAGCCGGGCAATGCGAGAACCATGGAACTGAGCGAGATCGACCTGAACCTGCTGCTGCTATTTCAGCGGCTGATGCAGGAGCGGCGCGTGTCGAGCGTCGCCGAGCAGATGAACATGAGCCAGCCGGGCGTCAGCAACGCGCTCGCGAAGCTGCGCCGCCGGCTCGGCGATCCGCTGTTCGTGCGCGGGCCGGGCGGCGTGGTGCCGACGCCGTTCGCGCTGCGTCTGGCGGAGCCCGTGTCGCACGCGCTCGCGACGCTGCATGCCGCGCTCAATCCCGAGACCGGTTTCGATCCGCTGCGCGCCGCGCGCACGCTGACGATCGGCATGACCGATATCGGTGAAGTCGTGTTCCTCCCCGCGCTGCTCGAACACCTGTCGCAAGCGGCGCCGGGCATCGCGCTCAATACCGTGCGCGACACGAGCGTCAACCTGAGCGACGAGATGGCCGACGGCCGCGTCGATCTCGCGATCGGCCTGCTGCCGCAACTCAAGGGCGGGTTCTATCAGCGCCGGCTGTTCGATCAACGTTATGTGTGCCTGTTTCGGCACGGGCATCCGCTCGAGGATGCGCCGCTGACGGTCGAGGCATGGCGCGACGCCGAGCATCTGGTCGTGGTGTCGGCCGACACCGGCCACGGGCAGGTGGACGAATGGCTGAAGCGGCGCCGCGTGAAGCGCCGGGTGCGGCTGACGGTGCCGCATTTCATGAGCGTGGGCTACATCCTGCAGCGCACCGACCTGATCGCGACCGTGCCGGAGCATCTCGCGCTGCAGCTCGCCGCGCCGTTTTCGCTGGGTTGGCGCGCGTTGCCCGTCACGCTGCCCGGTGCGCCGATTCATATGCTGTGGCATACGCGGGTCAATCAGGACGAAGGGAACCGATGGCTGCGCGGCGTGGTGGTCGATCTGTTCGCGGAGACGGGTGTGCGGGCGCGGAAGGCTGGGCCCGGGCGGAAGAAATGATCGCCGTCACCGCGTGGTCGGACGCGATTGTCGATATCGCTCGAATCCGTGCGCCGCGCATTTCGACTACATTGCCGAAGGGCTGACGACATCGAACCTCGGTCGCCTCGTTCCTTACTCAACCCGCAGGAAATCAAGCCATGTCTGTCTCGAAGAAATTCGCCGCCGTCACGGGCGCCGGCTCCGGCATCGGTCGGGCAGCAGCAATCGCACTCGCCCAGGCCGGCTTCACCGTCGCGCTGCTCGGACGCACGGAGGCGTCGTTACGCGAAACGCAGGACACCATCCGCGCCGCCGGCGGCGACGCGCAGGTGTTTCCCGCCGACGTCACCGACGAGGCGTCGGTCGACCGCGCGTTCGAGCAGATCGCGCAGCAGTTCGGCCGGCTGGACGTGCTGTTCAACAATGCCGGACGCAACGCCCCGCCCGTTTCACTCGGCGAATACGAATTCGACGTGTGGAACAGCGTCGTCGCGACGAACCTGACCGGCGTCTTTCTGTGCGCGCGGGCCGCGTGGCGCCTGATGAAAGCGCAAACGCCGCAGGGCGGCAGGATCATCAACAACGGCTCGATCTCGGCGCACGCGCCGCGCCCCGATACGATCGCGTACACGGCCACCAAGCATGCGGTGACCGGGATCACGAAATCGCTGGCGCTGGACGGCCGCCGGTACAACATCGCATGCGGCCAGATCGACATCGGCAACGCGGCGACCTCGCTCACGGACCGGATGACGCAAGGCGTCCCGCAAGCGGACGGCAGCCTCGCGCCTGAGGCGCGCATGGACGTCGCGCATGTCGCGAACGCAGTCGTCCAGATGGCGAACCTGCCGCTCGACACGAACATCCTGAACATGACGATCATGGCGACCGCGATGCCTTTCGTGGGGCGCGGATAGCGCGCTGCGGGCGAAAGCGCGTTGCGCTCGCCGCACCGGCCGATTCTTCAGAGCCCGATCACTGAGTCGCCCTGCAGTATCGCTCCAGGCGCTTCGCGACTTCGTCGATCACCTTGACGGGGGCGACTTCCAGCTGCAAATCATGCGTTGTCAGCACCCTGGCGAAAAGATGGAATGCGTCGCCATCGAAATGGAAATGCCCTTGGCGGCCGGAGGAAAACGCGTGGTTTGCGATCTTTTCCAGGTCCTTGTACGAAGCGTCCTCGACATCCCCGTACCCGTATTCGCACAGGATGCCCGTGGCGATCACGGTCCTCATCAGGACCTGAAGCGCGACAAGCGACCCCACACCGGCATGCAGCGCTTCGAGCTGAAGGTGATACTCCAGTGACAAGGCATCGCGTATCGGCCTCGCCAAGGGCAGCAGTTCCGTTTTCGCCTCACGTTGCGTGCGGCTGGACTGACTGAGACGATGAGCCCATTTGTTCACGTTCTATTCCACCGGCAATGCGCCGCCTCGACGGCCATGACTACGCGGTGCCTCCGACGGTCATTTCATCCACCCTCACGGTCGGTTGGCCCACGCCCACCGGGATCGACTGCCCCGCCTTGCTGCACGTCGCCCTGCCGGGATCGCAGGCAAGATCGTTGCCGACCAGGCTGATGTTCCGTATGGTGTCCGGGCCGTGGCCCGTGATCGTCGCGCCCTTGACCGGCTCGGTAATCCTGCCGTTTTCGATCAGGTAGGCCTCGGATGCCTCGAAAACGAACTGACCGCTCGTGATGTCGACCTGGCCGCCCTCGAGGCCCGACACGTAGATACCGTTGCGCACCGACTCGATGATTTCCTGCGGCTCGTGGTCCCCGTTCAGCATGAACGTGTTCGTCATGCGCGGCATGGGCGGCGAGGCGTAACCCTCGCGGCGGCCGTTTCCGGTCGGCTCCATTCCCATCAACCTCGCGCTCAGCGCATCCTGCATGTACGCGCGCAGCACGCCGTTCTCGATCAAGGTCGTGCGCCGCGTCGCACACCCTTCGTCGTCGATATTCAAGGAACCGCGGCCCCCCTGGAGCGTTCCGTCGTCGACGATGGTCACATTCCCGGATGCCACCTTTTCGCCGAGGCGTCCCGCGAAGGCGGACGTCCCGCGGCGCACGCCATCGGCTTCCAGTCCATGGCCGACCGCTTCGTGCAACAAGACGCCATTCCAGCCCGGGCCGACCACCACCGTCATTTTTCCGGCCGGCGCCGGCCGCGCCTGCAGCTTCGTGAGGGCGGCCGTCACACGTTCCCGCACGAATGTGCGAAGTTCGTCGTCATCCCACGTCTGGATGCCATAGCGCCCGCCGATCCCCCCGCTAGCGCCCTCCACGCGCGCGCCGGACCTGACGCGCACGTTGATCCACAAGGACAGTTGCGGACGCACATCGCCGCAACTCAGGCCGTCGCATCGCGCGATCCAGATCGTTTCGTGCACGGCGCTCAGCACGGCATGCACTTCGATCACGCGCGGGTCGGCGGCCCGGGCGATCTCGTCGAGCGTCTTCAGAAGCGCGATCTTGTCCGCTCCATCCATCGTCCGCAGTGGATGAGCCGGGTCGTAGAACGATCGTGCCGATGCGGCCGGCCTGCGCTGCATCGCTGCCGAGCCGTCACGCGAAATGCCGCTTCCGGTTTCGCACAGCCGCGACGCAACATGCCGGAGCGCCATCGCGTCGATGCGTTGCGAACTCGCCAGCGTCGCCTGTTCTCCCTTCAACACGCGCAGTCCGAAGCCGCTATCGCAACGATACGAACTCGCGCGCACGGCCCCCCCTTCCAGCGACCATGATTCCGCGGTCGTTTCCTTGAGAAAGATATCCGCAAAATCCCATCGCTGGCCGAGCGCGACGCCCATCGCGGAAAAAAGCGCCGTCTCGTCGACGCCATGCCGGTCCAGCAGCGCGTGCCGCGCCAGCGTGCGGATCTCCTCGCGGGCAGGCCGTAATACCTGCCGCTGCTTCATGTCACTCATGTTTCAAGCTCCCCCGATCTTCATTGCATCGATCAGCCACGATCCGGAGGTCGCCCATCCCCTCGTCAACGCGTCGCTGCCGATCGCCTGTAGTCCGCCGAACATCCGGCGGAGATTCGACGCTATCGTGATACCGCTCACCGGGAACCGGATCTCGCCGTCTTCCACCCAGAACCCCTTGGCGCCGCGGGAGAAATCCCCCGTCAAGCGGTTCACGCCGCCGCCAACCATCTCCGTGACCAGAAGTCCGCGATGCAGCTTCCTCAGCATCGCGGCGAAGTCGTCGCCGGGCCGGGTCCGTGTACTGCGCATCTCGAGGTTGTGGGGCCCATAGCCGTTGCCGGTGGGCGTCAGGTTCAAGCGGCGCGCCGCATAAAGCCCGAGAAACAGCCCGCGCAGGCGGCCGTCCTCCACCACCTTGCGGCGCCCGCCCGGAATGCCGTCTCTGTCGAAGCAGCGGCTGGCCATCCCGCGCTTGACGAACGGATCCTCGTCAAGCTGGACATGCGGCGGAAACAAGGACGAATCGATGTCATCCTTCAAGAACGATCCGCTCCGGTAGAGCGCATCCCCCGATGCCGAGGACACCAGTTCGGCCAGCAGCCCCAGCGACGCCGACGGCTCGAACAGAACCGGGCATTGCTGCGTGGGGACTTGCGTCGCGCCGAGCGCGTCGATGGCTCGCCTGGCGGCCAGCGCCCCGACCTCCTCCGGTTTCGCGAGATCGTCGAATGCGCGACTTGCATGGCCCCAGAAACCGATCTGCTTTTCGCCGGCGCCGAACGCGACGGGCGCACATGCGATCGAATGGACGGACCACGGCGCTGTCGCATGGAACCCCGCCGACGTGGCCAGCAACGACGTGCCCGACATCGTTCTCACCGTTACGCCCTTCGACGCCTTGATCGACGGGTCATGTGCGAGCGCCGCATCCTCGGCGCGTTGCGCATGGGCACCGATGTCGTCGAGCGACCAATTCAGCGGGTGATGGAGATCGAGATCGGGAAAGTCCCTGGCCAACTGGCTCGAATCGGCGAATCCGGCCGCGGGATCGGGCTCGGTTGCGGCGGTGCTCTCGATCGCCGCGCGAACGATCTTTCTCAGCCCGTCGTCCGACAGGTCCGACGATTTCGCGAAAGCACGTTTTCCGTCGCGAAACACCGTCACCGTCATCTCCAGGGTGCCGCAAAAACTGCGTTCCGTCTGCACCCGGTTCGTCACGGTCACGGCGCTCGATTCGGCGGCCTCGATCTCCACGCGCGTCCCCTCCGCGCCCGCCTGCCGCGCGAACGCGATCACTCGCTCCGCCGAACTCGCCAGCTCAGCAGCGACGGTTTGCAACTGCGTACTGCTCGATTGCATCAGCCTGCTCCTCCGCCATGCGGCATCGTGTCGTTGAATGCCTCAGGCGGTCTGCCCGGTGAGCTGAATCAGCATGTCGCCGATCGCGCTGCCCCGCTCGGCCGCGGCGAGATGGCCGTCCTCGTAATAAGACAGGAAACGCCCCACGAGTTGAGGATCGACCTCCGCCACACGCTCCATCAGCGCGCTGCCCCTCGGCGGCTCGACGCCGGCGTCGATTGCCTGCTTGAAGACCCCTTCCGCCAATTGATTCAAGCGCGCATCGTCCTGCGCGCCCCAGTTGCATTTGACCTGCAGCCATTTCCGCATGGAGCCGCAAAGTGAAAAGACGAACTCCTTCAACATGTCCGGATTCCGGGCCAACGAGGACGAAGCGACCTCCAGCACCTCGGCGGCCACGGCAGCACTCCCGTCGCCGAGTTCGGCCGCCGCGTCCCTGGATGCCTGCCTGACGTCCGCCCAGTTCGCGTCCGCCACCGGGGAGCCGTCCAATTCCGCCGCGTGCAGCGAAACCAGCTCGTCACGAATCGCCAGCAACCTCGATTCCCCCTCCAGCGTGTCCGAGACGATCCGGCTCGACAGGATCGACATCAGCAGCCGGCCGGGCAGCGTCGAGAGGTTCGCGCCGACCGGTACGCTTTCCAGCCAGTCCGCCACGAACAGCGCCGCCTTGAAATGGGTGCCTCGATAGCTCGACAGGACCGTCACCGCGTCGACCACATCGGTCGGCATGCCCAACACGGACGCGCACTCGTCCGGATCACGCGAGTCGGCAACGAATTCCAGTGCGCCGCTGATCTTTTCCGGCCACATGGGGGTGCCCAGCGCGGCTTGCTTGTGCTCCAGATAATCGAGCAACCGTGCGATGCGAGCCGCTTTCACCTGCGGATCGCCGCCGAACGCGCGAAGCGTCACTTCGGGCTTGGCCAGCTGCGTGACGGTTCCCAGGTGCGCATCGAGATAACTCGCCAACTGCGTGGCCGACCGCGGTCCCACGATGCGGCCCGCCTCATGGCCGCCGTTCATGAGCACCAGGGCGGGAATACCGCGCACACCGAAACGCTCGCGCAAGGACGGATGCTCGTCGACGTTGACCTTGACGATGTCGACCTTGCCGTCGAAGTTCCGCGCCACCTTCTCGAGCGTCGGCGCCAGCGCCTTGCACGGCCCGCACCATTCGGCCCAGAAGTCGACCAGCACCGGACGGCTGTTCATCATCACGTCGGCCTCGAAGCTCGCGGCGGTCACACTTTTCAAATCGCTCATTTCACGTTCCTGTCCATAAGTTCGGTTTCGTCGGACCTTGCCCCCGGTGAGGTGCAAGCGTCTTGACGGGATCACGGTGTCATGCCGGGCAAGCAGACGAAGCCGTGCCGGTCAGGCCGGCCGCGACCGCGGATGCCCATTCCGGTGAAAAGTCGAGGGTCTGCTGATGAAAGGCCAGCAACTCCTTTCGATGCGCGACGCTGAGGATCGTGGCCTGAGGTAGCCGGTCGATCAGCAGTTGGTAGAGCGTTCGCTCGCTCTCGGTGTCGAGCGCCGACGTGCATTCATCGAGAAATATCGTGGTCGGGCTGGCCAGCAACACGCGTGCGAACGCCACCCGCTGCTGCTCTCCGCCGGAAAGCCGGTCGCTCCAGCGATCGGCGTCCAGCATCGATGCAACGTGCGCATCGAGGCCGCATGCGCGCAGGACGTCCGCGCATTGGCCGTCGGTGTACGTCGATTCCTCGTGCGGATACGCGATCGCCGCCTTCAACGTGCCGACGGGAATGTAGCTGCGCTGCGGAACGAACATCGTTCCTTCGGCACCGCAGGTGACGATGCCCTCGCCGTAGGGCCAGAGGCCCGCGAGCGCTCTGAGCAGCGTGCTTTTCCCGCTTCCGGAGCGCCCGCGGATCAGACAGCGCGAACCGGGTGCGAGCGAGAAGTCGGGCACGCGAGCAATCTCCGCGCCGGCTGCGTCGCGCAGAACCAACCCGTGGGCGCCTACGGCTCCGCGCTCGCCGGCGGTCAACACGACGTTTCCCCGCGAATCCAGCGCGTTCACGTAGAGAAATTCCCGAAGCCGGTTCGCTTCGGCGCGCCACGCGGTGAATCCCAGATAAGCCTGGGGAAAGAATGCCAGGGAACTGGACACGGAACTGAATGCTGCGTTCGATTGCATCAGCCCGCCCAGCGTCAGCCCCCCCGTTATCAGTTGCGGCAATACCAGCAACGTGGGCACCACGGGCACCACCGAGCTGAATTGCCCGACGATGTTGGTAAACAGCGAGACCCGCGTGTTGACCCAAAGCAGCGCATAAAGATTCGAAACGACCTGGCGAAAAGCCCCGTTCAATCGCTTGCCTTCCGCGCCGCTTCCATCGAAGAAGGCGATCTGCTCGGCGAATTCGCGCACCCGCACCATCAGCACGCGGAAGTCGCCCTCCACGCGGTTCTGCTTGGCATTGAGGGTGATCAAGCGTCGGCCGAGCAGGTGCGTGGCCCAGAAAAACAGGCCTTGATAGAGAAAGACGGCATAGACCAGGTATCCGTGGATGCTGTACGTGTGTCCACCGATATCGAGATCCAGGGAATGGCCGATCGACCACAGGATCACGCTGAAGCTCACGATGCTCACCGGCACCTGAAGCACGCCCATCGACAGCTGCAAGGTGTCCTTGACGAACTGCTTCGCATCCTCCGCGATACGCTGATCGATGTTCTCGAGCGCGCGGTCGCGCTCGATGCGGTAGTAGGTATGGCGGGCCAGCCACTGATCGGCCAGCCAGGTCGTCAGCCATCGCCGCCAGCGAATCTCGACGATCGATTGCATCACCACCGTGGACACCGTCAGCGCGGCGGCGGCCATGGACACCAGCAGGAACTGCAACAGCAGGTTCGGCAGCGCCTGAAACCTCCCGGATCCCACGGCGTCGTAGAACGTGCCGGTCCATCGGTTGAGCCACACGGCGATATAGGTGTGGCTCCAGCCCGCCCCAAGCACGTAGGCGAGCATCAATGCCGACAGCATGCCCTCCCTGGTGGTCCAGTACGGCGTGATCAACTTCCAGACGGAAGGAAAGTGACGCCTGGCATCCCGATCCTCGGCCCGGTCCGTCGGGAATGCCCGATTCCCGATCATTGCTGGCCCTTGGTCGGTTGCATGACGAAATTGATCTTGTTCAGCCCGCCGCCCTGCAGCGCCGCGAGTATCGTGGCGACCTTCCCGTATTCGACGTGCTCGTCGGCATTGATGTTGACGGCCGGAGGATCGCCCTGCTTCGAAGCCGCCTCGACACGCAGCTTCAGCGCCGCATCGTCGACCACGTCCTTGTTCCACAGCACGGTCTTGTCAGCCGTGATCGACAGGTCGATGTCCTGCGTTTTCGACTGGGCGGGCTGTGCCGCGGCCTTGGGCAGATCGACCTTCACCGCCTTGTTGATGACAGGCAGCGTCACGATGAAAATGATCAGCAGAACCAACATGACGTCGATCAGCGGCGTCATGTTGATGTCGTTCATCACGCCTTCGTCGTTGTTGCCATCCATGAGAATCGACACGATTGGCTCCCGATCAGGCGGCGGCGTTGACGCGCTTGCTCGTCGCCGGCGCCGCGGGCACCGGGCGAACGTCGCAGCGGGCCTTGGCGCCTGTCACGAAGTACACGTGCAACTCGTGCACGAACCGGTTCAGGCGATGGCTCACCCGCTTGTTGCCTCGATTGACGTAGTTGAATCCGAGCACGGCGGGGATCGCCACGAACAGGCCGATCGCCGTCATGATCAGCGACTCGCCGACCGGGCCCGCGACATGATCGAGGCTGGCCTGTCCCGACACGCCGATGGCCATCAGCGCGTGATAGATGCCCCACACGGTCCCGAACAGGCCGACGAACGGCGCGGTACTGCCGATCGACCCGAGGATGGCCAGGCCGTTCTGCAGGCGGGCAACCTCGTCGTCGAAGGCGTTGCGCAGGCCGCGCGCCACCCATTCGCTGCTGCTGAGGCTTCCTTGCAGCGACGCGTCGCCACCGGCCTGCTGGTCGTTCGCCTCGCGGCCGGCAAGCGCCACGGCGCGATACGGATTGTCGGTGCCGTCGCCCAGGGCCTCGATGCCGTCATCGAGCGACGGCGTGGACCAGAAGCGCGTCTGCGCACGTTTTCCCATGGTCTCGAGGCGTCGATTCGCCAAGCCCTTGGTCACGATGACGAACCACGACACGATCGACATGCCGAGAAGAAAGACGAAGATGAACCGGGTGATGAAGTCGCCCTGCTGCCAGACGTTGGCGATGCCGTACTGTTCCATTTTTTGCTCCGTAGATTCCAGGTCAATCATTCAGGTTGAAGGCGATCGGCTGCTCGGCCTCTACGGCACGGGCAATACCGGCGGTCGTGTAGGGCTGGCAATGGCCGGCTTCGATCGCCGCCAGCGCGGCCGCATCCAGCAGCGGGTAGCCGCTGCTTTGCGCAACCCGCGCCGTCTTCACCGCACCGTCCACGCCGATGTTCAGCCTCACCACCACCGTGCCTTGCTGGTCCAGCCGCCGGGCCTTCGGCGGATAGTCCGGCCGCGGGATACGGCAACCGAGCTGCTTGAGCTCCGCGCTGCTAATCTGCTTCGGGCTATCGAGCAGTTGGGGACCCGGCGCGGGTGCAGGCGGTGTCGCAGCGGAGGGCGCGACCGCGCTGGGCACCGGTACCGGCGGCGCCGGCGGCGCCGGCTCGACCGGTTTGACGGGCTCGGTCTTGGCTGGCGCGATGGTCCGGGCAGCAGGAGCCTCCGAGGAAAGCAAGGGTGCCGTCTTCCGCACCACCGGCTTTTCGACGGGCTTGGGTTCCGGCTTCCGCTGAGGCTCCTGCTTGGGCTTCGGTTCCGGCCGCGCGACGGGCTCGGGTGTCGGCGCGGCAACGAGCCTGACCTGAACCGACGCACCGGAGGCCCGGTCGGCCTCCAGCCTGATCAGGTCCACGCTGCGATGAACGATCAGATACAGCCCCAGTGCGTGCGCCAGCACGACCGCGCCCCCGATCGCCGCGCGCCGCCATCGCGCCCGCGAATGAGTGATGCGCTCAGGATTCGACATGCCGCCGCTCCACGGCCGAGTCTCGAGGGTGTCAGAAATCATAGGTGCCGGTGAGCATGATGGTCCGCTCCGGTCCCATCGGGATCAGGCTAGCGGTCGTGCTGCTGTAGTAGAGCTTGCGATTGAATACGTTCTTGACCGAAAGATTCAGGCCGTAACCCTTCTTCCGATAGAACACGCCGAGGTCCGTCTCCACCTGGCTGGGGATGCGGTACGCCGAGCCCGAACCGATGTACTGCCCGCTCGCGAAGAACAGCCCCGCGCCGACACCGAAACCCTGGAGCTTCTCTGAGCGGAAGTTGTAGGTCGCCCACAGGCTGGCGCTGTTCTTGGGCAGGTTCACCGCCAGCTTGCTGTTCGGCGGCTGCACGAAGTCGTTGTACGTGTAGCTGCCCACCACGTTGACACCGGGCAGCGGCTGCCCGGTAATCTCCGCTTCGAATCCGCGGCTGACGGCGCCGCCGGCAGGAAGATAGAAGCCGCGATGGGCCGGGTCGGCAACGTTGTAATTGCTGAACGAGGTGCGGTAAGCCGAGGTTGTGATGGCCAGCTTGTCGTCCAGCAGGTTGAACTTCATGCCCACTTCGACCTGCTGGCTGGTTTGCGGGGGGAGCACACCGCCGCCGAATTTAAGCGCCGTGCCCGGCTGAAAGCCACGGTTGTAGCTGGCGTAGGCGGCAACCTCGGACGTCAGTTCGTAGAGCAGGCCGAGGCTCGGGCTATACGCATTCTGATGGTTTCCCGGTGGTGGGTTACCGGCGTAGGTCGCATGTGTCAGATAGGTATCCCGGCGCACGGACGCGAGTGCATGGAAATTCTTGTAGGAGAACTGATCTTGTAGATACAAGCCGGTTTGGGTGAAGTAGGTAGTCCCATTCGGCATCAGGTTTCCCGTGTCGGAAGACGGAAGCGTAAATGAGCCGAAGACATTCGGAATGGAAATGAATTTCGATGTCGTGGTGTCAGACTGATGCTGGCTGTAGCGAAGAACGTCCCAGCCAGCAATCACCGTATTTTTCGCAGCGCCGACATTGAACTTGGCGCGCAGGTAGTTCTGGAAGCTCCAACTGTAGAAATCCGAAAGCGAATCGAAATTGTGGAACAACACGCCGTTGGTCGCCGAGAGCGGCGTGGCCGTAGTCCAGGCTTGCTGCGTTTGTTGGGTCCGCGTATAGGAACCCTTGCTCACGAAGGTCAGCGCCGAGCCGAGCTTTTGTTCGAGATGAATGAAAATATTGTCCGTTTGCGCGCCGAAATGGTCGGACGGCGTGCCAAGCGGCTTGTCGATATAGTTTCGATAGATATCGCCGGCAGCATGGCCGAGCGTGAACTGGGGAACCGGCTCGCGGTAGACCGTGCGCTCATAGCCGACCGTCACATCCGTGGTCGAGTCCTTCCATTGCACAGTCGGCGCAAAGTAGAAATTTCTCTTGCCGTCATATCCCATCGAATTCTGGCCGACCCGTTCACCCGAGATGATGAAGCGATACCGGAGTTTCTTGTCGGCGGTGATCGCGCCCGTGCTGTCCAGCGCGATCTGGGTGTCGCCGTACGATCCGTAGCCCACCTGGATTTCATGAAACGGATCGGCCTGCGGCGTCTTCTTGACGAGATTGATGACGCCTCCCGGCGGACTGTTGCCATTCACGATGGCCGAGGGTCCCTTGACCACTTCCACGCTCGAGATGGCGATCGTCGGCGTAACGTTAGGGGCCGTCCCGACAGTCGCCAATCCATCCGACGTGACGTTTTGCGCTACAAACCCGCGAATCGTGTAACTCGGCACGCCCAGCGGCCCCGGCCGCGTGACGACACCGGAAGCATTCCTCAGCACATCGGAGAGCGACTGAGCACCCTGGCTCTGGATCACCGCGGCATTGATGACGCTGACCGATTTCGGCGTCTCGCTCAGCGGCACATCCGAGCGCGCATAGGTGGAGGACGATTCCGCGACGAAGCCGGTACCGCCTGAATCCCGGCTGGCCGCCACGCTGATGAGGGGCAAGGTGGTGTCTACCTGCGCCGTGGTCGCCGCGGCTGCGGCAGCGGCCGGCGCCGACGAAACCCCCTTGGCATCCGCCTTGACGTGAGCCAGCGTGTAACCGCCGTTCGCCGTCGGAACCAGGTCGAGGCCCGTGCCCTGCAAGGCCTTGCGAATCGCGGCCTCGGCCGAATACGTGCCGTCCACCGGCGTCGATTTGAGCGACTGCACCAATGACGCGTCATAGCTCAACGGAAGCTGCGCGACCCGGGCGATCTCCACCAACGTGCGATCCAGCGGACCGCTCGGCAGATGATAGGTGTGTTGTTCCGCCTGCTGCGCATACGCCGCGGACACCATGAAAGTCTGGGCAACCGCCATTGCGATCGCCATTGCCGCAACGTTGCGGGCCATACCCTTGCCGTCGAACTTGATCCCCACGATGCACCCATCCCTAGTCGGTTGTATTTCGGCAAAACGCCTGTCTTGTCCCACACGATCGAGAAGTCGAGAAGCAGCGGTCAACCGCAACGGCATGCCTTCCCCCTTCACTCCCGGCTTCGCTCGAGGCCGCCGGCCCCGGCAGGCTTGCCGGCTCCTCATCCACATGAAAAAGTCTAGCGATCCTGCCCGGAATACTTTTTTGAAAGAATTCGTCCTTCGCGCCATTTCCGGTTTTTTATTCCCACCGACCGCGCCGTCTTTGAAAATTCAATCCAGCAGGCGGAATCCGCAGACAAGAAAATCAGCAAACGTAATCGAGGGGCAACCTCGTCGTATGCTTGATGGTCTCCATCGAGAAACTCGAACTCACATCGAAAATTTCCAGCTCGCTGATCAAGCGCTTGTACACGCCGTCATACCCGGCGATGTGCGGAACGACCACCTTCAGCAGGTAGTCGATGTGACCGCTCATGCGGTACACCTCGATCACCTCGGGGATGTCGGCGACCACGTCGCAGAAGCGTTTGAGCCAGGCGGCCGTATGCTGCGCAGTCCTGATTTCGACGAGCACGGTCACGCCGACATTGAGCTTGTCGGCGTCGAGCAGAGCGACTCGGCGGGCGATGACGCCGTCCTGCTCGAGCTTCTGTATGCGGCGCCAGCAAGGCGTCGTCGACAAATGCACGCGATCGGCGATTTCCGCCACTGAAAGCGTGCTGTCCTCTTGCAGGACTGTCAGGATGGCCTTGTCGATATGGTCGATCACAGTTCCCCCCTTCGGGACAAGGTAAGCGTCGCAGGCATTCGGACGCCTTCATTCACCTTGTGCAACGAAGCGGGAAAAGTGACACCGGGAAAGAAAAAAATTTTTGCGCCCCGGCTGAACGGGGCGCGGCGTCAAGCCTCTGAGGCGACGGCCAGAACCTTGCCATACACGGCAAGGGAAAGTCCCAGGCCGTTGGCGAGCTGGCGCAGCGCCGCCTCGGCGTCGTCGAGTGGGAACACGCCGCTGACCCGGCGAGCGAGCGCGGCCCGCGGAAACCGGATATAGCCGCCGTAGTAGCGGCCCAGCGTCTCGAGGATGTCGGGCAGCGGGCGATCCAGGACGACGAGCGTGCCGCGGCTCCAGGCGAAGATGTCGGCGGCCGTCTCGGGCATGCGGGCGATGCGCCCCGGCGATAGCGACCAGACCGAACCATCGCCGATGCGGACACTGCCGCCGCGCGGCGTCGCAAGGGTAGCATCCCCCCCCTGCACCGCGACCACGGTGTGATATCGCAATGTATCGACGCTCAGGCGAGCGTGGCTCGTGATTGCCGTCCCGTCCCGCGTCCTCACGGCGAACTGCGAGCGGTTCGTCGTGGCGGGACTCGTCAGGATCTGGCCGGACGCAAGATAGACGTCGCCGCGTGCGCCGTCCCGTGTCCAATAAACACGCGCCGATGCCCCGAGGACGATCGGTGTCCCGTCTTTCAGCGCCACGGCCTGCGGCGTCCGATCGCCATTGTGATAGTCGGCGTCGAGCGAATACGCCCGGACCAGTTCTCGCGTCCCGATCGCGGCCAGCGCCAGCGCCCCCACCCCGGCGCCAGCCTTCAACATGCGGCGCCTCGCACGAGACGGCTCGTTCAGCGCGCTTCGCACCGCCGTGCCGGGCGCGTTCCGCAGGGAGGCAAACCGCGCCAGCCCTTCCTGGAGCCGTATCCACGCCGCTTCGTGCGCGGGATCGGCGCGGCGCCATGCCTCGAAGCCATCGCGATCCTGCTGCGTGGCGTCCTCGGCACGCAACCGGACCTCCCACTGAACGGCTTCCTCCGCGCACGCATCGACCGGGCCGGCGCCACGCGGGGCCTTCAACTGATCAGAAAGCATCGGGTAAGCGCCTGGGCGATATATTTGCGAACCATGCTTGTCGAGACGCCGAGTCGAGCGGCAATCTCGGAATACGTGAGGCCGTCGATCTGGCTGTAGATAAAGGCACTTTTCGCTTTCGGAGACAATCCATCGAGCGCCTGATCGATCAGGAACAATGCCTGGGAAATCTCGACGATCGATTCGGCGGACGGCGCGAGGGGCTCCTCGACGGTGAGGAGCGCCTCATGATAAGCGCGCTCGAGATCCCGGCGGCGCCACATCTCGAAGGTGAGACGCTGGGCGATGACGGTCAGCCACGCTCGAGGCTCGCGAATACCCGGCGGGTCATCGACGCCGGCAAGCGCCTCGAACGACGACGACGCAAGATCCTCGGCATCGGCCGGCGATCCGACACGACGCAGCAGCTTCGCCTTCAGCCATCCGTAGCTGGCCCGAAACTCGTTGGCAAGCCAAACCGAGCGGGAATGAGGCGACTCGTCGTCGCTCCTTTCCAGCTTGTCGAGAGGCTGTGCTGCCGGGCCAGTGCTCATGTGCCAATTTCCAAAGCGATGGCGCGATGGGCGTGCGCTGCAGGATGCCAATCATCTGCCCAAATGCAACGTCATGCCCCGCTAGATTGGTGTCGTAGTATGCCATTTCAAAATCGCCGCATACCGGCGCGATACCAATCCAAAACCCGACGTCCGGGGCGGTCATTCGCGACGCCGGGACGACCAGGACGCCCCGATCACGTCGCGGAGCCGCAGGCCGCCCCGAATCATGCTCGCTCAACTGGCTGCCAGATATCGCTGCGGCGATTCGCCCCTGATCCGTCGGAACATGACGACGATTGTGGTTGTATGACCTGCCCCATCAATAGCGCCAATGGACTTCTAGCAAAGTCCCTTTAAACCAGCTCCTGGAATGCGGCAGGAGCATCCGCTGTTGCCTGATGTTTCGCCGCGAACTCCGATGGCGAGAGGTAATTCAGTGCGCTGTGCGGCCTTTGCTCGTTGTAGTCTTGACGCCATGCCGCGATGACAGCGCGAGCGTGGGCAAGCGTCGTAGACCAGTGCTCGTTAAGGCATTCATCGCGGAACTTGCCGTTGAACGATTCGATGTACGCATTCCGCGTCGGCTTGCCGGCCTGAATCAACTTCATGGTGACGCCACTTGCGTAGGCCCACTGGCCGAGCGCGCGGCTCGTGAATTCGGGCCCCTGGTCTGTTCGCACCGCTTTGGGATCGCCTCGGAAGCGGGCGCCCGTTTGTGATTGGCGTGCGTTCCTTCGCGTTCCACCAGGGCATGCAGCCGACGGTGGCCGAAGCGGCGACGCTCGTGCGCCAGCTCCACCAGACGCGCCGTCAACGCTTCATTCTCATGGTCCGGCTTCGCACTCGTAGTGCAACATGCTGCGAGAAAGCCCGACAAGCCGGCAGGCGCGGCGCTCCGATAGCACTGGACGTCTCATCGAGGACGCATTGCCATCGATCGACGTGGATCGAAGTTGCCCCAGATCGCCGGCATAGCGCCTACACACTAGAAATGAAACGAATAATCGGAGAAAACTTAAACGATAATCCATTGAAAATACTGACGCTTACTCCACGCACAATCCTCACACATCCGCATCCGGAATCCGCGCCGACTGAATCACGACCAGCGTGTCCCCCTTCTCGATCCGGCATGGCGGATCTTCATAAAACGACTGGATCTTCCCGCAGCGATCGAGCCCGACCACGATCGCGCCCGGCACGACATTGGTCATGCAGCCGATCTCGTGCGGCAGCGCCTCGCGCTCGATCAGCGTCGCGCGCCCGCGCGTCGACAGCATGTCGTTCACGAACGGCACGATATAGCGGCTATGCACCGCATCCGCAAGCAGCAGCGCGCCGATCTTCGTCGACGACACGATCACGTCCGCGCCGGCCTGCCGCAGTTGCCGCTGGTACAGGTTCTCCTGGATCCGCACGACGATCTTCGTCTCTGGCGCGATGCTGCGCACCGACAGCGTCAGCAGGATCGCGGTCGGATCGTCGGTCACCGAGATGATCACGGCCTTCGCCGCGCGCACCTGTGCCTGCTGGAGCAGATCCTCATGCGCGGGATCGCCGAGCAGCCCCGTCACGCCGAGCGACGTCGCGGCCTCGAGCGCCTGCTGCTGCGAATCGATCACGATGATCGTCGCGGCATCGACGCCGCTCTCGAGCAGCTCGCGCACGGCGATCGACCCCGACAGGCCGTAACCGCACACGACGATGTGATCGGACAATTGCTTTTGCAGACGTTTCATGCGGAATTCCTCGATGACGCGCTGGATCACGAACTGATACGCCGTGCCCAGGAAAATGAACCAGATGACGATGCGGATCGGCACGATGAAGAACGCATCGATCAGGCGGGCGCGCGCGGTGACGGGCACGATGTCGCCGTAGCCGACCGTCGCGACGGTGACCATCGTGAAGTACACGAGATCGGCGACGGTCATCGGCGTGCTCTTGGTCGAATCGCGCAGGCCGTCGCGATCGACATACAGCACGAGGAACGCGAGCACGCACAACAGCGCGACCGCACCGACACGAAACAGCAGCGTGCGCCGCGGCGACGTCGCGGGACGCGTGAACAGCATGCGCGCACGCGGCGCCTGCCACGGGTTGCGGGCGCGACGCAGGCGTGAGCGCAACGAACGGCGCTGGGCGGAAGGCGAGGCCAACGGGGAATCTCCTGAAGGATGCGGGCTCGATTCTACGACGGGAAGGCAGCGATCCGACCCGACATCATTGCATCGATTCGTCCGCTACAGCATGCTGCGCGGCCGCACCATCGTCCCGTCGACGAAACGCTGCGCGCGAAACGCCGACAGGTCGAGCGACGGCGCGCCCGTGTCGATCCATTCGGCCAGCAGCCGGCCGACGATCGGCCCCATCGCGAAACCGTGACCGCAGAACCCCGTCGCGATCGCGAGCCCCGACGGCGCGCCCGGCGCATCGATCACCGGAATGCCGTCGGGCAGCACGTCGATCAGGCCGGCCCATGCCTCGACGATCTGCGCGTCCTTCAGCGCGGGGAAGATCGCCTTGAGCTTCGCAAGCGCGCGCGGCGCATGCGCGCGATTCGGCTGCGGCTGCGGATCGCGCGGCTCGATCGGCCCGGCCGCGCCGTTGATGCGCGCAAGCGCATCGCGCCACGCGGCCGAATTCACGTGCAGCCGGAATTTGTCGCGCTGCGACCAGAACTCCGGCCAGAACAGGCTCAACCCGCGCAGGTGACCGAGCGTCAGGTCGACGTCGACCTGCATGTCGTCGGCGAGATTGATCGCGCCGTTCTTGCGCTGCCGGATGCCGAGGCCGTGCCCCCACACCGTCGACGCCGATACCGGCGGCACCACGTTGGTGCGCATGCAGGTACCGCGCACGGCCTGCTGCGGCAGCCGGATGCCGACGCCGTCGAGCAGCCGGAAGCTGGTCGCGCCGGCCGCGCAGATCACGCGCCGCGTGCGGATCGTGCCGCGCTCGGTCGCGACGCCGACGACCGCGCCGCCGGCCGTCTCGATCGCCGTCACGCCGCAGCCTTCGAAGAAGCGCGCGCCGGCCTCGGTGGCACGCGCGGCGAACGCCGCGGCCACGCGGCGCGGCTCGGCCTGCCCGTCGGTCGCGGTGTACAGCCCGCCGAGCGTGCGCGCCTGCGGCGAAAGGCCGCTGACGCGCTCGTCGATCTGCGCGCGGGTCAGCGTGCGCGTATCGAGCCCGTGCTCGCGTGCGACGGAAAGCCACGCGTTGAACGACGCCCAGTCAGTTTCGTTGTCCGCAATATAGAGACAGCCGCCCTGCCGCCATTCGAGATCGAAACCGAGGGTTTCCTCTAACCCCTCCCAGATCCGCATGCCGGCCATCATCAGCGGCACCTCGGCGGCTTCGCGCCCCTGCTGCCGCACGAAGCCCCACGCGCGCGTCGACTGCTGTCCGGCGATGCGCGACTTGTCGAGCACGACGGCCTTCAGGCCGCGCAGTCCCAGGTAATACGCGGCCGCGCAGCCCATGATGCCGGCGCCGGCGATCACGACGTCGGCTTCGGCCGGAAGCGCCGTTTCGGCGCGGGTCAAGGCATCGTGCAGCGGATAGGTTGTCGTCATTGTTTCCTGTCGGGCGTTAATACGTTCGAGATATGAGCTGCTACGGTAACGTCGTGACACACCTTTCACACAAACGCACCTTTCATGACACTGAATGACGACCATTTTGCGGTAAAGTTATCTTTTCCGCGCGTGGCCGGTCGGCTCGCCACTGGACGTCATGAAGACTGTCCGTCGAGACTGCCGCAAGGCGTCGTTCTGAACGTCACGATCCGTTCCCGTAGCATGACCACTGAAGCAATCACCACGGATTCCCTCGCGGTTGCCGAGCGCGTGCGCGAGCTGATGACCCGCAACGGCATCGGCAAGCGCCAGCAGACCACCGAGCTGTGCCGCATCCTCGACCTGAGTTTCTCGCAAGGCCACCGCAAACTGCGCGGCAGCAGCCCCTGGACGCTCGCGCAAATCAAGAAAGTCGCCGAAGCGTACGGCGAACCCGCCGCCCAGCTGTTCGGCGCGCAAACGCTCGACCCCGGCATGGTCGGCGCCTGTTCGCAGGAGGCCGTACTTTACGCGGGCGTCGCCGAGATTCCGTGCACCGCATGGATCGGCGCGCCGCTCGAAGCCGGCGCGCGCCCCGAGTTCGTCGCGTACGAACAGAACGGCCGCTGGCGCGTGCTGCGCCACACGGGCGTGCTGTACCAGAACGCGTACGACGTGCACAAGATCGAAATCTATCCGCGCCGCGCAGAGAGCGACAAGCTCGTCGTCGCCGTGATCGATCCCGATCGCGTCAGCGCGACCGAGCTGTGCCGCTATCTCGAACGGCAGGGTTTCGCGACGGCCGCGTTCGACGGCCTCGCGCCGTTCGTCGACGCGCTGCAGGGCCAGGCTTTCGATGCGGTGCTGACCGAATGGCTGTTCGACGACGGCACAGCCGCGACCGCGATCAAGGCGGTGCGTACGTCCGACAACCCGGGCGCGCCGATTTTCGTGCTGACGGGCGACCTGCTCACCGGCCGTGCGAGCGAAGCCGACATCAGCGAAGTGATCCGCACGTTCGACGTCGTCTGCTACGAAAAGCCCGCGCGCATGGCGATCCTCAGCGCCGATCTCGCGAAACGGCTCGCGCGCGGGTAACTTCCGCCCGCCTCCGCCCCTCTCCCGGACGGCCTGCGTCCGTGCGGCCGTGAACAGGTTCCTCAGTACAATAGCCGCACCTGTTCACGCCTACGCCGCCCGACTCCATGGCCCGCCTCATTCCCGACGACTGGAAAAGCCTCGCCGCGACCGGCGCGGCCGAACGCGAGCGCGAAACGCTCGCCGCGCTCGAACACGCGCTGCCCGACACCTACACCGTGTATCACGGCGTGCACTGGACGCGTGCCGACCAGGCCTTCTCGGTGTTCGGCGAGGCCGCGTTCGTCGTCGTGAGCCCGGCCGGCCGCGCGCTGCTGATCGAGCAGAAGGCCGGCTTCCTGCGTGAAACGCCGAAGGGGCTCGTGAAGGTCTACCTGCAGACCGAGCGCAACGTCGCGATCCAGCTCGCGCGCACGCAGGAAACACTGCACCGGCGCCTGACGGCCGCGCTCGGCGCGGGCGTCTACGGCGTCGAGGCGCTGCTGTACTGCCCCGACTATTCGATCCGCCAGGCATCGATCGCCGGCGTCGCGGCCGACCGCATCGTCGACGCGTCGCGCAAGGCGCAGCTCGCGCAGGTGATCCTGCAGATCCTGCCCGAGGACGACGAACGTCTCCCGAACGCGCCGAAGCTCCACCATTTCCTCGCGGACGAACTCGCGCTCACGCCCGACACGAGCGCGCTCGTCGGGCAGGCCGGCACGCTCGTCACGCGGCTGTCGGGCGGCCTCGCCGCGTGGGCGCGCCAGCTCGAATTCGCGCCGTTCCGGCTGCGCGTCACCGGCACGGCCGGCTCGGGCAAGACGCAGCTCGCGGTGCAGGCGATGCGCGATGCCGTCGCGGCCGGCAAGCGCGTGCTCTACGTATGCTTCAACCGGCCGCTCGCCGACTACATCGCGCGCATCGCGCCGCCCGGCGCGAAGATCGCGAACTACCACCAGCTGTGCGACTGGGTCGCGCGCGACGGCGGCTATACGCCCGACTTCCAGGTGCCCGGCGAATTCGAGCGGCTCGAGACACGCTTCGCACAGGCGCCGATCCCCGAACGCTGGCGCTTCGACGTGCTGGTCGTCGACGAAGGGCAGGATTTCCATGCGCCGTGGGCGGCCGCACTGGAGCGTTTGCTGGCGCCGGACGGTGCGTGGTGGTGGCTCGAAGATCCGCTGCAGAACCTGTACATGCGCGAGCCCGTCGCGCTGCCCGGCTGGGTCACGCTGAAGGCACTGACGAACTACCGCAGCCCGCGCGACCTGCTCGACTTCGTGCGCGACGTCGTCGGGCGCGTCGAGCCGCTTGCGGCCGAGCTGCGCTCGGGCAGCCCGTTCGACGGGTCCGATCCGTCGGTATCGGCCTACGGGGAAGAAGGCATGCCGGGCGACGTGTTGGCGGAAGCCTGCATCGACGCGACCAAGCGCGCGATCACGCACGCGCTGTCGCTCGGCTTCCGCAAGCAGGACATCGCGGTGCTGTCGTATCGCGGCCGCGAAGGCTCGGTGCTCGCGCCGCTCGACCAGCTCGGCCCGCACCGGCTGAAGAGCTTCACCGGCAAGTACGACCTGTTCGGCAACCCCGAATATCGCGAAGGCGACGTGCTGCTCGATTCGATCTACCGCTTCAAGGGCCAGTCGGCGCCGTGCGTGATCCTCACCGAAGTCGACTTCGACACGCTCGACGCGCGTGCCGCGCGCAAGCTGTTCGTCGGCGCGACGCGCGCGACGATGAAGCTGCTGATCGTCGCGTCGTCACGCGCGGTCGCGCAGCTCGCGGAGGGTTGACGGGGCAGCGGAGATCGTCCAACACGGGACAATCTCCAACATGATGCTCGTCGACACAATCGGATACATTTCTTTCTGCCCGGCGCCCTGAACTACTCGCGTTTTGCGCGATTCCTGCGATATCCCGTGGTTTATCCGCTTGCGGCCTGCCGTTACGATGCCAGGCCATTCGTTGCAAACGGAATGTGCCATGGCCGATGTGAAAAAGGTGCCCTACTACAAACCGCAAAAAGGGTTGTTCGGATCAGAGCTGAAAGAATACAAGGGAGCGCAGGGATGCATTCCTCTCGATACTCAAAACAGCGTATCAATCGACAGGCTCGCACCGGGGGCAAAGCCGCCGCCGCCGGCTCCTAAGCCGGTTGTCAAAGCGCCGAGTATTCCGAAGCAGAGAGCCGCACCTCAACCGCAGCCGAAAAACGACCAAGCAGTAGTTAAAGAACCGCCAAAGCAACCAGAAGCCGAAGTTTGCGAAAAACCACCGGTTTTCGACCTGCAGGATGTGCCAATTGCGATGGACAATTTGGGCTGGAAGGTTTCGGCCAAACTGGCGAGAATCTGGTTTGCGAGTCCTGCGCATACGTACAACGACGATCCAACGTCAGCTCAACCACTCTATAACGGTGACATCACCCTTGATTGGGCACTGAGATTCGGAAGCGTCAAGAAAAAATATGACAACCTTCTTTCGAATGACATCTATAGCGCTCGATCAACCAGAATAGCGACAGACATCGTCAAGGATTTTGTTCAAAAACTTTTCGCCGATAGAAATTCAGTCTTCAGCTTCGCAACCTCAGCATTTACCGATGATTTACATAAATTTCATACGGATTGGCAATTTCAACTATTACCAATAAGCAACTGGGACACCCTGGAAAACCTCGCACCAACGGATCTTACGGGAGCATTGGCCAATTTCAATATTTACGTTGCAATAGGAAACGTCGAGGTTTCGGTCGAAAAATATTTTAGATATGAGAATACGGGGAAATTTTATTGTCTTGACGCTACCGGAAAGATTACACACATCTACGCCTACGTAAAAGACAATTACTCATTCAACGGCAAACAATATTTGGGACACTGGAACAAGCATGGAGTCGTTATTGCACCAGGATCGTTGCTTACGGGATCGAGTTCACCAAAACGAGATTCCGACATCGACATCTGGGTAAAAAGCATCAACAAACCCGTAGATACCAGAAAAGGTTTGTTTGGAAAATTCAGGGAACCAGATGTTTATTTCCCGGTCTACAATGCAGATTACGATCGCTGGCGGGAAAAACACCATCGAGGCGGGGACTTCATGATATATTCAAAACCAGTCTATCTCAAGCTAAAGAAGCCAATTGACCTTAAACTTGGTGAAATATGCAGATTAGAGCCCTCAGATACATTGGCTTAGCCTTTTTTGTCTATATCGGCATTGGCTTGATCATCCACTTCAATCGACCCATCTATGGGCGATGCGATTTTTATGATCGACCAGAAACACTGGATGGCGGCACAAAACACATGAACGGAGCTTACTATCGATTCCAAATGTGCGGCACCGGCGGAAACGATCAAGATGGAGCAAACGACAAAATAGAGTTAAGAGTTTTCAACGATAGAGGGGAACTGCTTGCGAGGCGATATTTTTCCGTTAACTGGCACGCCGGAAAGAGCTTTCATCAACCTTTGAATTATGAGGGGAATTTGGTTCGGTATGTCGATTTCACTGATGAATCAAGTTACGATAAACAGCTGAGGATTCCGCCGACCAAATGGGATTGGCTTCATGCCAGGCTGCCTTTATTTTGAGCTCGCCCGTGAAATTTTAATTTTCAATAAATAGAGCGCTGCAGCCGGAGTTTGCATTCTCAATACACATTTTCCGTCTTGATCGCCACAACTTTGTGTGGCCAAACTCCACGAGATCGGATTCTGCAAGACAGCAAAAATTCAGAAAATCGGCTACCTATACTTTCTTAAATTCGAATCGGAATTTCATCCATGGGAAACGTGACTTACCAAAGCGTGATTGGGTTCGAGAACATGCCGACCTTCCATGATGCCGAACTCGTCATGATCGACCATCGTCCGACCGATCAGGAATTGCGGCTTCGGTTTCGTCGAATCGACGGTGGAGTCGGCACCTATCGCTTCACCGGTGTCATCTCCCAGCGAGTGATCGATTTTGCGGGACAGAACGTTGTGTCACGCCTTCTGATCTCCGCTGCATACCCGTTCTCGGCGGCAGAGATAGGCCAGTGGCTGAAGTGGATGAACAGCCGAGAGGATTTCGAAGCGGCGAGCGTCGACGAGTCCCTGCTCAATCGGTATCTGGCCGATTTCGACGCGGATCGCAAGGCGTTGTTCGTACTCGAGCCGTCGTGCGGCGCGGAAGTTGCCGTGCTGTGCGAGGCGATCTGGTTGAGCCTGGACCCCGACGTTTGAACATCCAACGGTGACGTGGAAGGCGCAACACTTGGGCGATCACACCGAGTCGCTTGCCAATATCGGACCAGGAAACAGCCATTCGGGTCATGGCCGCACATCCGCTACTCGACCTGCTCGACCGGCTCGACCGGCTTGATACCGCGAAGATCCACTACACCTTGAGCCGCAATCGATCCGATAGCGTGCTGGTCTCGATCACTGTTGTCGGAATGCGCGTCGAAGCGGACACGTTTCGCGACGGGCATATCGAAGTGTGTAAGTTCACGGGATCGGAGGAGCCGTCGGATGCCGACGATCTGCTCGACCAGATCATCCGCTAGAACACGGATTGATCCGTAAGGCGGGTCGCGCCAACCGACAAACCCGCCACCATTCGCCACGCGCCCGCTCAAGCCACCCGGAACGCCCCCACCGCGCGACGCAACCCGTCAGCCTGCTCCTCCAGCGACGACGCCGCAGCCGCGGCCTGCTCGACGAGCGCCGCATTCTGCTGCGACACCTGGTCCATCTGCGACACCGCACGGTTCACCTGCTCGATCCCGTCGCGCTGCTCGTTCGACGCGGCCGCGATCTCGGTCATGATCCCCGTCACGCGCCCGATCGCCTGCTGGATGTCCTGCATCGTCGCGCCGGCCACGCCGACGAGCCGCGAGCCGTTCGCGACGCGCTCGACCGATTCGCCGATCAGCGTGCGGATCTCCTTCGCCGCGGACGCCGAGCGTTGCGCGAGCGTGCGCACCTCGCCCGCGACCACCGCGAAGCCGCGGCCCTGCTCGCCCGCGCGTGCGGCTTCGACCGCCGCATTCAGCGCGAGGATGTTGGTCTGGAACGCGATCCCCTCGATCGTGCCGATGATGTCGGCGACCTTCTGCGAGCTCTGGTCGATCTCGTTCATCGTGCCGATCACCTCGCCGACCACCGTCGCGCCGCGCGTCGCGATCTCGCTCGCGCTGTCCGCGCACGCCTGCGCCTCGAGCGCATGGTCGGCGTTTTGCTTCACGGTCGCGGTCAGTTGCTCCATGCTCGCGGCCGTCTCCTGCAGCGCGGACGCCTGTTCCTCGGTGCGTTGCGACAGATCGGTGTTGCCGGCCGCGATCTGGTGCGTCGCCGTCGAGATCGCTTCCGAACCCTGGCTGACCTGGCGCACCGTGTCCGCGAGGCTGCGCTGCATGCCCGTCACGCCATTGACCAGTTCGGCCATCTCGTCGCGCGACGACCAGCGCACTTCCGACGTCAGGTCGCCGTCCGACAGGCGGCGGAAATGCGACAGCAGCCGGTTCACCGGCTGCGTGATCGCGTAATGCAGGCCGATCGCGCAGCCGAGGCACGCGGCCAGGCCGAACGCGATGCCCGCGATCGCGCCTGCGCGCATCCAGCCGTAATAGGTCTGCGCGGTGTCGTAGACGTCCTTGCCGCGCGCCGCCTGGTACGTATCGAGCGCATCGGTCGCCTGCGTGAGCGCGACCGACAGCGGCGGCGCAACCGACATCAGCAAGCGGTCGGCCTCGTCGCGCCGGCCGTCGCGGATCGCGTCGATCAGCGGCTTCAGCGCCTGCCCGATCAGCGCCTGGCGCGCGGCGTCGAGACGGCTCGCGAGCGGGCCTTCGTCGCCGTCGTGCGGCATCGCCGCGTAGCCGCGCCACGCGGTGTCGGCCTTCGCGAGATAGCCCTCGGCCTTCTTGACGAGATCGGGCACTTCCGCCGCTTCCGGATGCAGCAGCGCGCGGTCGAGCGTCGTACGCACGATCGTCAGGTTCAGGCTCGCCGTGGACAGCGCGGTCTTCGCAGCCAGTTGCTGCGTGTAGGCCTCGTCGAGCGCGCGATTCGAGCTCTGCATGCCGGCGAGGCCGATCAGCCCCGACACGACGAGCAGCGCGGCAACGAGACCGAGCGTGGAGAAGATCCGCGTGCGGATCGAGAAACGGGAAAACAGGGCGTTCAGGTTCATGGCGGCACGTGAGCGATGAAAAGTGCCGCGGCAATCGGTCCGCGGCACTCTGGATTACGGTTTGCCTGCAGAAAACTTGAGTCCGGCCCCGCTTTCTGTCTGATCCCGATCAATTTTTTTCGCGCCGGCAATCTCCTGTTACGGATGCAACATATCGAGGCTGGGCAGAAATTGACTAGTCAATCACCGGTCGTTATATTTCGAACCAATTCCCTGCCATGGCAGATATCTCGATGACAACCGACACCCTCCTTACTCCGCCGGCCGCCGAGACGGCCCGCCGCGACGCGCCGACCGGGCTGATCGTCGCCGCGCTGCTGCTTGTCATGCTGCTGTCCGCGCTCGACCAGACGATTGTGTCGACCGCGCTGCCGACGATCGTCGGCGAGCTCGGCGGCCTCGACCAGTTGTCATGGGTCGTCACCGCGTACCTGCTGTCGTCCACCGTCGTGCTGCCGCTGTACGGCAAGCTCGGCGACCTGTACGGCCGCAAGATCGTGCTGCAGGCCGCGATCGTGCTGTTCCTCGCGGGCTCGGCGCTGTGCGGCGTTGCGCAGGACATGACGCAGCTGATCGTGCTGCGCGCGCTGCAGGGGCTCGGCGGCGGCGGCCTGATGGTCGTCACGATGGCCGCGATCGGCGATCTGGTCCCGCCCGATCGCCGCGCGCGCTACCAGGGGATGTTCGGCGGCGTGTACGGCCTCGCGACGATCGTCGGCCCGCTGCTCGGCGGCTTCCTGGTCGAGCATCTGTCGTGGCGCTGGATCTTCACGATCAACCTGCCGCTCGGTTTTCTCGCGCTCGCGGTGATCGGCATCGCGTTCCGGCCGCACAGCGCGCACGTGAAGCACCGGATCGACTATATGGGCGCCGCGTTCCTCGCGACGGCCCTCACCTGCGTGATCCTGTTCACGAGCGAAGGCGGCTCGCTGCTGCCGTGGACGTCGCCGCAACTGTGGATGACGCTCGTGCTCGGCCTCGTCACGATCGGCGGCTTCATCTACGAAGAGCGGCTCGCGGCCGAGCCGATCATCCCGCTCGAACTGTTCCGCCATCGCACGTTCGTGCTGGTCAGCCTGATCGGCTTCGTGGTCGGCACCGCGCTATTCGGCTCGGTCACGTTCATTCCGCTCTACCTGCAGGTCGTGAAGGGCTCGACGCCGTCGCAGGCCGGGATGCAGTTGCTGCCGATGATGGGCGGCATGCTCGCGATGTCGGTGATCAGCGGCCGGCTGATCTCGCGGCTCGGCTCGTACCGGATCTTTCCGATCGCCGGCACGCTGACCGGCGGGATCGCGCTGGCGCTGCTGTCGACGCTGTCGCTCGATACGCCGCTGCAGACGATGTACGCGTACATGGCGCTGCTCGGGATCGGCCTCGGGATGGTGATGCCCGTGCTCACGCTCGCGGTGCAGAACACGGTCGATTTCCGGCACATGGGCGTCGCGACATCGGGCGCGACGCTGTTCCGCTCGATCGGCAGCTCGATCGGCGTCGCGGCGTTCGGCGCGCTGTTCTCGCACGGGCTGCAGGCGCGGATGCTGCAGGCGCTGCCGGCCGGCACGGAGCTGCCGCCCGCGCTCGGCCCCGGTGCCGTGCACCAGTTGCCGAACGCGGTGCGCGACGCGTACCTGCATGCGTTCGCGGGCTCGCTGCACGTCGTGTATCTCGCTGCGGCCATCGTGGTCGCGATTGCGTTCGTGCTCGCTTGGTTCGTCGACGATGCGCCGCTGCGCACGCACAACTGATCGGCATGCGAGCCGCGCCGCGACCGGCACCGGAAGCGCGCCACGCCGCGGCCTTTGGCCCGTTGCCCCGCAGCGCGCCCCATCCGCCGCGGCCCGCCGTTACGGCACCAGCACGACCGCGCCCGTCGTCGCGCGCGACTCCAGCAGCCGGTGCGCATCGGCCGCCTGTTCGAGCGGCAGCCGCGCGCCGATCTCGACGTGCATTCCGCCCGCGAGCCGTTCGAGCGTCGCGCGCGCGGCTTCGCGATACCCTGCGACGTCGCGTGCGATGAAGCCGAGCACGCTCGGCCGCGCGAGCGCGATCGAGCGGGCCGGCCCCAGTTCGTCGAGATCGACCGTCTGCCGCGTGCCGATCGCGGCAACCTGCCCGATGCTCGCGACCATCCCGAACGGACGGATCGCACCGAGCGTGCGCGTCAGCACGTCGCCGCCGATCCCGTCGATCGCATAATCGACACCCGCGCCGCCGCCGAACGCGCGTGCGGCCGCGACGAAATCCTCCTCGCGATAATCGACCACCGCGTCGGCGCCATGTGTGCGCACGAGCGCGGCTTTCGCGGCCGACCCGACCGTGCCGATCACCCGCGCGCCGAGCGCGCGCGCCCACTGCGTCGCCAGCAGCCCGACGCCGCCGGCAGCCGCATGCACGAGCACCGTGTCGCCGGCGCCGACCTGCCGGACGCGATGCAGCAGCATATAGACGGTGATCCCTTTCAGCAGCCCGGCGGCGACCGCGTCGTCGCTCAGGCCGTCCGGGATCGGCACCACGCGCCCGGCCGGCATCGTGCGCAGGCTCGCATAACTGCCGGTCGGCATGCCCGCATACGCGACGCGCTGGCCGGGCACGAGATCCGTCACGCCGGGCCCGACCGCGTCGATCACGCCGGCCGCCTCGACGCCGAGCGCGTCCGGCAGCGCGGGCAATGCGTGCGCCCCCGTCCTGAAATAGATGTCGACGAAATTCACGCCGACGGCGGTCTGGCGAATCCGCACCTCGCCGGCGCCGGGCGGCGCAACGGGCGCATCGACGCGGCGCAGCACGCCGGCGTCGCCGTAGCGGTCGATCCCGATCCGGATGGCGGTAGCAGTTTGGGTCATGACGTTCCTCGCAATCGAATGAAGTGACACGATCATCCCATCGTGCATAATCGATCGGAATTCCCGTTTATCGCCCACCTACTGTGCAAAATTCGACCGATCCTGATTCCGTTCCCGCGTCCGCACTGCCGATGAGCTGGGACGACATCCGCACCTTCCTCGCGGTGATGCGCGGCGGCAGCCTGTCGGCCGCCGCACGCGCGCTGCAGGTCCAGCATTCGACGGTCGCACGGCGCATCGACGCGCTGGAGTCCGCGCTCGGCATCCGGCTGTTCGACCGCCTGCCGCGCGGCTGGCCGCCGACCGACGAAGGGCTACGCCTCGCCGAGCACGCCGCGCGCGTCGAAACCGATGCACACGCGTTCGCGCGCGCCGCGCAGGGTGCGGCGGCGCTCGACGGCGTCGTGCGCGTGTCGGCGTCGCCGGTGTTCGCCAGCCATTTCCTCGCGCCGCGCCTTGCCCGCGCGCAGCGCGCATGGCCGGCGCTGCGGATCGACCTGATGGGCGAGATGCATGCGGCGAACCTGTATGCGCGCGAAGCCGATCTCGCGGTGCGGCTGTCGCGGCCGAGCGAGCCGGGGCTCGCCGCGCGCCGGCTCGGCACGATGCGCTTCGCGCTGTGCGCGTCGCCGGAATGGGCGGACGCGCCGCCCGACACCTGGCCGTTCGTCGGCTACGACGACGCGCTCGCGCAAACGCCGCAGCAGCAATGGCTCGAACGCTTCGCGGCCGGTCGCCGTTTCGCGTTCGTCGCGAACGACCTCGCGGCGCTGCATCGCGCATGCGTCGCCGGCGCGGGGGTCGCGCTGTTGCCGCGGTTTCTCGTCGACGATTCGCTCGCCGCAGCCGGTGCGGCACCGTCGTCCGCACCCGCGCCGCTCGTCGAGCTGACTTCCGCGCCGCGCTGCGACATCGAGCGCGAGATCTGGCTCGTCGTCCATCCGGACGTGCGCCGCTCGCCGCGCGTGCAGCGCGTCGCGGACGCGATCGCAGATGCGGTGCGCGCGGCGGACGGGCGGCTCTGACGCCGCAGCCCCTTCGGAACCGCCGTTGCGGGCCGGCCGTGATCCCCGGCCGGTTGCGCCCTGCCGATGCGCCGCTCAGGACTGCCGGACAGGCGACGCCTGACGCTCGCCGGCACTGGCCGGGCGATCGCGATGCGACGCCGAGCGCCGATGATCGATCAGGCCGACCGCGACGGCCGCCGCCAGCGCGGGCAGCCCGATCGCCATGAAGTTCTGTTCCAGCGGCAGATCGATGCCGACCAGCAGACCGATGACGATCGGCGCCAGGATCGCGCCGCTGCGGCCCACGCCCAGCGTCCAGCCGATGCCGGTCGAGCGGATCGCCATCGGATAGAACTGCCCCGCATACGCGCAATTGACGATCTGCGTGCCGATCGTCGACGCGCCCGCGAGGCCGACCAGCACGAACAGCAGCGCGGTCGGCATCTTGTAGCCGAGCAGCGTGATCGATACCGCGGCGAGCAGATACATCGACACGAGCACCGTCTTGATCGGAAAGCGATCGGCCAGCCAGCCGCCGCCGATTGCGCCGACCATCGCGCCGGCGTTCAGCACCAGCACGAACGTCAGCGCGGAGCCGAGACTGTAGCCGGCGCTCGCCATCAGCCGGGTCAGCCACGAGCTGAGCGCATACACCATGAACAGGCACATGAAGCACGCGATCCAGAACATGACGGTGCTGAATCCGCGGCCGTCGTCGAACAGCTGGCGAACCGGCGCGCTGCCGGCGTTGCCTTCGCGCGGGACGACATAACAGTCGCCCGGTTGATGCCGGTATGCGGGATCGAGCCGACGCGCGATGCGCGCGAGCTCGTCGGTCCTGTCGCGCCGGATCAGGAACGGCAGCGATTCCGGCATCCATTTCACGAGCAGCGGAACGAGCAGCACCGGCGCACCCGCGGCGACGAACACGGACTGCCATCCGTACGCCTCGATCATCCCCTTGCCCATGACAGCCGCCAGCATGCCGCCGACCGAATAGCCGCTGAACATCAATGTCACCAGCGTGCTGCGCAAGCGGCGCGGCGCGTACTCGGTCATATGGGCGATCACGTTCGGCATCACGCCGCCGATGCCGATGCCCGCCAGGAAGCGGGCGGCGCCGAACAGCGCGGGCGTCGGCGCCAGCCCGGCCGCCGCAGTAAAGACGCTGAACAGCGTCAGACACGCCGCGATCGCCCAGCGGCGCCCGATCCGCTCGGCGACGGTCCCGAACACGATGTTGCCGAACATCATGCCGAACAGCGCAGAGCTGACCATGAAGCCGGCCTGCGCCGGATTGACGCCCATCTCCTTCATGATCGCCGGGAGCGCGATGCCGGCCACCGCGAGGTCGTAGCCGTCGAACACGATGATCAGCGCGCACCAGAACAGCACGACGCCGTGCAGCGGGCCCAGCCGCGCATCGTCGGACAGCGCCTGCAGGTTGATTTGACGCATGGAGCTTCGTTCCTTTTTCCAGTGGGGATCGGGCCCGGCAGTAGCCGTCGCATCACACGCGTTCGAAGTAATACGATCGCTCAGCTCATCGATTTAGTAGCTGTACGAAATTTCATCGTGAAATGCGCCGCTTTCCGTCCGGATGCCGGCGCAGTGTAGGAAGCCACAATGATTCCCACTATCCGGAATTTGCACGTGGCTCGCGAACTCAGTCCGCTTTTTCCAGTGCCGCGTACCGCGGGCCGCGCGCTATCCGGATTTTTCCCTGGCGGAAGCGGGACTATCCGATTCTTGCGATACTTTCGACAAGTCTGACGAAGATCAATATCATCCTTTCAGGATATCTCGCTCACAAGAGAAACCGATGTGGCACGACGCGCATCCGCCGCCCGCTGGATGCGCTGCACGAAAAACGCCACACAGGAGACGCCCCATGCCCCTCACCCCGAATGCGGAAGTGCTGTCCGCGCTGTATCGGAATTGCGTGTTCCGATCCGGATTGCGCGCGGACGCGCACGAGCAGGTCTCGCTCGAACTGGCCGAGCATGCGCTGCGCTGGAAGCAGGGTGTGCCGGACGCAGCGCTGTTCAAGGGGCAACTGAATCATCTGAGCGTCTACGCGCTGCAGTACGGCGCCGAAGTCGAGGTCGCCCCGCGCCCGTTCGACGGCTTTTCGCTCGTCCACACGTCGCTTGCGGGCGGCGCCGAAATCGAGTGCGACGGGCACGTGATGGGCGTGTCCGAAGGGCGCACCGCCGTGCTGGCGCCGACGTCGCGCGTCCGCCTTCGCTGGCGGTCCGGCACCCGGCAACTGATCGTCAAGGTGCCCGATTCGCTGATGCGCGCGGTCTGCGGCCGCCGGCCCGACGACGCGGCGCCCGGCCTCGCGCCGGGATTCCTGTTGCCGACGGCGCTTGCGTCGCAATGGGATCTGATCGCGCAGTCGCTGCTCAACGTGCTCGCCGTCGCCGACGACGGCGGCATCCGGGCCGAATGGCGCGACCACTTCGAACGAAGCCTCGCGCTGTTCCTGCTCGTGCATTGCCCGCCGTCGCCCGCCGCCGCGCATGCCGGCGCGGCGCCGCCAGCGCTCGGCGCGCCGGCGCAAGCTGGATCGCGCGGCGGCATCCGGCAGATGGATGCGCTGCACGAATTCATCCACGCGCGGCTCTGCGCGCCGATCTCGCTCGAAGATCTCGCCAGGGCGGCCGGCGTCAGCCTGCGGACGCTGAACGTGCTGTGCCGGCGCTACCACGGCGCGACCCCGATGGAGCTGCTGCGCAACATCCGGCTGGACGCCGCGCGCGTGCAGTTGCTGACCGACCCGGTGGCCAGCATCACCGATACGGCGCTGACGTTCGGTTTCGGGCACCTCGGCCGCTTTTCCGCGTACTACTTCGCCCGCTTCGACGAGTTGCCGCGCGACACTCAGAAGAAGCGAGCGCCGAACTGAACGCGGCGACGCCGGGCACGCGGCCGCCGCTTTACGCGCCACGCGATCGCCCGCATAGTAGTGGTTTGCCCGCATCCCCGCCCTGTCGCCCCATCACCATGTCTGATACGCCTGCCGTCTGCATCGTCCGCGATTCGACCGAAGCCGATCTCGCCGCCATCCACGCGATCTATGCGCACCACGTCCGCCACGGCGTCGCGTCGTTCGAGGAAACGCCGCCCGACGCCGCCGAGCTGCGCGCGCGCCGCGAAGCGGTGCTGGGCCACGGGCTGCCGTATCTCGTCGCCGAATGCGACGGCCGCGTGGCCGGCTACGCGTACGCGACGCCGTACCGCACGCGCAGCGCATACCGCTTCACGATCGAGGATTCGATCTACATCGACGATGTGCAGCGCGGGCGCGGGATCGGCCGCGCACTGCTCGCGGCGCTGATCGCGCGCTGCGAGGCCGGTCCGTGGCGGCAGATGATCGCGGTGATCGCCGACGGCGGCACCGGCGGCTCGACGTCGCTGCATCGCGCGTTCGGCTTCGAGCCGGCCGGCACGCTGAAGGCCGTCGGCTTCAAGCACGGCCGCTGGATCGACACGGCGCTGCTGCAGCGCCCGCTCGGCGACGGCGCACGCACGCTCCCCGCCTCGCCCGAGCCTGCCGCGTCGCGCTAGAATGGCCGCATGTCAAAACAGACTCATTCCCCCCCCGACGAGGCTGCGGCGGATTCCCGCAACGAGTACACGGTCGACGAACTGGCGCGCGTGTCCGACACGACCGTGCGCAACGTCCGCGCGTACCAGGATCGCGGTTTGCTCGCGCCGCCCGAGAAGCGCGGGCGCGTCGGCATCTACGACGACACGCACGTCGCGCGCCTGAAGCTGATCAACCACCTGCTCGCGCGCGGCTACACGCTGTCGAACATCCAGGACCTGATCAAGGCGATCGACGAAGGCCACGACCTGCGCTCGATCCTCGGCCTCGAAAACGCGATCGGCGGCCGCTGGTCGCATGAACTGCCGAAAACCTATTCGCTCGCCGCGCTCGCGCAGATGTTCGGCCCGCAGGCGACCACGCAGCTTTCGCGCGTGACCGAGCTCGGCCTGCTCGAACGGCACGGCCTGTCGTTCGTCGCGAAGAGCCCCGCGCTGCTCGAGGCGGCTGCCGCGATGACGAAGGAAGGGATCCCGCCGCGCGAACTGCTCGACGTGATCAGCCTCGCGCGGCCGCACTTCGACGCGATCGCGCGGCTGCTCGTCGATCTCGTCGTGAAGCGGCTCGACCGCTACGACGCCGACACGCTTCCGCCGGCCACCGACGTGCCCGAACTGGTCGACGCGATCTGGCGCCTGCGCCCGCTCGCGGCCGTGTTCGTCGAAGGCGAGACGAACCGCGCGCTCGAAACCGCGGCGGGCGCGTATCTCGGCGGCCGCGTCGCGACGATCCTCGACAAGAAGCTCAGCGACGAAGCCGCGCGCCAGTCCGGTACGCCCGATACGCAAGGCGACGACGACAAAGCATAGGGCCGCCGCCGTCATATTCTTATCGGCAATGCTTCGTTTGCGGGCGCAACCGCCCATGCGACGATTCTTCCAACCGAGCGGCACCGGCCGCTCTCCCGAAGACGTTTCGCATGGAGTCCGTTCGATGATTCGTTTCACCCGCTGGATCACCCGCACCGCCGCCGTCACGCTCGTCGCGCTGTCCGCCGCGTCGGCCTTCGCGCAGGGCGGCGCCGACAAGGTCGTGCGCATCGGCTATCAAAAGGCCGGCCTGCTGTCGATCATCAAGGCACAGGGCTCGCTCGAAGCGCGGCTCAAGCCGCTCGGCTACAACGTTCAGTGGTTCGAATTCCCGGCCGGCCCGCAACTGCTCGAAGCGCTGAACGCGAACAGCATCGACTTCGGCTACACGGGCGCGCCGCCGCCCGTGTTCGCGCAGGCAGCGGGCGTGCGCTTCGTGTACGTCGGCGCGGAACCGCCGTCGCCGCACAACGAAGCCGTGTTCGTGAAGGCCGATTCGCCGATCCGCTCGCTCGCCGAGCTGCGCGGCAAGAAGGTCGCGCTGCAGAAAGGCTCGAGCGCGAACTACCTGCTGCTGGAAGCGCTGAAGAAGGCCGGCGTGCGCTACGACGAGATCCGCCCCGTGTACCTGCCGCCCGCCGACGCGCGCGCCGCGTTCGAAAGCGGCAACGTCGATGCGTGGGCCGTCTGGGATCCGTATTACGCGGCTGCGCAGAATTCGCTGAAGATCCGCACGCTGTCCGACTACACGGGCCTCACGCCCGCGAACAACTTCTACGAGGCGACGCGCGATTTCGCGGAACAGCATGCCGACGTGGTCGGCGCAATCCTGAAGCAGGCGCGCGAGACGGGCCTGTGGGTCAACGGGCATCCGGCCGAGACCGCCGCGCTGATCGCGCCGAAGGTCGGGTTGCCGCTGCCGCTCGTCGAGACGTGGATCAAGCGTGTGCCGTTCGGTGCGGTGCCGGTCGACGAGAAGATCGTCGCGGTTCAGCAGGGTGTCGCCGATGCGTTTTATGCAGCGAAGCTGATTCCGCAGAAGCTGAGCGTTGCGGACAATGCGTGGAGCGATAAACGCGTGGCGAGCGCGCTCGCGGCGAAGTAACGCACGGCGCGGCTCAGCGCGCACTTATACGAGAAAGGCCGACTGGCACCCTGCCCGTCGGCCTTTTTTGGTTCTTCCCGAATTTTCGGGGAATGTCGGGCGAACTGTTGGCGTTCGGCCAGAAGAGGACAATCGTTGACGCCGCCGCCCGGACCTTCAAACGTCGGCTATGCACGCAACAAAGGACATTGGCAAGCGTAACGGTATGCGCATGAAGAGCCACGCCTGCGTTGTGGCAAGCGAGGCTTCGTTGAAGCCTCGACGGGTGAACTTGCGACAACGTTGTCGGGCATCGATGCGATGCCGACGATTTGCCTGGGCAACTTCATCCTCAGCGCTTTTTTTGCCCTTCCGCAGGACTAAACCGCACGCTGGGCTGGACCGATTTGGAAGGCGACAAAACGGGCGGCGGCTTCTTCGGCTGCTTCGGTTTCTTTGCTTCGCGATTGCTGCGCAACTGACCTTTTGCCATCACACTACTCCAGTGGTATTAGTGCTCGACAGAAAGCTCGAGTACACAAGCAGTATGCGCTGATTTCAGCTCACCGTCGCGAAGCGTGTTCACCGATCTGCCGTAGCACAGCCCCGTTTTCGACTGACAAAACTATTCCGAGGCAAAAATGCTGGAGCCCGCTGAGTTTGCCGAGAAATTCCTCAACGTACGCCTATGAAACGTTGGATGAACGCGCGAAGAATGTTTTTTGTGCGCTCGAAGTTCTGATCGAGCGCGAACAGACCCGCGGTGACCGCAAGATCGGACTGGCCGAGTCTCAATTTCACTGATTCATGCTAACCGACACTACGACTACGTTGTGGACTCATCGTCTTCGAACAGTGTTGAATGCGGTCAGCTGGTTCCGGAGTGGTTACTAACCCAACCGACATCTGCTGCATTCACGAAGATGCACCAGCAGTTTTTCCAGTAACTCAGATGGACAGGTGTGGGCCAGAAGCTCTCAGTCGGCTTGGCCGCTTCGAAGCGGCCGTTCGTCTGTGCTTCCTCTCAAGAGCTGCCTTGGCGAATCTCCACCTCGATGAATACCACCTCGCGGTCGGTCGCGTTGACGACGTTATGTTCCACTCCCTTCAACCCGGCGTAACTTTGCCCCGCGCGAAGTTGCGACTCCCGGTTGCCTTGCGCTGTCTCGAGGAGAAGTTCGCCGTCCGTTTGCGGCACCACGACATAGTCATGCCCGTGAACATGCCAGCCGGTCTCGGCGCCAGGTGCAAATCGCCACTCGGTGACTATCACGCGTTCATTGAATACCTGCTGCGTTGGAACTGCCTGCGGACGATCCATGAGCGTTTCCTCGGCGAAGTGGGCAACGAGGTTAGTCGGGTATCCGCCGAAGACGATCTGCGGATCGCAACGTCGAGAGACTACCATCTGGAAACGGCGCAGCCCTAAGCCTTCAGATCTGTTGCCGCGAAATCCGGATCTTCTCTTGGCCGAAGGATTTTTTCAACGAGCCGAGCCGACATATGACGGCTCAGTAGTCTCTGCAAGTTCGCAAGCAGTCGATTTCGCGCCCCCACAACCCGATAGCTCAGGTTGCGATCGAGCGCCCACAACGCATCCCGCACCACGTTCGCGACCGGCATCGGCACGCCGACAGCAGCCTCCTTCGCGCCAACAACGTCGAAAAAGGCCGTTTGCGTCGCGCCAGGACATAGCGCGACGACCCGGATGCCCCGATGCCGGTTCTCAGCCCAAACAGCTTCCGAAAATGACAGGAGAAAGGCCTTCGTCGCGCCGTAGACGGCCATATACGGATCGGGCTGGAATGCCGCGGTTGACGCGACGTTGATGACTGCGCCACCGGATCGCGCTTGCATCCCCGGCAGCAGAAGATGAGTCAGCTCGAGCGCGGCGACGCAGTTCACCAGAACTTCATCGCGCTGGCGCGTCAACGGAATCGTTTCAAAGCGCCCGTATGCTGCGAAGCCCGCATTGTTGATCAGCACATCGACGAACGTGCCGGTCTCCTTCAGATGACGATCGATCGTGTCGACGGCGTCGGCCGCGCTCAGGTCGACCGTCAGAAAATCGGCGTCGCACGCATGGTCGCGCCGCAGTTCTGCGGCCAGATCGCGCAGCTTGTCGCGAGAGCGTGCGACCAGCAGGAGTCTCGCACCGCGTTCGGCCAACGCATAGGCAAACGCGCGCCCGATACCCGACGATGCACCGGTGACGAGTGCTGTTTTTCCGCGAAAATCGAAAGATTGACTCATGGCTTGCTGATGGAGTGGAACGGGAGTTGCACTCTAAACCGTTGACTATAGGCAACGGTCAAGCGTAAATGACGCTCCACGACATTGATTGGAGGCAGCATGCGCATCGGCGAGCTATGCAAGCGGGCAGGTGTATCGCGCGACACCGTCCGTTACTACGAGCGCATGGGTCTGCTGGACAAAGCAACACAACCGAACGCGACGAACACTTACAAGCGCTATTCCGAACTTTCGTTACAGCGGATACGGCTGATCGTCCACGCGAAGGCGTTGGGCTTCACGCTGGCGGAAATTGGCGACGTTGTCCATGTATGGGAAAGTCCGACGTTCGGCGTTGACCAAAAGGTCGCGTGCCTGCAAGCAAAACTCGCCGAACTCGACGCGAAGAGTCTCGCGTTGATCACGCTGCGAACAGGGCTGCTGAATGCATTGGACAAAGTTGGCGGCGATTGTGTCGAAGAAGAAATAGCGTGATGAGTCGCGGCTGTGCAAATGTCATGCTGCATCGAACAGGAACGTCGATGGCCGCGTCAGGTCGGAAAGCGCCATCCACGGAAATCCGCGAAGCGCCTTTTTTGCGTGCCCCACGGCGGGCAATCAGCACACGGCCATCGATCCGGCGAAGTCACGCGTAGCGCATGAAAAAAGCCGGCGGGCACCCTGCCCGTCGGCCTTTCGCATTGCGTGTTCGTGCGCGCCGCCCTACTTCAACGCGCCCGCCACCTTCTTCTGCCGCCACAGACACAGCAAATCGCACGCAACGTGCGCGGCCGCGATCGCCGTGATATCCGCATGATCGTAAGCAGGCGCCACCTCGACAACATCCGCCCCAACCAGATTCACCGCCCCGAGCCCACGCACGATCGCCAGCGCCTGCGCGGACGACAGCCCGCCCGCGACCGGCGTGCCCGTGCCGGGCGCGAACGCCGGATCGAGGCAGTCGATATCGAACGTCAGGTACGCGGGCCGCGCGCCGACAATGTCGACGATCCGCTCGACCGTCGCGCGCGAACCATGATCGTGCACCCACGCGGCATCGAGCCGCTCGATCCCGAGAAAATCGTCGTTCCACGTGCGGATGCCGACCTGCACCGACGTCGCGGGATCGATCAGCCCTTCCTTCACGGCCTTGTAGAACATCGTGCCGTGATTGAGGCTGTCCGGATCGTCGTCGGCCCACGTATCGCAGTGCGCGTCGAAATGGATCAGCGACAGCGGCTTGCCGTAGCGCTCCGCGTGCGCGACCAGCAGCGGATACGTGATGTAGTGGTCGCCGCCGAGCGTCAGCATCTTCGCGCCCGAGCGCAGGATCGTGCGCGCATGCTCGACGATCGCGGGCTTGATCGACAGCGGGTTGTGCGCATCGAACCAGCAGTCGCCGTAGTCGACGGCCGCGAGATCGTCGAACGGATCGAAGCCCCACGGATACGGATTGAGCTCCGCGAGCTGCACGCTCGCCGCGCGGATCGCGGCCGGCCCGAGCCGCGCGCCCGAGCGATAGGTCGTCGCGAGGTCGAGCGGCACGCCGGAAATCGCGACGTCGACGCCGTCGAGCACGCGCGAATAGTTGCGGCGCATGAACGACAGCACGCCCGCATAGGTGTTTTCGATCGAGGAGCCGTACGGCGTCGTGCGACGGATCGCACCGTCGCCGTGGAGAAGTTCGGTCATGGTCGAACCTGTTTTCGTGGGGGCCGGCTCGGCCTCGCGTTGCATGGGCGCGCGGGCCGGGCACGGCGTGGATTCATCGGGCACGCACGGCTTGCGCATCCAGTCGCGCGGCCGTGCGGGACAACGACAACGGCAATACCGCGGCGATCATAGCAAGCCGAACTGGAGCCGTTGCCCCGGTTCAGCAGGGGCAACGCGTTGAAAAAATCCGGCGGCAACGCCCGCGCATCGTCACCCGGCAGCACCGGATCGCGGCGGCGGCGGGCACACACCTGCACGTGCCATCCCGACTGCGTCCTAGAAGGATTCGCCGGTTTTCGCCCGTCCTTTCTTCCGGATAATGGCCGCAGCCGCGCCCTCGACGGCGCGCCGTCCACCGCAGACAACAACAAACCGGAGACACCCGCCTTGATCGCCACGCTTCCCGCCACCTACCGCCGGCTCTGGCCGCTCGCCATCGCCGCCGCGCTGCTGTACGGGTTGTCGCTCGCCGCCGCGCCCTATCCCGGCCAGGCGGCCGCAAAAGCCGCGATGGGCATCCTGCTGCTCGCGGCGGGCAGCACCTGCGGCGCGCCGCGCGAACGCGCGTGGCTGTGCGCGGCGCTCGCGACGGCCGTGCTCGGCGACGTGCTGCTCGCGCTGCCCGATTGGCCGCTGTCGTTCGTCCTCGGCCTCGGCGCGTTCCTGCTCACGCATCTGTGCTATTGCGCGATCTTCATGCGCTGGCGCGCGCGGCCGCACGGCTGGCGCATCGTCGCGCTGGTCGGGCTGTGGATCGCCGCGCCGGCGTTCTACCTCGCCTTCCTGCCGCACCTCGGCGAGCTGCTGGCGCCGGTCGCCGTCTACATGCTCGTGCTGTGCGCGATGGCGAGCTTCGCGCTCGCCGCCCGCACGCATGGCGCGCTGGTGGCCGTCGGCAGCCTGATCTTCGTCGGCTCCGATACGCTGATCGGCGTCGGCCGGTTCCTCGGCGGTTTTCCGGGCATCGATTACCTGATCTGGGGCCTCTACGCGCTCGCGCAGGTCACGATCGTGGCCGGGGTTTTCCATGAGACGGCCGCCGGATCGATCCGCCCCTGATTCCGTTTCAAACAGACCGCCGCACGCCGGCGGTCTCGTCTCCGCCCCGCTCCGCCCGTGTCGACGAGCCTTTCCGCGTATCCCGCATTGCGGAAAGTGCGCTGTTCCAAACCCCGCTCAGCCTTTTCCCGCCTGGTTTCCGGCCCTTAGAGCGCGGCTTCTAGCCTCTTGCGATTTCCGGGCTCACCCTCTATCGTTACATCAACCAATGTAACATTAAAAAATGAGCCAAATCGGAGACACCCGGATGAATGCTCGCACGTTGCCTTTCGGTCCGCCCGGCCACGACGGCCTGGACGAATCCATCGACATCGCCATCATCGGCACCGGCTTCGCCGGTCTCGGGATGGCGATCCGCCTGCGGCAAACAGGCGTGACCGACTTCGTCGTCCTCGAGAAGGCCGCGTCGGTCGGCGGCACGTGGCGCGACAATCATTACCCCGGGTGTGCATGCGACGTGCAATCGCACGTCTATTCGTTCTCGTTCGCGCCGAACCCGCGCTGGACGCGCATGTTCGCGCCGCAGCCGGAAATCCGCGCGTATCTGGAAGACTGCGTGCAGCGCTTCGGGATCGGCCCGCACCTGCGCCTGAACCACGAGCTGCAGCGCGCCGAATACGACGAGGCCGCGCAGCGCTGGCGCCTCACGTTCGCGAACGGCAAGCGGCTGTCCGCGCGCGTGCTGGTGTCGGGGATGGGTGGCCTGTCGCGCGCCGCGCTGCCGGCGATTCCCGGCGTCGAGAATTTCAAGGGCCGCGCGTTCCATTCGCAGCAGTGGGATCACGATTACGCGCTCGAAGGCAAGCGCGTCGCGGTGATCGGCACCGGCGCGAGCGCGATCCAGTTCGTGCCGCAGATCGCGCCGCGCGTGAAGGAACTCGCGCTGTTCCAGCGCACGCCGCCGTGGATCATGCCGAAGCCCGACCGCAACCTGACCGGGTTCGAGAAATGGCTGTTCCGCACGCTGCCGTTCACGCAGAAAGTGGTGCGCAGCGGCATCTACTGGATGCTCGAATCGCGCGTGCTCGGCTTCGCGATCCATCCGTCGCTGATGAAGAACGTGCAGAAGCTCGCGCTGCGCCATATCCGCAAGCAGATTCCCGATCCGGAGCTGCGCAAGACCGTCACGCCGAACTACACGCTCGGCTGCAAGCGCGTGCTGATCTCGAACGACTACTACCCGGCGCTGTCGCGCAAGAACGTCGACGTGATCACGACCGGCATCGACCATATCGAAGCCGACGCGGTCGTGACGACCGACGGCCGCCGCCATGAAGTCGACTGCCTGATCTACGGCACCGGCTTCCAGGTCGCCGATCCGTATCCGCGCGGCGCGATCGTCGGCCGCGGCGGCCTCGACATCGTCGACGCATGGCGCGACGGCGCGCACGCGTATCTCGGCTCGACGCTGCCCGGCTACCCGAACTTCTTCATGATCGTCGGCCCGAACACGGGCCTCGGCCACAACTCGATGGTGTTCATGATCGAGTCGCAGATCGAATACATCCTCGGCGCGCTGCAGGCGATGCGCCGCGAGCGCGCCGATGCGATCGAGGTGCGCCCGCTCGTCGAGGCGCAGTTCAACAGCGACCTGCAGGGCAAGCTGAAGAAGGCGATCTGGTCGACGGGCGGCTGCAAGAGCTGGTATCTCGATCCGCGCACGGGCAAGAACACGACGCTGTGGCCGGGCTTCACGTGGCGCTTCCGCCAGGCAACCGCGCACTTCTCGATCGCCGATTACCACGCGTATCGCGCACCGCACGACACGATCGCGCGGCCCGTCGCCGCGCCCGCCGCTTCCGCTTCCGCATCCGCCGAAGCGGCCTGAGCCAGACAAGGAACCAACGACATGAGAGATTTCGCCAACAAGGTCGCCGCGATCACGGGTGCCGGCTCGGGCATGGGCCGCTCGCTCGCGATCCAGCTCGCGCAGGCCGGCTGCCATGTGTCGCTCGCCGACAAGAACGGCGTCGGCCTCGCGGAAACCGAACGGATCGTCCGCGCGATCGCGCCGAACGTGCGCGTATCGACGCGCGTGCTCGACGTCGGCGAGCGCGACGCGATGTTCGCGTGGGCCGACGACACCGCGAAGGAACACGGCAAGGTCAACCTGATCTTCAACAACGCGGGCGTCGCGCTGTCGAGCACGATCGAAGGGATGGACTACAGCGATCTCGAGTGGATCGTGAACATCAACTTCTGGGGCGTCGTGCACGGCACGAAAGCGTTCCTGCCGCACCTGAAGGCATCGGGCGACGGCCACGTGATCAACACGTCGAGCCTGTTCGGGATCTTCGCGCAACCTGGGATGAGCGGCTACAACGCAACCAAGTTCGCGGTGCGCGGCTTCACCGAATCGCTGCGCCAGGAGCTCGACATGATGAAGTGCGGCGTGTCGGCGACCTGCGTGCATCCGGGCGGCATCCGCACGAACATCGCGCAGGCCAGCCGCGTGTCGAAGAACATGGTCGGCTTCATGGTCGCGAGCGAGCAGCAAGGCAGGGACACGTTCGAGAAGTTCTTCATCACGACCGCCGACGACGCCGCGCGCACGATCCTCGCCGGCGTGCGCCGCAACAAGCGCCGTGTGCTGATCGGCCGCGATGCGAAGGCCGGCGACTGGATGGCGCGCATCCTGCCGTCCGCGTACCAGGCGCTCGTCGTGCTCGCGACGCGCCGCGAGGCCGCGAGAGCCCGCCGCGACGCCGCCCGCGGCACGCCGGCGCCCGCACCGCTGCACGCAACCTACAACAACGCAGGTAATCAGGGAGGAGAACAATCATGACGACCCCGAACATGATGCCCGTGCGGCGCGACATCCGTTTCGCGCTGCCGCCCGAACGCGCGAAGGATTGGCACGTGCAGGGCGTACCGGTCACGCACTTCATGAACGCGCTGTCGCTGCTGTTCCCGGCCGGCGAACGCTTCTTCATGGATTCGGTGCGCAACTACCGCGACCGGATCGAGGATCCCGAGCTGAAGAAGCAGGTGCTCGGCTTCATCGGTCAGGAAGCGATGCACACGCGCGAGCACATCGAATACAACGACCTGCTGCAGGCGTCGGGCCTGCCCGCGCACAAGCTCGACAAGCGCCTGTGGACGATCCTCGGCTGGTTCAAGAAGGTACTGCCGCATTCGATGCAGCTCGCGATCACGATCGCGCTCGAGCACTACACGGCGATCCTCGCGAACCAGCTGCTGTCGGGACACGAGCACCGCATCGACGGCTCGGTCGAAGGCTACCAGCAGATGTGGATGTGGCATGCGATGGAGGAAACCGAGCACAAGGCTGTGTCGTACGACGTATGGACCACCGTGATGAAGCCGGGCCTCGGCAGCTACCTGCTGCGCACGGGCACGATGCTGACGACGACCGTGTTCTTCTGGACGATCGTGTTCGACTTCCACGTGCGCCTGATGCGCGCGCACCGTCGCGAACACGGCAAGTTCGGCGGCATGTGGCGCCTCGTGAAGTACCTGTACGGCCCGAAGCACGGCGTGTTCCCGAGCATCGCGCGCGAATGGCTCGACTACTTCCGCCCGGGCTTCCACCCGTGGGACCACGACAACCACCAGTACCTGCAGGGGCTCGACACGCTGCTCGAGAACATCGACGCGACCAACGCGCGCTACGCGGCGCAGGCCGCCCCGCGCCGCGTGCCGCTGCATCCGGTTGCGCAGGCATGACGCGATGGCGCGCGCGCACGAGATGCTGACCGTCCAGTCCGGCGACGTGAAACTCGCCGTCTACGTAAGCGGATCGCGTCGCGCGCCGCCGCTGATCCTCGTGCACGGCTACCCCGATTCGGCGGCCGTGTGGGCGCCGATCCGCGCACGGCTTGCGAAGCGCTACCGCGTGATCGCGTACGACGTGCGCGGCGCCGGCGCGTCCGATGCGCCGCGCCGCCGTGCCGACTACACGCTCGCGCGGCTCGCCGACGACCTGAAGGCGGTGGCCGACGCGACCTGCGGCGGCCGGCCTTTCCATCTCGTCGGCCACGACTGGGGCTCGATCCAGTGCTGGGAGGCCGTGACCGACCCCGCGTTCCGCGGCCGAATCGCGTCGTATACGTCGATCTCGGGCCCGTGCCTCGATCACGTGTTCCGCGCGAAGCTGCGGCTCAAGCAGAGCCTGAAATCGTGGTACATCGCGTTCTTCCACCTGCCGCTCGTGCCGTCGCTGGTGTGGCGGCTCGGCGGCGCGGCGCTGTGGCCGCGCTGGCTGCAGCTCACCGAACGCGTGCGCGCCGAGCGCGATCCCGTGCAACTGAAGAACGCGCTGAACGGCCTGCAGCTTTACCGTGCGAACTTCCTCGCACGGGCACGCAAGCCGCGCGAACGGTATGCGCAGGCGCCGGTGCAGATCCTGGTGCCCGTGCGCGACCGCTACGTGACGCCCGAGATGTCGGTCGACCTCGATCGCTGGCTCGGCGACCACGTGCGCGAGGAAATCGACGGCACGCACTGGATCGTGCTGCGTCACCCGGACATGATCGCGTCGCGGATCGACCGCTTCGCGTCCGCGCAGGAGCGGCCGGCGGTCACGAATGCCGCGGTTCAGCGCCCCGCCGGCGCCGGCAGGCGCCTAAACAGCGTCTCGTAGTCGACGACGAGCCCGTCGTCGTCGATGTCCATCTCGGCCGTGAAATTCCGGAAGATGCCTTCGTAGCGGTAGCGCCGGCCCGGCTCGATGCACGCGTAGGCCTGCTTGACCGGCGTGACCTTCAGGTCCGGCGTCGAGATGTACGCGACGTCGATCGGCCGCCGCTCGCCGCGCGCGAGCCCGAGGCGGCCGATCGGCAGCGAATTCGTGAACGGCGTCGCCGCGATGTCGATGTCGATGCAGCCGTCGAGCTCGTGCAGCGCTCGGCCCGCGCCGTCGTGCCAGTGGCCTGCGCCGTCGCCGCGCAGTTCGAGCGTGCCGCCGCCCATCACCTTGAGCACCGCATACGTCACGCGCCAGTGCGAATCGCACTCGACGCGATACGCGAGCCCGTATGCGCGACCGTACCGCTGGCCGACCACCGCGCTTTCGACGACGATCCCGCCGCCGCTCCGGTCGAACGTCAGATGTTCGACCCCGTCGCCTTCGAGCGACGCCCAACGCACTTCGCGCATCGTTCCGCCTCCCGGTTTACTCAATACGGGGGATCGTCGCACAAATTCCCGAACGAAGACGTCAACAAACGCGTACTTGCGCGGAAAGGCTAGCGATTGCCCAAATTCGCTACCGAAACCGACAAATCGCCCAAAAACGTTAACGCAGGCCGGCTGGCACGCCCCAATTCCGAGCATCAACCACAAATCCTGACTATCCAGGATTCCCTATTCCGGTGCATGGAATTGTGTCCTATGCTCGCGGCTCGTCCTGTCCCGCCGCCACCATGCCTACCGCCCGCTCCGCCTCGCCGTCGATCGACCTGCGCATCCTGCTGCGCGGCATCGGGCAGATCGTGCTGCAGGCGAATGCATTCACCGGCGCGCTGCTGCTCGCCGCGCTGGCGCTGACCGACGTGCGGCTCGCGTGCGCAGCGCTGGTCGGCTCGGCCGCCGCGAGCATGACCGCCGTGCTGACGGGCGCCGAGCGGCGCGACGTCGAACTGGGGCGGCACGGCTTCAACGGCGCGCTCGCCGCGCTGATCGCCGTGCTGTTCGCGCCCCATCCGCTCGCCGCGCTCGCGCTGGTGCCGCTGGTCGCAATCGGCTCGGCGCTCGTGCAACGCGCGATGCGCGCGCCGCTGGCCCGCTGGCGCCAGTGTCCGTATTCGAGCCCGTGCCTCGCCGTTACCGCGCTGTGGATGTCGTTTGTTGCGCCGCCGCATGCGAGCGGCGCAACGGCTGGCGCAACACTGACGTTGTCTTCCATCGCCGACGCGCTGCTCTCGGGTATCGCGCAGACCACCTTCGCGCAAGGCGCGTGGGCCGGCGCACTGATCGTCGCAGGCATCGCCGCCGCGTCGCGCCGCGCGGCCGCGTTCGCGCTCGGCGGCGCCATCGTGTCGGCCGCGCTGCTGCTCGCGCTCGGCGCGAACGGCATGTCGTTCGCCGACGGCCTGCTCGGCTTCAACGGCGCGCTCGCCGCGCTCGCGTTGGCGCCGCGCGGCCCGCGCGCGGCATTCGCGGCGGCCGCCCTCGCCGCACTGATCCAGTGGCTCGCGACATGCGCGGGCATCCCCGCGTTCACGGCCCCGTTCGTGCTCGCGTCGTGGGTCACGGTGGCCGTCGCGCGCCGCTTCACCCTCGGAGAACACGATGTCGTCATTCGCACACCGTCCTGATGCCGTGAAACCCGGCGCCCCGATCTCGGACGCCGAACGCCGGCTGCGCGTCGATCTCGCCGCCGCGTATCGGCTCGTCGCGCTGAACGGCTGGGACGACCTGATCTACACGCACCTTTCCGCGACCGTGCCCGGCGAGCCCGGCCATTTCCTGATCAACCCGTTCGGCCTCGCGTTCGACGAGGTCCGCGCATCGAACCTCGTGAAGATCGACCTGGCCGGCAACCGGATCGGCGACAGCGAACACGCGGTCAACGTGACGGGCTTCGCGCTGCATGCGGCCGTGCATGCCGCGCGCGCCGACGCGGTGTGCGTGATGCATCTGCACAATACGGCCGGCATTGCCGTGTCGATCCAGCGCGACGGGCTGTTGCCCGCATCGCAGCACGCACTGCGCTTTCATGGCGACCTCGCGTACCACGACTACGAGGCGCTCGCGTTCTCGCCGGCCGAAGGCGCGCGGCTTACTTCAAGCCTCGGCGCGAAATCCGCGATGCTGCTGCGCAATCACGGCACGCTGACGGTCGGCCGCACCGTTGGCGAAGCCTATGTGCTGATGGATACGCTGATCAAGGCGTGCGATATCCAGATCCGCGCACAGGCAGGCGGCGGGCCGCTCGTGCTGCCCGACCCGGCCGTCGCCGATCGCACCGCCGAACAACTGCGCGACGGCGGCGCGATCGAAGGCGAACTGGAATGGCCGGCGCTGCTGCGCCGGCTCGACCGGATCGATTCGTCATATCGCGACTGACGCCGCCCCCCCTCATACCGTCGAATCGTTCAAACTCAACCGGAGCACCTGTCATGCCGACTTTCAATATCCAGCTGTTCGAAGGCCGCACCGTCGACCAGAAGCGCGAATTCGTCGAAGCAATCACGCGCGTCACATGCGAGACGCTCGGCTGCGCGCCGGGCTCGGTCGACATCATCCTGACCGACGTGAAGAAGGAGAACTGGGCGACGGCCGGGAAGCTGTGGAGCGACGAGCGCTGACGAACGCCCCACAAAAGGCCAGCGTGCCTCCGGACCACGGAAGCGCGTTGTCTCCGTTGCTCCGCTACCGCCCCTCGCCTCCGCCTCGAAAACCTCACGTCAATCGGCTATCCCAATATATTGCCGTTGACATTCAGCCTCATTGCAACTAGCTTTCGTGAGTACGACAACACCCAGCAATCATTTCGTTCCTTTTCAAAAAAATAGATTCGCATAACGAATCAAAATATGCATATCCGCATTCGGCATAATAGCCAGCCAACCACCGTCCATCGGTGTCACCGCCAGCGATGAAATCCGGCAAGTATGTCTACGCCGACACTCAACTCATCACTTCAGGTAAACACCATGAAAATCAGGACGCTCAAAGGCTACTCCGCCGCTCTGCTGTTTTCGTTGATTTCCTTCGCGAATCCCGGCGTAGGCAGTCCCGTCTCCACATCGTCCGACACGACGTCGGATCAGCACGCCGCCACTCTTCACGAGACATGGGAGGCGAACGAGAATGGAACGGCTTACAAAATCATCAAGATTTCCGCCGACCGCTTTCTAGTCGTATACGGAAACAAAAAGAATATTTCCGGATACGTCATCTATGATCGGCGAGACGGATCAACCGGCACTGACTATGCCCCGTGGACTTCGACTTCGTCCAACATTACGATCGGAGTTCAGGAGACAAGCAGTCGATCAATTGGCGTCATGCTGAGCACCAATGGCGACACCACTAGTTTCGTCGCGAAACCCTATCGATCCAACAATAAGGCTCGAGGCGCCATCCGCCCGGGAAGCTGGCAGACAACAATCTCCGATATTCCTGTCCAGCTTCGCATTGACAAAAACCTTGCGGATGCATCGATCGATATCGGCAAATGCAGACTAACCGGGAAGATAAAATCAGATGGTTCGGAAGGTGGGGCGCATCTGACGCTCTCTCCGGCAACGACAGCCTGTGCAACCAAGTTCAATCACGAGTTTGATACAGCGTTGCTCTTTTCGGAAGATCTCGCCGTCATCTATCCGACGAAACGAGAATCGATGAACTTTATTTTCGTCGCTCCTTCGGCCATCGACACCGCTCCCGGTTTGACGCCGCAGCCCCGAAACACGTCCTGCGCGCAATGGAGGGAGATGTGCCGCGCGAAGTGTTCTGCAATGACTTTGCCAACCGGCAACTTCGGATTCAAATTCTGGAACTGCGTCAACAGTTGCAACGCGTTGGCGGGATGTTAAAAAGGAAAGCGCATGATCACAGACAAGCAAATCGCAAACACCCTGAACGACATGATCTTGCAAATGGGGGCCGATCTGGATCGCTCTCTTCTGGCAGTGAAGGCAGCGTGCCCGGATTCCGAATTCGTCGCCTACCGCGAATTCGTGTCGCAAGTGCTGACCACGATGCTGGCCGACTTCATGAATCCGCTGTACGCAAGGCATCCCGACCTGAAGCCGCCGGAACTGACCTGACCCGCCTCTGCAGCGCCCTGCAACGGGCGCTGCCCGCGGCCTCCTCCCGCCCCTCCCGTTGTGCGCCCGCACATCGCTTTGTCACGCAATCGGCGCATAATGCCGGACAGACGCAGCAGCCAATGGCCACCCGGGAGACCGCCATGGAAGCGAAGAACGAGGAAGTCGTCGCACACCTGCTCTCCGACGTCGTCGAATTCGCGCGCGAGCGCCTGCCCGAAGCCACGTTCCGGATCGTCGAACCTTTCCTGCATCATTACTACGATTTCGTCGACGCCGACGATCTCCAGGACCGCAGCATCGCCGACCTGTACGGCGCCGCGATGGCGCACTGGCAGACCGCCCAGAAATACGTGCCCGGCAGCGAACGGCTGCGCGTATACAACCCGATCCTCGAACAGCACGGCTGGCATTCCGACCACACGGTGATCGAGATCGTCAACGACGACATGCCGTTCCTCGTCGACTCGGTGACGATGGCCGTCAACCGCCTCGGGCTCGCGCTGCATTCGGCGCTGCATCCCGTGTTCCGCCTCTGGCGCGGCGCCAACGGCGGCATCGAGCGCGTCGACGCGGGCGGCGCAACACCCGGCGACGGCCAGTCGCAACTCGCGTCGTTCATCCATTTCGAAGTCGATCGCTGCGGCGACGCCGCGCTGCTCGACACGCTGCGCGAGGACATCGCGCGCGTGCTCGGCGACGTGCGCGCATCGGTCGAGGACTGGCCGAAGATCGTCGACATCGCGCGCGCGACGATCAAGGAGATGAAGACGCGCGAATCGACCGCGGAAGACATCGAGGCACGCGCGTTCCTCGAATGGATGGCCGCCGATCACTTCACGTTCCTCGGCCACCGCGACTACGCGCTGGTGTCGGACGGCACCGGCTTCGGCCTGCGCGGCATCGAGGGCACGGGCCTCGGCATCCTGCGCGAATCGCTGCGCACGTCGGGCGCGTCAGACGTGACGCCGCTGCCGAAGGCCGCCGCCGACATCATCACCGGCTCCTGGCCGATCTTCCTGACCAAGGCGAATTCGCGCGCGACCGTGCACCGGCCCGGCTATCTCGACTACGTGGGCGTGAAGCTCGTCGGCGCCGACGGCAAGATCACCGGCGAGCGCCGCTTCATCGGGCTCTACACGTCGACCGCTTACATGGTGTCAAGCGCCGAGATCCCGATCGTGCGCCGCAAATGCGCGAACATCGTGCGGCGCGCGGGCTTCCTGCCGAAGGGGCATCTCGGCAAGACGCTCGTGACGGTGCTCGAAACCTATCCGCGCGACGAGCTGTTCCAGGCCGACGAAGACCAGCTCTACGACATCGCGCTCGGCATCCTGCGGCTGCAGGAACATCAGCGCACGCGCCTGTTCGTGCGCCGCGACCGGTTCGACCGCTTCGTGTCGTGTCTCGTGTTCGTGCCGCGCGACAAGTACAACACCGACCTGCGCCGGCGCATCGCGAAGCTGCTCGTCGACGCGTACAACGGCGTGAACGTCGAATTCACGCCGCTGCTGTCGGAATCGGCGATCGCGCGCATTCATTTCGTCGTGCACGCGGAGCCGGGCACGATGCCCGACGTCGATACGCGCGAGCTCGAGACGCGGCTCGTGCAGGTGGCGCGCCGCTGGCAGGACGATCTCGCCGACGCGCTGCTCGACGCATTCGGCGAAGAGCAAGGCAACCGCCTGCTGCAACGCTATGCAGACTCGTTCCCGGCCGGCTATCGCGACGACTATCCGGCGCGCACGGCCGTGCGCGACATCGAGCTGATCGAGCGCGTGAAGGATTCGGGCCAGCTCGCGATGAACCTGTACCGGCCGATCGAGGCCGGGCCGCGCGCGTTCCGCTTCAAGGTCTATCGCACGGGCGACCCGATCGCGCTGTCGCGCAGCCTGCCGATGCTCGAGCATCTCGGCGTGCGCGTCGACGAGGAGCGGCCGTACCGGATCCAGACGCCGGACGCCGCGCACGCATGGGTGCACGACTTCGGGCTCGAACTCGCCGACGATACCGAGTTCGACATCGAGCGCGTGAAAGGCCTGTTCGAGGATGCGTTCGACCGGATCTGGAGCGGCCGGATCGAGAACGACGATTTCAACCGCCTCGTGCTGCGCGCGCACCTGAGCGCGCGCGAAGTGACGATCCTGCGCGCGTATGCGAAATACCTGCGGCAGGTCGGCTCGACGTTCAGCGACGCGTATATCGAACGCGCGCTGACCGGCAATCCGGCGATCGCGCGCCAGTTCGTCGAGCTGTTCCTGCTGCGCTTCGACCCGCTCACCGGCGACACGCGCGACGTGCAGGCCGAACGGCTGCTGAAGGCGATCGAAGGTGCACTCGACCAGGTGCCCAACCTCGACGAGGACCGCATCCTGCGCCAGTTCCTCGGCGTGATCAACGCGACCGAGCGCACCAACTACTTCCTGCTCGACGCGAACGGCGAATCGAAACCCTACCTGTCGTTCAAGTTCAATCCGGCAAAAGTGCCGGGCCTGCCCGAACCGAAGCCGATGTTCGAGATCTGGGTGTATTCGCCGCGCGTCGAGGGCGTGCACCTGCGCGGCGGGCGCGTCGCGCGCGGTGGCCTGCGCTGGTCGGATCGCCGCGAGGATTTCCGTACCGAGGTGCTCGGGCTGATGAAGGCGCAGATGGTGAAGAACGTCGTGATCGTGCCGGTCGGCTCGAAAGGCGGCTTCGTCGTGAAGAACCCGCCGCCGCAGAGCGATCGCGAAGCGTGGATGCGCGAAGGCATCGCGTGCTACCAGACGTTCCTGCGCGGCCTGCTCGACCTGACCGACAACCTGGTCGGCAACGCGATCGTGCCACCGCCCGACGTCGTGCGCCACGACCCCGACGATCCGTATCTGGTCGTCGCCGCCGACAAGGGCACGGCCACCTTCTCCGACTACGCGAACGCGATCTCGCACGAATACGGCTTCTGGCTCGACGATGCGTTCGCGTCCGGCGGCTCGGTCGGCTACGACCACAAGAAGATGGCGATCACCGCACGCGGCGCGTGGGAATCGGTGAAGCGGCACTTCCGCGAGATGGGCATCGATACGCAGACGACCGACTTCACGGTAGTCGGCGTCGGCGACATGTCGGGCGACGTGTTCGGCAACGGCATGCTGCTGTCGCCGCATATCCGGCTCGTCGCCGCGTTCGATCACCGGCACGTATTCCTCGACCCGAACCCCGATCCGGCGGTCAGCTTCGCGGAGCGCCAGCGCATGTTCGCGCTCGAACGGTCGAGCTGGGCCGACTACGACCCGGCCGCGATTTCGGCGGGCGGCGGCGTCTATCCGCGCACCGCGAAGACGATCCCGCTGTCGCCGGCCGTGCAGGCCGCGCTCGGCATCGACGCGCACGCGCTGCCGCCGACCGAGCTGATCCGCGCGATCCTGCAGGCGCCGGTCGATCTGCTGTACAACGGCGGCATCGGCACCTACGTGAAGGCCGCGCGCGAAACCCACCTGCAGGTCGGCGACCGCGCGAACGACGCGGTGCGCGTGAACGGCGCGGACCTGCGCTGCAAGGTGGTCGGCGAAGGCGGCAACCTCGGCTGCACGCAGTTCGGCCGCATCGAGTTCGCGCAGCGCGGCGGCCGCATCAACACCGATGCGATCGACAACTCGGCCGGCGTCGATTGTTCGGATCACGAAGTCAACATCAAGATCCTGCTCGGGCTCGTCGTCTCCGACGGCGAGATGACCGGGAAGCAGCGCAACGCGCTGCTCGCGGAGATGACCGACGAAGTCGGGCTGCTCGTGCTGCGCGACAACTACTACCAGACGCAGGCGCTGTCGATCGCGGGCCGCTACGGCGTCGAGCAGCTCGACGCCGAGGCGCGCCTGATGCGCTGGCTCGAACGCGCGGGCCGCCTGAACCGCGTGATCGAATTCCTGCCGACCGACGACGAAGTCGCCGAACGGCAAGCCGCGAAGCTCGGCCTCACGTCGCCGGAGCGCGCGGTGCTGCTCGCGTACAGCAAGATGTGGCTCTACGACGCGCTGCTCGAATCCGACGTGCCCGAGGACCCGCTCGTCGCCGCGATGCTCGTCGACTACTTCCCGACGCCGCTGCAGCAACGCTTCAGCGAGCCGATGCATCGCCATCCGCTGCGCCGCGAGATTCTCGCGACACACCTGACCAATGCGCTCGTCAATCGCGTCGGCTGCGCGTTCGTGCATCGGCTGATGGAGGAAACCGACGCGAAGCCCGGCGACATCGTGCGTGCGTGCATCATGGCGCGCGACGTGTTCGACCTCGATGCGGTGTGGCGCGACATCGACGCGCTCGACAACCGCGTCGCCGACGACGTGCAGGCGCGCATGTTCGTCGACGTCGCGCGGCTGCTGGAGCGCGCGGCGCTGTGGTTCCTGCGTCATCTGCAGTCCGGCGCGGTGGCCGACGGCGGCGTTGCCGAGCTGATCGCGCGCTGCCGCGACGCGGCGCAGCGGCTCGCGCCGCAACTGCCGTCGCTGCTGCCGGCCGACGCACTCGAAGCGCTGTCCGAGCGGCAGCGCGTGCTCGTTGAAGCCGGCGTCGACAGCGCGCTCGCTGTGCGTGTCGCGAGCGGCGACATCTCGGCCGCGCTGCTCGACATCGCCGAAGTGGCCGCGACCTGCAACCGCAGCCTCGAACTCGTCGCGGGCGTCTATTTCTCGCTCGGCACGCTGCTCAATTACGGATGGATCGGCGAACGCGCGGCGACGCTGCCGACGCCGACGCACTGGGACATGCTCGCGCGCGCGGCCGCGCTCGCGGAAGTCGCGCGGCTGAAGCGCACGCTCGCGACGAGCGCGCTCGCCGAATCGGCGGATTCGACCACGCCGGAGACGATCGTCGGCGCGTGGCGCGAGCGCCGCGACGCCGCGCTCGCGCGCTACGAGCACCTGCTCGCGGACCTGCGCGCGTCGGGCGGCGCCAGCCTCGCGGTGCTGCTCGTGATCGTGCGGGAGATGGCCGTGCTCGAACGCGCGTAACGGTTCGGGCAGGATCAGACCGTCGCGACCAGCAACTCTTCCGCGTTGTTCGGCGGCCGCAGGCCGTCCGTGCGATCGGCGAAATAACGGCGCGCCAGCTCCGCGGCCGATACGTGCGCGGCTGTCGCGAAGCCGGCCTCCAGCGCGAGCGCCTGGATCTGAGCCGGCATGAAGAAGCTGATGAACGGCGTGCCGCTCGCGCGCGCACCCTTTGCAGCCATTTCCAGCCCCGGGCGCACGTCCGAATCCGCGTTCTCCAGCGGCAGCAGGAACGTCATCGCGAGCGTCGAGCCCGGCGCGAGCGACGCGACTTCGCGCAGCGCGGCCGCGTTCGCTTCGCGCGTCAGGTACATGCTGACGCCGGTGGACACCACGACCGCCGGCTTGCCGGCATCGAAGCCCGCGCCGACGAGCGCATCGCGCCACGACTGCTTCGCCTCGAAATCGACCGGCACGAAGCGCAGCCAGTCGGGCACGCCGAAGCCGAGTTCGGTCAGGCGGCGCTGCTTCCATGCCTGCGGCGCCGGCGGGTCGACTTCGAAGACGGTCACGCGCGACGCCATCTCGGGCCGGCGCTGCACGAAACTGTCGAGGCCAGCGCCGAGAATCACGTACTGGCTCACACCGAGCGCGGCCTGCTCGGCCACGAGATCCTCGATGAAGCGCGCCCGCGCGACGATCGACGCACGAAACGGCCGCGTGAACTGCGGGTCCATGTCGCCGCGCTGCTGCCAGCCCGGCGCCGGCGCGAGCAGTCGAAGCCCGACTTCGTCGGCGAGCACGTGCGGCGGCGCGTCGAGTTCGACGTGCAGCGCGCGCCACAGCGCGACGCGCGCGGCGGTGCTGTCGGGGGCGTCTTCGCGGGGTTCGGTATCGGTCATGTCGGCGTCACTCGTGCTGGTTGCGGGTAGTCGGGTAGACGGCGTCAATTCGTCCGGATGAAATATCACGCCTTCCGGGTGGACGGCCCGGCTTCCCGCGGCGATACGGCTGCGGCGCGCGCCGCCAGCCGCGCAAACAGCGCGTCGAGATCGAACCCTGCCGTATCGATGCCGATCGTGTCGCGCAGGCATGCGCCCCACGCGGCCGCGTCGTCGAACGTGACGGTGCGCCCGGCCCCCGCCGCGTCGCGCAGCGTCAGCGCGGTGTTGAGTAGCGCCGCGCGGCCGTCCGGCAGCACGCGGCACGCGATCAGGTCGTTCACGAAGATCGATTCCGGATACGTCGACGTAAACCAGTTCGCGGCGTCGTAATCGATCCACTCGGCCGGCTTCAGCGAGAAACGGTAAGTGGTCTGCCAGCCGTCGGGGATCTCGAACTGCATGTCGAATTCGCCGTCGACCGGCGCGTCGATCACGCGAAACGCGCCATGCGGCGTCAGTTGCCGCTCGCCCGGCACGAAGCGCAGCGGCGCGGTCAGCGTCGCGCTGCCGAAGCCGATGTCCGCGAGCCAGACCGCATCGTCGAGATCGATGCGCAGCAGCATGTGCGTCTGCGCGGTGACGATCTCGGGCGGCCGCATCCAGCGCACGCGCGCGATCAGCGGCGTCACGCGAAAACCGATCGTCGTGAGCGCGGTGTAGAACAGCTTGTTGAGTTCGAAGCAGTAGCCGCCGCGGCGGCGCCCGATCACCTTGTCGACGATCGCGGGCAGGTCGAGCGCGACGCGCGCGCCGGTCAGCGGATTGAGGTTTTCGAACGGAATCGCCTGCGGGTGCAGCAGATGCAGCCGGCGCAGCACGTCGAGCGTCGGCTCGGCCGGGCCGTCGTAGCCGATGCGGGAGAAATAGCGCGAGAGGTCGAACGAGTCAGTCATGAACCTGCACCGATAAAAAGGACACGCCACGATAGCATCGCGCGAAATCCCCATGTTGTGCGGGGCGATTGTCCGTCATCGCGCGCGATGCCGGCACCGCACGCAGCCCCGCGCAACGTTACGGCAGCAGCTTCAGCGCCGACGACGCGACCGACGGCACCGAAATGCCCTGGCTCGTCGCAAACTGCACGGCCTGGCTGAGCGTCGCCGCGAGCGACTGCAACTGGCCCGGCGCGCTTTGCGCGATATACGACGCTGCCTGCATGTTCTGCGGATTCAGGCCTGACTGCAGCAGCGACGCGGCGCTCGTCGAACCGAGATTGCCGAGCCCCGACTGCAGTTGCGAGTACTGCGTGAGCCCCTGGCCGAGCGACGCGAGGCCGTTGCTGAACGCCTGCTTGTCGATCGGGCCGTGCGACGCGCCGCCGCTCGCGAAAGCCTGGCCGAGCGCCTGCGACACCGACTGCTGCGCGCCGCCCATCTGCGACAGCGCGGCCGGCGTCAGCGCATCGCCGCCTGTCAACTGGCTCGCGGCCTGCTGCGCCTGCCCGGCCGCGCCGGTCAGCCCCATCGCCGACGCGAGCGACGACTGGCCGGACAGCACTTGCTGATTCGCACCGACGTAGGCCTGCAGCAACTGCGCGAGGCCGCCTTGTGCGGGCGCAGCCTGCTGCTGGCCACCGCCGAGCAGCGACGCGCCGAGCGACTGCAGGTCGAGCTGCGCGTGCGCGGCGCCGCTCACCAGGATGCCGAATGCGATGCCTGCCGAGGCCAGATGCCTGCCCGTCGCGCGAATGTGCTTCATGTGTTTCCCTCGTGCCGGAATGATTGAGGCCGATATTGTCGAAGCGCGTCGCGCGCCGCCGCAACGACTGAAACACATCGAAACGAAATCACGGTGTGCGGCCGCTTGCAATTCCGCGACCGACGGACACGGTCGAGTGGATTCGTCCGCGGTTGATGCGCGAAATCACGCCTGTGCCGGAATTCGTTCTCCGGTTGCATGAATGACGGCGGGTTTCGGGCTTTGCGGGTGGTACCGCAAAACGTATCGCGGCCGGGAAACGTTACGCAGCCATCCACGCCGGCAGCCGCCGGCCGACCCAGTCGGCCGCCTGCTCGTAGCCGCGCGCGAGCTGCAGCACCGCGAGATCGGCGCGCGGGCGCCCGATCAGCTGCATCCCCATCGGCAGCCCCGCGTCGTTGAAGCCGACCGGCACGTTGATCACCGGGCAGCCGGCCAGCGTCCACGGCACGACCGTTTCCATCCAGCGGTGATAGGTATCCATCGCGCGGCCCGCGATTTCCTTCGGCCAGCGCTGGTCGACATCGAACGGAAACACCTGCGCGGTCGGCGCCGCGATGAAGTCGTAGCGATCGAAGAAGCTCAGCACGGCCTGGTGCCACGCGGTGCGCTCGACGCTCGCATCGAACACGGCCGCGCCCTGCATCGCGAGCAGCCCTTCTACCTCGTAGATCGCCTCGGGCTTCAGCAGCGCGCGGCGCGCCGGATCGCGATAGTGCGCGAGCAGCCCGCCGCCGGACAGCAGGTGCCGATGCACGAGCCACAGGCGCCAGATCCGCTCGGGCGCGAATGCCGGCAGCGCGGCATCGACGTCGCAGCCGATCTCGCGCAGCGTTGCCAGCCCCTGTTCGCACTGCGCGAGCACGCCGGCCTCGGTCGCGAGATAACCGTTCCAGTCGCCGACCCACGCGATGCGCTTGCCGCGCAGGTCCGCGTCGAGCGGCTGCGCGAACACGGCCGGATCTTCCGCGCGCGACAGCGGATCGTTGCGGTCGTAGCCGGCCTGGATCGCGAGCAGCTGCGCAACGTCGCCGACCGTGCGGCCCATCGGCCCTTCGATGCCGAGCTGCTGCACGAACACGTCGACGGCCGGCCAGCGCGGTACGCGCCCCTGCGACGGGCGGAAGCCGTAGATGTTGCAGAACGCGGCCGGATTGCGCAGCGAGCCGCCGAAATCGCTGCCGTCCGCCACCGGCAGCATCCGCGACGCGAGCGCCGCCGCCGTGCCGCCGCTGCTGCCGCCCGCACTCTTCGTCAGGTCGTACGGATTGCGCGTCGCACCATAAACCTCGTTGAACGTGTGCGAACCGAGCCCGAACTCCGGCGTATTGGTCTTGCCGATGAAGATCGCGCCGGCCGCGCGCATCCGCGCGACGCCGACGGAATCGGCCTGCGGCACGTTCTCGCGGAAGATCGGCGAGCCGTAGGTGGTCCGCAGCCCCTTCGTCATCGCCAGATCCTTCGGCGCCTGCGGCATCCCGTGCATCCAGCCCTGGTACTCGCCACGCGCCAGCGCGGCATCCTTTTCCGCGGCTTCGGCGAGCAGCGCATCGCGCTCACGCAGCGCGACGATCGCATTGACCGCGCCGTTCACGCGCTCGACGTGGTCGAGATACGCGCGCATCGTCTCGACGCACGAGACCGCCTTGCCGCGGATCGCCGACGCGAGCTCGCCGGCCGACAGGCGCACGATCGGGTCGACGGGGATGGAGGCGGGAGCGAGAAGCTGCGGGGCGCCGTGCGGCATGCGAGTCTCCTGAAATCGGAATGGAATGGCAGGCCGCGTGGCGGCGGCGGTCGCCCCCGAACCGGCCGGGAGGGGCCGCGCCGCGGCCGACGCTCTACTCTACGCGACGCCGATTCGGCGACCTTCGATATTTTCCGTCGCGATTCATTGCGGATCCGACTGAATCGGCGCGACGCGTGCCGGGCCGCCCGCGCCGGCCCGATCGATGAAATCGTTTATGCGCATAAACTAAAATTTCTTATATTTCTAATAGGCGCGACACGAGACGGCGCGCGTTAACGACATTTTTACGCGACCGCCCGATCTCTTTAGATGGTTCGTTCCGGCGGCGCGCTACGCTGGAAGCATCTCGTTCCCTGGACATCGTTCATGCTCAAGCTGCTGGTTCCGGTCGGTCACTCGCCCCGCTCGCTGCAGGCGGTTCGCCACGCGACATTCCTGTATCGCGAGCGGTGCGCGTCGGAGATCGTGCTGATCAACGTTCAGGCGCCGCTCGAATCGACGCGGCTCGAGGCCTATCATCCGCTGTCGCGGCTGCGCTCGATCGAGGAAAAGTTCGCGTCCGACGATCTGGCCATGGCGGAGCGGATTCTGCAGGACGCCGGCGTCAAGTACAGCGTCGTGAAGAAGGTCGGGCCAGTGGCCGATACGATCGCGGCCGTGGCAGCCGAGACCGGATGCGACGAGATCGTGGTCGTCGCGCCGAGGCACGACCCGCTTCATGCACTGATGTCGGTGTTTCGCCGCAGCGTGATGGGCCGGCTGGTGCGGATTTCGAATGTGCCGGTGACTGCGGTGCAATGACAGCGATGACGTGCGGCGACAGTCTCATGACAGGCCACAGGCTTGCACCGGCGACGGACCAATGAGCGGCGCAGTACGTGTGCGCGTTGCGCGCCGCACGTGTACTGCCCGTCACACAGCGCTTATTTGATGACCTTGCGCCAGAACACGAAATAGGCGGCCGCCGAAGACGCAACCAGCAGGATTGCCCACATCGGAGCGAGACTGATCAGCACGGAAGAGACGTTAAGCATTTGGATTCCTCACTATTTCGACAGCGATGTTCAACACGCGCCTGCTTGCCGGAACCGACGCATTCATCCGTCATCGCGTTCCGTCAAATCATGCATTCATGCTATCGCTTTGAGCGGCGGCACAACCGTCCCCTCCCGCCCGTACCCTGACATTCGTCAAACTCGCGCGAATCACGCGTCTGTCGTGCCGAAATCCGTCGCGCGATCGCCGCGCTGCGTGCCTATCCTCGTCTCCGGCCGCCAGCCTGAAAGCCCGTTCCTTTTGCACGCGAAACCACGAAAAACGTGACGGGATCACGCCGCCCCGCCACCGATTCAGCAGACGTTTACCGGGGGAACCACCAAGTGCTTCGTCGAACGTGTCCGCGTTACGCTTGAGCGACGAGGAGACGAACCATGAGACGAGCCGTACATATCGCTGTTTTCGCGCTGCTGGCGTATCTCATTGCCGATCGCGCGATCCTGCATGCGCAGGGCCGCGACGCCAGCCCGCTTGCATGCGAACAGGGCGCCGCGCAGGTGAAGGCCGACGCGCTCGGCCGCGGCTTCGGCGAGGCGGCCGCCGGCAGCCAGAGCGAGGCGTTCATGTCGGGTTGCCTGGTAACGGGGCGAGGCAATCGGGACGTCGCGATGGCGAACCGTTGACGCGAATCCGGTGACGTTCCGGGCTCGTTCGAGTCAATTCCCGCTGTTTGCCGTCATTTTCTCGATCGATGTCGCGACGGATGTCACGCTCCGGACGCCGTTCACGCTGAACGTCTGCTCGTGGCCCGTGTCGTCGCGAGGAAGACGCACCGACATCTGGGCCATCAGGCCATCCTTGCCGTAAGCGCCGAACCAGTCGACCAGCCTGCCGATGTAGCACGTGCCGCCCACATGAACCGGCATGTCGCCGACAATCTCGTACGCGTAGTGGCCGGGCCCATAGCTCATGTACTCGCTGCGATCGTCGCCTTGCACCGACGGCGGAACCGGACACAGCGGCGTATCGGAGCCGGCATCGCGCGCGGTGCTGTCGCTCACGTTGCGCAGCGCCTGTTCGATTTCCGATACAGTAGCTAGCCCGCTATCGGGCCATCGCGTCGAGACGCCGCTTCATCTACAACAACAGTCAATCAAAAGATGAGTCATCCCAACACCGATTTGATCCAGCGTTTTTACACGGCCTTCCAGCAGCGCGACATCGACGCGATGCTCGCCTGCTATGCCGACGACATCGTCTTCAGCGATCCCGCGTTCGGCGAGCTGCGCGGCGAGCTCGCGCGCGACATGTGGCGCATGCTGGTGGCGCGTGCGCAGGAATTTTCGTTGACGTTCGGCGAGGTCGACGCGGACGAACAGGCCGGGCGCGCGCAGTGGGTCGCGCACTACCGGTTCGGCGCGACCGGCCGCACGGTGGTCAACCGGATCGACGCGCGTTTCCGGTTCCGCGACGGGCTCATCGCCGAGCATCGCGACAGTTTCGACCTGTGGCGCTGGGCGCGTCAGGCGCTTGGGCTGAAGGGCGCCCTGCTCGGCTGGACGCCGTTCGTGCAACGCGCGATCCGCGCGCAGGCACGGAAGAATCTCGACGCGTATCGGGCAAAGCGGGGCTAGGACACGTGCCGCTACTGCGTCATCGTGGCGTTGGCGTGTACAGCTTCTTGCGTGCTTGTGCAGATATGTGCCGCACCTGAAACCCGAATCGAGCGCAAGGGCTTCTCTGGCTGGGGCATGTAGTCGTCCGGCGCGGCTTCGCACGGCCCGCCTCTGTTCCACATCACGAAAGCCAGCCCCGACAGGGCCAATCTACCGCCAGCGGACGCCCCCAACCGCAGCCGAGCAGCCCGCCGCAAATCGCCTCCCCTCCTGCCGACTACCGCAAGAACCACACGAAATACCTCGCCCGCAAAGGCTCCCAGCCCACCCTCCGGAGCACGCACGGAAACGCCGTCTCCCCCGCGCCGCCACGCTCCCCCGCATCTTGCCCGTCAACTCTTATATAAGACATAAGACATTTGACGTTACAGTTCATTGAGATTAGAATCCCGCTCAAAGCAGTGCCTGGAACAGCCCCGGAGTGCCGGAACGGCCTTCCCCTCAAACGCCATATCAGCAGGTCTCCCCATGCTTGAAAACTTTCGTGCTCACGTGGCCGCCCGCGCCGCGCTCGGTATTCCTCCCCTGCCGCTGACGGCTCAGCAAACCGCCGAACTGGTGGAACTGCTGACGAACCCGCCCGCAGGCGAAGAGCAGACGCTGCTCGAACTGATCACCTACCGCGTGCCGGCCGGCGTCGACGAAGCCGCCCGCGTGAAGGCCGGCTTCCTGGCCGCCGTGGCCAAGGGCGAGACCGCCTGCGCGCTGATCTCGCGCGAACGCGCCACCGAACTGCTCGGCACGATGCTGGGCGGCTACAACATCCAGCCGCTGATCGAACTGCTGTCCGACGACGCAGTCGCGGCCGTGGCCGCCGACGCGCTGAAGAAAACCCTGCTGATGTTCGACCAGTTCCATGACGTGAAGGAACTCGCCGACAAGGGCAACGCGCACGCGAAGGCCGTGCTGCAAAGCTGGGCCGACGCCGAATGGTTCACCAGCCGTCCGGAAGTGCCGCAAAGCCTGACCATCACCGTCTTCAAGGTAACGGGCGAAACCAACACCGACGACCTGTCGCCGGCGCCCGACGCCACCACCCGCCCGGACATCCCGATGCACGCGCTGGCGATGCTGAAGAACGCGCGCCCGGGCATCACGCCGGAAGAAGACGGCAAGCGCGGCCCGGTCAAGTTCATCGAGTCGCTGAAGGAAAAGGGTCACCTGGTCGCATACGTGGGCGACGTGGTCGGCACCGGCTCCTCGCGCAAGTCGGCCACCAACTCGGTGCTGTGGTTCACCGGCGAAGACATCCCGTTCGTTCCGAACAAGCGCTTCGGCGGCGTGTGCCTCGGCGGCAAGATCGCCCCGATCTTCTACAACACGATGGAAGATGCAGGCGCGCTGCCGATCGAACTCGACGTGTCGCAGATGGAAATGGGCGACGTGGTCGAACTGCGCCCGTATGACGGCAAGGCGCTGAAGAACGGCGAAGTGATCGCCGAATTCCAGGTCAAGTCCGACGTGCTGTTCGACGAAGTGCGCGCCGGCGGCCGCATTCCGCTGATCATCGGCCGCGGCCTGACCGCGAAGGCACGCGAAGCGCTGGGCCTCGCGCCGTCGACGCTGTTCCGCCTGCCGCACCAGCCGGCCGACAGCGGCAAGGGCTTCTCGCTCGCGCAGAAGATGGTCGGCCGTGCATGCGGTTTGCCGGAAGGTCAGGGTGTCCGCCCGGGCACGTACTGCGAACCGAAGATGACCTCGGTCGGCTCGCAGGACACCACGGGCCCGATGACCCGCGACGAACTGAAGGATCTCGCATGCCTCGGCTTCTCGGCCGATCTCGTGATGCAGTCGTTCTGCCACACCGCCGCTTATCCGAAGCCGGTCGACGTGAAGACGCACCAGACGCTGCCGAACTTCATCAGCACGCGCGGCGGTATCGCGCTGCGCCCGGGCGACGGCGTGATCCACTCGTGGCTGAACCGCATGCTGCTGCCCGACACCGTCGGCACCGGCGGCGATTCGCACACGCGCTTCCCGATCGGCATCAGCTTCCCGGCAGGCTCGGGTCTGGTGGCCTTCGCGGCCGCCACCGGCACGATGCCGCTGGACATGCCGGAATCGGTGCTGGTCCGCTTCAAGGGCAAGATGCAGCCGGGCGTCACGCTGCGCGACCTCGTCAACGCGATTCCGCTGTACGCGATCAAGCAAGGCATGCTGACGGTCGCCAAGCAAGGCAAGAAGAACATCTTCTCGGGCCGCATTCTCGAAATCGAAGGCCTGCCCGACCTGAAGGTCGAGCAAGCGTTCGAACTGTCGGATGCGTCCGCCGAGCGTTCGGCCGCCGGTTGCACGGTCCACCTGAACAAGGAACCGATCATCGAATACCTGAACAGCAACGTCACGCTGCTGAAGTGGATGATCGCGCAGGGCTACCAGGATCCGCGCAGCCTGCAGCGCCGTATCGCGGCAATGGAGCAGTGGCTGGCCGACCCGCAACTGCTGTCGCCGGATGCCGACGCCGACTACGCGGCCGTCATCGAGATCGATCTCGCCGATATCCATGAGCCGATCGTCGCCTGCCCGAACGACCCGGACGACGTGAAGACGCTGTCCGACGTCGCCGGCGCGAAGATCGACGAAGTGTTCATCGGCTCGTGCATGACCAACATCGGCCACTTCCGTGCGGCGTCGAAGCTGCTCGAAGGCAAGCGCGACATCCCGGTCAAGCTGTGGGTCGCCCCGCCGACCAAGATGGACCAGAAGCAACTGACGGAAGAAGGTCACTACGGCGTGTTCGGCACGGCCGGTGCGCGTACCGAAATGCCGGGCTGCTCGCTGTGCATGGGTAACCAGGCACAGGTGCGCGAAGGCGCGACGGTCATGTCGACGTCGACCCGCAACTTCCCGAACCGCCTGGGCAAGAACACGAACGTGTACCTCGGCTCGGCGGAACTGGCGGCAATCTGCTCGCGCCTGGGCAAGATCCCGACCAAGGACGAGTACATGGCCGACATGGGCGTGCTCAGCGCCAACGGCGACAAGATCTACAAGTACATGAACTTCGACCAGATCGAAGACTTCAAGGAAGTGGCCGACACCGTGCAGATGTAAGCACGCTGTCGGGCTGCGGCGGGTCTTTCCCGTCGCAGCGACACGCAATGGCGCCGCAGGCTGCATGCCCGCGGCGCCATTTTTTTATTCGGCTCCGGCGACGTTCACCCGGCATTGCCGCCCGGCTCGCGACAGATCACCAGCTCGTTGAAACCGGTATCCGCATCGGGTTCGCGAGAGAAACGATGCCCGGGAAGCAGCGCGAGCAGGATTTCGGCAGTCGTGCGCACCACGCAGCCGCTCGCCACATGGCCGCCCGACACGCGGCCGCCCGCATCGGAAACGGACATGTGCAGGTGCGCGCCGTCCGGCGATACCGAACCGGCCAGCGTCAGGATTTCGAGGTCGCCACGCAGTTCGGTCGGCAGGTCGGCGCCGGCAAAGCGCAACTGCGCGACGCTCAGGCTGCCGATGCCCTGGATCACGAATGCCGCGTGCGCACCGTGCGAACGCAACGCTTCCTCGATGGACGCGCGCAGATCGTCGCCGGGGGACAGACGCAGAGGATGGGCTTGCATGGTCGATAACCCGCTGGTGGATCGTGGTGTCGACAAAGAGTACGTTCGGCCCGTGAATCCGGCAAGTCACGCACGCTCGGCAAAACCGCCCTCGCGTCGCGGCAACGCGCAGGCACCACCCTCGGGCATCACCCGGTAAAACGCTCGCTCGCAAACTGCGCATCCGGCACGCCTGCCGCAACGGCCACGTCCCGCACACCCTGCACGAGCGGCGGCGGCCCGCACACGTAGATATCCGGCAGCGCACCGGCCTGTGCAAGCGCCGCACGCAACGCGTCGACCGGCGTGCCTCGCAACCCGGCCCACTCCCCGCCGGGCCGCCATACGCAGAGATCGACCTGCAACTGCGGCAGGTCGGCCTGCAATCGCGCAAGCTCGTCGAGCATGAACAGTTCGGTTTCCTGATTGACGCCGAAGAACAGCCGCGCATCGGCCATCTCCTGATACTCGGCCATGCGCCGCAGCATCGACAGGATCGGCGCGAGCCCCGTGCCGCCCGCGACGAACCAGCGCGGCCGCAGGCTGTCCGCGAACAGCCCGAAGCCGCCCATCGGAACGCGCACGGTCAGCGGATCGCCCGGCCGTGCGCGCTCGCGCAGATACGTCGAGAACCAGCCGTCCGGCCGCAGCCGGATCAGGAACTCGAGGCGGCCGTCCCAATTGCTCGTGTTCGCGAGCGAATACGGCCGGCGCAAGCCGCTGCCCGGCACCTCCAGCTCGGCGAACTGGCCGGGCTCGAACTCGACGGCCGAGCCGAACGCGTCGTCGGGTTCGACTTGCAACTCGACGCGCATCGTGTCGGCCGCGATCGTATCGAGCGTCGCGATCCGGGCGGTGCGCACGGGCACTGGCTGCAGCAGCACCTTGGTCCGGTCGTACGGCGCGGCGACCCGCAGATCGCCGCGCGGCGTGGTCCGGCACAGCAGGACCGCACCCTGCTGGCCGGCCGGCAGCACGCCTGCGCTGTCGGCCTGCATCTCGTACGCGCCGTCGACGACGGTCGCCTGGCACGCGCCGCAGCTTCCGCGCCGGCATTGCGACGGCAGCGTGATGCCGGCGTCCGCCGCTGCGGTGAGCAGATCCTGTTCGGCGTCGCATCCGAAGCCGAACTGCTCGCTGTCGCGCGTCGTGATCTCGATTCGATAGGTCATCGAACGATCCCGCTCAAGCGGCCTTGCGCGCCAGCGAAGCGGCAAGGTCCGCGCCGGCGTCGCCGATCGGCTGGATGCCGAATTGCTCGACCAGCACCGCGAGCACGCCTGGCGTGACGAACGCCGGCAGCGTCGGTCCGAGGCGGATGTTGCGCAGGCCGAGCGCGAGCAGCGTCAGCAGCACGGCCGCCGCCTTCTGCTCGAACCACGAGATCACGAGCGACAGCGGCAAATCGTTCACGCCGCAATCGAACGCATCGGCAAGCGCCGTCGCGATCCGGATCGCCGAATAGCTGTCGTTGCACTGCCCGACGTCGAGCAGGCGCGGAATGCCGCCGATATCGCCGAACGCATGCCGGTTGAACCGGTACTTGTTGCAGCCGAGCGTCATCACGACCGTATCGTCGGGCGCCTGCTCCGCGAACTCCGTGTAGTAGTTACGGCCCGGCGCCGCGCCGTCGCAGCCGCCGATCAGGAAGAAGTGGCGGATCTGTCCGGCCTTGACCGCGTCGATGACCTTGTCCGCGACGCCGAGCACCGCATGGCGGCCGAACCCGACCGTGATCGTCTGCTCCGGCGCCGTGGCCGGGAAACCGGGCAGCGCCTGCGCAGCGCGGATCAGCGTCGAGAAATCGTGATGTTCGAGATGGCGCACGCCCGGCCAGCCGACCGGCCCCGTCGTGAAGATCCGCTGCCGATATTGCGGCATCGGCTCGATGATGCAGTTGGACGTCATCAGGATCGGCCCGGGGAAATGCGCGAAGTCGCTCTGCTGGTCCTGCCACGCACCGCCATAGTTGCCGACGAGATGAGGAAATGCGTTGAGCGCCGGGTACGCGTGGGCCGGCAGCATTTCGCCGTGCGTGTACACGTGGATGCCCGTGCCGGCCGTCTGTTCGAGCAGCGCGTGCAGATCGCCGAGATCGTGGCCCGACACGAGGATCGCCTTGCCCGCCACCGGCGACACGCGCACGGCGGTCGGCTGCTGCGCGCCGAAACGGCCGGTATTCGCGCTGTCGAGCAGTTCCATCACCGTCAGGTTCAGCCGGCCGAGTTCGAGCGCCTGCGCGAGCAGCGCGTCGACGTCGTCGGGGTCGCGCGCGAGAAACGCGAGCGCCGCTTCGACGCCCTCGTAGATGTCGTCGCGCTCGTAGCCGAGCACCCGCGCATGATGCGCGTAGGCGCATACGCCCTTCAGCCCGTACAGGACCAGCGCACGCAGGCCGACGATATCCGCGCCCACCTTGTCGAGCCCCGCGTCGATGCCGACGGCGGCGGCCTGTTCCAGCAGGCCGGCGAGATCGCCCGCCGGCTGCCACATCGCGGGCCCGTGCAGCACGGGGATGACCGCTCCCATGGCCCGCGCCTTCGCTTCGCATGCGGCCTTCACGCGGTCGCGCGTCTGCGCCGCGTCACGCAGCAACGCGACGAAGCGCGCCGCATGGAAGTTCACGTTGGTCAGCGTCGTGAACATCGCGTACAGCACGAACCGGTCGGCGTCGCGATCGGGGGCGCCCAGTGCGCGCGCGACCGCGCCGTATTGCGCAATGCCCTTCACCGCATGGACCAGCAGGTCCTGCAGGTCGGCCGTCGTTGCATCCTTGCCGCAGTTGCCTTTCGCCGATGCGCAGCCGGGCCGCGCGCCGGTCCGGTCGGTCTGTTCGCATTGATAGCAAAACACGGTGCTCTCCTTTCTCGATCATGGGGGCGCGGGTCGGCGCGAACGGCGGCGGAACGCGGGTTCCTTGCCGCCGGGCATCCCGCCCGCCTCAAGATGCGTTTCTTATGCATCTTTTTCATGATGTTTCGGCACGCGTTTCGCCACCGTGATGCAGATCAAGAAACGGGACGCTCGCCGGTGAGGCAACTTGTCGCTGTCACTGCCCTCCGGCTTCGGTCGTGCGTTCGTTTTCGGTATCCGCGCATTCGATGCCCCAGTCGCCGTATCGATACCAGTCGTCGCCGAGCAGTTCGCTCGGGTGCTGCGTGCGGCTGGAACCGTTGCCGCAACGCATCGCGTGCGCCGCGCAGTAGTTGTCGCATCCCCAGCAGATCCTCTCCGGATGCACGGGGTGCAGCGGAAATTTCCTGGCCATCGCGCGTTGCCCTCCCGGTGTCGTTTCGTTCGCTACCGTTCGACTCTAGTGCACCGATGCACACCGGCAATGCGGCATTCTTTCGCAGTGGCGGCAGTGCATCGGCCAGGCACGCCGCGCAACGCAATTGGATCGCCTCAAACAAAAAAGCCCGGACATCGTCCGGGCATTCACACATCGTCCGTTACCGCCGGCCGCGCTTACGCTTCGAGCGCCTCCAGCACCTTCCCCTTCGTCTCGATCCCGACGAAGTGCACGGTCACCGCCGCGATCAGCGGCACGATGCCGATCAGGTAGAACGCGGGTGCAAGGTTCCCGCCGATGATCGCGTGCGGCACGACCATCGGCGCGACGAACGACGCGATCTTCAGCCACGCGCTGCCGAGCCCGCAGCCCGACGCGCGGATGCTCGTCGGATACTGTTCGGGCGTATAGACGTACGCGGTAATGAACCCCGACGCCATCAACCCGAGCGACAGCGAGCAGAAGACCGCGACGACATACACCGACGATGCGTGATAGATGCCCGCAAGCGCCAGCGATAGCGCGCACAGCACGAACGACCACACGATCACCGGCTTGCGGCCGAGCTTGTCGACGAGCAGCGCCGACGCCAGCGACCCGAGCACGCCCATCACCGAACCGATCACCGCGAGGTTCAGCGCGAGTTGCAGCGGCGCGTGATAGAAGTTCTTGTAGATCGTCGGCAGCCACGTCGACAGCCCGTACTGGATGAACCCGCAGGTCGCCCACAACGTCGCCACCGCGAGCGTGCGCTTGCGATACGCGGCGCTGAACAGGTCGCTCATCCTGCGCTTCGGATGCTGGCGCACCATCTCGTCGAACGCGGCCACGTGCGTGACGGGCGGCAGCGCGCCGCGCACCGACGCTTCGAACACGCCGACCGCGCGCCCGGCTTCCGCGAGCCGCCCGCGCGACGCGAGCCAGCGCGGCGATTCCGGCACGAGGCGCGTGAGCACGAGCGACAGGATCAGCGGCAGCCCGCCGACGAAGTACATGATTTCCCAGCCGAACCGCGGCACGAGCCACGCACCGAGCGCCATCGACACCAGCAGGCCGATCGGGAACACGATCTCGTACAGCAGCACGAAACGGCCGCGGCCATGCGCGCGCGTGATCTCGTTGATGTACGTCGCGGCGACCGGCAGCTCGCCGCCGAGCCCGAGCCCCTGCAGGATCCGCAGTAGCACGAACACCTCGAAGGTCGGCGCGAAGCCGCACGCGATGCTCGTGATGCCGATCACGGCCGAGCTCCACGCAATCGCCTTCACGCGGCCGTGCTTCTCGGCCAGCGCGGGAAACAGGAATGCGCCGATCAGCTGGCCGATTGCGCCGGACGCAATCAGCATGCCGATCTGCGTCGGCGACAGCCCCCATTTGTGAATCAGCAGCGGCAGCGTCGCCGCGATCGTGATCACGTCGAAGCCGTCGAAGAACGTCGCGGTGCCGATCAGCACGCGTGCGCGGATCTGCATCGCGTTGCCGGGAAGCCGCTCGAGCCGCGCGATGATCGCGCCGGGCGTGGAGGCGGCAGCTTCCATCGTGGCGCGACCGGCCACGACGTTGTCGAAAGTGCTCATGCGGGGTGTCTCCTGGTCTTTCGCCGGTCAGGCAAGCGCTTTAGTAGTGTCTGCCAGGGCTTCCGTATCCACTGCCCGGCCCTGGTTCATCCACTTGCGCGCGAGCTTCAGCTCACGTGCGTTGTTCACGGCGATGACACCTCTCACATGCCCGTCGCCAAGGAAAAACAGCGTCGCGCGACGCGCGGCGAGATCGCCGCGCACGACGAGCTGCGCATCGGCCGGCAGATCGCCGAGGATCTGCAGGTTCACGTCGTACTGATCGGACCAGAACCACGGAATCTCCGCGTACGGCGCGCGCACGCCGAGCACGGCCTTCGCGGCCGCGATCGCCTGGTTCTGCGCGTTGGCCCACGATTCGAGCCGCACGCGCCGCTTCAGCCAGCCGTTGTGATGATTCGCGACGTCGCCGCACGCGAAGATCGCCGGGTCGCTCGTCGCGCCGAATTCGTCGACGACGATGCCGTCGTCGACGGCCAGCCCCGCATCGCTCGCGAGCGACGCATTCAGCGCGAGGCCGATGCCGGCCACCGCGAAATCGGCGTCGATCGTCGTGCCGTCGGCGAGCGTCGCGCGCACCTTCGATGCATCGCCAGGCTGCGCATCGAGCGACGCGAGCGCCGCGCCGACACGCACGTCGACGCCGTTCGCGCGATGCAGGTCGAGCAGGAAATCCGACACGATCTGCGGCACCGAACGCCCGCACAGCCGCGGCGCGCCTTCGACCACGACCGCCTCGACGCCGAGCTTGCGCGCGGTGGCCGCGACTTCGAGGCCGATCCAGCCGCCGCCGATCACGAGCACGCGTTGGCTCGCGCGCAGCTTCTCGCCGAGCGCGGCCGCTTCGTCGAGCGTGCGCAGGTAGTGCAGGTTCGGCGTCCTCACGATTGCGTCCGGCAGGCGGCGCGACGTGCCGCCGGTCGCGATCACGAGCCGGTCGTATTCGATCTCGCGGCCGCTGGCGGTCGTCACCACGCGGCGCGCGCGGTCGATCGATGTGGCGCGTTCCGGCTGCCATGCTTCGATATCGAGCGCGTCGAATTCGTCCGGGCGCACGACGCGTACGGTTTCGATATCGGCGTCGCCGGCCAGCACGGCCTTCGACAACGGCGGACGCTCGTACGGCAGGTGCGGCTCGTCGGCGATCATCACGAGGCGGCCCGTGTAACCTTCCGCGCGCAACGTCTTCAGCACCCAACCGGCGGCCTGGCCGCCGCCGATCACGACGACCGTGCCGGGCGCGGGCTGCGCGGGCGTATTCGCTTCGGTCATGATTTGCGCTCCGTCATGAACTTGCCTTCCGGCGCCTTCGCGTTTTTCTGCCGGCGCGTGTTGCCGTCGAGGCCGCCGTCGACGGCCCATTCGGCGAACACGGTCGGGCCCGGCTCGAATTCGCGCGGCTGCCATTCGGGCGTCAGCACGTCCTCGTCCGCGTAGTACTCGATCAGCGCGCCGGCCGGATTCTGGAAGTACCAGAAGTACGCGGACGACACCGGGTGACGGCCCGGGCCGAGTTGCGTTTCCCAGCCGCAGCGGTCGATATGCATGCCGCCGCCGAACACTTCGTGGATGTCGCGCACCGTGAACGCGACGTGGTTCAGGCCACGCTTTCCGTTCGGCAATGCGAGCAGGAACAGGTCGTGGTGGCCGCCGTGCGGCGCGCAGCGCATGAACGCACCGCGGTCCGGGTAGCGATCGGACGTCTCGAAGCCGAGCAGTTCGTGATAGAACTTCACCTGTTCGTCGAGGCAGTTCGTGAAGAACACGACATGCCCGACCTCGACCGGCTCCGCGCGTGCATAGATCGGGCTCGGCTGGTCGACGCGCAGCGTCTGGCCCCACACGTTCGACGGCGAGCCGGTGATGTCGAGTTCGCGCTTGCGCGTGACTTCGACGCGGATCGCCATTCCGTTCGGGTCGATACAGCCGACCGCGTCGTCTTGCGCGTAGTAACCCGGTTGGCCGGCAAGCTTCGTGCGCAGCACGTCGAGTTCGCCCTGCGTCGCGACGCCCCACGTCACTTCGCGCAGCGTCGGGCCCGCTTCGAACGCGGGCGGCAGCGCCGGATCGTCGGCGTTGACGGCCAGCACGGTGCAGCCGTTCATCGTCTCGAAGCGCGCGTGCGTGTCGTCGTGCGCGACTTCCTTCAGCCCCCAGTCGGCGAAAAAGCGCCGGCAGGTCGCCAGATCGTCGACGCCGTACGTGATCTGCTCGATTCCCAAAATGCTCATTGCGTCATTCCCCTTCGCTCAGTTCGCCCACGGCAGCGGCGCGTCGTTCAAACCCCAGTAGAGGCTCTTCTGCTGCATGTACTCGCGGATGCCGAGGCGCCCCTTCTCGCGCCCCATCCCGCTCTCCTTCCAGCCGGAGAACGGCGTGGAGATCGAAAACAGCTTGTACGTATTGATCCAGACGGTGCCCGTTTCGAGCGCGCGCGCGATGCGCCACGCACGCTTGTAGTCGCGCGTCCAGATGCCGGCGGCAAGGCCGAACACGCTGTCGTTCGCCTGCGCGATCAGCGACGCTTCGTCGTCGAACGGCATCGCGACGAGCACAGGCCCGAAGATTTCCTCCTGGCAGATGCGCGCGCTGTTCGGCAAGCCTTCGAGTATCGTCGGCTGGTAGAAGAAGCCGTGCTCGCGCCCGTCGCCCGACGGCCGCTCGCCGCCGCACAGCAGGCGGCCGCCTTCTTCCAGGCCGAGCGCGACGTAGCGCTCCACCGATTCGCGGTGCTTCGCGGTGATCAGCGGCCCCATCTGCGTATCGGGCCGCGTCGGGTCGCCCACGCGCAGCTTGCGGGCGCCCGCAACCAGGCGCTTCATGAATTCGTCGTACACCGCGCGCTGCACGAACAGCCGCGAACCCGCGATGCACGCTTCGCCCGACGAGCTGAAAATGCCGTACAGCACGCCGTTGACCGCATGATCGAGATCGGCGTCGTCGCACACGATCGTCGGCGACTTGCCGCCGAGTTCGAGCGACACGGGCATCAGCTTCTCGGCCGCGATGCGCGCGATGCCGCGGCCCACTTCGGTGCCGCCCGTGAACGACACCTTCTTCACCAGCGGATGGCGCACGAGCACGTCGCCGATCACCGAGCCCTTGCCCGGCAGCACGCTCAGCACGCCCTTCGGCACGCCGGCTTCCTCGCAGATGCGCGCGAGCGCGAGCGACACGAGCGGCGTGACTTCGGCCGGCTTGAGCACCACCGCGTTGCCGCCGGCAAGTGCCGGCGCGAGCTTCTGCGCGTCGGATGCGATCGGCGAGTTCCATGGTGTGATCGCGGCGATCACGCCGATCGGCTCGTACACGCTCATCGTCAGGTAGTCGCCGCGCGACGGCGTCAGTTCTTCGTCGAGCGTTTCGAGGCAGGCCGCGAAATAGCGGAACGTGTTCGCGGCGCTGGCCACCAGCACGCGCGTCTCGCCGATCGGCTTGCCGTTGTCGCGGCGCTGCAGGTTCGCGAGCGCCTCGTGGCGCTGCATGATCAGATCCGCGATGCGGTACAGCACCTGCGCGCGCTGGTGTGGCTTCAGCCCGACCCAGTCGGCGCGGCGCCATGCGGCATCGGCGGCTTCGACGGCTTCTGCCGCGTCTTCCGCGTTAGCCGTCGACACTTCCATGTTCACCGACTGGTCGGCAGGATAGATGCTGGCGTAAGGCGCGCCACGGCCGCGCCGCCACTCGCCGCCGATCAGGATGTTGCCGTCGGGTACCAGGCTCGTATCGAAAGGTGTCATGTCACAAGTCCCACAAATCTGTCTCTGCGCACCCGCCCTCGCCGTGGCGCGGGCAGACGTTCAATAGTCCGAATCTCTCGAAGCGCCGCTCAGATCACGCAGCGGGCCGCGCGGTTGCGCAGCGCGCGAATCGCGCTGAACGCCGTCAGCGCGGACGTCTTCGGGTTGTCGGGCAGCGGCTTGCCGCTCATCTCCAGCGACATCTCGCCGAATGCGCCGCGCGCGGTGAAGCGGTGCACGTTGCGCGCGACGGCCGGATCGGCGATCAGGCGCACGCGCGTCGCATCGAGGCCGAGGCCCGCGAGTGCGACGGTCGCCGCGACGTTCGCGTTCTTCGGATACAGCCGCGCGGCGTCGCGCGCGGTGCCTTCGAAGATCACCTTCTCTTCGGCCATCGTGCGCAGGTCGCACAGTTCCTCGGCCGGCGTGCCGAGCCAGCCGAGCGGCGGCTTGCGGCCGACGTACAGCACTTCGTCGAGACCGCCCTGCTTCGCGGATGCCAGCGCGTCGATGCCGCCGATCGCGCCCGACAGCAGCGTCAGCGTCGCGTCGCCTTCGTCGGCAGCCTGCGACAGCACGTCGAGCAGCGCGAGATCGGACAGCGCGCCGATCGATGCGACCGCGCAGTCGGTGCCGGCCTTCAAGAGCGGCACGACGTGATCGACGAGCGCACTGTGGCCTGCGCATTCGAGCGCGAACTCGGGGCGGCGGGCCAGTGCGTCGACCGACGACACGACCTCCACCGCGCCGCCCAGCACGCCCTGCACCGCGGCGCGCTGGTGGTCGGGCACGATCACGTGCGCGATGCGCAGCGCCGCATCGTGCTCGACCGCGTGGTACACGGCCGCGCCGATCGCGCCGAAGCCGATCATCGCGACGTCGACGGGTGCGTGCGTGTTACGCATACTGGCGCTCCGTGGGCGCTTCCTTCTTCACCGGCGGGCCCGCGAACTGCGACGCAAACGAGCCGACCGACAGCATGTCGACTTCGACCATCACCGGCCCTTCCTTCGCCATCCCGTCGCGCACGATCGCTTCGGCCTGGTCGAGCGACGTGATTCGGTAGTGCGTGAGGCCGAAGCTCGCGCAGAACTGCGCGAAATCTGGCTGGTGCAACTGCACGAAGCAGCGGCGGCCGCCGTAGTGCGCATCCTGGATGTTGCGAATCACGCCGTAGCACTGGTCGTTCATCAACACGATCATCACGTTCGCGTTCTCCTGCACGGCCGTCACCAGCTCGCCGACGTTGACCATCAGGCCGCCGTCGCCGACGAGGCAGACCGTCTTCGCGGCGGCGCCCGCCAGCGCCGCGCCGATGCCCATCTGAATGCCCTGGCCGATGCCGCCGCCGAGCGCATGCACGCCGGCGCGCGGTTCGAAGATCTTCAGCAGGCGGTTTCCCCATGTGCTGTTCGAGATCGTCACGTCGCGCACCCAGTTGTAGTCGCGGCCGACCGCGCCTTGCAGCGTATCGACGAGCTGCTTGTACGGCCCGAGGCCCTTCGCCACATCGGCGACCGCCTGCTCGCGGGCCGCCGCGAGATCGGATGCGAACTGCGGATCGACCGACAGGCGGCCTTCGAGGCGATCGGCCAGCTCGGCCAGCACGCGCTTCGAATCGCCGTGCACGAACAGCTCGTTGCGGTAGCCGCGGTTGTCCGCGAGCGCATCGGCATCGATGCGGAACAGCGGCTGCGGCAGCGCGAGCTTGTACTTCAGCGTCTCGTTGCCGCGCAGGCGCGAGCCGACCACGACGAGTGCGTCGCAGGTCTTGTAGAACGCTTCGACGGACGCATGCACGTTGAACGCGCCGAGCGTCGCCGGATGATCCTCGGGCAGCACGCCGCGGCCCTGCACACTCGTCACGACGCCGAAACCGAGCTTCACGAGGCGTTCGACTTCGTCGCGGGCGTGGCGCGCGCCGCCGCCGAGCCACAGCAGCGGGCGGCGCTTGGCCGCGAGTGCATCGGCGAGCTTCGCAACGCGTGCGGCGTCATGCTCGCTCACCGCGACGTGCGCCGGCGCGAGGTCTTCCGGCCATTCGATTTCGGCGGCCTGGATATCGATCGGAATCTCGACCGACACGGGGCCCGTCGGCGCGGTCTGCGCGATGCGCACGGCTTCGCGGATCGTCGGCAGCACGGTCTCGACCGTGCGCACGCGGAACGCGGCCTTCGAGATCGCGTCCAGCATCGTCAGCTGATCGGGCGCCTCGTGGATGTACGCGAGATCCTGGTCGAGGTACGGCGTCTCGATCTGCCCCGTGATGTGCAGCATCGCGGTACCGGCCGTCAGCGCCTCGACCATCGCGCCGGCCGCGTTGCCCGCCGCCGTGCCGGTGCTCGTGAATGCGACGCCGAGGCCGCCCGACACGCGGGCCAGGCCGTCGGCCATGTTCACCGCGCCCGCTTCGCCGCGCGCGCCGACATAGCGGATGTTGCCGCGCGAGTTGATCGCGTCGAGGATCGGCATGTTGTGGATCGAGATGACACCGAATGCGGTTTTCACGCCGCACTGCTCGAGAAAGGCGGCAATCAGCTCGCCAACCGTGGTTTTTTTAGACATGGCGTGCAAAGCCTCCAGAAACGTCGATATGGCTGCCCGCCGTGTAGGACGACAGATGCGTTGCGAGATAAAAAAGTGCCCAGGCGGCCTCGTCGGGCTTGCCGAAGCGATTCAGCGGAATGTTCTTCTTGCGCGCGAGCGCACCCGTCCAGTCTTCCCAGCTTTCGCCGGCTTGCGCCTGCGCTTCGAAGCGGCGGCGCCACTGGCCCGACTCGACGATGCCGATCAGGATCGAGTTCACGCGGATGCGCTGCGGCGCCAGTTCGGTCGCGAGCGACTTCACGAGGCTCAGCACGCCCGCCCGCGCCGACGACGTCGCGACCATGTGCGGCTCGGGCTGCAGCGCGAGCAGCGAGTTCACGCAGGTGATCGTCGGTGCCTGCGCATCGCGCAGCAGCGGCAGGAACGCGCGCGTCGGGCGGATGATGCTGAAGTACTTCAGTTCGAGCTCTTCGCGCCACGCGTCGTCGGTCGTATCGGCGAAGGTCGACACGCGGCCCTGGCCCGCGTTGTTCACCAGCATGTCGGCACGGCCGAAGCGTGCGGACACCGCTTGCGCGAACGCAGCCACGTCGGCTTCGTCGAGCACGTTGCAGCGCTCGGCGAGCAGTTGTGCGCCCGGATATTTTTCGCCGAGCATCGCCGCGGCGCGTGCGAGTCGGTCGCTGTCACGGCCGCAAATCGCGACCGACGCACCGGCCTGCAGGAACCGTTCGGCCGTCGCGAGGCCGATGCCGGACGAACCGCCCGTCACCACCGCAACCTGCCCGGTCAGATCGATCTGAATCATCGGAGTCCTAATGCCTTCATAAACGTGTGCTCGTCATCCGAGCGGTAATTGAGCCGCCGCGACAGTTCCGCCGCCGCGCGCTGTACCTTGTCGATCAACCCGTCCGCGATCAGCGCCGCGTCGATCTCCGGCCGCGGCACCGTCACCGTGATGCACGCGACGATCTTCTGCGTCTCGTTGCGCACCGGCGCCGTGACCACCGAGATGCCGCGCTCGAACGACGAATTGCTGACGCCGTAGCCGCGCAGCGCATCCTCGCGGATCACTTCGTACAACGCATCGACCGTCTCCGGCGTCGCGCTCGTCATCCGGTTCAGCGTGCCTTCCGGATACAGCGAGCGCAGCTCCTTCAGCGACAGGTCGCCCATCAGCACGTGGCCGTGAGTCGTCGCATAGGCGGGCAAGCGGGTGCCGACGTTCACGCGGATCGAGCTGAACACCGGCGACTGGCTCTGCGCCTTCGCGACGAACACGACATCGCGGCCGTCGCGGATCACGATGTGCGTCGTGAAGCCGGTCGCGTCCCGCAGGCTCTCGATCACCGGCAGGCCGAGATCGGTCAGCTCCAGCGAGCTCAGGTATTCGAAGCCGAGCCGCAGCACGGCGATGCCGAGCTTGTAGTTGCGATCCTTGTCCGCACGCTCGAGGAAGCCGAGCGATTCGAGCGTCTGCAGCAGACGGAACACCGTCGTGCGCGGAATGCCGAGCCGCTTCGACAACTCCGGCGCGCCGAGCACGGGCTCGCGCGGCGAGAATTCGGCGAGAATCCGCAGCCCGCGTTCGAGGCCCGGCACCACGTAGCTGGCTTCGGCCTTCCCGTTTTCGGGTTCTTGTTGCAGCGGTTCGCTCATACCAGCCCCCACTGCGTATCGCACTGACGGCAGAACGTGTCGATCAGTGCGGAATAAACGGCCGGCGCTTCCACGTACCCGGCATGACCGGCTTGCGGAATCACCTGCAGCCCGACGTGCGCGGCCGCGGCGATCCGCTCGCATGCGGCGGGCGGCGTGATCGCGTCGTTCGCGCCGACGGCCACGGCCGTGCGGCCGCGAAAACCGGCGAGATCGGCCGCGAGATCGGCGTTCGCGAGCAGATGCGTGGCCTGCGCATAGCCGGCCGGCACGATGCGCGCCATGTTCCAGCGCACCCACGCACGCGCATCCTCGCTCGCGAAACCGGACAGCATGTTGCCGCTGCGCTGCTCGGCGAGCCCGGCCGGGCCGAGTTCCGCGAGCATCGCGAGCCGCGCGTCGCGGCGCGATTCGCGCGTTTCGGCGGGGGCGCTGCCGTAGCCACCGGCAGGCGACACCAGCAGCAGGCCGGCGATCCGCGCGGGCATCACGCGGGCGAGACCGCCCGCGACGATCGCGCCGAGCGAATGCCCGACCAGCACGCAGCGTTCGATGCCGAGTGCCTCGAGCCACGCGTTCAGCGACGCCGCGTAATCGGCGGCGGCCGGCGACGCGCCGTGCACGGGCGTCGACGCGCCATAACCGGGCGCATCCCACGCGAGCACGCGCCGCGATGCGCCGAGCGTGTCGAGCTGGCGCACCCACGATGCGGCACCCGAGCCGATCCCGTGCAGCAGCACGACGGGCAGCGCGCGGCCCGCATGCTGCGCGCCGGCCTCGCGATAGCCGATCGTGCCCGCCGCGCCGGCCGCGCAGCGCTGCTCGGGAAACTGCCCGAGCAGCGCTGCGAATGCCGCGGTGCGGTCGCGTTCACGTTTGTCGATGACACTCATTGCTTCACCGGCTCCGTCTCAACGCTTGATCTTCGCGAGCGGCGAATCGGGCGGATACGTCGGCGTGATGGGCTTCGGCGAACCGAGCATCACGCACATCAGCGCGTCTTCCTCGCCGATGTTGATTTCCGTGCGATACACGCCGGGCGGCACCGAGATCAGGTCGCGCTCGCCGAGGATCGCTTCCCACGTCTCGCCGTCGCGTTCGCAGATCACCTTCATCTTGCCGCGCAGCACGAAGAAGATTTCTTCCACGTCGATGTGGATGTGGCTCGGGCCGATGTTGCCGGCCGGGATCACCATCGTCGAGAACGTGAAGTTGCCGGCCGGCACCGTGTTGACGTCCTTCGCGACGCCCGTGCCGCCGGTGCCGACATAGCGCATCTGCGCACGGCGGTACTTCGGGTCGTAGTCGGCCTGGAACTTCAGTGCGTCCCAGTCGTAGCGCCGCGTCGCATAGCGCGCCACGCGCCCTTCCATCCAGTCGTTGAAGCTTGCGCCTTCCGGCTGGTCCCACGACTTGCGTTCGAGATCGGCGTCCGCCATCGTCCTCTCCTTCATTCAGAGTGAAAACATCAATTCATTACGAAGCCGCCGTTCACCGGCAGCAGTTGGCCCGTCACGAAGCGCGCGCCGTCCGACAGCAGGAACAGCACGGGGCCCGTCACGTCGTCGGGCACCTGCGCGCGCGTCAGCGCGCGGCCCTGCATGTAGAACGCGTGACGCTCGGCCGGCACGTAGGCGGTCGCCTCGACTTCGGTCAGCCCCGGCGCGATCGCGTTGACCGTCACGCCGTGCGCGCCGAATTCGCGCGCCTGCGCATGCGTCATCGCGATCACCGCGCCCTTGCTCGCGACGTACGCGAGCAGCTTCGGCGCGCCCCACAGCGCGGTGTCCGATGCGAGGTTCACGATCGCGCCGCGGCCCGACTTCGCGAGGTGCGGCAGCGCCGCATTGCTGACGAGCCACACGCCGCGCACGTTCACGTTCATCACGGCGTCCCATGTCGCGACGTCGAGCTCCGTCGACAGCTTGCCGCCCGAGTTCGTGATCGCCGCGTTGTTGATCAGCGCGTCGATGCCGCCGAGCGCCGCCGCGCCCTGCGCGACGAATGCGTCGACGCTCGCCGGGTCGGCCAGGTCGAGCGCGAAGAAATGCGCAACGTGGCCGGCTTCCGACAGTTGCGCGGCAAGCGCACGGCCTTCGTCGGCCAGCACGTCGCCGAACGCGACCTGCGCGCCCGCGGCGACGAGCGCCTTCACGAACGCCGCGCCGAGGCCGCGCGCGCCGCCCGTGACGAGCACGCGGCGCCGCGCGAGCGACACGACCGGTGCGAGCTCAGCCATTCGCGGGCTCCGAAGCGGCTTGCGCCGCGCGATGCGCGTCGAGCGCGGACAGGTGTTCCTGCGCACGCTGGCGCAGCATCCGGCGCACGCGCGTGATGCCGACGTCGTGCTGGTACAGGTATTCGTGATCGCGGGCCTGCGGCGCGAGGCTTTCGAGGACGTAGCGGTCCTGCTCGAGCACGTCCCAGTGCAGCCCTTCAAGGCGGTTGCGGTACATGAAGCGCCACACGTCGCGCTGCCAGCCGCTGACCTTGCGCGTGCGCCAGAAGTAGACCTGGCAGTTGTCGCCGTCGACCGGCGTCGCGAAGCCGATGATCCCGAAGTTGCCGCCCGGGCCGAACTTCTGCTTGTACGGAATCGCGAGGCGCATCCACAGGCAGCCGGTTTCGCCGAGCTCGACCCAGTCGAAGTTCACGTCGCGCTGGCCGATTTTCTCGAACATCAGGCCAGTTTCCGTCTTGCGCACGCGCATGTCGGCCTGCTTGTCGCCTTCGGCCATCGAGTGCGACGTCGCATGCAGGTACGCGCCGTGCATCGGGTCCATCACGTTGTCGATCGCGTACTGGTAATTGCACTTCCAGTTCGACACGCACAGGAAGTGGCCGTACTCGTCGGCGACCAGTTCCTCGGGCAGGTTCAGCGGCGCCGGCTCGCCGTGCGCTTCGTCGCCGAACCACAGGAAGATCGCGCCGGCCTTCTCTTCGACCGGATAGGACTTCACGCACTTCATGCCTTCGAGCGGACAGTTCGACACGGCCGGCACACGATTGACCGTGCCGCCGCCGTCGACTTCGATGCCGTGATACCAGCAGGCAATGCTGCCGCCGAGGTTCCAGCCGAGCGACAGACGCGCGCCGCGGTGCGGGCAGCGATCTTCCAGTGCGTGAACCTTGCCCTCGTGATCGCGCCACAGCACGATCTGCTCGGACAGGCGCGTGAGGCCGACGGGCGCGTTCGACACCTGCCAGCTCGGCGCGACGGGATACCAGTAGTTCTTGATGCCGCGGTCGAGATAGTCACGGACCGGGTCGTGTTGGGATGCGTGTTGTGCGGGGGACGTCATCAGTGTGCTCCGGATGCGGTTGTCGTCGGGTCGGCGGATCGCGCGCTCGGCGCGGTCATTCCGCGAGCGCGGCCATTTCGGCGCGGAAGCGCTCCGGTGTCCACGGCGTGCCGTCCGGTGCGCGGAAGCCGATGCGGTTCAGGCCCGCGACGACGTCGTCCAGCTCGGTCGCGCCGGCTTCGAACACGCGTTCGAGCGCATCGCCGAGGTCGTTCTCGTACTGGGTCGGCTCGGCCTTGCGGTTCTGCCAGATCCGGTTCTCGACCTGACCGGGGATCTCGATCTGCCCCTTGCCGGCGACGTTGTTCGGCTGCGGCGCCACCCACGGCTTCAGGAAGGGATTGAAGTTGACGGTCGCTTCTTTCATGTCATTCCACCTTGATCTGGATTTCCTCGCCGGCCAGGCGCACCGCGTACTGCTTCAGCGCGCGTCCGCCCGGACCCTTCAGGCATTCGCCCGTCCTGATGTCGAACACGGCCTCGTGCAGCGGGCATTCGACCGTGCCTTCGTCGACGAACCCCTGCGTCAGCAGCGCGTACGCATGCGGGCACACGTTCTCGAGCGCATACACGTCGTCGCCGACGCGATAGATCCCGATTTCGACGCCGTCGGTCCGCTTGAACTCGATCGGCGTGTCTTCCGACAGCGCGCCGGCGTGCCCGGCGCAAATCCATTGTTCAGACATCTCACACCCTTCCTTCTGATCGACTCTCGGTTTGCTTCTTGTTTGTTCCATATTAGGAACATCAGTTTATGGATGGTGATTATAGGAGCGACTTTCCACGAGTAAAACAAAAAGCTGCACGCCCTAGGGAAAACACTGACCGTTGGGTCGGCGATCGTCGCCGCCTACCCTATCAAATGTGATTTTTTGTTTTGCGGCGGGGAGTTATGCCCTTTTTGAAAGCTCCACGCATCGCTGCGGCGCAGCGCTTTCGATCCCATCCGTCCCGAAAAATTTATTTTTGATCACGCGCTTGACGCCCCTATACTCCATTCCATCAGAGGCACATCGTTCCTTATATGGAACACACGAAATGCCCATCCGGCGGTGGAACACGCGTGACGGCCGGCCGTCTCCGCGTATGCCGCCACGGCACGTTTTCATCAGGTTGGAGAGTCAGGAGATCAAATGGTCAAGCATGCGGTAGCAGCAGCAGTCATCGGGATGGGCGCCGCGTCGGGCGCGTGGGCGCAGAGCAGCGTGGTGCTGTACGGCAGCCTGGATGCGGGCGTCGCGTACGTGAACAACGTCGGCGGCCATGCGAAGTGGGCGATGATCCAGGGCAACACGCAGCCCGATCGGTGGGGCCTGAAAGGCAAGGAAGACCTCGGCGACGGCCTGTCGGCGATCTTCCAGCTCGAAAACGGCTTCTATACGAACAACGGCCAGTTCGCGACCGCGAACACGATCTGGAACCGCGCGGCGTTCGTCGGCCTGAGTTCGGACCGCTACGGCACGCTGACGCTCGGCCGCCAGACGCCGCTGTCGTTCGACTATCTCGATCCGCTCAGCACGGCCTACCTGGCGCTGAGCTGGTACGCGTTCCACCCCGGCAACATCGACGGGCTCGCCGCGACCGGCAACGTGCCGTACAACAATTCTGTGAAGTACCGCTCGCCGACCTATGCGGGCTTCTCGGCCGCGGCGACGCTGGCGCTCGGCAACACGACGAACTTCTCGACCGGCAAGTCGGTCGGCGTCGCGCTGAACTATGCGAACGGGCCGTTCAAGGCGTCGGCCGTCTACTCGAACGAACACGACCGCTCGATCCTGATCGGCCAGACGGGTATCGCGTCATTCCAGGGGCAGAACACCGCGAACGGCTACATAGCGAACAAGGTCGAGAACATCGGCGCGGGCGCGTCGTACCAGTTCGGCGACTTCCTCGTGCACGGCCTCTACACGCGCACGAAGATGCAGTCGAACGGCTTTTCGGATACGTTCCAGAGCTATGACGCGGGCGTGAACTACCGCAGCAGCGCGTTCAACACGATCGCGGGCGGCGCGGCGACCACGACGCTGGCCGGCCGCCGCTGGACGCAGGTCGAGCTCGGCGACATCTACGCGCTGTCGAAGCGCACGCAGCTCTATGCGAACGTGTTGTACGAGCACGGGTCGGGCGGCGCGAAAGCCGCGTTCTTCACGGCCGGCGTGTCGAGCACCGCGAACCAGGTGATCGTGCTCACCGGGATCCACCACTCGTTCTGAGCGGTTTCGCGCGTTCGGCGCCTGAAACGACAAGAGCGGCCCGCGGGCCGCTCTTGCTTTTTGCGATGCCGGGCGCGTCGCGAGTCAGAACATCGCGACCTTGTGGCGCGCGTGCGCAAACGTCGGGTCGCTTTCGAGCGGACGATAGTTCAGGCGCTGCGACAGGTCGACCGCCGCACCGCATACGGCTTCGACGAGCCGCTCCTTCTCGCCGGCCTCGCCGATCTCCGAACGCGGCACCGTCGCGGTGATCGCCGCGACGATCGAACCCGAATGATCGCGCACGGGCGCGGTCACGGCCGAGATGCCGCTTTCGAACGCCGCCTCGCTGACCGCATAGCCGAGCCGCGCGTACTGCCGCACGCGTTCGTACAGTTCGTCGACGGTGCCCGGCGTGCGCTCGGTGAACTGCTCGAGCCGCTTTTCCGGATAGAGCTGGCGCAGCGCGTCGCGCGTCAGGTCGCCCATCAGCACGTGGCCGTGCACGGTCGCATGCGCGGGCAGGCGCGTACCGACGTGCACCTTCACCGAACCGAACATCGACGCATTGCTCTGCGCCTTCGCGACGAACACGACGTCGCGCTGGTCGCGGATCAGCAGGTGCGTCGAGAAGCCGGTGGAATCGCGCAGCCGTTCGAGCACCGGCGCGCCGAGATCGGTCAGCTCGAGCGAGTTCAGGTATTCGAAGCCGAGCCGCAGCACGCCGACGCCGAGCCGGAAATGGCGGTCGCCGTTCACGCGTTCGAGAAACCCGAGCGCCTCGAGCGTCTGCAGCAGGCGGAACGTGGTCGTGCGCGGAATGCCGATGCGCTTCGACAGCTCGGGCGCGCCGAGCACGGGCTCGCGCGCCGAGAATTCGGCGAGAATCCGCAGTCCGCGCTCGAGCCCCGGCACCAGATAGGACGAAGCGCCGCCGGACGATTCGTCATCGCCGGCAGCGGCAGGATCGGGGGCGTCGCTCATCGTTGTCTTGACCATGTGGACATGGACGGAAGGAAATCGGTCACGAAACAGGCCATGGATCGTCGTGGATATTCAGTCATGCTACTCCAGCGCGCGCGCAGGTTCGCACCCGCGCGCTGCGCCGCGACGCAGCATGCGCATCCGCGACCCCATGCAGAGTCATTCACGGTCGAGAGGATAGCAGCGATGGACAGCGCGACGCCATGCGGAAATCGCCGAACGGCGGGAAGACCGCCGCCCGGCCGTTGCCCGTCTCGGGTGGCTGAAAGACGACAAACGGCGCGGCATCCGACGCCGCGTCGCCTACAGGCGCGACAGGTGGACCCGGAGGTTCGCGCGATCGAACGTAAAGCCGCCGGCCGCATCCTGCTCGAGCACCCGTGCAAGGTCGACCGCATACATCCAGCCGCTGCCCAGACGGCCGCCGTTCACGGCCCGGATCCGGCTGCCGCCGACCGCGATCGCGGCATGAAAGACATTGCCGCCGCGGGAGAAACCGACCGCGGTTCCCGCCGGAATGCTGGCGCGCCCGTCCCACTGATCGCCGGTCTCGAAGTTGAACCGCGTCCTCCAGTGCTGACCGATCGTGTCGAGCAGCGTATCGGGCGCGATCATCGCGTCGCCGCGCAGCAGGTACCGGACATAGGCCGCGGCGTCGTAGCAGACGCCGCCGGACACATACTCGTTGATGTCGGCCATGCCGTACATCAGCGCTTGCGCATGTTTCTGCTTTTCGGCGAAGCCGGATTGGGCGACATGGCCGCCTAACTGGGTCAGTTGCATGGGTAGGTCCTTTTGAGGAAGAAAGGCATCGTCGTCCCGCCAACGCAATAACCTCATATCTTATTACGATATCCGCCGACGGCGGCCGGCCCGGGCGTCACGGCGCACGCGCCGCCGACGCCGGTGCGGCGGCGGCCGCGTCGGGATTCGGCGCGAGCCGCAGGCGCACGCGCAACGGCTGCAGCATGTCGGGCGGCGGCGGCTCGGCCAGCGGGCCGCCGGCCGTGAGCAGTTGCCGCAGCGCCGCGTCCGCGCCGGGATCGCCCAGCGACGCGAATTCGACGCGCGTGACGGCACCGTTCGCGCCGATCCACGCGCGCACGACGATCGCGGGCGGCGGTGCATCGGCGCACCGCATGCGGTATCGCGCGATGTATGTATCGCGGTGGAAGGAATACGGGAACCGATCAGGAAAAAAACGGCAGGAGGCGGGCGGTGAAGGCGATCCTCGGGCGGGATCGACGCGACGGCGTCAGGCCGTCACGGCGGCGTCATACTCGGCGCGGGCAAGCTGGCCGGCGGCGTACGCCTCGGCTTCGCCGCGAAAGCCTTCCCGGCTGAATGCGACGACTTTCACACCGACGCCGGTCGCCCGCTTCACCGTCAGCGCCCATTGCCATCCGCCGTCTTGTTCGAAGACGTGCAGCGAGGGTTCGAAGGAAGGGTCGAGTACGGTCACGCGTTATGCTCCTGCCCCGTTGCACGTTGCATCGGCAACGCACGGGGGCATGTCGAAAAGATCGCGCCGGGATGCGACGCGTTTCAGCCATTCGACAGTCTAGTCAATGATTGTTGCGACGCACCATCAGAGGTTTCACTCATCTATCGGAACCGGGCGGTCGATCGAATATGTCTGAAACCCATATGGGACGAGCCTCAGAGCCGCTTCAGGCCGCATGACACGACGCTCATGCGGCAACGTGCCGCATGAGCGGCCGATTGCTTGCATCGGCCGTTCGTGGGTCGCAAAAACGGGGCGCGAATAGCCCGGCCACCCGGGCACCGCTGTGACAGCCTGCCGCTACCGGCCCGTACCGGCGGGCATCACGCGCCGGAATGTCAGGTTGACGCGCTCGCCCTGCACGCTCGGCGCCTTCGGCACGCGATGCTGCCATTCGGCCTGCGTGCGCCCGCGCATCACCAGCAGGCTGCCATGCACGAGGCGATATGCATGCGTGACGCCGGTCGCGCGATGACGAAGATCGAACACGCGCATCGCACCGAGGCTCACCGACGCGATCACCGGCGCATCGCCGAGCTCTGGCTCGTTGTCCGCGTGCCAGCCCAGGCTGTCCTGCCCGTTGCGGTAGCGATTGAGCAGCACGCTGTTGAAGTGCGCGCCGCACGTCGCCTCGACCGCGTGCTTCAGGTCGAGCACGGCCGGCGTCCACGGCGCCGGCACGTTGCGGATCCCCGAATACACGTAAACGGCGTCGGGCTCGCCCTGCCACGCGGTGAGCCTCGGCAACGGAATGCGTCCGCGCGGCGTGCGGATCGTGTCCTGCCGCCACGCGACCTCGCCGATCAGCGCGGCCAGCGCGCGGTCGGCGTCGGGCTGCGCGAGCCAGTCCGGGTACCAGTCCACGTCTGGCGCGGGCGTATCAGCGAAGAGATCGGACGTCGACATGTCGGGAGGAAACGGGCGATGAGCGGGACGAACAGCGCATGTCTGCATACTAGCCAACGGCGCCGCGCGCCGCCATGCTCTGTCATTCGCCGATGCAAGGAAACCGCCGCGCACCGCACTGTGCGTTCGCGCATCACACTATCATCGCGGCGTGTCGCGGCGCCCTGCCGCAAGGCGCCGCTTGCTTCCGCCATGCCTGCCGGCGCGACCCGGCCGCTTTCTTTCCGGATCCCATCATGACGACGCTCTCCGATTCCGCCCTCGATCAACTGTTCCTCACCGCGCGCACGCACAACGCGTGGCAGGACAAACCCGTCGACGACGCGCTGCTGCACCGGCTGATCGACCTGACGAAATTCGGCCCGACGTCGGCGAACTCGAGCCCCGCGCGCTTCGTGTTCGTCAAGTCGCCCGAAGCGAAGGCGCGCCTGAAGCCCGCGTTGTCCAAAGGCAATCTCGCGAAGACGATGGCCGCACCCGTCACCGTGATCGTCGCGATGGATTTCGCGTTCCTCGATCACCTGCCGCGCCTGTTCCCTCGCGCCGACGCACGCAGCTGGTTCGCCGGCAACGATGCGCTGATCGAGGCCACCGCGTTCCGCAATTCGTCGCTGCAAGGCGCGTACCTGATCCTCGCCGCACGCGCGCTCGGCCTCGATGCGGGCCCGATGTCGGGCTTCGACAACGCGAAGGTCGATGCCGAATTCTTCGCGGGCACCGCGATCAAGAGCAACTTCCTCGTGAATCTCGGCTACGGCGATCCGGCCGGCCTGTTCCCGCGCAGCCCGCGCTTCGACTTCGACGATATCGCCCGCATCGAATGACGGGGCTCGCTAGCCGCCGCTCGTCAACCGGATCAGCGTGATCTCGGACGGCACGCCGAAGCGGTTCGGCGGCCCCCAGTATCCGGTGCCGCGGCTCGTATAGAGCCACAGATCGCCGAAGCGGCTCAGCCCGCCGATCACCGGCTGCTGCATCCGCACGAACGGCGGCCACGGCAGGAACTGGCCGCCGTGCGTGTGCCCCGACAGTTGCACGGTAAAACCCGCGCGGTTCGCCGCTTCCGCGCTGCGCGGCTGGTGCGCGAGCAGGATCTTGGTGCCGACGTCGTGCGGCGCGCCGGCCAGCGCCTGCTCGGGGTCGCTCCGATGCGCGGGATCGAACCCGCCCGCCGTGAAGTCGGTCACGCCCGCGAGCACCGCGCGCGCGCCGTCGTGCTCGATCAGCACGTGCTCGTTCAGCAGCACCGTCAGCCCGATGCGCCGGAATTCGTCGATCCACGCGTGCGCGCCCGCGTAATACTCGTGGTTGCCCGTCACGAGAAAGCTGCCGTGCCGCGACTGCATGCGGCCGAGCGGCGCGGTGTGTTCGCGCAGGCGCTTGACCGAACCGTCGACCACGTCGCCCGTCACGACGACGAGGTCGGCATCGAGCGCATTGACCGCACGCACGATCCGTTCGATATAGGGCCGCTTGATCGTCGGCCCGACGTGAATGTCGGACAGTTGCACGATCGTCAGCCCGTCGAGCGCGGCCGGCAGCCCGGCGACCGGAATCGACACGCGCTTGACCGCCGCCGTGCGGCGCGCGCCGACGAACCCGATCGCGGTGACGAGCACCGCGGCCGCCAGCACGCCGAGCGCCGTGTCGGCCGCAGCGCCGCTCCACGCGCCGTCGTACCCGAGCTGCCGCCACGCGAACACGCCGAGCAGCACGAACTCGCGCAGGAACGTCAGCACCAGCAGCGACGAAAAGAAACCCATCAGGAGCGAGCCGGTCCAGCCTGCCAGCGTCGCGGCCCAGCCTTCGTCGAAGCGGCGCGAGAACATGCCGACCGGGATCAGCACGACGAAGCTCGCCAGCACGAGCGCGGCGATCGTGCGCGCGACCGGCGACGCGAACGCGTCGGGAATGATCCGCATCCCGACATACAGATGGAACAGCACGCCGATTGCAATGAACCGGACAAAGAAACTTCGCATGGAGCGCTCACCTTCGTTGCGATACGGCTTCCGCGACGCGCGTCGTACGGGGCCGTGACGCCCCGGGCCGCGCTTCGCGCCATACGTACGATGGTACACAGATCCCGGCCGCGACGACCGGTCGCGGCCGCCGGTGGTGACTCGCGCGGCTTCGCGCGGTAATCGGCCGTTTCCACGCCGATTCCGCCGCATCGGCGCGGCAAATTTCGCCAGCCCTCTTTCGTCTTACGATCCTTTACAGTCCGTTAGCAACCCTACACGAGCTTGCGCTGGCAGAATCACGGCGATCCGGCCGCCCCGCCGCCCCGCCGCCGAAACGCGATGCCGGACTGGCCGGCACCACCGCCAACGCGACCGCGACCGGCCATGGCCCGTACCGCCCCCCTCGAGACGGACGGCTGGCGATCCGCATCGCGCTGCTTTATTATCGGCCCCGTATCTCGGAATCGTCGTCGCGGCGACGAACCGCATTGCGCCGTGCCCGGCATCCCCCCCCCATCGTCGAGCTCGTCACACCATGAGAAAAACAACGCCGCGCGCGCCCCTGCGCGTCGCCGCCGTCCTGGCGCCAGCCCTGCCGCTCGCGGGCTGCGCATCGCGCGGCGCACCGTCGTACGTGCTGTTCGGCGCGTATTTCCCGCTCTGGCTCGTCAGCGCGATCGTCGGCATCGTCGGCGCGATCGTTGCGCACCGCGTGTTCGTCGCGACCGGCTGGGCCGCCACGGTCCCTTACCAGCTTGCCGTCTGCACCGCGATCGGGCTCGTGATCGCCGTGATCGTCTGGCTCACCGGCACGGGGCCGTTCGCATGAAGGCCGCCGGAACCGCCCGCCCCTCCTTCAAAGGCCGCGTGATCGCGCTCGCGATCGTCGCGCTCGGCATCGCGGCGCTCGCGTATGCATACCACCGCACGACGGCCTACCCGTCCACCGACGACGCATCGATCGACGCGGACGTCGTGCATGTCGCATCGCCTGTCGGCGGGCGCATCGTGCGGCTCGCTGTGCATGAAAACCAGCGCGTCGCGAAAGGCGACCTGCTGTACGAAATCGATCCCGTACCGTACCGGCTGACGGTTGCGCAAGCGCAAGCCGACCTCGAGCTCGCGCGCGCATCGCTCGACACGCGCCGCCGTTCGCTGATCGGCGAGCGTTCGAATGCTGCAGTCGCCGCCGAGCAGGTCAAGCGCGCGACGCAGAACGCCGACCTCGCGACGCGCGACGTGAACCGGCTCGCGCCGCTCGCCGCGCAGGGCTACGTCAGCGCGCAGCAGTTCGACCAGGCGAAGGTCCGCCAGCGCGACGCGGCCGTGTCGCTCGCGCAGGCGCAAGAACAGCAGCGCGCGTCCGCGCAGACGATCGGCGACGAAGCCGACGCGATCGCGACGCTGCATGCGCGCGAGGCAGCGCTGGCCCGCGCGCAGCACGCGCTCGACGATACGATCGTGCGTGCGCCGCACAACGGGCTCGTGACGGGCCTGACCGTGCTCGCCGGCGAAACCCTCGCGCCGAACCAGTCGATCTTCACGCTGATCGACGCGAGCGAATGGTTCGCCGTCGGCAATTTCCGCGAAACGTCGCTGAACCGCATCGAGGTCGGCGACTGCGCGACCGTCTATTCGATGATCGACCGCAGCCGCCCGATGACGGGCAAGGTCGTCGGCATCGGCGCGGGCATCGCGGACAGTGCCCGCATCAACCTGCCGCGCTCGCTGCCGATCGTGCAGAACTCGGTGAACTGGGTACACGTCGCGCAGCGCTTCCCCGTGCGCGTGAAGCTCGACGAACCCGACGGCAAGCTCGTGCGCGTCGGCGCCAGCGCGATCGTCGAGGTCCGGCATGGCACTGCCTGCCGCTGACGTCCGCTCGCCGGGCCCGCGCGAAGTCCTGCGGCTGCTGGCACCGTTTCCGGGGCGCACGGCGATCGCCGTGCGCGTCGCGCTGATCTGCGCGCTGGTCGTGCTCGTGACGAGCGGCTACGGCACGCCGGAAGCCGCGATCTCCGCGTATGTCGTGTTCTTCCTGAACCGTGCCGACCGCGTGACGAGCGTCGTGCTCGCGGTCGCGATGCTGCTGCTCGTCACGGTCGTGATCGCGCTCGTGATGGGCGTCGCGATCTTCAGCATCGATTATTCGATCCTTCGAGTCGCCTGCATGACCGTGATGTCGATCGGCTTGCTCTACCTGACATCCGCCAGCAAGCTGCGCCCGGTCGGCGCGATCCTCGCGATGATCGTCGGCTTCGGGCTCGACCAGCTCGGCCTGGCGCCGTTCGGCGAAGCCGCGACGCGCGCGCTGCTCTATGCATGGCTGATGGTCGCGATCCCGGTCGGTGTCGCGATCGTCGTCAACCTGCTGATCGCGCCGTCGCCGCGCAAGCTCGTGCACGCGCAGCTCGCGAAACGGCTGCGGCTCGCCGCGCGGCGGCTGCGCGGCGATGACAGCGGCGACTCTCGCGCCGCGTTCGACGCGAGCCTGCGCGAAGGCGACAAGCAGTTGCTCACGTGGCTCAAGCTGTCGAAGCTCGAAGGCTCGTCGGCAGCCGCCGACGTCGTCGCGCTGCGGCAGGCCATCGCATCGAGCACCACGCTGCTCGTCGCGGTCGCGCTCGCCGACCGCGAACCCGACGCGCGGCTGCCCGACGCGTTTGTCAAGCCGATCGCGACGACGCTCGACGAGATGGCCGCCATCCTCGAACGCGGCGGCTATCCGGTCGACGTGACGCTCACGCTGCCGGCAGCCGATGCGCTGCCGCCGCTCGCGCGCGTCGTCGCGACGGATCTGCACACGGCGATCACACTCTTCGCGGAACCGGCCGAGGCCGATGCTTCGACCGACACAGCCCACGCGCACGCCGCCGACACGCCTGCCGAACCCGCCGCACCGCCTGCCCCCGGCGGCGGCTTCTTCCTGCCCGACGCGCGCACCAATCCCGACCACGTCCGCTATGCGCTGAAAACGACGGCAGCGGCGATGTTCTGCTACCTGCTGTACTCGCAGCTCGACTGGTCGGGCATCCATACCTGCTTCATCACCTGCTACATGGTGTCGCTCGGCTCGACGGCCGAAACGGTCGAGAAGCTCACGCTGCGCATCGCCGGCTGCATCGTCGGCGCGCTGCTCGGTACGGCCGCGCTCGTGTTCGTCGTGCCGTCGCTGTCGTCGATCGGCGAGCTGATGGCGCTCGTGTTCGCCGGCGCATGGCTCGCCGCGTGGATCGCGTTCGGGTCGCCGCGCATCGCCTACGCGGGCTTCCAGGTCGCATTCGCGTTCTTCCTGTGCGTGATCCAGGGCGCGGGCCCCGGCTTCGACCTGACGCTCGCGCGCGATCGCACGATCGGCATCCTGCTCGGCAACGTGGTCGTGTATCTCGTGTTTACGCGCATCTGGCCCGTCAGCATCGGCAAGCAGATCGACACGGCGCTCGCGGCGCTGCTCGACCAGTGGCGGCGCGTCGCGCAGATCGCACAGCCGGCCGAACGGCGCGCGCTGGCCGCCGAAGCGTTCGCACGCCACGGCGCGATCGCGCAGGAGCTCGGCCTGATCCATTACGAACCGTCGTGGGTGCGGCCGGCCGCCACGTGGCTCGCCGCACGGCGGCGCGCACTCGCGGAACTCGGCGCGATCGAAGGCCCGCTGTTCCTGCTCGCCGAGCGCGCACCGGGCGACGCCGCGATCGGCGCGCGGCTCGCACGCGTGGTCGACCTGCACGACGACGAAGCCGCGCCTCGCGCGGATTCCCCCGCGCCACCGGCCCCACCGCCGAATGCCGCCCCCACCGACCCCGCACGCGACGCGCTGCTGAACCTGATCGACACGCGGCTCGCGCACGTCGCCGACGCCGCCCGTCAAGACACACCGAAGGAGCCTGCCCCCCATGCGCCTACCTGAACCGCCGGCCGCGTCGATCGCCGCCGCCGCCCTCGCGACCGCCGTCGCGCTGGCCGGCTGCGCGACGTCGTCGATCGATCTGGCGCCGGAGGCGTCCGACCGCCCGTGGCAGCCGCAGACCTCGGCCGCGGGCGACATCGTGCCCGCACCGCCGCGCGCGACCGCGCAAGGTGCGCACGACTACACGCTGCCGGCCACGCCCGCGCTCGCGTCGGTAGCGCCGCCTGCCGCGCTCGATGCCGCGCATGCGTACACGCTGCCCGAACTGATCGACCTCGCCGAATCGGCGAACCCGCTGACGCGCATCGCATGGAACGACGCGCGCAATGCGGCGCTCGCGGTCGGCATCGCGAAATCCGCCTACCTGCCGAAGCTGTCGGCAACGGCCATGGGCGCGTACCAGGCGAGCCACGGCTCGACGTCGACGATACTCGGTGACTCGTCGAGCGACACGACCGCGCACGGCACGATCTCGGCGCTGTCGCTGCAATGGCTGCTGTTCGATTTCGGCGGGCGCGCGGCGCGCGTCGAAGCGGCCGAACAGGCGTCGATCGCGTCGAACGTCGCGTTCACGGCCGTGCACCAGCAAGTGATCCACGACGTGACCGTCGCGTACTACCGGTACGAAGCCGCGCGCTCGCGCGCACTCAGCGCGCAGCAGGGCCTCGCGAACGCGGACGCGATCCTCGCGGCGTCCCGCGCGCGGCTCAAGCATGGCGTCGGCACGGTCGTCGAGCTCGCGCAGGCGACGCAGAACCGTGCGCAGGCGAACCTCGCGCTCGTACAGGCGAGCGGCACGGAGAGCGACAGCTACCTCGCCCTCGTGTCCGCGCTCGGCATCTCGCCGCTGTCGAAACCGACGATCGCCGCGCTGCCGAAGCGGCCGCTGCCGCCCGCGCTCGGTTCGTCGGTCGACGCGATCGTGTCGGACGCGATCGCGCGCCGCCCCGACCTGCAGGGCGCGTTTGCGCTCGAAAAAGCCAATCGCGCGAAGATCAAGGCCGCCGAAGCCGCGTTCATGCCGAAGATATTCCTGTCCGCTTCGACGTCGTATGCGAGCGGCGGCACGGCCATCACCGCACTGCCTGCGATCGGCGACCAGGCGCCGACCGTCAACCTGAACGGCAGCCGCTACGGCGGCGGCGTGTTCCTCGGCGTGACGATCCCGCTGTACGACGGCGGCCTGCGTTCGGCCGTGCTGATGCAGGCGCGCAACGACGCGCAAAGCGCATCCGCGCGCCTCACGCGGACCAAGGAGGAAGCCGTCCGCCAGGTCGTCGCCGCGCAGAACGCGGTGCAGACGAGCCTCGCGTCGCACGACGCCGCGACCGCGCTCGTCGATGCCGCGCAGACGAGCTACGATGCGGCGCTGACCGCGTACCGGAACGGCGTCGGCTCGGTCACCGATACGACGATCGCGCAAAGCCAGCTGCTCGCAGCGCGGAATGCGGAGGTCGACAGCTACGCCGGCGCGCTGTCGGCGGCTGCCGCGCTCGCGCTCGCAACCGGGACGATCGGCTCCGCGCAGTAGCGCAACCGCCGCCGGGCGGTTGACGCATGCGCACGCCGCCCACTAGAATGCCGCCCATTCTTCCTTCAGGAACCATCGTGGACAGTTGCAGCACTCCGTTGCGTGCGCCGCTTGCCGCCTGAACGCCTGTCCGACGCAGTTCTCCTGCCCCGGCTCGCGTTCCGCGAGCCCGCACGCCTACCGTTTCACACTGAATGACGCATACGCGCGGTACAGTACCGCGCGATGACGGCTATCTTCGCGTCGCCTTCGGCATTGCGCCACGGCGATGCGAGCCGCTATGCGCGCCTTGCACGGCAGGACAACCATGACTTTCGATTTCGCACTCCGTCTTTTCACCGCGTTCGCCTGCGGCGTCGCCATCGGCCTCGAGCGCCAGATGCGCCAGCGCACGGCCGGCCTGCGCACGATCACGCTCGTCGCGAGCGGCGCGTGCCTGTTCGTCACGCTCGGCGTGCTGACCGGCAACGGCGTCGCGGGCGTCACGCAGATCGCCGCGTACGTCGTGTCGGGCGTCGGCTTTCTCGGCGGCGGCGTGATCATGCGCGACAAGGGCTCGATCCAGGGCATCAACACGGCCGCGACGCTGTGGTGTTCGGCCGCCGTCGGGGTGCTGGCCGGCTCCGGCCATTACGTGCCCGCGCTCGCCGGCACCGGCGTCGTGCTGCTCACCAATACCCTGCTGCGCGGCGTCAGCCAGGCGATCAACGCAACGCCCGTGTCGAATGCCGATCTCGTGCGCGAATACCAGATCACCGTGATCTGCCTCGCCGCCGACGAGGTGCACATCCGCACGCTGCTGTCGAACGCGATGTACGCGAAGCCGCTGTCGTTCCAGAGCCTGACGAGCGAGGACGTGCCCGACCAGCCTGACCGGCTGAAAGTGACCGCGACGCTGAAGCTGCATCCGAAGGATCAGCAGAAGCTCGAGCAGATCGCGAGCCGGATGAGCATGGAGAAGAGCATTTCCAGCGTGAGCTGGACCGCGAAGGAAGCGGAGCCGTTGATGGAGTGAGCGGCATGGCGGCCGCCGGATTCGGCGCCGCCGCCCTCGCTTGCGTCAGGGTGCCTCGATGAGCCCGGCCGAGATCGCCTTGACGACCGCCTGGACCTTGTTCGTCGCGCCGAGCTTCTCGAGGATGTTGTTGACGTGGAAGTTGACCGTCCGCTCCGAGATGCTGAGGATCTGGCCGATCTCGCATGCGGTCTTGCCTTCGGCGGTCCAGCACAGCACCTCGCGCTCGCGCGCGGTCAGCGTGACGCCCGCCGCGGGCGACAGCTTCGGCACCATGAAGCGGCTCATCAGCGAATGCGACAGGTTCGCGAGCCAGTTCGTCTGCAGCGTCAGCATATTAATCTCGGCCGGCGTGAGCCGGTCGGCGTGGCGCGCGATGCTCAGCAGCCCGAACGCACCGCGGGCCGCCCAGCTCGACTGCGCGACACCCACCGACAGCCCGAATTCGCGCGCGTCCTGCCACAGCGGGTTCGGATCGATCCGGTCGACATCCGGCCAGACGATCATGTTGGTGCTGTGCGTGCCGTCGCGCACCGTCGAATCGATCTCGATGTAGTTCCGCGCCTGATAGTGCGCCATCCAGCCGTCCGGATAGGTATCGAAGATCGCGACCGACGGTTTCGACACCGGCAGCGGCACGCGAATGCCGTAACAGCAATATTCGAATCCCAGCCGCCTGGAATAGGTGGCGATCCGCTGGAAGAGCTGCTGCTCGTCTTCCGCGGCGCTGAATTGTTGATAGGCATCCTGCCAGCGCAGTTCCATTCGTTCTCCGACAACGTCACGCTGTCATACTTGTCAGGTGCCAGCTCCGGTTCGAGGCTGATACATTCCGCGCATGACTTTACCTTTGCTGCACCCGGTTCCCGGCCCGTCCCCGGACGGCTACGTGCGCCTGTCAAAAGGCGCACTGGCCGCGCTTGCACTCGATCATGTCACAAGCGGCCTCGACGCATCACTGCTCGCGGAACTGCGCGACAACGCGATCGACGCACGCCTCGCCGGCTATACCGAATGGCAGCGCACGGCCCGTGCCGGCGTCCCTTACGTGACGGTCGGCTGGGACTGGTACCTCGAACGCGCAACGGGCACGTTCGTCATCGCCGGCGGCGACGTCCGCAGCAACGTAATGGCCGTCGACGCCACGGGTGCCGACATCGGCATGTTCCGCACGGCCGCCGCGCTCGTCGCGCGGCTCGCCTGCATCGACTGGCACGCCGCGGTCGCGTCTGCCCTGCTCGGTTGCAACGACGCCTATCATGCCGGTCCGACGCTCCAGTGACAACCGGCTGCGCATTCCTCTGACAATTTCCAAGATGCTGGCGCTCTTTATAAGCAAAAGCGCCCGGTTTTTCAATCCCGTCGATCAAGAAACCGTTACCACGTCCTAAATGGCGCTTTTGCGCCGCCCAACCTGTAAGAGTTACCAGTTACCGCCCCCTCGTGCCGCGCGATGTAATGCATGCATACAAAAGCACAAATCCGAGGACACCATGCGGACCTTCGTTCACGAAGAAGGGCGGTTACCACACGAACTTGCAGCGGATCTCGGGCGCTACCGGCGCCGCGTGTTCGTCGAACAACTCGGTTGGGAGCTCCCGTCGGCGAACGAAAGCTTCGAGCGCGACCAGTTCGATCGCGACGATACCGTGTACGTGTTCGCGCGAAATGCCGGCGGCGACGTGTGCGGATGTGCGCGCCTGCTGCCCACGACGCGCCCGTATCTGCTGCAGTCGCTGTTCGCCGACCTGATCGCCGCAGACATGCCGCTGCCGCAATCGGCGGCCGTCTGGGAGCTGTCCAGGTTCGCGGCGACCGACGACGAAGGCGGGTCGGGCAATGCCGAGTGGGCCGTGCGGCCGATGCTCGCGGCCGTGGTCGAATGCGCGGCGCAGCTCGGCGCGCGGCAGCTGATCGGCGTGACGTTCGCGAGCATGGAGCGGCTGTTCCGCCGGATCGGCATACACGCGCACCGCGCAGGCCCGCCGAAGCAGGTGGACGGACGTCTGGTGGTCGCATGCTGGATCGATATTGATCCGCAAACGTTTGCGGCATTAGGAATCAAGCCGGGGCAGGCAGCCCGGCAAGCCATCGCCGCCTGAGCCGGAACGCGCGTTTCCGTCCGGGCGGCATCGTAACGAAGGAGAACCAACGTGGACCAGTCTCAGGTCTTTCGCGCGATGATGCCCGGGTTGACGAGCGCCAACGGCGCCCGCATCGCGGTCGCCTATCCGTCGTTTCCCAGGCCGCTGCCGCTCGTTCGGCTCGACCGCCGCGGGCTCGTGTTTCGTGCCGCCGGCGCCGCGCCGCTCGTCTGCGGGCTGCCGCGCGCGGCGACGCTGCTGGTCGCGGACGAGCCGCTGTGCTCGCTGCGCCTCGTGATCCGCGACATCGCCCCTGCCGGCGACGGCCGCCACGACCTGACGATGCAGCCGTCCGGCGCCGTCGGCGACGAATTGCTGTGGCATGCGCTGCGCGACCATGCGCCGTACCGGCGAATTCAGCATCCGCTCGCGCCCGTCGACGCGCCCCTCGCCGCGAACAACGAACCGCGCGCGGCGGCCGGCGAAGCCGGGCCGCGCCCGTCGCGCAGCGCGGCTTTCCGCCTGCCGTGCCACAGCGACGCGCTGTTCTTCGCGGACTGGCTCGAATATCACTTCGACGAGCTGCGTGCGCTGTCGCAACAACACGGGCCGCAACTGCAACTCAACCAGCTCGAGCGGAAAGTTGCCGACGACGAGGTTGGCGTGCGCTTCGTCTACGACATCGACGGGCACGCGCTGACCGACTGCGCGCGCGAGGCCTGTGCGTGGATCGAGACGGAGATGCGCGACAAGTACGCGCTGTCTGTCGCGCAGGAGCGGTTCGGTGCGTTTGCGGCGCACGCGCGGGCCGGCGGCATGTGAGTGTGGTATCGACGCGAGGCGACCGGAACGGCAGCAAGTTGCATCGATACAACGGGGGCTTGCCAACCCTCGGGTTTTCCCTTAAATTTATGTCTGTCTCCTCCATGTCTCCAAACATGGATTCAGCCCGCTCAAGCAGCGGGCTTTTTCTTGCCTGCGTGAATTGCGGGGCCGCATCGCCTTCCGTTCCGGCTAACCTGCCGGACGTGCTCTGGCCGGCGGCAACCAGTAATGGCGCACCGCAAATATCAGCGCGACCGCTACGACAAGTATCAGCAGCAGGTACAGCCAACCCTTTCTGGTCGTCGGCAGATCTGTTAGACCGCCCAGGTCGCCCGTCAGGGCCATCAACGCGACCATCGCCAGCCCGGCCAGCACCATCGTCCCCTTTGCCACCCACCCAAAGGCAGCATCCAGCACGGCCGCCCATCGGGATTGGCGATAAGGTCCGGCAACCGGCCGACGAAGGTCGGGCTTACCCATTCCTCACCTCCCGTACGGCATGCGCGTATCCGCACGTCGACGGACAGGCTCCGTCGAAGGCAGGGATTCGACAGTTTTCCGGAAGAGCAACTGCAGCGATGGGGTTCGCGCACGCGATCTGAGCGTCATGCTGTTTTCTTTCGTGAGATGAGGTTCGGCGGCACGTTTCGGCCGGAACGGATCCACATTTACAGGATCGTGCTGCAGAACGCTGCATGGCGCTGACGGCCCGATGTACGTGAGCCATTACGCGCCGACGCCGCCGCCGGGGCGCGCGACATACACGACGTGCCGCCGCAGCGCATGCCCTTCCGGTAACGCCGGATGATCGAAATCGTGCGCGGGTTCGCGCTGCATACCGAGCCGCTGCATCACGTGTTGCGATCGCAGATTGGTATCGGCCGTCCATGCGAAGATCTCGCCGAGTCCGATCCGGTCGAATCCGTCGACCAAAGCCGCGGCCGCCGCTTCGGCAACGTAACCCTGCCCCCAAGCGTGACGCGCCTGCCGCCACATGATCTCGACGCACGGCGCCATCGGATGCGTTGCGCGCGCTTCGTGCGACAAGCCGCACAGCCCGATCAGCATCGCGTCGGCGCGACGCTCGACCGCCCAGAGCCCGAAACCGTGCGCATCGAAATGCGCTTCAAAGCGCGCGATGGCGTCGTTCGCCTCATCGATGGACATCGGGCCGCGTGCGAGCCACGCGGTCACGTCCGGACGCGCATGCATCGCCGCAAGTGCGTCCGCGTCCGCCGGTCGCCAGCGACGCAGCGTCAGGCGTTCGGTTTCGATCCTCGATGGCGTGGTCATGGGTGATACGGATCGTACGGGTTGCGGTGCAACGCGGTAACGTCACGAACCCGGATACAGAACGAATGAAGGGGAAATCGCGATCGTCGCGTCAGCCGACGACGACCGGAAGAACAAGCAGCGAGAAACGGGCGCCAGTGCGCCCGCTGTAATTACTCGTTTTCCTCGAAGTAATGCCCGAACTTCGTCTGCTTCGTACGGATATAACGCTCGTTTTCCTCGCGCACGGGCACCGCGAGCGCCACGCGTTCACAGACGGGAATGCCGTGCTTCGCGAGCGTGTCGAACTTCTTCGGGTTGTTGCTCATCAGGCGCACCGACGTCACGCCGAGGATCCGGAGGATCGCGGCGGCCGAGTCGTATTCGCGAGCGTCGTCGGGCAGGCCCAGGTCGAGGTTCGCCTCGACGGTATCGCGCCCCTGCTCCTGCAACGCGTATGCGCGAATCTTGTTGCTCAGGCCGATCCCGCGCCCCTCATGGCCGCGCAGATACAGCAGCACGCCGCGGTCTTCGGCCGCAATGTAGCGCAACGCGAGATCGAGCTGCTCGCCGCAATCGCAGCGGTACGAGCCGAACACGTCGCCGGTCAGGCATTCGGAATGCAGCCGCGTCAGCACGGACTGCTCGCCGGTCACGTCGCCCATCACGAGCGCGAGATGTTCGGCATCGCTGCCCGATACGCGGAATGCGTATGACGTGAACGTACCGTAGCGCGTAGGCAGCGACGCAGTGGCGACGAGCGTCACGCACTCGTCGGCCTGGCCATTGCCCGGCGTGGGCGATTGGGGACGCAAAGACATCATGAATTCAATCGAAACGTTCAGGAATGTAGGAGTTGTGTGGATAGTGCGTGACGGGAGTTTACCGCTAATCTGGAAACGTCACGCGACTGCCGCCGCCTGCCCGGCTATACTGGGCCCATCGGGTGACGCGCATCACGCCTGCCTTCCCTGCATCGACCTGCACACGGAGAAAGCGAATGAGCACGACTGTCGCGCAGATTCTCAAGGCCAAGCCGGATTCGGGCCGAACCATCTACACCGTCAAGAAGAACGACCTCGTCTACGACGCCATCAAGCTGATGGCGGAAAAGGGCATCGGCGCTTTGCTGGTCGTGGACGGCGACGACATCGCAGGCATCGTCACCGAGCGCGACTATGCGCGCAAGATCGTCCTGCAGGACCGTTCATCGAAAGCCACCCGCGTCGAGGAAATCATGACGGCGAAGGTGCGCTACGTCGAGCCGTCGCAATCCACCGACGAGTGCATGGCGCTGATGACCGAGCACCGGATGCGCCACCTGCCCGTCCTCGACGGCGGCAAGCTGATCGGCCTCATCTCGATCGGCGACCTCGTGAAGAGCGTGATTGCCGATCAGCAGTTCACGATCAGCCAGCTCGAACACTACATCCACGGCACGCCCTCGGTTACGTCCGTCTGACCCGCTCCAGCAAAAAAGGCCCAAACGCGTAAGCATCTGGGCGGAAAGCCGCCGGAATGCGGCGACGGAGGTTCTGCTCCTGCGGGCGAACGACGCGCGCGGACGGCGCGCGCCTCGTCGATTAAGTGGTGCGCTCGGGCAGACCGGGGACGTTCGCTTAGTTGCCGAAGTAGACCGAGTTCACGGGGTTCGGTGCTTCCCGCGTCATGCGACGGCCAGTTTGTCCGGCACCCGTCGCCACCGCACCGTAGCCGCTCGTATCGGCCTGCGCGAGCATCGGCTGGTTCGGCTGGATCCGTTGTTCGGCGGCCTGGATATCGCTCGGATATTGCGAATCGCTCGCCAGCGGCTTGTAGCCGTTCTGTTCGAGTTGCACGAGTTCGGCCTTGACCTGGTCGCGGGTCAGCCCTTGGTCGGACTGTGCAAACGATGCGATCGGGGCGGCAAGGACGGATGCGGCGATGGCTGCGTAGATGATCGACTTCATGATTTACCTCCGGAATATGTTCTGTTTTGACGTCGCCTCGGCAGGACTGTCTGAAGCGATTGAATCCAGTGTAGTTCTCGCCGCCTCAAGGGAAAACCCTTGGTTTGAACATACAGCGTTGCGATTTTGGAAAATATCGCCCACTGTTTATGGACCAGGGCATCGCCACTTGCTTCATCCGCACAACAATCACTGACGAAACGCCAACAGCCAGATCACATATCCCGAAGGTTGTGTTGTAAAATCGTAAGGTTTTATTCGCCAGTCGATTCGATATTCCATCCACCATGTACGCGCTCACGCCCCTCTCGGTTTCGCTGTCCGGCCCGGCCGGCGCGCGCGCACGCGCCGGCCATCCGGCGCATCCACTCGCTCGACGCACGGCCCAGGCGCCGCTCGCCCCTGCCCGGCGCCTGATCTGACGGCTCAGTCTCCTCCCGGAGCCAGGTCAGACAGGCTCCGGGCGATCCTCATAGGCACGCCACGCCTGCCCCTGCCGATCATTTGGAGAACTGCCATGAAACAACGCCTTTACCAGTTGACTGAACTCGACGTCGCTCGCCTCGAGAAGCACGCCGAACACAACCCGCGATTCCAGACGATGCTCGACACGCTGCTCGAACGCGCCGATATCGTCCAGCCCGACGCCATCAAGGCGAACGTCGTCACGATGAACTCGCAAATCACGCTGCTCGACGAAGCGACCCAGGAACAGGCCACCTGGACAATTGTTTATCCGGACGCCGCCAATCTCGAACTCGGCCGCCTGAACGTCTTCTCGCCCGTCGGCATGGCGCTGCTGGGTACGCAGCGCGGCCAGATGGTCAAGGTGATGCAGCCGAGCGGCACCGAAAAGCTGATGAAGGTCGCCGCGATCGTGTTCCAGCCGGAAGCCAACGGCGAATACACGCGCTGAGCCATCTGCCACGGGTACCGCCCCCGCGACGGCGCACAACGAGAAAAGCGAGGCCCGTGCCTCGCTTTTTTGCATCCGGACGATGCGAATCGTCGACATCACATTCCGCAGACGAAAAAAGGCGCCCGAAGGCGCCTTTTTCGATGCTGCGAAGCGGGTTACCCCGCCGTCACGCTTAGAAGCGGTGACGCAGACCAACCGTTGCTGCGGTTTGGTTGATCGACGAGCTCGGAGCCGTCGTGACGTCGCCGTTGTAGATCGAAGCGCCGCCGGCGTTCTTCGATGCACGTTGGTACACAGCTTGTGCGTACACGTCCGTGCGCTTCGACAGAGCGTAGTCAGCTTGCAGGCCGAACTGGTTCCAGTGCGCGCTGCTGCCGTCAACCTTCGCGTTCGTGTACGTGTAAGCAGCACCCAGGCCGAGAGCCGGCGTCAGGTTGTACTTTGCGTTGACTTCGTAGTTGTCAGCGCGCAGCGAGCCGCCGCCGTTCGCTTGGTTGTCCAGACGCGATTGCGTCCATGCTGCACCGACTTGCGCCGGGCCGAATGCGTATGCTGCAGCTGCACCGAACGTGCGGTTACGGCCTTGAGCGGCGAATGCGTTGACTGCGCCCGACGGGTTAGCCACGGAACCGATGTTCGCTTGCGAGTATGCTGCACCCAGCTTCAGGCCTTGGAACTGGTACGACGCACCGCCGCTGTATGCACGGTTGTTGCCGAAGTTCGTGTTGTTCGAGAACGAGTACGTGCCGCCGAATTGCAGACCAGCGTAGTTCGCGCTCGTGTACTTGACCGTGTTGTTCAGCGCGACGTCGCCATTCGTGCTCAGACGGTCATTGTTCAGCGGGTGCGCGAAGTACGTGCCGCCCCACGAACCCGTTGCCGTCAGCGGCGCCAGGTAGTCTTGCGTTGCGTCGTACTGCTTGCCCAGCGTGACCGTGCCGTACTGGCTCGACAGGCCAACGAACGACTGACGGTTGAACATGCCGCCGTTGCCGTTTGCGAAGCGGCCGTTACCGATGTTGAAACCGCTTTCCAACGTGAAGATTGCCTTCAGACCACCACCGAGGTCTTCCGAGCCACGCAGGCCGAAACGGCTCTGGTCAATGCCCGAACCCATCGCCCACTGCGACTTGCCGTTGACCGGCTGGCCAGCTGCGTTGACGCCCGTTGCGATGTTGCTTTGGTAGGTGATGCCTGCGTCCAGCACGCCGTACAGCGTGACGCTGCTTTGCGCGTGAGCGACGGTAGCGAACGATGCTGCAGCTGCTGCAACGATCAGAGTCTTGTTCATTCGTGGAGCTCCCTTCTAAAAAGAGGCAGGTCTCGCGACCTTGTTTCATAAACGGTCTCAACCGCCCGGGAACGCCATCGGTCCTGCTGGCCGCGCCCGGATAGTTGCCCGTTTGGGAACCGTGAGTTTAGGGGTGTACCCTAGGGGCGCGATCCGCAAATAAAGAAATAAGCTTTTCCAGAACTAGAAATAATGAAAGTGGGGAAACATTATAAGTATTTGTTTTGATGTCTGTTTTTGACTTCTTGACGGGGACTTTTTGGAGGCTTTCATCGCACCATTCTTTCATGTCGCCGTCTTGACGGTTGCATAGAAACAACAAACAGGTTCGACTGAAACCCCGAAGTCGGCAATTTTTACCCATTTCAGCCTCAAATGCCGAGCTTCGATCGTCTAAACCGTGTCGGTCGACCAGTAAACAGGGAGCGACGCCCGTGCAGCGGGCGATGTCCGCCTGTCAGTCCGCAGAAACGGGAAGGTCGATCTCCACCGGCTGGGCCGCCCAACCGTGTGCCGTGACACGCGGTAACAGCCTTAACCGCCGGCGTAACCCGGCCGGCGTACCGGCACGCTAATGTGAGGCCGCCTCCAATACAGAACAGGGACACGCCATGAATCGACGCTCGTTGCTGCGCGCCATCGGATTGACCGCCGCCTTCGTCGGCACCGGCTGGCTCCGCGCCGCCTCGGCCCAGCCCGCACCGCCGGGGTACCGGCCGTCCGGCCCGAACCGCGTGCCCGGCGGGCCGCCTTATGACGACCGCCCGGGCTTCGGGCCGCCGGCGGCCCGGCACGACCGCCGCCCGCCGCCGCCACGGCCGCACGGCTATATATGGACCGACGGTTACTGGCGCTGGCAGCGCGGCCGCTATATATGGGTATCCGGTCGCTGGGTCGCACGGCGCCCCGGGCGTCGCTGGGTGCCCGGCTACTGGCGTCGCCAGGGGCAGGTGTGGGTCTACGTCGACGGTTCGTGGCGATAGGCGGTTGCGCGGCTCCGGCCCGTGGCGCGCCCGGACCCGGAGCCGGACGGCTTGCGAACCCGCGCCGTTCGGCTCCGGATTCATGGGTGCCCGACAGGCGTACTCGCGACTCTGCTGCGACGCTCGCCCTTTCCCTGGAACGATCCCGACCGCCAAAGCCGATGCCCGGGCGTCCAATCAGGCAACGTCGACATGCAACATGCCCGCCGATCTCAGGCGCGTCATCGTGCATCGACCGAATTCCTGCCACTCTCTTATCGTGCGCATCGCATGCCGCGCAATTAGACGACCGAATGTTTCGGTCGCGCCGATGCCAGGTCCATTCTCCGGGCGCGGTGTTGCAAGCGCATCGCAGCATTCGCGACGAATACGGCAAAGCATCGTCAAGCCGTCCATTCCGACCAAATCATTCGGATAACGAAATCATGCGATGTCGATGCGAATGCATCGAACATGCGTCACCGCATCGCGCTTCGTCCGCAACAGCCCGACAAGCGAAAGAACGGCGCGCGCATCCCCTCAGCGCGCGGCGCAGATCGCGCGATGATGTTCGTCGGCCCACCGGATCATCGCCTGTATCGGCGTCAGGAACGAACGCCCGAGGTCGGTCACGCACCGGCTGATCGACCAGCCCGACAGCCCGTCGAGACGTTTACGACGAAGGAGAACAATGTTTCCCGGCGGGCGGGCGGCTGGTTCCCGCGCCGCCCGTGCGGCGCGGGCGCTGCATCCGTCAGTGCGCCGGCGCTGCGGCCGGCGCGCGGCAGGCGTCCAGGCCTCGCTGAACGGCCGGCCGTGCGGCGATGTCGGCAAGCCAGCGCTCGACGTGCGGGTAATCGGCAACGTCGAGATCGAGTTCGGCCGCCGAGCGCAGCCACGGAAACGCGGCGATGTCGGCGATCGAGTATCGCGACGATGCGAGATACGCCGATTCCGACAATCGGCCGTTCACGACCCCATAGAGGCGCCGCGCTTCGTTCCGATAGCGGTCGATCGCTTCGGCATTGACCGTCTTCGATGCATGCAGGAACCACCAGAGCTGGCCGAGCATCGGCCCGATCCCGCCGATCTGGAAGTGCAGCCATTGCTGGACCGCCGTACGCTCGGCCAGCGTTTCGGGATGCAGACAGCCCGTCTTCGCGGCGAGATAGCCGAGGATCGCGCCGGATTCGAACACGGCCAGCCCGGTGTCGTGGTCGACGATGGCCGGAATCTTGCCGTTCGGGTTGATCGCGAGAAACGCCGGGCTGCGCTGCTCGCCGGCGGACAGGTTCACGTGCACAAGGTCGTGCGCGAGCCCCGCCTCTTCCAGATAGATCGCGATCTTGTGCCCGTTCGGCGTGTCGGCCGTATAGAACGTGAGGGAGTGCGTCGATGTCATGTCGGTCCTTATCATCCGGTTATCATTGCAACTGCAATCGTTGCAATTGCAATCCTACGCCGAGACCGAGGGCTCCGATACATGCCAGCACTCGAAGGAGGGATATGTAGACTGTGCGATCCGGGGCAGGCAGGCGCTCGACAGCGAGCGCAAATCCGGCTGTGCGGTGCCTGCCGCACAGGCGATGCACCGGTATGCGCGCGGCCGACGCGCGAGCAGGCCTCCGCTACTTCGCGTCGGCCGTCGCTTCACGCGCCGCGGCGGTCGCGCGATCGAGCGCGGCGGCCATCGCCACCTGCTCCTTGCCGGTGAACTGCCCGAGAAAGAGTTCCGAGACCGTCGACTGGTACACCTTCCACATCTTCTTGCGCAGTGCCCGCCCCTTGTCGGTGATGCTCGCGTATGCGGCGCGGCCGTCGTCGGCCGAACGGGCGCGCGTGACGAGCCCCTCCTGTTCGAGCCGGTCGACGAGCCGCGTGAGGTTGTAGCGCTCGATCGCGAGCACGTCGGCCAGTTCGTGCATGCGGCGCGTGCCGTCGGGCCCGCTTTCGAGGCCCCACAACGCGTCGTACCACGCATACGCGGGCAGGCCGGCATCCGCAAGGCGGCGCTCGATCTCGCGAATCATCGTCCGGTGCGCGCGGACGAACGAGAACCACAGATCGGGTTCGGGTGCGCTCATGTCAGGTCGTTCCTTTCGTTTAATTGCAGTTGCAATTAAATCTTACCTCGATACGGTTCCCCTCCACATATAGTCGTGCTCCGCGCGGCAGGCACCACAGTTCCGGCCTGCCGCGCCGCCCTGCCCGCGCTACCGTCCCGACTGCGCGAGCGGCCCTTGCGCGCGCTGCGCCGTTCCCGACGGCCAGCCGCCCGCGAGCGCCTTGTACAGCGCGACCGTCGATGCCGCGCTGCGCGTGCGCGCGTCGGCCGCCGCATCCTGCGCCTGCAGCAGCGTCCGTTGCGCGTCGAGCACTTCGTAGTAGTCGATCGCGCCGGCCGAGAAGCGTGTCTGCGCGAGCTGCGCGGCAAGTGCGCTGTCGTCCGCCGCACGCACGAGGTGCGTTGTCTCGTCACGCGTGCGTGCGACGCGCAGCAGCGCGTTCTCAGTTTCCTCCAGCGCACCGAGCACGGTCTGCCGGTACTGCGCGAGCTGGCCGGCCGCTTCCGCATCGCTCGCGGCGATCCGCGCACGCACGCGGCCGACGTCGAGGAACGACCAGTCGATGCCGAGCGCGATCAGGTTCGTGTCGCTGCCCGCGCGAAAGAACCCGTAGCTGCTCGTCGCGCTGCCGAGCAATCCCGACAGCGTGAAGCGCGGAAACAGGTCGGCCGTCGCGACGCCGACACGCGCGGTCGCCGCGTGCAGCCGTGCCTCGGCGGCCGCGACGTCGGGGCGCCGCCGCAGCAGGTCGCCCGGCGTGCCGGGATCGATGTTGGCGGCAAGCGTCGGCAGCGGCACGGGCGTGCCCGCCGAAGCGACGGCCTTCGGGAGATCGAACCGGCCGATCAGCGCATCCGGCATCTGCCCGGTCAGCACCGCGAGCCGGTGCTCGTCGACGCCGATCGCGGCTTCATACACGGCAATCCGCGACGTCGTCGATTCGTACTGCGCCCGCGCACGCGCCGCATCGAGTTCGGAGCCGCGCCCTGCGTCGACGCGCGCATTGATCAGCGCGAGCGTCTGCTTCTGGTTGTCGGCGTTGTCGCGCGCGATCCGCAGCCGCTCCTGCGAGCCGCGCAGATCGACGTACGTGCTCGCGACCTCGCCGGCGATCGCGACACGCACCGCGCGCACGTCCGCCGCGCTCGCAGCCGTTTCCGCACGCTGCGACTCGATCGAGCGGCGCACCCGGCCGAACAGGTCGAGTTCCCACGCCGCGTTGATCCCGACGCTGGATATAGGCGTATCGCGCTGGCTGCGCGGCGCGCCGAACGCCTGGTCCTTGCTCGTCAGTTGATGGCCGATCTGACCGCTCGCGGTGATCGTCGGATAGCGGTCGAACGTCGCCTGCGACAGCAGCGCGTTCGATGCGTCGTAGCGCGACACGGCAACCTGCAGGTCCTGGTTCGCCGCGAGCGCCGTGTCGATCAGCCGCGTCAACGCCGGATCGCCGAAGCCGCGCCAGAACGCGGCATCGGCATCGGCCGACGCGTCGGGCGGCGTATCGGACGTCGGATTGGACGTCGTATTGGACGGTGGCCCCTCGCGCTGCGTCGCCGGCTGCGCGTCGCGCGCGAACCGCGCGGCCGTGGCCGTATCGGGCCGCTTGAAATCGGGGCCGACCGCGCACGCGGCCAGCGTCACCGACATCGCGAGCGCGGAAAGACGGAAAGCGGCGCTCATCGGTTTTCTCCTTCGAGGGTGCCGTGCTGTTCGCTCCAGATGGCCGGCGTGCCGCCCGCGAGCTTGCGGATCGCCACATAGAACACGGGCGTCAGGAACAGCCCGAACAACGTGACGCCCAGCATCCCCGCGAACACGGTGACGCCGGTGGCCGCGCGCACTTCGCTGCCCGCGCCGCGGCCGATCAGCAGCGGCACCGAACCGGCGATGAACGCGACCGACGTCATCACGATCGGGCGCAGCCGCAGCTTGCACGCTTCGAGCGCGGCCTCGATCACGCCCTTGCCCTGGATTTCGAGCTCGCGCGCGAACTCGACGATCAGGATCGCGTTCTTGCATGCAAGCCCCATCAGCACGACGAGCCCTACCTGCACGAACACGTTGTTGTCGCCGCCCGACAGCCACACGCCGAACAGCGCCGCGCACATGCACACCGGCACGATCAGGATCACCGCGAGCGGCAGCGTCCAGCTCTCGTACAGCGACGCGAGCACGAGGAACACGAGCATCACTGCGAGCGGGAACACGACGATCGCCGCGTTGCTCTGCGTGACCTGCTGGTAGCTGAGGTCGGTCCATTCGAGCGTGATGCCGGGCGGCAGCACCTCCTTCGCGATCTGCTGGAGCTTCGCGATCGCCTGCGACGACGACATCGCCTTCGGATCGGCGTCGCCGATCAGGTCGGCGGCCGGATAGCCGTTGTAGCGGACGACCGGGTCCGGCCCGTACGCGGGCCCCACCGTCACCATCGAGCCGATCGGCACCATCTCGCCCTTCGCGTTGCGCGTACGCAGGTTCGCGATGTCGGCGGCCGTCTGCCGATGACCGGCATCGGCCTGCGCCATCACGCGATACACGCGGCCGAACACGTTGAAGTCGTTCACGTACATCGAGCCGAGATAGACCTGCAGCGTGTTGAACAGGTCGGTCAGCGCGACGCCCTGCGCCTTCGCCTTCAGCCGATCGACCTTCACCTCGAGCTGCGGGATGTTCGCCTGGTACGAGCTGACGGGGTAGCTCATCCCCGGCGTCTTCGCAACCGCCGCCTGGAACGCGGTGAGCGCGTTCTGCAATGCGCCGTAGCCGAGCCCGCCGCGATCCTCCAGGTACAGCGAGTAGCCGGAGCCGTTGCCGAGCCCTTGGATCGGCGGCGGCATCAGCGCGTAGGTGATGCCGCCGCCGATGGCCGCGAAGCGCGCGTTCAGGTCCGCGTTGATCTGCGCGGCGCTGCGGTGACGCTGGTCGAACGGCTTCAGGATCACGTACGAGTTCGTGATGTTCGGCGTGTTCACGCCCTGCAGCGCATTCAGCCCCGCAAACGCCGGCACCATCTCGACGCCGTCGGTGCCGAGCGCGATCTTCGTCATCTGCTCGGTCACCGCGCTGGTGCGCGCGAGCGACGCGCCTTCCGGCAGCTTCGCGCCCGCGAACAGGTACAGCTTGTCCTGCACGGGGATGAAGCCGCCCGGCACCGCGTTGAACAGCAGCGCGGTGGCCGCGAGCAGCGCCGCATAGACCGCGAACACCACGCCGCGCCGTTTCAGCGTGCGCGCGACGACACCGTGATAGCGGTCCGAACTGCGCTCGAAGAAGCGGTTGAACGGATGGAACAGCCAGCCGAATGCGCGGTCGAGCGCGCGCGTGAGCGCATCCTTCGGTGCGCCGTGCGGGCGCAGCAGCTTCGCGGCGAGCGCGGGCGACAGCGTCAGCGAGTTGATCGCGGAGATCACCGTCGAGATCGCGATCGTCACCGCAAACTGCCTGTAGAACTGGCCCGTGACACCCGACATGAACGCCATCGGCACGAACACCGCGCACAGCACCAGTGCGATCGCAACGATCGGGCCCGACACCTCGCGCATCGCCTGGTGCGCGGCATCGCGCGGGCTGAGCCCCTGCGCGATGTTGCGCTCGACGTTCTCGACGACGACGATTGCATCGTCGACGACGATCCCGATCGCGAGCACGAGCCCGAACAGCGTCAGCGTGTTGATCGAATAGCCGAGCAGATGGAGAAACGCGAACGTGCCGACCACCGACACGGGCACCGCGACGAGCGGAATGATCGACGCGCGCCAGGTCTGCAGGAACAGGATCACGACGAGCACGACCAGCACGACGGCCTCGATCAGCGTGTGCTGCACCGCGCGGATCGATTCGCGCACGAACACGGTCGGGTCCCACACGGGGCGGTACGCGACGCCGGGCGGGAAACGCTTCGACAGTTCGTCGAGCTTCGCATACACGGCCTTCGCGACGTCGAGCGCGTTCGCGCCCGGCGACAGGAAGATGCCGACCACGGCCGAATGCCTGTCGTTGAAATACGAGCGCAGCGTGTAGTCGCCCGCGCCGAGCTCGATGCGCGCGACGTCGGACAGCTTCACGACCTGGCCGTCGTCGCCGTTGCGCAGCACGATGTCGCTGAATTCCTGCACCGTGCGCAGGCGGCCGCGCACGTTGATCGACACGAGGAAGTCGTTCGCCTTCGGCGACGGCTCCGCGCCGAGCTGGCCGGCCGACACCTGCACGTTCTGCTCGCGCACGGCCGCGATCACGTCGCTCGCGGTCAGCCCGCGCGACGCGAGCCGGTTCGGGTCGAGCCACAGCCGCATCGCGTAGTCGCCCGAGCCGTACACGCCGACGTCGCCGATGCCGGTGAGCCGCGACAGTTCGTCCTTCACGTTCAGCGTCAGGTAGTTGCGCAGGTACAGCGAATCGCGGCTGTTGTCCGGCGAATAGAGGCTCACGTACATCAGCGGTGTCGGCGACTGCTTCTGCGTCGTCACGCCGTACTGGCGCACCTCGTCGGGCAGGCGCGACAGCGCCTGGCTCACGCGGTTCTGCACGCGCACGGCGGCCGTGTCGGGATCGACGCCCTGCAGGAACGTGACGACGACCTGCAGGCTGCCGTCCGACCCGGCGACCGACTTCATGTACATGATGCCTTCGACGCCGTTGATCGCCTCTTCCAGCGGTTCGGCGACCGATTCGGCGATTTCCTTCGGGTTCGCGCCCGGGTACGTCGCACGCACGACGACGCTCGGCGGCACGACTTCCGGGTATTCGCCGGCCGGCAGCATCGGAATCGAGATCAGGCCGATCGCGAAGATGACGATCGACAGCACGACCGCGAAGATCGGCCGGTCGATGAAGAATCGGGAGAAATCCATTATCTGTCTCCCGTCATTGCGCGGCCGACGCGCCGGCGTCGGCCACGGCCTGCGTGCCACCGCCCGTGCCACTGCCATTGCCGGAACCGGCATCGGCGCGTGCGGGCAGCGCTTTCGGCTTCACCTGCGCGCCCGGATAGTAGATCCGCTGCACGCCGTCGACCACCACGCGGTCGCCCGCCTGCAGCCCCTTCTCGACGATCCGCTCGCCTTCGAGCTCGCGGCCGATCGTCACGTCGCGCCGCAGCGCCTTGTCGCCGGGGCCGATCACGTACACGTACTTGCGGTCCTGGTCGGTGAGCACGGCCTTGTCGTCGACGAGCAGCGCATCCTGGTCGCGGCCGCTGACGAGCTGCACGCGCGCATACAGGCCCGGCGTGAACGTGTGGTCCGCGTTCGTCAGCCGCACGCGCGCGCGAATCGTGCCGGTTTGCGGATCGAGCCGGTTGTCGAGGAAGTCGACGGTGCCCGCATGCGGGAAGCCCGTCTCGTTCGCAAGACCCACGCGCACCGGATCGGCGCCGATCGCGCGATGCTTCGGATCGGCACGCCGCGCGTTGTAGCGCAGGTAGCTCTGCTCGTCGCAGTCGAAATACACGTAGACCGGATTCTGCGACACGACGGTCGTCAGCAGCGTGTCGTCAGCGCGCGCGAGGTTGCCGGCGGTCGCGACCGCGCGGCCGACACGGCCCGCGATCGGTGCGCGCACTTCGGTGAAGCCGAGATTGAGTCTGGCATCGGCAACGGCCGCGTCGGCCGCCTGCAGGTCGGCACGCGCCTGCTCGGCGGTGGCTCGCGCGTTGTCGAGCTCTTCCTGCGACGTCGCATGCGCATCGATCAGCGTCTGCACGCGCTTGAGCTGTACGTTCGCGAGGCTCGCGGCCGCGCGGGCCCGCTGCTGCTGCGCGTTCGCGCGGTCGAGCGCGATCCGGTACGGGCGCGGGTCGATCTCGAACAGCAGCGCGCCCTGCGCGACGAGATCGCCCTCCTTGTAAGCGACGCGCTGCAGATAGCCGCTTACGCGCGGCCGCAGTTCGACCGCGTCGACTGCTTCGACGCGTCCGTTGAATTCGTCAGCGAGGCGGACCGTGCGCGGCGCGACGGTTGCGACGCCGACTTCGGGAAGGGGATGGGCTGACGCTGCGCCTTTGCCGTCGTGACAGCCCGACAATGCCAGCAACAGGGCACAGGTCGCGCCCAAAGGCGACGTCCTGCGTAGGGATAAGGAGAGCATGATGCCTCGCGACGGGTTAAACTGCCGCGTAGCATAAAAGTTGAAGTTAACTTCAAGTCAAGCTTTTCCCGGAGAACGCCATGGGTACCCCGGAAGAACCGAAATGGCCGCTGATGTCGATTCGCGAAGTGGCCGCGCGCAGCGGCGTGCCGGCGTCGACACTGCGGTTCTACGAAACGCGCGGGCTCATCAAGTCGCACCGGAACGGCTCGAGCCATCGCCACTATTCGCGCGCGGTGTTGCGGCTGATCGCGTTCATCGTGTTCGCGCAGAAAATCGGCTATTCGCTCGACGAGATTGCCGAGCAGCTCGTCAGCCTCCCCGAGGACACCGCGCCGAGCAACAAGGACTGGCAGCGGCTGTCGCGCGGCTGGAAGCAGCGCGTCGCGAGCCGGATCGAGGAATTGCAGCGGCTCTACATCAACCTCGACGAGTGCATCGGCTGCGGTTGCCTGTCGCTGAAGCGCTGCAAGCTGACCAACCCGGAAGACCGCGCGGGCCGCAACGGGCCCGGCGCGCGGCGCTGGCTCGGCGACAAGCCGCCTACGGACGTCGAATGATGCGCGGGCCGCACCCGGCCGCCGGCGCGGATCGCGTCACCCGACGCGCCAGATGCAGACGACGGCCGGGCTCGTCGAGGGTGGCATCGGCGTCGCGCTGATGCCGCGCCTGTTCGTGCCGATGCAGCCGCAATGCATTACGTTCTGCGAACTGAATGATGCGGGCAGCCTGCTCGCGTACAAGCTGGCGATCGCGTACCGGACGCTGTCGCCGCTCGTCGATGCACTGCACGGAACGCCGTGAGCGAACCGGGTCTGGTTGCCGCGACATGACCGCGCGCATCGTTCACGCGGCGGCGTTCAGTCGCCGATGATGTTGAGCGCGGCGGCGAGCACGGCCTGCTTGAACGCGTCCCGCTGCGTCGGCAGCGACGTGAACGCCAGCATCATGTGGCTGTACGACACCGTCGTGCCGATCGCGCTCGCGATCATGAAGAACAGCACGTTCGGATCGACCGCACGGATCGCGCCGGCCTGCACGGCGTCCGACAGCAGCGGGAACATCACGTCGTGATACGGCCGCACGATCCGCTCCTGCAATCGATCGAGCCGCCCGCCCACCTCGGTCGCCGCGGTCGAGAAGAACATGCCGATGTCGGGCTCGTCGAATTCGTGATCGACGCACAGCTCGAGCGCGCGCCGCACGCGGTCGCGATGCGGCAGTGACGACGTGCGCAACGCACGCAGCGCGTCGAACATCGGCGTCGCCAGGTCGACGATCTGCTCGACGACGGCCAGCCACAACGTTTCCTTCGTACCGAAATGATGGGCGATCAGCGCCGCGTCGACGCCCAGTTCGCGCGCGACCTCGCGCACGCTCGTCGCGTCGTAGCCTCGCTTCGCGAACGTGCGGCGCGCGGCCCGCAAAATCACGTCCGGACCGACGGACGCACCCGCCAGCGGCCGCCCGCGCGAACGCCGCTTCGACGGCGCGCGCTCAGTGACTTCAGCCACGTTTTCCTGCTCCCCTTGAATGGTTCGAATGCCCGTGTTCGGACCCCGGTTTCACGTCGCCGGAACCGGGCTGCCTGCCCCGCTCCGTTGACACGCGAAGCCGGGAAGCGCTAGGATCATACCTTATTCATCACGTGATGATTTATTCATGACAACCCCTACACGCATCGTCATCGTCGGCGGCGGGATCGCCGGACTGCAGCTCGCGACCCGCCTGGGCGAGCGCCTCGGCCGGTCCGGGCGTGCGCAGGTCACCGTCGTCGACCGCAGTCCGACGCATATCTGGAAGCCGATGCTGCACACGATCGCGGCCGGCACGCGCGACGTCCAGCAGCAACAGGTGAACTTCCTCGCCCATGCACGCGACCACGGCTACACGTACCAGCCCGGCGAACTGAAGGGGCTCGATCGTGCGCGCCGTCGCGTGCAGCTCGGCGAGATCCGCTCGCAGGACGGCGACGTGGTGATCGAGGCCCGCGAACTCGAATACGACGTGCTGATTCTCGCGCTCGGCAGCCAGGCCAACGATTTCGGCGTGCCGGGCGTTCGCGAGCACTGCTACTTCATCGACAGCCAGCAGCAGGCCGAGACCTTCAACGAAGCGTTGCGGATGCGCGTGTTCCGCAGCATCGCGCGCGACGAGCCGTTTCGCGTCGCGATCGTCGGCGCGGGCGCGACGGGCGTGGAACTCGCGGCGGAGTTGAGCCGGTTACTGGAAGTGGCGCAGGCGTATGGCGACGCGACGGTGCGCGAACGGCTGCAGCTGACGCTGCTCGAAAGCGGACCGCGCATCCTCGCCGCGTTTCCGCCGAGGATTTCCGCGTCGGCGCAGCGGCGGCTCGAACAGATCGGTTTTCACGTGCTGACGTCGACGCGCGTCACGTCGGCCGACGCGAACGGCTTCCACTACGGCGACGGTTCGTACGCCGAAGCAGATCTGATGGTCTGGGCGGCGGGCGTGAAGGCGCCCGATTTCATGCAGGCGCTGGGCGGGCTCGACACGAACCGCGCGAACCAGATCGTCGTCGGGCCGACGCTACAGGCCACGGGCGACGAGCACGTGTTCGCGATCGGCGATTGCGCGAGCCTGCTGCCCGACGGCCACGAACGGCCGCTGCCGCCGACCGCGCAGGTCGCGACGCAGCAGGCCGAGCATCTCGCGAAGCACCTGCCCGCGTGGCTCGACGGCAAGCCGATGCCGTTGTTCGCGTTCCACGATTTCGGCGCGCTGGTGTCGATCAGCGACTACGACGCGTTCGGCACGCTCGGGCAGTTCGGGTTCTTCCGCGGCGGCTTCATCCAGGGGCGTTTCGCGCAGTTCAGCCACCTGATGCTCTACCGGCGGCACCAGCAGGCGCTGCACGGTTTCTCCAAGGCGACCCTGCTGTGGATCGCCGAACGGATCAACGGCTGCGTGCAGCCGCGCATCCGCCTGTCGTGATGCCGCGCGTCGCGGTGTCGCGTAACGTTTCGAGGAAAACAGACATGAACGACAGTGCAGCGCCCTGGCTCATGACCGTCGCCGCGATCGGCAGCTTCGACATGACGTCCTTATCGTGGGGCATGCCGCGGCGACGCAGCGTCACGCGCGATCGCCTGCCGTCGTGGGACGCGACGAGCCGGCCGACCATCAGCGTGCTCGAGCGGCCCACGGCCGACACCGTGATGATTTCGTGGTGCGATGCGTGCACCGGGCACTACGGCTACCAGAAGTGGCGGCTGTTCACGACGCGCAAGCGCGGCGTCTGCGCACTGTCGGGGCGGTCGATCGGGATCGGCGACAGCGTCTATGCGCCGCAATTGCTCGGCTCGACGCCGGGCAACGCCGCCGCGATGGTGCTGGCGGCGTGCATCGACGAAGCCTGCACCGCTTGAGGTCAGCTCGACGTAGCCTGACCGGCGCCGTAGGCCTGATCGCGGTTCTGCCGTTCCAGTTCGGCATCGAGATGCGCGGCATGCACTTCCGCCTCTGCTTCCGACATCAGCTCGCCTTCCCACTTCGCGACCACCGCGCTGGCGATCGAGTTGCCCACCGCATTCGTGGCCGAGCGCCCCATGTCGAGGAACGTGTCGACGCCGAGAATCAGCAGCAGCCCGGCTTCCGGGATATTGAACTGGTGCAGCGTCGCCGCGATCACGACGAGCGATGCGCGCGGCACGCCGGCCATCCCCTTCGACGTCAGCATCAGGATCAGCAGCATCGTGACCTGCGTGCCGAGCGATAGGTGGATGTTGTAGGCCTGCGCGATGAACAGCGACGCGAACGTGCAGTACATCATCGAGCCGTCGAGGTTGAACGAATAGCCCATCGGCATCACGAAGCTCGCGATCTTGCGCCGCACGCCGAAACGGTCGAGCGCGTCGAGGATCTTCGGATACGCGGCCTCGGAGCTGGCGGTCGCGAACGACAGCATGAACGCTTCCTTGATCAGCAGGAGCAGCTTGAACACGCGGCGGCCGAGGAACAGCAGCCCGGCGGCGACGAGCGTGGCCCACAGCAGCACGAGGCTCACGTAGAAGTCGCCCATGAACACCGCGAACTTCAGCAGGATCGACAGCCCGTTGATCGCGACGGTCGACGCCATCGCCGCCATCACCGCGAGCGGCGCGAGCTTCATCACGTAGCCGGTGATCTTGAGCATCACGTGCGACAACTGGTCGATCGCGGCGACGAGGATCTTGCCGCGCTCGCCGAGCGCCGCCAGCGCAACGCCGAAGAACAGCGAGAACACGACGATCTGCAGGATCTCGTTGTTCGCCATCGCCTCGGCGAACGACTTCGGCACCATGTGGCCGACGAAATCCTTCAGCGTGAACTTGGACGTCGCGAGATGCGCGGACGCACCGATGTCCGGCAGCGGCAGGCCGAGGTTCTCGCCGGGCCGCAGCAGGTTCGCCATCAGCAGCCCGAGCAGCAGCGAGATCAGCGACGCGGTGACGAACCAGCCGAGCGCCTTCACGAACACGCGCCCGACGGACGACGCATCGCCCATATGCGCAATGCCGACGACGAGCGTCGAGAACACCAGCGGGCCGATCACCATCTTGATCAGCCGCAGGAACACATCGGACACGAGCGAGATGTAGCCGGCGATTTCCGCGGCCGACTGCTTGTCGGGAAGCTGCGTGAAGATCAGGTAGCCGATGAGGATGCCGGCCGCCATCGCGAGCAGGATCCAGCCTGCCGCAGACATTCGTTTGTTCATAACGGGATTCGTCGCACGGTGAAGGGGTTGACGGATGAAAGGCGCGTGTCAGCGCACGTGTGTGGCAAGCCGGTCGTACGCGGAATGCCACGCACAGGCGCCGATCGTGCTTGCGGATGTCCGCGAACGGACACGCTGCCGCCGTCGCGGCCTTCGCGAAAACGCGAATGCGGGCGGCGGCAGCGGGTCAGCATGATGCGATCAGGTCAGTAGCCGATCGCCGATCCGGCCGGACGGCGCGGATCGTTGTAACCGTATATGAAGCCGGCGCGCACGTTGCCGGACACGGACGAATCGTTCCCGGAACTCTGGCGGCTCGCCGCTTCGGTGCCCGGCAGGCCGACCATGATCAGCTCGGCCGCGCCCCACGGCGTCTGCTCGACCATCTTGTAGCCCATGTTGCGCAGGATCGCGAGCGTGTCCGGCGACAGGCCGTAGGTTTCGTAATAGACCTCGTCGGGCAGCCACTGGTGGTGGATGCGCGGCGCGGCGACCGCGTCCTGCGGCGTCATCCCGTAGTCGATCACGTTCAGCACGGTCTGCAGCGTGATCGTGATGATGCGCGATCCGCCCGGCGAACCGACCACCATGAACACCTTGCCGTCCTTCGTCACGATGGTCGGCGCCATCGACGACAGCGGACGCTTGCCTGGCGCGATCGAGTTGCGCGTGCCCTGCACGAGGCCGAACAGGTTCTGCGCGCCGACCTTCGTGGTGAAGTCGTCCATCTCGTCGTTCAGGAAGAAGCCCGTGCCCGGCGCGATGACCACGGCGCCGAAGCGGCCGTTGACGGTATAGGTCGTCGATACCGCATTGCCGTCGTGGTCGATGATCGAGTAATGCGTCGTTTCCGGCTTCTCGTGCATGCCGACGCCGGGCTGCACGTCGACCGACGGGGTCGCCGTATCGGCATGGATGCTCTTGCGGATTTGCGCCGCGTATTCCTTGCTCGTCAGCTTCGCGATCGGATTGTCGATGAAGTTCGGATCGCCGAGCAGCGTGTTGCGATCTTCGTACGCGTGCCGCATCGCTTCGGTCATGTAGTGGACCGACGCCGCGGAGTGATAGCCCAGCTTGCGCAGGTCATACCCTTCGAGGATGTTCAGCGTCTCGCACATCGTCACGCCGCCCGAGCTCGGCGGCGGCGCCGACACGAACTCGTAGCCGCGGTACGTGCACTTCAGCGGGGCCATGTCGTCGGCCCGGTAGGACGCGAAATCGGCCGCCGTGATCAGGCCGCCCGCCTGCTTCGACGCCGCCTCGACGATCTTCGGAATCTCGCCGTGATAGAACGCGTCGGGCCCCTGCGCCGCGATCCGCTCCAGCGTGCGGGCCAGATCCTTCTGCACCAGGCGGTCGCCCGGCTGCAGCGGCGTGCCGTCCGGCCGCAGGAAGATGCGCGCCGCGTCCGGGTCCTTCTTGAAGCGCTCGATCGTCGTGTCGAGGATGTCCGTATCGCCGCGCGTCAGGATGAAGCCGTCGCGCGCGAGCCGGATCGCGGGTGCCATCACCTGCTTGCGCGTCAGCTTGCCGTATTTGCGCTGCGCGAGATCGAGGCCGGCGACCGTGCCCGGCACGCCGACGGCGCGATAGCCGTACAGGCTTTCGCCCGGGCGGACGTTGCCCGACGCGTCGAGATACATGTTCGCCGTCGCCGCGGCCGGTGCAGTCTCGCGGAAGTTGATGAAGCGGTCGCGGCCGTCGGCCAGGTGCACGGTCATGAAGCCGCCGCCGCCGATATTGCCGCAGCACGGATTGGTCACCGCCTGCGCATAACCGACCGCCACCGCCGCGTCCACCGCGTTGCCGCCTTGCTTCAGGATGTCGACGCCGATCTGCGACGCGAAGTGCTGCGACGACACGACCATGCCGTTCTTCGCTTCAACCGCGGGGTCTGAAGCGGCGAACCCGCACACGCTCAAAGCCGACAACAGGGTGAGTACGACGAGCCGCCTCATGCGGAATCCTCCAGACAAATAACCGGACCATGCCGGGATGCGCCGCCGCGTCATCGCGTGCCAACGCTGCCGATCCGGCATGTAATAAACGGTACATTCCGGCGAGGCCGCGATCATAGCACTCGCTTTTTCACGTAAAAACCTAGGGTTACTACTGAATTTGAAGCGAATACACACGGAAACACGACCCGCCAAATGTTCGTTTCATTACATTGATGGGCGGACCAGCTGGCCGAGCGATGCGTCCCTCTAATTTCGGCCCGCGCGCGGCCCGCCGCACGTCGATCGGCTAACATGCGTGGAGTCCCGGCAGACGCACGTCTGCCGTTTGTCATTCAGATAAGAGAGCTGGAGTGCCCGATGGGGACGAGCATCAGGGCGTTGCTGTTATCCCAGATGGATAGCTTCACGCCGTCGGAACAGAAGGTTGCGCAGGCGTTGCTGGATCGCTATCCGAGCCTCGGCCTCGGGCCGATCGCGAGCTTCGCGAAGCAGGCTGAAGTCAGCGATCCGACCGTGTTCCGCTTTGTCGGCCGGATCGGCTTTCCGAATTACTCGTCGTTCCAGCAGGCGCTGTACGACGAGATCGACACGGCGATGAATTCGCCGCTCGCGCGAATGGATGCGTTCCATTCGGAAACGGGCCTGCGCGACAGCCATTCGGCGATTTTCCAGCGGCTGTCCGAATCGCTCGCGGCCACGATCGAAGGGCTCGACGCGGCGGCGTTCGACGCAGCCGTGGCGTTGCTGGCCGATACCGACATCCGCATCTTCTGCGGCGGCGGGCGCTACACGGCGCCGCTCGCGTCGCTGTTTTCGTTCACGCTGGCCTATGCGCGCCCGCACGTGCAGTACGTCGAACCGAACGTGAATCTCGCGTCGGTCGCACTGACCGACATGGGGCGCAACGACGTGCTCGTCATCTTCGACTTTCGCCGCTACCAGAAGGACAGCATCCGCTTCGCGCAGGCCGCGCACCGGCTCGGCACGCGGATCCTGCTGATCACCGACGAATGGATGTCGCCGATCGGCAAGTTCGCGGAGATCGTGCTGCGGATCCACGGGCGCCCGTTCGCGATGCTGCAGACCAATGTGCCGGCGCTGGCGCTCGCGGAAGCGCTCGTGATCGGCGTGACGAACCGGCTGCCGGAGTTGGCGCGGCAGCGGATGGAGAAGATCGAGCATCTCAGTACCGGCGGGATCGATCTGGACGCCAACCAGCGCGATTTGCCCGAATGACGATCGCTCGCCATTCGGGTGCGGGCATCAACTCTCGACATCCTCGAGACTGAACACCTCGGTCTTGTCGTTATACGAAAAAACTTCGCCGTAACGCCCCCAGTCGATCACCGCGTCGAGCGTTTCCTCGGCCGCTTCGTCCGACAGGAAATCCTCGAGCTCCTGCTCGAAGCGCACACGCGGCGCACGATGGCCCGGACGCTCGTTCAGCACCTTCCTGATCCGTGCGGCGAGCGGTACGTGCTTCAGCAGATGATCCGCGAACATCAGCTTGCGCTCCTGCGTGCCGAATTCCGCGAACACGCGCGCGGGCGGCGTCAGGAACACGTCGCCTTCCCGCACGTCCGCAAAGCCGAGATACTGCAGCACTTCGGCGATCGGAAACAGTTCGTCGACTTCCAGATGCAGCGTGCGCGCGATTTCCGGCATGTCCGCGCGGCCATGGTACGGCGCCATCGCGAGCGTTTCGATCAGGCCGGCCATCAGGTTGGTCGACACCTGCGGCAGCCAGCTGCCGAGCTCGAGCCCCTTCTTCGTCGCCTCGCCGGTCTGGCGGGCCGTCATCTTCGCGTAGATGTCGTCGACGAGCTTGCGGAAATCGGTGTCGAGCCGGTTGCGCGGGTGCTTGAACGGCACCTTGATCTCGGCGATCACGCGGCCCGGATTCGACGACAGCACGAGGATCCGGTCGCACATGAACACGGCTTCCTCGATGTTGTGCGTGACGATCAGCACCGACTTGATCGGCATCCGCCCTTGCGTCCACAGGTCGAGCAGGTCGGTACGCAGCGTCTCGGCCGTCAGCACGTCGAGCGCCGAGAACGGCTCGTCCATCAGCAGGATCGTCGGATCGACGACGAGCGCGCGCGCAAAACCCACGCGCTGGCGCATGCCGCCCGACAGCTCGCGCGGGTACGCGTTCTCGAAACCGTCGAGACCGATCAGGTCGATCGCGGCCAGCGCACGCTCGCGCCGCTCACGCGCGCCGACGCCGAGCGCTTCGAGGCCGGCCTCCACGTTCTGCAGCACGGTCAGCCACGGGAACAGCGCGAAGGTCTGGAACACCATCGCGACGCCTTCGGCCGGGCCGCGCAGCGGCTGGCCGAGGTAAGTCACTTCACCGCCGGTCGGCTCGATCAGCCCGGCGATGATTCGCAGCAGCGTCGACTTGCCCGAGCCGGAGCGGCCGAGCAGCCCGACGATCTCGCCTTCGCGCAGCGACAGGTTCGCGTCGTCGAGCACGAGCAGTTCGCCCTGCGACTTGTTGAAGCCGCGGTTCACATGCTCGACGCGCAGGATTTCCTCGCCGAGGCGCGGCGGCTGCAGCGGCTGAGATGTCTTGGCAGGGGCGTTGATAACGGTCGAATTTTGCATCGCGCTTACTCTCAATCGAGACGGAGCCGGGATTCCGCATAGGCGTACATCGGACGCCACAACAGACGGTTGAACAAGGTAACGAACAGGGACATCACGGCGATGCCGAGGATGATCTTCGGGAAATCGCCGGCGGCAGTCATCTGCGCGATGTACGCGCCGAGGCCGTGCGCGACGACCTTCGTGTCGCCCCACTGCACGAACTCGGACACGATGCTCGCGTTCCACGCGCCGCCCGATGCGGTGATCGCGCCGGTCACGTAGTACGGGAAGATGCCGGGCAGGACCGCCTGCCGCCACCACTGCCAGCCGCGGATGCGGAAATTCTTCGTCGCTTCCTTGTAGTCGTTCGGATAGGACATCGCGCCGGCAATCACGTTGAACAGGATGTACCACTGCGTGCCGAGCACGATCAGCGGCGACAGCCAGATGTCCGCATTCAGGTCGAAGCGGACGATCACGATCACGAACACCGGGAACAGCAGGTTCGCCGGGAACGCGGCGAGGAACTGCGCGAGCGGCTGGATCTTCTCGGCCAGCGCGGGGCGCAGCCCGATCAGCACGCCGAGCGGCACCCAGATCACCGACGCGATCGCGATCAGCACCATCACGCGCAGCAGCGTGATGAGCCCGAGCACGAGCACGTGCCCGACTTCGCCCATCGTCACGCCGGTCGCGACGAAGCTGACGACGCGCCACACGACGTACACCGTCAGCACGATCACGAACACGCCCCACACGATGTCGCCGATGCGCGACGAGCGGCGTGCCGATGCACCGCGCGAGCGCGCTCCCTTCAGCGACGGCACGCGCAGCGGAATCCGCGCGGCCTGCGACAGCAGCCAGCCGGCCGGCACCAGCAACTGATGAATCAGGTGCGTGCGGCGCATCATGTCGAGCAGCCACGATTGCGGCGCATCGCCGGACGCGGTGTTCTCCATCCGGAACTTGTCGGCCCACGCAACGAGCGGGCGAAACAGGAACTGGTCATAAGCCAGGATCACGACCGACATCGCGACGATCACCCAGCCGATCGCTCCGATATTCTTGGCCGAGATCGCCTGCGCGAGATACGCGCCAACCCCCGGCAGCGTGATCGTCTGATTGCCGACGGTGATCGCCTCCGACGCGACGACGAAGAACCAGCCGCCCGACATCGACATCATCATGTTCCAGATCAGGCCCGGCATCGAGAACGGCACCTCGAGCTTCCAGAAGCGCTGCCACGGCGTCAGGTGAAAGCCGCGCGACACTTCGCTCAGGTCTCGCGGCACCGTGCGCAGCGACTGGTAGAAGCTGAACGTCATGTTCCATGCCTGGCTCGTGAAGATCGCGAAGATCGCCGCGAGTTCCGCGCCGAGCACGCGGCCCGGGAACAGCGCGAGGAAGAACGTGACCGTGAACGAGATATAGCCGAGCACCGGCACCGACTGCAGGATGTCGAGGATCGGGATCAGCACCATGCCCGCACGGCGGCTTTTCGCGGCGAGCGTGCCGTAGACGAGCGTGAACACGAGCGACGCGACCATCGCGGCCAGCATCCGCAGTGTGGTGCGCAGCGCGTATTCGGGCAGGTTCGACGGATCGAGCGAGATCTTCTGCGTCTGCAGCACGCCGATCGGCGCCATCGTCTGATGGAAGCCGACGATCGCCATCGCCAGCAGGCAGATGATCAGCGGAAACGCGATAGCATCCCAGCGATTGGGGAGCACGCGCCACGCCGAGGCGTTCGCGGTGCGATTCGGATCGAAGAACCTGATATCCATCGGTAGCGTCTTGTGTCGGATTGAAATTCGATGGGACCGGCCGCGGGCCGGGCGTTGCGTCGGCCGGCGCCGCTGCCGACCTGCAGGATCAGCTCGACGGGCAGCAGCTGCACGATGCCGAATGCGACGGCGCCGCTCGACACGAGCACGCCGAACAGGTTCCAGAGGCCCGACCAGACCACGGCCAGGTGATGCCGCAGGCAATGATCGGGAAAAACAGCGCGAAGCTGAGGGTGCGCGTGCGGTGGCTGACCGCGCCGCTGGTTTCCGTTGCCGCGAGATTCGGCATGAAGGGGCTCCGGATAGGTGACTCGGTGTCGCAGGCTATCGGGCGGCCATGACGCAAATGTGACGTATCGATTACAGGACATTAACAAGTCATCGTTCGGCATCCCGACGGCCGTCTCGCGGGTCGCCGGCACCGGTGGCCGAATTCGCACATCTCGGGAATAAAACCGTCGCCGCGCCGGTATGGCACACGAAGGCGCCGGTTTATTCCAGGACGACCCGGCCGTCCCGTTTCGTCATACGATTGCGAGGCTCCCATGTCTTCATCGAATCCCACCCGCCCGTCGCGCCGCAAGGCCCTGCAGTGCATGGCCTTCGGCGGCCTCGGCACGCTGTTTACGCTGTCGGGCGGCATCCTGACGCCGTTCGACCTCGCGCTCGCGCAAACCGGCGACGCGCGCCCGGCCGACGCGGGCCGGCCGCTGTTCGTGCAGATCAGCGACACGCACATCGGCTTCAACAAGGATGCCAACCCCGACGTGTCGGCCACGCTGCGGCAGACGATCGAACTCGTCAACGGGATGCCGGCGATGCCCGCACTGACCATCCATACCGGCGACATCACGCACCTGTCCAAGCCGGAGGAATTCGACCGCGCGTCGCAACTGCTGTCCGCGCTGCGCGTGTCGGAACTGCATACGGTGCCCGGCGAGCACGACGTCACCGACGGTTCGGGCGCCGAATATTTCAGCCGCTTCGGCAAGGCGTCGGACAACCGCGGCTATTACAGCTTCGATCACGCGGGCGTGCACTTCATCGGCCTTGTCAACGTGATGCATTTCAAGCCGAACGGGCTCGGCAGCTTCGGCGACGACCAGCTCGCGTGGCTCGCGCAGGATCTGAAGGGCCGCTCGTCGAGCACGCCGATCGTCGTGTTCTCGCACATGCCGATGTGGACCATCTACGAGCCGTGGGGCTGGGGCACCGGCGACGCACCGCAGACGATGGCGATGCTGCGCCGCTTCGGCTCGGTCACCGTGCTGAACGGGCACATCCATCAGATCGTGTCGAAGGTCGAGGGCAACATCACCTTCCACACCGCGCGCTCGACCGCTTTCCCGCAGCCGACGGCCGGCAACGGCCCGGGCCCCGTGCCGCTCACGGTGCCGCGCGACCAGTTGCCGAAGATGCTCGGCGTGACGACGGTGGAGTTCGCCGGCCACCCGGCTGCGTCGGCGCTGCACGACGCGACGCTGGCCTGATAGACATAAGGAGACCGACATGACCCGCTTCAAGCAACCAAAAATCATCGCGGCGCTGATCCTGTGTGCGGCCGCCGGCACGCCGCTCGCCGCGTTCGCGCAGGGCCCGGACGGCCCGCTGGTCACGATCCGAAACTTCATGTTTTCGCCGATGTCGACCACGATCAAGGCCGGCACGACGATCACGTGGAAGAACCTCGACGGGGAGCCGCACACCGTCGTCAACGACGCCGGCATCTTTCATTCGAAGGCGCTCGACCAGGACGAGACGTACTCGTTCCGCTTCGACAAGCCGGGCGTCTACAAGGTGTTCTGCGGGATTCATCCGTACATGAAGGAGACGATCACCGTCGAATGAAGCGGTCCGCCACGAAACGCGCGGACGAACGGCGGGCGGCGGCCGCCTACAATGGCAACCGTCCCATTCGCCCGCGTGGCAGACGGAGCCGCCCATGCCCAGGATCGACCTCAGCGCCGTGCCCGAACGCCGCGGCAGCGGCTATCCGCGGCCGTTCGACGCGCCGTGCGCGCAACGCATCCGCCAGCGCCTCGGCGACGCCGGCGGGCTGCGCGATTTCGGCGTCAACCTGATGCGCGTGCCGCCGGGCGGCTGGTCGAGCCAGCGCCACTGGCATTCCGACGAAGACGAATTCGTGTACGTGCTCGAAGGCGAACTCGTGATGATCGAGGACGGCGGCGAGACCGTGCTGCACGCGGGCGACTGCGCGGCGTTCCCGAAAGGCTCCGGCAACGGCCATCACCTCGTCAACCGGTCGGACGCGGTCGCCGTCTATCTCGAGGTTGGCTCGCGCTCGCCGGACGACGTGATCACCTGCCCCGACATCGACATGATGAGCCCGAGCCGCGACGGCCGGTTCCTGCACAAGGACGGCACACCGTACCCGGACGCGTGACGCCCGCCGCACCGCGGCGCATGCCTGCCGATGCGCATCGGTCGATCCCCCGCCGCCGATCGCCTACACTGAATCGAACTGTTCGGATCCGACCCACCGTCACACGCAGCGAGGCAAGTCATGACCGCGAGCCAGCCGACACGAATGGATCTCCCCGGGCAAGTCGTGCTCGTGCTCCAGGGCGGCGGCGCACTGGGTGCGTACCAGCTCGGCGTGTTCCAGGCGATGGACGAAGCCGGCATCCGGCCCGACTGGGTGGTCGGCACGTCGATCGGCGCGATCAACGCCGCGCTGATTGCCGGGAATCCGCCGGAGCGGCGCTACGAGAAGATGCTGGCGTTCTGGCGGCGCGTGACCGAGCGGACCCGCTTCGACGTGCCCGCGCTGCTGCCCGGCTGGGACAAGATGCTGGCCGAGCTGATGATCATCGGCGGCGGCATCACGGGCTTCTTCCAGCCCAATCCGGCGTCGTGGCTCGGGCCGATGGTCCGCCTCGGCGTCGATCGCGCGTCGTACTACCGGATCGCGCCGCTGCGCGACACGCTCGCGTCGCTGATCGATCCCGGCCTGTTGAACGCGGGCCACCCGCGCCTGACCGTCAGCGCGGTCAATGCGTGCACGGGCACGATGCGCTATTTCGATTCGCGCGACACGCACCTGGGCATCGACCACATCATGAGCTCGGGCGCGCTGCCGCCCGCGTTCCCGGCGATACGGATCGACGGCGAGCCGTACTGGGATGGCGGCGTGTATTCGAATACGCCGGTCGAGGTCGTGCTCGACGACAATCCGCGCCGGAGTTCGATCATCTTCTCGGTACAGATGTGGAATCCGGCCGGCCCCGAGCCCGAGAGCATCTGGCAGGTGTCGGAACGGCAGAAGGACATCCAGTACGCGAGCCGCACCGACAGCCACATCGCGCGCCAGCAGCAGATCCACCGGCTGCGCCACGTGATCCGCGAGCTGGTCCGGCACGTGCCGGAAGCCGAACGCGCGTCGCCGGCCGTGCACCGGCTGGCCGCGTGGGGGTGCGAAACCACGATGCACCTGATCAAGCTCGCCGCGCCGCGGCTCGACGGCGACAATCAGTTGAAGGACATCGATTTCACGCCGGCCGGCATCGCGGCCCGCCGGCAGGCCGGCTACGACGCCGCGAAACGGGCCATCGCCGCCCGTCCGTGGGACCTGCCGATGGACCCGACGGAAGGATTGACGGTATTCGATCCGGACGCGCCGCCGGTTGCTGAAAAAACGGCATGACGTGCGGCGTCGCACCGCGCGCCGGTTGCATCGGCGCGATCAGGTGGGCGCGGCCGGCGCGGTTCCGGCGACGACCGGACACGCTTGCGGCAACGCCCGGCCGAACAGCACGGCCAGCCCGCAAGCGGACGTGAACATGCCGAGATTGTCGTGCCCGACGCCCGGCACTTCGACGACCTGCTGCGCGAGATCGTCCGGATGCCGCTTCTTCAGGTAGTCGAAATACGCGAGCCCGCGCGCGAGCCGGTACGGTCCTTGCGCCATCGCTGCGCACGAACGGTCGATGAAATGCGTGTACGGGTTCGTGTCGGCCTGCCCGAGCAGGTACACGACATGGCGCGCGACGTAGCGCGTTTCGAGATCGCGCACGTCCTGCGACGCGACGTAAGGCGGCGCCGACTTCAGCCCGTATTTCCATTCCGTCGCACGCGGGCAGGCACCGCCCGCGATTGCTTGCGCGTCCGGCCGTTCGTCGTCGAAATACAGGTAGCTCGACGGGTTCGCGACCACATAGCGCACGGCGATGCCGGCCTGCACCAGCGCATCGCCTTCGTGCCCGGCCACCGCGTAGCGCTGCAACAATTGCGCGCCGGCCGAATGACCGATCACGACCACGGTCGACAGCGCGGGATACAGGCTGCGATCGGCGAAATGCGCGAGCAATGCATCGAGCGCGGCGAACGAACTGACCGGGCCCGGCTGGCGCGCCGGTTCGCCGCCCTTCCATCCTTCCTGGGTCCAGGCCAGCGTCTGCGCGGGCAGCGAGAACGCGCGCGTATCGGCGCGCGTCAGGAACTGCGGGGCGACGACCATCGTGCCCTGCCCGGCCGCGCCGGCCCTCTCGACGACCTTGAGCCCCGACGCATAGTACGCGTCGGCATTTCGCAGCGTGCCGTGAATCACGATGAACACGCGCGTGACATCGGGCGCGACCGTGTCGAGCGGATGATCGGCGTAGACGGGCAACACTGCGCTGCCCTGCGGCGTAGCGACGGCCACGCGCTGGTCGGCGACGGCCTTGACCGGGGCCTCGAGACGTTCGCGCTGCGTGGCGGCATCGGCCGGACGCGCGCCGCCCAGCACGCCGATTACGGCACCGGCTGCCGCGAGCGTAATCGCGTATGACAGGTTTCGGACGGCCGGCAGCACGCGCGAGAGCCGGATTCTTGCAAAGGCGACGGAAATGAGTGACATGGCGACGGACCTGGATGCGGATATGACTTTAACGGCGATGGTCGCAGAATCCGTCGCGCGCTGCCGACCCGTTGCGGAAAGCGGTTCAGTCGGCCGGTTCTGCACCATGTTCGGCGTCGACGCGGGCTTCACCCGGAGCACGCTGCATCCGCCGCACGATCGCGGCCAGTTCGCCGATATGCGCGGTCACCGCCTGCTTGCCCGCGCGCGCCCATGCGTCGAACGACGTCATCCCGCTCACCGCGCCGACAAACGGCACGCCGGCGCGCTCGGCCGCCTGCGCGTCCACCGCATGGTCGCCCACGTAGATCGCCGCAGCGGCCGGCAAGCCAAGCCGTGCCAGCGCCAGCTCGAGCCCTTCCGGATCCGGCTTGTGACACTGCACGTCTTCTCCGCCGATCAGCACGTCGACCAGCGACTGCAATCCGTTCAACGCGAGGATTGCGTCGATCCGGTAACGAAACTTCGACGAAACGATCGCGACCGCGAGACCCTGCTCGCGCAGACGCGCGAGCAGCGGCGGGACTTCGGGATAGATGCGCGTGCCGTGCACCATGATCTCGTCGGCGCGCGCCACGAAGTGCCGCTCGAACGCGTCGGCCCGCGCGGGGTCGGTTTCGCCTGTCAACGAACGGAACATTTCGCGCAGCGGCAGCCCGATCACGAAGCCGATCTGCGCAGGCGTCGCGCCGGCGGCGCCAAGCTGGTGCAACGCGTACTCCGTGCATTCGATGATCGCGGCGGACGAATCCGCCAACGTCAGATCGAAGTCGAATATGACGGCCCGAACAGGCATGAAAGATCCCCTCAAACAAGAAAGGCCCGCGCGCGACGCACAGACCATTTCACAGCATAGCCAAAGAGGTCAGCGAACGGTTCGCATATCGAGGTGCAGACGTCCGTACTGAAACACGTGTGCTTCAAGTATGCGGCCGCCACTGCGAACGCATACCGTCGATCACCACACCGATGCCGGCGCAGCCATTACCGGGCGGCAGCCGTCGGAACTCGCGGCACGTCAAGCGACGACCCGAAAACGCTCCACAAGCTACGTGCGCAGCTCGGTGAATCAAGAAGGCGACGTGATTGGCTCCCGGATTGCAGCGCGCACGGAAAATCAGGCCGGCACCTCGAATGCATGTTGCCACAATAATGCACGTCGTATACATTTGTATGTAGTGCATTTCTTCGCCTATGGGGTGTCGCTCGGCTTGGTTTCAGTGTTCGCTCTTGGCGCAGGCCTGCACGTCGCCACGTACCTTACCTCCATGGAGGCGGGCATCGGAATACTGTCGTCCGGTAGATCGCTGTCGTGAAAGCGGCTTCGAGAACTGACGACGTATCGAGATCGAGGTGCACGAACATGCGCCAACTGACCTTTTTCCACCGGGTTTCCCCGGTTTCCGGGGCTTCCTGAAACGCTGTCGCACATCATCATGAATGCAAGCGAACTCTTTCAACAAGCAACTGAAATCGCCAGTCATTGCGCCTTCTGTTTTGTCTCTTCGAACGACGCGTCCGGTCAGATCAACTCCAGAGTCGTCGAGGTTCTGGAGATCGGGAAGGACCTCACGATTCGTTTCATGACCGACCCGAGAACGCGCAAAGCGCTGGAGATTCGCCAGGGGAAGACGATCAGTCTGTCCTTCCTCAGCATGGCTGACCGAGGATACGTCACGATCGGGACCGTCCCGACAGTCTCCGCGGAGACTGCGCTGAAGCAACGCATCTGGAAAGAATCACTGCGCACCTGGTTCCCCAACGGGCCGGACGATCCTTATGTAGTGACCGTTACCTGTGAGCCCGCCTGGGTTGAACTGTGGTCGCACATGCGGGGGGTTGCTCCTGATCCGCTGGGCCTCAACTCGGTCCGGCTGACTCGGAACGATGGTGGTTGGCACGCCCGGCATACGTTCCCGACCGAAGGCGAACCGTTGCATCCCTGACCGCCCTCTCGACGCGGCGAGCTACGCGTCGATCGCTGCCCTGTGGCGGCAAGTTCTGTTCGCTGGCGTTCGATGCGGTCGAGACTTGCCGCAACTTCACTATTTATGCACGATACGCAATATTGCTCATCGTGCAAGTCATGAAGGATCGTATGACGAGCAATCGCAAGGAACCCGTCGTCGTGATCGGCGCAGGCCTGGCCGGCCTGGCTGCCGCGCTGACGCTGGCACGCAATGACAGACCCGTCGTCGTACTGGAGGCCTCGAACGAGGCCGGCGGCTGCTGTTCCACCACGACGGCCAATGGGTTCACATTCAATAACGGCGCGATGTATGTCGCGGTGCCCTCGCTCATTCGTGCGTCGTTCCGGCGCCTTGGTCTCGACTTCGATCGCGAGGTTCCGATGGTGGCCATTGAACGGCCTCACGTTACGCATCTGGAGAATGGAACGGCCGTTCATCTATCCAGTGCCGGCACGTCGTATGTGGAAGGCGACAGGGAGGATACGCGGACACGGCAACTGCGTGACGGCCTTGGCAGGCTCCAACAGCAATGGGGCCCTGTCTACCGCACGCTGGTTGACGAAGTTCTGCCGCAGGAGCCTTCGCTTCTACGGACGTTAAGCAAACTGTGGCGTTACCTGCCCCGCATGAACGGGCATGTCAGCCACCTGATCACGTCGCACTTCGCCGATGCGGACCTGCAGGCGGCGGTTGCATCGACACTGCTCTACACCGGGCAACCGCCCGATCGCCTTCCGGCAACGCAGATCATCGGCTTGCTGGCCATGCTGGAGGAGGGATTCCATTTGCCTCGCGCAGGCATGGGCGCCATCAGCTCCGTGATGGCTCGCGAACTGTCCAGACGGTCGGTGCCGATCAGGTTCGGTGCCCATGTACGCGAAATCCTCGTAGAGAACGGGGCCGCCCGGGGCATCGTTCTTGCAGACGGCGAGCGCATCTCGACCGATTGCGTCGTGGCGACGTGTTCAGGTTTCGAAGTGGTCCGCCACCTGTTGCCCGCCCACGCCCTCCCTCGGCGGCTAGCGCACAAGGCTCGAGCGGCACCGCTCTCGCATCGCGCGATTTCAATCCAGATCGGTTGCTCCGGAGCCGTGCTGCCACGCGCCTTCATTACCAATCATGTTCCCCCGATGCCACAACAGGCGGCCATGCATGTATCGACGCCCGGGGTTCCTCGCTGGCTCGCCTACACGTGTCCGTCACAGGTGCTGCCAGGGCTTGCGCCAAACGGCAAGGCAGTATTGGAACTGTATGCGCCGGCAACGGGAGTCGACTCTGCATCGAATTGGACGAACGCGATGACGCAGGCCGTGGTCGGCGACTATCTCGACGCGATACAGGCCCATCTCCCCGGCCTTTGCCTGGAAGACGTCCGCGTATCGGATCCGCAGGATTTCGCGCACGGACGGCACCTATACGAAGGAGCGCTCTACGGCATTGCGCCGGGCACCACGCCCGACAAGTTCTTTCCGCATCGGACCGGGCTGCGCGGCCTCTATCTCGGAGGACAAACGACGTTCCCGGGGTATGGCGTACCCACGGCAATTTTCTCCGGCGTCCAGGCTGCGGAAGCGGTCGTGCAGGACATGCGGGGGCATGTGCGGGTTGCGCCTTGCATGACTTCGGGCAGGTCGATCCAGTGAAGCGGAAAACTTGAGCAGGATCTTCATCCGGGCGTTTTCGAACTATCCGGGAGAATCGGTGACCACCCCAGCGTCGAACGAAGCTGCTGTATCGTAACGGCTTCCGATATTTCCGGGTGTGATGTGTCAGATGACTCCGCTCTTTCGCAATCCAGCCTTCTATCAGTTGCTTGCCGACAGCCATGCTCGACTGCTCGGTCGCCCGCTCGTGCCGGCCACCGTTCCCGAGAATGACGCAACCGAGTGGCTCTATGAGAGCGCCCCGTTCGCAGTGCTTGCACACAACACCGACCCCGATCCGCTTTTTATCTATGCCAACAAGGCCGCGCAGCGCCGATTCGGATATGGCTGGGATGAAATCACCCGGCTTCCGTCCCGGCTCTCCGCCGAAGCGCCGAATCGCGAGGAACGGCAGCAATTCCTCGCACGCGTACAGCGGCTCGGTTACGAGACCGGATACAAAGGGGTTCGCATCACGAAATCCGGCCAGCGCTTCATGATCGAGGAAGCAACCCTGTGGCAACTTCTCGATACGGATGGCGGATTGCACGGCCAGGCAGTCGTCATTCCCCGTACACGTGACATCTGATTGCATTACCCGCGGTCCGCGCGACACAACGCAAAGCCGGACTTGATTGCGCCCCCAACCGGAGAAGGAGCACGTGCGGCGATCGTGCGTGCAGCGTCCGACCACCCGGCGCATCGTGATCGCTGGTTGGCTCTGGCCCCATGGCATGTGCCGGTCAACCTCGCGCGGCGATAGCGAATCGCCTCGATCGACAGCTATCGCCCCCATAGCCAGCAGGGCTTTCAAACATATCGTCAAATTCCGATATATGATTCGCCCATCGACGATACCCGTCTGCCCGACCGAAACAACCGCTCCATCCATGCCGACCGAAATCGACATCGACGCGATCCTGAAAGCGCTCTCGAACCCCGTGCGCCGCGAAATCCTCAACTGGCTGAAAACGCCGGGCGAGCATTTTCCGGCGCAGACGCTGCCGTACGACCACGGCGTCTGCGCGGGGCAGATCGACGCGCGCTGCGGGCTGTCGCAGTCGACCGTTTCCGCGCACCTCGCGACGCTGCAGCGCGCGGGGCTCGTGACGTCGACGCGGATCGGCCAGTGGGCGTTCTTCCGGCGCAACGAGGCCGTCATCGACGCATTTCACGACGCTTTGCGCCGCGATCTCTAGCCAACCGGCCGTATCGGCCACGCGGGCCCGCGTTGCGCATGACGCGATGGCGTGCCCGCCTTTCGTGAAGAGGTTATCTGTCATGCCCACGCTGTTCGATCCCGTTACCCTCGGCGACCTGACCCTGCCGAACCGCATCGTGATGGCGCCGCTCACCCGCTCCCGGGCGGGCGCGACGCGCGTGCCGAACGCATTGATGGCCCGCTATTACGCCGAACGCGCATCGGCCGGCCTGATCATTACCGAGGCGACCTCGGTCACGCCGCAGGGCGTCGGTTACGCGGACACGCCCGGCATCTGGTCCGACGAGCAGGTCGAAGGCTGGAAGCAAGTGACGCAGGCCGTGCACGCGGCCGGCGGGCGCATCGTGCTGCAACTCTGGCACGTCGGCCGCATCTCCGATCCTGTATTCCTGAACGGCGACCTGCCGGTCGCGCCGAGCGCGATCGCCGCGGGCGGCCACGTGAGCCTCGTGCGTCCGCAGCGTCCGTACGTGACACCGCGCGCGCTCGAACTCGACGAAATTCCGGGCATCGTCGCCGCATACCGCAAGGGTGCCGAAAACGCTAAGGCGGCCGGCTTCGACGGCGTCGAGATCCACGGCGCGAACGGCTACCTGCTCGACCAGTTCCTGCAGGACAGCACCAATCGCCGCACCGATGCCTACGGCGGCCCGATCGAGAACCGCGCGCGCCTGCTGCTCGAAGTGGTCGACGCGGCGATCGACGTGTGGGGCGCCGGCCGTGTCGGCGTGCACCTCGCGCCGCGCGGCGACGCGCACACGATGGGCGATTCCGATCCGGCGGCAACGTTCGGCTATGTCGCGCGCGAGCTCGGCCGCCGCAAGATCGCGTTCATCTTCACGCGCGAATCGTATTCGGGCGACCACTTGAGCCCGCGCCTGAAGGAAGCGTTCGGCGGCTCGCTGATCGCGAACGAGCAGTTCACGCTCGACACCGCGCAGGCCGCACTCGCGAGCGGCAGCGCCGACGCGATCGCATGGGGCAAGCTGTTCATCGCGAATCCCGACCTGCCGCGCCGCCTCGAACTCGGCGCGCCGCTGAACCAGCCGGTGCCGGAGACGTTCTACGCGGAAGGCGAAACAGGCTACACCGACTACCCGGCGCTGAGCGACGCGGCCTGACGGCCGGGCAGCACGTGTTCAGGCGCGCACGTCCGCGCGCATGAACACGCGCTGTGTCTCGTCGAGCCCGCGCGCGACGTGATGCGCGCGGACCGCGCGCAGCGTGTCGTCGAGCGATGCGTCGTCGATGATCCGGAAACCGAGGCGCGCGTAGTACGGCGCGTTCCACGGTGCATCGCGGAACGTCGACAGCACGACCTGCGCGATCCCGCCCGCCGCCGCGCGCGCGTTGATCGCTTCGATCAGGCGCGCGCCGATCCGCTGTCCGGCATGCGACGGCGCGACATCCAGTTCCTCCAGATACAGCCGCTGCGCATCGAGCAGCCGGTAGAACGCAAACCCGACGCACGCGCCCTGCGCATCGACCGCGACAAGCGCGCGGCCGTCGTCGATGCGTGCGAGCACGTCGGCCGTATCGGTCGGCTCGCCATCGGCGATGCCGGTCATGCCGATCTCGCGAAACCGCTGCGCGGCGGCGACTTCCACGGCGGCCATTGCAGCCGCGTCTTCCCGCGTGGCGGGACGGATCAGGATCGATGCAGTCATGACGGCAATTCAGGCAGACAGTCTGGAACGGCCGTCACTATAATCGAAACTTCATACGTTTCGAACGCTCTACCCACGAGGTCCGTCATGACGTTGTCCGCGCTTGCCGTCTTCGCCTTCGCCCTGCTCGTCACCGCCGGCACGCCCGGCCCGAGCGTTGCCGCGCTCGTCGCGCGCGTGCTGACGAACGGCGTGCGAGACGTACTGCCGTTCCTCGCGGCGATGTGGCTCGGCGAAGCGCTGTGGCTCACGCTCGCGGTCGCCGGGCTGTCCGCGTTCGCACGCACGTTCGAGACGGGCCTGATCGTGCTGAAACTGCTCGGCGTCGCGTACCTGCTGTTCCTTGCGTGGAAGATGTGGACCGCGCCTACCGGGACGGGCGCGGACGACCTGCCGCGCGGTCAGTCGCCGTGGCGCATGTTCGTCGCGGGCATGCTGGTCACGCTCGGCAATCCGAAGATCATGCTGTTCTATCTCGCGCTGCTGCCGACCATCGTCGATCTGACGCACGTGGGCGTTCTCGCGTGGGCCGAACTCGTCGGCACGATGCTCGCGGTGCTGATCCTCGCCGACTGTTTCTGGTCGCTGCTCGCGGTGCGCGCGCGGGCTTTTCTCACTTCGGCGCGCGCGAAACGGATCGCGAACCGCACGAGCGCGACCGCGATGGCCGGTGCGGCGGTGGCGATCGCGACGCGGTAGCCGGCCGATCCCGCGCCCCCCCTACCGCCCGCCATGTCGCAACTCGGGAAGATTCCTGCCGCACTCGCCGCGCAATCGATTTCCCGTCGCGAGATCGTGCTTCCGCTCGACGCCGCGCTCGAATGCATTGATTATTGCGAGCGTCATCGCATTCCGATCTACGGGTGGGAAGGCTGGGTTCTGACTGCCGACGGACGAGTCGGACATGGCAGCGCGCCGCAGGGCACCGTGAGTCTTGAAGACTTGCCGCTTGAAGATGCCGCCGCGTTCTGCCGCAGCACGATGGTGTCCGACGCACAGGCGTGGCGCGACGAGTACCCCGAAACGACCGACCGGCTCCATTTCTGCATCACGATCGGCAACGCGCGCTGATCGTCGTAACCGTGCAATCGCACCGGCACCCGGCCGGCGATCCGCAACGGCAATCCGATCGTTGCCCCCGTAGGGATTCATCATGAAAACCTGGCGCATGGTCGTTGCACCCGATCAGCGCGCGCACCAGCGCCCAGTCGTCGTCATCGCAGAAATCAAGCAGCATCGCACCGCACGAACCGCGCTGCTCGCGCAATCGTTCGGCCAGCCGTGCATGAATGCCCTGCACCCGGCCGTCGCCGTGCGCGACCGTCGACGGATTCGCGCCCATCCCCGTCCCGCTGCAGAAGTTGATCGCCCATCGGCCGCTTTCCGGCGTCGGCAGATGCGTGAGCAACGTGTCGATCGCGCGCCACTTCCAGCCGATCGACGCGGCCACCGGCACGCGGTATTCGTCCTGGATCACGAACGCACCGTCGGGATGATCGATCGTGAACGTCGCGTTGTCGGGCCACGCGGTCAGGTCGATACCGAGCGGCCTGCCGCTGCGAAAGCGCCGCAGCAGCACGACCGCGCCGCGCACGTCGCCGAGCGCGGGCAGCGTGCCGCCGGCATGCCAGCGCAGCCGCGGGTGGCGCGCGCGATGCGCGTCGAACGTCGCATCGAAGCCGCGCGTGCACGCGTGCGCCGGCCATTCGTCCTTCACCGACATCACGATGCATTCGCGCGGATGCGCATCGAGAAAGCGCGTGCAGGTTGCCAGCACGTCGTCGAACGTCATGCCGAGCGCGACGCCGCCGTGATGAATGTCGAACCCATCGCGCACGTGCCGGCAGCGGATATCGAGCAGCCGCACGCCGTGCGCGAGCTGCGCGTCGAGCGGCGCGCGCTGCGTGCGCACGAGCCGATCGTCGACCGTATACGCACAGGTGTCATGGCTGCCCGGTAGGGTCAGCGTATGCAGCAGTCGCGCATCGTCGAGCGCCGACATCCAGTCGGCGGGCGGCGTGCACGTTTCGTGGCTCGAACGGATCATGACTCAATGAATGACAAGGAAAGAAAGCCGTGGGTAACGGCGTCGGATGTCGCGGCACGCGCCGGCGTATCGCGCTCTGCGGTATCGCGCGCGTTCTCGCCGACGGCAAGCATCGCGCCGCAAACGCGCGAACGCGTGATGGTCGCCGCGCGTGCGCTCGGCTACCAGGTCAACCTGATCGCGCGCGACATGATCACGCAGCGCAGCAGCATGATCGGCGTCGTGACGGCCGGCTTCGAGAATCCGTTTCGCGCGCGGCTGCTGACGGACCTGATGGCCGCGCTCGGGCAGCGTGCACTCACGCCGCTCGTGACCAACGCGGAAGACCCGCGCCAGGTGCGGCAATCGCTCGAGCAACTGCTCAGCTACCGGATCGCGGGCCTCGTGATGACGTCCGCGTCGCCGCCGCTGTCGGTGGCGCATCAGTATCTCGAACACCGGATCCCCGTCGTGATGATCAACCGCGACGCGAACCTGCCGGGCGCGGATGTCGTCGTCAGCGACAACGCGGCGGGCGCCGCTCATGCGGCGCAGCGGCTCGTGCGGGCCGGCGCGCGCCGGCTCGCGTTCGTCGGGCCGCGCGGCGCAAGCTACAGCGCGCAGTCGCGCGCCGCGGCGTTCGAGCATGCGATCGGGCGCGGCGATGCATACGACGCGACGCTCGCGCGCGTGCTCGACACGCCGTCCGACACGCATGCATGCGGGATCGACGCTGCACGGCAACTGTTCGCGTCCGGCGAGCGGCCCGACGGCGTGTTCTGTTCGTCCGACCTGCTCGCACTCGGCGTGATCGACGCCGCGCGCAACGAATTCGGGTTGCGCGTGCCGGACGACCTGCGCGTGATCGGCTTCGACGACATCCCGGCCGCCGAATACGACGCCTATCGGCTGACGACGCTCCGGCAGGACACGCGCGGCCTCGCGCATGCGGCGGTCGACCTGCTTGCCGACCGGATGCAGACGTTCGACGGCCCGTCGCGCACGCGCGTCGTGCCGGTCACACAGGTGGTGCGGCATAGCTGCGCATGACACGGTGAAATCGGGCGCGGCGTTGCCGCGCATCACTTCAACCCGCCCGCGAACCCGCGCAACAGGTAGCGCTGCACATAACCGGCCACGGCCAGCGTGGGCAGCGACGCCATCAGCCCCGCGCTCATCAGGTCGCCCCAGTCGATGCCGTTCTCCGTCACATAACCGGCGATCGCGAGCGGCAGCGTGAAGCGGCTCGGCGTCGACACGAACAGCAGCGCGATCAGGAACTCGTTCCATGCGGCAATGAACACGAAGATCGCGGTCGCGATCAGCCCAGGCGCGCACAGCGGTAGCACGATCTGCACGAGCCGTCGGGCCAGCCCCGCGCCGTCGATGCATGCCGCTTCCTCGTATTCGACCGGCACGTCGCGCACGAACGCGAGCAGCATCCAGATCGCCATCGGCAACGCGTAGATCTGATACGCAAGCATCAGGCCGAGCGTCGAATCGAGCAGGTGCAGCCGCTTCGCGAGCGCGAACAGCGGCACCGCGATCGTGATCGGCGGCATCAGTTTCAACGCCAGCACGAGCACCAGGAACAGCAGGTCGAGCCTCGCCGGAAACCGCAGCCGCACGAGCGCATACGCAGCCGGAAACGCAAGCGCCAGCGCGAGCAGCGTCGTGCCGAATCCGACCAGCAGCGAATTGAAGAGCGGCGCGCCGATGCCGTTGGACCATACCGACGCGAAATGCTCGAAGGTCGGCGCGGCCGGCCAGATCCGCAACGGATGATCGAGCCGTTCGAGCGTCGGCATGAAGGCCGCGCCGGCCATCCACAGACATGGCAGCAGCAACAGCGCGAGCGCGGCGCTGCGCAGCGCCCACGGCATCGCGCGACCGAATGCGGCGCCCGCTCGCGCGCGTGAGATGCCAGCGGGTTGCGCCGTCATGCGCGCCGCTTGCGAACCGTCTTCCATACATACCCCGAGACCAGCAGCGCGGACGCCGCGAGCATCAGCACCGACGCGGCACTCGCCGGACCGACGTTGAAGAAGCGAAAGCCCGTGTCGTAGATATAGGTCGACAGCGTCTGCGTCGCGTTGCCGGGGCCGCCGCCCGTCAGCGCATAGACCTTGTCGAACAGCTTGAACGTGTCGATCGAGCGCAGCAGCAGCGCGAGGCCGATCTGCGGCGCCGCGAGCGGCAGCGTGATGTCGCGCAGGCACTGCCACTCGCTCGCGCCGTCGGTGCGCGCGGCTTCGTACAGTTCGGTCGGAATCGACTGCAGCCCGGCCAGCACGATCAGGAACGCCATCGGCGTCCACTGCCATACGTCGACGAGCGCGAGCGACCACAGCGCGAGATGCGGATCCGACAGCCAGCGCACGCCTTCGATGCCGAACGCCGCGAGCAACTTGTTCAGGAATCCGTCGAAGTTGAGCCAGTTGCGCCAGATCGCCGAACACACGAGCGTGGACAGCATCATCGGCAGGATCGCGAGCGGCAGCGCGATGCGCCGCCCCGGAAACGCACGCACGAACAGCAGCGCGAGGCCGAAGCCGAGCGCGACCTCGGCGAGCGACGCGACGATCGTGAAGCGCAGCGTGTTGCCGAAGCCGGCCGTGAACGCGTCGTCGCCGAGCACCGCGCGATAGTTCGCGAGCCCCGCGAACGCGCGGCGGCCGGCCGCGTAGTCGACCCGGCAGAACGAGTCGATCAGCACCTGCGCGACCGGATACAGCGCGAGCGCGGCGAGCACCAGCAGCGCGGGACCGAGCAGCGCGACGAACGGCAGGCTGCGGCCGAAGGCTTTCATGCGCGGGTTCCGGGCGGCGTATCGAGGCGGGCCGTCACTTGCCGGCCGCGGCCATCGCCTGTGCGATCTTCTGCTGCGCCTGACGCAGCGCGGTGTCGGGCGCAGCCTGCCCGGTCAGCGCGAGCTGGAGCTGGTCGCCGAGAATGCTTTCCACCTGCTGCCAGTCCTTCACGCGCGGTCGCGCACGGCCGGCCTCGAGCGCCTTCAGTTGATCGGGATACCAGCGGTACTGGCGCACCAGCGCCGGATCGGCGAACACGCTGCGGCGGGTCGGCGGAATGCCGATGCCGGCGAGGCGCGTCTGCGTGTCGCGCGAGCTCAGGTAAGCCAGGAAGTCCTGCGCGAGCTTCGCATGCGGCGCGTCCTTCGGAATGCCCATCTGCCAGATGCCGAGCATCGGTGCCGGGCCGGCGGTCTGCCCGGGCGGCGGCTGCAGCGCGATCTGCCCGACCACGCGCGACTGCTTCGGATCGTCGAGCGCCGGCACCCAAGCGGGCCACACCTCGATCGACTGCGCGGCCGTGCCGCGCTGCAGCGCATCGCGCACTTCCGCCGCGCCGTACACGTCGACGTCCTTCGGCGCGGACGCCTTCAGCGCGAGGAACGTCTTCAGCGCGGCCTGCGCCTCGCGCGAATCGATCGTCACGTTGCCGGCATGGTCGAACACGTCGCCGCCGTACGCCCACAGGATCGGCAGGAAGCCCGTCACGACCGGGTTGCCCTTCGTGCCGCGAAACACGACGCCCGACACGCTCTTGTCCGCGCCGCCGACGGTCTGCGCGATCTTCAGCACGTCGTCCCAGTTGCGCGGCGGCTGCAGCTTGTATTTCGCGAGCAGGTCCTTGCGGTACGCGAACATCTCGATGTTGCCGACGATCGGCAGCGCATACAGCGCGCCGGCTGCGTTGCGGCCGAGCGCGACGGCGGACGGCACGAGATCGGCGTCCGCGAGCGACGCCGGCAGCGGCTTCAGCCAGCCGTTGCCGATGAATTCGGGCGCCCACGTGTCGTCCATCATCACGAGGTCGTACCCGCCGGTGCCTTCGCGCATCGACAGCTTGAGCTTCTGGTACAGGTTCGCGTTCGGCAGCTTGAGCAGCTCGATCTCGGTTCCCGGGTGCAGTTTGTTGAAGCCGGCGACGGCGTCGGCCAGCCCCTTGCCGTAGATGTCGTCGCGGCCTGCGATGACGAGATCCGCGGCAACGGCGTGCGTGGCGGCGAAGGACAGCGCAAGGGCGGCGGACAGCGCGCGCAGGCGGCTCAGCAAGGTCATGAGGTCTCTCTCGTTCGGCGTGGTGGCGGGACAGCCGGGCGTTGCACACGTGTGCAACGCGGGCGACGCTTCCGGCTGCCTGAAGCGAACGCCATTGTTCACGCCGATCGTTAAGAATTTATGGCAGCGCGCCGAGGCGGCCCGTAGGTCCGCATTCCCGCGGGGCACGACATCGACCGCTCCCTGGCTGCGATCGGTTGCGCGATATCGAACCAGTCCCATGACATTCCCGTACCCGCCCCAATACTCGTCTTAATTTGAATTAGTACGCGTCCTATTCGGCAATTAAATAATCTAGTACTCGTCCAATAAACAACTTTCTCATAAATCGAGATAATCATTTCCGGAATGCAATTCATCTGAACCGCATTTCCATTTCACTATTTCAAACCTCCTTTCCTCTCGGAAAAAAAATCAATGAAGATCGCGACCAACAGCAAACTGCTCTCCCTCCTCGTCGTGTCGGCCGGCCTCGCGGCTGCTTCGGCGGCACACGCATCCGACGGCACGATCACCTTCACCGGCAATGTCATGGCATCGACCTGCAAGGTCGACAACGGCGGCAATGTGGCTGTCGCGCTTCCGCACGTCGGCGCCAACACACTCGAAGCACCGGGTTCGACGGCAGGCCGTACGCCGTTCACGCTGTCGTTGCAAGGGTGCGCGACGGGCGCCGGCAATCCGACGAAGGTCAGCGCCGTGTTCGAGTCGGGCTCGAACGTCGACCAGGCATCCGGCCGTCTCAAGCTCGACGCCGGCACGGAAGAACAGCCGGCGGCGCAGAACGTTCAGATCAACGTGCTGAACGACGCATTGACGCCGATCCATCTCGGCGCGATGGGCAGCCAAGGCTCCCAGGTCATCGATATTGCAGCCGATGGCAGCGCGAAGCTGAACTACTTCGCCGAGTACTACGCAACCGGCAAAGCCGCCGCAGGCTCCGCCAATTCGAAGGTGCAGTACTCGCTGACTTACCAGTAAGTCATGCGCGAATCCGTAGCCTTCCCGTGGAAGGCTACGGCCTCTCGCCGCACATCCATTTGCGAAAACATGAATCCAATCATCGAGCCGCCATGAAAATCTTCAAGTCGCTTCCAATCCTCGCACTGTTTTCCGCCCTGATGACATCGCACGCATACGCGGGCATCGTGATCTCGGGCACGCGTGTCGTGTTTCCTTCCACCGAGCGCGAAGTCACGATCAAGCTCACGAACGAAGGAAAGGCGCCCGCACTGGTGCAGGCATGGATCGACAACGGCGAACAGAATGCATCGCCCGACGACATCGAGGCCCCGTTTACGTTGACGCCCGCCATGTTCCGAATGGAATCGGGCAAAGGCCAGACGTTGCGCCTGATCTACACCAAGGAGCCGCTGCCGGCCGACAAGGAATCGCTGTTCTGGCTCAACGTGCTTGAAATTCCGCCGAAGGCATCGGCCGGCGACGATCGCAATCACATCCAGATCGCGTTCCGCTCGCGCATCAAGGTGATGTTCCGCCCGTCCGGCTTGCCCGGCAGCGCGAACACCGCCCGCAAGCAGCTCGAATGGCGCATCGTCCCCGCCGAAGGCAATCGCTATGCGCTGCAGGCGACGAACCCCACGCCGTACGTCGTCAACCTCGGCAACGTCGCGCTGAAGTCGGTAGGCCAAAAATATGACGCAGGGATGGGCTACATCCTCCCTGGCGGCCAGCAGCGGTTCCCGGTCAACGGCCTCGCCGCGCTCCCGGCCGCGAACGCCACCGTCGAGTTCGGCAGCATCGACGACTGGGGTGCGACAGTCGACAACGAGCAACCTGTTTCTTCAAAACCCTGATCCACAGGCGATCACACCAATTCGGCCCGCCGTCGGCGTCTCCCGCCGCCGGGCCCGGTTCCGGATTTCCAGCTCGAGCGAGCTGACGGGTTGGCAAGGCGCCAGCCCATTTCCGATCCCAACTCCACGCCGGCCGTTCCCGCCGCCGGATCCGTGCACCCCACCGCTTCGACGCCGGGCGGGGCCGAAATGCGCGCCGTGGCAATGCAAACAACACCAGGAGTGCACGGGGAATGACCTCGATTCGACATGCGCACCGTGACGCGGCGAACAACCCGCGTCCCAAAGCAATCTACCTGTTGATCCTGTCCAGCCTCGCGGCATGGTCCGACGCCGGTCACGCCGACGTCGCGGCCCCCGCGCGGGCCGCGCAGGCGCGGGTCGCGCACGTCGATTTCGCCCAGGTCGAATTCGATCCCGGATTCCTGAGCAGCCGCCCGGGCCAGAAAGTGGACGTGACGCGATACGGGCGCGGCAACGTCACGCCGCCGGGCGTCTATAGCGTCGACATCCACGCCGGATCGAACTGGGTCGGACGCTACGACGTGCCGTTCAAGACAGCCGAAGGTACACCAGACGCTCAGCCCTGCTTCGACGCGCGGCTGCTGAAACGCATCGGCATCGACTTTCGCAAGCTGCCGCCCGACCTCGTCGCCGAACTCGCCGTCGATGGCGAATGCCGGCGCATCGGTCAGGTCGTGCACGACGCGAGCGCGTCGTTCGATTTCGCCGAGCAGACGCTCACGCTGAGCATTCCGCAGGCATCGCTCACCAGCACCCCGCGCGGCTACGTCGATCCCGATCAGTGGGATGCAGGCGTGCCGATGGGCATGCTCGGCTACAGCCTCAATCTCTACGGTTCGAAGCATCAAGGCAGCGCAAGTCAGATGCAGGGCTATCTCGGCCTGAACGGCGGCGTGAACATCGGCAATTGGCACTTCCGCCACAACGGCTCCTATACGTGGTCGTCGCCCGGAGGCAGCCAGTACCAGGATATCGCCACCTACCTGCAGCGCGACCTGCCGTCGCTGTCGTCGCAGCTCGTCGTCGGCGAAAGCTATACGTCCGGCGAACTCTTCGACTCGGCGCAGTTCCGCGGCGTGCAACTGGCATCCGACGACCGGATGCTGCCCGATTCCCTGCGCGGCTATGCACCCACGGTTCGCGGCGTCGCGAACAGCAATGCGCAGGTGACGATTCGCCAGAACGGCGTGACGATTTACGAGACGACGGTTGCGCCCGGCGCATTCGAGATCGACGACCTGTATCCGACCGGCTATGGCGGCGACCTGAACGTATCCGTTACGGAAGCCGATGGCTCCGTGCATACGTTCGCAGTGCCGTATGCGGCGGTCCCGCTATCGTTGCGGCCCGGCATCGGCCGCTACAGCTTTACCGCTGGCGCATTGCGCAACCAGCAGGGCACGAGCAACCCGCTGTTCGCGCAAGCTACGTACCAGCGCGGCCTGACCAACCTGGTGACCGGCTATGGCGGCGTGACCGTCGCGGCCGGCTACGCCGCGGCGATGGTCGGCGCGGCGCTCAATACGTCGATCGGTGCATTTGGCGCTGACTTCACGCACGCCGCCACGTCGATTCCCGGCGTCAAGCGCTTCCACGGTTCGAGCCTGCGCGTGAGCTACTCGAAATCGATCCTCGCGACCGGCACCGACGTCGCGCTTGCCGCGTACCGATACTCGACGAGCGGCTATTTCAACCTGAACGACGCGATGCTCGCGCGCGACACCGTGCGGGACGGCGGCCGGCTCGACGACGTCTGGCGCCAGCGCAATCGCGCGTCGCTGACGCTCAGCCAGCGGCTCGGGGAAAAGGGCGGGCAGCTCAGTGTCACGGCGTCCGCGTCGACCTACTGGAATCGCCCCGGCTCCGACGTCAACTACTCGGTCGGCTACAACAACACGTTCAGGAACATCTCGTACAACCTGAGCGCGACGCGCCAGCGCAGCGCCGGCGGCAACATGAGCACGCTCTACTACGCCGGCGTGACGATCCCGCTCGGCCGCACGCGCCCCATGATGCTGTCGACCAACATCACGCATGACTCGCTCGGCCGCAGCCGGGTCCAGTCCGCGCTGTCCGGCTCGCTCGGCGAAGACAACGCCCTGTCGTACGGCTTGAACGTCGATCACGCCTCCGGCTCGGGCAGCACGTCGACCAACGGTGGCGCAAACGTCGCGTATCGCGCGCGCTTCGCGGAACTGAATGCGAGCGTCGGCGCCAGCACCGACTACCAGCAGGGCTCGATCGGCATTCGCGGTGCGGTGGTCGCGCATCCGGGCGGCGTCACGCTGTCGCAGCCGCTGTCGGAAACGTTCGCGATCGTCGAGGCCCCCGGCGCCGCCGGCGCACGCATCTCGAACGCATCGGGCGCGCGGATCGACAGCCGCGGCTACGCGATCGTGCCGTACCTGACGCCGTACAACCTCAACACGGTCGAGATCGATCCGAAGGGTATTTCGATGGACGTCGAGTTGAAGGAAACGAGCCAGCAGGTTGCGCCGCGCGCGGGCGCCGTGCCGCTCCTCCGGTTTGCGACCGAAACGGGGCGTTCGATGCTGATCCGCGCACGCCGCGCGGACGGCAAGCCGCTGCCGTTCGGTGCAAGCGTCTACGACGCGACGGGCAAGCAGGTCGGCGTCGTCGGTCAGGCGAGCCGGATCTTCGTGCGCGGGATCGACGACAACGGCTCACTGACGGTGAAATGGGGCGACGACAGTCTCTCCGCCTGTCGTCTCACATACGAATTGCCGGTCGCGAAGAGCGAACGGAAATCGACCGGCTTTCAGACGATCAAGGGCGCCTGCGTGCCCGACGCGACCGTCGCGGCCCACTGACCCATTCGAAGGCCGTGCGCCGACCAACCAGACAAACGGAAAGAACACCCATGAAGATGCTGAACTTGCGATGGACCCCGAACCGGAATCGGCAAACCCGCAGCCGCGCAATGCGGATGCTCGCGCCGTGCCTGCTGCTGCTCGCGGCGTTCGGCGCGCATGCCGAATGCAATGTCATTTCCCAAACGCCCGTTTACGGAATGGTGCCGCTGTCGGGCACGATCAACGTTCCGCGCGACGTTGCCGTCGGGACTGAACTGGGGAAGATGGTAATGACACTTGCCGAGAGATTGGACTACGCGTCCTGCTCCACAGCGGGCACGATGGTTCTCGACCGAAAACTCTCTTCAACACCCCATCTTCCGCCGACCTCAGACAAGGTTTATCCGACCAACCTGCCCGGCGTCGGTGTCAAGTTCCTTTACGGGAGCAGCACAGATCCATTTCCCTATCAATCCAGCATCACAGTGAAGGCAGGTTCAGTCTGGGGTATGGGTGCGGGTACTACATTTACATACGTATTCGTTGCGACGGGCCCCGTATCGGGTGGAACCATCGAGGCGACCGACCTGCCCACCGCCTCGTTCGAACTGCGCGGCAACGCGTATTTGACCGTCCAGGCGATAGGCAGCCTCAATTTCGCCGCGCTATCGTGCAAAACCCCGGACGTGACCGTCGACATGGGCACCGTGCGGGCGGCCGACATGAAGAGCGTCGGCGCAACATCCAACCCGGTCAGTTTCAAGGTGGCGGCCAACAACTGTCCGGCCGGCATCTCGAAGATCACCTATCAGTTCAAGGCGCCCAACGGCGTGCTCGACGCGGCGGCCGGCGTCGTTGCGCTGAGCGACGATTCCACCGCGCGCGGGTTCGCACTCAAGCTGATGGACGAGAACGGCGCGGCACTCCGGTTCGACTCGCCCTATCCGATCAATGTCGCGCCGACCGGCGGCTCGTACGCATTACCCATGAAAGCCGCGTATTACCGCACGAGCCAGACGATCAGCTCCGGGAGCGCGAATGCGATCCTCACGTTCACGATGTCCTATAACTGATCGAGCGTGCAGCCACGCCGGGTATCGTCGGTTCCGTCGCCCCGTCAGAAGTTCACGCGGATCCCGGCCATCACCGCCAGTTGCCGGCTCGAGTTGCTGTTCGCGAGCACCGGAATCTGCGCGTAGTTCGCCGCGTTGCTGTTCGTATCGGTGCCGAGCCCCGTGCCGCTCGCGATCTGGCCGATCGCGACCGCATACAGCGCCGTGCGCTTCGACAGGCTGTAGTTCGTGCCGACGTTCAGCTGGTGGAAACGCGTCGTGCCGCGCCCGTCGGTATGCGCGGCGTTGAAGATGTACGCGACGCCGCCCTGCAGCGCGGGCGTGAACATGTACGTGACGTTCAGCTCGCCGATGTCGAACGTGAACGCCTGCGTGCGCGGCTGTGCGGCGGTCGAGAAATAGCGGCTGTCGCCGAGGCGCGTATGCGTATAGGTAAGCGCAACCGTCGCCGCGCCGAACGTCACCGAGCCGCCCGCGCCGAACGCGCGCATCGAGCCGGCGTCCTGCAGCAGGCAATACATCGCGCCCGGATTGCTGCACGCGAAATCGCCGATATAGCCGCTCGCGCCGCCGAGCGCCGCATCGAGCGGCTGGTGCAGGTCGAGGTAGCCGACCGAGAACGCCACCGGCGCGCGCGTATACGTCGCGGCCACCGCATAACCGCGCTTCGCGGAAAAATCGCCGGCCTGCCCGCCGAAGCTGAACGTACCGCCGAACGTGAGGCCGTTGAAATCGGCGCTGGTGAACTTCACCGCGTTGTTGAAGTTGAACGCGGCGTTCAGGTTGTCGACGTCGCCGAGATGCGAGCCGTACGGCGTCGCCCAGTTGTTGCTCGACACATACGCGCCCAGCATGTCCGTGTACGAGTCGTATTGCCGGCCGAGGCCGAGCGTGCCGATCCCGTCCTGGCGCAGCCCGACCCACGCCTGCCGGCTGAATGCGGTGCCGCCCTGCAGCGCCTGACCGTTCGCGGACAGGAACTGCTGCTCGAGCGTGAACACCGCGTCGAGCCCGCCGCCGAGCGGCTCGGCGCCCTGGAACCCGAAGCGGGACGGCACGAGGTTGCCGCCGCCCATCTGCCACGCATGGCCGCCGCCCGTGCTGCCGTCGGCACGCGTGAACTGCTGGTTCGTCGAGTAGATGATGCCGGTATCCACGGTGCCGTACAGCGTCACGCTGCCCGAGGTCTGCGCGTGTGCGTGCATGCAACCCAGCGTAGCCGCGGCCGCGGCCAGTCGTCGTCCGATCTTCATGTCCCGTCCTCTGGTGTCGTCGATTCGCAGTGCAAACCGATGATGTTGTCGATATGAGTGACGGGACTCTATCCAGCGAAAATTCAGGACCTCTATCGCAAATCGGCAAACGGTGGATCGCGCTGCCCGCGACGGTATCGTCGCGGTGCGCGTGCGTCAGTCGGGACGCGTCGTCTGGGAGGGCAGCTCGCCGAACAGGTCGCGATACTCGCGCGCGAAATAGCCGAGATGCGTAAAACCCCAGCTCGCGGCGGCCTCGCCGACGCCGAGCTGCTGTACCGGCGTCGTGCGCAGCATGCGCCGCACCGCGTTCAGCCGGATCGTGCGCAGATAACCGACCGGCGTGACGTCGGCAACGCGCTGGAAGCTGGTTTGCAGCGTACGGCGGCTGCAGCGCAGCGCGCGGCACAGTTCGAGCACGGTGACGGGTTCTTCGGGCCGGTCGCGCAGATGCTTCTCGCAGCGGCTCACGATGTCGCTGTAGGTGGCATGCGTGATGTCGCGGCGCTCGACGCCGATGCCCTGTTCGAGCGCATCGAGGAACATGCCGAGCATCGCGTCGCGGAACATCTTGCGGGTGGCCGCATATTCGAGGTGGCCGGGGTCGCGCTGCGCATCGTCGATCAGCGACGACAGCCGCACGCCGAGCGCGACGCCCTGCGCGTCGGACAGCCGCGTCACGTGCCGCAGCTTGCGCGCGCCGGCCGCGCCGAATTCGGCCTCGCACAGCTCGTCGACCATGTCGGACGCCGCGCTGATCCCGACGAGCCCCATCCCTTCCGGCGTGTGGAATTCGAAATCCTCGCCGGCGCGCAGCGCGAGCAGCGCATAACCGTCGACCGGCTGGCCCTGGAACGTGCCCGCGAGCGGCACGGACAGCGGCACCGCGAGCGACGTGCGCCCGGCCGGCGCGAGCCCGGTTTGCGCGACGCGCCGGTTGGTCGTTTCGCGGAAGAAGTGGAAATCGTCGTACAGCACCTGCGTGACCGTGCCCCTGAAGCGGCCCGGCGTCATCTGGCGGTAGACCTGATGCCAGCCCGCGATCGCGAGCCCGTGGTCGTGCACGTCTTCGTGCGAGCGTGACTGGAACAACATCGGCGCCTCCGGTAAAACCCTGATTCCTGGATGCGACCGAGGCGTTCGCCCCGCCGCAACGCCACAGCTTACCCGCGCAAAAACCTGCGCAGTGCCGTTTCGAATGCAAGACAGGCCGCCGACAGCGCGGCGGCCTGCTCGCCGGTCAGCCGGACGTAGCGGCGAAACGACGGCATCCGGTTCACGACCTCGCTGCCGCCGAACGGCACGATCGCGAGCGTCCAGCGGCCGTCGCGCGCGTCGATCGCGCAGTCGGTCAGGTGCAGCGGCCGCAGCGCGTCGGCCAGCGACGACTCGGCAACCAGCGCAGCCACCGTGGCGACGAATCCGGGGTCGCATCCCGGCGCGGGCGCCGCGTCGATACCCGTGCGGCGCAGCCAGCCGGTCTGCCGCACACGGGCGCGGCCCTGCGCGGCCGGGCCGCATACGGTCACCGCCACCTTCACGCTGACCGTATGCATCAGGAACTGGCACTCGACGTGCTCTTCGACGTTTACGCACACACCGTTCGGCAGCCTTACCGTCGGACTGCCCACACCGTCGGTATCGCGCACGGCATGCAGGTCAGCGAGCACGCGCGCGGCGATCGCGCCGGGCCGGTGGCCGGGCGGCGGCGCATCGGGCGCCGCGCGCCACCGGGCGAGCGCGGCCCTCACGACGCGACGTGCTCGTTGCGCAGCACTTCCTCGACCGGCACCGGCTTGAACGGATGCCGGCGCTGCACGACCAGCGTCCAGAACAGCGCGTACAGCGCGGTAAGCCCGAGCATCGCGCCGAACGGCACGTAGATGTCGCGCGCGTTCATGCCGGGCGGCGTGATGTACCAGATCGCGAGCACGATGCCGACGCTCGACACGATCTGCGGCAGCGGGAACAGCGGCGAACGATACGGGCGCGGCAGGTCCGGGCGGCGGACGCGCAGCATCACGACCGACGCGGTGACGAGAAGATACGCGGTGCCCCACGCGCAGGTCGCGGCGAGCACGAGGTGCAGGATGCTGTCGAGATTGCCGTTGATCAGCCATGCATGGAAGATCGGCACGACGGCCGCCGCGACGATGCCGACCACCGGCGTCTTGAAGCGCGGATGCAGGTACGCGAAGCAGCGCGGCAGCGCGCCGTCGATCGCCATCCCGTACAGGATGCGCGGCAGTCCGGCCATCAGCGTGTTGATCGTCGCGGCGCCCGCGAACAGGAACGCGATGCCGAACCAGATGCGGCCGAAGGGCCCCAGCACCTGCAGCGCGAACGCGGGAATCGCGCCCGGCGTGTCGAGCAGGTGCGTGAGGCCGTCGGGGCTCACCGGCACGTTCGCGACCTGACGGCGGATCGCCGCGCCGTACAGGAACATGCAGATCGCGACGCCGACGAGGCCGATCGTCATCGCGCGCGGGATCGTGCGGCCCGGCGCCTTCATTTCCGGCGCGAGCGGCGTGACGAACTCGCAGCCGACGAACATGAACATCGCCATCCCGACCAGCGACAGCACGGCCGGCACCGACGTGCCGACTTCCGAGCCGCCGAACCAGCCGTCGAGATGCACGGCCGGCGCGGCCGCGAGCCCGAGAATCCCGAAGATCATCAGCGACAGCCACATGCCGGCCGTCAGCACGATCTCGAGCTTGCTGAACACCTTGATGCCGATGATGTTGGTGATCGCGAACGTGATTACGAGGCCGACGCCGACGAGCCAGGAGCTGTTGTGCTTCTCGAACGCGGCGTTCAGCGATTCGAAATTGACGAGCGCCATGATGCCGCTCAGGATCGTCTCCGCCGTGCCGGCGAACACGTGCACGAGGAAATACGCGGAAATCGTGCCGGTGATCGCCCAGAAGCGGCCCAGCCCGCACGACAGGTAATCGTAAACCGAGCCGGCCGTCGGCAGCATCGCGGCGGCTTCGGAGAACGTGGTCGCCTGCGCCTGCATCATCACGAACGCGATGATCATCGCGACCGCGAACGCCCAGCCGCCCATCCCGAAGCCCGACGTCGCGGTGAGGATCACCGGGCTTGCCATGATGAGGCCGACGGCGCTCGCCAGCGCGGTCGGAAAACCGACCGCACCCGCCTTCAGCGCCGTGCCGCCGCCCGCTTCGGCCGGCGTGCCGGCGGGCGTATCGCTCGCGGCGCCGGTAACTCCTGACCATCCCGACATCGTTGTCTCCTTCCTTTGTCGACCGGTGCCGGCGCTTCGGCCCCTGCTCCAGTCGAATGCTTCACGATCGGCCCGGGGGCGGAGCTTCAGCGCTTCGGCACCCGGGTCTCCTGTCGATCACACTTGATCCGATGTCGAAAAAATACGCAGGCAAAATAAACCGGTCATAGCGCAAATCGGCAAACCGGCGGCGGCGAGGCTGCCCACCGCCGGTTTGCGGTCACACTGTCACGCGCTCATGCCGTCATTCCGTCACGCGAACGGCACGGCCTCGAAGCCCGCCGCGAGCGCGTCGACGATCCGGTCGAGCTGTTCGCGCTGGATCACGAGCGGCGGCGACAGGATGATCTTCGTACCGACCGGCCGCACCAGCACGCCGTTCTCTCGCGCGACTTCCGCGACCGCGTTCGCATAACCGGACAGCGGGTCGATCGGCTCGCGCGTCTCTTTGTTCGCGACGAGGTCGAGCGCGAGCATCAGCCCCTTGCCGCGCACCTCGCCGACCGCCGCGAAGCGTTCCGCGAACGGCCGCAGCGCCTCGAGCAGATACGCACCCTGCTTCGCCGCATTTGCCGGCAGGTCTTCCTTGACGACGATGTCGAGGCTCGCGATCGCGGCCGCGCACGCGACCGGATGGCCCGCATACGTGTAGCCGTGCATGATCGCGCCGCCGAAGTCCGCATTCGCGGCGAACGCGTCCTCGATCCGCGCGTTCACGGCCGTCGCGCCGAGCGGCACGTAGCCCGACGAGATCCCCTTCGCGAGACACATGATGTCGGGGCGCACGCCCCAGCCGCGGCTGCCGAACATGCTGCCGCTGCGGCCGAAGCCCGTCACGACTTCATCGGCGATCAGCAGCACGCCGTAGCGGTCGCACACCTCGCGCACGAGCGGCCAGTAGTTCGCCGGCGGCACGATCACGCCGCCCGCGCCCTGGATCGGCTCCGCGATGAACGCGGCGACCGTGTCGGGGCTCTGGAACTGGATCTCGCGCTCGAGCATTTCCGCACAGATCCGGCCGAGTTCCTCCGGGTCCTGCGTGAACGGGTTGCGGTACAGCCACGGCGTCTCGACGTGGAAGCAGCCGGGCAGGTTCGGCTCGTAGTTGCGGCGGAACACCGTGTTGCCGTTCACCGACGCGCCGCCGAAGTGCGTGCCGTGATAACCCTGCTTCAACGAGATGAACTTCGTGCGATCGGCCTGGCCGCGCACCTTCCAGTACTGGCGCGCGATCTTCAGCGCGGTCTCGATCGCGTCGGAGCCGCCCGAGCTGTACAGTACGCGGCGCATCCCTTCCGGTTCGAGCATGTCGATCACCTTCTTCGACAGCTCTTCCGCGCGCGGATGCGAGATCCCGTCGAACAGCTGGAAGTATTCGAGCTCGTCGAGCTGGCGCACGATCGCGTCCTTCACTTCCTGGCAGTTGTGGCCGACGTTCACGTTCCACAGGCCCGCGACGCCGTCGACGAGCTTGCGGCCCTGTTCGTCGAACACGTAGCAGCCGTCGCCGCGCACGATGCGGATCGGCTTGCGCTGCTTCATTTCGTTCGGGTGCACCATCGGATGCCAGAATTTTGCTTCGTTGTAGCTCATTGCAGTCTCCACTGTCGGATCGTTTGAACTTGGGTCGTTCGGGGTCAAGGGTCGTGGTTCGCGCCGCGCGTCAGTGCGCGATGCAGACGGATTTGGTTTCGGTGAAGCCTTCGATCGCGTACTGGCCGAACTCGCGGCCGATGCCCGATTGCTTGTAGCCGCCGAACGGCATCGACGGGTCGAGCGGGATATGGCAGTTCACCCACACGGTGCCGGCTTCGATCTGCGGCACGAGGTTCATCACGCGCTTCAGGTCGTTGCTCCAGATGCTCGCGGCAAGGCCGTACGGCGACGCGTTCGCGAGGCGCACGGCGTCGGCCGCGTCGTCGAACGGCACGACGACGATCACCGGGCCGAACACCTCGTCGCGCACGATCGCGCAGTCCGGATGCGGATCGGCGATCACGGCCGGCTTCACGAAATAGCCGGGCAGGTCGTCGGCCGGCGTGCCGCCCGCAAGGAACGTGAGGCCGGCGCGGCGCGCGCCTTCGATGTGCTGGACGACCTTGTCGCGATGGTGCGCGGAGACGAGCGGGTTGATCTGCGCGGTCGTGTCGAGGCCCGCGCCGAGCTTCATCGACTGCGCGACGCCCGCGAGGCCGTCCGCAAGCTGCGCGAACTTGCTGCGATGCACGTAGATGCGCGACGCGGCCGCGCACACCTGCCCCTGGTTGAAGAACGCGCCGGCGGCGACGCCGTCGAGCGCCTGCGCGACGTCGATGTCGTCGAGCATCACGATCGGGTTCTTGCCGCCGAGTTCGAGCGAGAAGCGCGTCATGTTCTGCACGGCCGCCGCGCCGACCAGCTTGCCGGTCGCGGTCGAGCCCGTGAACGAGATCTTCGCGATCGACGGATGGCTCGCGAGCGCGGCGCCGCAGGTGCGGCCGCCCGTGACGACGTTGAACGCGCCGGGCGGCACGCCGGCTTCGCGCGCGAGCTCGGCGAGACGCAGCGCGGTGAGCGGCGTTTCCGGCGACGGCTTCAGCACGATCGTGCAGCCGGCCGCGAGCGCGGGAATCAGCTTCCACACCGCGATCATCAGCGGGAAATTCCACGGCACGATCGCGGCGACCACGCCGACGGGCTCCTTGCGCGTATAGGCCGTATAGCGCGTGCCGGGCGGGAACGGGATCGACACGTCGAGCGTCTGGCCGGTGATCTTGGTCGCCCAGCCGGCCATGTAGCGCACGTATTCGACGCTCGCGCCGACCTCGATCGCGCGCGACACGTGGATCGACTTGCCCTGGTTCAGCGTTTCGAGCTGCGCGAGCGTTTCGGCGTCGCGTTCGATCAGGTCGGCGAGTTTCAGCAGGATGCGCTCGCGGTCGGCCGGGCGCAGGCCGCTCCACACGCGCGTGTCGAACGCATGCTTCGCGCTGGCGACCGCGCGGTCGACGTCGTGCTCGTCGGCATCCGCGACCGTTGCGAGCCGCTCGCCCGTCGCGGGGTCGTACACGTCGAGCCGGGCAGTCGCGTGCGCGGGCTGCATTTCACCGTCGATGAAGAGGCCGAAATCGCGCGCAACGAAGGTGCGCACGGTGTCGCTGACGGCGACGAAATTCGTGTTGCTCATAAGCGTCTCGAGGATTGTCGTGGCTGGACCGCGTGCGCGTGGGCACGCGGGCGTCGGACCACTGTATCGACGAGGGATCGCGCTCGGTGAGCGCAAATTGGCAGCGCGTTAGGGAGGCGCGTGCAGTCGCAAACAACGGACCGCGTAATCGCGAACGGAAGGCGTTACAGGAACAGCGCCCCGACCAGCTCGGTGCGATTCGACACGCCGAGCTTGCGATACATACGCATCAGGTGCGTCTTGACGGTCGGTTGGCCGAGCGCGAGATCGCGCGCGATCTCCTTGTTCGAACGGCCGTCGCGCACGAGGCGCGCGATCTGTTCCTCGCGATAGGTCAGCCTTTCCTCGCAGCCGATCCGGTGAATCCCGCGCCGCGCGCGCAGTTGCGGGCTCAGTGCGGCTTCGGCGACAGGCTGCAGTCGCGCGAGCGCATCGATCTCGCCCGGTGCGAACCGGCCCGCCGTGCTATTTCCAGCCGCACCGCCGCCCGCTTCACCCATCCCGAAGCGCAGCAACGAGAATGCGCCGACCGTGCGGCCCGCGTCGCGCAGCCAGATCTCGACGACGTCGGTCACGTCGTGCCGGCGCAGGAAACGGGTCCAGTACGCGGACGCCTCGCGCCTTTCGTCAGGCAATTGGGAAGCGAGCGTGACGACCGCGCGCTCGCCCGCCGCGCAACGCGACGGATGCAGCGGATCGAGCATCCGGTAGCGCGCGACATAGGTTCGATGCATCGACTCCGGCATCCCGAACAGCTCGAAATCGGCCGGTTCGCCGCTCTGGTCGAGCCGGTAGAACACGATCGCGGACGGGCTCGCGAACGCGTCGAACGCGTCCACGCACACGCGCAGCGCGCGTTGCCAGTCGGCGGCGTCATGGTCGGCGGGAACGGATGGGGTCGGCATGGAGGAATCGGCTGGCGGGCGAACGCGTCTAGGTTCGGGCCAGCCTACCGGCGCCGAAAAGCGCCGGTGAGCACAAATCGGCAAATCGTCCCGGTCTGGCGGATTCGGCCGGTGTGGCCGGGACGATGCGGGCGCGCGACGGCGCGCGCGCCCTCTGTCAGCGCGCGTTCGCGGCGAACGTGTCGCAGGCGCTCACCTCGCCCGCTTCCATTCCGCGCCGCAGCCAGTACACGCGCTGGTCGCTGCTGCCGTGCGTGAAGCTTTCCGGCACGACATAACCCTGCCCTTGCTGCTGCAGCCGATCGTCGCCGATCGCGGCGGCCGCCTTCAGCCCCTGCTCGAAATCGCCGGGCTCCATCAGCCGCTGGTTCGCACGCTGCGCGTTGTTCGCCCACACGCCGGCGAAGCAATCGGCCTGCAGTTCCATCCGCACCGACAGCGCGTTCGCGCGCGCCTGGCTCGAACGCCTGCGCGCCGCGTCGACCTTGTCGGAAATGCCGAGCAGGTTCTGCACGTGATGGCCGACTTCGTGCGCGATCACGTAAGCCTGCGCAAAATCGCCGCCCGCGCCGAAACGCTTGCGCAGTTCGTCGTAGAAACCGAGATCGATATACACCTTGCGGTCGGCCGGACAGTAGAACGGCCCCATCGCCGTCTGGCCCGTGCCGCATGCGGTCGGCGTCGAGTTCGTGAACATCACGAGTTTCGGCGGTTCGTACTGCCCATGCAACTGGGTGTTGAACACGCCCGACCACGTGCGCTCGATATTGCCGAGCACCTTGCGCGTAAACACCGAGCCCGGATCGTTCGCCGGCGCACCCTGGCGCTGTGCCGGCGCGGGCTGCGCCTGCTGCTGGCGGCCCTGCAGCGCCGATGCGCCTTCGAGCACCACGCGCGGGTCGATCCCGAAGAAATACGACGCGGCCAGCGCAACCACGATCGTGCCGATGCCGATCGTCGCGCCGCGCCCGCCGCCGAAACCGCCGGCGCCGCGGCGGTCCTCGACGTTCATGCTTTCTCTTTCGTCGTCCAGCCTCATTGCCGGCTCTCCCTGTTCTTGTCGATGGTCCGGCCGCGCCAGCGCGCAACCGGGCGATACGCCGTGGCAACACGATCCATCGGCAGACACGATGCCCGCGCCGATCTCGCCGGCCTGCCGCTCCGCCCGAACGACGGAATCGGCCGGCCAACGCGCCGCGCGTCGATACGCATGCTCGCCCGCGCTATTTTGCCGGGCTTTCGCGACTTATCCCAAAAATGTGCAGGATAGAGCGATTCGGCGCCGGACATCGTCAGCTTTTGCAAAATGGGCCATGACCGTTCCGGCGACCGGGCGCCGTCCGCATTCATCCTTTCGGCTGATACCGGCGCTCGCCCGCTCCGCCTAAAGTGACCGGAAACGACACCCTTCCGGAGAACGACATGACGCATCCACAGCCCCGCACGATCGCGATCACCGGTGCGGGCACCGGCATCGGCGCCGCGTGCGTGCGCCGCTTCGCCAGCCGCGGCGACCGCGTCGTGCTGATCGGGCGGCGTCAGGCGCCGCTCGACGCGCTGGCCGCCGAGACGGGCGGCCTCGCGCTCGCCGGCGACGCCGCGAGCAGCGCCGACTGGGCCGGCTTCCTGCCGCGAATCGCCGAACGCTTCGGCCGCGTCGACGCGCTCGTCGCGTGCGCGGGCGGCCACGGCATCGGCCGCGCAGACGCAACCGGCGACGCGCAGTGGCGCGACGCAATGCACGCGAACCTCGACACCGCATTCGTCAGCGCGCGTGCGTGCCTGCCCGACCTGATCGCGCAGCGCGGCGGCATCGTGCTGGTCGCGTCGATCGCGGCGCTCGCGGCCGGGCCCGGCGTATGCGGCTATACGGTCGGCAAGCACGCGCTGCTCGGGCTCGCACGGTCGCTCGCGCGCGACTACGGTCCGCACGGCGTGCGCGCGAACGCCGTGTGTCCGGGCTGGGTTCGCACGCCGATGGCCGACGCGGAAATGGAACCGCTAATGGCCGCGCATGGCGACACGCTCGACGATGCGTATGCACGCGTCAGCACCGACGTGCCGCTACGGCGCGCGGCCGATCCGGACGAAATCGCGGCCGTGTGCGCGTTCCTCGCGTCGCCCGACGCATCGTTCGTGACCGGCGCGACGCTCGTCGCGGACGGCGGTGCGATGGTCGTCGACGTGCCGACGCTCGCATTCGACAAGCTTTGAGGCGCGGGGGCATGCCGCCCGCGTGATGCGTCGCTGCGGGCGGCGTTCCGTGCAACATCTTCCGGCACTCCGACGCCCGCTGCGGCACGCTCATCGCACCGTCAGCTCGTTTCCCGCTCCAAAAATCCGCTACCATCGATCGATCCCGCCGCCCCGCCCGGCACCGCCTCACCGTTCGGACTTCGATGAACATCCGGTTTCTTGAAACCTTCGTCTGGCTCGCGAAGCTGGAAAACTTCCGGCTGACCGCTGAAAAACTGCACACGACACAAGCTGCGGTATCAAGCCGCATCGCGTCGCTCGAAGAGGCGTTCGACGTGCGCCTGTTCGACCGCAACACGCGCTCGGCCACGCTCACGCCCGCGGGCCGCCGCATGCTGGCCTATGCCGAGCGGATCGTGCGGCTCGACGGCGAAATGCGGCGCGACATCGACGCAGCGAGCGATGCCGGCCTGATCCGGATCGGCGTGATCGAATCGATCGTGCACAGCTGGTTTCCGGCGCTGATGGCGCAACTGCGCGAGCGCTATCCGCGGCTCGACGTCGAGATCACGAGCGACACCACGCTGCACCTGACTCGCCTGCTCAGCACCGACGGCGTCGACCTGATCCTGCAGACCGACCCGGTGCCGGGCCCCGATTTCACGAACCTGCCGCTGTGCGAATTCCCGGTGCGCTGGGCAGCAAGCCCGCGCCTCGGGCTCGGCGGCCAGCCGCTCGACGTCGCGCGCCTCGCGGAATTTCCGATCATCAGCTTCTCGCGCCACTCGGGTCCGCACGCGACGATCGAGCGGCTGTTCGCGGCCGTCGAACGTCCGGCCAGCATCAACTGCATCACGTCGGTCGCCGCGATGATCCGCCTCGTCGCCGACGGCCTCGGCGTGGCCGCGCTGCCGCCCGCGATCATCGGTCGCGAGCTGCACGAAGGCACGCTCGAACTGCTCGACGTCGAACCCGAATTCCCCGCGCTGCCGCTCGTCGCAACATACCGCAGCCAGGGCCTGCCGGTCGCCGCACGCATCGCGGAACTGGCGAGCGAGATCGCGCGCGCAATGCCGGCCGCCGCGAGCATCGCGAAACCGGCTGCAGCGGCCAGCCCAGAACCCGTCGACGCATCGCCCGCCCGTACGACGGCCAAAACAAAGAAAAATACCAAGGCAACTGCGAAGCGCACGGCGAAATCCGCGCCGCCCGCCGCCGCCCCGGCCAAACGCCGCCCGCGCCGCTCATAAGAAAACCTGTTCACCGCGAATTTGTTTTCTTGTTGGACGGGCGCGGCCCGTCTTCGGGACACTGCGGTTCCTGACATCCCCCGTCACGAGGAACCCCGCGATGACCCGTCTTCCCCTTCCGCACGGCCAGCTTTGCGTCTGGACGGATATCGATCCCGCGCACGAAGCCGACTTCAACGCGTGGTACGACCGCGAACACATGCAGGAACGTGTCGCGATTCCCGGCTTCACGCATGCGCGGCGCTTTCGCGCGAACGACGGCGGTCCGCGCCAGTACCTCGCGCTGTACGTGACCGACACGCTCGACGTGTTCCGCAGCGACGCATACCGGCGCGCGTTCACGCAGCAGACCGCGTGGTCGCTCGCGAACTTCGAACGCATGACGGGCACGCAGCGGCGCGTCGGCGAACTGACGATCGAGGCCGGCGACGGCGAAGGCGCGCAACTCGCGCTGTTCGTGCTGCCGCCGGAACGCATCGACGTGCCGCAACTGCGCGAGCGCTTCGACGCCGCCATGCAGGAACCGGGCATTCACGCGGCGCGACTCTTCTGCACCGCGCCCGACCTGTCCGCGCCGATCGGCGCCGATGCGGCCGCCCGCCCGGCCGCCGACGCGCTCGCGCTGATCGAAGGCAGCGACGCGGCCGCGACGCGCCGCGTGGCCGCCGCACTCGCCGGGCACGACGACGTACGCACCTTCGACCTGCTGTGGCGCGCCGCCGCGCCGCTGCAGGTTGCGCGCCGCGACGCCGAAGCAGAAGCAGAGCCGGCCGCCGCCGCGCTGCCTGCCTGAACGCCGACGCCGGCCGCGCCGCACCAGCCCCCGCACGCGGCCGACGCGTCGGCCCCGCGCTTGATCCCGTTCTCCGTCACGACAGGCCCGAACCCATGAGCACTCTCGCCCAGCCCGCCGCCCACGCGCCCCGCCGCGTCCGCACCAGCCGACTCGCGACCGCGAGCATGATCGGCACGTCGCTCGAGTGGTACGACTTCACGATCTACAACACGCTCGCCGCGCTCGTCTTCAACCACCTGTTCTTCCCTTCGGTCGATCCGCTGGCCGGCACGATCCTCGCGTTCTCGACCTATGCGGTCGGCTACGTGTCGCGCCCGCTCGGCGGCTTCGTGTTCGGCAATCTCGGCGACCGCATCGGCCGCCGCGCGGTGCTGATGCTCACGCTCGTGCTGATGGGCGTGACGACCGCGCTGATGGGCGCGCTGCCGACCTATGCGCAGGCCGGCATCCTGAGCCCGATCCTGCTCGTCGCACTGCGCTTCGTGCAGGGCGTCGCACTCGGCGGCGAATGGGCCGGCGCGGTGCTGCTGTCGGTCGAGCATGGCGACCAGAACCGGCGCGGGCTGTCCGCGTCGTGGACGCAGATGGGCCCGTCGTTCGGCACGCTGCTCGGCACCGGCTGCATCGCGCTCGTGACGCTGTCGACCACGTCCGCGAACTTCCTGTCGTGGGGCTGGCGCGTGCCGTTCGCGGCCAGCGCGCTGCTCGTCGTGTTCGGCTTCTGGCTGCGGCGCGGCGTCGACGAAACGCCGCAGTTCGAGCAGCTCGCCGAATCGCACGCGACCGCCGAGGTGCCCGTCGCCGACGTGCTGAAGTACCACTGGCGGCGCCTGCTGATCGCGGGCGGCGCACGGATCGGCTCGGACGTGCTGTATGCGCTGATCGTCGTGTTCACGCTGACCTACGTGACGACCGTGCTGCACCTGTCGCGCCCCGTCGCGCTGACGGCCGTGATGGTCGGCACGGCCTGCAACGCGCTCGCGGTGCCGTTCTTCGGCGCGCTGTCGGACCGCTTCGGCCGCCGGCCCGTCTATCTCGCCGGCGCGATCGCCGGTGTCGTGTGGGCGTTCGTGTTCTTCGTGATGCTCGACTCGGCGCGCCCCGGTGCGATCGTCGCGGCCGTCGCGATCGGCCTCGTGATCCATGCGGTGATGTATGGCCCGCAAGGCGCATTCGTGACCGAACAGTTCCCGACGCGCGTGCGCTATGCGGGCTCGTCGCTCGCGTACACGCTCGCCGGCATCGTCGGCGGCGGCTTCGCGCCGCTCGTGATCGCCACGCTGTTCCGGCAGACGGGTACGACGACGGCCGTGTCGCTGTACGTCACCGCCGCGCTCGTCGTCACCTCGATCGCACTCCTCGCCGCACGCGAGACCGCGCACCGGCCGCTCGCGGAATGAGCGCCGCCGCAAGCCGATTCATTCCTTCGCACTTCAAACGGATATCTGCATGCAAGCCCTGTCGTTCAACATGATTTCCCTGCAGCGCGCGCCGGCTTCCGTCGACGTCGAGATCGAGCGCGTCGTGATTGCCGGCTGGGCCGGCCGCGATCCGGCGGCGATCCGCGCGCACATCGACGAACTCGCGGCGCTCGGCGTCGCGCCGCCGTCGACCACGCCGTGCTTCTATCGCGTGTCGTCCACGCTGCTGACGCAGGCGCCGTCGATCGATGTACTCGGTGCACGCTCGGGCGGCGAGATCGAATGCGTGCTGGTCGACAGCCCGGCCGGCACGCTGGTCACGGTCGGCTCCGATCATACGGATCGCGAAGTCGAGGCGTACGGCGTCGCGGTGTCGAAACAGGTGTGCGCGAAGCCGCTCGGGTGCGACGCGTGGCTTTACGCGGATATCGCCGATCACTGGGATGCAATCGAGATGCGTTCGTGGTTGATCGCGCGTGACGGCGAACGCATTGAATATCAGCACGGCGCGGTCAGCGGCCTGCTCGCGCCGGACGCACTGTGGCAACGCTTCGACGACCGCTGCACGATGCCCGCGCGCTGCGCGATGTATGGCGGCACCGTCGCCGTGCATGGCTCGATCGCCGCGATGGGCGACGGCGACGCGTTCGAGATGGAACTGCATGATCCGGTGCTCGGGCGCAGCCTTCGGCACCGGTATGCGGTCGAGGTGTTGCCGATCGTGGCGTGACGGGGGACGGCGGGCCTGACGGATGCCGAAGTGAAAGGCTCTGCACACATGCTTTCGTGCCGACACGTTTCGTTGGCCTCCGCCTCTCGCGCCGCCGTTCACCGCAAGCAACCCAACCCCGCCAGCGTCGCCTCCACCGCCGTATCGAGCGGCGTCAACGGCTCGCGGCCGAGCACCGCCGTCACCCGCGCGTTGTCCATCCTGAGCGGCTCGCGCCACAGATAGCGCATCTCCAGCATCTCGCGCAGCGTCGTGACGAACGGCGCCGCGGCCCACACGAGCCACCACGGAAAGCGCCGCACCGCAGGCCGCATTCCGTGCCGCTGCGCCACGCGACTGATGGCCTCGGCCATCTGCGTGCCGTCCGCGTCCCAATGCCCGCCGAAATGGAAGCGGGCAAACGGCTCCAGCGTGTCGCGCCGCTCGATCAGTTCGACCATCGAGCGCGCGACGTCCGGCAGATACGCCCACTGATGGCCGACGCCCGGCCGCCCCGGCACGCGAATCGTCGAGACGGGCCGCCCCGGCTTGATCAGCCCCTGCGCAAACCAGTTGTTGCCGGCACGCACCCCGAAGAAATCGCCCGCGCGCACGATGATCGTGCGGACGCCCTGCGCGGTCGCTTCCTGCAGCCGCCGCTCCAGTTCGACGCGGATTGCGCCCTTGCGGGTCGCCGGATGCTGCGGCGCGTCTTCGCGCAGCACCGGAAACGCGTCGGCGCCGTAGTTGTAGACCGTGCCGGGCAGCACGACGGTCGCCTGCGCCACCGTCGCCGCCGCGATGGTGTTGTCGATCATCGGCAGCACCTGCGTCGGCCAGTTCCGGTAGCCGGGCGGGTTCACCGCGTGCACGATCACGCTGCAGCCGCGCGCGGCTCGCACGACCGCCTCGCGATCCAGCGCGTCGCCGCGCATCCAGGTGATGCCGTCGCGCTCCACGACTTCGGCGTCGAGCCCGCGCTTGAGCGCACGCACCTGCCAGCCGGCATCGCGCAACTGCCGCGCGACTTCCCCGCCAATCCCGCCGCTCGCGCCGAGCACGAGTGCCTGTCGTTGCGTCCCGCCTGCGTTCGTCGTCATCGCCGCTCTCCGTGAATGAATCGTCGTGAGATGCATTCTGGCGCGCCGACAGCTAACAAGGAATTGTCTAACATCGGATATCAGCTATACATTTATGCATGACCACCGATCTGAACTGGGAACGCTACCGCACCTTCCTCGCGGTGCTGACGGAAGGCTCGCTGTCCGGCGCGGCGCGCGCGCTCGGCATCACGCAGCCGACGGCCGGCCGCCACGTCGCGGCGCTCGAGGCCGCGTTCGGCCAGACGCTGTTCACGCGCTCGCCGTCGGGCCTGCTGCCGACCGAGGCGGCGCTCGCACTGCGCGGCCATGCGGAGGCGCTGCGCAGCGCGGCGGCCGCGTTCGAGCGCGCGGCCGCGAGCCACGGCGCCGGCGTGCGCGGCACCGTGCGGATCTCGGCCAGCGACGTGATCGCCGTCGAGGTGCTGCCGCCCATGCTCGCGCAATTGCGGCGCGATCATCCGGGGCTCGTCATCGAACTGGTGCCGACCGACCGCATCCAGGACGTGCTGAACCGCGAAGCCGACATCGCGGTGCGGATGGCGCCGCCCGCGCAGGACGCGCTCGTCGCGCGGCGCGTCGGCGCGATCGAGGTCGGGCTGTATGCGCGCGACGACTACGTGGCGCGCAACGGCGCGCCCGCGACGATCGACGAACTCGCGCATCACGCGCTGATCGGCTTCGATACGGTCACGCCGTTCATCCGCTCGGCGGGGCGCGGGATGCCGTTGTGGAATCGCGATGCGTTCGCGCTGCGCACCGACAGCAACCTCGCGCAACTCGCGATGATCCGCGCCGGCTACGGCGTCGGTTTCTGCCAGACGGGGCTCGCGAAGCGCGACGCGAGGCTCGTGCGCGTGCTGCCGGACGGGCCCGCGATGAAGCTGGAAACCTGGGTCGTGATGCATGAGGACCTGCGGACGAGCCCGCGCTGCCGGGCCGTATTCGATGCGCTGGCGGACGGGCTGCGCGCGTATGCCGACGGAGAAACTGCCGAGTAAAAGGCGCGAATCGCCCGGACGGTACTACTCGTAGATTTTCCCGGCGAACAGGATGTCCGCGATGCGCCGCCACGGATTGTCGGGCACGTCGTAGAAGCGCAGCCCGTCCTCCGACGCTTCGGCCCAGTCGACCATCGCCTCCAGGTACTCGCCGATCGAGCGGTTTTCCCAGCCGAGCGCGGCGCGCGCGTATGGCGACGGCGGCACGTCGGCTTCGAGCTGCCGCTCCGTGTTCCAGTCATGGCCGAGCACGCGCAGGAAATGGATCAGCGAGCGCTCGTCGACCACCCGCTCCAACGCGTCCTGCAGCCTGTCGGCCATCTGCTGCTTCAGTTCGTCGTTCATGCTCATGCGTAGGCCCTCTCCCGCGTCTCTCGAATACGCGCCGCTGCCTGTCGCGCGGCGCGTTTCTACATCAGCAATTGCCGCGACAGCACCTCGCGCGCCTGCGTGACGGTTTCGCGTTCGCCCGGCATCGGCGGCGTCAGCGAAAACACCGCGTCGGGCAGCGGCGGCAGACGGTATTTCGCGCCGAGCCGCATCATGCCGTCGCCGATCGCCGACGCGCACAGGCAGCCGACACCGAGCCCCGCCGCGAGCATCGACTGCAGCCCCGCGACACCCGACGCGCTGTGCACGAGCACGTACGGCGTGTGCTGCTCGTCGAGCGAGCGCACCGCGATCTGATGCATCATGCAGTCGTCCGGCAGCAGCACGAGCGGCAGCGGCTCGGGTAATTGCTCGACCAGCGCCGGCGACGCGACCCATGACAGCGGCTCGCGCCGCAGCACCCAGCGCGTGTCGGCCGACGCCGGCCGGAACGGCCCGCTCGACAGGTTCATCACGACGCCGAGATCGATCTGCCCTCTCGCGTGCGCCGCCTCGATGTCCACGCTCTTCATCGCGCTCACGTGCAGGCTCAGTTGCGGGTAGCACTCCCGCAGCCGCGCCAGCAGGCCCGCGACTTCATTCGTCCGGTAATAGTCGGTGATCGCGACGCGCAGCTCGCCCTTGATCGCCTGCCCGCGCAGCTCGTCGAACGCGGCCTCGTTCAGCGCGACGATGCGCCGGGCGTGCTGCAGCAGCCGCGTGCCGGCCGGCGTCGGCTCGACGCCGCGCTTGCTGCGCACGAACAGCGGCATGCCGGCGCGCAATTCGAGCTTGCGCACCTGCTCGCTGACCGTCGACTGCGACAAATGCAGCAGCGGCGCGGCGGCCGTCAGGCTGCCGGCGTCCGCGACCACCGCGAAAGTGCGCAACTGGTCCAGGTCGAAACCGCGCATCGCCGTTCTCCATCCATCGATTAACCCGATGGATGCTACCACTCTTTCCCGCTTTTCCGATTCGTTGACCGCATCCAGAATACGGGGTCAATGGCCGGCCCGCGCCGTTCGCGCATACGGCCCTCATACTTTTCGGACCCTTCGTTCATGACGAACCCCACCCTTGCCCCCTGCGCGCCGGCCGGCGCGGCTGCCGCGGCGACGCCGCGCAGCCATCACGGCTGGGCGCTCGTGGTCCTGCTGGTCGGCGCCATTCTGCCGCCGCTCGACTACTTCATCGTGAATCTCGCGCTGCCGGCCATCCGCGACGGCATCGGCGCGCGCCCGGCCGAGCTCCAGCTCGTCGTGTCGGCCTATGCGTGTGCGAACGCGGTCGTGCAGATCACGGGCGGCCGCCTCGGCGACCTGTACGGCCGCAAGCGCATGTTCATGCTGGGCATGGCCGGCTTCGTGCTCGCGTCGACGCTGTGCGGGCTCGCCGGCAGCGGCGCGGTGCTCGTCGGCGGCCGCGTGCTGCAGGGCCTGTTCGCCGCGATCCTCGCACCGCAGGTGCTCGCGACGATCCGCAGCGTGTTCAGCCCGCAGGAACAGGTGCGCGTGATGGGCTTCTACGGTTTCGCGTTCGGCCTCGCGGCCGTGATCGGCCAGCTCGGCGGCGGCGCGCTGATCAGCCTGCATCCGTTCGGACTCGGCTGGCGCGCGATCTTCCTCGTCAATCTGCCGATCGGCATCCTTGCGCTGATCGGCAGCTGGCGCTTCATCCCGGAAAACCGGCCGCCGCGCGGCCAGCGCATCGACGTACCGGGCACGGTGCTGATGTCGCTGTTCCTGCTGATGCTCGTGTATCCGCTCACGCAGGGCCGCGAGGCCGGTTGGCCGCTGTGGATGATCGCGTGCGTCGTCGGCGCGCTGCCGATGCTCGGTGCGCTGCTGGCGGTCGAAGCGGGCCGACTCGCGCGCGGCCGCGATCCGCTGCTCGACGTGCGCCTGTTCCGCAACCCGGTCGTCGCGCTCGGTCTGATGCTCGCGTTCCTGTTCTACACGCTGAGCGCATTCTTCCTTAGCTACGGGATCTATCTGCAGGGCTGCCTGAACTGGTCGCCGCTCGCGTCCGGGTTCGCGATTCTGCCGCTCGGGCTCGGCTTCCTCGCGAGCCCGCTGCTGATGCCGCGCCTCGTCGGCCGGTTCGGCGGTTATCGCGTGCTGACGCTCGGCTTCGTCATGCTCGCCGCAGGCGTCGCGACCGCCGCCGCGCTCGCCCGCGAAGGCGCGCCGGGGCCCGGCTTCTACGCGGGCATCGCGGCGATCGGCATCGGGCAAGGCCTCGTGCTGCCGTCGGTCGTGCGGATCGTGCTCGCGGAAGTCGATGCGGCCCGCGCGGGCGTCGCGTCAGGAATGGTCAGCGCAATGCTGCAGATCGGCGCGGCCGTCGGCGCCGCGACGATCGGCGGCGTGTTCTTCGCGCGGCTCGGCGTGCGTCCGGTCGCGCTCGATTACGTGCAGGGGTTCCGGACGTCGATGTTCACGCTGACGGTCGTATTGCTTGCGTGCATCGCACTGTCGACCGCGCTCGGGCCGCTGCATCGGAGGCTGCATGCAGGTGCGTGACGCGGGGCGTGGATCGCACCGCCGACGGGATCTGCGGCGGAAAGGTGAATGCGCAGCCGCTCGCCGGCATTCGACTCATCGGTGTTTTTTGCGTTGCGCCTGCCGCGCTTCCCACTCGGCCAGCTCGACGCGATAGCGCGCCAGCGCTTCGTCGTACAGGTCGAAGACGCACGGCGAGCAGCCGCTGTTGCAGCAGTCTTCCAGTTCAGGCTGTTCGGGCGGAATCGGGCGGGGATCGTCGGCGGACGGATCGGATGGATCGGTGGGGGCAGGCGTGGGCACGGCGAAGATCGAATGACGAAGTACGTCCAGTATAAGGGGATGCCGCCCGGCCTGCCGGCAGCGTCACATCCGTCCGCAGATGCGCGATGTGATCTCGCTCGTCCATCACGCGACCGACATCGATGCGTTCATGCAGGCCGGCGATATCCGCAACACCTGCTTCGCCGAGCCTTGTCCGGTCCGGTCCGGTCCGGTCCGGTGACGACGGTGGTCCAGGTCGAGCGTCTCTGCCATCCGGATCTGCTGATCGAGATCGCGGCCGTCGCCGAAATTCCGCTGGTGCGGTTTCGCGGGCGGTCGCCTCACGCGTGAATCGCGGCCGTCCCACGCTGCGTTGCGCGCCGGCCAGGGCGTACCCGGCCGGCAGCGCACGTGAAACCCGCGCTTACTTCGCCGGCGCGCCCGGCTTCACGGCATCCGCGCCCGACTTGTCGCCCAGCGGCTGCCACGCGGCGCCGAGCGCATACCAGTCGATACGGCGCGTGAGCGTCATGATGCCGGCGAGGATCGCGAACAGCAGCAGCGAACCGAGCATCAGCGCGTTGTCCTCCGACAGCAGCAGCCCGTAGAGCGCCGCGTACAGCATCGCGAGCAGCGCCGCGAACGTCGCGCCGCGCTTCACGCTGTGCAGCACGAACGACAGGTAGAAGCCGAGCAGCCCGATGCACGCGCCGCTCGCCGCGAGATACGCATGACCGAACGCGATGTGCTCGGACAGGCTCAGCAGCAGCAGGAAGAACAGCGCGAGCGACAGGCCGACCAGCAGGTACTGGATCGGGTGAATGCGCAGCCGCTTCGCGAGTTCGTACATGAAGAAGCTCGCGAACGTGAGCATCACGAACAGCGCACCGTACTTCGTCGCGCGTTCGGCCTGCAGATAGACGTTCACAGGTTCGATCACCGATACCGACGCCATCTCGATCGCACCCTCCCCGTTGCCGGTCGCGACCTGCTCGCGCGCCTTCGTGTTGAACGACGTCACGTGCCAGTTGCTGGTGAAACCCTGCGCATCGATCGTGCGCTCGCCCGGCAGGAACGCGCCGCCGAAGCTCGGATGCGGCCACGTCGATTTCAGCGAGAAATCGTTCTGGTCGGCCACCGGCGCGAACGCGACGGATTCCGCGCCCGCCAGCGGCAGGCCGATGCTGAACGGCACGACAGCCCCTGCGTTTGCGTCCGCCAGCGCCGCGAGATCGATATTCGCGTGCACGCCCTGGCGCAGGCTGTCCAGCCGCGTGCCCTGCTCCACGTCGAACCGCTTGCCGCCGAGGCGCAGGTCGGGCTGCGCCTTCAGCCCGCGAATATCGCCGATACCGATCGCGACATACGCGCTGTCGACCGCGAAGCTCACGTGGCCGTCGGCCTGCGGCAGCTTCTTCAGGTCCGGCAGCGCCAGCGTGCCCGTCAGCCGGCTATCCAGCCCGTACACGAGCGCCTTGTGGATGCCGCGATAGCGCACGTCGACCTTGAGCGTACCGTCGACGTTCAACGTCTTCGGAAACACGAGCAGGCGCTTCGTCTCGCTTCTCAGGCTCGTTTTCGCCGCGCCTCCGGCCGGCGTGTCGTCGCGCACGCGCGTGACTTCCGTGTAATGCACGACGAGCACCGGGCCCGTCACCGTCTGCGGCCCGGCGTAGCTCGCCCAGATGCTCTGCAATGCGCTCTCGCGATACTCCGCACGTTCCCGCACGATGCTTTGAACCATGTGCAGCGGGATCAGGATCGACAGCGCGAGAAACGCGGTGATCACGGACTTGAACAACAGGACTCGATTCATTGCTGACGGATACCGGAGTGGAAGATGCGGTCAGCATGAGCGGGCCCGGTGAACGGCGATTGAAGCCGGTGTGAAGCGAATGTGTGGCGAGCGTGAAGCGCGCTCAGCCCGGCGACGGCAGCGTGAGCGTCGCGCACGCGCCGCCTTCGTCGCGGTTCGCGAGCGCGACCTGGCCGCGATGCAGCATCGCGACTTCGCGGACGAAACACAGCCCGAGGCCCGTGCTGCGATCCTGCCCGTCGGGGCGCGGCAGCGAATAGAAGCGTTCGAACACGCGCGACAACGCGTAGTCGGGAACGCCGGGGCCGTCGTCGGTCACGCGCACGACCGCGACATGCGCCCTGCCCGCCGGCTGCCGTTCGAGCGCGATCCGGATCGTGCTGCGTTGCGGCGCGAAATCCAGCGCGTTGTCGAGCAGGTTGCCGAGCGCCTGGCGCAGCAGGAACGGATCGCCTTCGACGACTGCCGGATCGGAAGCGTCGTTCGCGTCGATCCGCAGGCTCACGCCGCGCTGCCGCGCGCGCGGCTCGATATCCTCGACGAGCTGTTCGAGCACCGGCAGCAGCGCGACCGGCTCGTGTACCGACAGGCGCTGCTTCTGCTCGACTTCGGCCAGCGCGAGCAGCTTGCGGATCATCTGTTCGAGTCGGCCGGCCTGGCGGCGGATGTTTTCGGTGAAGCGCCGCCGGTTCGCGACCGGCATCTCTTCCTGCAGCAGCTCCGCCGCGCCGCTGATCGCGGCCAGCGGGCTTTTCATCTCGTGCGTGAGCGTGTGGATGTAGGTTTCGACGTACTGCCGGTCCTCCAGACGCTGGTGCATGCTCTCCACCGCGCGCCCGAGCTCGGCCAGCTCGTTCGCGCCCTGCAGCGGCATCGCCGCGCGCTCGCCGGCCGCGATTGCGCGCGCATAGCGTTGCAGCCGCCGCAGCCCGAGCACCAGCCACCATGTGCAGGCGGTGCCGATCAGGATCGCGCCGCCCATCAGCAACGCGCCATACAGCATGATCTTGCGCTGGCTGCGCACGATGAACGGCTCGACCGTCTGGTTCGGTTTCGCGATCGTCAGCACGCCGATGATCTCGTTCCCGCGCCGGATCGGCGCCGCGACGTGCATCACGGTGCTACTGTCGTCGTTCGGATCGGCACGCGTGCTGCGTGCGCCGTATTCGCCGCGCAGCGTCCGGTACACGTCGTTCCAGCGCGAATAGTCCTGCCCCACTGCGCTGCCGGTCGAGTCGTAGCGCACGATGCCGTGCGCATCGGTGATGTAGATGCGATAGCTGATCGTGTTCTTGTGCATGCCCCACACGTTCGCGCTGACCGGGTTCTCGTGAAGTTTTTCGAGCTGCCGCGCGAAGGCGCCGTCGGCGATATGCCCGTTCGCCATGTCGGCGGCGGCCAGCGTCGCCAGCACCTGCGCGACGTCGACGAGCGTGTCCTCCATCGCCTCGCGCACCCCCGGTTTCACCTCCTGCACGAACACGCGCAGCGTGATCAGCGCGGCAAGACCGACGATCAGGAAAAAACCGAAGAAGATGCGCAGGCCGATATGCATGGCGGTGCCGGTCGTTACGGTTGCAGCGAATAACCCATCCCGCGATGCGTGCGGATCGGGTCGCGCTCGGGATCGATCGCGCGCAGTTTCGCGCGCAGCGTCTTGATGTGCGTGTCGACCGTGCGGTCGGCCGAATCGAGCGCCTCGTGCCACACGAGGTCCATCAACTGCTCGCGCGAATAGATGCGCCCCGGATGCCGGACGAGCAACGCCAGCAGGCCGAATTCGTAGCGCGTGAGGTCCAGCGCGTGGCCGAGCCACGACACGCGCGCGCCGTCGGTGTCGAGCACGAAGCCCGGCGCGGTTGTCGCGGCCTGCGCATCTGTCGGCGCGGGCGCCGTTTGCGGCGCGGCCGCCCGGTGGAAGCGCCGCAGGATCACGCGCACCCGCGCGGCCAGCTCGCGCGGCGAAAACGGCTTGACCACGTAATCGTCGGCGCCGATTTCGAGCCCGACGATCCGGTCGATCTCGTCGTGCCGCGCGGTCAGGAAGATGACCGGCACGTCGGTGAACGTGCGCAGCCGCCGGCAGACTTCAAAGCCGCTGAGGTCCGGCAGGCCGACGTCGAGCACGACCAGGTCGAAGCGCGACTCGCGCAGATGATCGAGCGCCGCCTGCCCGAGCGTGCAGTGGACGGTCTGCATGCCGTCGGTGCCGAGGGCATAGACGATCGTGTCCGCGATCGCCGTTTCATCTTCGACGATCAGGATCTTGGGCTGATTCATGGTCTCAGTCTGGGCTCGCGCGTTTCCGGTGCGACATTGTACGCACGGCCGGCCGCGGCGCGAGCCGCAATGCGGCGAGCCCCGCCCGCGCGCGCTACGCCACGCGGCCGTTCACCGGAATCGACGCGCCGGTGATCGCCTGTGCGTCGGCCGACAGCAGGAACCCGATCGTCGCCGCGATCTGTTCCGGCCGGACCCAGCGCGTGAAATCCGCGTCGGGCATGTCCGCGCGGTTCGGCGGCGTATCGATGATGCTCGGCAGGATCGCGTTCACCGTCACGCCGCGGTCGAGCAGTTCGGCCGCCAGCGCCTCGGTGAGACGCGCGACGCCGGCCTTCGCGGCCGCATAAGCGCCCATGCCCGCGCCGGCCTTGAACGCCGCGCCCGCGCCGATGTTGACGATACGGCCGGCCGGGCTCGCGACCAGGTACGGCAGCGCGGCCTTCGACGCGTTCAGCGCGGTCTTCACGTTCAGCTCGTACATGCGGTCCCACGTGGCGGCGTCGCCGTCGGCGATCGTCTGCCATACGAACGCACCGGCGATGTTCAGCAGCGCGTCGACCCGGCCGAATTCGCGGTTTACCGATTCGAGCGCCTGTGCGGCGGCCTGCGGGTCGACGAGGTCGATGCCGCCGATGCGCAGCGCGTCGGCCGGCACGCCGGGCAGCGTCTGCGCAGCCGGCGCGGCGCCGCGGCCGATCAGTGCGACGCGTGCGCCGCGCTGGCCCAGCCATGCGGCCGTCGCGACGCCCAAATGACCGAATCCGCCGGTGATCGCGACTACCTTGCCTTTCAGGTCGTGTTCCATCGATGTGCTCTCCTGGATCGAAGATGGGTGGTTGATGCGTGATGCATGAGTCATGCCGGCCGCGGCACGGACGTGCGCGGCCGGCGTTTCGACAGCGTAGCGCCGTTCACGCCTGCGTGCGCGCGGCGACGAAGCTGCGGCGCAGTTCCTCCGTCATTTCGCGCTGGTCGCAAGGGCGCCAGTCCGGCGGCATCGCGCAGCGGAACGCGGTCCACACGCCGTGGGCCATCGCGACTCCGCACGCGAGGCCCGGCGGGCACGCATGCGGACAGCCGGGCATAATGCACGAGGCCCGTTCGGCGTGGCGCGTGCCGCGACCGGGCCGTGCCGGGCTACCCGACGCCTACGCCGATCCCGTATCAAATACTGAACCTCAACCCGTCAATCCCATGCAAGTACTCGTCGTTGGAACCGGCAAGCTGGCCAATGAGCTGCTCGGCTCGCACAAGCTCGACCCGGCAACCTGTCGCGTGATGCCTTGGTCGGACCGTGCACGAACCGACGCCCGACGTAGCGACGCCCGACGTAGCGACGCCCGATCGATCGTCGTGCATGCCGGTTCCGGCCGCGAACTCCCCGCCGTGATCGCGTTCTGCGAGGCCACCGCGTCGCCGCTCGTCGAACTGTCTACCGGCTCCGACGTCGAAACCGGAACGCACGGCTTCCCGGTCGTGCTGTGTCCGAACACGAATATCCTGATGCTCAAGTTCATGAGCATGCTGGAAACCAGCGGCCACCTGTTTCGCGACTGCGAGATCAGCCTGACGGAGTCGCATCAGGCAGGCAAGACGTCCGTCCCCGGCACGGCCGTCGGCATCGGCCAGTCGCTCGGCGTGCGGCCGGAAGACATCCGCTCGGTGCGCGACCCGGACGTGCAGCGCAGCGAATTCGCGATCCCCGACGATCAGCTCGGCCGCCATGCGGTTCACCGGATACGCATCGACGACGGCGCGTGCAGCCTGCAGTTCGAATCGCGCGTGTACGGTGCGACGCCCTATGCGGATGGTGTGTCGCGCATCGTCGAGGCCGTCCGCCAGCACGATCTCGAGAACCGCCGCTATTCGATCGTCGAGTTCATCCGCAACGGCTGGCTGTAGTCGCGGCGACGTGCGGCGGGCCTGCGACGGCGCCGCCACAGGAACCTGCCGGCCGCGGTCCCGCCGCGGCCACATCGGGTGCCGGTTCGACACCGCCGTCACGCGTCTCCCAGCACCGCACCGCTCTCCGGCAAGGTCGCGCCGCCGTCGACGACGATCGTCTGCCCCGTGATGTACGCAGCATCGGCCGAGGCGAGAAACAGCATCGCGTTCGCGATGTCCTCCGGCTCGCCCATCCGCGCGAGCGGAATGTCGCGCGCGATCTGCGCCGCGACCGACGCGTCGCCGAGATTGCCGGCCGCCGGCGTGCGGATCATCCCCGGCTCGACACCGTTGACCGTCACGTTGCGGCGCGCGAGCTCCAGCGCCGCCGCACGAATGAAGCCGTTCACGCCGGCCTTCGACGCCGCGTAGTGCGCGAGCCCCGGATAGGCGACGCGCGGCCCCGTCACCGACGACGTGACGAGCAGCCGCCCGGCCCCCGCGCGCTCGAATGCCGGCAACGCAGCCTGCGCGAGCCAGAACAGCGCCGACAGGTTGACCGACAGCGTCCGCTCGAGCATCGGCTCGTCGATCTGCGCGAACGGCGTCAGCGGAAAATACGCGGCATTGTGGACGACGACATCGAGCCGGCTGCCGTCGCGCTCGACCGCTGCGACCAGCGCGCGCAATTCGTCGCGGCTGGCGGCGTCCACCCGATACGCGCGTGCAGCGCCGCCCGCGCCGGCGAGTGCATCGGCCTGCGCGGTGGCGGCCCCACCGTTCAGGTCGGCGAGCGCGACGAACGCGCCGGATTCCGCGAAACGGCGCGCGATCGCCGCGCCGATCCCTTGCGCGGCGCCCGTGACGAGCACGACACGCCCGCTGAAATCCGCACGCAGGCGGCCGCTGCCCGGCACGGCATTCATCGCTGCGCCTCGCCGCCGAGCGGATGCACGGTTTCGTTCAGCACCTGCGCATGGGCGCCGATCTGGAAGTTCGACAGCGTGCCGAAATCACCACCCTGGTAGCCGAAGATCTTGCCGTCGGTCTTGCACTGCACGAGGTCGATCAGCACGACGCCGAGCGTCGGCACCACCTTTTCGCGCCACACGAACAGATACAGCTCATCGTCGATCCTGAAGTAATGGCAGCGGTCGACGTCGGCCAGCCCGCCTTCGACGCCCTGCAGGCACTGCCACGCGTAGAAGTTCTCGTTCAGGTAGATGTGCTCGTAGCATTCGGTCGGGCTGTAGCGGTACATCGTCCGCTTGCCGATCAGTTCGCGCGTCGGCCCGTGCAGCGGCCCCGGCCGTGCGTGACCGCCGAGCGTGCCGTGCCGGAACGCCGCGTCGACGGCCGTCAGCGGCAGCCCGCGCGCGACGCGCGTGAACGCGTCGATGCGCGTGTCGGCTTCGGTCGGCAGCACGCCGACGACCGACGTCCATACGCCGCTGTCGAGATCGATCACGAGACTGACCGACGTCGCGCGGGCGGGCGTGTCGATGTAGTCGACGAAGTACAGCGCGTCGCGCAGCCGCGTCACGCGGCACGGCTCGCGGCCGCCCGTGTCGGTCGCCGCGTCGTGCCACTGCAGCGCGCCTTGCTCGAACGTATAGACGCGCCACGCGCCCGATGCATCGCCGAGCGCCAGCGTGCGCCCCGCGAGCGCGTCGACGGGCGCGAGGATGTTCGCTTCCGGCGCGAAGCCGTCCGCGAGCGCGCCAACCTGAATGAATACCGGATCCTGTCGTTCCACCTGCCGCCTCCCGCGCAGCTTCAGGCCCGGCGGGCCGTATACGCTGCTCATGTGTACATGGTGCGGGCTGCGCGCGCCGCGCGGTATCGGCCAAAAGGATGAAGGGCGCGCGGCGGCGGAACGCGCTAAAGTGCACGTGATCCGCGCCGCAGCCGGCGCGAGGAGCGCACATGCACCGTGTCACCCACTACCGACGGACCGGCGAAGGCATCGAGGCAATCAGCCTCGAATCCGACCGCGCGTTTCCGCGCCACGCGCACGACGAATTCGGGGTCGGCGTGATCGTCAGCGGTGCGCACCGGTCGTGGAGCGGCCGCGGGCAGGTCGACGCGCTGGCCGGCGACGCGATCATGGTCAACCCGGGCGAAATGCACGACGGCTCGCCGATCGATGCCGGCACGGGCCGGCGCTGGCGGATGCTGTACCTCGCGCCCGCGCTGGTCGCGGGCGTCGCGGCGGAAGAAGGCCTCGGCGGCGTCGAGCTTGCGCATCCGGCGGTGCGCGACGCGCGGCTCACGGCCGCCGTCGGCCGATTGCATGCGCGCATCGTCGCCGGGGAAACCCAGCCGCTCGCCCGCGACGAGGCGCTCGTGATGCTCGTCGCAGGGTTGCTCGCCCGGCACGCGAACCGCACGCTGCCGGCGGCCGGCGTCGCGCCGGCGATTCGTGTCGCCCGAGAACGGCTGGACGCGGCGCCGGCCGCGCCCGTTTCGCTCGCCGAACTGGCCGACCTGAGCGGCGTGAGCCGCTTCCAGTTGCTGCGCGGGTTTGCACGCGAGCTCGGTATCACGCCGCACGCGTACCTGATCCAGTCGCGCGCGCGGCTGGCGCGCACGCTGCTCGCCAGCGGCCTGCCGATCGCGGATGCCGCGGCCGAAGCCGGTTTCGCCGATCAGAGCCACCTGACGCGCGCATTCGCGCGCCAGTTCGGCATCACGCCGGGGCGGTTTACGCAGGCCGGTTGACGCCGGTGGTGGCCGCGCGCAAGGCGATCGAAGGCGGGTCCCGCGTCGACGATGGTGGCTGACGCTGCGGCTACCGCTACCGCTACCGCTACCGCTTCGGCTTCGGCTTCGGCTTCGGCTTCGGCTTCGGCTTCGGCTTCGGCTTCGGCTTCGGCTTCGGCTTCGGCTTCGGCAGACGCTAACACTGACGCATGCTCGCAAGGCGGCCCCACGCACCGCCCTCGGCATCCCCACGCGCCCGCTGCAATTTCATTCAAGACGCGCACCGTCGCCGTACGCGACGATGCGCGCATGAAAACACGACTGATTGGCTATCTCTATCTCGCCGCCGCGATGGCGGGCGTCGGCAGCACCGTCATCGCGAGCCGTCTCGCGGCCGGCGGCCTGCCGCCGTTCGCGGCCACGGCGCTGCGCTTCCTGATCGCGACGCCGCTGCTGTTCGCGCTGATGCGCGCGCAGCGAATGCGCTGGCCGCGCATTTCCCCGCGCGACGCCGTGCTGCTCGTCATCCAGGCCGCGGCGGGCGGCGTCGGTTATACGGTGCTGCTGATCAGCGGCACGAAGCTGTCGTCGCCGCTCGATGCGGGCGTGATGCTCGGCACGCTGCCGGCGATGTCGACGCTGATCGCGGCCGTCGTGCTGCGCGAGCGGCAGACGCCGCGCGACTGGGTGGCCGCCGCGCTCGCCACGGCCGGCGTGCTGTTCGTCGCGTTCGCGCCCGGCCAGACGATGCCGTCGCTCCAGACGCTTGCCGGCGATGCGCTGGTGCTGGCCGCCGTCGCGTGCGAAGCCGTCTTCATCCTGCTGAACCGACGGCTTGCCGCACCGTTGCCGCCGCTCGCGCTGTCCACCGCGATGTCTGGCCTCGGCTTCGTGCTCGCTCTCGTGCCGGCCGCGTTCGAATGGCGCGCGGCGGCAACCGGCTGGACCGTCGGCGCCGTGTCGGCGATCGCCTACTACGCGCTGGTGCCGACCGTGCTCGGCTACCTGTGCTGGTATGCCGGCTCTGCGCGCACGAGCGGCACCGAGGCCGCGCTGTTCACGGCGGTCGCACCGGTCTCGGCCGTGCTGTTCGCGGTCGCGCTGTTCGACGAAACGCTGACCGGCACGCGTGTCGCCGGCATCGCGCTCGTCGTCGCGGGCATGCTCGTCGGCGCGACGCGGCGGCGCGAACCGCCCGCGCATACCACCACGCGCGATACGAAGCCGGTGAACTCGATACAGCCTGCCAGCCCCGCGCCGTCGACGCAAACCGCCACCGACTGACCCGAACTCGCGCTCATGCAAAAACGACGGCCGCGCATTTCCGTCACATGGCCGGTCGATCCCCCTACTCTCGCAAAGCCGTCGGCGACTGTAGGAATGTGTCCGCGCGCCGCAAAACCGTTGCGCACCACCGCACAAGATGCAATATTCGCGTGGCCGGAACCTTTGACAACCATCTAACAACAAGCCGCCAAGCAATGAACAGGAAGGATGCCAAAACAAGAATCGCGGTGCTGCTGTCCGCGGGAACGAGGAAGGCCGACGTGCTGGCCGAACTGTCCGGACAGGGGCTCAAGGATCGCGTGATCGCAAGCCTGATCGCGTCGCGGCCCGATCCGGAACGCTGTCGCAAGAACAAGGTACACACCTGGATCCTGGTCGCGCTCGGCACCCTCCAGCTGGCGATCAGCCTGATGCTCGCGTATTACTTCTCCGCCGCTGCCGGCGACGTTGGCGTGTCGGGCGCACTCGGCAATGGCCTCGTCGTCGTGTTCCTCGCGCTGACCGTGCCGCTGTCGCTGCTGTTCATCTGGGGCTTCGCGACCCATCGCGTCGGCGCGTATCACGCGTTCATCCTGCTGTCGCTGCTGCAGTTGCCGAAGACCGTCGCCGAGCTCGGGCGCGATCCGTCGACGGCGCTGCCGGGCCTCGCGGTCACGCTGGTGCTGGTGGGCTACGTCTGGTTCGTGCGCAACCGGATGTTCCCCGATTACGGCTGGTTTACGCCGCGCAAGGTCGAAGGCCGCTACGCGTTCGTCGAACGCGCGTGACGCCACCGGCGTCAACGCCGCGCTGTCCAAAAAATGTTCATCGTGGATTACCGGGGAACGCGGGGCAGACTGTCGGCGATCGGCCACAATCTGCCGTTCAACAAGCGGGGAAACTTGCCGTTTGAACGGCCGCAGTACTCTGGAACCTGACGGACGAACTACGCGCACAATTCGGCCTTTGCCTACGTTCGTCGATTGATGGTGCGACGGCCGTTCAACGATCCAGATCGGCCGTTCGTCGCACGATCACGTCGAACAGCGGATATCAAGCGTCTCGCGGACACCCGCAGGAAGCGGTATCGATCCTACCCACCTCGTTCAGAGGACACTTACCCGAGGATCCAAGCCGAACTGCTGGAAGCGTGGAACCTTGGCCCCTATATACTGCCCCAACGACCTTCTTCCTTTCGAAGACGGTAGGGTCGAGAGTCGATGCCGCACACCGATATTTTCAGTGGTCGTTCCATAACGCGTCTTCGCTCCTATAAAATCCGGCATGGGCTGTAAGGTTCCTGATTGGCTCGGTGCCCGCAGGTGGTAATCAACGCCGATGACGCACTCAACGAAGGCCAGTGAGGCGTCATTTACCCTAACGTCGCGAAGGCTGGCGCTACTGAATCTGAGTTAATTAGAAAATTTTCCATAAATGGCAAATATACGGGTCAAGTACCATCGCAACGAACATAGTATTCTCTACGGCGAAACCGGGGGGGCCTGTCCGCTCTGCGGGTTACCAATGATGTTTAAGAAGGCGACTTCAACGCATCCGACAATCGGCTATGAGATTGCGCATATTTACCCGTTGAATCCTAACACCTCTCAGGAAAATACCCTGAAAGAGTATGCGGTGCCAGCAGAGATCAATGCGTTGGAAAATGTAATCCTTTTGTGCCCGAGCTGTCATACAAAATATGACAAAGACTTCAAGATCGACGAGTATTTGAGATTGCTTGAAATCAAGAACCAATATCTCAGCGACGCGAAGGCGAAACTCACAGCCTCCCAACATGCGCTTCAGGAAGAAGTGCGCGAGATACTGGATCTAATAGTCAGCAATGACACCGAGTGCGGCGAGCTCTCGGAGACTGAACTTAACGTAAACTCGCTTGACGAGAAGCTTAAGACCGGCATAAGCCCTCTTCAGAAAAGAGAGATCCGCTCAAACGCGATTGATTTCTTCGTGCCGATAAGGAATCAGATCCGCCTCATTGAACAGCGCGACCAAGCGGCAATAAGAATCTTGCAGAACCAGATTAACTCGTATTACCTCGTAATGCATAAGCAGAACCCGGATAACAAAGATATAGTTTTCAACCACATCGCACAGTGGATAAGCCTGAAAACAGGTAAATCGATCATGGCCTCAAAAGTTCTGACTGCATTTTTTGTTCAAAATTGCGAGGTTTTCGATGCTGATACCAACTAAATTCACGGCCCTTGAAGAGTCAACTATTTTCAAAATGCGCGCCATCTTGGAATATAAGCGAGACGATGAGACTATCCCAGATTTGCTAGCCCGAACCGCGGGCAGTTTCCAAGACGCGTCTGAGTTTCTATGGGCCGTAGACGTTCTATATGTCCTCGGAGCACTGGATATCGAAGCTTCAACCGGAGTGGTTAAATATGCTACGTAGGATCGGCTGCCCGTTTTTCAAACACGACGAGATCTCTTTTCACTCAGGGCTGAACATAATCCTTGGTGACGATGATGCAAGGAATTCCATTGGCAAATCGTTAGCCCTGTTGGTTATCGACTTTGCCATGGGTGGTGATTCCCTGTTGGAAGACAAAGCCGGCGCCATCACTGCGCTTGGACACCACACATACAGTATCGAATTCGTTTTCCAAAACACGCGCTACTTCTTTAAGCGCGCAACCGACACGTCCGGCTCAATACAGGTTTGCGATAGAAACTATGCTTCCACAGAGGAAATTCTTGTGGAAGAATATCGATCTAGGTTAAAGGCCCTCTACAGCTTAGATGGCCACAAATCCAGCTTCCGATCGCTCGTGGGTCCCTTTGCCCGAATCTGGAACAAGGGCGGTTTAGAGGCTGATCAACCATTCTCGAACGATCTCAAAGAGGCCGCGGCAGTCGCCGTTGAGCGACTCATTGACTTCTTCGGGCGAATTGGAGACATCGAGGACGAGAAGGCGGTTTTGGATGCTCATCTTGAGCGTAACTTATCTCCAAATCGATGAACGCCAACATCATACCTAAGATCAACAAGTCGCAATATAAGGAAAATCAGAAGACTATCGCGGACAACACGCGCGCGATCGAAGGATTAAAGCAAGGGTTCAATGGCGCACTGAGCGCTTACGAGGCACTATTCGACGAAGGCCTTCGTGCCTTGCTGCAACAGAAAAACGACTTGGTCACGCAAAGAGAAGAATTACTCACGAAGATTGCACGTGTAAAGCGTGACCTTTCAGGAATAACGCCGAGGCTGAGCGCCAACATATCTCTGGTTACAGAGTTCTTTCCTGATGTGAATGTTCAGCGATTGGAGCAGGTTGAAGCGTTTCACCATAAAATTTCCAAACTGGTGCAAAAGGAGCTTAGAGCGGAATTGACGCTCTATACGAAACGCGAATCCGAGCTTAATATGGATATAGCTAATATTGAAAACATCATGCGTGTCGATCTTGCTGCCAAGGGAACACCGGATGACCTATTTGCACGCGTCTTTGAGCTTAAAGGATTAGTTGACAAAGCTGCCGATGAAAATCGTGTTTTCGATCAGAAGGCATCCGTTGAAAAGGAAGTTTCTCTGTCGAAGGAGCGACTAGGCTCAGTCTACGACAGTATTTTTCTAGATATCGAAGCCGCGCTTAATGCAAAATTAAAAAATTTCAACAAAGTCGTGTATGGTCCGAATCGAAACGCTTCGCGGCTTCGGATCAAGAGCGCGAGTTCATACAGTTTTACTTCCCCGAGGATACAGGCACGGGGAAATCTTATGCAGGTCTTGTCGGCTTCGATCTCGCAATGTTCGCACTTACCCAACTGCCGTTTATCATCCACGACTCGGTGATCTACAAGAACATTGAAGTCCCCGCGACAAGGCGAATTCTCCGAATTTTGGCAGCGGTTAGACGCAAGCAAATATTTCTTGCGTTCGACGAAGCCGCGAAATTTGGCACTGTTGCAGAGCGACTGCTGCGCAAGCACACCGTCCTGAAACTAAGCGACGATGACCAGTTGTACAATGAGGATTGGAGGGTACGGCAATAGAGAGGGACTGAATATCTCATTGGCTGCGCCGCGTCGTCTGATTCAGTCCGGCCAAAGCGTTGGGCGCAAGGCTCTGACCAGATGGATAACTTCGAACAAGACGCCGTATGACTGCAAGGAGTTAAGGAATTGGGAAGCATATCATTCGGACCGCGAGAGTTACCTGACACCCTTTCGGAAACGGCAGGATACAAAGCCGGCCTCACCTTATCGGTTGAGCAGTTGTGCGATTCGCTCTTGGGTACAAGGTATCCCGACATTGTGCGCGCATCGGAGAAGAGCGGAGGACGGATGCGATCAGAGGAATACGAGGATTTATTTTATTCCTTGCTCAATGGGATAGGATTCACTGAAGTGCAATTTCAAGGATTCGCCGTCGAAAGCGGGAGGCTTTACCACAAGTACAAAAAGCATGCCTTGGCCGAGTACATGGGTACCCTTGAGATTTTTAATGCCTTATGGCCGCAACTAGTAGAACAGGCTCGAAAAGGAAACACAGCGATTGAACCGAGTCCAATCGTACGAGAAGCTCTCAAGAAGTACGGCAGGTTAGGGGCAACGATTGCGATTGAATACATCGATATATTCGCCCGGAGCGTGCAATTGAACCCGCACTCCGTTCAACGGTACGTGGAGTGGGACTATGCGTTGTCCTTGGACGGCTTGTTTGTAGGCACTGATTCGCCTCCGGAGGTCGGCGTTTTTATCGACCAAAGATACATCAATTTTCTTTACAAGAATCCAGAGAAATTGGCAACCATGCACTGGCGCAAGTTCGAAGAGCTGACTTCGGAGTTCTTTGTCAGAGAAGGCTATCGCGTGGAGATCGGGCCCGGCGGAAACGACGATGGAGTCGATATCCGTATCTGGGGGCCGGATGAAGGTGATGGGAACAGTCCGCTATGTCTTGTACAGTGCAAGCGGACCAAGGCCAAAGTGGAAAAGGTTGTCGTCAAAGGACTTCATGCTGACGTCGTTTACGAGAACGCGAAACGCGGTCTAATAGTTACCACGTCAGAATTAAGCCCAGGGGCTCGGACTACGATTCAGACACGGGGATATCCGATTGAGGAAGTTGAGCATGAAGGTCTTAAGAAGTGGCTCTCGAAGCTTCGTGTTCCGGGAACCGGTATCGTGCGCGTTTGAGTTAGACCGCTATCCTCTGGTGGGAACGATGCTCGCAGCTTGATGTGCTACAAAACTGCGACCATCAGGGGCGACGCGGCGCGCGGACCCCGATTACAGATGCTTGAGCAGCACCGTCACCGTGAGCAATCCGTCACCTTGCTGATCTATAACTCAGCTCACCTCAATGTCAGCAATAGCCGACCTGCCGTCCGCGCGAAGTCGGCTTGGATGACCGGACCACTCTGTTACCTGCCGTTGAACTCCTAATAGCGCGACCGGCGGCTGCGGGTCGGCAAGCACCATCCACGGAATTCCGCAAAGAACCAAAAAAAAGCGCCGGGCCGTCCCGCAATCGCGGGACGGCCCGGCGCTTTCTGCATTCCGAAACCGGTCGGCTTACTTGGCCTTTTCGGCCGTATCGCTGATCGCCTGGCCGCCCTTCGAAATGTCCTGGCCCACGCCGGCGACCGTATTGCAGCCGGCGAGCGCGGCGGTCACAACCAGCAACATTGCAGCAATCGTACGCGTCATTCTCATTCTCCTTCGAATCAACAAGCCCGACCGGGCGAATCGTTTTCGGCATGGCGCCCTGCCGATGCAGGGCACGGGGCCTGACCTGATTATACGGAGGCGGACGCCGCGCGCCAGTGCGAGCCCGCCGAGTGTCACACGCACCGCACAGCCCGATCGCGCAAATTTTCCTTGACTTCAGTGCGCCAGGAACTAATATACGCACCGCGTATATTTTCCGCCAGGAGCCGCCGATGACCGTTCCCCAGCAAGCCTTCCTCCGCGACGCGATGCGCCGCCTCAACATGACTCGCGAAGCGTTCGCCAATCGCATCGGCGTCAGCCGGCGCGCACTGGATACCTGGCTGCTGCCCGACGATTCGCAGGAATCGCGCGGGATGCCCGAGATCGTCGAGCGCTTCGTGTCGGAAATCGTCGAGCGTTCGGCACCAGAAGGTGGAGTCTATACGCAAAGCGTAGACAATCAAGGACTCGCGAAGCAGTTCCTGTTCGAAGGCAAGCCGCAACTGCTGTCGGTCGACCAGTTCTCGCGGGAATCGGTCGAGGCGCTGTTTCGCGTGGCTGACGTGATGCAGCCGATCGCGCGGCGCCACAAGATTTCGCGCGTGCTGGAAGGCGCCGTGCTCGGCAACCTGTTCTTCGAGGCGAGCACGCGCACGCGCGTGTCGTTCGGCGCGGCGTTCTGCCGGCTCGGCGGCTCGGTGTGCGACACGACGGGCTTCACGTTCTCGTCGATGGCCAAGGGCGAATCGATCTACGACACGAGCCGCGTGATGGCCGGCTACGTCGATGCGCTCGTGATCCGCCACCCGGAGAAAGGCTCGGTGGCCGAGTTCGCGCGCGCGACCAACCTGCCCGTGATCAACGGCGGCGACGGCCCCGGCGAGCACCCGAGCCAGGCGCTGCTCGATCTCTATACGATCCAGCGCGAGTTCTCGCGGCTCGGCAAGATCGTCGACGGCGCGCACATCGCGCTGGTCGGCGATCTCAAGTACGGCCGCACCGTGCACTCGCTCGTCAAGCTGCTCGCGCTGTACCGCGGGCTCAAGTTCACGCTCGTGTCGCCGCCGATGCTCGAAATGCCGGCCTACATCGTCGACCAGATCTCGACGAACGGCCATGTGGTCGAACAGACGACCGACCTCGCGGCCGGGCTGCGCGGCGCGGACGTCGTCTACGCGACGCGGATCCAGAAAGAGCGCTTCACCGACGAGTCGTTCGAAGGCTATACGCCGGATTTCCAGATCAACCAGGCGCTCGTCGACTCGGTCTGCAAGCCCGACACGCTGATCATGCACCCGCTGCCGCGCGACAGCCGGCCCGGCGCGAACGACCTGTCGGTCGACCTGAACCGCGACCCGCGCCTCGCGATCTTCCGGCAGACCGACAACGGCATTCCGGTGCGAATGGCGATCTTCGCGGTGCTGCTCGGCGTCGAAAACCTCGTGCAGCATTCGATGCGCGACGCGACGTGGCGCCCGCCGGCATACCTCGGGCCGGAGGACGCGGTGTTTCACGGAGTCGATTGAGCCGCACCGGAGGTCTCGCGCCCGCCTACCATTGCTTCATGGGCCGGGCGCGCTTGCCTGACGCAGAACGCGCCGCATTGCACAGCGCGTTTTTCAATTTCGGCGCAGGTGATGGAGCTTCGCAGTCAGGAGCTACCGCGCCCACGGATCGATCACGCGAAGCCCCACCGCCTCGAACGGCGCGACATCGCGCGTGGCCACGATCAGGCCGTTCGCCTCGGCCGTGGCGGCGATAAAACAATCGACAGGCGCGATCGCGCTACCTGCGGCACGGGCCCGCGCCCGAAGGCTCGCATACGCTTTGCTCGCTGCATCATCGAACGGCAGGATCCGGCCTCGAAACAGCGGCACGACACGTCGTTCGATGCTTTGATGCAGCCACTCGCGCCTGCGCCCTTCCGGCAATACAGCCACGCCGAATCGCATCTCCGCGAGACTGATTGCAGCAAGAAACAGCGTCTCGACGTTCTGGGCATCGAGCCACTCGATCACGGCCGCGCTCGGCTCGCGTCGCAGCGGTTCGAAAATGACGTTCGTATCAACAAGGATCATTCGAAGCTCATCGGATCGGTTGACGTCTTGTCGCGCTGGACGTCGAAATCGACTCCACCAGCCTCCCGCCCGATTTCCGCCAGCAACGTTCCCAGCTTGAGCCGCCCGCCTGGCAGGACGGCCTGCTCGAGAATGTCACGTACCTCGGCTTCGGTGCTGCGTCCGTGCTGGGCCGCGCGAATCCGAAGTGCGCGATGCACTTCATCAGGCAAATTTCGAACGGTGATCACCGGCATGATGCGCCTCGCCAAGATTGCTTTCAATGCAGTCATATTAGCACCTTGCTGTCATACCGAGTGAATCACGACACTGCCACTCTAACCGGCCCGACTAGCCCGTCACATCTGGCCAATCGGCCATCATCCACCGCCCATCCACCCCGTAACATTCGTCAACACTTGCTTTTTTATTGATAACAAGAACGCTTCTCATTCAACAAAAAATTACATAGAATGCCGGCTGAAAACAAATCGTAATAATTCCCGGCGGCATGCACATTTCCGTAGCGCACCTCCCCGGGGCCACATCGCGAGGTCCAAGCGCATCATGAAGTCCCGTTCCGACGAGTTGAAGCTCGGCAAATTCACCACCCTGTGCAGCGTGCTCGCCGCGAGCCCTGCATTCGCCGACGGCACGCCGCCTTCGCCGCCGCCGTCCAGCACCGAAGGCCATCTCGCGCCGATCGAGATCCAGGGCAAGACCGAGCACAGCTACAAGGCCGACTTTTCCGCTTCCGCGAAATTCACCGCGCCGCTCGTCGACACGCCGAAATCCGTCACCGTGATTCCGCAGGAACTGATCCGGAACAGCGGCGCGTCGACGCTGACCGAAGCGCTGCGCACCGTGCCCGGCATCACGTTCGGCGCCGGCGAAGGCGGCAACCCGCTCGGCGACCGTCCGTTCATCCGCGGCTACGACACGCAGGGCAGCATGTTCGTCGACGGCATGCGCGACACGGGCGCCACGACGCGCGAGATCTTCAACACCGAACGCGTCGAGATCACCAAGGGTTCCGACGGCGCGTACGGCGGCCGCGGCGGCGCCGGCGGCAGCATCAACCTGATCACGAAAGCCCCGCACCTCGGCACGACGGCCAGCGCGAGCGCCGGCCTCGGCACCGACCGCTATCGCCGCTTCACGGCCGACGGCAACTGGCAGTTCGCCGATCACGCCGCATTCCGCCTGAACCTGATGAGCCACAACAACGACGTCGCCGGCCGCGACGCCGTCAACAACGAGCGCTGGGGCGTCGCACCGTCGATCGCATTCGGCCTCGGCACGCCGACGCGCGTGACCGCGAGCTACTACCACCTGTCGACCGACGACATGCCGGACGGCGGCATTCCGTACGTCTACGGCTTCAACATCCCGAAGGGCGTCACCGACGGCCCGGCAAACGTCGATCGCCACAACTTCTACGGGCTGATCGACCGCGACTTCCGCAAGACCACGTCGGACATCAGCACGATCAAGATCGAGCACGACATCACGTCGTCGCTGACGATCCGCAACACCACGCGTTACACGGAATCGACGCAGGACTACATCTGGACGCAGCCGGACGACAGCCAGGGCAACGTGGTGAACGGCAAGGTCTGGCGGCGCAACAACAACCGCAACAGCTCGATCAACAGCATCGCGAACCTGACCGAGCTGTTCGGCGAATTCCGCACCGGCCCGTTCAAGCACAGCTTCACGACCGGCATCGAGCTGACGCGCGAATGGGGCAAGCGCGACACGTACAAGGTCGCGACGGATAACGGCAAGATCTGCCAGCAAGGCATCGGCGCGGCGTCGGGCTACAACTGCACGAGCCTGTGGTCGCCTAATCCCAACGATCCGTGGGCCGGCTCGATCACGCGCAACAACGACTACGCGCATGCGCGCACCACGACGAAATCGATCTACGGCTTCGACACGATCGAGATCACGCCGCGCTGGCAGGTCAATGCCGGCGTGCGGGTCGACGACTACTCGACGCGTTTCACCGACACCAAGGCCAACGGCAGCAAAACCTATACGCGCGACGACACGCTCGTGAACTGGCAGGCCGGCCTCGTGTTCAAGCCCGCGCAGAACGGCAGCATCTACGCGTCGTATGCGACGTCGTCGACACCGGCCGGCATGCTGCTCGGCGAAGGCAGCGAAACGCAGTCGCTCACGCCGGGCCGCGGCGGCGTCGGCCCGAACGCCGACCAGATGTCGCCCGAAAAGAACCGCAGCATCGAGCTCGGCACCAAGTGGAACGTGCTGAACGACAAGCTCGCGCTGACCGCCGCGCTGTTCCAGATCGACACGACGAACGCGCGCGTGACGCTGCCGAACAACCAGTACGCGATGGTCGGCAACAAGCGCGTGCAGGGTCTCGAGCTCGGCGTCGCAGGGCAGATCACGAAGCAGTGGCAGGTGTTCGGCGGCTATACGTACATGAAGAGCGCGCTGCGCGACAACGGCAAGGATGCGGCGAACAACGGCAACCGCTTCCCGAATACGCCGAAGCACAGCCTCACGATGTGGTCGAACTACGACGTGACGCCGAAGTTCACGGTCGGCGGCGGCGCGTTCTACATGTCGGAAGTATTCGGCGATCCCGCGAACCAGCGCGCCGTGCCGTCGTACTGGCGCTTCGATGCGATGGCGCAGTACCGGATCAACAAGAAGCTCGACCTGCAGCTGAACGTGAACAACTTGTTCAACCGCACGTACTTCGATCAGGCGTATCCGGCGCACTACGCATCGATCGCACCGGGCCGCTCGGCGTTCGTCACGCTGAACGCGCGCTACTGATCGATGGAGGCCGTGTCGCTGAAGGCGCTCGCGTCGGTATCGCCGCGCGAGTTCGCCGACATCCTGGCCGGGCCGCCCGAGCGCGCCGCCGCGTGGGTCGCGGCGGCGGCCGACAACGGCATCGTCGATGCGCAGGCCGTCTACGGGCAGTACCTGCTCGACGGCCATGGCGTCGCGCGCGATCCGGCTGCCGCGTTCAACTGGTTCCGGCACGCCGCGCGGGCCGGCCACCCGATGGCGATGAACATGCTCGGCCGCTGCTACGAGTTCGGCTGGGGTACGGCCGCGTGCGCGCCGGTCGCCGTGTACTGGTACCGGCTCGCCGCGCAGGCGGGGCTCGACTGGGGCATGTACAACTACGCGACGGCGCTCGCGCTCGGCAACGGCGTCGATGAGAACCGCGCCGACGCGCTCGACTGGTTCCGCCGCGCGGCCACGCTCGGCCACGCGAAATCGATCAACCTGATCGGCGGCTTCTACGAGGACGGCTGGGTCGTATCCGTCGACACCGATGCCGCGTTCGACCACTATCGCCGCGCAGCCGCTGCCGGCGACTTCCGTGGCCAGTTCAACTTTGCGCGGCTGCTTGCCGAGCGCGGGCGCATCGACGAAGCGCTCGTCTGGCTCGCGCGCGTGCCGGCCACCGCAACACCCGCGTTCATCGCGAAAATGCGCGCGTATCTCGCGTCGTCGCCGCTCGACGCATTTCGCTCTGCGGCGCTGCAATTGCCGCCGCATGCAATGGAATCAGCAACATGATGCTTCATATCCCCGGCGTATTGACCAAGACGCAGGTCGCGCAATGCCGCGACCTGCTCGATGCGGCCGAATGGGTCGACGGCAACGCGACGTCCGGCGCGCAGTCGGCGCTTGCCAAACGCAACCGGCAACTGCCGGAAGGCTCACCGGCCGCGCGCGCGGTCGGCGACGCGATCCAGGATGCGCTCGCACGCCATCCGCTGTTCTTTTCGGCGGCGCTGCCGCTCAAGGTGTTTCCGCCGCTGTTCAACCGCTATGAAGGCGGCGAGACATTCGGCACGCACGTCGACAACGCGATCCGGCTGCTGCGCGGCACGGATTTCCGCGTGCGCAGCGATCTGTCGGCGACGCTGTTTCTCGAGGAACCCGATGCGTACGACGGCGGCGAGCTGTGTGTCGAGGATACCTACGGCGTGCATCGCGCGAAGCTGCCGGCCGGCGATCTCGTGCTGTATCCGGCGTCGAGCCTGCATCACGTGACGCCCGTTACGCGCGGCGAGCGCGTCGCGTCGTTCTTCTGGATTCAGAGCATGGTGCGCGACGACGCCGACCGCACGCTGCTATTTCAACTCGATACGCAGATTCAGCAGCTTTCCGCGGACAAAGGTGCGCACGACCGGGGCGTGATCGCGCTCACCGGGATCTATCACAACCTGCTGAGACGGTGGGCGGATGCGTGAGCCATCTGGCGGCGCCCCGCAACATCCTGAAACGCATGCCCCCTTCCGGCCAATGCCAGTCCACCGTCCAGCGCAGCCGCCTTATGCCCGCTGCAGGAGATCGATCGCCTTGTCTGCATCGTCCGCCGAATCGACCGCGAAATAGGCAATGAACTGGGAACCCAACACGGCGGCCGAGACGCCACGGAGATTGATCGCGCCGTCCGCGAGCATCTGGGCCAGTTGCCCGATGATGCCCATTTGATCCAAACCCATTACGCGGACGGAGTGAACGCTCGGGGTGACGCTGAACCCCACCTGCGTGGCCGCGCGAATCACCGCATCTCCCTGCAGTGGCGCGACAAACACGACGCCCTTGCCCGGCGTCTCCGATGTGCGGCGTGCAACGATGAACTGCAAGTCTGCGCCGGCAGTCCGCAGGGCGCTTAATACTGTCGCGAGGCCGCCCGGCTTGTCCTCGATGGTCGCCGCCCAGACATCGACACGTTCTACGCTCAGTTCCATGGCCGTCCCTCCCGCCTGAGAACCCCGATAGAAAAAATCTAGATCACAGCAAGCGCGCGAGCAAGGCGGACAGCGCCTTCCGGCCCCCGGCATCGACGCCCCCTGTCGCGCTTTGCATGCATCGGGTGACGCCTGGCCTTCGCGACTTGCCTTCCTCCGCCGCACCGCCATAAAATGACCATCGTCAAATGACCATGCTCATATCATGATGCCGCACGCTCCCGTTTCGAAATCCGAATTCAAGGCTCGCGCACTCGAATACTTCCGGCTCGTCGAGTCGTCGGGCGAAAGCCTGATCGTCACCGATCACGGCAAGCCGACGCTCGAGATCCGGCCGTATCACGCACGCGAGGCTCAGCCGTTGGACATATTGCGCGGCTCGGTCATGCGCTACGACAATCCTGTCGATCCGATTGCGGAAGATGATTGGGAGGCGTCGCGGTGATCGTGCTGGATACGCATGCATTGGTGTGGTGGGTGGCGGGCGATCCTTCGCTCAGCAAGAAAGCGCGAAGTGCGATCGACCGCGCGCGGGGCGAAGGCTCACTCGCGGCATCCGCGATCTCCGCGTGGGAGATTGCGATGCTGGTGCGCAACGACCGTCTCGCACTGACGATGGATGTCGACGCGTGGCTCGCCACCGTCGCACAGATCGACGGCATGCGCTTCGTGCCCGTCGACGCCGACATCGCCGCGAAATCCACTGCCCTGCCCGGCACGTTCCACAAGGATCCGGCCGACCGGATGATCGTCGCCACCGCGCGGCGGCTCGGCGCACCGCTCGTCACCCGCGACGAAAAAATCCGCGCTTATGCGCATGTGAAGACGCTGTGGTAATCCTCTCGCAGTCGCAGGCCAATCCACACCGCACGCCCGCGCCAACTCCGACATGTCGGCGTTTCGTCTGACCAGATCGACCATAAGCTTGCAGGTACAACGCATCCATCAGCCGCCGGGCCGCACGAAACCGCCACGTACTGATCGCCGCACTGACCGGCGCCGGCTTCACGAATTACCCGTCCGAATGGTGGCACTGGTCGTTCGGCGACCGCTATTGGGCCGTCATGCAGCGTGAATCGCACGCGATTTACGGCCCCGTCGAGGAAAACATGCTCGACGAAGGTGCGCGATGACAGTCATTCCGACCTGACGGGCGCGACTCGGTAACATCCTCACTTGCCGATCCCCGCCCGCTCCCGCACAATCGCAGCACCTGTCTCACTCCCCCCGCGCCGATGTCCTATGCGTCACTCGTCACCGGCGTCCTGCTCGCCGGCGGTCTCGGTCAACGCTTCGATCCAAGCGGTCTGCAGAGCAAGCTGCTCGCGCGGCTTCCCGACGGCACGCCGATCGCGGTCGCGGCCGCCCATCGTCTCGCGGCGGCCACGGCCGACGTGATCGCCGTCGTGCGTCCCGGTGCCGAAAAACTCGCGATCCTGCTGAACGAAGCCGGTTGCCAGGTCGTCTATGCGCCCGACGCGTCGCGCGGCATGGGCGCAAGCCTCGCGGCCGGCGTGCGCGCCACGCCCGATTCGAACGGCTGGCTCGTCGCGCTCGGCGACATGCCGTGGATCGCGGCATCGACCTATGAAGCCGTCACGCGCGCGCTCGACGCCGACGATGCGTCGATCGTCGCGCCCGCGCATCGCGGCGTGCGCGGCCATCCGGTCGGCTTCGCCGCGCACCACTTCGATGCGCTCGCCGCCCTCGACGGCGACACGGGCGCCCGCGCGCTGTTCGCCAGCGCGCCGGTGAAACTGCTGGACGTCGACGATCCCGGCATCCTGCGCGATGTCGACACGCCGCAGGATCTGCGCTGACCGCGATCGCGCGGACCACGCAATACATTGCAATACGGAATCCCGCCCGACGGTCGACAATCGCGAATTCATGGATTTCACCGACGATCGACAAGCCGCCGCAAGAATCCCGCAGCAAACGCTCGCCCGATTGCCTATAACGAAGACGAGGCGCGCCCTCCGCGCCGCCGCCATCACGCATCGCGCGAGCTCTCCATGACCGATCACACGACCCCGACACCCGAGCCACCGGCCGACCCGAACCGCGATCCGGAAGACGACCCGCTGTCGTCGCCGCCGGGGCATCACCACGACAACCCGCAGCAACCGGACGGACCGCCGAGCAAAGACCCGGTGTAGCCGCACGTCGGCCGCTCCGCACATTCGCCCCTATTTCCCGTCATGCTCTGCAGGCGACAACTCGTCACCGCATGACGTGGCCTATCGTGCCGTATACCCGCCGTCGATCGGCAGCGACACGCCGCTGATCATCGACGCCGCATCGCTCAGCAAGAACAGGATCGGCTCGACGACCTCGTCCGGCTCCGCAAATCGCCCGAGCGGAATCGCCGCCAGCATCGGCGCGCGCTTCTCCGGTTCGCTCCACGCGAACTGCGCCATCGGCGTGAGCGTGACGGTCGGGTTCACGCTGTTCACACGAATGCCGTGCGGGCCGAGCTCGATGCACAGCACGCGCGTGATCGCGTCCATCGCCGCCTTCGACGCGCAATAGCTCAGATGCGCGGGCAAGCCGACGAGCGCGGCCTGGCTCGATACGTTGACGATGCTGCCCCGCGCATGCGCATGCGTGGCGCCCCGCCCGTCGCGCACGATCATCTTCCGTGCAACCGCCCGCGCCACGAGTGCCGCGCCGCGCGCATTGACGGCCATCACGCGGTCGAAATGCCCGGCGCTGACGTCGAGCGCCGGTTCGAGCGACGCGATCCCCGCGCAATTGACGAGGCCGTCGAACACATCGTGCGCGGCGAGCGCGGCATCGATCGCGTGTTCGTCGCCGCCGACATCGAGGCGCAACGTATCGCACCCGGTCTCGCCGGCGAGCGCATCGAGCGCGGCCATGTCGCGCGCTGCCGCGACGACCCGCGCGCCCGCCTGCGCCAGCGCAACCGCGCATGCGCGCCCGATGCCGCTCGATGCGCCCGTGACGAGCATCCGCGAGCCGCTGAAATCGAATCGTGTCTTCATGATGATGTGTGCAGTTCGTGCATGATCGGCTTGAGCGCCGGATACAGCGCCGTGTAAAGCCCGAAGCGCACCGCATACGCTTGCGCGCGTTCGGCATCGGGTCGCGCGCGCTCGACGAGCGTGACCCAACCGCCCTGTGCGTCGTCGTGCGACACGAGCCCCGCCCCGACACCCGCGAGCAATGCCGCCCCCATCGCGGCTTCGACATCCTGCTCGATCGTCCACACCGGAAAGCCCGTCACGTCCGCGATGATCTGCATCCACAGCGCCGAATGCGCGGCACCGCCGACGACGATCAGCCGGTCGTCCAGCGCCACCGCGCCGCGGCGGCCGGCCTCGATGTTGTGCCGCAACGCGAACGCGACGCCTTCGAGCACCGCGCGATAAAGATGCGCCCGCGTATGCGCGAGACTCAGCCCGACGAACGCGCCGCTCGCCTGCGCATCCCACACCGGGCTGCGCTCGCCCATCAGGTACGGCAGGAACAGCACGCCGTCGGCACCGGCCGGCACGCGTTCGGCCGCCTCCTCGAGCAGCACGTGCGGATCGCCGTGCGGCAGCAGGCGTGCTGCATCGATTTCCGCATGACAGAACTGGTCGCGAAACCACGCGACCGATGCACCGGCCGTGATCGCACCGCCGAACACGTACAGGTCGCGCTGCCCGTCGAACACGTGCGGCATGCTGACGAGCCCGTGCCGCGCATCGACGTGCCGGCTCACATAGCCCCAGCACATGCTGGTGCCGATCATCGCGACATGCTGCCCGGTACGCGTCGCGCCGGCCGCGAAGGTCGCGACGGCCGCATCGACGCCGCCCGCGACCACGGGCGTGCCGGCCGGCAGCCCGAGCTGTTCGGTCCATTGCGACAGCAGCCCGCCGACGATCTCCGTCGAATCGACGAGCCGCTCCGGCATCATCGTCGCCGGAATGCCGAGCATGTCGAGCGCATCGTCGGACCACTCGCGGCGCGCGACGTCGTACACGCCGCCGATATTGCCGGCCGAACTGTGATCGACCGCGACTTCGCCGGTCAGCAGGTAGATCACGTATGCGTTCGGCGGCAGGAAATAGCGCACGTTCGCCCACACGTCCGGCCGCTGGTCGCGCAGCCACAGCATCTTCGTGAAGCCGTAGTAGCTGTCGACGCCGTTGCCCGTGATCACGCGCAGCCGCTCGACGTTCACGTGCTCGCCGACCCAGTCGACTTGCGCGGTCGCGCGCCGGTCCATCCAGATCAGGCACGGATGGAGCGGCCGCATGTCGCTGTCGACCGGAATGCCCGAGCCGCCGTACAGGCTGCTCACGCACACCGCGCGGATCGCATCGGCCGGCACGCCCTGCGCGCGCGCATCGCTCACGCAGCCGGCGACGCATTCGAGCACCGCGTCGAACCACACCTGCGGCCATTGCTCGGCCCACAGCGGGCGCGGCGTATCGGGCTGGTAGCCGGCCGAGCGCCGCGCGACGATCGTGCCGTGCCGGTCGACGAGCAGCGCCTTGGTGCTCTGCGTGCCGATGTCGACGCCTATCACGTATTCCATGATGTCTCCGGTGAGGCGCACGCCGGCCGTCAACGGGCCGGCTTCAACAGCACCTTGATCGATTCGGGCGATTTCGCGACGCGGATCGCGTCGTCCCAGTCCTCGAGCGCGAAACCGTGCGTGACGATGCCTTTCGACGTGACGAGCCCGCGCGCTAGCAGGTCGATCGCGACCGGATAGCAGTATGGCCCGAGGTGCGCGCCGCGCACGTCGAGCTCCTTGCGATCGCCGATGATCGACCAGTCGACGGTCGCGTCCTCGCCGAACACGCTGAATTCGACGAAGCGGCCGAGCTTGCGGATCAGGTCGAGCCCCTGGTTCACGCCGACCGGCGCACCGGTCGTCTCGATGTACACGTCGCAGCCGTAGCCGTCGGTCAGCGCGCGGACGATCTCTCGCGCATCGTCGCGCCGCGGGTTGATCGTCACGTCGGCGCCGTACTCGCGCGCGAGTTCGAGCCGTTCGTCGATCAGGTCGATCACGACGAGCTTCTTCGGCGTCTTCAGGTGCGCGACCTGCGTCATCATCAGCCCGAGCGGGCCCGCGCCCGCGATCACGACGACGTCGTCGAGCTGGACGTCGCCGCGATTCACCGTATGGATCGCGCACGACAGCGGCTCGATGATCGCGGCATCCTCGAGCGATACGCCGAGCGGGATCCTGTGGACGATCGCGGTCGGCGGAATGCGCATGTATTCGGCCATCCCGCCGTCGGCGACGTCGCGCTGGAAGCCGAAGATGTTGTGCACTTCGCACATCCAGTACTGCCCCGACTTGCAATAGCGGCACTTGCCGCACGGCACGATCTGCTCGGCGATCACGCGGTCGCCCAATGCCACGCCGAAATGCTCGGCCGCGCCGTCGCCGAGCGCTTCGACATGGCCGAAAAATTCATGGCCGGGAATCACGGGCGCCTTCACCCACGGGTTCGGGCCGCCCCAGAACATCTTCGCGCCCGTATAGCACTTGCAGTCGCTTGCGCAGATCCCGCACGCGGCGATGCGGATCACGAGCTCGTTCGCGCCGGGGCGCGGCTTCGCGACCTGTTCGACGCGATAGTCCTCGGGGCCGTGGCAGACGACCGCGGTCATCCGCGGCTGGGCTTCGGGTGTCGTCATGAGTTGTCTCTTTCGTTGATGATTCGGATGCCTGATCGATCACGCGTTACCGCGACCGTTCACGGCTGATATAAATCGCAAGCAGGATGATTCCGCCCTTGATCACGTTCTGCACATACGGGTTCACGCCGATCATGTTCAGCCCGTTGTTGAGCACGCCGAGCAGCAACGCGCCGACCAGCGTGCCGAGAATCGCGCCGCGCCCGCCGGAGATCGACGTGCCGCCCATCACGACGGCCGCGATCGCGTCGAGTTCGAAGCCCACGCCCGCGTTCGGCTGCCCGCTCATCAGCCGCCCGGTCAGCACGATCGCGGCGAGCGCCGACGTGAGCCCGGCCAGCGTGTAGACGATCAGCTTCACGCGCGCGACGCGCACGCCGGTGAGCCGCGTCGCCTGCTCGTTGCCGCCGATCGCATACACGTAGCGGCCGAACGGCATGCGATCGAGCAGCAGCCACGCGATCGCGTAGACCACCAGCATGATCAGCACGGGCGCCTGGATGCCGAGCACCTTGCCGCTGCCGAAGAACGCAACCCAGTCGGGCAGCCCGTCGATCGGATAACCGCCCGTGTAGATCAGCGCGAGGCCGCGCGCGATACCCATCGTCGCGAGCGTGACGATGATCGGCGGCATCCCCGCGAACGCGACGAACACGCCGTTCAGGAAGCCGAACCCGAAGCCGACCGCAATCCCGATCGCGAGCGCGGCGACCGCGTTGACGCCCGCGACCATCAGCCCGGCCGCGAGCGTGCCCGACAGCGCCATCACCGAGCCGACCGACAGGTCGATCCCGCCCGTCAGGATCACGCAGGTCATGCCCACCGCGATGATCGCGTTGATCGACACCTGGCGCAGCACGTTCTCGAGGTTCGCGGCGGACAGGAAGCTCGGGCTCGCGATCATCATCGCGATGCACACGACGACGAGGCCGACGAGCGGATAGAACAGCGTCGAGCGCCGCAACTGCGCCCACATCGCGCGGGGCGGCGGCGCATCGCCGTTTCCGGCGTTGGCCGCGAGCGTCGTGGAGGGTGTGGAAGAAGAATCAGGCAGGTTCATGGGTCGCTCCTCGCGTGCCGGCCGTGGCATGGGTCATGACCGTGTCGGGATCGATCTCGTCGCCTTCGAGTGTCGCCTCGATGCGGCCCTGCCGGAACACGGCGACGCGATCGCACATGCCGACGATTTCCGGCAGCTCGGACGAGATCATGATGATGGCGTAGCCGCGCGCGGTGAGTTCGCGCATCAGCCCGTAGATTTCCGCTTTCGCGCCGACGTCGATGCCGCGCGTCGGCTCGTCGAAGATCAGCACCGACGTGTGATGGTTCAGCCAGCGCGCGATCACGACCTTCTGCTGGTTGCCGCCGGACAGCGTCGCGACCTCGGTATGGATCGACGGCGCCTTCACGCCGACGCGCCGCATCACGTCGTGCGTCGCGCGCGCCTCGCTACGGCGGTCGATCAGCCAGCGCATCGACCGGTACTTGCCGAGGTTGTTCAGCGAGATGTTGTCGCGGATCGAGAACGACGTGACGAGCCCTTCCGTCTTGCGGCTTTCCGGCAGGATGCCGATGCCCGCGCACAGCGCGTCGGCCGGATCGCCGAGCTTCGCCGCCGCGCCGCGCACGCGCACGTCCTTGCGGTGCGCACGCGTCGCGCCGATTACCGCGAGCGCCGTTTCCGTGCGGCCCGAGCCGACGAGCCCGGCGAAACCGAGGATCTCGCCGGCCCGCAGCGCGAAACGGTTCACCGGGCCGTCGCGCTCGATCTGCAGCGCATCGACTTCGAGCACGGCCTGCGCGTCGGCCGGCAGCGCGGGCTTCGGCGGAAAGCTGCTCTCGATCCGGCGGCCGACCATCATCCGCACGAGTTGCTCGACGTCCGTGCGCGCGACGTCGGTCGTCGCGACGTACTGGCCATCGCGCAGCACCGTGATGCGGTCGCATACCGCGAAGATCTCGTCGAGGTGATGCGAGATGAAGATCATCGCGACGCCCTGCCGCTTCAGCTCGCGCATGATCGCGAACAGGTGTTCGGCTTCAGCCGGCGTGAGCGTGGCGGTCGGCTCGTCGAGGATCAGGATGCGCGCATCGAGCGACAGCGCCTTGCCGATCTCGACGAACTGCTGCTGCGCGACCGACAGCGCACGGATCGGCGCATCGAGATCGATCGACACGCCGAGCCGCGCGAAGATGCCGGCCGCCGCGCGGCGCATCCGCGTGCGGTCGCGCGCGCCCCAGCGCGTGCGCAGCTCGCGACCGAGGAACAGATTGTCGACGGCGTCCAGGTGCGGGATCAGGCTGAATTCCTGGAACACGATGCCGACGCCCGCCGCGACCGCCTCGTGATAGTTCGAGAAATGGCGCGCGGTGCCGTCGATTTCGATCGTGCCGGTATCCGGTTGATGGATGCCGCACAGGATCTTCATCAGCGTCGACTTGCCCGCGCCGTTCTCGCCGAGCAGCGCATGGATCTCGCCGCGTGCGATGTCCAGGTGAATGTCGGACAGCGCCTTCACGCCCGGAAAGCTTTTCGTGATGTGGCTGAGCCTGAGTATCGTTTCCATCGACTTCTCCGTGCGAAGAGCGCCGGCCATGCCGCCGCCCTTCGCGTCGCATCGCACGTCGTTCACCAGCTGAAGCCCTTCGCATTGCTGCGATCGACGACCTTCACGTCGACCGGAATCGCCTTCGGCACCGTCGCGCCCCACTTGCGCGCGATCGCGATGCCGAGCGCGATGCGCACCTGGTCGGCCGGGAACTGCGCGGTCGTCTCGATGAACTTCGAGTTCGGCTTCTGGATCGCGGCGATCGCCTCGGGCGCGCCGTCGACGCTGGTCAGCTTGATATCCTTGCCGGAGCCCTCGATCGCCGCTAGCGCGCCCATCGAGCCGCCGTCGTTCACGCTGAAGATGCCCTTCAGGTTCGGACGCGCGGAGATCATGTTTTCGGTGACCGACAGCGCGGTCGCGCGCTCCTGCTTGCCGTTCTGCGTGTCGACGAGCTTCACGTTCGGGAATTTCGCGAGCCCGGCCTTGCAGCCGCGCACGCGTTCGAGGATCGGCACGACCGGAATGCCGTCGAGGATCGCGACCTCGCCGCTGCCGCCGATCGCCTTCGCGAGGTATTCGCACGACATCACGCCCGCGTCGTAGTTCTTCGAGCCGACGAACGAATCGACCGGGCCGTTCGCGTTCGCATCGACGGCGACGACCACTGCACCAGCCTTCTTCGCCTGCGTGATCGCCGACTGGATGCCGGTCGAATCGGTCGGGTTCACGAGCAGGATGTCGATCTTCTTCTGCAGCATGTCCTCGACGTCGCTCACCTGCTTGCTGACGTCGTGATGCGCGTCGGTCACGACGACCTGTGCGCCGATCGACGTGGCCGCATCGTTCAGCGCCTTCTGCATCGTCACGAAATACGGGTTGTTCAGTTCCTGGAACGTCATGCCGATCCGCAGCGGCGCGGCATGCGCGACGGCTGCGGGCAGCAAGGCCGCGAACGCGGCGAGGGTCGCCATCCGGGCGGCGCGGCTGAATGATGAAGCGGGCGATGCGTGCGTCATGACGGTGTCTCCATTTATGTGCGGCTTTTTCGAGGTTGAACGAGCCCCTCGCGACGTGAGCGACGCGATCGGCCGGGTGAAACGGTGTGGAAAGTTCAGGCGGGCGGCGGCCCGGCGATCATCCGGGCTGCGGCGCGAGTTCAGGCACGCCGGGCGTCAGCACGCGCGGCGGCATCGGGTTGCCGGTGGGCGCCGCGTGCAGCGCAAGCTCGCGGCTGCGCGCGTTCAGGCGCTGCAGCGCACGGAATTCGGACGGCGCCATCCCCTTCACCGAGCGGAACTGGCGGTTGAAGTTCGATACGTTGTTGAAGCCGGCCTGGAAGCAGATGTCGGTGATGTTCGCGTCGTCGGCAAGCAGCATCTGGCACGCGGATTCGATCCGCATCCGGTTCACGTACTGGACGAACGGCATGCCCGTGTGGCGGTGGAACGCACGCGAGAATGCGCTGACGCTCTGACCGGTCAGCTGCGCGAGTTCGGACTCGCGCAGCTCGGATGCGAGGTTCTTGCCGATATACGACAGCGCGTGGCTGAGCCGCGTCGGCGTGACGTCCGCCTGGTAGTATGCGGGGCTCGCGAGCAGCGTGCGCTCGTCGGCGCCGCAAAGCCGTTCGACGATCATCATGAACAGCGCGATGCGGCGCATGCCGCGCGCGGCCAGCAGTTCGTCGAACAGCGGTGCGATCGCGGCGCTGGTCGCATCGTCGAAGCCGACGCCGCGCCGCGCGTCGTCGAGCAGCGCCTGCGCATCGCGGCATTCGGGAAACGCATCCATGCAGCGGCGCACGAACGCCGGGTCGAACTGGATCACGAGGTTGCGGCGCTCGACGGTTTCGCCTTCGGCCATGTCGCTGACCCAGTTGTGCGGCAGGTTCGGGCCGAGCAGCACGAGATGGCCGGGGCCGAACGAGCCGATGTGATCGCCGACGAAATACTTGCCGCGCGTCGCGACGATCAGGTGCAGTTCGAATTCGGGATGGAAATGCCAGCGGATCGTGCGATACGGATAACCGTGCGACCAGACCTTGAACGACTCGTCGCGTCGCACTTCGACCACTTCGAGATCGGGATGCATCATGTTGGCGTCTCCATTCCCATGTATCGCTGGCCGGCCTGTTCGGCTGTTCGCTCGTGCGCCGCGTGTTGCTCGTGTTTCGTGCGGCGACACCGACCGGTCGCATGGGAAGCAATGTAGGTCGATCGCGCGCGCGGCTCCACCAACTTTACGCCTGATTTCCGATACTTTTTTGCGCTTTCCGGCCGAAAACGGCGCCGGATGGCAAATTTGTGCAGCGCGCAACGGCACCGGGCGGCCAGCCGCCGGGCCGGTGCGGTGCGCGCGCACCGATGGTTTACGCGGCTGCGTGCTCGCGCGCCGTACGCACCTCGTACGCCTTCAGGTGGTTGTATGCGATCCGCAGCAGCGACAGCGCATCGGCCGCCTGCGGGTCGCTGCGTGCGAGCAGGTCGCCGATCACGTGATCGGCTTCGACACGCGCATGGTTCTCGACGTCGCGCAGCATCGACGCGGTCAGCGGCGACGGCGTCAGCACCATCCGCTCCATCCGCTCGATCGCCGCCGGGTCGGGCCGTTGGCCGTTGTATTCGGCGATCGCGCGGCATTCGCCGAGCATCGTCTCGAGCAGGCGGCGGCCGTCCGGCGCGGCGAGGATGTCGCCGATCGAGCCGCGGAACAGCGACGTGCTCGCGGCGAGCGTCGCGAGGAATACCCACTTCTCCCACATCCGCGCGGCGATGTCGTCGCTGAGCGTCGCGTCGAAGCCCGCGCCGCCGAGCACGTCGGCCACCGCGCGCACGCGCGGCGATTCGCCGCCGGCGAGTTCGCCGAACGACACGCCATGCGTGTCGTTCAGGTGCACGATGCGCTGCTCGCGATCGAGCGTGGCCGCGATCACGCACAGCCCGCCGAGCACCTGCGCGGCGCCGAACCGGTCGCGCAGCACGTCGACGTGACGCATCCCGTTGAGCATCGGCAGGATCAGCGTTTGCGGGCCGACGAACGGCGCGAACGACGCGATCGCATCGTCGAGGCTGTACGCCTTGCAGCTCAGCAGCACGAGGTCGAACGGCGCAACCCCGGTGCCGGCATCGCCCGCGCGCACGGTCTGCACGTTCGCGAGCGTCAGGTCGCCGCGCGGGCTGCGGATCAGCAGCCCGTCGCGCGCCAGCGCGGCCGCGCGGCCGTCGCGCACCAGGAACGTCACGTCGCGCCCCGCCGCGGCCAGCCGGCCGCCGAAGTATCCGCCGACCGCGCCGGCCCCTACCACCAGAATTCGCATCGTTGCCCCCTTTCGGTTTCATTCCGCGCCGCGCCGCCGCCCGCCCAGGCGTGCGGGCGCCCGGCGCGCGCAATCGCTCCGACAGTATAGCGATGCCCGTTATGCATATGCATAGATGCCCGTGCCGACGTCGAAGGCATGAGCGGTCGCACCCTTTCTAAGGGATTTCCCGCCTACGGCGACGCGCGTCGCCTGCCGTCAAGACACTTATCCCGTCACGCCTTTCCGGCGAGCATCCTCGACTGACCGACCCGATACCATGCGCAACCTTTCCCTGAATCAGAAACTCGCCTCGATGATCGTCATCCTGTGGCTCGGCCTGCTCGTGATCGCCGGGCTCGGCGCGTGGCAGACGCGCGCATCGATGATCGCGGACCGCCGCGACCAGCTCGCGTCGCTGGTCGCGCAGGCCGCGAGCGTGACCGACCACTACTACAAGCTGTCGCAGCAGAACGCGATGCCGGAGGCCGACGCGAAGCAGAAGGCGCTCGAGGCGATCGCCGCGATGCGCTACGGCGCCGACGGCTATATCTCAATCAACGACTCGAAGCCCGCGATCGTGATGCATCCGATCAAGGCCGAGCTCAACGGCAAGGACATGTCGAACTTCACCGATCCGAACGGCAAGCACCTGTTCGTCGAGATCGTGAAGGCCGGCAACCTGGAGGGCGGCAAGGGCTTCGTCGAGTATCTGTGGCCGAAGCCGGGCGCCGACAAGCCGCAGGAGAAAACCAGCGCCGTGCAGCGCTTCGCGCCGTGGGACTGGTATCTGGTGACGGGCATGTACATGAACGACGTGCACTCGGCCGTGCTCGCAAGCGTCGGCCGCTGGCTCGCGATGACGGCCGTGCTCGGCGCGATCGCGACCGCCGTGATGGTGCTGGTGCTGAAAAGCGTGCGCGCGAGCCTCGGCGGCGAACTCGAAGTCGCGCTCGACGCCGCGCAGCGCATCGCGCAGGGCGACCTGACCGCGCGCGTCGCCGTGAAGCAGGACGATCGCGGCAGCCTGCTGCATGCGCTGCACACGATGCAGGGCGGGCTGATCGACATGGTGTCGCGCGTGCGGATGGGCACCGAGAACATCAACGTCGGCGCAAGCGAGATCGCGTCCGGCAACACCGACCTGTCGCAGCGCACCGAGGAACAGGCGGCCGCGCTCGTGCAGACCGCATCGAGCATGGACCAGATGACCGCGAACGTGAAGCAGAACGCGGACAGCGCCGCGCAGGCCGCATCGCTCGCCGGCCAGGCCGCGCAGGTCGCGACGCGCGGCAGCGCGGTGGTCGACGACGTCGTGCGCACGATGAACGAGATCACCGGCCGCTCGCACAAGATCGGCGACATCATCGGCGTGATCGACGGGATCGCGTTCCAGACCAACATCCTCGCGCTGAACGCGGCCGTCGAAGCCGCGCGCGCGGGCGAACAGGGCCGCGGCTTCGCGGTGGTCGCGGCCGAAGTGCGCTCGCTCGCGCAACGCTCGGCGACGGCCGCCAAGGAGATCAAGTCGCTGATCGTGTCGTCGAACGAGACCGTCGAGCACGGCGCGACGCTCGTCACGCACGCCGGCGAGACGATGGCCGAGCTCGTGCAGTCGGTGCGGCGCGTGAACGAGATCCTCGACGAAATCAGCCATGCGTCGCGCGAGCAAAGCGCCGGGATCGAGCAGGTCAATCGCGCGGTGGGCGAAATGGACCAGGTCACGCAGCAGAACGCGGCGCTCGTCGAACAGGCGGCGGCGGCCGCGCATTCGCTGCGCGATCAGGCCGAAGCGCTGCGCGACGCCGTTACGCGGTTCGCGTTGCCGGCCTGACGGCGCCGACACGCCCCCGCACGCACACACCCGTGCTCACGCCGCGTCGCCGGCCCGCGGCACCGCTGCACCGATGCCGAGCCCCAGCCCCGCCGCCCGCTGGATCAGCTCGACGTCGTTGTTCGCGCCGAGCTTCTTCATCGCGCTGATCTTCTGCGCGCTGACCGTCTGCTTGCCCTTGCTCAGGCGCTGCGCGATCGTCTTGATCGACACGCCCGACAGATACAGGCGAATCACCTCGATCTCACGCGCCGACAGCTTCACTGGCGCCTCGCCGCGCTCGCCGATCGCATCGACCGCGCGCCTGACGCACGGCGACAGGTAGCGCCCGCCGCTGTAGCTCGAATGGATCGCCGTGACGATATGGCCGATTTCGTCGAACTTGCTGACGATGCTCACGCCGCCGATCGCGAGGATCGACCGGAAAATCAGCGGGTTCTCGTTGCCGACCAGCGCGACGATTCCGGCGTTCGGGCGCGTGCGCCGCAGCCAGTCGAACAGCGCTAGGCCGTCCATCTGCTCGTCGCCGCGGATCGAATAATCGACCAGCACGAGGTCGCAGTCGACGCCGCCGAGCGACGCGACCAGCTCGGCCGCACTCCGGTAGACCGCGACGAGCTCGATGGCGCAGGCGCTGCCGGCGATCTGCTCGATGCCGGCCAGCGTCAACGGCCAGTCGTACGCGAAAACGATGCGAACATTGAATTTCCTCATGCGCAGTTCCAGGTGGTTCACCGGCCGCGCGGCGCGGAACGCGCGCGGCCGGTTTGGCGTTGAAAGGATGTCCGGGATATTTTTATCCCGAAGATCGATTCTATGAAGCTGCGCGCGGGCGGGATATCGG